>NZ_QQAR01000003.1 GCF_003350375.1 Flavobacterium sp. AG291 | reverse complement strand
GGCAGCGGGTTCACGATTAGATTCAGCGCCACTACATCATAACAGCCTGTTACAGTGTTGGTCACACGGGCATATACCGTAGCGGTAGAAGACTGGTAACTCATCGGGTTGGTGATCGCGTTGGTACCGGCCGCTGCGTTTGCCGCATCGGCATAGAACGCAAGGCTGTACTGCGCAGGGTCAAGCGTACCGTAGATCTCTGCCGCTTTGGTGTTCAGGTTGAAGGTCGCGATACCATCGGTATCACTCGTTCCGTCATCACACAGCTCATAGTCCGCAGGTGCTGTCGCAACCGGTGTAGGGTTGACGATCAGCTGTACCGTTACGATGTCGTAACAGTCCGTAAGGTCTGATTTTACCCTTAGGTATAAGGTCTGCCCATTAGCCGTAAGGTTGTTGTAGGCATTGGTGTTCGGTACTGCATTTACACCAAACTCCGCATCCTGTGGTGTTTCGTGTACCGTTACCGTTACATCAGTAAGGGCACTCTCTATCGCCTGGATCGTGGCGGTAAGGTCAAAGGTTGCAAAACCGTCATTGTTGACATCACACTCGGCTAGTGGGGCCGGTGGCGTGGCTATAGGTGCAGGGATAACGTGAAGCAGTACGCTTGCCGTGGTCCAGCAGCCTGTAGCTGCATTGGTGATCCTTGCATGGATCGTATTGTTGTCCGGGGAAGGGTATGGCGATGCCAGCGGGGTACCACTTCCACTCTGGGCTTCAGGGCCTGTCTCATAGAATACTACCGTATAGCCTGAGGCGCCTGCAGTAATCGCTGTAGCGATCTCATCAAGATGGAACCATGCATTGCCCGGTGTTTCCTCACACTCGGTCGCTTCAAAGTCTGAAGGGTCTGTGCTTAATACCGGTAGCGGATTTACCACTACATTGAAGGAAGCGATGCTGCGGCAGCCAAAGCCTGTAATAACAGCTACCCATACCGGTTGGCTATTGGGAGTCGTATTGCCGAAAGTGGCAGGGCTTGCTATTGGATTATTACCCGACTGAGCATCGGTTGAACTAAGGTAATATGCTGTAGTTAATGTTGTATCTCCTCCCGTTGCCTCAAGGTCTTTGCTTGTCAGGTCAAACACCTGCAGGCCATCGGTATCGTCATCACATAACTCATACGCTGTCATCACCGGGATAGCAGGTCGTGGGTGTACGATCAGCTGGATCGGTACTACAGAACGGCAGTTGGTCGTGGTGCCCGTCTGTACAACACTCGCATAGACTGTACCCAGTATACTGTGGTAGTTTGTTGGGTTAGCAATGGCATTCACGCCAAACTCTGCGGCTGCCTGTGTGCTGTGGTAGGTGATCGTAAGACCGCTCTGGCCGTTTAATATCTCTACTCCTGCTGGGGTAAGATCAAAGTACGCATAGCCGTCAAAGTTGTCCGCACACTCCTCTAATGGGGTAGCTGGGGAAACTGTAGGTGACTGACTTGTTACAAGATTAAGAGTCGTATAACTAACACATGCTCCATTTGAAGCAGATTCTACCCTAACATAAACTGTTTGGTTTGCAGAAATACTTTGATAAGGCGAAGTTAAACTAGCTGTATCATTTTGAGCATCAGCCTGAGTAAAATGATATGTAATCGTATATGCGGTATTGCCTCCTGAAATAGCTGCATTATTGCTATCAAGGTCAAAAATTCCAAATCCGGGTGCACATACTTCCATAGGTTGTGGAGCTGTTACCTGAGGTATTGGACTAACATTGATTGTATCCTGGAAATTTATAGGAAAAACACAAAATGGCGCATTAGGATCAGTTACACTTATAATTGTGTAATTGGTATTGGAAGTAAGTGAAGGAAGCGTAATTGTAGCTTCTCCTGTAGCATCCAAAACTACATTCTGCGTTGTTGGGTTCCCTTGTATTGTATATTGAACAGAAGCATTAGCTGAACCATTTAATACAATTATCCCGTCCTGGTTTGCACAAATAGGAGAATTGGTCGAAGCTCCAACTGTAAGAGGTGTGCTAAGATTAACCGTAACAGAACCATTTAATGTCTGGCTACAGACTACAACTCCACTTGAATTTACAATACTCGCATCAATTAAAGAATATGTTGTATTTGCAGATATGGTCTGAGGAAGAACAAAGTTTCCACCTGCATTTAATATCGCAGACTGAGGACTCCCTCCATTTATAGAATAATGGAAATTTGCATTAGGAGTACCACTAAATGTTATATTAAAACTTTGTCCCGGGCAAACTACTAACTGGGACGCTGAAACAGTAACATTAGGAACCGGATAAACCACCAGAGTAAAATCGGTAACAGTAAAACATCCACTTGAATTGTTTACTACTCTTGCAAAAATCTGTTGAGGGTTTGACGTATTAGAAATAATATTTCCTAAAGGCGACACACCATCGACAGCATCTGCATTAGTCGCATGGAATGTAATTGTATTATTTACCTGGTCAGCATTGATTTGTGGCCTTAAAGCCCCTAAATCAAAAATTCCAATGTTTGGAGTTGTACTGCATGTTCTTACTTCTCCAAGGTCATTAGCTGTTGGAGGTGTTGGAAAAGCACCTGTACCGGTAGTAGCTGTACCTGTCCAGTTTATCTGAAAACCTCCACTTCCTGAAGGTCTGTCAATTGCTATATAATAACTTTGCCCGGCAGTTACATTTAACCAGCGAACATAACCGTTACCATTAGCTCCGGGACCTGATTGCGTAATTGTAGTTGAACCATACATCCCTGTATGATTGTTAGAAAGACCCGCCGCAAGAGGATTAGTAGTACAACAACGTATTGGACTACCTAACGATCCACAAACTGCATTAGCAGGGAACACCCAAAAGTCATAATCTACAACCAATGAGGGGTCATCAGGTATCAAATCGAAACCTAATGTACCTGTCTGTACAATGTTAACTTTCAACCAAATTGAGTTACTTTCAAAGCCTCCGCAAGAAGAAATTTCCTGAGTATCTCCGGGGCCGGTTGAATTAGAAGAAAAACTTCCATTTCCACAAATAGTAATTGCGTCGGCACAATCATTTGGCTGGTTCTGACCTATTGCAACAAAGCAACTCAGCAAGAGCAAACCTAAAGCAAAAATCTTATTCATTTAGCATTTTTAATTAAAGCGGCAAAATTAGGCAGTCTTAAGAGACTACCTAATTTTTTCGCAGTTTATTTTTTTGGATTTTACAATTACCCGCCCATAACAGGCGGGATAACTGATGTAATCAAGCTACCTAATTTTGCCTGTTTATGTAAATCCAGCCGGTTGAGCTACTTCCATCAGTTTTTTCAATACTGTAGAAATAAGTTCCATCCGGTAGTTCATTATTATTAGTATCCTGACCATGCCATTGGTTTAAATAACCTGATCCATAATCAAATACTTTTTTACCATATCTATTAAAGATTGAAATTGTCTTCACTCCAAAACCTGACAGGTTTAGATTATCATTAAGTCCGTCACCGTTTGGAGATATTCCGCGTGGTATTTCGCACATAATACTTACAACTGTATAGCCAACCTCATTAGAGCAATCTCCAGAACTTACTGTAACCGTAAAATTCAATGGTACTTCTAAAGATTCCATAACTGCATATTCAGTTACATTAAACTCTGCATTGTTACTTACAGTTGCACCGTTTTCGTTTTTCCATGTATAATTTACTGTTGAAGGATCTAAAGAAGCATTAACAGGAACGACAGACAACCATGTATTATTGTTTCTGCATTCTTGCGATACCGTTGCTTCAAGATTACCAGCTACAATAACTGTTGCTGAGTCACTTCCTCCTGTATTACATGTAGTCTGGTTAGCATTTACAGTGTATGTTATCACATAAGTTCCAGGATTACTGTTTACAACATCAATCTCTCCTGTTGAAGGATCAAGTATTAAACCCGAAGTCGAACTAAATGTTCCTCCGGTAGTAAAGCCTACTCCTAGTTCAGGCAGCGTATTGTTACTTTCAAAACAATATACATCCTCATAAGTAAACGCTATTACAGGTACTATTCCCTGAACAAGTTCGACTGAAGTTGTAAATGTTCCTCCATCTGTACATAAAACTGCATCTACAGGTAATATGTAAAGAATATCATGTATTCCCGGTGTTGCCGTAGTAAGATCTATTACACCAGTTGTTGCATCTACTGAAACAGTTGTTGAACTGAATACCCCACCTATTGTAAACGAATCAGCAAGAACTGGCACTAATTCATTTCCAGAGTTGATACATGCAGGATTTTCATAACTAAATGTTACCACCGGCGAAGCTAAAGCATTAATGATAACAGTAACAGTAGTACTTCCTGCTTCAAGACAGTCATCCTCTAAAACAGTATATGTCACATCATAACTACCTGCTACTGCAGATGTCAAATCTATCTCTCCCGTAAGCGGGTCAATAAATAAACCTCCAGTTGCACTGAATGAACCTCCTACATAGAAGTTAGTATCTAATGCAGGTGTAGGATTCGTTTCGGCAATACAATACTCTGCCGCATAAGTAAACGCTGTTACAGGAACTGTAGGCTGAACAAGTGTAATCTGGAATGTTGAAGTACCTCCATTAGCACACCCCGAAAGACTAAGGTCTTCTAATACAGTATAAGTAACATCGTGTGTTCCTGCTGTAGCAGTAGATAAATCTATTTCACCTGTTAAAGCATCGACAGTAAGTGTTGTTGAAGCAAATGTTCCTCCTGTAGTAAAGCCTGTAGCAGTTACCGGCAGTAATGCAGCAGCATTGTTAAGACATACATTATTTGGATATGTAAAGTCAACAACAGGTGTAGATGGTTCATTTATTGTTATCGTAACAGAGTTTGTTCCAGGGTTGATACAATCAACAGCAGCCACATCATAAGTCACATTATAAGTACCGGCAGTACTTGCAGAAAGATCAATTGCTCCTGTAATTGCATCTATAGAAAGTCCTGCAGGCGTAGCAGTAAATGTTCCATTTTGAGCAAAATCAGCATCAAGTGTAATTACCGGATCAGCGGCAATTGAGCAATAAGTTGTAGCATCATAAGTAAATCCAACCACCGGGTTAGTCTTATCATTCACGTTTACATCAATCTGTGCCCTTACCCCTTCACATCCTGTACCGTCTAGATAAGCAACATAATAAGAAGTAGTGCCCACAGTCGTTGTACCAGGTGTTGGAGCTGTTGCAAGTGCAGTTCCTCCTGTAGCAACATTATACCAGGCAAGTGTATAGCCCGTAAGTTCGGAAGCAGTAAGAGGAGTCGCTACAGCATCAATACAATATTCTACCGGAGTAGTAACTGCAGGAATTTCGTCATTAGCCACTTTGTTTATCACAATGGTCTCTTCACAGTAACGTGTTTTCCATGTAAATGTATAATCACCTGAAAGAACAAAACCTGAAATTGTAGTTGTAGCAGCATTTGGTGTACCAAACACAACTTCTGAAGGGTTATTCTCATCGGCTATCCACTGCCCTACTCCACGTGCGCTTACTGAAGTATTGTTAATATTACAAGCAAGTGAATGAGGCTGTGTAAGTATTTCATTGTTAGCTTTAATACTTACTGCATCAAGTACGTTTCCAATACCATTATTTTTAGCCCTGAACATAATTCTTGTTGTTGTCTGGCCAACAGGTATATCATAAACACCTGTATGTACAGTCCATCCTGAAGTACTTGGATTATCTTCAAGTAACACAAATGGACCGGCTGTAGGCCCCATAAACATCTGAACCGCATTGTTTTGACTTCTTGCCGCCTGAGCATAGCTATAAGTAAGCTGTGTGATTTCAGTAGTATTAAAATCCTGGTACATACCTTCAATATTTACCATATCAGCAGGATCATAAACATTTGATGAATTTGCCAGCAATTGTGTAAGTTGTCCTCCATCATAAGGGGTTACACCTGAAGTTGCAGAAGCATCCTGAAAATAAATAGAATGATATAAAGCATCAGTACCCGCTATTTTATTTCGCCATCCCGGAACAACCTGCTCCCTATACATACTACCTACCCCAAATCCTACCTCCGGAGTTTCAAAACTACTATTGGCAAGACCTATTGTACAAGGATCAGCAGGAGTTTTAACACACACATCAAATGTATAAGCCCTGGTATTTGCAACAGGAACCGTATTATCAATTCCATTGTTGTTTAAAGTAAGTCTTACTTTATAAGTATCGCCAACAATAGTTGCCGCAGAATATGCTGCAGTTATTATGTTTACATTACTACAAGCCATTTCTTCCATAACAGAACCATTTACATGATATAATGTCATTGTAATATATGGCTGCTGAGGATTCCCTGTAGAGATATAATAATCACCCGAGAAATTATTAAGCTCCACTATATGAGCTGTTGATGTAGCCTGGAACTGATACCAAATATCTCCGTGGTTAACACCTGTACAAGTCATTGGATCTGTCGAAGGCGTAGCCCCATAGAAAGTAGCGTTAGCTGAAGAAACTTCGCAAACATCTCCTGTGTTAACAGGAACTGTTACAGCTTTTGCAGCAGAATCATTTCTTACAAACTTCTTAGGACCTGACCAGAAACTCTTATCTGTAGTACCACAAACCGCTCTTACAAAGAACTCATAACTACCATTTTCAGGTACATTAAAGTCAGAAGCCAATGGAGTATAAGAATTTGTTGTTACAAGTGTACCTGATTGCGGTAATGTACCATTGTTAAGTGGTTGTATAAACACTTCCCATTGAGTTTCTGTACCTCCAGCTGTCCATGAAAGAACACCATCGTTAACAGTCAATGCTGTTGGATTAGGACATGTAACAGGGCTGCAAGAAGCGAATCCTGTATATACAACATCATTCATTGACTGAGACAGGTTTGTACTTGTCCAAATTGTTGTACTACCCTGCATAATGGTTAGATAGGCACCTGCATACTGAGACTGTACCGTACCAATAGCGTCCCATAATAAAGAATACTCAACACCATCGCATAGAAAAGCTGTATAAGTTTGCGATGCACCTGCCGGAGATGAACTTGATAATGTAAACGACTGTGTTATCACACCATTTTGAATAAGCTGTATCTCTCCCGAAATACCACCTGCATTAACATTCCCTAAGGTAAAAGTATATTCACATGCTGTATCAATAGGACAAAGCGTTGTAAAAGTAACAGGACCAACCCAAGGGCTGTCTTCTGTTGCACAAGCAGCTCTAACGTAGTAATCATACATTGTTGCAGCGGTTAATCCTGATTTGGTATATGGATTTGCAGTAACCGTCGTAAGGTAAGCCGGGTTACCATCTCCTACCGGAGCAGCAAGCCCCGAAGGCTGAACATAAACATCCCAAGAGGTTTCAGTACCTGTAGTATCCCATTTTAATTGTACCTGTGTATCAGTAAGATTTTGTATTGTAAGGTTTGTAGGTTGTGAACACACCGGAATGTTTTCTATTACAACTTTGTCAATTACAACAATCTGACCTCTATAATTCCATGGATTTGCCGGTTTTTGAGGTATATGCCATGCAATATTGATATTACCCGTTACTCCGGCAGGAAGATTGATAATCTTCTCTTTCCATTCTGTATTTGTAAGCGGCGCATCATTATCAGTTGTATACAGCATTGTTGTAAAATTAGCCGGCTCTACTCCCGTAGTAGACAACATTACTTCAAGATCATCACTAAAAAATGAATCATTTACCCTATAGTAATATTTAAGGCGCTGCCCGGCGGTAATAGTAATTGTCGGAGAAATTAACCAGTCGTTATTATCACCGTTAGTTCCTGTAAATACTGCTGCTGCATGAGCCCCTTCATAAGGATTTGTAGTTGAATTCGTTCCCCATTTGTAAGCATCTGTATTATCGTTGCGTATTAACCAGCATTGCTCTGTTGTTGAGTCAGGGTTAAATGTCTCTATAAACGGAGCTGCTATAGGCATACATAATGTTTTAAACCTAACAGGACCTATCCAGTTGCTTTGATCAGTACTGTTACAATATGCTCTTAGATAAACTTCATACTGAGTGTCAGCAAGTAAATTTGCTGGAGTTGTAAATTCCGGATCAGCAGTAACCATTGTACCTGTAGAAGGTATTCCGGAACCTTGCGGTTGTACCGCTATCTGCCATTGTGTTTCAATAAAACCTTTAGTCCATGTAAAATGAGCATTGTTAGTTGTAATGTTAGAAACAACAATTGTTGATGGATCAGGACAAGCCGGAGCTTCATCTACTCTCACATCATCAATATATAAATTGGCGGTACCCGGAGGTGTAACCACATAACTTGGTGGTACCCTAAATGCAATATACACAGGCCCGTTGGCATTAATATAAAGGGTTTTCTCTACATAATCAACATTCGTAGTTTCTGTCAATGCAGAAATAACAGTGAAACTTGAAGGATTAGTATCCGTGGTAGACATTAAGATTTCCAGTCCATTCCTTGGTGTAGAATGGAATACGCTGGTTACCGATTTATACTTAAACTTAAGCTCTTTTGTACCTATAACATTAATTGCAGGTGTTATAAGCCAGTCATTATAAGACGTAGGGGCATTGAATGCAGGTCTAACCAACTGTGCCTCTGTTGCTCCCATTGTAAAAGTAGAGCCTCCATTGACATCGGTAATAGTCCAGCAGAATTTATGAGAATTTGCAGCATCTCCATTATTGAAATTCTCTACAAAAGGAACATTAAATACCGTACATAGTGTATTGAATGTTACAGGACCTATCCAGTTACTTTTTTGGGTAGAAGAACAGTATGCGCGTACATAATATTCATAAGCAGTAGATGGATTTACAGTAGCTGTGTAGGGATTAGAACTTACTAATATTCCATCAACTGTAGGAACACCTGAACCAGCCGGCTGAATAGCCACTTCCCATTGCGTCTCAGTATCACCTGCTACCCAGGCTAATTGTGCCGTAGTAGTAGTTACATTGCTTACCATTGGAGTGAGCGGATCAGGACATGCTGGTTTATCTTCAATAAATACGTCGTCAATAGAAATCCTTGTAGCAGTATTACCTGTGCCCGGAGTTACAATAAAGGCAATATTAACAGGCCCTGTTATTGATGTAGGAATATTTATAATTCTTTCTTGAAATGCCGTCATTGAAGCGAAAGAAGTTTCCGGCATAAGTACAGTTGTAAAGTTATCTACTCCTACCCCTGTCGTAGAAATTTTAATAGAATATTTTACATTACCGTTTACAGCCTGATGCTTATATCGTAACCTTTTCTGACCACCTGTGAAGTTTACCTGAGGAGTAACAAAATAATCATTATTGTAATTTTGGTTACTATTTACTGCAATAGTAGCATAAGACGAAAGGTAAGTCCATATCAAACCATCATTATTTACATCTATAGCTGTCCAGCATGCTGCCGGTACCGTTGCCGATGTTCCTGTAAAATTCTGTGAATATGGTGTAGGGAACATTGTACATTGTGTAGTGAATTTGTATGCAGTACTCCAAGCTCCCGGAGTTCCTCCACAAACCGAACGAACATACAAATCATATGATGTACCTGCTGCTAAACCTGTATTAATAAGATTATCAATGTTTGTAGTTGTTGGTGTACCTGTCGAAGCTCCTGTTGGCGCAGCAGAACCCGCCGTCTGAACCCTGTATTCCCATGCCGTAGATAAATTACCTACATTATCCCATGAGAACTTAACACTGGTTTGCTGTAAATCTTTAAAAGTAAATAAAGATGGAGGTGCACACGGAGCCGTATTAATCTTTAACGTAAATGCCATACTCGCAGTTGGTGTCAATTGAGAGGACATCACTACAAGATAGGTTTTACCTGCCTCAACATAAATGTTAGGAATGGTTTTAGTCACATTAGCTGCAGAACCATTAGTCCCACCAAGACAAGAAACGCCTACATTAGCACAACCTTCATATACCAAAACAGCCCAAATATTATTAGGTCCGGTTGAAACATTGCTAACATTTAAAATACCGTTTTGAGGAGCTGTATACGAAAAAAATGCCTTAGCCCCATTCAGATAATTTTGAGTAATTGCCGGCGAAAGGCAGTTTGAACCCTGTGTAGTATAACTAACAGTACTGTTTTGAAATGTATTCAGGTTTCCTGAATATGTATAAGGGGCACCTGTGGCAGGCACTATTATAGGATATGCACATGAAGATCCCGTTGCAAACGTACTAAAATTATATGCTGTCCATCCACTAACAGACTGCGAGCATATCGTTTTAATATAAGCAACATAATTTGTACTTGCTGTTAATGGTCCGGCTGAATAGGTTGTTCCTGTTACAGGGATACCAATCGATGAAGCACCGGGTGCAGGTACAGCTGATGGCTGAACAATTATTTGAAATTGTGTAGCTGTAGGATGTGTCCAGTTTATTGTAGCTGAAGCGTTTGTTACCGCTGTCGCCGATATTGTACTGGCTACAACCGCATCACAAACCTGAGCTGTTTGCAGGCTCACATTATCTATAAACCATGTATCAGCGTTTGGAGTTGCAGCATTTTGATTGTTTACTAAAACAAATGCTACATAAATATTAAGCCCAGGAGCAATACTCCCGGGAATGGTTACCACTTTTTCTTCATAAGTGTTACCATTACTCAATTGCGCTTCCGTATACGAAGCAAGTACCGTGGTAAAACTGCTGATGTCTGTCTGGCTCGCAGTAGACACCCTTACCTCATAAACATTCCCAAAATCAGTTGTGCTGGATTGTTTTGTAAAAAATCGCAGCTCACCATTGGTTGGCACGGTAATTTGGGGAGTTACAAGAAAATACCTGGCAGTATTACCATTGCCAATATTTTCCGCAGATGGATCGATAAAAGCAGCACCAGCACTGCCTAAATAACCATCCGTAGAAATAGTCCATGGAGTTGTGCCAACACCGTTGTTGGTTTGCGCCCATGTTGCCGGCATGCCACTGTCAAAATTTTGTGTAGCAAGCTGTGCAAATCCTGAAGTTGAAATGAAACCCAAACAAATAATCAGTAATAAGCATCTGAAAGTTTTGCCTGAATTCCAAAAACGACTTACACCTGAAAAAAAATCAGGTGGTGATTCAAATAGTTTTTGATTCATAGTTTAATAACGTTTTTGTTAGTTTAGCTAAAACAAATCTTGCTATAATATTCTTAATATACTAATAATATGCTTTTGCAATTCGGTAATTTCAAAACCATAATAAAGTTACAAATAATTAATAACAAGCACTTTACAAAACAAAAAACATTATCATAATGCAATCAGGCAAAACGCCAAAAAAGCATGACATAAATCAAAATAATTGTTAAAAATGAATGGAAAGTAAAAAAATGATTCTTTAAACGAATCGAATTTTTCTTATAAAAATTATCAGCTTAAAGATTGTTTTCTTAGGGTATCCTTAATTCTTTTAACCTCTAGTTTTAGAGTTTCAGATGATTTTCTATTTCGTTTGAGATACGAGAAAAGCAGGTAAGACAAAAAGAAAAATAATAAAATTTCAAGCCCAATCATGATATTATACCTTATCTGCATTGTACTCAATTTTTCATTATTAAGTGTTGTAAATTCTTCAATAGCATCGCCGGTAGATTCTCTTTCAGAAGAGCGTATTAATGCCTGATTCTTTAAAAATAACTGATTGTATTTTTGGTATTCCGCCCAATTACCAACCTGTTTGTAATTATTAGCCAGATTAATATAAATCCCTCTGTTCAATATAAGATCACCAACATTTTTAGATATCTCGGAAGCTTCCAGAAGTACCTCTATAGCTTTCTGATTATTTCCCTGATTATTATAAACTTCTGCGAGCCCTTTAAGCGCAAAAGCTTTTAAACTTTTAGCGTTTACATGGTCTGCATATTTTACTGCCTCATCAAAATTCTCTATTGCCTTGCCATAATCTTCCAGAGCAATATAACAATTCCCTTTGTTATAGTATGTTATACTCATATTAGGATACGTTGAGAGCTCAGAAAAACTTTTAAATTTTTCTATTGCTTTATCAAAATAACCTATTGCAATATCACAATTCAACTGCTCTTTATAGATCATTCCCCTTACGGCATAATTATTACCTCTTGTAAGGTTAAATTTTTTATCATCATGCTTTAGCAACAAAAGTTTATCACATTCGTCAAGGCATTCTATTGCCTTATCATATACTTTCATTTGCTGGTAACGCACTGCATTACGGCTCAATACAATAATCTGTAAATCGGTATTATTGCTTTTTTTTAGGAGGTCGTTTGCAATCTTAAAAAATTGTAACGATTTCTCATAATCTCTTTTAGAAGAATAGGCATCAGAGATTAATAAAAGAGCTTCTACTTTATCTTCAAGAGAGCTTTCATTGCTACTATACAGTGAATCACCTAGTTTAATAACATACTGAGGCTTTTCATAAATATTCATTTTAGCCTTGGCAAATAAACTGTCGGTTTCAGGACTCCTTTGAGAAAAAGCAGGCAAAGTACCCAATAGGGTAAATATCATTATTACAAATTTCCTGTAACCTGTTTGTGACATATTTATGCTTTTTTCTCTGTGACTTCCTTACCAATCAAATCTATAAAAACGGTTGGAGCTATGCCCGTAATCGTTTTAAATACAGTAGCAAAGCTACTATGTGAGGAAAAACCAGATTCCTCTGCAAGATAACTTATCTTATAATTTAGATATTCAGGTTCATTCTTCAGCTTTTCAATGATGTAATTTATCCTTAACTTATTGATATAAGCATTAAAATTATCATTGTAATGCTTATTAATTATCTCCGAAAGGTATTTTGTATTTACATCAAGTTGTGCCGCTAACGTGGCCAACGACATATCTTTATTTATATACTTCGTTGATGCTTCAAATTTTTTCAGTTTGGCCAGGATAACATTCTCAGTTTCTGTAGAAATAGTAATTCTTTTATTAACCTCCTTCTTACCTGAATCTGATTGAATCAGCAATTTATTACTCACTTCAAGATATCCTATTATTTCCTTTAGCTGTCTTCTTTTAGACCTGTTTATCCTGTAAATCACAACACCGGCCAAAGCCAGCGTCAATATTAATATTAGCCCAACATAAGTAATAAATTTGAGCCTGGATTCTTCCTGAGTAAAAATAATATCCTGCTCTTTGTTTAAAAGGCTGTATATGGTATTAACAGCTTCATTTTCCATATTAATGTTTAGATCATTAATAGTAAGAAAACTGCTAAAATATTTTTGATGATCAATTTTATTATCCATTGCGAGACAACACTCTGCAAGCTGATAGGTTACAATTTCTTTTAGAAGCGGATTGTTAAGCCTTTCAATCTTTTGTAAAGCAAGTAGTTGTACATCTAATGCCTTTTTGTATTCTTTTTGGGCAAAATACATCTGACCGGTGCCCAATAAAACTTTAATTTCGAAAACAGTATTTGGTCTTCGTTGTTTTATATAAAAATCAAATGCCTGTTTAAAATAATTCCCGCTTTCAGTAGCTCTGCCTAAATAATTTAAAACAGTACCTTTTATAAGCATCAAATTAGCATTACAGCTGTAAGCATCAGCAATATTTTTATTGTCAGATTCTGCTTTGTCAATTAATTTTAACGAAGCATTGTATTTCTTTTGAAGTAATAAAGCTTCTGCTCTTTCCAACTCACTTCTTACACTAACCGAGCGTATATAATCATTATTATTTATACTTGAGAGTCTTTCGGAAACATCATTCAGATATATTTCCATCTGGCCATATAACTGAAGTTTACGGCATAAGTCAGCTTTAACAAAATCAACTTCAATAGTAAGAGAATCACTTATTTTTTTATTGCTGCCGGCCTCAAAAATATAAGTAGTTGATTTTTGAAGATCACCCTTTGCCTTATAACTATTTGCAAGCAAAAGATTTAGTAGTGCTTTATTACTTTCTGAAAAATCTTTTTTAAGTAAATGGTTAGCTATTTTAATCGTTTCATCCGGATCAGAAAAAACCAGTTCATTGGCTTTTATGAGCAATAGCCTTTCTTCAGTACTTTCCTGCGAAAAAGCCTGAATGCCAAATAGCATCATAAAAAAACAGTGAAATATATTTATAGGCCGTTTAATAAGCCTTAGATAGAGTTTCTTCATATATCGAATTGGGGCAATAAAATAAAAGTCAAAAAACTAATATTCTTTTCACAAAGATAACTACAATTAAAATTGAATTCTTAAAATTAAAACATTATTGCAGCATTCAAATTGTGAAACAAATATCAAATTTCAAAGATTTTTGATTTCATTTAACTTCATAAACGAATAACGGGGCTAAAAGCCCCGTTATTACAAACATTAAACAATTTTCATAAGAAAGTCATTTACCCAATTCTTAATTAGCGATCTGCTTGAATTTTACAGCTGTACCTCCACCTGCAGCAAGATTAATTTCTAATACTGTTTTACAGTCAACTTTTTTAGAATTAATACTCACAGGATAAGGATTTGATTTGTAATCAGCTCCTGCCCCATCTGCATATATTTCAGCCATATATGTTTTACCCGGCTCTAAAAAGTCTAAAGTCAGGTTTAATTTTCGGCTATCTTTATTGGTTATAGCTCCCATATACCAGTCGTTACCTTTCCAGTCTTTACGCGCCATAACTACATAATCACCAATTTTAGCATCCGGTACTTTAGTTTCAGACCAGATGCAAGGCACCTGCTTAATAAATTCAAATTCAGGTTTACCTTCATAGTTTTCAGGTAAATCAGAAGCCATTTGCAATGGACTGAACATAATAACATACAATGCCAATTGTTTAGCTAGAGTGGTCTGAACTTTTGCTCCCTGCGGTGTCTTGTAACTAAAGTCAAATGTACCAGGAGTAAAATCCATAGGTCCGGCAAGCATTCTTGTAAAAGGCATAATGGTAGTATGCTCAGGAGTATTTCCACCATCATCAGACCATGCATCATATTCCTGACCTCTTCCGCCTTCCTGAGCCATAAGATTCGGGTAAGTGCGCTGTAATCCCGTACCTTTTACAGGCTCGTGATTATCTATCATAATATGGTGTTTAGCCGCAGTCTCAATCACTTTCCTGTAATGACGTACTCCATACTGGCTATCATGCCATTCTTTTTTATCAAGATATTTATTAACATAGCCTGTTTTTACACAATTAACGCCATATTTGTTATACATTTTAAAAGCCTCTTCCATCTGGCTTTCATAATTTTTTGTAGCTCCGGCAGTTTCATGATGCCCAATTAGGCGAACATTTTTAGATGCTGCATATTTGGTAATTTCCTCTATATCAAAATCCGGGTAAGGCTTTAGAAAGCTAAAGGCAGAACCGTCAGCTGTCCAATCACCATCCCAACCTACATTCCATCCTTCTACAAGTACACCATCCAAACCATTTTTAGCGGCAAAATCAATATATTCTTTAGTTATTTTCGTAGTAGCTCCGTGTTTAGGTCCTTGTCCCCAGCTGAATTTTTCAAGATGCATTCCCCACCATATACCAATATATTTTGATGGCTCTATCCATGACGTATCCTTAATTTTTGATGGTTCATTCAGATTAAGCGTAAGTGTAGACGTTACTAAATCTCCCGGTTTAATTCCTACCATAATTGTTCTCCATGGCGTATTGAATGGAGTTTCAGCATATACTTTTACTCCATTTGCCCAAGGCACAAGTTCGCTTTTATACTGATTGCCTTTGGTTTTAAGCAATGTCATTGAAGCAAAATCAGTAAGATCAGCCTCATGAATAGCAACATAAAGCTTGTTTTTCATTTCAAAAGTAGCCGGAGTATTAATAGTATCGGTTTTACTCATGGTTGTTTTCCTGTAAAAGCTCTCATAGTAGCTGTTCTCACGGTGTACAGGTATCCACCAAACATCGTTGTCATCTGCAAAAGTAAATTGGGTTACCTCGTTAGCTATCTTAACCTTACCAAGCTTAGGCTGTTTAGGAAAATGATACCTGAATCCAACCCCATCATCAAAAACCCTGAAAATAACATCAACCAGCCTTTGATCACCCTTTTCTTCTTTCAGGTGAACAATAAGTTCATTGTGATTATCTTTTACTTTCTTAAATTCTCCCCAAGGCTGTTCCCAGGTTTGATTAACTGAATGTTCTTCAGTAGTAACAACCTTAAAACCCTCAGTCATTTTGCTCAATTCCTGAAACTCAAACCCCATTAAAGACGGTTCAATTACCGATTTCCCATTTGTAGAAAAACTATATTGAGGCTGTCCTGATTTAGTCAGGCTAAAAACCAGTTCATTATTTTTACCAGGTGATTTTACCGTATATTTTTTTTGGGCATTACAAGACAACGAGACAAAGACAAAGGCTGCCAGGCAATACTTATAAATTGTATTTTTCATTATTTAATTTTAGTTAATTATAACTATTATATTTCATTTAATATTTGTACTGCTTTATCAGGCTGCATTGAAACAAAATAACCAAAAGCTTTATTCAGCTTGTTCTGAACAACTGAATTTCCTTTGTATTGTTTTCTAAGATTATAAAGTTTACTGATTTCGCTAAATCCAACATTTACGTTTTGTACACCCGCAAAGGCTTTAATTTTTTCTACATAAGTATAACCAAACTCAACCGTAGGCTCTATCATGGTACCTTCGCCGAAATCGTTCCATGTTATCAACTGAAGATAATCAACATTAGCGTTTTGAGCCATAGATAATGTAGCATCAAGCGTAGCTCCATTGTTATGATCTATCGTCCAGCCTATAGCATCTCCGCCACCTCCCTGAAGATAATAGTCGTTAAATCCCGGATAAGCGCTACCAATGGCTATTCCCAGATTTGGCATTCTGTTAGCATAAAAATTACTTATATGAGAATTATCCTGATAAACCCATGAATATTCGCCCGAAGCATTTTCTCCGGCATCAGCCGATTCATACCATAAGGTTAAAAAAGTAGGTTTCGGGTTAAATCCGCTCAAAGCATTAGTCCAGTCAGAAGGCTGTGTAAGCGTTATCGGCCCAAAGCATAACAACAAAGGTTTATCGTTGATTTTTATATAATTAGCGTCGTTAAAATAGTTATTCTGCAAATAGCTGAAATCGGTCTTAGCTGCACTAACTACTGTAGGTGAAAGCCCTGCATCAACAATATTGGTTAAAAACCTGTCTTCATAAACTATTGCATATTCCAGTCCAACTTTATCAAGCATTGCTATAAGCTGCTCGGCATTTTCTTTGTTGATTCTGTAATCATTTAAATTATAAGTACCATACCAATCAATAAGAACACCATCAATTCCGGCATATTTCATCATTAACAGGTGGTTTTCTATCACGGCTGCATCACCCGAGTGATATGGCCCAATTAGAGGATAATAATGAGAGGCAATTTCTCTTCTTCCGTTGGCATCAATTATATCGGGATTTTTATTTCCCATTTTCCAGTGATAACCCCACTGCTGGTCTGCACTACTTTCTTTGGTTTCAAACCAAGGCATATAATGCATGTATATCTTAGTATCGTTCGTTTTGGAAACAGCAACCGGATCTAAATTCTCAGTTGGTGCTGTATCGCCAGGCTTATCGTCCTTACTGCAGCTTAATGCTACGGTAATGCTCATAAAACCGACAATTAAAAATGTTGTGTATTTTTTCATAGATGTTTTGTATGTGGAAAAAATGCCAGCCCTTCTATGACTAACCCAAACACAGAAGAGCGGCATTTAAAAAATCTAATAACCTGTATTTTGTACAAGGTTGGCATTGGTATCCATTACCGCTTTAGGAATTGGGAAAATACCTCTGTATTCAGGTGTAGTTCCTTTTTCCCACCATGGCTGGAAATAAGTTCCGAATCTGATATTATCAGTTCTTCTTCTTCCTTCAAAAATAAATTCACGAAGAAGCTCTTTATCAATAAAGTTTAGATCTATCGTTGCAGGCATCTCTGTACCGGCACGGTCGGTAATTTGCTGTACAAACGGAGCAGCAAGTCCAGGCTGGCCAAGTCGAACATAACATTCTGCCTGCATCATCAAAATTTCAGCGTAACGGATTACAACCAAATCATGGTCACGCTCCCATTGTTCACCTGCTTTCATTTCATATTTAGCAAGTCTTACACCTTCGTTTTGTTTCGCGTTTGTAAAGTCAACAATATCCTCTGTGTAAGTAAGTGGTAAACCACTATCCATCAAAAGAACAGATCCTGTTGCCAGGTTTATCTGATCACCCTCCAGCATTGCTTTCTTTCTCTTATCAACATCTTCAAAAGAAGAATAAACTCCAGGTTCTGCACTCATCCCATTTGCGCTCCAAGGGTAATCTCCCGTTGCCGAAATAGTAAATCTATGCAGGTAATGACAGCTCATTGAGCTCATATAGTTACCTACAGTTCCTGCTTTTTGGTCATAAGGAATTGCAAAAATAATTTCCGGAGATGTTTGATTGTTTGTAAGGAAGCTTGCAAAATAATCAGGTGTTAATGTATAACCTGATATATTCTGACACATATTAATACAGTCCTGCCAACGTGCTGTTCCAACAAAAGCTTCAGAGTTAAGATATAATCTTGCCAATAAAGCATAAGCAACATTTTTAGTGAACTTAGAATATACCACGTTTGATTTAAGATATGGTAATGCATTCAGTAATTCCGATTCAACAAAGTTATATACTTCCTGACGGCTAGAATTTGAAGGAAGTCCGGTATCTTCAAAGTTGGTCACGATTGGCACGTTTCCAAACATATCCAACAGCATATAATAATAATATGCCCTTATCGATTTTAGTTCGGCATAAATAGGAGCTTTAGCCTCATCTGTTAATCCAGCTTTATCTACCTGATATATGATAGCATTTACTTTAGCAATACCTGCATAACAATACCTCCACGCAGATAGTATCGCTCCATTTTCAGGATCCCATTGGTGGCGCTGTAATTGCTGATAACGGCCTCCGTCATACCAGTCAGTTCCCCTTGTAGGTATTACTGCTTCATCTGAAGCAACCTCGTTAAGGAAAAATACATATTCACTTCCCGGAAACGAGTTTGAAATCGCATCACTAAATCCTCTAAGCGAAGAATATGCACCGCCAACCAGCGCTTCAATCTCTGTTGGCGTTTTTCCAAATTCGTCATCGGGTATTCTGTCATACAGTTCTTCATCAAGATTGGTACAAGATAAAGTAAAGAGCGAGCTAAAAAATACCGCTGCTATTATTTTGACTTTCATTTGATATATTTTATAGTTTATCTATTCTGTTAGTTGGCAAGCGTAAAGTTCAATCCAAAAGTGATTGTTCTTGGTCTTGGATAGTTGTTAAACCTGTCAATTCCCGGATTATCAAGTCCGCTGAAATTAACTTCAGGATCTACTCCTTTGTAATTAGTAAATACTGCAAGATTTTGTCCTGTAACATATAATCTTAGTTTAGAGGTCGATTTCATTGGCACAGTATAACCCAGAGTAACAGTTTGTAATCTGAAGAATGAGCCATCTTCAATCCAATAGCTTGAATACTGTGGTGAAGATTTGATACCACTTGTAAGGTAATCATCAGTTACATTGTATGATGGAAGTCTGTTAGGATCATTAAGCATCATATCGGTTGCATTAAGTACATCCTGACCAAACATTCCATATCCTGTAAAGCCAAAATCAAAGTTTTTATAGGTAAAGTTCATTCCTAAACCTAAACTGAAATCAGGCTGTGCAGTACCAATTTCCTGATCTTCGTCTCCCACAATTATGTTTCCGTTCTCATCAAGCCCTTCACTCTTAGGTCCCCAGAAAGTTCCAACAGGGTAACCCTCTTTAATGATTTGAGAAAATTGGTTAGACATTCCTGAAAGTCCGTGTAAAGAACCGCTGTAAATAACATCCGTTTTATAGGTCTGGTTAGACAGTCTTTCAATTTTTTGCTTGTTTTTAGCAAAATTAAAGTTGGCATCCCAAGTAAAGTTCTCTTTCTGAATAATGTTTGCATTCAGCGTTAGCTCGATACCTTTGTTCGAAAGGTCTCCAACATTGGCAAGCATTGTACCTACTAAATAAGGAGGCTGCGGTACCTGATACGTATATAAAAGGTCGTTTGTTTCTTTGTTATACCATTCGAATGTACCTGTAATCCTGTTGAATAAACTGAAATCAACACCTATGTTAGTTTGTTTCGTAGACTCCCATTTAAGATCAGGGTTAGGGTTTTGTACAGGAGAGTAAGCAAGGCTCCAGTTTCCTGTAGCAGGATCGTAATAGCTATCACGTCCAACACCAAGAATTGAAAGCGATTTATACTCGCCAATACCGTCCTGGTTACCTGTAACTCCATAACCTCCCCTAATTTTTAAGTTTGTCAGCCAATTTCCTGAAGATTGCATAAACTCCTCTCCAGTAATTCTCCATGCTGCAGATACCGATGGAAAAGTACCCCACTTGTTATTTGCACCAAAACGGCTTGAACCATCCCTTCTTACAGTACCTGTAATCATGTACTTGCTATCAAAAGAGTAGTTAGCCCTTCCGTAGAAAGAAACAAGATCTGATTCTCCTTTATAAGAATAAACATCCCCTAAACGATAGTTGTAACCGGCACCTAAATTATTATAGCTGAAAAGATCGGTAACAAAACCACTTCTCTGAGCTCCAAAACCTTTGTAAATATTGTTATAGTAAGAATAACCACCTGTAGCGTTAACATTATGCTTTCCGAAAGTTCTGGCATACGTAAGGTAAGCTTCTATCTGAGCATTAGTATACTCTCCATACGTTTTTTGCGCATATCCGTTCTCTGTTCTTCCTTCCATAACAGCATAGCTAGGCTTATATGTATCACCCTGAGTAGCATTGTGCTCCAAAGAAAGGTTAACTGTAGCGGTAAAATCATTTAAAAATTTAGCTTCAGTTTTAAAGTAACCTAGCACCCTGTGTCTTTCACTGTCAGCAGTTCTGTTGTTCATAATCTCAACAGGGTTTTCGTTAAGTGTTCCACCTACTTCAGTGTAGTTGCCATTAGCATCTCTTAAAGGGATTGTAGGATTCAGGTTGAAAGCTCTTTCAAAAATCCTGTAGTCAAGCGGATGCCATTTATCGATATTAGCAAAAATACCTGTATCAAATTTCAGGGCTTTATTTGCAGAGTACTGATATCCTGAAACATTAGCACTTAAACGCTCAAGTCCTGTAGTTTTTATTACACCCTCATTATTCAGGTATAATAGTGAAGAACGAAAACCACTCATTTCAGTACCTGAAGAGATACTTATGGTGTGCGATTGTGTAAAGGCTGTTTGTTGCAGCTCTTTTTGCCAGTTAGTGTTTCCACCATAATCTACAGCATCAGCAAGATTGTTCTCTCTTACATATCCTCTCCACTGATCTGCTGAAAGTAAATCAAGGTTATTTGATGCCTGGCTTATACCGGTATATCCGCTATAAACAAAGCTTGTTCCTTTAGTACCACTTTTAGTAGTAATGATGATTACACCATTAGCTCCTCTCGAACCATAAATAGCCGTCGCAGAAGCATCCTTAAGTACATCAACCGACTTGATATCTGAAGGCTGAACAATGTTTATATCAACACCAGCCACACCATCTACAACAATCAAAGGATTGTTACTCGCTGTTAACGATGTACCACCTCTTAATCTTAAAGTAGCGCCGCTACTTGGATCACCTGTACTTTGTGATACGGTAAGACCCGCAACTTTACCTTGTAAAGCCTGTTCGGTCGAAGTAATAACACCTTTTACAAGATCTTCTCCTTTTACTGTAGATATTGCACCTGTAAGATCAGATTTTTTCATGGTACCATAACCTATTGAAACAACTTCAACCCCCTGAAGCATAATAGCATCTTCTACTAAATGAATGTCAAGTGTTGATGCAGAATCATCTACAACTACATTTTGCGAAGCAAACCCAACAGAAGATATTACCAGCGTGCTTCCAACATTTGCTTCAATAACAAATTTTCCATCTGCATCGGTAGCTACTGCATTAGTTGTTCCGGCCTCAAGAACGTTAACTCCCGGCAGCGGTACATTAGTATTATCATATATGATACCCGTAACAAGTCTTTTTCCCTGTGCAAATGCGCCTACAGAAAGAAAAAGCATAAAGATTAAAAGTACCAATGATGTATTAGCCCAGTATTTATGCTGGACAGTATTTGTATTTGTACTGTTCATTAGAATTGGTTTTTGATTAGCTTAGTTAGTCCAGTGGTTTTAGTAGTATGTTAGTATCAGTAATTACCCTGCCATTGTTGTCAACAACATTAACATGTATTTCTGTCACATTTACATTCTGAAGTTTTGTAACCAGATCAACAAAACCTTTAATTTCACTTACACCTCCTGAGAATTCTCCGGTAATTACTACATCTGAAGCAGTAATAGTATAAATAAGCTTATTAACGTTCGATTCATTATTAGTTCTTATTATCCCTAAAAAGTCTCTTTTACTAATTTGTGTAGGGAAGAACATAAATTTTGGTGGCGGGGGCGGAATGTATTCAGCAGCGTTTATTACCTGATCCGGTGTAGTACCTGCCCAATCATCTTTAACCATAAGAAAAACAAGATTTTCCATAACATATCCATCCGGAGCGTTGTAGTAAACCGAAGGAATAAGGTCCATCTTGTAAATACCTCCTCCAAGATTCTTAAGTTGGGTTTTTTCTACTATTTCAGGTAACCATGCCTGATATTCAACTTTTAAATCCCAGTTATTAAGTCCGCTGTGAAAATGTACACTTGTTGCATCTTCAAATCCGGGCTGAAGATTAGCATTAAAAAGTATACTTAATCCTCCTGTCAATGTAGGTGCAGGAGGATAAGCCCTGATAAGTTCATTTGAAGTAGCAAAATCTGCAAACGGAGTATAAGCAACATTCGAAACATCAGACTGCTTAGTACCGGTCTTGTCTTTTAGTCTAAACCAAAAACCGGCACTTGCAGCGATATCTTCAGCACTTTTAGAGAAATAAACAGTTGGAGTAAGTTTAAAACTCCAAACTTTATTTCCTTCATAATGAAGCTTTGCAAAATCTGATGAATTTTCCCAGTTACCTGCATCCGGCTCTGAAGGAGACCATATCCATAAATAAAGATCCTCAGTTTCCGCAAACGTTGTAGCTGAAAGATCAAAAAACCAGGTTACTTCTTCGTCGTACTTATAAATTACAGGGTACGACCAAATCTTAGTTGGTGCTCCCGCATTTTCCTGTGCCTGTATAAAGTTCGGAACCATTATAAAGGCAAGTAATAGTATATGTATAAATCTTTTCATTTTACTTATTAATTAATTGCGTTTAGTTTGAACTTATAAGAAACAAATGCAATACCTCCGGAAACCCTCACAAGGTGCAGTTCCATTTCTTCATTGCTTCCAGGTACTGAAGCTAACCTTAGCTCATCCGTTTTCATTGTTTTTTCAGCATCACTATATAAATATATTCTCACCGCTTCGCCATTTGCCTGCTGAAAATCACTGCTTAATGACCAGTAGCCGTTTAAGGCAAACAAAGGAGGTACATTCCCAGTCACTTCATAAGTTGTTGGCTGGTTGTTTTCATTTACATTGAATTTAATTCTGAAATTGTCATAATTAAACAATGTACTTAAATCCTGTTCCGACGGCTCTGTTTTTGCTGCTTTAGCGACTTCATCAACCATCTTAAGATTCATTAATCCCCATTCTCCCTGAATCTTTTCATTTAGGGTGATGGGATCCACATGGTGGCCATCATCAGCTTCGTTGCAACCAACGGCCAACAAGCTAATCATAGCTAGCAAATAGATAATTTTACATCTCATAAATTTTGTTGTTTTTTGTTAGGTTAAATTGTTCTTGTAAAGAATAAAACGAAGCTACTCGTTAAAAGAGTCTTAAAAAAAACATTCAGCTAAAATCAAGATACTATATCGTTATAATTAATAATAAACAATTGTTTAACAGATAATTAAAAAACAGGCGGCTTTAAAAAAATCAAGATGTAATTTAGATAAAAACAGACTATTTAATCATTAAATAAATGACAATATGTAAAATTTATCGGGTTATTTTTTTACATATAGCACATATAGCACTATTTTTTTAAGGAATTTAAACTTTTTACGGTATATTTAACACCTAAAATAATTATGTTAAAAAAAACACCTTGATTTGCGTAAATATTTGGTAATTCAGGTAATTAACAAATTAGAAAATCCAAAAAAACAGATTTAATTTTTGAATCCGTTTTTATCCATTTGTCCAAACAACACCCTATCTATAAAATGCACAAAAAAGTTTACTTTTTACTCACCTTACTATTTGCTGTTTCAGTTTCTGCCAAAGATATCGACCCTATATTAGACAGTCTCGATCATGCTCTTCTTAAAAAAGAAGTATTCATAAAACAGAAATACGAACGTATAAGACAATTAAAAAAAGATGTCCATAAATATACTTTAAGCAAAGACAATCTTAATCTGTATCATGATTACATGAAGCTGTTTGAAGAATATAAATCCTTTAAATATGACTCAGCTTATTATTATATTGAGTCGGCAAAAGCAAGGGCACATATCTTAAAAGACACTCATCTCCTTTCAAAAACCAAGATAAAAGAAGGATTTGTGCTTTTGTCTTCTGGCCTCTTTAAAGAAGCCATTGATACCCTTAACAGTGTTGAGTTGGGAGGTCTGGATGCAAAAAGTCAATATGATTATTACTCAGTAAAGGCACGTGCATATTATGATCTTGCCGATTACACTAAAGATCAGCGTTATAATATAAACTATATTCAAAAAGGAAACCTACTGTTAGAAAAAGCTATATCTCTTGTAGAAAAAAACACTAATGATTACTGGGCTGCCGAAAGTCTTAAAAGACTAAAGCAACAAGACTGGAAGGGTACCGAAGAGGCCTTTAGTTACTGGGTGAATAATTATAAATTACCACGCGAATATTATGGCATAGCCACCTCATCACTAGGATATATCTATTCTGAAAAAGGAGATAATGATAAAGCTATTTACTATCTTGCTCTTGCCGCTATTGCCGACGTTAAGAATGCAACTAAAGAAACGGTAGCCCTACGTAACCTCGCAAACGAACTTTTCAAGAAAGGCTATCTTGAAAAAGCCAATCATTATATTAACCTTGCTATGGACGATGCAACCTTTTATGATGCAAGACATCGCAAGATCGAGATATCGACCATACTGCCAATTATCGAAAAAGCGCAGCTTAATAAGGTAAATGATAAAAATGATCTTTTGGAAAAGATCGTTATACTACTAACGGTTCTCGCTCTGATAATTATCCTTTTCCTTATTATAATATTCAAACAGCTTAAAGAACGTAACGCTTCCAGAAAAGCTATGGCGGAGTCTTTCGAAAAACTTCAAAAAATGAACAAAAGCCTTAGTGAAGCCAATACAATCAAAGAGGAATATATTGCCTATTTCATAAGGGCAACATCTGATTTCATCAATAAACTGGACCATTTACAAAAAAGCACTATTCAAAAAATAATCTCTAAAAAGACCGATGAAATATTAACCAGTCTGAAAGGCTACAATATCAAAAAGGAAAGAGAAAGTCTTTTCCATCAGTTTGATGAGATCTTCCTTAGGCTTTTCCCTTCATTCATTTCTGATTTCAATGCCCTTTTCCCTCCTGACAACAGGACAATTGTTAAAAAAGGTGAATTACTGAATACTGAGCTTCGTATTTATGCATTATACCGTTTAGGAATACAGGACAGCAATCAGGTGGCCGAATTCCTTGAACTTTCAGTATCCACTATTTATACCTATAAAACAAGGATAAAAAGCAAATCTGATTATAAAGAAGTATTTGATGAAAAGATAATGGCTATTGAAACCATTTAAAAAAAAGCCGGCTACTAGCCGGCTTTTTTCTATTAAAGGTTTTTGCTTATATAACTTCCGTAAAGATCTTTAAACTGATAGCCTTCCGTGTAACGATCTTTGCTTAGCTTTTTGAATTCTGATAATCCCCAAAGGATGAATTCTTTTAAAAAGTATTGGTCTTCTTTAGGAGCATCTGGCTGGTATTTTTGCACCAACTGTTTTAACGGTACTATAGAATCCAACAGTTTTTTATATTCCTTGTCCGATGCATCATCCGGCAGTTCAAAACCACTCTCGTTAAAGAACCAGTCTATCACTTCCTGGTAAGGACCTTTTTCATTTTGTTTTTCAAGCTTCTCTATTTTAGGGAAGAGATCAGGGAATAATGTTTTCACCGCTTCGCTAATCAGATGCTCAGCTACAACAGCAGCTCCCTCCTGCTCTCCTTCATATACCAACTCTACTTTCCCGGTTATTGCCGGAATTACCCCCATAAAATCAGATAACCTCACCGTTGTCTTATCATCACCCGAACGCAATGCTCTTCTCTCGGCAGTACTAAGCAGGTTTTCAAATGCAGTAATACTCATCCTTGCGCTCACTCCACTTTTATAGTCGATAAATTCGCTTTCGCGTGCTTCAAAGCTAATCTGCTCTAACAGGTCTTTCGCTAATGAAGGTACGTGTATGAACTCACTCTGGCGTCCGTCCAGATTTGCCTCCTGCTCGGTGATTGTCCTTGCTATCTTAACCGTTTCCGGATAGTGTGTCAATATCTGAGAACCGATACGGTCTTTAAGCGGCGTTACTATGCTTCCCCTGTTGGTGTAATCTTCAGGATTAGCTGTAAATATAAATTGCAGATCAAGATTCATACGCACTTTAAATCCACGAATCTGAATATCGCCTTCCTGTAAAATATTGAATAATGCCACCTGTATCCTTGCCTGAAGATCGGGCAGCTCATTAATTACAAAAATGCAGCGGTTGGCACGCGGTATCATACCAAAATGGATAACACGGTCATCAGCATAAGATAATTTAAGATTAGCCGCCTTAATAGGATCTATGTCGCCTATCAGGTCGGCAACCGTAACATCCGGTGTTGCCAGTTTTTCATAAAAACGTTCGCTTCTGTGTAGCCAGCTTATTGGGGTGTCATCACCTTTTTCTTCAATAAGTGATTTGGCAAATCGCGAAATTGGATTTAAAGGGTCATCATTAATTTCAGAACCTTGCACAAACGGAATGTATTCATCCAGCAGGTTTACCATAAGCCTTGCCAGTCGGGTCTTCGCCTGTCCACGGAGTCCTAACAGGTTAATGTTATGACGGGACAAAATTGCACGCTCCAGTTCCGGAATTACGGTATTTTCAAAACCCCACACCCCTTCAAAAACAGTTTCGCCTTTGCTTATTTTGGTTCTTAGGTTATTTCTTAATTCATCTTTAATGCCGACACTCTTATATCCGGCTTTTTTTAAATCGCCAAGTGTTTTTATATTTTGTATGTTCATCGTCCGTTATGAAATTTATTTAATTCGTTTTTTCCTGTTGGTCTCATAATCCTCAAAAATCATTTCACCAAGGCCTTTCAGCCCGGTATAAAATGCTTTACCCTGATTTGCCTCTGTAAAGTGGTTTACAAACCGTTGCAGATAAGGGTCGCTTGCAATCATAAATGTGGTTATGGGTATATGAAGCTTCCTTGCCTGGGCAGCCATATTGTAGCACTGGTCTACAATGTATTCATCAAGGCCGTTACTATTCATATAATAAGTACCGTCCCTCTCCTTAACACAGCTAGGCTTGCCATCAGTAATCATGAATATCTGTTTATTCGTATTACGCTTACGGCGCAGCATATCCATAGCCAGCTGCAATCCCGCTACCGTATTGGTATGAAAAGGGCCAACCTGCAAATACGGCAAATCCTTAATGGCTATGGGCCATGCATCGTTGCCAAATACGAGTATATCCAACGTATCTTTAGGATAGCGCGTAGTAATTAATTCGGCTAAAGCCATAGCTACTTTCTTGGCGGGAGTAATGCGGTCTTCGCCATATAGTATCATACTGTGGCTAATGTCTATCATCAACACAGTACTCATTTGGGCTTTATGGTGGGAGTCTTCAACAATAAGGTCGTTCTCGGTAAGCATAAAGCTGTCCACCCCATTATTGACCTGTGCATTCTTAAGGCTTTCGGTCAGGGCTATCCTGTCAAGCCCATCGCCAAAGTGGTATTCCCTGAATTCGCCGGTATGCTCATCGCCGCTGCCGGCATGTTTTGTTTTATGATTACCCGAACCGCTTTTGTTCAGGTTACCAAAAATCTGGTTTAGTGCCTGCTGCCTGATCGATCGCTCCGTCTTTGCCGTGATCTTCATTCCGCCCGAGCCATCATCCTTAACCTCATCT
Source organism: Flavobacterium sp. AG291 (assembly GCF_003350375.1). Taxonomy (GTDB): domain Bacteria; phylum Bacteroidota; class Bacteroidia; order Flavobacteriales; family Flavobacteriaceae; genus Flavobacterium; species Flavobacterium suzhouense. The sequence goes on along the minus strand of NZ_QQAR01000003.1, from coordinate 312,236 downwards.
TTTATATAGCCTTTCTTTTTAAGGTCTTCAATAAAATCGTCTATGGTATAGTTTTCGTCGGTAAGCTTATATTCTATATCCAGCTGTCGCAGCCAGTCCAGGGCTTCGTCAAGGTCGCCCGAAGTATAGGTAATGAGTTCGGTAAATATCTCGAAGAGTTTGTCAAACGGAGACACATAGGGAGCTTCATATTGCCTGAATATGAAGCCTTTTTTGTTATTTGTTTCCATAGCCTATAAAATTATTACATAATTGATTTGGCTCAGCAAAACATGCAGAGAAATTTTAGTTAAAAATGACCAATTGATTATGTCATTTCTTAATCCTGATTAAGTTTTTTGATATAACTTAACCTCAACTTTGTATCATAACAATCAAACTCTCCATTATGAAAAATACATTTCAGCTTTATTTGCGCCTGGCACTGGGTATCGGTTTTATTCTTCCCGTTATGGATCGCTTAGGAATGCTCGGCCTTCCCGGATCCCCTAATGTTGGCTGGGGCAACTGGAGCAATTTTGTAGATTATACCCATTCCCTTATGCCCTACCTCAGCAGAAGCATAGCCAATATACTGGGTGGTATCGCTTCCGTAGCCGAAGTTGTTTTCGGCATTATGCTTATCATTGGCTATAAAACAAGATACGCAGCCATAGGCAGCGGAGTACTAACGCTCCTGTTTGCCTTAAGCATGCTGTTCTTTGCCGGCTACAGGGCACCTTTTAATTATTCGGTATTTGTATGCAGTGCTGCGGCATTTTTGCTTTCGGCTGTAGAGAATTATAAGTGGAGTTTGGATGAGAGGTTAAATAATTAAAAAGGATTTTTACCTTCTTTTACCTCTACCAAAAGAGTATCAATATATTTAGAAAGACTATATGAAATTAAACGAATCCATTCAGATGTTTTATCACTATAAAACCCTTCATACACTGGAGGGTCGTCACCTTCGTCCAAGTAAATAAATAAGCATTGAGTCCCTACATTATATACATCAATAACAAAAAACGGTCTTGAAATTACTTTGTTTCGAAACTCAAGTTTCTCACGAACATATTCCTGCAATTCTTCCTGAGATTCATTAACTCCATAATCCAGGACGTAGCAATAATTCCCTGCTAAAAACAATAATTCTCGCAATGCTTTTGGAAAAGTTTTCCCCTGATTGTATAATTGTTCAAGGTGTATAATTTCTGATTCAGGAATAGGCTCATTATTTAAATGTGTCTTTCCATATCTATAAGGATTCTTCTGTAATTCCTTTAGATATTCTATTACCATAGTCTTACTCTTTTATATTCTTACCCCTCATACATATCCATATTGAGCCTTGTTTCTTCAAGGTCGAGCTCGCGCTCAATCTTGCGAAGTATCTCTTCACTGGCCTTACCTTGTCTATGAAGTTCGTCAATCTTTTTGCGTTCTACATTCAGCACGTCTATCTGTAGTTGGGTGTATTCGTTAAAAATATTGGTTGCCAAAATTTCTCCGTTACCAAAGAAATGTGCCGGAAGTTCCGTCTTTTGCAGTCGGTTATATTTTACTTCATACTTGCTCTTAATGTTATTAAGCAATTCATCCTGCAATAGCGAATAATTGTCTTCTATATGAGTAATAGCATGAGATACAATGTTATTACGCACTTCATATTCTTCCGCATACATAGAATAAGGCTCAATTTTTAGTTTCTTAATAACCCAGGGTAACGTTAAGCCTAATAGCACCAATGTTGATACAATAACACAAAACACAAGATAAATGATAAGACTACGATGGGGAAAAGGATCGCCATTCTTAAATGTCAACGGTATAGCAAGCGCCGCAGCCATAGATACCACGCCACGCATACCTGCCCATCCGAATACCACCAGATTACGGCTGTCGAATTCTTCATTATCTCGTATTCTTTTACTCAAAATGCGCGGTAGCATAGCTGCAGGTATTACCCATAAAAAACGTACTATAATAACCACAAAGCTTATTGCGCCACCCCATAACAATAATGATGTCATAGAATATTCACCTATACCATCCATGATCTGGCGTAACTGGAGTCCGATAAGGATAAATATCAATCCGTTAAGAATATAGGCTACCACATCCCAAACGGTAACTGCCATAATTCGGCTCTGATGAGAGAATATCTCCCCCGCCCTGTAAGACAAATATAAGCCTGTTGACACCACCGCAAGCACCCCTGAATAATGGAAATGTTCCGCAATAAGATAGGATGCAAATGGTGTCAGGAAGGTAAACGTTACTTCTATGATCGGATCACAAACAAACTTTTTATGAACAAGATACATTGCATACCCTAATGCCAGACCAATCGCAACACCGGCACCAGCCACCACAAGGAAGTTAATACCGGCTTCCCATAGTACAAAATTACCTGCTGCAACGGCTGCAAGTGCATATTTGTAAGCCACAAGGCCACTTGCATCGTTTACAAGACTTTCCCCATCAAGTATGGTGAGCAATCTGGGATTAAGTCCTAATCCTTTTGTAATTGAGGTAGCTGCTACAGCATCCGGAGGCGAAACAATAGCACCTATCAGAAAGGCTATTGGCCAACTGATATCATCTATCAGTTCATGTGCTACTACAGCTACAGCCAATGTAGTAAAGAATACCAAACCAATGGCCGCAAGGCTTATAGGGCGGATAGCTCCCTTAAAGTCATGCCAGCTTGTATGCCAGGAGGCATGGTATAACAATGGCGGTAAGAATATTACAAATACAATTTCGGGACTCAACGCAATTACCGGAAGTCCGGGAACTATACTAATTATAATTCCGCATAGCACTAATACTATCGGAAAAGGAAAATGGTATTTATTGCTCAGTATGCCTAAAAATGCAATACCAAACAACATCATTATTATAATAGTTACGTTTTCCATACTGGAAGCTGACTTTCTTTTTATTATTATCGGTGTTCAGAATAGGTATTACCTGTCCATAAAGCCTGTAAATGCTGACGTTCTTCTTCCATTAAAGGTAAGGTATTGGCCGTATTAATAGCATCTTCAAGCTGTTTTAGTGTACGAATACCCGCAACAGCTGTTGTTACTGCCGAATGACCGTTGACATATCGCATAACTGTTTCCTGTAACGTTCTGCCTTCCGGAAGATTATGTTTCAGTTCATTTACTATTTTTTCTACCTCAGGAGCTTTAAGATTAAGATAATCCGAAGCCGGTTTATCGACCAGCAAACCTGAAGCCATACTGCCACGGGCTAAAACACCAATATTGTTATTAAACAGCAGGTTTAATGTTTCTTCTTCGGGCCTGCGGTCAAGGTAACTGTATTGAGTCATTACAGCAGCAATGTTTGACCTTTTTACAAATTCTCTAATTACATTCGAGCGTATGGACGACAAGCCATAACTTCTAATTTTACCCATATCAACCAAACGTTCAAAAGCTTCGATGGATTCATCCATAGGATCATCCATTGTACCCCCATGCAACAGGTATAGATCGATATAATCCGTTTGTAATCTTTTCAGGCTATCATCCACAGCGTTCAGAATGTATTCCTTACGCGGATTCCAGTCCCAGCCGCTGCCATCTTTCCTCCACTGATTACCTACTTTAGTAGAGATAAAAACATCTTTACGCTTTGCTTTAAGAGCATTTCCTAAAAGCCTTTCGTTCTCTCCTTTCTCATACAGGTCGGCAGTATCAAAAAGATTAATACCTCCGTCAATAGCCTTATTGATTATAACATCGTTATCTTTTCCTTCGCTTTTAAGCGACATACAGCCAAAGCTTATCTCGCTAACCTTAAATCCTGTTTTATGAATTGTATTGTACCTCATCATTAAAAAAATCGCTTAACCCACATTAATTTTTCAAGCCTTGCCAGGCATTCCATATAGTAATAATCAGCATAGATTATCGAACAATCTATTTCACTCCCGGCAGGTTTATGCCCTGTAGAATGTAACAACAATGCATTGTTCTCATAGCGGCTCTGATAATGGTTAGTTAACTCCGTTATCATTTTCATGGCCTTTTCTTCATATTCCCTTTTCAACTTACTGTCCTTGGTAAAAGTAGCCAGTTCCAGTAATGCCGAAGCCGTAATAGCCGCTGCTGAAGCATCCCTTGGTGCCTGTAGATCTGTATCATTAAAATCCCAATAAGGAATCATATCTTTTGGAAGCCTGTCGAGATAAACCCTTGCCAGCTTATGAGCAAAATCACGGAATTTACGGTCGCCAGTTTCCCTATATACCATTGTAAAACCATAAATAGCCCATGCCTGTCCCCTCGCCCACATACTATCGTCGGACAATCCCTGTGCTGTAACTCCTTTTATTTTTTGACCTGTTTCAGTATCATACACCACAACATGGTATGCGGAATAGTCAGGCCTGAAATGATTTTGCATGGTAGTTTCGGCATGTTTTACAGCAATATCATATAGCTTTTTGTTACCTCCGTGTTTTGATGCCCAAAATAACATTTCAAGGTTCATCATATTATCTATAATGGTATTATGACCGCCATACCTGGCATGAGGCCACGATTGTATTGTACCAACCTTCGTATTGAATAATGTGGCAAGCGTATCGGCAGCCCTGAGTACAGCTTCTTTATATTCCTTTTTACCCGTTAGCTGATAGGCATTACCAAAACTATTAAACACCTGAAACCCTAAATCGTGGTCGGCAGCTTTAGTGTTGGTTAACGGCAGTAAATAGTTTGTATATTTTTCGGCAGCAGCCAATATCTTTTTATCATGACTGGTTTCATAAACGTACCATAACTGACCCGGCCAGAAACCGCTAGTCCAGTCCTTATAATCAACATAGTTCCACTCTTTGCTTTTAGCCGGAATGCTTCGTGGCAACGACTTCCCGTCATTAGGAAGCGCTGTAAGTGTATTTAACGTATGTACTTTACAATATTCAAGCTGTGTTTTCAGGTCGAGCCTTACAATATCTTTTTTAAGAGTCTGTGCATTTACAAAAAGTGTTGTTATGAATAGGAAACTTAAAAACAGTAAGCGTATTTTCATGGATACTAATTGGTGCTGTGATTGATTAATACCCAAAAATATAAAACATTAATTTCTACAGCTATACTTTTTGCCATTAGATTATAACAAAATATTAGCAGTTGAATACTACAGGTAAAAAAGCGAACGATTACCTTTGTAGTATTATTACTTAGCCATGTCAAAAAAGAATAGAAAGCAGGAAGAATTCTGGAACGTTATCACCCACGGGGCCGGTGCTTTACTATCTGTAGCTGCCCTGATACTACTGGCGGGATTTGCTGCTTTCAGAGGTACAAAAACAGATCTTGCCGCTGCCCTTGTATTTGGCATCAGCCTGGTGCTTTTATATTCGGCTTCTACGATATATCATGCCATGCATAAACTAAAATGGAAACGCATCTTTCAGCGTATCGACCATTTATGTATATACATACTCATTGCCGGAACCTATACACCTGTAGCCCTGTTAGGACTGAAAGGTATATGGGGATGGTGCATCTTTGGGTTTATATGGGCATTTGCTATTGCCGGATTCATCTTTAAGTTTTCGCCATTGCGAAAATCTGAAAAACTATCACTCATTCTTTATGCATTAATGGGATGGCTTATAATTATAGCCATAAAACCGTTGATAGAAAATGTAGCAGCAGGTGCTCTTTATTACTTACTGGGAGGCGGACTGTGTTATACTATAGGGATTTACTTTTTTGCAAAAGAAAAGATTCCCTACAACCATACCATCTGGCATTTGTTTGTATTGGGAGGCAGTGCCCTGCACTTCTTCGGGATCTTCTTTTATCTTATCCCTTAATACTATTTCTCTGCAAATGGCGGAGTAAGTTTGTGCTTATATGAAAACAGCACCAGTCCTACTTTAGACTTAATGTTGTATTTTTCAAAAAGCGCAGTACGATAAGCCTCGATTGATTTTACAGATACACTCATTATATCGGCCATTTGCTCGTAGGTATACTCTTTTTCATCGCAAACCAATCTCAGGAAATCATACTCCCTCTCGGTAAGCTTTATCCCACTCTTAGGCTCAGCATTAGCAAAAGGATCATATTTCCTGACACGCTTAAGGATCTCAACCACATTGTTGTAACCAACAGTTGCAATATTATCTATTGCGAATTTCAAGTCCTGAGCAGTACAGTTTTTATGTAAAAACCCTCTTGCCCCATGATGATAAGCAGCATCAATAATCTGTTCATCAAAATGTTGGGTAAGCAAGAGTACCTTATATTCCTCATCTTTTTCTTCCAGCGCTTTTAGCACCTCTACACCATTCAGTCCGGGCATAGAATAGTCTATGATGAAAAGATTAGGTTTATCTTCAATAGGCAAAGCATTCAAAAAATCGTTTCCGTTTTCAAATTCGGCAACAACCTTATAATTGCTTATTTTCTCGAGGAGTTCCCTGAGGCCCTGCCTTACAATTTTATGATCGTCAACAATACCAATAGTAATTTTGTCCATAGGCTTATTTTTCAGAAATGATTATATGTGTTCCCTCACCGGGGGCCGAATCCAGTTTGACCTTAAAGTTAATGATTTCGGCACGTTTTACAATATTTTTAAGCCCTAAACCTGATTTACTATCATTAATGCTATCCGGTATGAATCCTTTACCGTTATCAGCAACAGTAAGTTCAAAGCAAGGTTCTGTTTTCAACGTGATATCCACAACCGATGCACCGGAATGCTTCAGTGCATTATTGATAACCTCCTGAAAAATACGGTAGATAACGATCTTTACATCGCTCTCAAAAGATTTTTTGCGGCTACCACTCAAAATAAGGTTAACCTGCAACTTAGTATTGCTTTTAAGACGCTCCACCTCGGCCTCTATCGCTTTCACAAGGCTTTCCTGTACCAATAGTTGACTGTTAAGGGAGTGGCTAATGCTGCGTATCGACTTAGACAACGTTCCGATAGACTGGCTTAAAGGATTAAGTGCTTCGTTAAGTTCAGGGTTATCGTATTTAAGATTTTCTACAACAAAATTGATATAAGTAAGCTGCTGCCCTGCATCGTCGTGCAGATCCTGCGAAATGTTATTGAGCACCTGCTCCTGGGTTTCCATAATTGTCGCATTAAGCGTCTTTTGGAAATTGAGATCTTTCTCATAAATGAGCTTGGTGTAGCTTTTAACCTTATGGATATACAGCTTAATGATAAGTACGCAAAAAAGTACTATCAAACTAACAAATAGCACACTTATAACGATACCAAAAGCAATATTATCAAGCATGTTTAAATTTCCTTTCTCTGTAAATGTAGATATTTATGAGGGTGTAGTAGATGATGTTGACGAAAAATGCAATAATAGTATAAAGTTTTACTTCAAAAACTTTCACTTTAGCCAAAGGAATATCTCCAAATCCAAAAATAAAACTAAAACCAAAAAAATATATAATAGGTGAAAGAACTAAAATATAATAATTAGATAAGAGTACAGAGAACTTTTCAAGTTTGAGTTCATTAAAACTTTTCACAATAAATACGATTAGGTATAAAAAAGCTCCAACAATAAAAGTATATTTATTAAATATCCATATACCTTCTATAAAAAATAAATTAATTGTTGAAAAAAGCAGAAATGCTATTATTGTAATTATAATAACAATTCTGCTTTTTATCCACATATCCATTAATAACAACCACAAGCAAGTAGTGATTATTATATTTATTGTCGATATCAACGAAATAGAATTTCCACTATATAATAAAAAGGCGCTACTAATTTCTGTAACACCATTAATTAGTAATATAATCATAAGATACTTATTTGCAACGTATTTCAATTTCAATTTCGATAACGCTACAAAAAGAGTAACTAAAACATATAATGGTATTAATTCTAAAAACATAAGTACAAAAATTTATAAAAATGTAGGATCGTGTGATATATCAAATCTTCTTATTTGTGTACCGTTTCTTATCTCAAAAACGACTCTTTCTTCTGTAGTTACCTGACCAGATGGTTTAATAACAGGAGTCATTGCTTTTGTAAAATACAATTGATCTCCACTCTTTAAAAACTTACTAAGAGATTCAAAAAAAGGTTTGGAATAGCAGGTTTCGTCATAAGAGTATTTAAGTTTCTTAAGATTTATCGTATTTCCATTAAAAGTAAATCCAACATAGTACTCATAACATGAAATATCACTAGTAAACTTCTTAATTACATCCCAATCTTTTTCGTAATACTTTATTTCCTCATTGTTTTCAGGATGTGTACGTACCCAACGATTAAATTCATCAACATCTAAAACCTCATGTATCTCATATATACAAGTGTAAGCCTGATTTTCGCAAATTTTAATTCCGTTCTGATCAATCCATCTAGCCCTTTCTCTCAAGGGTAATCCAATATATGTATTATATATCTGATCATTAGAAACACATTGCAAAAACTTGCTTAAACGTTTTGAATCATATTTCAAAACTTCATCTTTTAACATTTCATTTTTATTACTATGTTCTTCGGCAGTAACGGATTCTTGTTGTTTATGATCTTTTTTACAGCTAACAAGAGTAATTAAAAACATGATAAATAAAATTCGTTTCATATAATAAAGTTTAAATTGGTTACTTCTTTTTTGGTTTTTCAAATTTGGTAATTATACATCCTTCCTAACTAGGTAAAACCCTATTTGATTAAGATTTTAACCCTTAAACACACATTAGCTAAAATATAAAATTTTTCTTAATAATTTTAACATTTAAACCTATATATCATTAACAAAAAGTAAAATCGCAACAAAAATCACTTTAACCTAACCCTAACAGCTGCATCCTTAAAAAACCAAACTTTTTACGTAAATTTGCACCTCAATTTTTATGTAATGCCATGAGTAAAGTAAAAGTAGGATTAGTACAGATGAGCTGCGTTAAAGACAAGCAGCCTAATATTGATAAAGCCATAAGGGAAATACGCAAAGCTGCTGCCGATGGCGCACAGATCGTTTGCCTTCAGGAGCTGTTCACTTCACTGTATTTTTGTGATGTAGAGGATTATGAGAACTTTAAGCTTGCCGAAGCTATTCCGGGTCCAAGCACTGAGGCGCTTAGTCCAATTGCTAAGGAGCTTAATGTTGTTATTATTGCTTCTCTGTTCGAGAAACGTGCAGAAGGCCTATACCACAACACAACCGCTGTTATCGATGCCGATGGTACTTACCTTGGTAAATACCGTAAAATGCACATTCCGGACGATCCGGCATTTTATGAGAAATTCTACTTTACCCCGGGCGACCTGGGCTATAAAGTATTCCAGACTAAATATGCTAAGATCGGAATCCTTATCTGTTGGGATCAGTGGTATCCGGAAGCCAGCCGTATTACGGCACTTATGGGTGCAGAGATCATGTTCTACCCTACTGCTATCGGTTGGGCTACAGACCAGGACGAAGACACTAACAAAGAACAGTACGATGCATGGCAGATCATTCAGCGTTCGCATGCAGTTGCCAATGGCGTACACGTTGTAAGCGTAAACCGTGTAGGTTTTGAACAGGATGGTGCCATGAAATTCTGGGGAGGTAGTTTTGTTGCAAACCCTCAGGGTAAACTAATGTATCTAGGTTCTCATGAAAACGAAGAAACTACTGTAGTAGAAATCGATACTAAAAAAACAGATCATTACCGTACACACTGGCCTTTCCTTCGTGACAGAAGAATTGACAGCTATCAGCCAATAACAAAACGTTACCTGGACGGGGAATAGAACCCGTTTCGGGTTCTGAGTTTCGGGTTTCGGATTCTCCCGGCTCCTGAATAATTGTTTACGGATATTTATAACTACTGACATTGATGACTTTTAATACACCAACTCCCAAACAGCTGGGTTTTTCTTTTCCGGCAGAGTTTGCTGAACAACGCGCGCTATGGCTTTCATGGCCTCATAAAGAGGCTTCATGGCCGGGTAAGCTACATACAATCTATAAACCATACTGCGAGTTTATCCTTCAGGTATCGCGTCACCAAAAAGTATGCATTAATGTTGCCGATGCAGCAATGCAACAGTTTGCGCTGACAGAGATTGAAAAATTTGCACCTACGGTTCCTGGAGCAAGGCTAAATGAAATAAGCTTTTACCTGCACCCTACCAACGATGCATGGTGTCGTGACCACGGTCCTGCTTTTGTGGTAAACAAACAAACGGGTGAAAAAGCTATTGTTGACTGGGGTTATAACGCATGGGGCGATAAATATCCTCCATACGACCTTGATGATGTTATCCCAACACGCATTGGTGAAGCATTAGGTTTAAAGGTGTTTCATCCGGGTATCGTGATGGAAGGCGGAAGCGTTGAGTTTAACGGTAAGGGTACACTTATGACTACTACTGCCTGTTTGCTTAACGAAAACCGTAACCCACACCTGAACCAAAAGCAAATTGAAGAATACCTTTCGGAGTATTATGGTGTTAACCATATCCTTTGGTTAGGCGATGGTATCGTAGGTGATGATACTGATGGACACATTGATGATATTACCCGTTTTGTAAATGAAGATACAGTGGTAACTGTTGTTGAGGAAAACAAAAACGACGACAACTATGAACTACTTCAGGAAAACCTTCACAGTCTTCACAAAATGCGCCTTCAGGATGGCAAGCAGCTTAACGTGATTGAGCTTCCTATGCCTAAACCGGTTATTTATGAAGACCAAAGATTACCGGCATCGTATGCTAACTTTTACATAGCTAATAAGAGCATTATCGTTCCTACCTTCCAGGACAGCGTAAACGATACCAAAGCTTTAGATATTATACAATCATGCTTTAAAGACCGTGAGGTTATCGGCATAGATTCTACAGACCTTATCTGGGGACTGGGCAGTTTCCATTGCCTAAGCCAGCAGGAACCTGTTTAGAAAGTACTCAGTTAGCAGTCTCAGTAGGCAGTAAGCTTCACTTAGAGTGAATTACTGAAAGCTGAGACTGCGACTGAAAACTTTTATTGAAAACTATTAATAGTTCTTATCAATTCTTCCTTAGGCACTACCCCACTCTGCCTCCACAACATTTTACCATTTTTGAACAGCATTAGCGTAGGCACGCCTTTTACCTGAAATTGTGGGTTAGCCATTAATGCCTGATTTTTATCAACATCTACCTTTATTATCTTAATACGGTCGCCAAGGGTATCTTTTACTTCTTTAAGTATAGGCGCCAGCATTTGGCAAGGTCCGCACCAGGTAGCAAAAAAATCGACAAGTACAGGTTCAGGGCTATTTATAAGTGCATTGAAGCTTTCCATATCAATAAACTTTAGTGTAACTCAAAAATACAAAAAAAGCCCCGCTCATCCTAAGACTGCAGGGCCAGCACTACGTTAATAATTAGTTATAATAAAGTCGTTGGACACAAGTATTCGGTAACGGGAACTTTTGTTTTGGTTAGTTCAGAAAATCCTCCTTCAACATCCATAAAGTTTTTGTACCCTAAACCATCTAGAATAGAGGCAGCGATCATACTACTGTAACCACCTGCACAGTAAATGACAAAAGGCATATAAAACGAGATTTTTGCCAAATGATGATATAGCGTATTTAATGGTATGTTCACCGCTCCTACTATATGCTGGGTATCGAATTCGCTTTTTTTCCTGACATCTATCACATAAGGTGATCCGGCATAGTACCTTCCAAAATCTTCTGCGGAAATCCTTTTTATGGTATTAACTTTTTTACCTGACTGTTGCCAGGCATCAAATCCGCCTTTCAGATAACCTATGGTATTATCATACCCCACTCTCGAAAGCCGTATCATCGCTTCCTCTTCTTTGCCTTCATCGGTAATTAGTAAGATCTTTTGATTAATATCGGTTACAATTTCTCCAACCCACGTCGCAAAACTGCCCTGCAGTCCTATATTTATACTAAAAGGAATAAAACCTTTAGCAAATACTGATGCTTCCCTGGTATCGAGTATCAAAGCACCGGTGCTGTTGGCAATTTCTTCAAATTCATCAGGAGATAATCCATTTTTAGCTTTCGTTAAAACGGCATCAAGGCTATCAGGCCCCTGTATGTTAAGTAATACATTTTTAGGAAAATAAGCCGGCGGTATAGCAAGACCATTCAGCAGTTCTTTTACAAATTCATCTTCGGTCATGTCACTTCGCAAAGCATAATTTGTTTTTTTCTGATTGCCAAGGGTATCTGTAGTTTCTTTACTCATCATTTTTCCACAGGCACTCCCTGCCCCATGATTAGGATATACAATTAGCGCATCAGATAATGGCATTATTTTTTCCCTTAAAGAATGGTATAAATGCCTTGCCAGTTTATCCTGAGTCAGTTCAGCAACTATATGCTGAGCAAGATCCGGACGACCAACGTCACCAATAAAAAGAGTGTCTCCGGTTATTATACCGTGCTCATTCCCGTTTTCATCAATCAGAAGATAAGTGGTGCTTTCCATAGTGTGCCCCGGAGTATGAAGTGCTTTAATGATACACTTGCCAAGCTTAAATTCCTGTCCGTCTTTTGCAATCAATGCATCATAGGAAGGTTTGGCATTAGGACCAAAAACAATCTGAGCACCTGTCTTTGCTTTAAGGTCAAGATGACCGCTAACAAAATCTGCATGAAAATGCGTTTCGAAAACATATTTTATAACCGCATTATCATCTTCTGCCCTGTCAAGATAAGGCTGTACTTCTCTCAGGGGATCAAAAATTGCAGCTTCACCATTACTCACTACATAATAGGCCGCATGTGAAAGACATCCTGTATATATCTGTTCTATTTTCATAGTTAATTAGATTTAACAGAGTAAAATTACCAACCTTGAAAGACATGTTTTATGATAAATGTCAGGTTCCTGAAAATCATTTTGTAATCTCTTAAGGGTTTATCACAATTGTTAGTTAAACCTACCGAAAGCCCTTTGCAGCCTCTTTTTTATAACAAAATATTTCTTACTTTTATTCTAAACATAAAACGCCATGAAAAAAGTGAATTCAATCTTAGCCGTAATCTTAGGAGTTACATTCCTTACTTTTTCCTGTAACAAGAAAAAAGATGGAGATGATGTGTCAGACAATACCGAAGTGCATGACCATGAAGATCCTACGATACCATTAGACACAACAAAATTTGCTGCTTTTTTTCAAAAACATCCCGACTTTAAACAGTTTGAGAAAGAAGTAAGGCAGTTATATTCAAAACACCATCATTATGTATGGCAGGATAAAGGAGGACTTATTGAGTTTGCCGATGTAATACATAACAGGGTAAACCAGCTCGATAATGAAGGGCTTGAATTAAAAATCCCTTATAAAGAAGAGTTGAATGCTATATTCGATAATCCGCAAAGCAAACCGGATACGGATAGCGAACTGCTTATAAGCTCTATGTATTTTTACTATGCTAAAAATGTGCTTGAAGGTCTCGATACGGATAAAAGACAGGAAGTTGGCTGGTATCTGCCAAGACAAAAGGTAGATTATGTAGCTTATCTGGATAGCCTCATGCTCGATCCTAAACTAATAAAACAGGACGAATCTGAACTATTAAGCCAGTACTACAGCCTTCGCAAAGGACTTAAAAAATACCGTGAAATAGAGAAAAAAGGAAGCTGGGGTACTATCGCTCTAGATGAGGGAGTAAAATCACTTAAACAGGGAGATTCTGCTGCGGCAGTGGTACAAATACGCAAACGCCTTACACTGGAAGGCTACATGAAAAACGACAATGGAAAAGCTGTTTACGACAGTGAATTATACGAAGGACTAAAAGCGTATGAAGATAAACACAACCGTGTTTTCGACGGAAAAATTGGCCCTGCCATAGTACGGGAAATGAATGTTCCTTTAAACCAGCTTATAAAAACCATATCTATAAATATGGAGCGTTGTCGATGGATATCTCCCGATATGGACAAAGCACCTGAAGTTATTGCCGTAAACATACCATCATACCGACTAGTATATTTCAAAAAAGGAAAACCTGTATTTACATCAAAGGTTGTTGTAGGTAAAGAACTGAATAAAACAGTAGTATTTAGCGGTATGATGAGCTACCTTAATTTTGCTCCTTACTGGAATGTCCCAACCAGTATATTAAACAAAGAGATTAAACCCGGTATTGCTAAAGATCCTAACTACCTGGCTAAACATAATATGGAATGGTATCAGGGACGTGTACGTCAAAAACCTGGAGGACAAAATTCCTTAGGTAAAGTAAAATTCATGTTCCCAAACAGTAATAATATCTACCTGCACGATACTCCTGCCAAGAGCCTTTTCAATCAGGATGACAGGGCATTCAGTCATGGTTGTGTGCGTGTAGAAAAAGCCCGTGAACTTGCTGTAATGATTACCAAAGAAGACGGCAACTGGACCGAAGCTCAGGTAGACGCTAAAATGAATGCTTCTAAAGAAAGTACTTATGTACTTAAAAAGAAAATACCGGTATACATTGCTTACTTTACCGCCTGGGCAGATGAGAACGGTAATGTAGCGTTCTTTGAAGACATCTATAAACGAGATGAGAGATTAGCAGGATTGCTGTATGCCGCGAAATAATCCATATTGAAAATTTAAAAAATGAAAGATTTAAGATTCAGCCCGAATTTTAAATCTTTCATTTTGTTTTTATCATTACATCTTAAAAGGATCTATACATCTATAGAATCGTTTAGTGTACATATCCGATCCCAGCTCACTAATCATAACTGCCATTTCCTTACCCGATGACGAATGAATGAATTTTGATTTCATTCCATTAGCTTCACAGATGATACCTACATGCCCTACAGAATTCCTGTCTTTATAGCCATAAAAAACTAACACATCCCCTACCTGAAATTCTTCGGGTTTGAGAGACCTTCCAATTGATGCAAATCCTGATGAACTTCTGGGTAAGTCAATATCAAAATGTTTGAACACAAAATTTACAAACCCTGAACAGTCAAAACCACTCTCGGGGCTACCTCCGGCATAACAATATTTTGTTCCAAGATATTTTTTTGCATAAGCAATTACTTCCTCACGTTCCGATGATTTAGCTATACTTATGGTATCAACAGCGGTTCTTTGCTCCTGCTTTGTTGCTGTCACCTCCTTTTTACAAAACATAAAAGAAAGCGGAAGTATGTACAATAAAGATGTTTTCTGCATTTTCATGGCGTTTACTATTGTTATGAATTCCAAAAATCAAACCATTAGAGCGTATTAAAAAGTTAATTAACCTTTCTAAAACAAAAAAGCCGCTGTCTTAATGACAAGCGGCTTTTTTACTGACTTAAACAATTTAAATCCTGTTGGTTTTATAAACCGTTAATGGTTCAGCCAATAATGGTGATGAATCATTGACAAATTCTAAAAAATGTTCGGTTTGGGTATGCTCAGCAAGACTATCAGCATCCCTCCATATTTCATGGAAAATAAAAATGTTTGGTTCTTCAGCAGACTGATGCAAATCATACTGTATACAGGCAACTTCCTTTGTAGAGCCTTCTACCAGTTTTAGCAGCAAAGCTTTCATTTCTTCACCTTTTTCAGGCAAAGCCTTTATTATTGCGGTTATATTAATTTGCATATTCTTTAATAAAAATGTTTTCAAGATGATTCTCATAGTCTCCTAAAAACGCTTCCATATCCGGGTTTTTCATTACATCATGAAAATGGTGTGATGGCAAAGGTTCTAAACCGGTAAAAGCATTCATACGGTGAAAACCAAACAAAATACCCTTATCTACACTGGTTTCATTAAAAAACTCACCTGGTAACGTAAATGCTTCCACAGGCGCATTCCATGATGTTGTTACCATATATTTACGCCCGTGCAGAGTTCCTCCCGTACCATAATTAATAGCAGGATTTGCCGACGAACGCCCGTCACTATTGTAAATACCATTAGCATGGCCTTCGGTAAAAACTACATCTATATATTTTTTAAAATCGTGCGGTAATTGGAACCACCATATAGGTGTATGGTATACTACTACATCTGCCCATACATATTTTGCAACCTCCTCGGCAGGATCATATCCCTCACTTATGTTAGTTACCTTTACTTCAAAACCTTCACTTTTTGTAAAAAAATCTAATGTTTTGGCAGTAACCGTATCGTTGAACTTACCGCCTGAATGCCCAAAGTTTTGGCCTCCGTTGATGATGAATATTTTAGTCATGATTTATATCTTATGTTTAACGATACAAATTTACGGCGACGTATACTATTATAAAAATAAGATAATTTATACATTTACATTATAATTCTAATAGTTTAAACTATGGTTAATCTGGAATGGTACAGGACATTTAAGGCCGTTTATAAAACAGGAACACTAACCGGAGCGGCACAGGAGTTGTTTATCTCTCAACCCGGAGTAAGTCTGCATTTAAGTTCACTGGAGAATTATACCGGTTACAGGCTTTTTGACCGTAAAGGCCGACGTATGGTGCCTACCGAGCGTGGCAAAGCACTGTATAACTTCATTAACGATGCGCTCACAAAACTGGAAGAAGCCGAAAAGAATTTTCAGCGTAGCACAGAGAAACATACACCAACCATTAGTGTAGGTATGTGCTTTGAGACTTTTCAGATTACGCTGGAACCATACATTGCTACCTTACCTTTTAATGTAATTATTCAGTTTGGGGAATATCCTGAAATGGTGGAAAACCTTGAGAAAGGCATACTCGACCTAATTATTACACCTCAGATGGTAGTTAGTAAAGATGTAGATTATGAGGCTTTCAGTAAAGAGACTATTGTGCTTGTTGGTGGCAATGAAGTTGACAAGGAAGCTCTTACTGCCATAGTCGCGCAAAATGACCGCAATGCTCTCGAAACATGGCTAAAACAGCAAAAATGGTACGGCACTACCGGTGATATGGAACACCTTCGACGTTTCTGGCAACTGAACTTTAATAAGTATCCTGACTTCAGGCCGAATTATATCGTTCCTAACCTGAATTCAATTGTACGTTGTCTGTCGAGCGGTATTGGCCTTGCCGTAATCCCGGACTTTTTGTGCCATCGTGAAATTGAAAACGGACAGATTCAGCTTATCTGGGAAGGAGAGCCCAAACTTACCAATACACTCCACTTTGCTACACGAAAGAAAACCATGTATGCAGATGAAATAGAAGTAATTAAAAAGATTTTCAGGGATGAAACTGTATTAGCGGAGATGCTCAATAAATCTTAATTCTTTTCGAAAGAAAGAGTGACTGAAGTTCCTTCGTTTTTATTACTTTCTATATTGAGACCAATATTGAGTATATCGCATAACCTTTTTACAATAGACAAACCAAGGCCAGTACCTTTTACACTGGCATGCTCCAATGCCTCAGAGCGATAAAATTGTCCGTATATCTTGCCGAGATCATTTGCAGCAATACCAATCCCTTTGTCTGTTATACGGCAAATCACATTCTTATTATCATTAAAGAGTTCAATTGCTATATTTCCTCCATCATGAGAATATTTAATCGCATTAGAGAGTATATTTTCTATTATAAGCCCTGTCATTCCTGCATCGGACACCACTTCAAAATGCTCGGTAAAATCAAAATCAACAGTAAGGTTTCTTACTTCAATTTTTGGAGAATAACGCTCTAATGCCTGAAGTAAAACCTCATCCAATACCACGGTTTGTAACTTAGCAGCAAGTTTTTGGTCTTCAAACCTTGCCATAAGCAAAAGCTGATCGACCATATGATTTAGCCTGTTTACCTCACTTACACAATAGTTTATCTTTTCATTATATTCTTCGGTAGTACGTGGTTTTCTTACCAGTACTTCAAGCGTACCTTTTATAACTGCAAGTGGCGTACGAAGTTCGTGTGAAGCATCAGATGTAAATTGTTTCTCTCTGACTATAGCACTTTCAATTTTATCCAACAACCCATTAATTGCCAAAGAAAGCACGTAAAGTTCATCTCTTTTTTTAGGGAGCTTTACCCTTTCGTTAAAGTTATTATCCGTTATACTTTTGGTAGTAGCAATAATATCAAGTGCCGGTTTCATGGTTTGGCCAGCAACGATTCTGGTAATAAAAAAAAGTACTAATAAAACTATGGGATAAGCTAATAACAAAACGAACAATAAATTATCAAGTACCTTATGTGGTTGCTCGATAGACATAGCAATGATTACATAGCCTTTAAGTTTACCTTTAAAAAACAATGGCGCCTGTACCTGGCGTATCGACAAGCCTGTTACCTGGGTATCTTTATAAAATTTTGAATTCTTATTTTTATAAAACTTTAAGTTTTCTCCTTTTAGATTTGGAGATTTTTCTACAGAATTACCATGATCGTCAAAAGCCTGTAAAAAAACCGGATTTATTACAATTTCCTTATGCTCGCTTTCATCCCATTCTTCCTTATCAACAAGACCAACGAATTCGTCCTGATTTTCAACATATGAAGTATGAAGGTTAATTTCAGCCTGTAATTCTTTATTAATATCCTCATTTACCGAAAAAGACACAATCCTGTATATAATTGTAAATACAACAAGTATCAACAATGCCGTAGTTACAAGGTTAAACAGTGCAATCCTGTTTTTTATAGATACAGGAGTTTTAATCGATCTCATTGGCTATATATCCTACACCACGTATGGCTTTAATGTAATTCTCTTCTTTTGTAAGTCCCAGTTTTTTACGGATACCATTAATAAACACATCTATAACACCGGTATCATAATTAAAATGTATGTTCCATACATTCTTAATGATTTCAGTTCTTGTACATACAGTTCCCTTATTCTTTAATAAAAATTCGAGTAAGGCAAATTCTTTTTGGGTAAGCATAACCTCAGTATCATTATAAAATACCTGATATGTATCCGTATGCATAGTAATAGGACCAAGCATATATTGCGGCTTTTCTTCTATAATATTACGAAGCTGAACTTTTATGCGTTCCAGCAATTCTTCGAAACTAAAAGGTTTCTTGATATAGTCATTAGCACCAGCCTGTAACCCCGTAATCGTTTCCTGCACAGTATCTTTAGCCGTAAGAAAAATAATAGGCGTGGACTTATTAGATTTCCTAATCGTTTTACATATTTCCAGACCGGAGATCTTTGGTAGCATCCAATCCAGTAATATCACATCAAAATGTTTTTTTAATGCCATAACGAGTCCAGTATCTCCCGAAGATTCTATAGTTATCGTATAACCTTCCTCTTCAAGTCCCTGCTTCAAAAAATCATAAATACCTTTCTCGTCTTCAACAACCAGAATATCCATCTCCTAATTTTTAATAAAGTTATAGATTTTACCTAAGTTACAAACTCTTGTAAATGTTTTTTTAAAACTGAATAGCTATCGAACATCCCAATTGGTTACCATTATAGAACGGTGCAATAGCTGTTGTATATTTTTGTTCTTTACCACTGTCTTTTCCCATAAACAATTTGCTGGTATAGGGCTGTATCCAGTAGGCAATTTTAGTGCTTAATATCCCTATACCCGCACCGGCTGCTACATCGGTAAGCCAGTGCCTGTTGTTATAAATCCTGAATAAGCCGGTACCTGTGGCTACCGCATATCCTGCAACACCATACCATATCGACTTGTCTTTATACTCCTGCCATAAAAATTCGGCACCTGCAAAAGCAGTAGCCGTATGACCCGATGGAAAGGAATTATTTGAGCTACCATCGGGACGTCCCACCTTAGTAATCGATTTTAACCCTAAAACCGTACCGCTCATTATCAGATAAGATGTCGCCATAACAATAGTGCGATCTTTAAAATTGTTTTTTCCCTGCACACCCATAGCATTTAAAGCGTAAACAGAAGCCATAGGGGCATACTGCGAAAAATCGTCTATTGTTATCTTTTCATCTATATCTTCTTTAACCTCATCACGCAACTGTTTGTTAAGCCCTATAAGAGTATGGCTCTCTAAGCCAATAGCTCCATAACCCACAAGCACAGTGGGAATTATAAGTTGTTTATAATTAAATTTGTAATAGTCTGAGGCTGAAGTTGTATCAGCAACTATTGAATCGTTTACTACCTGAGCTCTAAGCACCGGCGCGAAAAGCACCATCATAAATAAAAACTTCGCTTTCATAATAATATAGTATGGGGTATTACTATTCCCTCGTGGCATGCGCTGCGGAGTTTTATTCTATAATCCTATTTTTTAATTAATAATATACTTTAATAATAATTACTTTTTTAATAGCTTATGACTAAACATATAATCTGCTGTCTGATACCAGGAAATAGCCTCATCTAAAAATCCGGTCTCAATATCTTTAGCTTTCAAACTATTGTCTTTTATTGAATAACTATAAAAATTTTGCTTTTTCTGATCCGACAGTATCATCACTTCATCCTTTTTCATAAGGGTCAGTTTTCGATAAGTACCCATAAGAGCCCTCTCATTAAAATCAGGCTGAAGTACATCTTTACCAAAGAAATTTGACTCATAATCCCAATGCATCAGGGAAAATAAAGTTGGAAAAATATCAATCTGAGAGCATTGCTTTTCTATCTTTCGTTTCTCGGCTCCAGATAAGTTGTAGATAATGGCAGGTATATGATAGTTAGCCACATCAATCTCATCTTTACCGGCACTGCTTGCACAATGATCGGCAACAAAAACGAATACTGTATTTTTAAACCACGGCTTGGTTTGTGCTTCCCTAAGCATTTTACCCAAAGCAAAGTCTGCATATTTTACAGCACCATCACGGTTCTTGCCTGATGGTATATTTATCCTACCTTCCGGATATGTATATGGCCTGTGATTTGAAGTAGTCATTACAAAATTAAAAAACGGCTTACCCTGCTTATAGTGCTCATCGGCAACCGACATCATTTTTTTATAGATATCCTCGTCGCATATACCCCATGCATTTTCAAATGTTACTTCGCTGTCTTTAATATTATTTCGTTTCGCTTTAATATTATCATTCAGTACGCTACCTCTGCCCCTGTCATAAATAGTAAACCCATTACCTCCAAAATAGCTGTTCATGTTATCAAAATAACCATCACCACCATAAAAAAAGCTATTATCATATCCATGGTCTTTAAATACTGTTGAAACAGTAAACAGATCGTGATTTTCAGGACGCTTTACTATACTCTGCCCCGGCGTAGGAGGTATACATAACGTTACAGCTTCCATCCCTCTTACGGTTCGGGTTCCGGTGGCATATAGATTTGAAAATAAAATACTATTTTGAGCCAGATTGTCCATGTTTGGTGTAATGTTCTTTTTATTACCAAACTCTTTCATAAATGAAGCGCTCATACTCTCCATAAGGATAAAGACAACATTTGGCTTTTCAGAGATTCCCTGAGCGTCCACCTCTCTTTTTATAGCGTAGCCACTTCCGTCAAAATGAGCATTTTTTTCAGCAACATTATGCCTGACTAAAGAGAAAGCATTCTTTTCATTTATAGTAGTATAAAAATCGACATAATCCATTCGGTTATTTCTAAACTCAGCAAAGAATGAATATATACCCGCTTTAGAAATTTCATTGTTGTAACGGTTGGAAGACCACTCGGCATCGGTGTTCTTAACAAAACCAATGAAAAAGAACATTACTGTAATCCCAATCATAACCACAGTTACCCTTTGCCTGAGTGATATGCCTTCCGAAAATGTATTTTTAAAAACAAATCTTTTATGAAATATATAAAACACAACCGCTGTGGCTAAAAGAACTATCCCTATAAGCAATGGAAGCGGATATGATTCTTTTATATTACTTATAACCTCATGGGTATATATAAGATAGTCAACAGCAATAAAATTAAAGCGAGTCCTGAACTCTTCCCAAAAAGTAAGCTCTGCCAGAAAAGTAAACATCAATAAAAATACTGTAAGATTAAAGAATATATACACTAAGGCTTTATCTACTTCTGAACCTATAAATCTGTTCGGCATGATAAACAGATAAAGAATTGATGGCAAAACAATAAAACCGCAGGTTCCTAAATCAAAAAACAACCCGGTACCCAATGTCATGAGAATGTTTAACGGATTCCATGAAACATCTGCAGCCTGCCAAAAATAAAATACGACCCTTAACAATAAAGACAGAAGCAAAAAGACCTTTACAAAATTGAATAACAAACTAAGTCTTTTTGAAAGATGAAACTGTGTTTTAAATGATCCCTTAATTTTCATAATCGCTACTTTGTGATTACAAAATAACGGCTGATAAATTTGAAAATTGAGTCATCAATTCTCTCTTAAGCGAATCTTAAGAATGAAATAATAGAAGTACTAAAAACAAAAGTAATTACTTACAAATCAACATCGAAACAAAAACAAACAACTGAATATCATGTTTTTAAAATCAAAAAAACAACTTTATAAAATCTCTTTTTTGGCACAAAACTGCCAAATCTGATTAGCTAAAAAACGGTATCTTTACGCTTCAATTAAAGCTGAAAAGCCAGTAGTATATGGAGAATGCACCACATCTGCGTACAGTTAATGTTACGCGATATCTTACCCCTCTCCGTGAAGGGGGCTCGTTGCCTGCTTTAGCAGAAGCAGACGACGAATTTAAGTATGTTCTTAAATTTAAAGGTGCCGGACATGGCACAAAAGCACTTATTGCCGAACTGCTTGGAGGAGAGATTGCCCGAACGCTTGGGTTACCTGTTCCGGAACTTGTTTTTGCTAACTTAGATGAAGCCTTTGGCCGAACCGAAGCCGATGAAGAAATACAGGACCTGCTACAGTCCTCACAAGGACTTAACCTGGCACTGCATTACCTGTCAGGAGCTATAAATTTTGATCCGGTTGTCACAGCTGTAGATGCAAAAACAGCTTCACAAATCGTTTGGTTAGATGCCTACATCACCAATGTTGACAGGACATTCCGTAATACGAATATGCTTATATGGCATAAAGAGCTGTGGCTTATAGATCATGGTGCAAGCTTTTATTTCCATCACTCATTCAGTGATCCTGTGGGGCATGCAAAGAGCACATTTGGCCTTATAAAAGACCATGTGTTATTGCCACAGGCATCATTACTTGAAGAAACCGATACCGAATACAGGGCTACACTTACCCCGGAGAAAATTCGAGGCATTGTAAATCTTATCCCTGACGAATGGCTACAGTGGGAAGAACTTGAAAAGTCGCCCGAAGAAATCAGGGACGTTTATGCAACCTTCCTGTTAACCCGATTAGAGAATTCATCAATATTTGTAAAA
Organism: Flavobacterium sp. AG291; assembly: GCF_003350375.1. Lineage (GTDB taxonomy): Bacteria > Bacteroidota > Bacteroidia > Flavobacteriales > Flavobacteriaceae > Flavobacterium > Flavobacterium suzhouense. The sequence goes on along the minus strand of NZ_QQAR01000003.1, from coordinate 289,045 downwards.
CAGGCCAATGATGCAAGAAAAGCACTTATATGAGTATGCTGTAATTCGCGTTGTGCCAAGGGTTGAACGCGAAGAATTCATTAATGCAGGAATTGTAGTTTTCTGTAAACGAAAACGCTTCATCAGGGTTTTATTTACCGTAGATGAAGCCAAAATAACGATGCTTACCCCTGATGCTGATATAGACCAGATTCGCCGTAATCTTGAATCTTTCCAGAAAATTGGCGAAGGAGCTATTGATGGTGGCCCAATTGCACGACTTGAAGTTCCGGAACGCTTTAGATGGCTTACTGCTGTGAGAAGTTCTGTCATACAAACTTCAAGACCACATCCCGGATTATGTGATGATCTGGAATTCAGAGCACAAAAATTGTATGAAGATTATGTTTTATAGTTTAAACAGCCTCTAAAATTAAAGTTACTTCTTACAATTAAAAACATAACAGTTACAATTTAATACATCATAAGCAAAATGTTAAAAAAATATTCTATTTTTACTTCGTTTAAGGAGGGCACTACATGGAACTTTACATAAAATATAATATAGACATGATGTGTAAAGTCCTGCTGCAGCAACAGCTGGATAAATTTAATATCGATTGCAAAGTTACTGAACCTGGATATGTTAAATTTAAAGAAAACATACCCATGGAGACTTACAACAAACTCATAGAATCCTTAAAAGAATTTGGTATTGAGATTGTTGACAACCAAAAGAGCATATTGGTTCAGAAAATAAAGAATGCTATTATAGAGATGCTGTATGCTGACAAGGGGGTACAATCGTTGAAAATATCATCTTACCTTTCAGAAAAATTAGGTGAGAGTTACAGAACATTATCTCAGGTATTTTCTGAGGTAACTTTTATATCAATTGAAAATTTCATTATTTTGCACAAGATAGAAAGAGTTAAACAATTACTGCTAACAGAGAATTTGTCTCTTACTGAAATTTCATTCATGATGAACTACAGTAGCGTTGCCTATTTATCCCAACAATTCAAGAATATTACAGGAGTAACTCCTACTGCGTTTCAAAAGATTATGAAACAGAAACGTTATACTGAAGCTTAAATCACGTAAAATAAATTAATGCGACCGACAACACTGCACATAATGCTGGCCGATGATGATGAAGATGATCGTCTTTTTTTTAAGGAAGCCTTTGAAGAGGTAAAGATAAACTACAGGATATCTGCTTTTAATGATGGCGAACAATTAATGAATCATCTTTACGAAACTAACAACCCTTTGCCAGATATCATTTTCCTTGACCTTAATATGCCAAGAAAATCAGGCATAGAATGTCTTAAAGAAATCAGGGCTAACGAGCGCCTGAAAAAAATATCGGTAGCAATATACTCTACATCTTCATCTGAACAGGATATCGAGGATACTTTTGTATCAGGAGCTAATGTATATATCAAAAAGCCAAATGACTTTAATATGCTTAAAAAGATATTGAGTGATGTGGTTCATATCAACTGGCAATATATTACAGATGGGCTGAATAAAGACAGTTTTATATTGAGTCTTTAAGTTTATCTGGTTAATAAAACAAAAAAAGGTACCTGCCCCCCAGCTTGGTACCTTTTTTTTAAAAATCAAAAAATAGAATACTATCATTTGATACTACAAATTTAATAAACGCATTGAAACAGATTTTTACATAATTATACAAATCACGTTATAGTTTAAAACTAAAACTTATCAACTTAAAACAAATACATAAATATTGCAATAATTTTCATAAATTCATTAATATTGGTTTTTTAAATACCTATATTTGTTTATCACCTTCACTCATTTTTTAATTTAAAAACTGAATTATGAAAAGCGATTTCACCATATTTTATACAGATGATGATGAAGATGATTTGGAATTTTTTACTGAAATCGTAGATTCCATTAATATTAACTATACTGTTGTAACACAAAAAAACGGCCAACAGCTTTTGGATGCACTTAACAATCCACCTCCTACCCCATATATGATTTTTCTTGATATAAATATGCCCGGCCTTAATGGTTTGGAAACACTTAAGAAAATCAGGGAATCTAATAATGATATTCCGGTAATAATGCTTTCAACATCCGGTGACAGCGAGATAATAGAACAAAGCAGGGAATTAGGAGCAAATTTTTATGTTGCAAAATCTGGTATGTTTAGTGAGTTAAAAAAATCCATAGAAGATACCATAAAAATAAACTGGAGTAATTTTAAGCCCTCCCCAAATAATTTTGTCTATTCTTTCTTTTAAAATTTATGAATACCCTCGAAAATTCAACTATTTTTCTTGAGAATTTGCGAAAAGCAACCTCACAATCACACACAAACCTTGAAGCTTTACCTATATCTTCATCCATAATGAACCCAAAGGTAACAAATGCTGAATATGCATTATACCTTGATTTGATGCATGATGTTGTAAAAGATGCTGAGGAAAATATATTCCCCGCTCTTAAAGATATTGTTACCGATTTAGATGAAAGGAATAAAACACATTTACTCGAAGAGGATCTAAAAACGCTTGGGTTAACTAAAAAAGATGTAGCAAATCCTCTAAGCGATTCGCTTACAAACCCTTCTAAAGCTTTTGCAATGGGTGTTTTTTATGTAATTGAAGGCTCATCACTAGGCGGAAGGGTTATCCTTAAAAATATTAGTGCTGCTCTTGGACACGATATAGAAAATGGGGCTGCATACTTTGGTGGATATGGAGGACAAACCGGCAGCTATTGGAAAAACTTTTTAGCGCAACTAACCCAATATGAATCACAGAGCAATTCCTCCGAAGAAATTATCGCCGGAGCGGATTATGCCTTTAATGCTATAAGCAATCACTTTAATAAAAGTGTTTAGTTATAATTTATGAAGATAAAGGATATTGTAAACCGTGATATCGTAAACCTTACCAATTGTGAACAGGAACCTATCCATATTCCGGGTAGCATCCAGCCTCACGGCTTTTTAATTGGTCTTAAGGAAGATACTTTCACCATTGACTTTTGCAGCGCCAATTGTGAAGAATATATAGGCATACCCTATAAAGAACTATTGGATAAAAAGTTTGAGGACTTTTTTGGTACAGATTCTTTAAACAGCCTAAAAGATTATATTAGTAAGGACCAGATGCTTTCATCTACTTTGCATAGGCTTACTATAGAACACAAGACTTTTCAGTGTACAGTACATAAAAGCGGAAGTATATATATTATAGAAGCAGAACCGGTAAATACTCAGGATCGTAATATTAGTGAGGTATATGACCAGACATCCCAGTTCCTGCTTTACATGCACGATACCCATACGCTTAAAGAACTTTGCCAGCTAGTAGCTAACGGTACCCGTGAAATTACCGGCTATGACAGGGTAATGATATATCGCTTTGATAAAGATTATAATGGAGAAGTATTTGCCGAAAGCGTAAGAGATGATCTTGAACCCTTTTTAGGATTGCATTATCCTCATACGGATATTCCGCCTCAGGCAAGGGAACTGTATATGAAGAACCTATTAAGACTCATCGCAGACATCAACTATACTCCTGTACCGATATATACAATTGATGATACTCGGGATAAGAATCTCGACCTTAGTCTTTCAATCCTTCGAAGCACTTCACCCATACATGTTCAGTACCTACACAATATGGGGGTTGGCGCAACATTAACAATATCTCTTATATATAAAAAGAAATTATGGGGCCTGATTGCCTGCCATCATTACTCTCCCAAGAACCTCACTCCTGAGATTAGACTGGCAGCACAGTTGCAAGGCCATTTTATTACTTCTCAGATTGACCTTAGACAGTCTAATGAAGAATATGAGGTATCACGGAAGACTAACGAAGAGCTAAAGAAAATAAACACCTTTTCCCTTACAGGTAAAGATGAGGGTAAATTTAATGATCTTGTAAAAAAAGATGGCATACTTCAGCTTTGCAATGCAGCTGGTGTAGCTATTGTATTTAATGGTGGTATTTATAAAAATGGAATTACACCAACCGATGATGAAATACAGGATATGGCCAATTGGCTTGCCACATACACTAATAACGGTTCATTTTATACCGATAAACTTGTAGATTACCTGCCAAACAAGCTTGATATGTGTGGACAGACATCCGGACTTATTTACCATTCACTGGATATGGACAGCAATAACTGCATTCTATGGTTCAGACCTGAAACTAAAACAGAAGTAAACTGGGCCGGAGATCCAAACAAAGCTATTGTAAAAGATAAAAACGGACTTTCACCTCGTAACTCCTTTAAGCTCTGGAAAGAAACCGTAAGCTGTACAAGCAAACCCTGGTTACAACCCGAAATCGTGACGGCCGCTACCTATGCTAACAGTCTTCAGCGACAAATTAATCTACTTATAATTAGTCAGGAAGAAGAAAAATACCGTAAACTGAGCGAGCTTCTGAAAGAAACGAATTCGGAGTTGGAAAACATTAACTGGATTAGCACACACGATCTTCAGGAACCGTTAAGAAAAATACAGATCATTTCTTCCAGAATACTAAGCAAAGAAACTGAAATACCGGAAAATGTTCATGACGCTATATTAAGAATGAATGCTTCTGCAGGAAGAATGCAAACGCTACTTATAGACATCCTGAAATATACGAGACTAAAACATTCTGATGATGCTTTTGAAGAAGTTGATCTCAACAGGATTGTTAAGGAGCTTAAAGAAGAAATGAGTGAAACGATAAACGAAAAGTCTACAGTTATTAATTATGAAGAGCTTCCTGTAGTTAAAGGAATACCTTTCCTTATAAAACAGCTGTTTTCGAATCTCATAAGTAATTCCGTAAAATATACTGCAGAAGACAGAAATCCTGAGATAAACATTACTGCAAGTCCTGTTCCAATGACATATAACGGTAAAGACACAGGATTTTACAATGTAATTCACTTTAGTGATAATGGTATTGGCTTTGAGCCCCAGTTTTCAGAGTCTATCTTTAATATTTTTACCAAGCTGCATGCTGCATCAGAATATAAGGGTTCCGGAGTTGGGCTTGCTCTTTGCAAAAAGATAATGCAGAACCACCATGGATACATAACAGCTGTGAGTACCTTAGGAGAAGGAACTACCATAAGCATGTATTTCCCTGCAAATAATTAGAAAACATAGCTCAAATAAAAACGCCCTGATTATATAATCAGGGCGTTTTTATATTGGAAAAAAATAAGGATTACTCTTTATCTTTTTTCTGAGCATTTCTTTCTTTAACAAGTTCAATAGCACCACCTGTTACCCAGTAAAGTACAAAAGGAACAAGGAACATCATTAACCAAAAACCGATTGAGATGATAGTAAGAAAAGCTAAGAAACCTAAATATTGTGTAAATTCCATTTTTCTGATTGTTTGAATTCAGCCCCAAATATAGGGCGAATATTTATTTTAACCAACAACTGTAAGCTAAAATCAATATAAATTATTTGGAAAATCATTTTTTAAACCTGCTTATAATGCTTATTTTTGGCAGGCTTTATAATTGCCATTCACATATACACACAATTAGAAGGCTTTTACCTAACAACGAACAAATACAACAATAAAACATTCTGAAAATGGAATACAGGATTGAAAAAGACACCATGGGTGAAGTAAAGGTACCTGCAGATAAATACTGGGGTGCTCAAACTGAACGTTCAAGAAACAATTTTAAAATAGGACCTTCAGGTTCTATGCCAAAAGAAATTATACAAGGTTTTGCTTACCTTAAAAAAGCGGCTGCTTATGCTAACCACGACCTTGGCGTACTTTCCGCTGAAAAGCGTGATGCTATCGGACAGGTTTGCGACGAGATTCTTGCCGGTAAACTAGACAGTGAGTTTCCTCTTGTAATATGGCAAACAGGTTCAGGAACGCAAAGTAACATGAATCTTAACGAAGTTATCGCTAACAGAGCTCAGGTTCTTGCCGGAGGTAAAATTGGTGAAGGCGAGCCTGTACTAAAAGCTAACGACGATGTGAACAAATCGCAGTCTTCTAACGATACCTACCCAACAGGTATGCACATTGCGGCTTACAAAGCTGTTGTAGAAGTTACTATCCCGGGAGTTGAAAAACTACGTGATACACTTAAGGCTAAATCACAGGAATATATGAATGTGGTAAAAATTGGCCGTACACACTTAATGGATGCTACTCCCCTAACTCTTGGGCAGGAACTTTCAGGTTATGTGGCACAACTTAACTACGGACTTAAATCTGTTAAAAATACCCTTGCTCACCTTGCCGAAGTTGCTCTTGGTGGTACTGCTGTAGGCACAGGACTTAACACTCCTGATGGATATGATGTAAAAGTAGCTGAGTACATCGCTAAATTTACAGGGCATCCATTTGTAACAGCTGAAAACAAATTTGAGGCACTTGCAGCTCACGATGCTATTGTTGAAACTCACGGAGCACTTAAGCAACTTGCTGTTTCCCTAAATAAAATTGCTAACGATATCCGTATGCTGGCTTCAGGTCCGCGTTCAGGAATTGGAGAGATCCTTATCCCTGAAAATGAGCCGGGATCGTCTATCATGCCAGGTAAAGTGAACCCTACACAGTGTGAAGCACTTACAATGGTATGTGCTCAGGTAATGGGTAACGACGTGGCTATTACTATCGGTGGTACGCAAGGTCACTATGAGCTAAACGTATTTAAACCGTTAATGGCAGCTAACTTCCTTCAGTCGGCTACACTTCTTGGTGATGCATGTGTATCTTTCGACGAGCACTGCGCACAAGGTATCGAGCCAAATTACAAACGTATCAAAGAATTGGTTGACAACTCTTTGATGCTTGTTACTGCACTTAATACTAAGATTGGTTACTACAAAGCTGCTGAGATCGCTCAGACAGCGCACAAAAACGGAACTACCCTGAAAGATGAGGCGGTACGTTTAGGTTATGTAACCCCTGAAGATTTTGATGCCTGGGTTAAACCGGAAGACATGGTAGGGTCACTGAAATAAGATCCTTCACTATTATACAAAGGCCGTTCGCTAAAAGTGAATGGCCTTTTTTATTTGATGTCATTTCAACCGAAGTGCAACGGAGTGGAGAAATCCCCAAAAAGCATATAATAAATCTTTATATTTGAAAATGAAAACAATTACCCGCCCTGCCGAAACAAAAGACCTTCCTGCCATACTGGAAATCGTAAACCATAACATACTGCATAGTACTGCGGTATATGATTACGAACCTAAATCAATGGATGATATGCAGGTTTGGTTTACTGAAAGACAACAGGACGGGTTTAAAGTAATTGTCGCTGAGTATGACGATAAAGTTGCCGGCTATGCCGCTTACGGAATCTTTAAGCCTAAAAAAGGTTATCAGTTTACTGTAGAACATTCCGTATATGTTTCCGATAATTTTCAGGGAAAGGGTATCGGTAAAATCTTAATGGCCGATTTAATTGCTATTGCAAAAACAGAAGGCATTCACTCCATGATAGGAGTTATTGATGCCGATAATAAATCGAGTATCGAATTTCATAAGCAATTCGGGTTTAAGGAAACAGGATTCCTTAAGGAAGCAGGATTCAAATTTGGCCGCTGGCTTGATGTTACTTTTATGCAGCTGATACTGGAGTAAACTACTTCTTCTCTACCCTCGCTAAAATATCATTCATCATATCGATTTGTATTTGCTGTATCTCAATAAGCGACTGCTCCTGATGCATTATCAGGTGGTCTATTTTTTCGTGCAACATACGTATCTCAAGCTCCGACTTCAGGTTTACCATATAATCATTCTGTGCTTTTTCGCGGTCTTTTTCGTTTTGGCGGTTCTGGCTCATCATAATAACAGGAGCCTGTAATGCAGCTACACACGAAAGAATAAGATTAAGCAAAATGAACGGATAAGGATCAAAGCCTTTATTAAGCAGTATAAAAACATTCAGGCCTATCCACCCCAACAGGAAACCAACAAACAGCATAATAAAAGTCCAGCTTCCTCCAAAGGAAGCTACTTTATCGGCAACATGCTGACCAAAAGTAATATTACTATCACTATCATCCGGATTATCAGACAATAACTTATCATTTTTAAGCGAGTCTATCACCCTTGTTTCCATTTCTGAGAGCTCGCCTACTTCTTTCCTGAGAAAATCGGCTATATATCTGGACCGGTACTGATTAAGCTCTCCTATTGACAGACTGCAGCTATCATCAAAGTTTGGCGCATCTTTTTTTATTTCATCAAGTATAGGCTGACGTACAAGTTTTGCAGGTACTTTTTCTTTGTTAGGAAATTCTTTTCCGGATATATCGCTTATAAATTTCATATTAAAACCAGTCTTTCCTTTTAAAATAAATAACCATGCAAATAGTAGTAAATACCATTATACCCCATACCCAAAAATATCCGTTTTCCGTACGTAATTCAGGCATATTGTCAAAGTTCATACCATATACCCCAACTATAAAGGTGAGAGGCATAAAGATAACCGAGAATATGGTAAGCGTCTTCATGATCTGGTTCATTCGTTGGCTTTGTGCCGAAAAATGAAAGTTTGAGGCACTATCAAGAGAAGTTAGGTCATAATCGATTTGATCCAGCATCTCAAGGCATTTTTGATGCAGACGTGCAAAAAACACATGTGTAGACTTCCTTATGGTTTCATACTCATCATCTTCGTCTTTAGCGCTTTTGAGGTTATACAAAGCGTCACGTAAAGGATTGATAGATCTTTTAATATAATTGAGTTCATCTCGGCTTTTTTCAATCCCAGTAATAAAATTTTCTCCTCCGCTTATCTTTCCGTCATGTAGTGCCTCTACCTTATCTTCAAAACGCTCGATTGTCACGAAGAAATTTTCCATAATCGCATCCAGCATGAGATATAATAAGTAATCATTCTTCTTTTTCCTGACTAATCCGCTTCCAGTCCTTATACGCTCTCTGATATGAGAGAAATAATCATTTTTCTTTTCCTGGAATGAAACGATTACATTGTCTTTCAGCAAAAAGCTTATCTGTTCGGTTTTTATTGCTCCGTTATCTTCTTCAGGTAAAACCGATTTAACGCTAAAGAACAGAACATCGCCAAATTCTTCAATACGGGTACGTCGTGATGTATTGATGATATCTCCCACAACATAGGGCTCTACATTAAAAAAACTCGTAATTTTCTGAATAAGCTCTACATCATGTAAACCATGTACATTAAGCCACTTTGTATCATTTATCTGAAGTTCATCCTTACATTCTGAAAAAACCCGTTCCAGCCCTACATTTTTATATTCTTCATATCCTTCTTCATCAAAAACAAAAAGCTGCATCTCTACCGGGTCGGTAGTATGCTCGCCAGTGTATTCAAAATTATAGGGTTGCACCCTGCGTACTTTACTATATTTTATTCTCTTCACAATATTGCATTTCTTATTATAAATATAGGAGTTTTTTAAAATCCATTCTATTTTTACAAAAAGTTTAATTGATGAAGACCCTTATTACAAATATCAAAGAATTACTTCAGGTTCGTGAGGCAGGAATAGCAAAAATATCAGGAAAAGAAATGGCTGGCCTACCGTTACTTAACAATGCCTGGCTTGCTATTGAAAACAATCTGATAACAGGTTACGGGACAATGGAAAACTGTCCGGATATTTCAGGTTATAATGTGATAGATGCCGAAGGAAAAGCAGTTTTGCCAGCCTGGTGCGACAGCCATACCCATATAGTGTATGCAGGGAACCGTGTTCTAGAGTTTGTAGACCGTATTAATGGTCTTAGCTATGAAGAAATTTTCAATCGTGGCGGAGGAATATTAAACTCAGCAAAAAAACTGAACGAAACCAGCGAAGATGATATTTATGAGCAGTCGAAACACCGTCTGGAGGAAGTAATAAAACAGGGAACCGGTGCTGTTGAGATAAAATCAGGTTACGGACTTACCGTTGAAGGTGAACTGAAAATGCTTCGCGTTATAAAACGACTAAAGAAAGAATATCCTGTAGCCATAAAAGCTACTTTTTTAGGGGCGCATGCTTTCCCTGCCGAATATAAAGAAAACCATAGTGGCTATATTGATCTTATAGTAAATGAAATGCTACCAAGAATAGCAGAGGAAAAACTTGCAGATTATATTGACGCTTTTCTTGAAACAGGATATTTCTCAATAGAAGAAACTGAACACATTATGGAAGCAGGTAAAAAATATGGTATGCCTGCCAAGATTCATGTAAACCAGTTTACAGCCATAAACGGAATTAAAGCCTGTGTAAAGCATGATGCACTAAGTGTAGATCATCTTGAAATTGTTACTGACGAAGATATTGAAGTCCTGAAAAATAGTAATACCATGCCGGTAGCGCTGCCTACCTGTTCATTCTTCATCAGTATTCCATACACTCCTGCCCGTAAAATGCTTGAAGCAGGATTACCATTGGCACTGGCGACAGATTTTAATCCGGGCACTACGCCATCAGGTAATATGAACCTTGTTGTAGCTACAGCTTGTATTAAAATGAAAATGACTCCTGAAGAAGCTATTAATGCCGCTACAATCAATGGAGCCTACGCAATGGGATTAAGCGATACACATGGTAGTATTACCATTGGTAAAAGAGCTAATCTTATCATTACAAAACCGGTAACTTCTTATTATCAGTTACCGTATGCCTTTGGGAGTAACCTTATTGAAACCGTAATCATAGAAGGTAAAACAATATAATCCCTATAATCCTTAACAATCCTGTTAAGGCAAATAAACGAAGGGCTTACTCAAAATGAGTAAGCCCTTGTTCTTTATAAAAGTGTGTAGTTTATGTAATACTTTTTTCCTGCACCAATTCTCTTGTAAGCCATCCACTTCGTCCCATAGTAGCAATGGCATAAGGTGTTATCCAAAACAAACAAAACGTGTAAAGTATACTATAAGAATATGCCCAAAAAGCGCCTTTAACAGTGTGTTTTTTGGAATAAAAAAGTACCGAAAAGCTTGAGAACACCAAAATACCTACTAAAGTAGAACTCAAGAAAAGTAAAGGATGTGTAGCAACAAATAAGAGCATTAGCAATATCAGCGGATAGGCCATTATGATTCTTATAAGTTGATTGATGAATAAAAGTCTTGCTCCAATCCTGCTTCCCTCGCGAAACTTAGCAAATATGAATTTTGACATCATTATGTTCTCCCTAATGTTACTCCTTCCCCATCGTATAAACATTTTAGATAATCCGTTAAGTTTTTCAGGAACATTCGTAAATACAACAGCATTTTTCTGGAATACTACATGATGTCCCTGTTTAAGTATCATATTGGTCATTGCGCGATCTTCACCTATGTTTGATGGTTGTCCCATAAAACTCTGATCTATCCATTCTTCAAGACAGTTAAACACAGCATCTCTTCTGTAGGCGGCCAGTGCGCCCGGCGTACACATTACTGATCCCAAAGCACTTTCGGCAGATCGCATAAACTCAAAGCTCATAGCAAAACTAACATTAAGCATTTTAGGGATAATGGCTTTCTTATTATTCAGTACACGAACGTTTCCTGCAACTGCGCCACAATTCTTATTAGCAACAAAAGGACTCACCAAATTGCGCAGGGTGTCGTGCATTACTACAGAATCGCTATCTACCGTCACAAAAACATCACCCCTTCCCGATTGAAAACCACGGTACAATGCGTGACGTTTACCTCTATTTTCCGGTTGTTGACAAATCGATATCCTGTCTCCCAGTTCCGCTTTGGCACGTTGCATCCATTGCCAAGTATCATCTTTACTGCCATCATCTATAGCCATTATTTCAAGCTTAGCCTCAGGGTAATTGCTTTTGGCAAGGCTAACCAAAGTATCGAAAACCAATCTGCCCTCATTATAAGCTGGCACAATTACAGTACATACCGGCAACAGGTCGTCAGAAACCGATTTAATGAGCTTATATCTAAAATAGAGTATTATATTATAAATGAAAAAGCAAGCTTGAAACAGGAATAATACACCGGTAAGTAATAATAAGGCTAAACCCCAATTTGTTGATAATCTGTCCAGATTTAATTGTTCGAATTCATCTTTCAGAAAAAAGACAGCTATAATAGCTCCTGTCAGTAGGAAAAATGTTCCGGACATTACAAATCTTTGTTTACGGCGTTGTGCCTTCAACTGTTTTATGATATTTATTTTCTGCGATTTTCCAGCAGGTTCTTTTTTCTTCATTTCCGTTTGAGGAAGTGAAGCAGTAGTTTGTGTGTAGTTTAACATTATAGGCATTTTTGGGGATGAATATACGGGTAAGTATACCCTGCTATCACAATTTTTAATAATCCAATACCAAAGATTATACCCTACAAAAAAAACACCTGTAAATCAACATATTAATAAAAAAAATACTTATTAATTTGTTCGTTTTTTCTACACTTTCCACACTTTTCTACACTTTTCGAACTGGGATTCAACAACACATCTAAACTGGGCATAAAAAAAGAGCCGCCCTTTTGAGGCAGCTCTTTCAATGCGTATTTTTTACCCTATTATCTAAGGTTGAATGTCGTGTTACCAACCAACTGGCCTTTATCGAATACATTTACAGTATAAAGTCCTTTAGCAAAGTCTTTTCCTGAAATTGTTTCTTTAACTTCCATAGTTTTGTTTTCATAAACAGCATTAGTAATAAAGCTGTAAGTAAGTGACTGGTCACCAAAAGCTTCAGTAGCTTTTTCACCAATTACATTGTTTTTAGGATCGATTACCTGTACATAGTATACTTTGTTACCTGCCTGAGCCACTTCGTTTGCAGCAATTGTAAAGCTAACCCTTATTACATCAACTCTACTTGCTTTATCCGTCTGAACCAGTTTACCTGAGCTTCTTTCTTTGTAAGGCTGAATGTGCAGGTTAAGAAGCTGAAGCTTCGCTGCTTTTTCAACCGTTCTAGAAAGTTTTTCGTTTTGTCCTACAAGTGTATCATTGTACCTTTTAGACTCTCCAAGCGCAGTTGCAGTACTATCACGCTGAGTAGTTAATGTAGCATTCTGATCTTTTAATGAATTGTTTTCAGCAATCAGAGCATCATAATCACGTTTAAGTTTGATGTACTGATTTTTGTAACGTGCTAAAGAAGCAGCATCTCCTTTAGACTTTTTAACTTCAGCAAGAAGTTCTTCAATTTTGGCACGTTCTGCCTCAAGATCTCCTTTTAATGAAGAGTTTTCTGCGATAGCAGCATCATAACTTGCCTTCTTTTCTTCAAGGTCATGAATAAGCTGTTCTTTTTCAGATAATAATGTTTTTTCTGTAGTCTCGCTGTCCGTACTCATTTTGTACATGTAAGCAAGACTTCCCACTAGTAATATTGCCAATATTACTATAATTGCCTTTAAGCTTGAATTACTTTTTTGATTTTCCATTGTTAAAATATTTTTTCCAAATTTATATTAATTTTAATTTGCCACTATGATTTTAACGAAAAATTAGCGGAATATAGTATTTTTGAATCCAACAAAAACATCATGGAAAACATAATAAGATTCACTGTTAACGACCTTACAAAATACACAGCACACCGAAGCGGAGAGATTAAATTCGGCGAAAGGATAATTACTGTTCCTAACGGAATAAGCATAACTGAATTTCTTAAATCGATTGAAGCTGAGTATGTTATGATAGGTATTCCTGAAGATGTAGGGGTACGTGCTAACTTTGGGCGTCCGGGTACTGCTTCAGCTTGGGAATCGGCTATCAAAAGTATTGTAAACCTTCAGCATAATAAATATGCCAAAGGAAGTAATCTTATCATATTAGGAAAAATTGATGTTTCCGCAATTATGGAAGAAGCAGCATCAATAGATGCTACCAGTGCAGAGGGGCGTAAAAAGCTATCTGAACTGGTAGATAAAATTGATAAGGATGTTGCCCATATAGTTTGCCAGATCATAGCAGCAGGTAAGATTCCGATTATAATTGGTGGAGGTCACAACAATGCCTATGGTAATATTAAAGGAACAGCTCTGGCCAAAGGTAAACCCGTAAGTGCCATTAACTTTGATGCCCACACCGATTTCAGACAACTTGAAGGACGCCATAGCGGTAATGGTTTTTCCTATGCTTTTGAAGAAGGTTTCCTTAAAAAATATTTCATTTTCGGGTTACATGAGAACTACACCTCTAAAGCTGTAATGGAAAACATAAAGAAACATTACGACCGTATTAAATTCAATACCTATGAGCAAATAAGCGTGCGAAAAGAAAAAAGCTTTTCAGAGGAAATGGCCCATGCACTTGGCTTTATAGAAGATGATCCGTATGGTATTGAGATCGACCTGGATTCGTTACCAAACATTGCCAGCAGCGCTATTACCCCGAGCGGATTCAGCGTAGAAAAAGTACGCCAGTTTATTCATTATTTCGGACAGCATAAAAATGCAACCTACCTGCATTTGTGCGAAGGCGCACCCGATCTTGACAACGAAAAGAATAACCACCTTACCGGAAAGCTTATCGCCTATTTGGTAACTGATTTTATGAAAGCGAAAAACGATTTTTAGATTGTTGGAATGTTGGATGATTCGACTGTTAGATTCTTAGATATTTCGATAATTATAAAAAATAAATAATTGACACTAAATGCATCGGTTTAAAGATTTAGAGATTTGGAAGTATAGCAGGGAATTTTGTACCCAAATATATTCAGTTACTTCATCTTTTGCTGAGTCAGAAAAATTCGGGTTGACAAATCAATTAAGAAGAGCATCAGTTTCTATAGCTGCTAATATAGCTGAAGGTTGTTCCAGAAGTTCTAATAAAGACTTTTCAAGATTTCTTGAAATAGCAATTGGTTCAGCCTATGAAGTTGAAACACATCTGCTAATATCTTCTGATTTAAATTTTTTAAATCAAGAAGATACTCACATACTCATCACTAAATTAGACAGAATCGTTAAAATGACATCTAAATTTCGCTCAACACTTAAATAAGTTGCTAAGCAGATTAGAATCCAAATCATCCAAAATCGAACTATCCAATCATCCAAAAATCAAGCTATCTAAAAATCAATCATGATGCCCATCAGGTTCAATATGAATCATGATTTCTATGAATTGTGGCAGAGTATGTTGTATATGATCTTTAACAGCATGCGAAATAGTATGTCCTTCAGTTACTGATAGTTCTCCATCAACCCATATATGTAAATCGGCGTGGTTAAGTACGCCCATCTTACGGGTATGGCATTTTTGTACATGGGTAACACCTTCAACTTCTGAAGCCAGCTCCCTAACTCTTTCATTCAAAGAAGGATCTAAATCTTCGTCGAGCAACTCTCCTATTGCCGGCCTTGCTATCTGATAGACATTGATAAGAATTATTACCCCAGCAAACAAAGCTGCATAATCATCTGCCGCTTCGTAGCCTTTACCTCCAATCAGCGAAATACTGATCCCTATAAAAGCAGCAAGTGAGGTAATAGCATCACTTCTGTGGTGAAAAGCATCTGCCTTAACAGCCTCACTGTTTATACCAATACCTACTTTTTTTACATAACGGTAAAGAATCTCCTTTGTGGCAATAACAATCAGTAAAATAATAAGTGTATAGGCTTTAGGTGATTTATGAGGTGTCATTATATTATGTACACTCTCCTTCCCTATTACAAAAGCTGCTATAGTAAGTGCTAAAGCTATACCAATAGCGATAAGAGCTTCTGCCTTACCGTGACCGTAAGGATGATCTTCATCGGCAGGTTTTGAGGCCCATTTAAGTCCGAGCCACAGCATTGTAGAAGTAAATATATCAGCGGTAGATTCTATAGCGTCTGCAATAAGAGCATAGGAATTACCGAAAATACCGCCCAAAGCTTTTAAAATTGCCAGTATTCCACTGACTATTATCCCAATAAATGTAGATTTGAGTGCTTTATTTTCAGTTTTTGCCATAACTGCGGTATATGATAGAGGGTAAATTTGAGATTGTAAAATTACGGCTTTATATGCCGCTATACCCTAAACATACGCTAATTTTTTTTAACCTATCTTTGCAACGTCTTCGCAGTTTCTGCAAAGAACTAAACATCATATACATGACATTCGACGAACTAAATTTAATTCGAAATATACAACAGGCCCTGGCAGAAGAAGGTTATAAAAATCCTACTCCTATCCAGGAACAAGCCATTCCTATTATTCTTGAAGGCACTGACCTTGTAGGCTGTGCACAAACTGGTACCGGAAAAACAGCGGCTTTTGCTATACCTATCATCAATGCAATACACCCTATTGTAGGTTCGATTAAGAAGGTAAAACATATCCGTGCCCTGATAATTACGCCTACCCGTGAGCTTGCAATACAAATAGGTGAAAGCTTTGATACCTACGGAAAATATACAAACATCCGCCAGCTTACCATTTTTGGAGGCGTTAACCAGATATCGCAAACTGATCAGCTTAAAAAAGGGGTTGATGTTCTTATAGCTACTCCTGGAAGATTGTTAGATCTTCATAAACAAGGGTTTGTAAATCTTGACCACCTACACACATTGGTGCTTGACGAAGCAGATCAGATGCTGGACATGGGCTTTATCAATGATGTGAAGAAAATTATCAAGCTTACGCCTGATAACAGACAGACATTATTATTCTCGGCAACCATGCCATTGGCAATTCGTGAGCTGGCAGACAGTTTCCTGACAAATCCCAAATATGTTTCGGTAACTCCGGTGTCATCTACAGCCGAGAGGGTTAAACAGCAAATATATTTTGTAGATAAAGGTGACAAACGTAAGTTGCTTTACCACCTTATCCGTAATGAGAACCTAAGCAACGTATTGGTATTTACCCGTACCAAGCACGGTGCTGACAATGTGGTGAAAGCCCTGAAAAAGAACGGAGTTGAAGGAGGTGCCATTCACGGGGATAAATCACAAAGTGCAAGACAACGAATACTGGATGCTTTTAAAAACAAGGAAATTCCGGTTCTTGTCGCTACCGATATTGCTGCCCGTGGTATTGATATTGAGAGTCTTCCGTATGTAATTAACTTTGATCTTCCTAATATTCCTGAAACCTATGTACACCGTATAGGACGTACGGGCAGAGCCGGAAATGAAGGCCTTGCCATATCTTTCTGCGGTAAAGACGAGCTTCCTTATCTCAAGGATATCGAAAAGCTTATCCGAATCAAGCTTAAAGTAATTGAAGGACATCCTTATCCTTATGCGGAGGAAACCAAATCGGACACTCCTAAAAAGCCTGATCTGCGAAACAAAAACAAGCAACAGGGAGGACAAAATAAATCAAGGAAGTCTGAGGCTTCTAAAAAAAATAAAAGACGCTGGTATTAATTCCAGCGTTTTTGCGTTATTAGTTTAGTTATATTCGCAGCAGAAAAAAGATAACCATGAAATACCTTATCATAGCTTTTATACTTATTGCGAGCCCTGGCTTTGCTCAGAAAAAAAAGCCCGTAGCAAAACCGGCTGCAACAAAATCTGCACCTGTCAAAAAAACAACTGAATGGGATGAGCTTGATAAAACCTTTGTAGCTTTTATAAAAGCATTGGAGAACAAAGATAAAATGACTTTTGATAGTATAGCGCTGGTAAAGTTAGACTGTGCTGAATGTCCGGGTAGTGACGAACAGGGAGATATTACGCATTATGTTCCTTCAGATGTATTTTATATTACTGTTGCCGAAGATTTTAAACTATCACCGGTTTATAAGGCACTAACCAGCAGAGGATATGCTTTCAATAGTATGATTTTAAAAGGATTCAAACCATCCTTTATTAAAGACGGTTCTGACTCTAAAGACCTTAAGGTATATGAAGTATGGGTTCCAACATATAAACCAAACGAATTATCAAAGGGCCATCCGGGATCAAGCCACGCTTTCCAGTTCGTAAAAGTTCACGGAGAGTTCAGGTTCTTCGGACTCACCTCACAAACTCTATAATTAACATGCCGGTTAGTCCGGCATTTTTTATACCTCATAATTTTACAGGTAAAACTTACGTTTATTAAGAATGTAATTGTACATTGGTAAAATGAAACACCCGAACACAAAGGCTTTTTGGCTCTATTACCGCATCACATCAATAACAAATCTTGCTTTCAGCGCCATATTTGCTGCCATTAAATTAGATTTTATCTGGCTGTTTTTGATTTATGGTACTTTCGGAACAGGTGTTGGTATACTCTTCTTTAATTATTATTATAAGAACCAATATTACTTTTACCACAACCTGGGTTACACACGAAGAAAATTGGCACAAAATACTTTTTTGGTCAACATCCCTATACTTATTATTGGTTTAACACTATTTCTAATTGGCTAATTATGCACACACTAATCATTAGCGAATTAGCAAAGAATTTTAAAAGCAAATCAGTTCTAGACTATATTGCTTTTGAATGCAAAACCGGAGATATAATTGGTATTCTTGGCCGTAATGGCACAGGAAAATCAACTTTGTTAAAAATACTGTTCGGTACATTGAAAGCTGATAAGATACGAGTATCAATAGATGGCAAAAATATATCACCGGAAGAAATTATCCCTCAACAGAAAATCGCTTACCTCCCTCAGGAATCATTTCTTCCAAAAAGTCTTAACGTAAGGGAGATTGTTCCTTTATATTTTAAAGAAGGTGACATGCAGGATAAAATATTGTATGATCCTCTTATAGCCCACATAGCCAATACTAAAGCCGGTAATCTATCAATGGGTGAACTGCGTTATTTTGAACTGATGCTTGTCAGTACACTCCCCAATCCTTTCCTTATCCTTGATGAACCCTTCTCCATGGTTGAAACATTATATAGGGAAAAAATCAAAGAGAAATTAATAAACCTGAAAACTACTAAAGGCATTATAATGACCGATCATTATTATCATGATATCCTTGAAACTGCGAACAGTTGTCTTTTACTGCGAAACGGACGTCTAATTACTGTTAATTCTATTGATGACCTTATCGGAAATGGTTATCTTCCCGCTTCAAATTATTAAGCCATGAAAAAACTTTTCATACTCTCTTTAATCTTGTTAACTTTTACCAATATAAATGCTCAGGATATCACGGTCATGTCCTATAACATCCGTCTTGATGTTGCCAGTGATGGCGAAAACCGCTGGGATAACCGTAAAGAAATGCTCGCCAGTCAGGTGCTGCAAAAGAATCCCGACTTTATGGGGGTTCAGGAGGCTTTACCGCAACAGATGGATTATCTTAATAAAAACCTTAAAAACTATAAATATATTGGTGTAGGCAGGGATGATGGCAAACGTGAAGGTGAATTTTCAGCGATATTTTATAATATCTCAAAGTACAAGGTTATTGAACAATCTACCATTTGGTTATCTCCCACACCTGATAGAGTCTCAATAGGTTGGGATGCTGCTTATAAGAGAGTATGTACTTATGGATTGTTTGAAAACCTGAAAACAAAACAGAAAATATGGATATTCAACACTCATTTTGATCATATAGGGAATATTGCTCGCCAAAAGAGTGCTGAGCTTATTCTCGATAAGATTAAAGCCGTGAATACAAATAACTTTCCATTTGTACTTACAGGAGATTTTAACCTCGAACCCGACAGTGAGCCCATTAAGCTAATAACAACACAATTGAATGACAGCAGGATTGTAGCAGAAGAAACCTCGGGTTCGGTAGCTACATTTAATGGCTTTAATATAAAAGAAAAACCTAAAGTCCGAATTGACTATGTATTCATTCCTAAAACCATTACTGTCAATAAATATGAGACTTTAGTAGACGTTAAGTACAACCGCTATCCTTCAGATCATTTTCCTGTGTATGTGGAACTGACAGTAAAATAAATATAAAAGCCCTTAATCAGATGATTAAGGGCTTTGTTTTTTATTGAGTTTAAATTTTATTACTCTACCACTACCTTATCAGTCTTAGCGACTACTACTATACAATATGGTGCTGTAAGCGCCATAGTAGCCATACCTTCCGGTTTGGTCTCTATAGTATTTATAATTGCGGTATTATCTTCAATCGTTACTTTACGTACACTAACACTGTATCCTCCTGTATTCTTTTGCCCCATGAAGATAGCTACCACATTGTTTTGGGAGAAATCCACAGTTGGCACATTAGACCAGCCCAGTTCTTTATAAAGTGCCGCAAGCTGCTCGCGCGATTTTACAACCACATTCGATTTGGCATCACGACCGCCATAAGCATCCTGCTTAAGTATTTCGAAAGCAACAGCCGCGTCGACCTGAATATTATTTACAATTTTAAAACTGCAGCTTGAAAGCAGCATAAGCATTAGGCAAAACGTAATTACTTTTTTCATAAGATTTGATTTAATGATTTATTACACCATTACATTTTTTATGCCATTTTTAATAATGTGAGTTTTTCTTACTTGGCATGCATCTTCAAAGCTTTGCGGTAAACTTTTTCATACATTGGTACAATCTGCTGTACATCAAACTCCTGTGAAACTTTAAGCGCGTTCGATTTGAACTCAAATAATTTTGCATCATCAGAAAGTATCTCGATGGCTTTTTCGGCCATATAGTCAACGTCGCCAACATTCCCAAGATAACCGGAAACCCCCTCTTTATTAACTTCAGGAAGACCTCCTGTATTACTTGATATTACAGGAACCCCACTAGCCATTGCTTCAAGTGCGGCAAGTCCAAAACTCTCTGTTTCTGATGGTAACAGGAATAAATCCGAAAAGCACAATATCTTGCTAATCTCGTGGCTGTTCCCAAAGAAAATAACCTTGTCGCTTATACCTAATTCTTCACAAAGCGCTTCAGCAGGAGCCTTTTCAGGACCATCACCTACCATCATTAGTTTGGCCGGCATTTTTTTTTGTATCTCATTAAATATTTTAATTACATCCGGAATGCGCTTTACCTTTCTGAAGTTACTGATATGTGTAACGATC
The DNA here is from genome assembly GCF_003350375.1 of Flavobacterium sp. AG291. GTDB lineage: Bacteria > Bacteroidota > Bacteroidia > Flavobacteriales > Flavobacteriaceae > Flavobacterium > Flavobacterium suzhouense. Next base: position 268,140 of record NZ_QQAR01000003.1, on the reverse strand, counting down.
TTCTGGGTTTCTGTAGCCATAAGCGAACGATGGCATTCTGACGTAGTATCTATACGATTCTTATCTATTTCAATAAAGTTAGGAATAACTTCTATTTCCCTTTTAATATCAAATAGTCTGTAAGTATCATCTTTAAGATCCTGCGATACTGAAGTTACTATGTCCGAATGGTTGATACTGAAGCTTACAGCAGGCTTATAAAATGGGTGATTTCCAACAAGCGTAATATCCGTACCGTGAAGCGTTGTTACCATTGGAATTTTAATTCCTTGTTCTTTCAGCATCTTTTTAGCCATATAGCCTGCATAGGCATGAGGAATGGCATAATGCACATGCAAAAGTTCTATACCATACAATTTAACCATATCTACCAGCTTACTGGACAATGCTAGTTCATAAGGCTGATAATGGAAAAGAGGATATTCAGGAACGTGTACTTCGTGGTAATGGATATTAGGATTTAAAAGTGCCAGCCTTACGGGTTGACTATACGTTATAAAGTGTATTTCGTGTCCCCTGCGGGCGAGTTCCAGGCCAAGCTCAGTGGCTACAACACCGCTACCGCCAAACGTGGGATAACATACTATTGCGATTTTCATAAAGTGTCTAATAAAGAGACGAATTTAAACAAAAAAACAGGGCAAAGCCCCGTTTTCTATGGAAATTAACGTAATCGTTATCTGTCAAAAAATTAACGCTTTAAATTCTTTTCATAAAGCTCAATCCATTGCTGTGGTGTCATTTTACCAACCAATTCAGCAATTAATTCAAAAGGGATTGCATCTGGCTTTTTAAAGCGAATACAACTTTTGCCCATATCCAGCTTGTATTTACTGTGTTTGGGAAATTCAGCCACAAACCAGTCATGTAGTTCTTTATCAGCATAAATTCCCATATGATAAAAAGCAATAAAACTCTTTTGAGATGCTATTGCCAAAAAAGGAAGTGCCTGTTTAGGATCGCAATGGTAACCCGCGGGATATAAAGAATGAGGAACAGCCCATCCTAACATACCATAAGAAACGCCTTCACTAAATCCCTGTGGCAGATTATCAGTAATAGCCTTGCGAAGCTTCATCATTGGTGCTTTCCTGTCTTCAGGTATAGCGTCCATGTATTGGTCAGCGGTATCAACAAAGTATTGCATAACTTATATTTTTGTTTGTTTGATAAACTTACTCAATAATTGCATCCTGAATAGCTTTCTGTATATCCTCCCTAATGTTCTCTTTAGAAAGCCTGTTTTCACCTGCGTCCGGATAGGTGCGATTAGAAAGGAAAACATAAACGATCTCAGTCTCAGGATCGGCCCATGTCATAGTACCTGTAAATCCGGTATGCCCAAAGCTTGCTTTAGAAACACATCCGCATGTAGGCCCTGATTTCTCTAGCTGTGGCTTATCAAAGCCAAGCCCTCTCCTGTTACCTTCCTTACAGTTATAACATGTATTAAAGGTATCAAAAGTATGAGCAGAAAAATACTGTTTACCTCCATAATTTCCTTTCTGAAGATACATCTGCATAATCTTGGCAACATCCATCGAATTAGAAAATAATCCTGCATGTCCAGCAACTCCGTCTTCCATCGCCGCTGCCATATCATGAACATACCCCTGAATCTCTGTGTAACGGAAGTAGTTGTCAATTTCAGTTGGCGGAATATTACACATATCCCATCTACGCAATGGATTGTATGAAGTTGAAGCAGCTCCAAGCGGCTTATAAAAGTTTTTATACGCTAAATCATCCAAAGACTTACCTGTTTTACGCTCCAGATATTCTTTTAAAAGAATGAATGAAAAATCACTGTACTTATATTCCTTTTTCTTCAATAGCTTACTATCGGCAATTCGCTTAACAATAGTATCCTGATAACCTTTTATCAGGAACAGGTTTTCTGTAACCTGATTGGGAAATTCGGGGCTGTAAAAGTTTCTGTAAAGCAACGAATCGGGTTTCTTATTACTATCAAGTGTCTGCTGATAAAATGGCATCCATGGCTGAAAACGTGCCTGATGCAACAGCATGTCTTTTAATGTGATATGCTTTTTATCCGTATCCGCAAAAACAGGCAGCATATCACCTAACTGGGTATCAAGTTTGACCTTTCCTGTATCATACAACTGCATGACGTTAGGTAGTGTTGCCAATATTTTGGTTAATGAAGCAACGTCATAAATGTCAGAGTTTTTTACTTTTATATCATTTGCATAGGTATGATAACCAAAAGATTTCTGATAGATAACCTTACCCTTTCGGGCAACCAGAACCTGAAGGCCCGGCGTCATTTTCTCATTGATGGCACGTTGTGCTATCATATCAATTTTACTCAGTTTAGCCGAACTCATCGCTACGTTTTCAGGTGTGGTAAAACCAAGTCTGTTGGTAGTTTTGGTAAACACACCATCATTTAGCTTAAATGTTGAAGCTATGCTTACAGGGATTTTCCCTTTAGAACCTAATGCGCCAAACACAATTTCTGCAGCAACAGTCTGTGCAATGGCATTGTTTTGATAAGCCAGTATAACTGTTTTAATATTCTTAAAGCTCTTAATTGGGGTTAGTGAATAGGGTTTGGCAAAATGGGTAAATATTACACGCTTGTTCTTTGCAATGGTATCAAGCCAGGTAAGTTCTTTGGCTGAAAGATCGTGTTTTTTCCAGGCACCATCAGCTTTATGATAGCCAACAATAACTGTAGTAAAATCTTTTAGTTTAGCGCTAAGCAAATGGAGACTATCTTCCTGAACTTCGGTAACTTCAGCATATTTCTGAAGTGTTGTCAGATAATTCGAACCGTCGTCATCACCTAACTTAACATAAGCAATTTTCTCATTCTCAAGAGCCATTACCGGCACTGTCTCTTCTTCATTCTTTAGAACTGTAACCGCATTTTCGTACAGTTGATAGTTCAGATCATCGTATTCGTGCCCATTCAGGTCATTATACAAATTCGTCAGATCGATTGGCTTATAATGATTAAGACCTCCTCTGTATTTATATGCCAATATTTTTTTTACCGATAATTGTAGGCGCTCCTCTGATAGTACGCTATCAGCATAAGCCTGACGGAACTTTTCAATCGCAACAGGAACATTTTCGGCAAAAAGCAAAACATCATTCCCTGCCAAAAATGCTTCAAGATCAATATCACCCGGTTGCATATAACTACTGGCTCCTTTCATATTAAGCGCATCTGTAAAAATCAGTCCTTTAAAGCCAAGTTCACCCTGAACAATGTTAGTAACCACGTTATAGGATAACGAAGTAGGATAATTAGGCATAGGTTCAATACTAGGCACATTCAGGTGAGCAACCATTATACTCGAAAGACCTTCACTAAATAAACGTTTGTACGGGTAAAATTCTACATCATCCAAACGTTCTTTAGTAAAATTAAGAAAAGGCAAAGCGTGATGTGAGTCGGTAGCCGTGTCACCATGCCCCGGAAAGTGTTTTCCCGTAGCAAATACACCTTCACTTTGAATACCTTTCATAAGAGCTGATGCTCTCTCCGTAACCATAAACTTATCTTCACCAAAAGAACGGTTACCAATTATGGGGTTTGATGGATTTGTATTAATATCCAGAACAGGAGCAAAATTAAAATGGATACCCATTCTTTTTGCCTGTTTTGCCATTTGCTGCCCCATTTTTTCAATCAGTTTCATATCCTGAACACCGCCAAGAGTCATGTTCCATGGATAGCGATAGGTTGAATCAAGTCTCATACTCAATCCCCATTCTCCATCTATACCTATGAACAATGGTACTTTGGATTTTTCCTGATAGCGGTTTGTTAGCCTTGCCTGTCTTACAGGACCTCCCTGAAAAAAGATTAGTCCACCAATTTTGTAATCAGTAATCAGCTTTTCTACACCTCTTTCATGAGATGCGTCTTTATTAGAATAAGCAGCAACCATGAAAAGCTGTCCAACCCTTTCTTCAAAAGACATACGTGTATAAATGCTGTCCACCCATTTTCTTTCAGCATCAGAGCTGTAATCACTAAAAACTTTCGAGTTCTGTGCAGATACCAATTGAATGGCAAACAAGAAAACTATTACAAAAAGCCTCATTAAATAATTGTGTTTTTTAAAATAACAAATCATCATTACCAATAGTTAATGATGATTTATATATAGTATTATGGTGTATTTGATCTTAAAAAAAGCGGCTATGCCAACTCTCTCCCGCAGGAACCTCCCAAAAATCCTGCCATTCTCCAACAGTATTTACAAGATTATTGAAAACTATTGTGTTAGCAGATACTGCTTTTTCTTTAGCCATTTTCTTAAAATCGATAAGTGGCTTATAAGCAATATGTTCGCCTAGCTTAAATGTTACATTCATCTTATCTAACAGGTCAACGCCATACTTCTGTTCTAAAGCCTGGATAAATTGTACCGAAGCATCGATAGAACAACCTGTAGCAGCTTGTGTACTCTGATTTATGGCAATAATAATAAACCTGTTGTATTTAACTTGATAAGAAGCCTCAAGACCTGCACCATGTGCAGTCCAGCTTTCAAGGAATTCCTTGAGTGATACTTCTATTTCAGCAATTTCCTCATCAGAGAATTTTCTGTTAGACTGATATATCCATATTCTTGATTCTTCAGGCAGGGTTTCAAACGGAACGTACATAATCTCTTATCTTATAAATCTTTTGCATTGGCAATCAATTCTGCCACATCCATCACTTTAATATCATGCTCCCTGTTCTTAGCTTTTACACCATCGGTAAGCATCGTGTTACAAAACGGGCAACCTGCTGCAATAATATCCGGCTGTGTTTCAAGAGCATCTTCTGTTCTCTCAACGTTTACGTCTTTATTACCTTTTTCTGGCTCTTTAAACATCTGTGCACCACCGGCACCACAGCAAAGACCGTTAAGCTTAGAACGTTTCATCTCTACTAATTCAGCATCCAGCTTTTCCATAAGGTCACGGGGTGCTTCATAAATATTATTGGCACGTCCCAGATAACAAGGATCGTGAAACGTAATCTTTTTACCTTTAAACTGGCCACCTTCAATGGTAAGCCTGCCATCATCCAATAATGATTTCAGGAATTCTGTATGGTGAACCACTTCATAAGTACCCCCAAGTTCAGGATACTCATTTTTTATGGTATTAAAGCAGTGCGGACAAGCAGTAACAATCTTCTTAACATCATAAGCATTAAGAACCTCGATATTTGCCATTGCCTGCATCTGGAATAAAAACTCGTTTCCTGCTCTTTTAGCAGGATCTCCCGTACAGCTTTCTTCAGTTCCTAAAACAGCAAAAGGTACTTTGGCACTGTTAAGAATCTTAACAAATGCTTTAGTTATTTTTTTTGCCCTGTCGTCAAAGCTTCCCGAACAACCTACCCAAAATAAAACTTCAGGTTGCTGGCCGCTGGCCATCATGTCGGCCATAGTCGGTACTGTAAAATTATCCTCAGTCATACTATTATTTATTCGTCTTTGCCATCGTCAAAGACCTGAATTGTAACTTCTTTATCTATAAGGTCGGTAAACTTACCTCTGTAACGTGTCGCTTTTACAAGATGATTGTCTATCCAGTGGTAGTTTCCTCCTCTTGGTTTACCCATTACCATACCATGGTATTTAAAACCATGTTCTTTAAGCCATGTTTCGGTTACTTCCCTGTGAGCTTCAGTACGCGATGTAAAGAAAAAGATTATATGACCTTCATCATACCATCTGTTAAGGGTTTCAAGCGCATCCGGATATACCTGAGCTGTAACCATTCTTTCAGGCTCCTCATTAGGTATATCATCACAAATAGTACCATCGATATCAATAAGGTAATTTTTGATATCCGGAGGAAGAACAGGGCTAAGATGTTCCCCGTTTTCAGTAATCTGCTGTAAATTTTTGTCGATGTCTTCTGCTTTCATTACGCTTCGTCTTTCCAGTTTAACCTATCCATCTGGCTATACTGCCATGGAGCTCCATTGTTCTCAATATTGGTCATCATCCCGTTAAGTTCTACCGGAGCAGCACTTTGTTCCATAACCAGATACCTTCTCATATCCATAATAATAGATAGCGGATCGATGTTTACAGGACAGGCTTCAACACAACCATTGCAAGTTGTACATGCCCATAGCTCTTCAGGGGTAATATAGTCATTAAGCAACGATTTGCCATCATCAACAAACGTTCCTTTATTTTTATCAATGTTCTTTCCTACTTCCTCTAGCCTATCACGCGTTTTCATCATGATATTACGAGGTGAAAGTTTTTTACCTGTAATATTCGCAGGACAAGATTCTGTACAACGACCACATTCAGTACATGTGTAAGCATTCATTAACTGAACCCAGTTTAGATCCTGAACATCACTTGCTCCAAATTTCTCGGGAACAGCCCCCTCTTCAGCAGGAGGTGCCGCTGCAAACGGATCAGCATTCGGATCCATCATCAATTTAACTTCTGCCGTAACAGATTCCAGGTTTACAAACTTACCTTTAGGCTTAAGGTTAGCAAAATAAGTATTAGGGAAAGCCAGTAATATATGCAGGTGTTTAGAATAATACAAGTAGTTCATGAAAACTAAAATTCCAACTATATGCATCCACCATGCCGCTCTTTCAATAAGAATCACTGTTCCTTCAGACATTCCTTCAAACAAAGGCGAAATGAAACCTGATATAGGGAAAGATCCTGCCTGAACATAATGATGCGCGCCCGCCGCCTGAAGGTGTCCATCGGCAGCATTCATAGTAAGGAACAATATCATCAGAACAGTTTCGAAATACAGAATATAGTTAGCATCGTTTTTAGGCCAGCCTTTAAGATCGCTATGGATGAATCTTTTTAACTTAATGATATTCCTTCTGATCCAAAATATGGCTACAGATACAATAACACCAAAAGCCAAAAGCTCAAACGTACCGATAAGAAAACTGTAAAAGCCTCCCATAAAAGAGAAAACTCTGTGAGTACCCGCAATACCATCAACAATTATTTCAAGCAGTTCAATATTGATAAGTATAAAACCAACATATACTATAATATGTAATATACCCATTACAGGCTTCCTTACCATTTTAGACTGCCCAAGAGCAATCATTGCCATATTATTCCAACGTTCTCCCGGATTATCAAAGCGATCTACGTTTCGACCAAGCTTAATATTGCGGATTAGTTTTTTTACATTAATAGCAAAGTAACCAAATCCTGCTGCAAGGATTAAAACAAATAGTATATTATCTAAGTAACTCATATAGTAAAGTGATTGCTATAAAATCAATACGCTTATTTTTTTTCTTCCTTAACTAGCGTTTCGGTATAAGGAGTTCCTTTTTTACCAAAAACAGAGAAGTGAACATAACGTTTAGGATTCTGTTTGAAATCTGCTAAAAGCTCCTTTAGTTCTTTAGATGCCCCATTAAGATTATTATACATTGCATCATCTTTCATAAGCTTACCTAAAGTCCCTTTTCCTGAATTCACATCATTCATAAGGTTATCCACCTTAGCAAGCGAACCTTCAAGATTTCTCACAGTTTGTGCCAGATTAGCTGCATCGATTGAATCTGATAATTTTGAGAAATTAGCAGTTGTATGATTCAGGTTTTTCAACGTAGCATCTATGTTATTTTTATTACCTGCTAACATCGCATTAAGAGTACGTGCAGAACCACTGAACTCCTTCATTGTAGCACTCATTTCAGCAATAGCTATGCGAAGATTCTCCTGAGTCTTAACATCCATCACATTTTTAAAACCATGTAAAAGACTGTCAGCTGTTACAATTGTTGACTCAACTTTTGCCTGTAGCGGAGACAACCTATCGCCAACCTCAGATAGCATATCGGGTTTTTCACCGCTTTTAAGTTCGGCTCCATCCTCTGCAAGAGTAGTGTTTTTCATATCAGGAATGATAGCAATCTGCTTACCTCCTATAATACTTGGTTTATAAAGAACTGCCTGGCTGGTTGTAGAAATAGGAAAATTAGTCTTTACCTGCATTTCTATCCTTAGCTTTCCGCTGGTTTGATCGATAAAAGATATATCATTAATCTTACCAACTACCAATCCGTTTAGCGTTACCGGAGCCGACGGAGACAACTCCTCTACGTTATCATATATAACGTAATATGTTTTGTATGAATTAAATAAATCGGTACCTCTTAAAAAATAAAATCCCCATATAAACAATAATACGGATGATATAACTAATACCGCGGTCTTAACTTCTCTTGATACTTTCAAAATGGAATAATTTTTTAACAAATGTAGGACAATAATTTTATAAAAATGTGAATAATACTCTAAAGGTTTATTACTAATTTTTCTTTAGAGCTTCCTCAATTTTTATTCTCTTTCCGTCCTTAAAAGGAACTATAAATGCCGACGTATACCCTTTAGCCTTAGCTTCAGCTAATAGTGTTTTCGCCTCATTATAACTTGTAGTCTCGCCATAGTAATATTTAATTACTGATGAAGAAGCATCTTTCGATAAATTTTTAAGCCCGTTAAAGTTAGACGGAATTAGCTCAAGTGTTTTTCCACTCGCAGCAATTTGTACCTTAAATATAGGTTCGTTTGAAGATTCTGCAGCTACCGGAGTATTCTTAACCGGCTTATCTTCAGTCTTAGGTTTAGGCTCATTTTTTTCAGGTTTTTCAGCAGGTTCTTTGTAGTTATTATCCGCTACACTTCCACCAAAGTATTCTCGCTTGTAACTAATAATAGCCTTAGCGATAGCCTCGGCAAGTTCATCCTGTCCCGCATCAGAATTCAGATACTCACCCTCCGGCTTGTATGATAAAAACCCTAACTCAATAAGTATACTTGGCATTGCTGTTTTGTGAAGCACCCAAAACGGAGCCCTTTTTACTCCTCTCTTCTTTCTTTTAAGATCATCAGTAAAATTCTCTTCAATTCGGCTGGCGAGATCTATACTCTGATCCCTGTATGCTTCCTGCTGAATTGTAATACCTACAATAGATTCAGGAGAATCAGGATTAAAACCGGCATATTTTACTTTGTGATCTTTTTCAAGATTAATTACCTCATTCTCTTTTTTAGCAACCTCTAAGTTGGAAGCACTTTTTGTACTATCGAAAATGAATGTTTCTGTACCAAAAGCCACTTTTTTTGCTTCACCATTACAGTGAATCGACACAAACACATTGGCTTTTGCTTTATTGGCTATTTCCGGCCTTTCAGCAAGTTCGATAAAAACATCGGTTTTACGGGTAAAAACAACATCCACAGACTGGTCTTTTTCTAATATCTTACCCACTTTTAACGCTACGTTCAGCGCAATGTTCTTTTCGATAAAATCATGATATATAGCACCAAAATCCTTACCGCCGTGCCCCGGATCAAGAACTACCTTAAATTTAGAGCCGTTTTGTGCTAAAGCTAAGCTGCAAAAAGCAATAAATGTAAAAAAAGTAAGTTTTAATTTCGCGTCCCCTCTCATTGTCATATAGATATTATGCTAGTATTGTTATAATTATATTTAGTGGTTAATTTTGCTAAATTTATCGTAAGTTTGACACTTCAAAAATAAGCCACATTTTTACAAAAATAGTATTAAAAGCGTTGCGTACAAACTTATTTCATATCGTTTTATTATCAATTTTCCTAACAATAGGAAGCTTGAAACTATCAGCACAGGAAACCGGCACAAAAAGTATTCCGGTACCTGCTGAAAAACAGAAGACTACCCTTCCTCCTGCTAAAAAAGAGCTGGATACCGTAGTTCGAATTGATGAAGTTAAAGTTACTGTTAACGACACCAATAAAAAAAAGAAAAGCGGCCTTGATGCTATAATCAAACGATATGCCGAAGACTACGAAAAGGTAGACCAGGTAAAAAAAGAACTCGAACTTTATAACAAAGCTGAACTTCATTATAAAGATATTGAACTCAAATCGGGCAAAATTATTATGAAATATGATACCGATGAAATTTTTGCCGGAAGAATAAAAGACTCTTTGGGAAATTACAGCCAGTATCCTTATTTTAAACAGGGGAACAATATTGTTGAAGCTGACTCAATTCATTTTAACACTAAAACCAAAAAAGCCAGAATATGGAACTCCCGTTCCGATCAGGGCGAATTCAGGATAAAAGGAGAAATCACAAAAAGGGAAAACGATTCGGTTTACTATATTAAAGGTGCGCGATTTACCACTTCTAAAAACATAGAAGATCCAGAATACTACTTTTATACGAACAAGATCAAATTTGTTCCGGGCAAAAAAGTCGTTGTTGGTTTTACGAATATGTATATTGCAGACGTTCCTACACCACTGGCACTTCCGTTTGCTTTTTTTCCAATGAGCGACAAGGCAACATCAGGTCTTTTAATCCCAACATTTGGTAATAACAATAATCAGGGATATTTCCTTCAGAATGGTGGATATTACTTTGCACTCAGTGATTATTACGATTTAGCGGTTACAGGTGATTATTACACCAACGGCAGTTATGGCCTTCGTTTTCAGTCCAGTTATTCCAACAGGTACAAGTACAGCGGTAATGTATATATTCGTTATGAAAACATCATAAACGGAGAAAGAGGCCTACCTAATTACCAACGTGCTAAAAACTACAACATCCAGTGGTCGCACACCCAGGATGCAAAAGCAAACCCTAATTCAAGATTCGCAGCAAGTGTAAATTTAGGCTCGAGTAAGTATTACCAAAACTCCCTGAGTATGGACAATATAGGCTCACGACTAAACAACACCCTGAGTTCATCTGTCTCTTACTCCAAAACATTCCAAACTGTACCACAGGTCAATTTTGCCCTAATGGCTACACATAACCAGAACACCAACACTCAGGTAATCAATATGACATTACCTACGCTTCAGGCGAGCGTAGACAGGATATACCCTTTTGCTCCCGGAGACGGACCAAAGAAAGGAATCATTAAAAACATCAACATTCAGTATAATGTAAAAGGAGAAAACAGAATTGCAACTACCGATACGCTTTTCTTTAAAAAAGAAATGTTTGAAAATGCTAAACTGGGAATGCAACACAATATACCTATCAGTACCAACTTTAAGGTATTCAAGCATTTCAGTGTTTCCGCCAGCACTAACTACCAGGAAACATGGGTAGGAAACACCATCAGAAAAGAATATAATTCAGATATTAAAAAAGACACCATCATTAACCTTAAAGGTTTTGATTCATTCAGAACATACAACTTTGCTTCAAGCATAGGTACAACCATTTATGGTACCTACAGTTTTGGTGAAAATAAAAAAATACAGGCCATTCGCCATGTAATGCGTCCAAATATCTCTTACACCTACACTCCAAGTTTTGAGAAATATTATGACACTTATGATAGTGATGCGACAGGTAAGATGCAAAAAGAGTATTCAAGGTTTGAAAGCGGTATGTACAGCGCTCCTGGCAGGAACTACTCCAATCTTATAGGCATTGGTGTTAACAACACCATCGAAGCCAAGGTAAGAAATGATGACGAAAACGATCCTGATGCTGAACCTAAAAAAGTGATGCTGCTAAACAACCTTAGCTTTAATACAAGCTACGATATGGCAGCCGATTCATTAAAATGGGCACCTATGAGAGTCTCTACCGGAACCACTCTTTTAAAAGAGAAAATGAATATCAATGTTGCTGCTACCTTTGACCCCTATGCAATAAATAACGAAGGACGGAGAATTGACGTGTTCAACATTGATAACGGCGGTAGTCTTTTCAGAATGACAAGCGCCAACGTTACACTAAACTATGCGATTACCAGCGAGGATAATAAAGCGGGAAACAAAAACAAAGACAGCCAGACATCACGTAACGGAGGCCGCGAAGACGACCTTTTTGGGCGTGCCACAAATCTTAACGACAGTCGTACCAGTTTATTCGACGAAGATGAGGAAGATCTATCTAAAGAAGATGATAAAACCAAAGGAGGCTTTTTTAACGCAAAACTCCCTTGGGATCTAAGGATTGCCTACTCATTGACCTATCAGAACAATAACAGGGAAAACAAAATATCCGGTAATTCCATAATGCTATCTGGTAATTTTGATATCACCCCAAGATGGAAAATGGGATTCTCTTCCGGTTATGACTTCGTACAAAAAGGTGTAACCTTTACGCAGCTTCGCTTTGAAAGAGACCTTTTAAGCTGGAGAATGGACTTTAACTGGGTACCTACCGGAACAAATACCTATTGGGGCTTTTTCATAGGCATCAAGTCATCAGTACTTAGCGACATTAAGTGGGATAAACGCCAGTTACCAGACAGACAGTTACAGTAAAAACAATTCAATATATCATGAAAAAAATAATCTTTACCGATAAAGCTCCGGCCCCTATCGGTCCATACAGCCAGGCTGTAGTTGCAGGCAACATGCTTTATACTTCAGGGCAAATCGCACTTCACCCGGAAACAGGTGAACTTGTAACAGGTGATATCGAAACCGAAACAAAGCAGGTAATGGAAAACATGAAAGCGGTACTTGATGCTGCGGGTACAACATTTGAAAATGTAATCAAGACTACTATCTTCATCAGCAACATGGATGATTTCACGAAAATAAACGGTGTATACGGCGCTTATTTTAACGAAAAAACCGCTCCTGCAAGAGAAACGGTTCAGGTGGCAAAACTGCCTAAAAACGTTAATGTGGAAATTTCTATGATTGTTGCATTATAGCAATCAAAAATAACTCAGCTGAGGCAGGGTTTGTGGCGATAGGCACACTGTGCACATCACAAACCCTGATCAGCATATTAATATCTGCTTCATGAGCATGGCTTGATAATGGGTCTTTAAAAAAAAACACCATTTTAGTCTTTCCTTCTGCTACTCTTGCAGCAATCTGCGCATCACCTCCCAATGGTCCCGAAAGCATTTTCTTTACTTTAAAACCGGCCTTTTCAGCTTTACTTCCGGTTGTTCCAGTAGCTATAAGCTTAATATTCTCGCTTACAAGTATATCCTTATGCTTGTTCAGGAACTGAACCATCTCGGCTTTCATGCCGTCATGGGCGATAATAGCAATCTCCATTATATATTATTTATTTTGTTCGTGGTATTCAATAAGACCATCAATAGGCCTTCTTAATACGTTACCAAGTTTAAGTCCGTTTTTTGATAATACTTCGTTTAGTTCTGCTTTCAGATAAAAGGCTATAGAACCTATAAAGTGCACAGGCACTTCTTTAGCATCATCAAACTGAAGAATATAGTTATCTACAAATACCTGCATAGCATCTACAATAAGTGCTTTTATAAAAACATCATCTTTATGCTGTATAAGGAACTTTGCAAATGTAGCCAGATATGCATTTGGGTTTGGTTCTTTATAAAGGTTATGCTTAATTACATCCGGATCAAGGTTATATTCTGATTCGAATTGTTTTGCCAGGTTTGCCGGCATCTTATTAAAATAATAAGCACGTATAAGATCGCGTCCAAAACGGTTACCGCTACAGTCATCCATAGCAATATAACCTAGTGACTGAACTTTTTGAATAAGCTCTTCACCATCAAAATAACTACAGTTAGAACCTGTTCCAAGAATACATACGATAGCTTTTTCGTTTTTAGGATTTGTTGCATACGCAGCAGCATAAGTATCTTCTTTTACCGTGATGTCCGCATTAGGAAAAAACTCCTGAAAGATATCTTTCATAAAAACCTTCATTCTGTCAGTACCACAGCCGGCTCCATAAAAATAAAGAGCTGTTACTTCATTCCTGTTATTATAAATATCAAAACGGGCTTCTAGACGCTCTAAAGCCTCTTCCCTATTTATGACTTCAGGGCTAAGGCCAAGTGTTTGGGTGTTAAAAAGCTTATTCCCCTCTTCATCAAGTGCAATCCAATCTGCTTTTGTAGCACCACTGTCTACTAATAATTTCATTTCTTTTGGGTAAGTTTGAGTTAAGTTTTTGTCTTGTTTGTTTAGCAAACAACCCGTCAGTGTTATATTTGGGTTAATTTGACCATAAGTTGTTGCCTATAAAAAACAAAGCCCCGCTTTACTTAAAAAGCGGGACAAAGTTATAAAATATTATAGAGATGCAATATGCACCGCTAAATCGATAAGCTTGCTTGAATAGCCATACTCATTATCATACCAGGAAACAATCTTAAAGAAAGTAGAGTTAAGTCCTATACCGGCTTTAGCATCAATAATACTTGTTCTTGAGTCTGAAACGAAATCCTGAGAAACTACATCGTCTTCAGTAAATCCAAGGATACCTTTAAGGCTACCTTCAGACTCTCTCTTAAGAACAGCCATGATCTCTTCATAAGACGTTTCTTTAGCCACTTTTACTGTAAGATCAACTACCGATACGTCAACCGTAGGAACACGGAACGACATACCTGTAAGTTTTCCATTAAGAGCAGGAATTACTTTTCCTACTGCTTTTGCAGCCCCTGTTGATGATGGGATAATATTTACGCTTGCAGCACGTCCGCCTCTCCAGTCTTTTCTTGAAGGACCATCAGCAGTCATCTGTGTAGATGTTGTAGCGTGAACTGTAGTCATTAATCCTTCTACGATACCAAAGTTATCATTGATTACTTTAGCAAGCGGTGCAAGACAGTTAGTAGTACAAGATGCATTAGAAACCACATTGTCAGCAGCTGTAGCTGTTTCATGGTTAACTCCCATTACAAACATAGGAGCATCTGCTGATGGTGCAGAAATGATTACTTTTTTAGCACCACCTGTAATATGCTGCTGAGCTGTTTCAACTGTAGTAAATATACCTGTACACTCTGCAACTACATCAACACCAACCTCATCCCATTTAAGGGTTTTAGGATCTTTTTCAGCAGTTACCCTGATGTGTTTTCCGTTTACATAAAGCTGATTGTCTTTAACCTCAACAGTTCCTGCAAAACGTCCGTGTACTGAATCATATTTTAAAAGGTAGGCTAGGTGGTCTACATCAAGAAGGTCATTGATTGCAACTACTTCAACATTGTCCCTGTTGAAGGTTTCACGGAATACGATACGACCTATACGACCGAAACCGTTAATTCCTAATTTAACTTTTGTCATTTGTGAATAGATGTTTTTTGTTGTGAATAGTTTTTTGTTGTTGTGAATTATATAGATACGATGTCAGACACACGTATTAATTCTTTGTCAATTTGAGACTTGCCCTTTACAGCCTGCTCAAGCGGCGTAAGAGTAACCTCATCTTTAATAAGTCCTACCATGTAGTTAGACTGGCCTTCAAGCAATGTTTCTACCGCTTTAACACCAAGTCTGCTGGCAAGAACCCTGTCAAAACATGAAGGCGAACCTCCACGTTGCATATGGCCTAATATAGATACACGCACGTCATATTCAGGCATGTTCTCATCTACATATTCTTTAAGCTCAAATGCATTTTTACCAATCCTGTCCCCTTCAGCGATAACTACAATACTTGATGATTTACCTGAAGCTTTACTCTTACGTAACGAATCGATAAGTCTGTCAAGTCCCATATCCTCTTCAGGAATAAGTATCTCTTCAGCACCGGCACCTATACCTGCATTAAGAGCAATATGGCCGGCATCACGTCCCATAACCTCGATGAAGAAAAGACGGTTATGCGAACTCGCAGTATCCCTGATCTTATCGATAACTTCTACCACTGTATTAAGAGCAGTATCATAACCTAACGTATGGCTAGTACCATAAATATCATTATCGATAGTTCCCGGGATTCCTATTACAGGAAAATTGAATTCACTATTGAATAAAAGTGCTCCGGTAAAACTACCGTTACCACCTATTACAACAAGTGCATCAATTCCGTTATTCTTTAAGTTTTCGTGAGCTTTTTTACGGCCTTCCGGAGTCATAAACTCCATTGATCTTGCCGATTTAAGGATAGTTCCTCCTTTGTTGATTATATTATTAACACTACGGGCACCCATTTCTTTGAAGTCTCCTTCAATCATTCCCTGATAACCTCTGTAAATACCTGCACATTCTATATTATGAAAGGCACATGTACGAACCACAGCCCTGATGGCGGCATTCATTCCCGGAGAATCTCCTCCAGATGTTAGCACACCTATTTTTTTTATATTAACTGACATTTTTTAGTATTTGATTGTAAAATTAATAATTTTATATGGATAATTTATTTGAATTTACATTCCATTATTAAATCTGCAAGATTTCAAACGTTTTCGTTAATAAGTTTTTCTTAAATATCTCTTAAATAAACTTAAAAAGCAGGTGATTTCTCGTTGAAATACCTGCTTTTTTTTATAAAGTAAAATTTTATACCGTTAAAATTATCAATTATTCGGTTTCCGGAATCCTTTCGGGCTCTTTTTCATCGGTATTCTTTTTTTTCTTATTTCTGGTTTCCATAAATTTCAGATATTCAGGAGATAAATCGGAATCAGGAAGCTGATCGCTATTTACATTCTGATCTTTATCCTGTTCGCCCGCAAAAATCTTTCTCCATAGCTCCTGCAATGTATCAAAATCAAGCTCATAAGTAAGTCCGATACCCTGAGTATAGTTAATACCCTCTCCAAGGAAGTTTATATCGTTCTCACGATTAAATACCCTTCCTTTAAATGTATTGTCATCATTAAGCCTTATCTGCGCCTCAACGTTACCAACAATCTGCGATTCATTTACTCCCCCGATAGGTACCCCCACCTGACCGTTTACACTAATCCTGTCATTGATCTGTGATGAAAGCGTTAATCCAACCTGTGAGTTAGTCTCTACATACGGATTCTTTCCTCCATTGGTATAGTTAAAGCCTATCTTAAGTTTATCATCGGCTCCATCTTCAGAGAAAACATCAGTCAAAAGACTACTTGCGCGTTCAAATAAGTTTCCTGCTACTGCCGAACCGGCATCCATGCTGTTTGGGCTCACAAAACTTCCTGTAGAAAGTAATGACAAGGCCTGGTTTTGCCTTGCGGTCATATCACTTAGCTTATACTCCAAATCTGATTTAAGCACCGAACTAACACCCGGGAAATTGATTAAGAAATCAGGCTCCGGATTTGTAAGGTTACCGGTAAGTATAATTACAACCTCAACAGGAATATTCCTGTTGAAAGACGAAGACTCCAACAACACCGCAGGATTTGCACGGGTGGCGTATACCGCTTCAAGGTTCAGGCGGGCACGCATAGGATCTCCTTCCCAGTTGATGGTTCCCCCACGTTTAACGTCAAACTTCTTATCTAATACGCCGCCGTATTTAAAATTATAGGTTCCTTTACGTACAATATAGTCACCTGTCATATTAAACTTACCAAGTGTATTAATCTCCAACAGTAAACTACCATCACCTGTCGAGGTGAGACTGTGTCCCGTATTTTTATCAATAATAACTTCCAGTTTTGCCTCTGGAGTGATATCCAGATCAAATTTCATCTCCAGCCCCTTAAAGGTTTTAGTTTTATCTTCTACAACTATACCCTTTTTGCGGTTTTGCTCCTCCTTAGGACTGAGGAAATCAATAAATGCTGCGCTATTGCCTGTAGCTCCCGCATTATTTATTGGAATCTTGATATCTGTCCCTTCTTCCGATTTTGCATCAACTTTAATATATAGAGCATTTATAGGACCATCAATACTTGCTTTTCCTTTAATGAATGCTGTACCATAATATAAGGCATCGTCAGAATCCTGAGTATCCAACACCAGTATCCTTTGAGATTCTACACTGATGTCATCTAACTCCCAGTCTTTAAACATCTTATGCTTAATATCACCTCTCAGGATACCTTTAGTACCGTATTTAGTATCGGTAAGTTCGATATTTGCAAGAGATATTTTCTTCTCGGAAAGTGTTACCATCGCACCATCAGCAAAGTTGTAATCGGTATTTAGGTAACCTACATTAAGTCCTGCCTTTTTAAGGTAAAGTATTCCGTTTATCTCGGGATTTTTTACATTACCAACTATAGCAGCCCTACCCGATGCCTTACCTCTAATCTCTTTAAATACCGACTTAAGGAAAACCTGTAACGGACTTATATCAAAATCAACGAAATTAGCATCGAGCGACAACAGGGTTTGCTTGTCTACTATCTCAACAGCACCATGTACATTAAAGTTTTCGTCTCCGTTCCTGCTTATGTTAGAGTTGACATTAAACTTCCTGAACGATTTATCACCTGTTACCTGAAGCTTCATATCTCCTAGATCAAACTTATTAACTTTAAGTGTATCAATAGTAACCGATGCCGCAGGCTGGAATTCCTGTTTGTTTTGTTTCAGGCTAACCTCACCGTTAAGCCTCCCTCCAAAACTAAGGCTATCCAGCGAAGGGGTTATCTTATTAAGATCTACATCATTAAAAACAAGCTTAAGATCCTTATAGTCTTTCCCTTTCAGCATACCTTCCAGTTCAACTTTTTGGTCGTTATGAGATAGCGTCAATTTGTCTATGGTAAAATCAGTAAGCTTTTTATTGAAAACAATTTTATTCTGTTCAGTGTCATTTTCATTTATATACCATACATAATCCTTAACCCCAATCTCTGATTTTTTAAATCCAACAACTGATTTATTGTCCTTATCAATAGTGTGGTACAGGTTAAGGTTGAAATAATCTTTGGCTTTGCTTCCTCCCTTAAACTCAGAGCGCAGGTAAAGAGTATCGTTCTTGGTTACGTTAACCGCTTTAAAATCGGATATTTTATAATTCTTCATCCGTACCGTATCCATACTCACATAAGCATTATACAACGGATTTCTGTTGTTTACATCTATCTCTATTTTTTCAAACTGGTTATTAAAGGCCGTAATTATCGGAGAATCGAAAGACATTATAAATTCTCCTTTATCAGCATTAATACGTCCCTTCAGCACCGTATTATCACCTACTATTATATCAGGATTAATAACTTCAACAATCTTATTATAAATCGTGAAATTAAAATCCAGGTACTGCCCTTTCTTGACTTTATAAGGAGAATAATTAGTATAAAGGCTTCCTAAAGCATTTTCAACCAGTTTGGGTACTTCTTTAATATCATAAAGCCCCGAAACCCTTCCTTCAATAATATCTTTTGAATCAAGGGTAACTGTTCTCACATTATTCTCATCATAAGAAGCATCAACGGTAAAATCTTCAAAGAAATAGCTGTCCTTGCTATTTTGGTAGGAAAGATTGTTAACATGAAGCCTACCCGCAAGTGTGTTAAGGCTATTACCACTGGCATTAGCCACAACATTACCTTTAAAGATAGATAATGTGTCTTTTTTCATGAAGTTCAGCAAGTGAAGATCGGCATAGTCCACCTGCATATCAAAATCGTAATTGTTACGATTTTTACTCATATCTACCAAGCCGTCAAAAGACATCCTCAGGTTAGGATCATTACTATTTACAGTTCCATTAAAATACGGCCACTTAAATTTACCATCAATATCAATATCCCTGTAATTGTATTTATTGATAACAAACTGGGTAATATCGCCCTTAACAGCAGTATTTAATGATTGTTTATTGAATCCCTGACCATCTACATCCAAATGAAGTGTTGCCAGGCCAAACATTTTATTATCAATAACACCTCCTACATTAAAACCTTCAAGATCTATAGTCCCCAGGTAAGTGGCTATATCGGGCTTATTATAATCTTTAACCGAAACATTTGCTGTGGCCTCTCCAAGTTCCGACATAACATACATATTTGTCGAAAGATCTTTTTTAGTAAGAACAACATCACCTACCAAATCAATTCGTCCAAATTTTTCAAGAATAACAGGTAAGCTTTTACCCAGTATCCTCGGCATTATGTTTTTAAGGTTATTATAATTAGAAGAAACCCTGTCAAAATTACCATTCATGTAAAATCCGGGACCTTCCTTATCAAAAAGATGCCTGAAATTTACCGAACCGATAATTTCTGAATTATTTTTATCTAATAATTTAAGATCATGAAGTACAAAATTGTTTAATGGTCCCTTAAGTCTTGTTGAAAGATAAAATTTTTGATTCTTGCCAAACTCATTATAAAAATAATTCAGCTCATTGGAAGACACTGTAGCCCTGTCAATCAAAAAATCAAAATCGACACGATTGATAAAATCTTTCATGTCTTCTCTGGTATAAGTAAGCTTAACCGCCCCCTTTAGCGCTGACTCTGATGTAGCCAGTTCCAGGTCATCAAGTTTTATATTTGTTTTGGTATAGCTGAATTTTGCCTTAAGATTTTCAACAAAAAGCTTTCTGTGGTCAAGCAGTGATAGTTTTTTTATATCTGCAGACACATCGCTCCCTTTAATATAGAAATCGCCAAGTTCACCGTTAAGCTTTTTAAAATCAAGCACACGGGGTGTAACAGCATTTTCATTAGTCAGCCTGAACCTTCCGTTAGTCACATAAAGTTCATCTGTCCTCAGCCTGAATTTACCGCTACCCGGCTTACCATTATCAAAGGATTTTACAAATACATCAAGGTTTGATACCTTTTCACCTTTGTAGGTCTTCATGTGGAAGTTTAACCTGTCCGATCGGATAACACCAAATCGCAGCTTACTGTCCAGAACCCCTCTTACATTTAATATATTCGTCTGGATCCTGTTAGCTGAAACAAGTGTATCTTTGTGATGATCAAGAATAAGTACGCCTTTTAACTTAACGCCACCAAAAACAGAGATGGCAATCTTTTCGACACTTATGTTTGTACCAAAGTCTTTGTTTAGCTTATCGGTAGCATAATGACCGATAGCTGTTTGTACAAATGGCAAAGACAGCATGATACCCAACAGCAGTATAAATACGATAATCCCGATTATCGTTCTGATAAGTATTTTTTTAAATTTTTTGATACTGCTATTTGTTTTAAATTTGTACGCTGGCTACCATGGCTAATAAGCAACAAAAATAGAAATTTTTAACGTTGTTAAATTCGCTTTAAGCCTTTTTTATAATACCAAATTTTGTGCCTCAAATTATGCCGCAAAAACCTACATATATTTTATCGATAGAAAGCTCGTGTGACGACACGGCTGCTGCTGTTCTTGAAAACGCAAAAGTACTCTCTAATGTTGTTGCACGTCAGGCAATTCATGAGGAATACGGAGGTGTTGTTCCGGAGCTTGCCTCACGTGCCCACCAGCAAAATATTGTACCTGTAATTGATGTTGCCCTGAAAAAAGCTAACATTAGCCGCGATCAACTTAGTGCTGTAGCCTTTACACAAGGTCCCGGACTTATGGGGTCACTACTTGTAGGCACATCGTTTGCAAAATCTATGGCACTGGCACTTGACATTCCGCTTATTGCTGTAAACCATATGCAGGCGCATATACTGGCGCATTTTATTGATGAAGAAGGCTTTGATAAACCCGACTTCCCATTTTTGGCCATGACCATTAGCGGTGGGCATACACAAATTGTAAAGGTAAACAGCTTTTTCGACATGGAAGTCATTGGCGAAACTACCGATGATGCCGTAGGCGAAGCTTACGACAAAAGTGCTAAAATATTAGGACTCCCTTATCCTGGCGGGCCATTGGTTGACAAATATGCACAACAGGGTAATCCAAAAGCGTATGCATTTACAAAACCAAAAGTACCGGGACTCGATTTTAGTTTTAGCGGACTAAAAACCCAGATACTTTACTTTGTTCAAAAAAATGTAGCTGAAAATTCTGATTTCATAAAGGATAATATGAACGACATCTGTGCCTCAATCCAGTATACCATAATCAATATACTAATGGATAAGCTAAAACTGGCTGTTAATGAAACAGGTATAAAACAGGTTGCTATTGGCGGAGGGGTTTCGGCTAACAGTGGTATTCGTGCCACACTTAAGGAAGCCGAGAAAAAATACGGATGGAAAACCTTTATCCCTAAGTTTGAATACACTACCGACAATGCCGCAATGATAGGCATTGTGGGATATCATAAATACCTGGAACATCAGTTCAATGATGCTTCGGTCACCTCTAAAGCAAGAATTGAATTATAATATGCAGCTATTCTTCAATCCCGACATACAACCCGGAACCGCAAGCTTTACTTTTGATAAGGAAGAAAGCAGGCATATTGTAAAAGTGCTTCGTAAAAAAGAAGGCGATAAAATCCACATCTCAAATGGTAAAGGTTATCTTTTCACTTCTGAGGTTGTTTTTGCCAATGAGAAAAAATGTGAGGTAAAGATCATTGCTGAAGAATTCCATGAACCTGCACCCTACTCGTTACATCTGGCTGTTGCGCCAACCAAAATGAACGATCGTTATGAATGGTTTCTGGAAAAAGCAACCGAAATAGGTATTACCAAAATAACTCCTATCATTTGCGAACATAGTGAGAGAACGGTGTTTAAAGGCGACCGTTTTGAGAAGATAATTCAGAGTGCTATGAAACAATCGTTACAGTATTATATGCCGATACTTAATGAACCTGTCGCTTTTAATGCATTTGTTAACACCCATCAGAAAGGACAACTATTCATCGCACATTGCGAGGAAACCGAAAAACGCCTTTTGAAAAATGCGCTTGAGCCTAAAAAAGAAGTAACAATACTCATAGGTCCTGAAGGTGATTTCTCAACTAAAGAGATCAATCTTGCGCTACAAAGTAATTATATTCCCGTATCTTTAGGCAACACTCGCTTACGCACCGAAACCGCTGCTGTTGTATCAGCACACAGTGTAGCTTTTGTGAACGAGGAATAGTTTCCAGTCACAGTTGTCGACATGCTAAATGACACCTGAGTGAAGTTTTGGCATTAGACTCCGTGGCGTTAAGAAAATTATGAATGAGGCGTTAAGAACCATCCGCTGTTTGAGCCGAAGGTGAGTTCGGATGGTTTAGCTGAATGAAATAATTTTTAGCCTAAGGAGTCAGAGCCTTGAATTTTTGTTTCTTTTGTTTCAAGACAAAAGAAAAATAAACTGATAAATTATGACCGACAAAAATTACGAAAAAATCCTAAAAATGTCCTTTGCTAGTGTATACCCGCATTACATTACCAAAGCAGAGAAAAAAGGACGCACCAAAGCCGAAGTAGACGAAATTATTTTTTGGCTGACAGGCTATGACGCAAAGGCATTACAGGAAATTCTTAACAATAAAACCAATTTTGAGGATTTCTACACTAATGCCCCAAAAATAAACCCCAATGCCTCAAAAATTACCGGGGTAATTTGCGGCTACCGCGTTGAAGATATTGAAGACCCTCTGATGCAGCAAATTCGTTATTTAGATAAATTGATTGATGAACTTGCGAATGGAAAAGCCATGGAGAAGATTTTAAGGGAGTAAATCAGTGTTCAATCTCAGTTTTCAGTTACTATTACTTCCGAGTGAAGCTAAGGCATTAGGCTCCGTGGCGTTAAGAAAATTATGAGTGAGGCGTTAAGAAGCATCCGCTGTTTGAGCCAAAGGCGAGTTCGGATGGTTTAGCCAAATGAAATAATTTTTAGCCTAAGGAGTCAGAGCCTTGAATTTTTGTTTCTTTTGTTTCAAGACAAAAGAAAAACTATATTTACACCACAATCATTATTCATGAAAAAATTGCTTTATACATTACTGCTCGCTCCTGCCCTGCTTAGTGCACAGGAAATCGCAGTACTTAAATACTCCGGTGGTGGTGACTGGTATGGCAATCCTACTTCATTGCCTAACCTTGCTAAATTCTGCAACCAGAACATCCGTACCAAAATAAACCCAAAGACCGCAACGGTAGACCCTTCGAGTGCCGATATATTCTCTTATCCTTTCATCCACATGACGGGGCACGGAAACGTGGTTTTTAGTGACAGTGATGTAATCAATCTAAGGAACTATCTTACTTCGGGCGGTTTCCTGCATATTGACGACAACTACGGTATGGATAAGTATATCCGAAAGGAACTGGTAAAGGTATTTCCAGACAAAGAACTGGTAGCTGTACCCGCCAGCCACGAAATCTTCAAGGGTCCTTTCTCTTTTCCGCAGGGTATACCCAAGATACATGAGCACGACAATAAGCCACCACAAGCCTGGGGAATTTTTGTTGAAGGGAGACTTGTAGTACTCTATACCGTTGAAACCGATCTTGGTGATGGTTGGGAAGACCCGGAAGTACATAACGACCCAAAAGATGTACGCGAAAAAGCCCTTAGAATGGGTGCTAACATAGTAAACTATGCCTTTAATAACTAAAGGCATTTTTTATGCAGTAAACTCTTAATTAAACTATCTTGCTTTGTTTTTTTTCTTAAATTCGATAGCACAAAACAAACCAACATGCTGACATCTAAAACTATCGCTAACGGAATACTTCGCGCACTCGCTGTTATTGTAGGCTGTTGCCTTTTATTGTATTTCCTATACCAGGTACAAACAGTAATTTTATACCTTTTTATAGCATTAATTGTTAGCACAGTTGCTACTCCTATCGTCGATTTTCTTAAAAAAAGATGCAAATTCAGCCATACACCTGCAGTTATAACCACATTGATTTTCATGATAGCGCTACTTATAGGCTTTATTATGTTGTTTGTTCCGCTTATCATAGCTCAGGGACAGAATTTATCTTTACTTGATACTCATAAATTGGAGCAGGATTTCAGTGACATGGTGCTTCATATAAAAAACTACCTTGCCGGCTTTAATATAGACACAGATAAATTAATTAAACACACGGATTTAACATCAAAACTTAATCTTAATTTCATTCCTAATTTTATCAATATCCTGATTAATATCGTTAGTGGATTTGGAATTGGGCTTGCTTCGGTAACTTTTATCACTTTCTTTTTCCTTAAGGATAAAGAACTGTTCAAGAAATCAGTAAAAAAATTACTGCCTGATGCACACGAGGAGAAAATCATTAATTCTTTCAGAAAAACCAACGAAATGTTGAGTCGTTACTTTATTGGATTAATGGTCCAGATGTCATGCCTGTTTATATGTTACCTGATAGTGTTGCTTATTTTTGGCGTAGAAAATGCATTCATTATTGCTTTTATTACTGCATTACTTAACATTATCCCATACATTGGGCCGCTTATTTCATCAATTCTAGTTATTATACTTACCTTATTAGGAAACATCGGACCAGAATCTCAAGGCGAAATGCTTTCAACAACATTATATGTTTTCATTGGTTATTGCGTTGCTCAGTTTATAGATAACAACATTACGTCACCCCTTATATTTTCGAACAGTGTAAATTCGCATCCGCTTGAAATATTTATAGTAATTTTGGCCAGCGGATTTCTGTTTGGCATACTCGGAATGATAATAGCTATTCCTGCATACACTACTATTAAAGTCGTTGCCAAAGAGTTTTTCCCCGAGAATCAGGTTGTCAGAATACTTACCAAAGACTTATAGTTTTGCTTTTACACAAATTATTACAACAAGACATTCAGCAGTTTATAAAAGACAATACCGGCAAACCTGTTACTGCACTTGCCCTGCAAAAAAATCCGTTTCCGGATACAGACTGGACCGAAATAATTGGGCAGGTTGCTGCCCGTGAAAAAGCAAAAGACAAACTTCCTACCTGGTTTGAAGCTGGCAACATTATTTATCCTTCAAAAATATCGGTAGAACAAACCTCATCAGAAGCTACTGCCAGATACAAGTCGGGACTTGTTTCGGGTGAAAGCCTCATTGATCTGACCGGTGGTTTTGGTGTAGACGATTACTACTTTTCTAAAAGAGTAAAACAAGTTATGCACTGCGAACTGGACATCCATCTTTCGTCAATTGCAAAACATAATTTTGAAATCCTTAAGGCTGATAATATCGAATGTATGCCGGGCAACAGTACCCAAACATTAGATATAGAACACAAACACTGGGACTGGATATACATTGACCCTTCCCGACGTAATGATGCCAAAGGCAAAGTTTTTATGCTGAAAGACTGCCTGCCTAATGTGCCTGATCTGCTCGAAAAATACCTTAAATACACTCACAACATACTTATCAAAACTGCACCAATATTAGATATAAGTGCGGGTTTAAGTGAATTGCATTCGGTAAAGGAAATACACATTGTCGCAGTAAACAACGAAGTAAAAGAACTGTTGTGGGTTCTTGAAAAAGGATTCAGAAGCACTCCGACACTAATAGCCGTCAATCTGGTAAAAGATGGCGAAGATATTTTCAGGACATCATACGAGCCTGCTGATGAAGCTCCATACTCGGTACCTAAAAAATACCTTTACGAGCCTAATGCTGCCATAATGAAATCCGGGGCGTTTGATGCAGTGGCACATCATTATAACATTACCAAATTGCACAGGCACACCCAACTATATACCTCCGACCAACTCATTAGCTTTGAAGGCAGACGATTTGTTATTGACGAGATCATTCCTTACCAAAAAGCAGAAATGAAACCTTTAGAAGGCAAAAAAATGAATATTACCACACGTAATTTCCCTCTTTCGGTTGAAGATATTCGTAAAAAATGGAAAATCAAAGACGGCGGTGACACTTATGCTTTCTTCACCACAAACAATCAGAACGAGAAATTGGTTTTAGTGTGTTCTAAAGCTTAATTTACAGGCACCAACCTGAACACTGAACCCTTTTTATCTTCGACAGCTACATAAATATAACCATCGGGCCCCATGCGGACATCACGAAGGCGCCCAATGTTTTTAAGTAGTTTTTCCTGTCCTGTGATTTTGTATCCATCAAGATAACAAAGGTTAAGGTATTTAAAACGTAACGATCCTACCAGTAAGGCTCCTTTCCATGGTTTATAACGGTCTCCAGTAACAAAAGCTGTACCTGAAGGCGCTATAGAAGGCAGCCAGTATAACAATGGTTCTTCTATACCCGGTGCGGTAATCTTATCGGTAATTGTAGTTCCGTTATAATTTATACCATAACTTGTAACCGGCCAGCCATAATTAGCAGACGGTTTTATTATGTTTATCTCATCTCCTCCTCTCGGACCGTGTTCTGTTTCCCATAATTCGCCTGTAGACGGATTTAGCGTCATTCCCTGCGGATTACGGTTACCATAACAATACAACGACGTAGGTTTGCCTGACTTATCCTTAAAAGGATTATCTGCAGGAATTGAACCGTCAGCCTTTATTCTGTGAATCTTGCCAAGTGAATTTTCAAGACTTTGAGGATTTTCCTTTTCATTTCCTCTTTCCCCTACTGATATGAACAGGTAGCCTTTACTATCAAAAACCAGACGGCTTCCATAATGATGATGCGTAGAGGCATAAGGCAGTGCTTCAAAAATCACCTTTTGACCAGTAAGCCTGTTCCCTTCAAGCTTCGCCTGCATTACGGCAGTAGTTGCAAGATTACCTTTTGGTTTTGAATATGAAAAATATATCAATCGGTTTTTTACAAACTCAGGATCGAGTACAATATCGAGTAATCCTCCCTGCCCCTTGGCAAGAACTTCGGGAACACCTTTGATTTCTAAATTCTTTCTGTCTTTTACCTGATAAAGTTTACCCCCTCTTTCAGTAACCAGCAGGCTTCCTTCGGGCAGGAAAGCCATCCCCCACGGAACAGCAAGTCCTGTAGCCACCGTATCAAGTTTAACCGTTAGTTTTTCGCTTTCAAAAATTCCTGTTTTAGGAACTGTTTCAAAATCGTAAGCAGCCCTGTTTTTAATACCGTTCAGTATATAATCGGCAAGCTCTTCTATCTCTGTCTTGCTGAATGTTTTTTCAAAAGCAGGCATACCCTCATCTTCATAGCCTTTTGTAATCGCCTTTACAAGATCATTAAGTGTATTACCATGTTTCCATCCACGGTCTACAAAAGCATCCATTTTTTCGCCATGGCAACCGCTGCAATAGTTCTGGTAATTTTCCTGAGGTGTTCTTTCAGTAGTAATTGCAGTAACAGGAGTATATTCTTTTTTCTCTTTGGTACAGAAATAAAGCGCTCCCGAAAGAAGCAATACCGGAAACACAAATAATGTTTTGGTCATAAGGCAATTTTTAGATTTAGATGATGGAATATCAAAGCTATTACATTTTTAAATGAGATGACAATCCTTTAAGCAAAAAGTAACAACCACTCTCATTTTGATTATATTTGGCCTCCAATTACATTCAAATCAAAATGAAGAAACTCTTATTAATGGCTTTATTGGGTTTTGGCCTAGCTGCAACGGCACAAAACAAAGACTGCGAATTTACCATTATTAGTAACGGCGATGGTAAAGAACTAAAATCAACAAAAGATTACCTTATGTATGAAAAAGTATTTGCAGGTACATCTCAGTTTATGTTCTTTTCAATGTCAAACAATGAAGGCGTACCGGTACTAAACTTTCAGTTACTGGCAAAAAGTAAGGAATTCCCAAAAGTATTTTGCATAGACAAGACATCTAAAATATATATCCAGCTTACCAACGGAAAGATAATAACACTTATCAGTGCCACAGAGGAGCAGTGCTCGGGCCTTATTTATGACAATAACGAAAAGAATAATATAAGAGTACTGACAGGAAGTTTCCTTTTTACAAAAGGTTCTCTTGAAGAACTTGAAAAAAATTCGATCTCATTTATCAGGGTAAAATATGCAACTGAAACCGTAGACTACCCGGTAAAATCAGAATTGAACAGTGAAAACATGAAAGAAAAATATAGCCCGGACACCTATTTCATCAACAACCTGAAGTGTATCCGATAATTTTTTCAAAAAAAATACTTTCACTATAGTCCTGACTGTTAAAGACTTTAAGTAAACGTTACAAAAAAATCAAAAAAACCTTTAAAAATAGTTGCAGATAATAGAATCATCTACTACATTTGCAACCGCAAAAAGGGTAAAACTTTTGAGCTTTTTTGAAAGAGGAGAGGTGCCGGAGTGGTAACGGAGCAGATTGCTAATCTGTCGGCGTGCAAACGTCGCCAGGGTTCGAATCCCTGTCTCTCCGCTTCTTTCGGGGTGTAGCGTAGCCCGGTCATCGCGCCTGGTTTGGGACCAGGAGGTCGCAGGTTCGAATCCTGCCACCCCGACAAAAAAACAATGAGAATTCAGAAGGATTCGGGTTGCGTAGCTCAGCTGGATAGAGCACCTGCCTTCTAAGCAGGCGGTCACAGGTTCGAATCCTGTCGCAATCACAAACAGAAAACCACTCAATCGAGTGGTTTTTTTTTATACCCTTAACCATTATCAAAACTAAATAGAGCATCGCGCTAAAGCGGGACGGTCACAATCCCGAATCCTGTTGCAATCGCATATCACAACTAAATAGAGCACCGCGCCAAAGCGGACGGTCACAGGTTCGAATCCTGTCGCAATCGCATACAGAAAACCACTCAATCGAGTGTTTTTTTTTGTTTCACAGCCATGCCGTTCAAATATTTTCTTTTACTTTTACCTAAGGGGGATTTGACTTATATTATTTCTTCGGATTGTTATGACCACAAACAGTAGTTCAAAATTCACCAAAAGACTTTTAAGATTTATTGCCATTATTTTCATTTTAATGAATGTAATTGCGTTCTTCCACTCTTATAAGCTCACTCATTTCTCTGATAAAGTCACCAAAAAGACAGATGCAAACTCACTTACTGCTGCACAAAAGGCAAGAGTCTTATTTTTAGGGATAGATAATCCACGCCCGGTTAATAGGGCTAAACCAACACAACCCTACAAAACCATAAGAATAAAAAGCAACAAGGAAATAGAATGCTGGAGCATAACTAAGCCAAATACTAAAGGAACCGTAATACTTTTTCATGGCTATGGTGGCGACAAATCGCAACTGATCGATAAATCTGATAAATTTATCGCCATGGGCTACAACACACTTCTTGTAGACTTTATGGGATCAGGGGGATCTGAAGGAAATACCACCACCATTGGCTATTTTGAAGCACAGCAGGTAAAATCATGTTATGACTATATACTTAAAACAGGTGAAAAGAACATTCACCTCTTTGGCACTTCAATGGGAGCTGCCGCTATTTTAAAAGCATTAAATGACTATACTATTTCTCCTGCATCAATACTTATTGAATGTCCTTTTGGCTCGATGTATAAAACGGTGTGCGCCCGTTTTAAAGCTATGAAAGCACCTACATTCCCAATGGCAGGGATGTTGGTATTTTGGGGAGGAGTCCAAAATGGTTTCTGGGCTTTTAATCTCAATCCCGAAGAGTATGCTAAAAAGGTCTATTGCCCTGTATTACTGATGTATGGTGAAAAAGATAATCGCGTTAGCCGTGAAGAAACAGATATCATTTTCGGAAACATAAAAGGTAAAAAACAATTAGTTACTTTCCCTTTAGCCGGACATGAAAATTATCTTACCCGCTACAACCAGCAGTGGACAACAGCTGTAAGCAGCTTTTTGGAAAAATTATAAAAACCCTGCTGTTTTATTGATAAAATAAGGAGAGTCATTCCAGCGTATTTTCCTGTAAACATGATTTTCTTTTATTGATTCAGGCAGACAATCCCAAATAGCATGACTCATTTTTTCAAGCAATAACTTACGTGAAAAAATATCAGAAGTCACAAGGCTAATTTCCCTTGCCGGCACAGGCTCTTTAAATGGTTTAAACAAAGTATTCTCTCTCTCGTTCACAACAGAGAGCTGCGGTATAATTGCAAAACCCAGTTCAGCGCGCACAAGATTCTTAAGGGTTTCAATAGAATTTATATCATAATTAAACTGACCGTCTATTTTCCTCTTATCATCGGTCATGTCACAAATATCGAGCATCTGGGCATTGTAACAATATTCATGTTCCAGCAAAAGAAGATTTGGCTTATCCGTCATATTCAGCTCATAGTATTCCTCCCCTGCTAATGGATGCCCTGCATTTAAAAAAGCTATAAAAGGTTCATCAAAAACCGGATACTCTTTTAAACCCGGCATTCCGGTAGGTGTAGCCATCAAAGCAATATCGATCTCACCATTCTGAAGTCCATGAATTAACTGCCCGGTTCCCGCCTCTTTTATATTAAAATGCATATCAGGCACTATCTCTTTCATTGCTTTAATAAACTGCGGAATAAGATAAGGCGATAGCGTACTGATCACTCCAAGTGTTACTGCCCCTTCCAGATCATTTTTTTGGTTCACTACAAAATTCCGGATTGCATCAGCCTCATTCAGCACACGCTTAGCCCTGTTTATAATCTCATTACCAAGCAATGTTGGTTTTAGAGGTACCTTAGTCCTGTCAAAGATTTTTATACCTATCTCCTCTTCCAGATTCTTTAGCTGTATTGTAAGTCCGGGTTGTGTCACCATACATTCCTCTGCTGCTTTGGCAAAATGACGATGCTCATCAAGGGCAATAATGTAACGTAGTTGTTGTATAGTCATAATTATAAATTTATTTTATAAAAGTAAAAAATTATTAATTTGTTTTATATACCATACCTGAAATATCTTTGTCCTATCAAAATGAAACAATAACCCCAAATTATTATACAATGAAAAATTTAATCGTATCAGCAATAGCATTACTTGGATTAACTGCCGCCACAGCACAAACAGATCCATCTATAGCAGGAAGCTATAGCATCGAAAAAAACACAAGAGAATTTCTTAAAGCAGTTCATAGCAGTACAGGTCCGCAACTATATGAACTTTCTATTCAGGACGCAAGAAACGTACTTGTCAATGCACAAACCGGAAACTATGAAAAACTACCCGCAGATATTGAAGACCACACAATTACTCAGGATGGCAGAGCAGTTTCAATTCGAATCATAAAACCAAAAGGAGTAAAAGAAAAATTACCTGCTCTTGTGTACTTTCACGGTGGCGGATGGATACTTGGAGATTCTTTTACCCATGACAGATTAGTAAGAGAACTTGCAATACGAGCTAAAATAGCAGTAGTATTCGTTAACTACACCCCTACTCCCGAAGCCCGTTATCCTCAGGCTAACGAAGAAGCTTATGCAGCAACCAAATGGATAAAAGAAAATGGTGCATCAATAGGCCTGAACACAAATAAACTTGCCGTAAGTGGTGACAGCGTAGGTGGAAACATGGCAATTGCAGTAACCCTGATGGCAAAAGAGCGCAAAGGCCCTCAAATTGACTTCCAATTACTATTCTACCCCGTTACTGATGCAGGATTCGATACAGCATCTTACCAGCAATTTGCCAACGGACACTTTTTAACCCTTAATGCTATGGTCTGGTTCTGGAACCAGTATGCTCCAAACAAAGCAGACCGCGCTCAAATAACAGCATCTCCTCTGCGTGCCGACATCGAACAACTGAAAGGACTTCCTGAAGCTTTGATAATCACTGCCGAAAATGATGTACTTCGTGATGAGGGCGAAGCATATGCAAAAAAACTAAATGCAGCAGGCGTTAAAGTTACCGCTACACGATACATAGGAACAATACACGATTTTGTAATGCTTAACCCTATTACAAATACTCCGGCACCAAGAGCTGCAATTAAACAGGCTACTGATGCTTTAACCGAAAAATTGAAATAACTTTATCACAATTCAAAAAATAATTTAAAAAACTTTTAAAAACTAATATCATGAAATTTACAAGAAAAGCAAACGCAAACTGGAAAGGTACAGGAATGGAAGGTACAGGTAAAATCTCTACCGAAAGCACAACTCTTAATAACGCACAATTATCATTCAAAACCCGCTTTGCAGACGGTGTAGGTACAAACCCTGAAGAACTTATTGCTGCAGCGCATTCAGGCTGCTACACCATGCAATTAAGCTTCCTTTTAAACGAAGCAGGTTTTACAGCCGACAACCTTGATACTGAAGCTCAGGTTACTTTTGAAGACGGAACTATCACTAAAATACACCTGAAACTGGAAGCAAGTGTTCCCGGTATAACAGAACAGGATTTTCAGACAGCAGCTCAAAAAGCAAAAGAAATTTGTCCTGTATCTAAATTATTAAAAGCTGAAATTACATTATCAGCTGCCTTAGTAGGCTAATTAAAAATAAATACAACTTAAACAAGTCCTGCCTTTCGCAGGACTTATTCATTTATAACAATCACAAAATCAACCAATAAAAATCTATTGGCACACCATTTGTATTATAGTTAATAACAAAAAGCCATAATAATGATATAAAAGATACGATTATAGTACTGCATAGTATTTTATTTATATATTTACACCGGTTGTTAAAAAATTAACATTTTAGAATATGTTTTTTTAAACAATCTTCAAACAAACAATTATATCTATACATTATGAAATCGTATTCTGTTAAAGAAATTAGCGAATTGCTGAATGGAGAATTAGTGGGCTCTACCAGCAATCAGATTTTATCACCAGAGCAGCTTGAGCTTGCACAAGAGCATCAGATTTCCTTCATTGGAAACAAAAAATATGAAAAACTATGGACCGATTCTAAAGCATCGGTTGCCGTAGTAAACTCAGATATAGCTATAGAACCCGGAGACAACAGGGCTTTTATAAAAGTTAATAACGCCGACTTAGCGATGTCTAAAGTTTTAGAACTTTTTGCACCTCCACATCCAGCTTTTGAAGTAGAGATACATCCTACCGCTGTAATACACAAAACAGCGGTTATAGGAGAAGGAACAAAAATTGGTGCCGGATGTTATGTAGGTCCAAATGTAAAAATCGGAAACCATACTATACTTTACCCTAATGTTACGGTACTGGATGAATGTACCATTGGCAACAAAACCGTATTGTGGTCGGGGGCTGTTGTAAGAGAGCGTTGCCACATAGGTTCACACACCATAATTCACCCCAATGCAACGATTGGTGCCGATGGTTTCGGTTTCAGGCCGTGCCCACAGCAAGGATTGGCAAAAATTCCTCAGATAGGCAATGTAATTATTGGTAACGCCGTAGAGATTGGCGCCAATGCTTGTGTTGACCGTGGTAAATTCAGCTCTACTATTGTAGGTGATGGTTGCAAAATTGATAATCTTGTACAAATAGGGCACAACAGCGTACTTGGAAAATTCTGTATTATGGCCGGAAACAGCGGCCTTGCCGGATCTGTAACGCTTGGTGATGGTGTAATCATTGGCGGAAGCGCATCTATTAAAGACCATTCAACAATTGGCAGCGGAGCAACCATTGGAGCCGGATCTGGTGTAACCGGCGATGTGGATCCTGGAAAAGTAATGCTCGGTTACCCCGCAGTTGAAGCAAGGACAGCCTTAAAACAATGGGCAATACTAAAACGAATGGCTGAAGCAAAATAAAAATTTTAAATAACAAAACCCTGCCAAGTGCAGGGTTTTATTATTGAATCAACTATATTCAACAAACACCTCTTTTTTACAACAATTTTTAAACACTTTGTTTTTATCTGAGCAATAATTCATTAAATTCGCAACTTCAACAAACAAAAGAGTATACATCATGAATAAAAAAGTAGTAATCGTTTCGGCTGTACGTACACCAATAGGTAGCTTCATGGGAGCATTATCAACCGTTACGGCTTCTCAGCTTGGAGCTGCTGCCATTAAAGGAGCTCTTGATAAGATTAATTTAGACCCTAAACACGTAGACGAAGTAATAATGGGTAACGTGGTTCAGGCAGGTGTCGGACAGGCTCCGGCAAGACAAGCCTCACGTTTTGCAGGTCTTCCTGATTCAGTTATCGCTACTACAGTAAATAAAGTTTGTGCATCAGGTATGAAAGCTGTTATGCAGGCTGCTCAGGCAATCCAGCTTGGGGATGCAGATGTAATTGTCGCAGGTGGTATGGAAAACATGAGTCTTATACCTCATTATGTTCAAATGAGAACAGGCGCTAAATTTGGTCCTGCTACTATGATTGACGGAATGCAGAAAGACGGTCTTACTGATGTTTACGACAATGTTGCAATGGGTGTTTGCGCCGATGCTACTGCTACTGAATATAAAATTACACGTGAAGAGCAGGATGCTTTCGCTATTGAATCATATACACGTTCTGCTAATGCTTGGAACGAAGGTAAATTTGACAACGAAGTTGTTCCTGTAGCTGTACCTCAACGTAAAGGTGACCCTATCATGGTTACTAAAGATGAGGAGTATTCTAACGTGAAACTTGACAGAATCCCTACACTTAACGCTGCTTTCACTAAAGAAGGTACTGTTACAGCTGCTAACGCTTCTACAATCAACGACGGTGCTGCTGCACTTGTTATTATGAGTGAAGACAAAGCTAACGAGCTTGGACTTAAACCTCTTGCCTACATTAAAGGTTATGCTGATGCTGAACAGGAACCAAAATGGTTTACTACTGCTCCGGCGAAAGCTCTTCCTAAAGCACTTGACAAAGCAGGTATATCTAAAGATGATGTTGATTTCTTTGAATTCAACGAGGCATTCTCTGTAGTAGGTATCGCAAACTCAAAAATACTTGGTCTTGATGCTGATAAAGTAAACGTAAATGGTGGTGCTGTATCGCTTGGTCATCCTCTTGGATGTTCAGGTGCGAGAATTATCGTTACACTTATAAATGTACTAGAGCAAAACAACGCTAAAACAGGAGCTGCTGCTATCTGTAATGGTGGTGGTGGTGCTTCAGCTATTGTTATCGAAAGAGTATAATCATTTATTGATTTTATATAGTAAAGGCAGCTTAGGCTGCCTTTTTTTTGTTCTGTTGTCTTAAAACCAAAGAAATATACACCTATAAAGAGAATGTTCAAAACTCTGTAAAAAAGCTTCAGAATTAACTACTATATTTGTAAACTCAAGTGAGACCCCGATTAGCAATAATCAATAATAATTAAAAAACAGTCAAATAAGAAGGATGTTCGGTATATGTAATCTTGCCATTGTGCCCCTACGTTTAGAACCAAGCGACAGAAGCGAATTAACAACACAAGTGTTGTTTGGCGAGCATTTTAAAATACTGGAACAGACTGAAAAATGGTCACGCATTGAACTTGCATACGACGGCTATAATGGCTGGATTGATAATAAGCAGTACCGTCTTATAAGCCAGGCCGATTATGATGCCCTGAGCAATAGCCCGGCAGTACTAAACGGTGACCTGATTGAATACCTTACTACTCCCAACAATCAACTGCTATCGATACCTATGGGTGCGTCGCTGACTTTTCTTGAACACCCATCTATAAATACCGAAAACTATATGTTTGAAGGGCTTAAAGTATCGGGAGTGACAAGCAAACAACATTTGTTGCAAACCGCATTTATGTACCTAAATGCTCCGTATTTATGGGGTGGAAAGACACCTTTTGGCTTAGATTGTTCTGGTTTTACGCAGATGGTATACAAACTGAATGGATACTCATTATTACGTGATGCCTCTCAACAGGCGACTCAGGGAGAAGCTTTAAGTTTTATAGAAGAAAGTGAACCGGGCGACCTGGCATTTTTTGACAATGAGGAAGGAAGAATCATTCACGTAGGTATCATTATGGAAGACAACCACATAATACACGCACACGGAAAAGTACGTATTGACCGTTTGGATCACTTAGGTATATACAATACTGATACTAAAAGGCATTCACATAAGCTTAGGGTAATAAAAAAGATTATTTAACAGGCATTAAAGCCTGTTTTTATTTACATTAATCTTAAAGGAGAAAAAAAGCTTTACCATATCTATAAACTTGAGTTTGTTAGGCAAAATACCTAAAGGTATGGCCTCCTTTATTTCTTCATAATTACTGTATCGTAATCCTACAATTTTAAAAGTTACTCTCCCCTTGTTATTCACGAAATGAATTACCTTATAAGATCTAGATTTTACTTGTCCATATGCTATCACTATACCTTTAAAATTTTTAAAGTATAACCTTTTGCCAAAAGGACAAAGCAAAGAAAAACAAATAAGACGGTCTGACTTTACGATAATATATTTGATTTGT
This sequence comes from Flavobacterium sp. AG291, assembly GCF_003350375.1. Taxonomy (GTDB): domain Bacteria; phylum Bacteroidota; class Bacteroidia; order Flavobacteriales; family Flavobacteriaceae; genus Flavobacterium; species Flavobacterium suzhouense. Next base: position 231,398 of record NZ_QQAR01000003.1, on the reverse strand, counting down.
CTTATGATAAGTAGAAGTATTACAATTAACATAAATAGTAAAAGACCTATAATACTATTTACTATAGGGTAAAACACAAACGCTTCTATACATTTAACGAACATAGCTATATTCAAAGCAAGATTTAATAACATAATAAATCCAACAAAAAAAGTATCTTCGCTAAACTTACTCCTAACCCTAGTCATATAATTTTATTTATTACCTGCAAAAATAAAGTAAATGAAGTAATAAGAGGTAAAACTTATCTTACCTGAATGCTAATAAGGAAATTAAAAGCTTTTATTTATATTTACTCAATGCCTAAAACAATCCAAATATCGATACCTACCCCATGCCATGAAAATTGGGATGCCATGACTACTGCCGATAAAGATCGTTTTTGTACTTCGTGCCAAAAGACAGTATTTGACTTCACGAATTCATCGGACAGGGAAATTGCTTCTGTATTGAAAAACACCGATAATGCCTGTGGAAGGTTCAGGGTAACACAACTGAACAGGGATTTGGTAGTACCAAAAGAAAAATCATCGTTATGGATGGCAGCCAGTGCTGCTGTTGTGAGTTTCCTGACGATTGGAAACCATACTATTTCTGCTCAAACACCTGTAAATACTGAGCAACATATTTCTGAAACTGATGAGATAGTTGGAAAGGTTGCTCCAACTTCCGCCCCAGAAAGAAACTTAATTTCAGGAGTTGTTTCCGAAAAAAATGAAGGAGTACTTCCCGGAGCAAATATTCAAAATGCCAATACTCTGTCAGAAACGCAAACCGATATAAATGGAAACTTTTCAATAAAGGCCGCTATAGGTGATAGACTAATCGTTACCTATGTTGGAATTACAAGTAAAGAAATAATTGTTACTTCAGGCAGTCCTAAAATTATTGTAGAAATGGAATTCATGGGATTAATATATACTAAACGCAGTTTCTTTGGTCGCGTCTTTCATTCCATAGGTAATATATTCAGATAAGCCCTTCCCTACTTTTTGTTATCTTTAGCGTTCCAAAACAACAAACATTCAAAATTCAAACGCTAATGAGAAACAAACTCACTTCTCTCCTGCTGGTGTTAACATTATGCATGGCAGGAACAAATGCATTCGCCCAGAAAAAAGGTAAAATCGTAAAGACCCAGGGTAAAGAAATCTTAGACTCTAACGGTAAACCAATCCTCCTTAAAGGAACTAATCTTGGCAACTGGCTGGTTCCCGAGGGCTATATGTTCAAGACCGGTAAAGTCGCAGCTCCAAAGCAAATCGACCAGCTATTCCAGGAAATGATCGGTCCAGACAGCACCGCTGCATTCTGGGACAAATATCTTGACAGCTACATCACACAAGACGATATCAAATACCTGAAACGCACCGGATCAAACCACGTTCGCCTACCGTTTCATTATAAATTATTTACCAATGACCTGTACATGGGTAAACGTAATGCCGGCTTTGAGTATTTTGACCGTGTGATTGAGTGGTGTCGAAAAGAGAATCTGTATGTACTTCTTGATATGCATTGCGCTCCGGGCGGACAAATCGGCGACAATATCGATGATAGTAATGGTTACCCGTGGCTATATTTTAGCAAAACAGCTCAGGACGAAATGAGTGCTATCTGGATGAAGATAGCCAAACGCTACAAAGACGACCCGATCATCTTAGGCTATGACGTAATTAACGAACCTTTTGCGCATTATTTTGCTAAAGAGATACCTGATTATAACGACAGGCTTTTTATGGTTTATGAGCGTATGGTAAAAGATATCCGTTCAGTTGACAAAAAACACTCCATTTACCTGAATGGTTCTATGTGGGCGGGAGATTTTGGCGTATTCGAACGCATACTGGATGATAACGTGGTATATGAATTCCACAAATACTGGTTTGACATCAATCAGGAATCGGTTCAGAAATACCTTGATTTTAGTACTAAACACAATGTTCCTATCTACATTGGCGAAACCGGAGAGAACACCGACGAATGGGTTATGGAATTTCGCAAGCTTCTTGATGCTAACAAAATCAACTGGGCATTTTGGCCATACAAAAAAATGGATAACACCAAAGGTATCATGAACTTTGAACAGCCGGAAGATTACGCTCTTATCACTAAATATGCTGAAAGTGACCGTAGTTCGTTTGAAAAGATCAGAGAAAACATGCCGGACAGGGTTAAAGTTCAGAAAGCACTTAACAATTACCTGAAAAACTGTCTTTACAAAAACAATTTCCAGAATAAAGGGTATATACAGGGATTAGGGTTTACGGTTGAATAATTCCTTTTCTTTTGTCTTGAAACAAAAGAAACAAAAATTCAAGGCTATATCTTTTTAAGCTACAAATTATCTCGCTCGGCTAAACCATCCGAACTCGCCTTCGGCTCAAACAGCGGATGTTTTTTAACGCCTCTCTCCATAATTTGCTTTACGCAAAAAAGATGAGGCCGCCCTAAACTTCACTCAAAATCATATATATAAAACAAAAAACGCCGCAGAATGTGCGGCGTTTTCTATTATCAATACTCAAATACTGAAACTCAGTACTAAATAATTATTTCACTTCTTCGAAGTCTACATCCTGAACGTTGTCGCCTTCAGCTTGTGCAGCTTCCGGTTGTCCTTGTGCAGCACCACCTTCCTGAGCTTTGTACATTTCTTCAGAAGCATTTTTCCATGCTTCGTTGATTTTGTCAAGAGCCGGCTGAATAGTATCAACATCTTTGCTTTCGTAAGCTACCTTAAGTTCGTTAAGAGCGCCTTCGATGTTTTGTTTGTTACCATCAGAAAGTTTATCACCAAACTCAGTAAGTTGCTTCTCAGTCTGGAAGATCATAGCGTCAGCCTCGTTCAGTTTCTCAACACGCTCTTTTGCGATTTTGTCAGCATCAGCATTAGCTTCAGCTTCTTTACGCATTCTGTCGATTTCTTCCTGAGTTAATCCTGAAGAAGCTTCGATACGGATATCATGTGATTTACCTGTTCCTTTATCAGTAGCAGATACTTTAATGATACCATTCGCATCAATATCGAAAGTAACTTCGATTTGAGGTACACCTCTTTGTGCTGGTGGGATACCATCTAAGTGGAAACGACCGATAGTTTTATTATCTGTAGCCATTGGTCTCTCACCCTGAAGTACGTGAATCTCAACAGATGGCTGGTTGTCAGCAGCAGTAGAGAACACCTGAGATTTTTTAGTAGGGATAGTAGTGTTGGCGTCGATAAGTTTAGTCATTACACCACCCATAGTCTCAATACCAAGTGAAAGCGGAGTTACGTCAAGAAGTAGTACGTCTTTAACGTCTCCTGTAAGTACACCTCCCTGGATAGCTGCTCCGATAGCAACAACCTCATCCGGGTTAACACCTTTTGAAGGTTTTTTACCGAAGAATTTCTCAACTTCTTCCTGGATACGTGGTATACGAGTAGAACCACCTACAAGGATAACCTCATCGATATCAGATGTAGAAAGACCTGCATCTTTAAGCGCTTTAGCTACCGGTTGCATAGAACGTTGTACAAGACTGTCAGCAAGTTGCTCAAATTTAGCTCTTGTAAGCGTTTTTACTAAGTGTTTAGGTCCTGAAGCCGTTGCAGTAACGTATGGCAGGTTTATTTCAGTTTGTGCAGAAGCAGAAAGCTCAATTTTAGCTTTTTCAGCAGCTTCTTTAAGACGCTGAAGTGCCATTGGGTCTTTACGTAAATCTACTCCTTCTTCGCTGTTGAATTCATTTGCTAACCAATCGATGATTACCTGATCGAAGTCATCACCACCAAGGTGAGTATCACCATTAGTAGAAAGTACTTCAAATACACCGTCACCTAACTCAAGGATAGAGATATCAAATGTACCACCACCAAGGTCATATACAGCAATCTTTTGATCTTTACCTGCTTTGTCAAGCCCGTAAGCAAGAGCAGCCGCAGTAGGCTCGTTGATGATCCTTCTAACTTTAAGACCGGCAATTTCACCAGCCTCTTTAGTAGCCTGACGCTGAGCGTCGTTAAAGTATGCAGGAACAGTAATAACCGCTTCGGTTACTGTTTGACCAAGATAGTCTTCAGCAGTTTTTTTCATTTTTTGTAGTGTCATAGCAGACAACTCCTGTGGAGTGTAAAGACGACCGTCGATATCTACACGTGGTGTATCGTTGTCTCCTTTTACTACGCTGTATGGTACATTGCTTGCTTCTTTTGAACTTTCAGAGTATTTATTACCCATGAAACGTTTGATAGAAGCGATGGTTTTTGTGGGATTGGTCACTGCCTGTCTTTTAGCAGGATCTCCAACCTTGATCTCTCCGCCTTCAACAAATGCAATTACTGACGGGGTTGTTCTTTTTCCTTCAGCATTAGGAATAACTACCGGTTCGTTACCTTCCATTACGGAAACACATGAGTTGGTTGTTCCTAAGTCAATTCCGATTATTTTACTCATCTTCTTTTCGTTTTATTATTTTGTTTTTGATTCTTATTATTTAAGTGGACGCTTTCATATAGTCAATCTTTGTGCCAATAAAATATTATGCATTCCTATATGACAAGTTGACACCAGAACCAAAATTAAAATTCTGCTCCTAAAGAATATATGACAGTTTTATGCCAACTTTTAACTGACATCACTATCGCTCAAAATATTCAAAAGCATCGATAATATCTAAATATGCTCCATCAAATCCTGCTAATATTATTTTATTGAGATAAGAATCGTTATTCCTGTAAATGATTCCCTGCCAGTCGGCATTCCAGTATTTTACTTTATAGTTACCTGGCCAGTCCGGGTTTTCGGCAGCAATCCAGTCATGCTTATTGCTATTCCATGAAGCCTGCCAGTAGTATCTGTAATCCTCAGCCTCTCCTATTGACATGTAACAAATAACCAAACGTTTGCCTCCGTTAGCTTTGTTTCTCAGCTGGCTTATCTCTGCAGCAGTAAAAGCTTCATCGTTAAGGAATAAATCCATTATAACAGCATCATAATTGGTGGAAGTCACTGCATTGATAAAAGCTGTCTTAGAATTGAAGTTCTCAGGATTGATAAGGTACAGGAAATTTTTTGCCTGTGAGAGTGCTGTAATGTTATCGGCATTTACATTAACAGGCGCTGATGCAGGAATTACATTAAGACTACGTTCAGGCGCTGCAAAAGGCAAATAACCAAAAGCATTGTTGGCATCGTATGAATGAGATACTTTTGAAGGTGTAAAGCAGTAGTCTATTGCTAATATAGCATTCCCGGCATTTTTAGATATATCAAGGAAACTTTTAAGATATGAGGTCACGCTTGCAGGCGTGGTTTCATCATCATTATCATAACCATACAGAAAATCTTCCTGACCGTTACCATCTATAGCGTCGAGATATTCTGTTGCAGGACTGCCCGAAGCATCTCCTGTTGCAGTAACCAACTCAATACCATTTTGCGGAATGACTACAAACCCGGGACTAAAACTCTTGGCTTTCTGGCTAATTCCTATAACCAGATCACGCATATCCTGTTTGTAATCTCGGTTTTCATTATTATTACTTTCCGAATCAGAATCGTTGCTGTCACAACCTGTGAACAGTGCCATCATAGCCAAAAAAAATAATGCTCTCATAAAAATGCCTTTTAATTATAAACCCTAAATAAGCACTTTTATTTTACATTAACTCTATGAATGTGTAAATGGATCTTTAATGATAATATCCATTGCTATGTAGCTTGCATCAACCGTGTCATGACCGTTACCTATCAGGTCGTTCATATAACCGACATCAAAAGTAACCGGCATACTTTCGGGCGAGTAAGAATAATAAACACAAAAACGCGCTTCCTTATATTCAGGGCTGTCCCATCCTTCATTATGGTCATTGGCAACTGCAAACAAGGCCTCTGCACTCCCAATAAGGCCATTATGAGAATCATGATCTAACGGAACAAATAACTGTGTTTTAAGACGGGCACGCAGTTGCAGGCTATTTTCTACCTGAGCAAAATCATCAGAATAGAATTTACGAATCTCCTGCCTTACCGTTGTCGACCATTTCAGACTACCTGTATGAGTTGTATAGCTAAATCTGCCATACGCCCTGAATTCCTGCCTAACGTCTACTTCCTCCGGCTTATCAAATTGTTCATCATATTCATGTTGCCTGCGATAGCTTAATGCATAACTATACTGCCATTTCGAATTTAGCTTATGATAAAATTCCTGGTTTAGCACCATTATAGAAGGTGCATTAAATGGATCTTCTGACTCTGTCCCGCTTATGTAGCCAGTACCAAAATAAGTTTTGGAACTATTCTTTTCATTCAGCTTTTGCGACACTCCAATTGCCGACCAAAAGGCGGTATTAGTCTCACCAAGTCCGGGAGGAGTAAGCTGGGCAAAAGCCGTTATAGTAAATAGAAAACAAAATATCAGGGCTAAAAATCGGGTGTTCATCATCATCACATTTATGTTTTGCACTACAAATATGAAATATGAATCTGGAAAGAATTGGGAAATTTCCGGTTTTAAACTTAATCTACTAAAAACAATGCATTGCTAAACAACAGATTCCCGTTTTCCCAGAAACCACGGAACAAGGGATTATCAACCATATAAATTACACTTCCTCTGCCCTTTTGCTCTACGGCAAATGTTACAGTATTTTCAAGTTTTTTTTTCAGGCTCCTGCCAATAAAACCAAAGTTTTTATATCCGGCAGGAACATAAGCAACATTCCATGCATTCTTAAGCAATTGATAACGGCTATCGCTTGTTTTTAAGCTGAAATACTTATCACCAAGACCAAATGAAAGCGGATGGCTTTTATCTATTACGTTTTCAACAATAGCACCAGGAACAGATGCAGATAATGCACGCCTTTCTGCATTTTGATAATCATTATAACGGGCTTTAAGTATCTCTTCGTCGTGTTCGGTAGTTTCCTGTTCTTTTGCAGCAGCAGAAGCAAATTTGGTCAGGCTGTAACCCGGCCTGTCTTCAAAAATATTCAGTGCACCTGCAATGGCTATTACCTTACCGCCATCAATAATAAAATCGTCTATTTTGTTTTTGTGGTTATCCGAAAGATCATACCAGCCATCAGTCAATACCAGCGTATTGAATTCATTCATGTTTACACGCCCAAAATTCTGGACATCAATAATACTTACAGGATAATTGATAATCTCGTCCATATAAAACCAGGCCTGCCCAAAATCGGTAGCACTCACTCCGTTACCCGACAACAGCAACACTCTTGGTGTCTCAAGAAGCGGATAATTCTCTCCTCCAAGATCACCGCCGTTAAGTGAATATCCACTCTCAATCACTTCATAATCCGCCTTTTTGTCTACAAAAGCATCCATCATGTTCTTGAAATCGACAAGTTGCGGATTATCCCCTTTCAGGATTACCAAATCGCCGGGGCTTACTTTTATTCCCCTGAATGCCGATGCCTTTCTTGACGAACGCACCTTTACGCCACTATTTAGCAATAAACCTAAAACTTTAGCAGATTCCCTTCCGTTCCACGGCACATAATACGCATAAACGCCTTCATATTCAAACTTTCCTTTGCGTGTAATTTCGGCTTTGGTATCTATGGAAAGATTACCCTTAAGTGCGTAACTGTCTACACCATACGCATGCGGCAGCGCCCATGCTGTAATATCATACGAAAGGCTGTCTGTAAGTCGTTGTGACGGCTCAAACAATACCTGGGTAAGCACGGCTTTAGGCTGATCTGCCTTTACGATAAGATCGTTAGGCTCAATAGTAAAATCTTTATCCTTATCACTTTGATAATGATAACCCGACGTCTTTTTAGACTCAGCGGCATACGAATACTGAATGTTATTGCGCTTCAGCAATTTTGCCAACTGTTCTGTCTTACCTGAGTTCTTAACTACATATGTTTTATATTTCCCTTTAAGGTTTTCACGACTGTCTTTAAAATATGCCCTGAAATCCTTAACGAGTTTATCTTTTTTCCATGAAGCCGTCTCTACAGCAGTTAGCACTGCGGCAGTATGATGATCGATCCTGTCCTGTAACGTTAAAACATTTCCGTTAGTCATCATCACGGCACGTCCTGCACCTATACCTCCCTGCTCATAGGTCATACCTACAGCTCCGTTAAAACTTGGGTAGGTGTCGCCATAGCTGGGATAAAAAAGGTCGAAACGCTCACGGGTATAGTAATTCCAGCCTTTGATATCAAATTTTTTAGCGGTCATCTCACCAACGGTATTATGGAAATCACGCTGTGCTTTGGTAATGAAATCGTGCATCGGTTCAGCTGCCGGTGGAAAGAAATAAGGCTCATTGAATCCCATTTCGTGTACGTCAACATGCACCATTGGCATCCATTCGTTATAAAGCGCCATACGCTGACGTGTTTCTATCTGCGTTTGCCACGCCCAGTCACGGTTCAGGTCATAATCATAGTGATTTTGCCTCCCTCCCGGCCACGGTTCCATATGCTCTCTGTCATAAATACCCGGATGCGTATTTTTTCCTGAAACATCCCTAAGCCAGTTACCATAACGTGAAAAACCGTCGGGATTAAGGCATGGATCCAAAATAACAAGAGTATTTGCCAGCCATTCTTTGGCTTCTTTATTATCAGGATTCAAAAGTTGATAGGCCACTGACATCGCACTTTCGGTAGCAGCAGGTTCATTGCCATGTACATTAAAGCTAAGCCAAACGATAGCCTTATCATTTATGTTACTGATCTTAGCATCACTCATCCCAATCTGGCTAAGGTTACTCACCCTGATATTCTCGATATTCCTAAGGTTTTCGGCTGATGAAATATAGTATACATTAAGATTACGCTCCTGAGTCGTCTGACCATAATTCTTTTTCATTATCATATCAGAATTTTGGGTCAGGTGTTCAAAATAATCTTCTACCTGATGGTAATAGGTTACGTTCCTACCATAATTCGGTAAAAACTCCGAAGGACTTTTAATCTGGGAGTTTATAGACAAGCTTAGCAATAGTGCTAAAGCGGTTATAATGTATTTCATGGAGACAATATTTCGAAAATCAAATGTAAGGAATTTATGAGTGTTTGATTAACAAACTTAATTGTAGCATTTACATTATAATTAAAATTTATTTTGCTTTAAATTCAGCGCAAATTGTATCAGGGTTTTTACCTAACAATCATTATCTTTGCATGCTTTTAAAATAAACTACAATGCGTATATCCTATAACTGGTTAAAACAATTCATAAAATTAGACTGGAAATCTGAAGAAACGGCTGCCCTGCTTACCGACCTTGGTCTTGAAGTGGAAGGCGTTGACAAATTTGAGTCGCTTAAAGGCGGACTTGAAGGTGTTGTGGTAGGTCATGTACTTACCTGCGTTCAGCATCCTAATGCTGACAGATTAAGAATTACCACTGTAGATTTGGGCGACGGCATACCTGTACAGATAGTATGCGGTGCACCAAACGTGGCTGTAGGTCAAAAAGTTCCTGTAGCTACAATAGGAACTACACTGTATGATAAAGAGGGGAATGCCTTCCAGATTAAAAAAGGTAAAATACGCGGCGAAGAAAGCCACGGTATGATATGTGCCGAAGACGAGCTTGGTCTTGGCGAAGGACATGACGGTATACTTGTACTACATGAAGACCTTAAGCCGGGAACTCCTGCTTCTAAAATATTCAACATAGAAAGTGATGAAGTTTTTGAAATAGGACTTACGCCTAATCGTGCCGATGCAATGAGCCACTGGGGTGTTGCCCGTGACCTGCGTGCAGGACTTTCTCAAAAAAATGTACATACCGAACTTATAACACCATCTGTAAGTAACTTCAGGGTAGACAAACGTACCCTTAAAATGGATGTTAAAGTTGAAGATAATAAGCTTGCTCCAAGATACTGTGGTGTTACCATTACAGGTATTACGGTAAAACCTTCTCCTGCCTGGCTTCAAAACAGGCTTAAAGCTATTGGCCTTACACCTAAAAACAATATCGTTGACGTTACAAACTATGTACTTCACGAATTAGGGCAACCATTACACGCTTTTGATGCTGCTAAAATAAAGGGTAACAAGGTTATCGTTAAAACAGTTACTGCCGGAACAAAATTCACTACTCTTGATGATGTAGAAAGAACACTGCATGAAGAAGACCTGATGATTTGCGATGAGGCAGGTCCAATGTGTATTGCAGGTGTATTTGGCGGTAAAAATTCTGGCGTAACTGAAGGCACTTCTTCAATATTCCTTGAGAGTGCTTACTTTAACCCGGTATCTATCAGAAAAACGGCTAAACGCCACGGCCTTAGTACAGATGCTTCTTTTCGTTTTGAAAGAGGTATAGATCCTACTATTACAGAATATGCCCTTAAAAGAGCTGCACTGCTTATACAGGAAACTGCCGGTGGAGAGATAACTTCTGACATCACAGATATCTACCCTAAAAAGATTGAAGACAATCAGGTCGTTGTAAACTTTGCCAATGTAACACGTGTTATAGGTCAGGAGCTTTCGAAAGAAACTATCAAAAAAATACTGGTATCACTGGATATCAAAATCAATACGATGTCTGACGCAGGTTTAGGACTTGTAGTTCCTGCTTACCGTGTTGATGTAACACGTGAAATTGACGTTATTGAAGAAATCCTGAGAGTATACGGATACAATAACATATCTTTTACTCAAAAGCTTAACGCTTCTATATCTAACTCTGCGCGCAATGAAGACTACAAACTTCAGAACATTATAGGTGCACAGATGGTGTCACTTGGCTTTAACGAAATGATGGCCAACTCACTTACTACACCTGATTATATAAAACTATCAGAAAATCTGAAAGAAGAGTTTAACGTAATGATGCTTAACCCATTGAGCAGTGACCTTTCTGCCATGAGACAATCATTGCTTTTCAGTGCGCTTGAGACAGTATCATTCAACATAAACCGTAAGAGAGCAGATCTTAAATTATTCGAATTCGGTAAAACATACCACAAACTACCTTCAGGTTATGATGAAAACAAACATCTTACCCTTACGGTAACAGGAAGCCGTTTAGCTGAAAGTTGGTCTTATGCTCAAAAGCCTGTTGATTTCTTTATGTTTAAAGGTTATATTAACCTTGTACTGACAAGACTTGGCATAAACAAAACACAAACACAACCTATAGCTAATGACGTTTTTGCTGAAGGCATAGCAATTGCGGTAGGAAATGAAACTATCGTTGAGTTTGGCACCATCAAAAAATCGATCCTGAAACATTTTGACATTAAACAGGATGTTTTCTTTGCCGACTTTAACTGGGGCGCCATCATTAAACTGGTTACAGGTAAAATCAAGTATGTAGAAATATCTAAATTCCCTGAAGTAAGAAGAGATTTAGCTCTTCTAGTCGATCAGGAAGTTTCTTTTGAATCTGTATACAGCATCGCTAAACAAACTGAAAAAACATTACTTAAAGACGTAAGCCTTTTTGACGTATACGAAGGTCAAAACCTTCCGGAAGGTAAAAAATCATATGCTGTAAGCTTTACACTTCAGGATAGCTCTAAAACGCTTACCGACGAGCAAATTGACAAGATAATGACCAAGATAAGACAGAATCTTGAAAAAGAAACAGGAGCCCAATTGAGATAATTCCCTTTCTTTATAAGCATAAAAAAATCCCGCCAATGGCGGGATTTTTAATTTATAGCAATATTAAAACTACTATTTAAGCTTAGCTTTCATTGCTTTATAATCGTTTGTACGCTCTAATGCCTGGTAAATAGACGCAAGCATAGAAATCACCTCCTGATTTGAAGGATCTATTTTGTGTGCTTTTTCAAAATAAGGAAGGGCTTTGTTAAAAGAAGCTGTACGCTGCATTTTAAGCGCATCATATTTTTTGTTATCAGCGGCACTAGTTCCAAGACTGTTCATCTGGTTCACGATTTTCTGATCATCTTTCAACATCAATGATCCCATAGCCATGTTAGCCTGTAAGTGGTCAGGTTTAATTTCAAGCGCTTTATTAAAATACTTAGCGGCTTCATCTGCACTGGTATCAGTAGTAGTTACACCAAGATTAAAATACAAATCCGCATCGTTAGGATTCTTGGCAATTGCTTCAGAAATTAACTCTTTGTACTTGGTCATATTATTAGCCTTGTAGTACAGGTTAGCTTCAGAAATAATCAGCGTTATATCATCCGGGTTAGCTTTTCTCGCATTTACAAATGCCTCTTTAGCTTTTTCAGATTCACCTTTATTATCATAGATAAGAGCAATGTTACGCACTATATCAGCTCTAACAGAAGGAGTTTTTTCAACACTTGGTGTATCATACTGTCCTGTTTTAACAGCTATATCCCTTGTGTTTTTATCCGGGAATGCCTGTACCTGACCTGTTGCTTTATCCTTAGCTAAATAAGTAGTAGTCTCCCCTGTAAAGCCCGTTTTGTCCAGTTCAAGGTAATACTCAAGAGCTCTGTCATAATCCTGCGCATTAATTGATGAAGCAGCAGCATTATAAAGATTAAAACCATCTTTGGTGTCAAGTCTGTAAGCGGCAGCATAGTACAACGCTGCTTCCTTAAACATTTTAGCTTTACTTAATTCCTGAGCACCTTTAAGCGCAACATTTTTCATGCTGGGAAAAATTTGCTGCTGTATAGTAGAAGTATATTTCTTCTTACCATTTTTCTCAAGCTCTATAACCTTATTAAAGTTTTCAAGAGTACTCTCAAAAACAGCTTGCGACTTATTGCTGCTAGCCATTAGCTGAGCTACACCATACATTCCTTTATAATAATTATAGTCAACTTGCTGCTCAGGTGTGGCAGCACTCATTTTTGACTCAACCTGAGACAAAAGATTTGCCATTTCCTGAACATCTGCAGGAGCAGGCTGTTGTTTATCAGTTAGCTTTTTTAGAGCTTTAAGCTCATCTTTTTGAGCAAACGCGCCTACTGAAAGTAAAAGCGACGCAGCAATTGCATACTGGATTTTCATAGTAGTTATTTTTATTATTCTTCAGTTTGTTCTTCCGGACCGTCAGTATCAGGTTCAATGTAACCCTCTACTCCGTTTTCAGCTCCTTCCACCATTCCTTCAAGGCTTTCTTCAGCCTCTTCTTCACGCATAACTTTCGTTACGGCAGCAATAGAGTCGTTTCCTTTAATATTAATAAGTCTAACTCCCTGCGTAGCACGCCCCATAACCCTAAGGTCTGAAACCATCATACGTATAGTAAGTCCTGATTTATTGATAATCATAAGATCATCGGCATCAGTAACGCTATTAATAGACACAAGCTTACCTGTTTTATCAGTAATATTAAGCGTTTTCACACCTTTACCTCCACGGTTTGTAATCCTGTAATCTTCAAGGCTTGAACGTTTACCGTATCCGTTCTCAGACACCACAAGTATTTCACTGTTCATGTCGTTTACAGATACCATTCCGATTACCTCATCCTGCTCATCCTGTAGTGTGATACCACGAACCCCGGAAGCACTACGGCCCATAGGACGTGTTTTACCCTCTTCAAAACGAACCAGTTTACCCGACTTCACAGCGATAAGCACCTGGCTCTCACCTGTAGTCAGTTTAGCTTCTAACAGCTCATCATCCTCACGAATTGTAATCGCGGCAATACCATTAAGTCTTGGACGTGAGTATTGCTCAAGAAGGGTTTTCTTAACGATACCTTTCTTGGTAGCCATGATTACATAATGATTGTTGATATACTCTTCATTCTTAAGATCCTGAGTACAGATAAATGCTTTTACCTTGTCATCATTCTCTATATTGATAAGATTTTGAATTGCACGTCCTTTACTTGTTTTATTTCCTTCCGGAATTTCGTAAACACGCATCCAGAAACACTTACCTTTTTGGGTAAAGAACAACATATAGTTGTGATTTGTAGCCACGAACAGGTGCTCAAGGAAATCCTGATCGCGTGTAGCCACACCTTTCTGTCCTACACCTCCCCTGTTTTGCGTTTTGTATTCGCTAAGCGGTGTACGTTTAATATAACCTGCATGAGAAATAGTAATAACTACATTCTCATCAGCAATAAGGTCTTCAATGCTTACATCACCACCAGAGTATTCTATTCTGGAACGTCTTTCGTCACCATACTTATCTCTGATTTCGATAAGTTCAGTTTTGATAAGCTCCATTCTCAGTTCTTTGCTTTCCAAAAGAGCTTTTAATTCTGCTATCAACTTCATGATATCTTCATATTCTGCACGAAGTTTATCCTGCTCCAGACCGGTTAACTGTCTCAGACGCATCTCAACGATAGCACGCGCCTGAATTTCTGACAGGCTGAAACGCTCCATTAATTTACCACGCGCTTCTTCACCGTCCTTAGAGCCACGGATAATTGCAATTACCTCATCAATATTATCAGAAGCAATGATAAGACCTTCTAATATATGTGCACGTTCTTCGGCTTTACGAAGTTCATACTGAGTTCTTCTTACAACAACCTCATGCCTGTGCTCCACGAAATAGTGGATAAGCTCCTTCAGGTTTAGCAATTGTGGTCTTCCGTTTACAAGCGCAATGTTGTTTACACTGAAAGACGACTGAAGCTGTGTATATTTAAATAAGGTATTAAGCACCACATTTGGCACAGCGTCACGTTTAAGGATATAAACGATACGCATACCATTTCTATCCGACTCATCTCGGATGTTAGCAATACCATCAATTTTCTTTTCATTAACCAGGTCAGCAGTCTTTTTGATCATGTCTGCCTTATTTACCTGATAAGGGATTTCAGTTACAATAATGCACTCACGTCCTTCTACTTCTTCAAAGCTGGTCTTAGCACGCATTACGATACGGCCACGGCCTGTTTTGAATGCCTCACGCACGCCTTCATAGCCATAAATTGTACCTCCTGTAGGGAAATCCGGTGCCTTAATATATGTTACAAGCTCATCGATTTCAATATCATTGTTATCTATATAAGCAAGCGTACCGTCGATAACCTCAGTGAGGTTGTGTGGTGCCATGTTAGTAGCCATACCTACGGCAATACCCGATGCACCATTCACTAAAAGTGTAGGTACCCTTGTAGGCATTACAGTTGGCTCTTCCAAAGTATCATCGAAGTTAAGCTGGAAATCTACTGTTTCTTTATCAAGATCGGCCATGATCTCTTCAGAGATCTTACGCATCCTTGCCTCTGTATAACGCATCGCTGCCGGGCTGTCACCATCTACCGATCCGAAGTTACCCTGACCATCTACTAAAAGATAACGAAGACTCCACTCCTGTGCCATACGTACCATGGCATCATATACTGATGAGTCACCATGCGGGTGATACTTACCAAGTACCTCTCCTACGATCCTCGCTGATTTTTTATGTGCTCTGTTTGATAGTACCCCTAATTCATACATTCCAAAAAGTACTCTTCGGTGTACGGGTTTCAAGCCATCTCTAACATCAGGAAGCGCCCTTGACACAATAACCGACATTGAATAATCAATGTAGGCTGACTTCATTTCGTCTTCTATGTTAATAGGAATTAACTTTTCTCCTTCAGACATAAGTAGTTATATTAAAAAATTATAATTGTTACAAAACGTGCCAATATACGTATTTTTATCAGGATTGAAAACCAATAAATCTAATTATTTAAACGTTTTATTAACACATAAAAAATAGCCAAAAGTTAATAAACATTTATGCTTTTGCTTTTATTTTCGGCTTTTTTTTCGTCAATTAGCATAACCGGCATTGTCAGTAATGTCAGTATAATTTATTAGGTATAGTTTTTGTAAAATCTTTTATAAATACTTAAATTTACAAGTATCAAAGAATAACATTATGGATGATAATTTTTCACCAAGAGTCAAAGATGTGATAACCTACAGTAAAGAAGAGGCTTTACGATTAGGACACGACTTTATTGGTACAGAGCACTTAATGTTAGGGATTTTGAGAGACGGCAACGGAAAAGCCATTTCCATTTTAAATAACATATCTGTTGACCTGGATCATTTACGCAGAAAAGTAGAGATATTAAGCCCGGCTAACCCCAATGCCGACCGCAATAATGAGAAGAAAAACCTTCATTTAACGCGTCAGGCAGAACGTGCTTTAAGGACTACGTTCCTTGAGGCAAAGGTTTTCCAGAGTACTTCTATAAGTACAGCCCATTTATTGTTATGTATTTTGCGCAATGAAAACGATCCTACCACAAAATTGCTTAACAAACTAAAAATTGATTACGAAACCGTTAAAGAACAATTTATCAATATGACATCAAACGAAGAAGAATACCTAGAAAACCTTCCTAAAGCAGAGTCATATAATGACGATGCAGGACAAGATGACAGTATGCGTGAAAGCAACTTCAACAACCCTTCTTCCGGTGCCAAAGCCAACAAGAAGTCAAAAACGCCTGTTCTTGACAATTTTGGACGTGATTTGACCGAGCTTGCCGAAGAGGGCAAACTTGACCCCGTAGTGGGCCGTGAAAAGGAAATTGAACGTGTATCACAAATATTAAGCCGTAGAAAGAAAAACAATCCGCTGCTTATCGGTGAGCCGGGTGTGGGTAAATCAGCCATTGCTGAAGGTCTTGCATTACGCATCATCCAGAAAAAAGTATCACGCATCCTTTTCAATAAACGTGTTGTAACCCTTGACCTTGCCAGCTTAGTAGCAGGTACAAAATACCGTGGACAGTTTGAGGAGCGTATGAAAGCGGTTATGAACGAACTTGAAAAGAATGACGACATCATACTTTTCATTGACGAGATACATACTATTGTAGGTGCCGGTGGTGCTACAGGTTCACTGGACGCCAGCAACATGTTCAAACCTGCTCTTGCAAGGGGTGAAATCCAATGTATTGGCGCTACTACCCTTGACGAGTACAGACAGTATATAGAAAAAGACGGTGCCCTTGAACGTCGTTTCCAGAAAGTGATTGTTGACCCTACAAGCGTACCGGAAACTATTACTATCCTGAACAACATCAAGAACAAATACGAAGATCACCATAACGTAATTTACACACAGGAAGCTATTGAAGCCTGCGTTAAGCTTACTGACAGGTACATGAGCGAGCGTTTCCTTCCGGACAAGGCTATTGATGCCCTTGACGAAGCAGGATCACGCGTTCACATCACCAACATTGATGTCCCTAAACAGATTCTTGATCTTGAAAGACAGCTTGAAGAGGTTCGTGAACTTAAAAATTCTGTTGTCAAAAAACAGAAATATGAGGAAGCTGCCAAACTTCGTGACGACGAGAAACGTATAGAGAAAGACCTTGCTATTGCTCAGGAGCAATGGGAAGAAGATTCTAAAAACAACCGCGTTACCGTTACAGAAGACAATGTTGCCGATGTAGTATCGATGATGACAGGCATTCCTGTAAACCGTATTGCCCAAACCGAAAGTAACAAGCTTGCTAAATTACCTGAACTTATTAAAGGTAAGGTTATCGGTCAGGATGAGGCTGTTGCAAAAATTGCCAAATCAATACAACGTAACCGTGCAGGTCTTAAAGACCCTAACAAACCAATAGGCTCATTCATTTTCCTTGGACAGACCGGTGTTGGTAAAACACAGTTGGCCAAAGTAATCGCTAAAGAGCTTTTTGACTCTGAAGATGCGCTGGTACGTATTGACATGAGCGAATACATGGAGAAATTTGCCATCTCAAGACTTGTAGGTGCACCTCCGGGATATGTTGGTTATGAAGAAGGTGGTCAGCTTACCGAGAAAGTGAGAAGAAAACCTTACTGTGTGGTACTTCTTGACGAGATCGAGAAAGCACACCCTGACGTATTCAACATGTTGCTTCAGGTACTTGACGACGGTTACCTTACTGACAGCTTAGGCCGTAAGATCGACTTTAAAAACACTATCATTATTATGACATCTAACGTTGGTGCACGCCAGCTGAAAGATTTCGGACAGGGTGTTGGTTTCGGAACGGCTGCCAAAAAGGCACAAGCCGACGAGCATACTAAAGGTGTTATTGAAGCGGCACTTAAGAAAACTTTCGCCCCTGAATTCATCAACAGGATAGATGATATTATCGTGTTTAACCCTCTTGAAAAAGAGCATATCGACCTTATCATCGACATCGAGCTTGACAAACTTTATGCAAGAATTAAAGACCTTGGTTACAATATTTCACTGTCTGAAAAAGCCAAAGACTTTATTGCCGAGAAAGGCTTCGACAAGCAGTATGGAGCAAGGCCACTTAAACGTGCCATCCAGAAATATGTTGAAGATACGCTTGCAGAAGAGATCATTACCAACAAAATAGCTGGGGGTGATGAGATCTTTATGGATCTTGATGATAACGGAACAGAACTTGCCGTAACCATCAGAAAAGCTGAGAATCCGGCAAGCTAAAAAAAAATTCTTTCATTTTAAATAGCATCCCCGAAGGTCATTGATTTTCGGGGATATTTTTTTTATTTAGACAATAGATGATAGATTTGAGATGATAGACATTTAATAAAGTATAATTGGTATATTCAATTTATAAACATTATCATGAATCAAGATATAATAAATCTATACGAAATAACTTTCAATAATAAACTGATAAGTATATCTGGAGGCCCCTCGTTCTTCACTAAAGTTATTTCAACAAATAACCTCTATTTAACAGATTTTTTGATGGAATGGAATTCGGAAGAAATAACCCAATATCTAATACCTGAAATCAATAAAGTTATAAATGGAATTGAGCCTGAATTTGAAACAGGATCAGAAACTGTAAGCATAACCATAGGGTCAATAAATACAATATTTTTTATTGATAATGTAGACACCAACTACCCTCGAATACCTACCGTGGATCTAAAAGAAATTATTATTGGCTGGAAAAACTACTTGGATAACTAACAGAAACAAATCAAATAGTTACTACGAACATAAAAGACATCTTAAATTTATACTCAATCTAAAAAACACCTAACCTTCTCAATATAAAAAACATAACCTCAACTTACAATTTTTTGACATTACGATATCATTAAATTTGACTAAAATCGAAACCAGGACTTCTTACAATAAAAAAAAGTAGTAATTTAGATTACAAATCGTATTAAAATGCTGGACAAAGTAATTGTAGGTAGTGAAGAGTGGTGTGCATTCCCCGAACTTGGTATACCTACCATAAAAGCCCGTGTAGACTCGGGTGCCAAAACCTCTGCGCTTCACGCCATTAACATCGCCCCTTTCCAAAAAGATGGCGACAATTGGGTAAAATTTGACATAAACCCGATACAGAACAATTCAAAAACCATTATACATTGCCAGGCTCCGCTTGTAGACAAACGTGTGGTAAAAAGCTCCAGCGGTTACCGCGAACAGCGTTATGTTATCAAAACCGGCATTAAAGTAGGCGAAACCAACTGGGAAGTTGAAGTTACACTTACTAATCGTGACTCTATGGGTTTCCGTATGCTTTTAGGACGTGAAGCCATGAGCGGACGCATATTGGTCGACCCGGAACAAAAATACCTTTTAGGCCAGCCTACACAGGAAAAATTAAAAGAATATTATAACAACAGTAACGAAGAGAAAAAAGGGCTTCGAATAGGACTTCTTGCAAGTAATCCTGAATTATACAGCAACCGCCGTATAATGGAAGCAGGTGAAATGCGTGGTCACGAAATGCATTTCCTGAACCTGAAGTACTGTTATATGAAACTGGATGCGCATACGCCTGAAATCCATTACCGTGGAGGAAGAATATTAAACGATTTTGATGCCGTTATTCCGCGTATACGTCCGAGTATGACATTTTATGGCTGTGCCATAACACGTCATTTTGAAGCACTCAAAGTTTTCTCACTGAATTCATCATCAGCAATTACACAGTCGAGGGATAAACTGTTCTCACTTCAGCTGTTGCTTAACAGTGGTGTTGATATTCCTACTACAGGTTTTGCCAACTCCCCTCTTGACACCAATGACCTCATCCAGATGGTAGGCGGCCCGCCGCTTATCGTAAAACTGCTTGAAGGTACTCAGGGTAAAGGCGTTGTATTAGCCGAAACCAAAAAGGCTGCAGAGAGTGTTATCAATGCTTTCAAAAGTCTTAACGCGAATATATTAGTACAGGAATTCATTAAAGAGGCTAATGGTAAAGACCTTCGCCTTTTTGTGATTGACGGCAAAGTGGTAGCGGCCATTCAGCGTGAGGCACTTCCGGGGGAATTCAGGGCAAATATTCACCTCGGTGGAACAGCTTCTGTTATCAAGCCAACTGCTGAAGAAAAGCGTATCGCTATAAAAGCTGCCAAAGCCATGAACCTTAAGGTAGCCGGTGTGGATATTATCCGTTCAACCAAAGGTCCGTTATTGCTTGAAGTAAACTCATCGCCTGGACTCGAAGGTATAGAAGGCGCTACAAGCAAAGATATTGCCGGAGAGATGATTCGTGCCATCGAGAAAAGTTTCAAACTTTAAAACCAATATCTATGCATATAGCTGCCAAGATTATCATTGCGTTTGTAGCCCTGATACATATTTACATACTTTGGCTGGAAATGTTTGTATGGCTCACCAAAGCCCGTAAAGTATTCAGGACACTGCCACAGGAATTGTTTGTCCAAACCAAATCTATGGCTGCCAATCAGGGATTGTATAACGGATTTTTAGCCGCAGGGCTTATCTGGTCGCTATTAATATGCAATGCTGAGTGGGCTGCTCATGTTGCTACCTTCTTTTTAGGCTGCGTATTGGTTGCAGGATTATATGGTGCAGCTACGGTACAAAAGAAAATCTTCTATGTTCAGGGCGTTCCTGCTATACTTGGATTATTAGCTATTTTCTTACTATAAAGTTAAAACACATGAAATACTTACATATACTTGTTATATTTATTCTGGCTACGGCTCTTACGGTTATTGGCGCTCTTTTTAAACTGATGCACTGGCCGGGAGCTTCCCTGATGCTAATTATTAGTATGGGTGGGCAATTCATCTCATTAGTACTGCTGGCAGCCAAAGTCATATCTGAACGGAAAAACAACGACTTTTTAAATAAATAAGTTATGAAACGCAAAATCATACTATCCGCCACTACACTATTACTGTCTTTTATTGGCTATAGCCAGGAATGTGGAAAATTCAAAAACGGGACATTTAAGTTTACCGACCCTAAAAGCAAGGAGGTTTGTATAATAACCCGTAAAGACAACATTCAGACGGAAAGAATGGAGAAAAGTGATGAAACCTATGATTTTGAAATTGTATGGATTGACGACTGTACCTATACCGTAACTCCTACCCCTGCTACAGCACAGCGAAAACCGGATGTAACAAAACCGGGAGTAATGACAGTAAAGATCACGAAGACCAAAAAAGATTCATACACCCAAAAGGTTACGATAGCTACTGATCCAAAATTCTCACGAGTTGACGAGGTATTTGTTGCCGAGGAGAAAAAGTAGTACCATTGGAATTTAAAGAACTCTATACCGAAAGACTCCGCCTAAGATTGTATACCCCTGAGGTAGCGAAGTATGTATTTACCACAAAGACAGATGATGAGATGATAGCTTTCTTAGGACTCGAATCTGCTGAAGCGCTTGCAAGGGAAAAAGAGAAGTTCAGTCTTGGACTGTCTACCTATAACAGGTCGTTTGCTAATTTTCATATGATAGATAAAGAAACTGGTGAACATATCGGCGGATGCGGTTTCCATACCTGGGCTCCCGAACACAGGAGAGCTGAAATTGGTTATGCATTACACAGTGATGAATACAAGCAAAAAGGCCTGATGACCGAAGCCTTGCTTGCAATCTTAAAATATGGTTTTGAAGAAATGAACCTGAACCGTATTGAAGCATTGGTAGCCGAGTGGAATACTGCCTCCGTAAAACTGCTTACGAAATTTGGTTTTCAGAAAGAAGGTGTATTGCGACAGCATTATGTTGTAAATGGTAGTCCCGAAGATTCCGTTCCTTATTCATTATTGAAACCTGAATTTAAATTCTAATGACAAAACTCACACCTACAGAACAAGTCACCCAATTCATTAAAGAATCAAAACATCCGCTCGCAGATGTTATGCAGTCGCTACGGGAAATAATTTCAGAAACATCGTCAGAAATCAGCGAACACATCAAATGGAATGCCCCTGCCTTTTACTACAATGGCACAATGGACGACTTTGATGCAAAAGAATATAAAAGGGATCTTGTTGTGTATCACATACGTAAACAAGACAGTATATTACTCATCTTCCCTACTGGAGCAGTAATACAAGACAAAGCGGCAATTCTTGAAGGCAATTATTCGGATGGCCGCCGTATGGTAACTATTAAAAGTATGGAGGACCTCAACACTAAAAAAGAAGGCCTTCAGGCCGCCATTAAAGACTGGTTGAGTAAAATTGAAAAGTAATGACCATAGAAGAACTACAACATATCTGCAAACAATTCCCCGGAATGTTAGAAGATATTAAATGGGACAATCACCTGTGTTTTAATGTTGGCGGTAAGATGTTCATCGTTACAGCACCTGATTCGGTTCCTGTGAGCGCTTCTATTAAAGCTACCGATGAAGATTTTGAAACCCTTACGCAACACGAGGGTTTTATCCCTGCTCCATACATGGCACGCTACAAATGGGTTCACATTGACAACATCAGTCGCCTGAGCAAAAAGGAATGGGAATACTATGCTAAAACTGCTTATCAGTTTATACATGATAAACTTCCTGCTAAAGTTAGGAAAGAGATAGCTGCTTTGTAGAAGTGAGATGATGATAATTGAATAATACTACTTAATAATAATAAAAAAGCTCCCGATGGGAGCTTTTTTATTATTCAAATACAGTTTCGTCTAGCTGTAAATTATGAAGGAACGCTATAGTGTTCTCAATATCATAGTGTAATATCCTATCCTCGGTTACTAACGGTACTTCTTCACGGTACGATTTCACGAAAGCCTCAAGGAATTCACTCGATTTAAGTGGTCTCCTGAACTCAATAGCCTGAGACGCATTCATAAGCTCAATAGCAAGGATACGCTCAAGGTTATCAACAATCCTAAGTGCTTTAGTTGCAGCATTAGATCCCATACTTACGTGGTCTTCCTGTCCGTTTGATGATACGATGCTATCAGCACTCGCAGGCGTACACAATTGCTTGTTCTGGCTGGCAATACTTGCAGCAGTGTACTGCGGAATCATAAAGCCAGAGTTAAGTCCCGGATTGCTTACAAGGAATGGTGGCAATCCGCGAAGCCCTGAGATAAGTTGGTATGTTCTTCTTTCGGAAATACTGCCAAGTTCAGAAAGCGCTATTCCTAAAAAGTCAAGTGTAAGTGCCAGCGGCTGTCCGTGGAAGTTTCCACCTGAAATTATCTGGTCACTTTCTATAAAGATATTCGGATTATCGGTAACCGAGTTGATCTCGGTACGGAATACCTTCTTAACGTAATCTATAGTGTCTTTTGTAGCTCCGTGTACCTGAGGAATACAACGGAATGAATATGGATCCTGTACGTGTTGTTTTGCCTGAGTAATGATCTCACTGTCTTCAAGTAGTTCGTTAAAACGTTTTGCAGTAACAATCTGCCCTTTATGAGGGCGAACCATGTGTATCAATTCATTGAAAGGCTCTATACGGCCATCAAAACCTTCCAGGGATACCGCTGCAATAACATCAGCAAGGTAAGACAGCTTAACTGACTTTAGCAATACATATACACCATAAGCACTCATAAACTGCGTACCGTTAAGCAATGCAAGCCCTTCTTTAGATTTCAGCACGATAGGCTTCCACCCCATTTTATCAAGAACTTTTGTTGCAGGCTGACGGAAACCGTCCATATAAACCTCTCCTTCTCCCAATAAAGGAAGTGACAGGTGTGCTAACGGAGCAAGATCGCCCGAAGCACCAAGCGAACCCTGATTGTATATTACAGGAAATATGTCGTTGTTATAAAAATCGATAAGCCTTTCTACAGTTTCAAGCTGTACACCTGAATGTCCATAACTTAACGACTGGATTTTTAAAAGCAGCATGATCTTAACGATCGTCTCAGGCACTTCCTCGCCTGTACCGCAAGCATGCGATTTCACAAGATTTTCCTGAAGTTGCGAAAGGTTCTCATTAGATATTTTTACATTATAAAGCGAACCAAAACCTGTATTGATACCGTAAATCGGGTCGCTATGAGATTTCATCTTCTCATCAAGGTAAGTACGGCATTTTTCTATGTTTACCCTTGCCTCTTCAGAAAGTGCCAGTTTTTTATCCTGACTAATGATATCGTTTACGATTTCAAGCGATAAAAGGTCGCTGCTTATATAATGTATTGTTTCCATCGTTATGGTTTATTTGAGATGCCAAAATTCACTAAACCATAATTAAAAAACAAGATTTTTGATAACTTTTCATTTTGATGATCTGTTTTCTTCGATTTCAAGATAAGCCTTTCCAAGGTACGTCAGAATATCTGACGCTATAAATGCCTGCATGGAAGTTTCTTTTACACCAATATCTGCTGAGAGTCCATGCAGATATACCCCAAATATGGCTGCATCTACTGCTTTGTAGCCCTGGGCAAGCAGTCCGGTAATTATACCTGTAAGAACATCGCCACTACCCCCTGTTGCCAGTCCTGCGTTTCCTGTAGAATTTACGTATACTTTATCATTATGTACAATCATTGTATTAGCATCTTTAGATACAAGGATAACATCATTCGCTTTAGAAAAAGCATTCATCTTTTCGAGCTTATCAAAATCATCATCCCAACTACCCATAAGTCTTTCGAGTTCTTTAGGATGTGGGGTAAGTATGGTATTTTCAGGAAGTAGCTTAAGCCATTCCTTATTCTGTGAAAGGATATTAAGCGCATCAGCATCAATAACCAGAGGTATCTTGTTTTTACTCAGAAAATCTCCTATTTCTTTTTGTGTATAGGCATGCTGACCTAATCCGGGACCTAAACCAATCGCACGGGGTTCAAATTCAAAATGAATGGTATCAATATGCTCTAGTCCACTGGTAAGTACCATCGCTTCGGGAAATGAAGACTGCAGGATATCATAACCGCACTGAGGAATATATGCCGTTATGAGTCCGCAACCGCTTTTAAGAGCCGCTTTAGCCGAAAGGCAAACTGCGCCTATCTTGCCATAGCTACCTCCAATAATAACGGCATGCCCCTGTATACCCTTATGGGCGTGAGGTAGCATCGGCTTGTAGTAATCCTGAATAGCATTGGCATCTATATAATGGTGGTTAACCTCCGTAGCATTAATGAATTCGCTATCCAGCCCTATATCCAGTACTTTAAAAGAGTTTACAAAGTCTTTGTTCCCGGCCATAAAAAAAGGCAGCTTCGGCGACTGGAAAGTGAGCACTACATCTGCCTTAACAGCAAATTCTGTTTTCCTGTCCATAAACATCCCTGATGGCACATCAATAGAAATTACAGTAGCTTCTTTAGTATTTATGGTCCTGATTGCCTGTCTAACCTCATCACTCAGCTCGCGGTTAAGTCCTATACCAAAAAGCGCATCTATAATAACCAGACCACCAACATTATTACCATTAATCTTTTCAAAGGAAATACCTGCCAGCTCCATTCTCTGTTTATTGATAGAAAAATCCTTAGTGGGACTACCCGTATTTTCAACAATCTCAATTTTTATACTATTGTAGCCTTCATGTAAAAGCAAACGGGCAATAGCAAGTCCGTCACCGCCATTGTTACCCTGTCCACAATAGATATAAAAAGGAGTAGCCTTATCAGGAAATCTGGTTCTAATCCATTCAAAAGCTTTACCGGCAGCACGTTCCATAAGTTCTGTTGAAGTGATATTCTGACTCAAAATTGTGGTTTGGTCAGCCTGTTTTATCTGAGGCGCGCTAAAAATTTTCATGGGCTTTGTAATAATCAGATGGATTACGTAAATTTATTACAAAAAGGGCAAGTAATTACGTAACACATCCTAATATTTGTAGACATATAACAAGTTGATAACTGAAAGTTGTGAATGAAATAATAATTATTAAAAATATCAGTACCAAAATGTATAAATTTCAATAATTTTGCGGCTTCAATCCATTTACAACAAACAAAATGAAAAATACAGCGCTTACGCACGTTCACGAAGGACTTGGAGCCAAAATGGTACCTTTTGCAGGTTATAACATGCCTGTTCAGTATGAAGGAGTAAATATAGAGCACGAAACCGTAAGGAACGGTGTAGGTGTTTTTGACGTTTCGCACATGGGTGAATTTTTTATCACCGGACCTAACGCTCTTGCACTTATCCAGAAAGTAACTACCAACGATGCTTCTACCCTTACTATAGGGAGAGCGCAGTACTCTTGCCTTCCTAACGATAATGGAGGTATTGTAGACGACCTTATCGTTTATAAAATGGGCGAAGAAAAATACCTTTTAGTGGTAAATGCTTCTAACATTGAAAAAGACTGGAATTGGATCTCTTCAAAAAATGATGTTGGTGCAGAAATGTACAATGCTTCTGAAGAATATTCACTTCTTGCAATACAAGGCCCTAAAGCAATGGAAGCTATGCAATCGCTTACTTCTGTTGACCTTTCCGCTATAAAATACTACCACTTTGAAGTGGGTGAATTTGCAGGTGTTAGTGATGTTATCATCTCTGCAACCGGTTATACAGGTAGCGGTGGATTTGAGATCTACGTTAAAAACGACCAGGTTGAAGCACTTTGGAACAAAGTATTCGAAGCAGGAGCTGCTTTTGGTATTAAGCCAATTGGTCTTGCTGCACGCGATACGCTTCGTTTAGAAATGGGCTTCTGCCTTTACGGAAACGATATTAACGATACTACGTCTCCACTTGAAGCAGGCCTTGGCTGGATTACTAAGTTCACTAAAGAGTTTACTAACTCTGAGGCGCTTAAAAAGCAAAAAGAAGAAGGTGTTACCCGTAAACTTGTAGGTTTTGAACTTACAGAAAGAGGTATACCAAGACATGATTATGAAATAACAGACAAAGACGGAAACGTTATTGGTATCGTAACTTCTGGTACTATGGCACCGTCGCTTAACAAAGGCATCGGTCTTGGTTATGTTCCTGCTGAGTATGCAGCTGAGGGCAGCCAGATCTTCATCCGTATCAGGAAAAATGACATTCCTGCGCAAGTGGTGAAGCTGCCTTTCTACAAAAAATAATAGCTTATGAAGAAAATACTGGCACTGGCACTTTTGATAACCTGTACATTACAGGCACAACGACATGATAAAGCGTGTACAGTTTTTTCTAAAATAAACGATGTCCTCCAGGCGAGGCACTATAAACCTAAACCGGTAGACGATAGTCTGTCGGTTTATGTTTTTAATACTGTAATGGAAGAGCTTGATGACAGCAAAACACTTTTCCTGCAACAGGAATATGATAAGCTGGCAGTACACAGGCTTATGATAGACGATTATGTACTGAACAAGAACTGTTCGTTTTTCAGTGATTTTATATCATCATATAAAACAGCCCTGAAACGCAACAGGGATTATGTAGAGCAAATCCGTAAGGAACCGCTTTCTTACAACACTAAAGACACTATTTTCTATTCCAAGAAAACTTTCCCTTATCATACAGACCCCGATAAGATAAAAAAGTTCCTTCGTAAGAAGATAACATACGATATACTTGAGGACATAGCTAAACTAAGTAAAAACAAAGACTCGCTTAAGCAAAACCTTGACAAGCTTGGAGAAGTTGCCCGAAACAAAGTATTTGAAAGCTACCTGTGCAGGCTTGACAACCTGCTTTCTCCGCCCGAAGGCTTTGACCATAGCATTTACAACAAGTTCTTTTCGGCTTTTTGCGGTTATTTCGACCCACATTCTACCTATTTCAATTACAGCGAAAAATCGTCGTTCGTATCATCTATTTCATCCGAAAACTATTCGTTAGGCATGTACGTTAGCCTGAACGATGATGATGAAATTATTGTAGATGAACTTATACCCGGAGGACCGGCCTATAAAACCCAAAAGATAGACAAAGGCGACCAGATCGTAAAACTGATGGTAAACAAAACGGAATACTCGGTTACCTGTACCTCACTACAGACTATTACCGATATTGTATATTCTGACAGCTACAAAAAAGTACAGATGACACTCCGAAAAAAAGACGGTACTGTATATACTGTAAATCTGGAAAAAACAGTTATGAAGGCCGATGACCATAGTGTATATAGCTTTATTTTGGGTGATGAACGCCCTGTAGGTTATATCAAAGTACCTAGTTTTTATTCTGCCTTTGACAATGATAACAATCAGGGTTGTGCCGATGATGTTGCCAAAGAGATCGTAAAACTTAAACAGGAAAATATACAGGGACTTATCATAGACCTTCAATACAACGGCGGAGGCTCTATGGATGAGGTAATCCGTATGGCGGGTATGTTTATAAACTTTGGACCTATAGCCATCGTTACCGATAAGGACAGGAGCTATAATGTGGTAAAAGACTACAACAGAGGCATGCTGTATACTGGGCCTATGGTAATTTTGGTAAATGGCCTATCGGCATCAGCCAGTGAATTCTTTGCCGGTGTTATGCAGGATTATAACCGCGCTCTTATTGTAGGCAGCACTACCCTTGGCAAAGCGACCATGCAAACAATACTTCCTCTTGAAGATAGCGACAAAGCCGAAGATTTTATAAAAGTAACCTTAGATAAGTTTTACAGGGTAACAGGAAAAAGCAGCCAATATATTGGCATAGTTCCGGACGTACCGCTGCCTACTTTCTTTGATGATCTTTTACCGCGCGAAAGCAGTATGCCAACAGCCATTAAAAATGACAGCATTGACCTGAATATTTCTTTTGCAAGGCTTCCTGAAAAATATAAAGAAGAAGTGATTGCCCATAGCAGGACAAGGGTTGAAGAAAATGATGATTTCAGACTTATAAATGCTGTAAATACCCGCGTAAACTGGCTTTATGAGGGTAATAAAGCTCCGGTTCCCGTTACTTTCGATTCAGTTTTTGCAGATGTTCACAGCATGGATGATATCTGGAAAGATATTAAGGAGGCATCAGAAAAAGAACAGGATTTTAAAGTGAGTAATACCAAATACGCTTCAGATGTAATGAGTTTTGATGAATACATGAAAAGTGCTAACGACTTTAAGATAAAAACAGCAAAAACAGACGTTTACATAAAAGAAGCCATTAACATATTAACCGATATGAACAAATTTAATAACCAGTAAACTGAAACAAATTTATAAGGGAAAAAAGTTTTTTTTATAAATTAAGACATTAGTGTAATTCATACTCAAAAAGCATAACCGATATAAACCTTAATTTGTTTTTGCAAAAACAGGGAATAAGTTTATTTTTGTGCTGCAAACAAATAAATTATGGGAAGAGCGTTTGAATTTAGGAAAGCCAGAAAAATGAAACGTTGGTCGGCAATGGCCAAAACGTTTACAAGAATTGGTAAAGACATAGTAATGGCCGTTAAAGAAGGCGGACCAAACCCTGAAACCAACTCGCGTCTTAGAGCTGTTATACAAAATGCCAAAGCGGCAAACATGCCTAAAGACAACGTTGAAAGGGCTATCAAAAAAGCATCTGATAAAGATACAGCAAACTTTAAAGAGGTATTGTTTGAAGGCTATGCGCCTCACGGTATTGCCATACTTATAGAAACCGCTACTGATAACAATAACCGTACTGTGGCTAACATCCGTAGCTACTTTAATAAATGTAACGGTACCATGGGTACACAGGGTTCAGTTGAATTTATGTTCGACCACACCTGTAACTTCCGCATACCTGCTGAGGGACGCGATGTTGAAGAACTTGAGCTTGAAATGATTGACTTTGGTGTTGAGGAAATCTTCGCTGATGAGGACGGAATCGTTATGTATGCACCATTCGAAAGCTTTGGAGCCATCCAGAAAGAGCTTGAGAACAGAGGTATCGAGATACTTTCTTCAGGTTTTGAAAGAATACCGCAAATTACAAAAGAGCTAACCGAAGATCAGGTGGCAGACGTTGAGAAACTTCTTGAAAAAATTGAAGAAGATGACGACGTTATGAACGTATACCATACTATGCAGGAGTAATCTTTGCATATATTATATAAAACTTAAGCACCTTTCGGGGTGCTTTTTTTATTAGCTCAAACCTCAATATTTTCAAGGCTTTACAGAGATAATCGCTACATTAGTATATTTATACATTAAAAATAATTCTACAAAAGTGTAACAATACAGTAACACCCAAAGTCATTATATAAAATCATCAATCAACCAATTGGCAAACGCAAACCAGGATATCGATTCATTACTTGAACAGTGCAAAACGGGCAGCCGTAACGCACAGTTCGAGGTTTATAACAGGTATTATAAGCCCATGTACAATACTGCCTTACGGATAGTAAAGGATAGCCATTGGGCCGAAGATATTATGCAGGAATCGTTTTTAAAGGCCTTTACAAAACTGGATTCGTTTAAAGGAGAAGTGACCTTTGGAGCATGGCTAAAAAAGATTGTAGTGAACCATAGTATTGACAACTACAAAAAAATAAACAAAAGTAGCCTTGACCCGATTGACAATGTGCTGTATAAGGTGGCTGATGATGACGGCAGCAACGAAGAAGCCGCAATAGACTTCCGGGAAGTTAAGGTACAGCAGGTGGCCACTGCTATAAACTCCCTCAAGGAAAATTACAGGATAGCGCTGACCCTGTTATACATTGAGGGCTACGACCAGGAAGAGATTAGTGAAATTATGGGCATTACCGCCGGAAATACCCGTACAACCATAAGCAGGGCGAAGGAAAGCCTGCTCAAAAAACTGAAAGGATAATGAAGACAGAAGAAAACAAAATGGACGAGATGTTTAGCCGCTTTGATAGCCAATGGGATATGGAAGAACCTGCCGCAGGGCATGAAGACCGTTTCCTTGACAGGCTTGACAAGCACAACAGGAAAAAACCAAAAGGAAAAGGACTTATTTACTGGTTAGCTGTGCCGGCAGCGGCTGCTATTGCTATACTGCTTACAATGCTGTTTACCTTCTCCCCTGATGGCAATGACAAAACAATGGCTAAACTATCGCCTAAAACAGAAAAAACACAGATGTACTTTGCTTCTATAATCAATCAGGAGCTGGAAAAGGTACAAAAAGAGAATACCCCGGAAACAAAAACGCTTGTGGCTGATGCCATGAAACACATGCAGCAGCTTGAAGCCGATTATGACAAAATAACCCATGATCTGGCGAAAAAAGGCGAAAACAAACAATTAATCCACGCTATGATAACCAATCTGCAGACAAGGATATCATTTTTGGAAGACGTGCTTGTAAAAATTGAAAACATCAAAAAGATTAAAGAAAACTACCATGAAGACAATAATGCATAAACTTACACTACTCCTTTTAATGCTGCCATGTCTTGCATTGGCCGGAAATGGTGTTAAAGGAGGAAAATACACCAAAGAGAAAAGAATCGCTAAGGCTTACATTGTGAATGCTGATTGTGGATTACAGGTAAACAATCAGTTTGGAAACATTTATGTAACCACCTGGGATGAAAACAAAACACAGATAGAGGTTGTCATTAAAGTTAGCGGCAATAATGAAGAAAGAGTAATCAGGAGGATAGAGAGCATCAATATAGACCTCAATGCTACAGTAGCCCTTGTAAAAGCGAGCACAAGCATTGGAAATATGAGCGGAGGAAATAACCTTTCTATGGAAATCAACTACACTATCAAAATCCCAAAAAGAGGCGGAATTAACCTTAGCAACCAATATGGAGGTATCACTACCGGAAAAATAAACGGAAAGGCTAACATTGACTGCCAATATGGAAAAGTAACCGTAGATGAACTTAATGCTGACTCCAATAAGATTACGATACAATATTGTGACAGCAGCAAGCTGAATTACATCAAAAGCGGGAATGTTAATGCTCAATATTCATCATTAAACATTGTAAAGACAGACAATATTAAGCTTGTAGGCCAATATAGTGACATGAGAGTAAGCGAAGTAAACATGCTTAATTACAGAACTGAATATGGCGACCTGAGTGTTAATACTGTAGATACTGCCGTAGGAACCGGAGAATATTCTGCACTTCGATTTGGTTTGGTTTCCGGTGACTTCAACTGCACAACCGGTTATGGTGACATCAAAATAGGTGCATTGGGCAAAGACTCCAAAAATGTCACCATAAATGCTGCTTATAGCAATGTTAGCCTGAACTATACTGAGAGCGTACCCTTCGACTTTGAGTTTAGTGTAGAATATGCCGGAGTAAGAGGAGCATCAGGACTTAAATTTACCGAAAAGAGAGAAGGTGATTATAGTGCCCGCTACAAAGGCTACAACAAAGCTCAGGGTGTAAACCGTATGTATATAAAATCAGAGTACGGCGATATAAATCTCGGAAAAAATTAAAAAAGTTTTAGAGGCATGCAACCATTTATTGGTTGCTGTCGTCTATATATAAAAAGCCCAACTGCTCATCACAGAAAGGCACACTGCCCTAATCAGGCAGGAGTTCAATCATCAACTTGTCTCGCCATTGGCGGATCAAAAAACCAATCGCCGTCATCAGGCAGCCTGCTCATCACAGGTTTTAAAACAGTTATTAAACCCTGCTGCCGGGCAGGAATATCAATCATCAAAAATCAATCATTCCACGTCTGTGGAAATCAAAAAACGAATCACCATGAAAAAAGCCGCATTACTTGTAGCAGGACTATTTTTTGCCCTTACACTAACTGCACAGGAAAATAAGATTACTGTAGTAGGGAATGGAAAAATAGTTAAACAGAAACGCGATATCAGCGATTTTTCGAAGATATCGGTAACAGGATCATTCCAGGTATCCCTCACTTCGGGAGATACCGGAAAAATAAGCCTTGAAGGCGATGAAAATATACTTCAGATTATCGACACCCAAGTAAATAATGGCACGCTCATTATCGCAACACATAGTAACAAGACCATAAAACCGAGCCGTAATAACAAAGTGACAATAAAGGTACCTTATAAATTACTGGATAATATAGCACTGAACGGTTGTGGCACGATTACTTCGAAAGGTACGCTTAAAGGACACAAACTTAAAGTAATGCTTGACGGACCGGGGCACATAGACATTACAACAGATCAAAACGAACTCATTGCCTGGGTATTGGGCTCGGGAGACATAAAAATTGATGGTACGGCCAAACAATTTGAATGCAAAATTGTAGGAGCCGGCACGGTAAACGCATACGACCTATCGGCAAGACAGGTAACGGCAGCAATCTCAGGATCGGGAGATGCTAAAGTAAACAGCTCTTATGCCCTTAAAGGCAGAATAGCGGGCAATGGAACAATTGCTTTTGCCGGCCAGCCGCAAGAAACCGACCTGAAGTACATGGGCAATGGGAGCTTCAGTTGGGAATGAATTGGTTTAGGTTGTTAATTTTGGGTAAAACCTCCGCCGGGCAGCGGAGGTTTTTTTTATATCAAAATCCCCATTTATAGGTATTGCTTCTGTAAAACTGTGAATCTAACTTTGTAAAGTCTTCACATAATTTGAGTTAGTTCAAAACAAAACGAGTCCCGGAGCTACAAGCCGGGACTTTTTTTATTTAAATCATTTAAGCCTTGGGTTATAAAATTCAAAATTTGGGTTGTCAAAATTTGAGATTTCTCCACTCCGCTACGCTATTGTCGAAATGACAGAACGCACTGTATAAACAAAAAACCTCTCCGTTATGGAGAGGTTTTTTATTTATAATAATCTTTGGATTATTTAATGAATTCTATTTTTTGCGCTTCCTCAGCGTTAACGCTGTCAAAGAAGCCCTGCTCGTTCATCCATTCATCGCTGAATACTTTACTCATGTAACGAGATCCGTGGTCAGGGAAGATAAGAACGATGTTGCTGTTCTCGTCAAACTCTCCTGCCTCATCATATTGTTTTGCTGCCTGGAAAGTAGCTCCGCTGGTGTATCCTACAAAAAGACCTTCTGTTTTGGCGATATGCCTTGCTGAATGCGCACTGTCTTCGTCTGATACTTTTATAAACTTATCGATAACATCAAAATCGGTAGCCGTTGGTATAAGGTTCTTACCAAGTCCTTCTATTCTGTATGGATAGATTTCCTCGCTGTCGAACTCTCTTGTTTCATGGTATTTTTTAAGTACCGAACCGTAAGCGTCCACGCCTAATATCTTGATGTTTGGATTTTTTTCTTTTAGGAAACGTGCTGCACCTGATATGGTACCTCCTGTTCCGCTGCAAGCGATAAGGTGAGTTATCTTACCGTTTGTCTGTTCCCATATTTCAGGGCCTGTAGTTTTGTAATGTGCATCTACATTAAGGTCGTTGAAATACTGGTTGATATATACCGAACCTTTTATTTCTTCGTGAAGCCTTTTTGCTACGCTATAGTATGAACGTGCATCATCGGCAGATACGTTTGCAGGACAAACATATACTTTTGCGCCCATTGCACGAAGCATATCGATTTTATCTTTTGATGATTTAGAACTTACTGCCAGTATACAGTCATATCCTTTAATAATGCTTACCATTGCCAGACTGAAGCCTGTATTTCCCGAAGTAGTTTCGATTATGGTATCTCCCGGTTTAAGGATACCTTTTCGTTCTGCTTCCTCGATGATGTATAGTGCAATCCTGTCTTTTGTGGAATGGCCCGGATTAAAAGCTTCTACTTTGGCGTAAAAATTTCCTTGTAATCCTTCAGTAACTTTGTTGAGTTTAATTAGTGGTGTGTTCCCAATCAATTCCAACACATTATTATAGGCTTTTATCTCGTCTTTCATAAAAATTAAGTTAGTAAGGTAAACTGCTACAAAGTTTATTGACCTCAAAACCTTGCAAATCTAACAAAAAAAATTTAATTACTTTTTAATTCCTTCTAAATCTAGTAAAAAACTGTATTCTTTGGCAACCTCTTTAAGTGCCTCAAATCTTCCGGAAGCCCCACCGTGACCGGCTTCCATGTTGGTATCCAGATACAAAAGGTTGTTTCCTGTTTTGGTAACCCTTAGTTTCGCTACCCACTTAGCCGGTTCCCAGTATTGCACCTGAGAATCGTGAAGACCTGTAGTTACAAGCATATTCGGGTAGTTTTGGGCTGTGATATTATCGTAAGGAGAGTATGATTTCATGTAATCGTAGTACTCTTTATCGTTAGGGTTACCCCATTCGTCATATTCACCTGTTGTAAGCGGAATACTATCATCAAGCATAGTGGTTACCACATCTACAAAAGGCACCTGGGCAATAACACCGTGATACAGTTGTGGCGCCATGTTTATGATAGCCCCCATAAGCAATCCTCCGGCAGAACCACCTTCGGCATACAAATGCGCTTCAGATGTATATTTCTGGTCAATTACATATTTAGAGCAGTCTACAAAATCAGTAAACGTATTCTTTTTCTTAAGTAGTTTTCCATCTTCATACCACTCTCGACCAAGATCTTCCCCACCCCTTATATGAGCGATTGCATAAATAAAACCGCGGTCTAAAAGACTAAGCCTTATTGAAGAGAAATACGGATCCATAGAAGAACCATACGAACCGTAAGCATAAAGCAACAATGGGTTTTTCCCATCTTTTACAATCCCCTTGCGGTATACCATAGAGATAGGCACTTTAGTACCATCGGCAGCCGTAGCCCATACCCTTTCTTCGGTATAATTATTTTTATCGAATTTACCGCCAAGAACCGCCTGCTCTTTAAGCACGGTTTTCTCTTTGGTCTTCATGTTAAAGTCAATAACAGAAGAAGGCGTAGCCATAGACTGGTAGCTATAACGAACTATATCAGTATCAAAATCAGGATTGGTTGAGATACCTGCAGTGTAGGTTTCGCTGTTGAACGGTAGGTAGTACTCCCCTTTTCCATCCCACGGACGGATTCTGATGGTATTCAGTCCATTTTCGCGCTCCCCAATAACCAGGAAGTTTTTAAATATCTCAATATCTTCAAGAAGCACGTCTTTGCGGTGTGGTATAAGGTCTTTCCAGTTCTCTTTACCAGTTTTGCCTTCCGGCGTAGTCATCAGCTTAAAGTTGGTTGCCTTATCTTTATTGGTAACAATATACCATTTGTCTCCGTAATGCGAAATGCTGTACTCCAGCTCACGCGTTCTTTTCTGGAAGATTACAAATTCGCCATCAGGCCTTTTGGCATCCAGCGTGCGGTATTCGGTTGTAAGCGTGCTGCTCGAACCTATAACAAGGTATTTTTTAGATTTTTCTTTGTAGATGAATGTACTGTAGGTGTCATCTTTTTCGTGATACACGAGTACATCGTCATTTACATCTCCGTTAAGTTTGCGCTTATAAATCTTATCTGAACGAAGCGTTGTAGGGTCTTTTCTGGTATAGAAAAGCGTATTGTTATCGCCGGCCCATGTAGAACCGCCTGTAGTATTCTCAATTTTAAATGGAAGTATCTCGTTCGTTACAAGATTCTTCACCTGAATGGTATACTGCCTTCTCGAAACAGTATCTACACCAAAGGCTACCCATTTGTTATCCTCACTAATATTAAGTCCGCCCAACTGAAAGTAAGAATGTCCTTTAGCCATTTCATTACAGTCAAAAAGCAGTTCTTCCTTAGCCTCAAGACTACCTTTCTTGCGGGTATAAATAGGATAATCTTTTCCTTTTTCGTAACGGGTGATGTAGTAATAGCCGTTATAGAAATAAGGTACTGATGAATCGTCTTCTTTAATCCTGCCTTTCATTTCCTCAAACAAATCCTTCTGGAACTGTTTCTGATCGGCGGTCATTGCATTATAATAGGCATTCTCTTTATTCAGATAATCTATCACTTCCGGGT
This sequence comes from Flavobacterium sp. AG291, assembly GCF_003350375.1. GTDB lineage: Bacteria > Bacteroidota > Bacteroidia > Flavobacteriales > Flavobacteriaceae > Flavobacterium > Flavobacterium suzhouense. The sequence continues at coordinate 194,583 of NZ_QQAR01000003.1, read as the reverse complement.
TTTCCCTTTCATTAAGCCAGTAATAGTTATCAGTTCTTACATCCCCATGCTTTTCAAGTGTCTTCGGTTTAACAGCTGCCAAAGGGGGAGAAATGGTCTCAGTCATTTTAGTTTTATTAGATTGCGCATTTGCTGCAAAAGTAAGACAAACACAACTTATAAGTAAGTGTTTTTTCATTTGATTTTTTGGTTAGCATATAACTCTGCAATTTAATACTTTTGCAATATAATCATATAATAAAATTCACAAAAATGTTTGGAGATATCATGGGAATGATGGGTAAACTTAAAGAAACCCAGCAAAAAATTGAAGAGACTAAAAAAAGGCTTGATACGGTTCTTATCGACGAACAAAGCAACGACGGACTATTAAAAGTGACTATGACGGCTAACCGTACGCTTAAATCGGTTACGATTGACGATTCGCTTTTAGAAGACAAAGAACAGCTTGAAGATTACCTTATATTGGTCATGAACAAAGCCATTGCAAAAGCCACTAACGTAAACGAAGCTGAACTTGGTGCTGTTGCCAAAGACGGCATGCCAAATATCCCTGGACTTGACGGGATGTTTAAATAGTTTTAGTTGAAAGTTGTAAAGTCGAAAGTTTATAAAGTTATTTAGGCACGGATATAGTCCGTGCTTTTTTTATTTTTAAAAAAAAAGCACCTACTTGCCATCACTTAGACCATGACCTGAAAAGAAACATCTGAAACAATATAAAACAGCATATGAAAATGAGCAAATAAAGAAATTTATTTATATCGCTTGCTGATCTTCCTTCTTTAAGAATGAGTTTACTAAACCCTTTTGATAGCAATGAAAGAACGGCCATAAAAAGAATTCCCCACACTGCAGCTATAGCTCCAACACCTAATATTGTCCCTTTGCCATCAGATGTCACAAATCTTACAACATCTAAAAGCAATAACATATTCCATACCACTATAATTCCAATCGCAACGGATTTTTTAATTGGGAAACCACCTTTTTGCTGTTGCTCAATAACAGATGGCTCGTCAATCAAATTATCATCATAGGACTTATCCAAAAATCCAACCTGCATTATTTGGTTTATAACAACTAAAGGGTCTTTAAATGTCCAAAAGATAACATTTTGATTATAACTATCAACACGATGATTTATTTTTATTCCCTGTCCAATCAAAGGTAGTACCGTGTAAGGCTTTATTGAAACAACATCGTTTGGCCCGAATACAAGATTTCCAACAATTGAGGCGTTTACTTCAAGCTTTTCCTTACTAACTTTCAATGTAGCAAAAGGCCATGAAGCATTTGCGATTCCAATCCTTGCACCGCCCGTTATTTCGAATCTCTCCATAATTATTTATCTTCCTAACTTTATGACTTTCTGCTCACGACTTAAAAAGTCAATTTCTGCAAGGTCTCTATCACGTAGTTATGCATTACCTCCTTATAATCAAGGTGTGTAACAATGCGAAGTTTCCCTTTTCCTAACGAGCTTATGAATATGCTTTTCTGCTTAAGTTTTTCCATAAGGGCAGCTTCGCTATATTGTGGTTTAAGAGAAAAGATCAGTATATTGGTTTCAACAGGTTCTACTTTGTCTACCCATGGTAGCTGCTGAAGGAAATTCCCCAGCTGTCGTGCCCTCCGGTGATCTTCTTCAAGACGGCTTACGTTGTTTTGAAGCGCATACAGTCCTGCTGCTGCAAGATATCCCGCCTGGCGCATTCCGCCTCCAAATACTTTTCGTATACGTATCGCTTTATTGATATGCTCCTGCTTACCTAAAAGTAGCGAACCCACCGGCGCACCTAATCCTTTAGACAAACAAACCGATATGGTATCAAACATACTTCCAAATTGTTTCGGATGCTGTTTTTTGGCTACCAAAGCATTCCACAAACGGGCACCATCAAGGTGATAACCCAATTTATTGGTTTTACAAACCTCGCTAATTTCCATAAGCGTTTGCAGGTCATAACAGGCACCTCCGCCTTTGTTGGTTGTATTTTCAATACACACAAGACTTGTAAGCGGACTGTGGTAAAAATCAGGCGGATTGATAGCATCAAGTACCTGATTCGCAGTGATCATGCCCCTGTCGCCATCTATAAGCTGACTCGAAACGCCACTATTAAAGGCTATACCCCCACCTTCGTAATTAAAAACGTGCGACCACTTATCACAGATAAGTTCATCGCCCGGGTTTGTATGTAGTTTTATTGCTGTCTGATTAGCCATGGTGCCCGAAGGAAAGAACAATGCAGCCTCCATACCAAAAAGGTCGGCTACGGTTTCCTCAAGCTGTACAACGGTAGGATCCTGCTTATAAACATCATCGCCCACTTTTGCCCTGAACATATGCTGAAGCATTTCATGTCCCGGACGGGTTACCGTGTCACTTACTAAATTTATTTCCATATTATTGAAAAGGATAGCTTATTTTTGCTTAATACAAAACTACATTATTTATGACAAATACCGAACAAATTAAAGGTATTATAGAGCGCCTTGGTGCGCTGAGGAGGTATCTTTGACATCGACAGGAAGTTAATTGAGATAACCAACGAAGAAGAGAAGACCTTTGCCCCTGATTTTTGGAACAACGCCAAAGAAGCCGAAATCATTGTAAAAAACCTGCGTTCTAAGAAAAAGTGGGTAGAAGACTACGAAAAAGGCAATGCCATGGCCGAAGAACTTCAGATTATCTACGAATTTTTTAAGGATGGCGATGCCACCGAGGAAGAACTCGATAACCAGTATGCGCTTACCCTTACCCATATAGAGAACCTTGAGTTCAAGAACATGCTTTCTGATGAAGGTGATGCCCTGAGTGCCGTAGTACAGATTACCGCCGGTGCCGGTGGTACCGAAAGCTGTGACTGGGCCTCAATGCTTATGCGTATGTATATTATGTGGGGCGAAAAAGAAGGCTACAAGGTTAAGGAGCTTAACTACCAGGAAGGTGAGGTTGCCGGTATCAAAACCGTAACACTTGAGTTTGAAGGCGACTATTCCTTTGGTTACCTGAAAGGCGAAAACGGTGTTCACCGACTGGTACGTATCTCTCCTTTTGACAGTAATGCCAAACGTCACACCTCATTCGCATCGGTATATGTATATCCGCTTGCCGATGATACTATCGAGATAGAGATAAGTCCGTCAGACATTTCGTGGGAAACCATGCGTTCCAGCGGTGCGGGAGGACAAAATGTAAACAAGGTAGAAACCGCAGTACGACTGCGCCACCACCCTACCGGAATTATTATTGAGAACTCCGAAACGCGTTCGCAGCTGGATAACAAAACCAAAGCCATGCAGCTCTTAAAGTCTCAGCTTTACGAAATCGAACTTAAAAAACGCCAGGCTGTGCGTGATGAGATCGAAGCCAACAAGATGAAAATTGAATGGGGTTCGCAGATACGTAACTACGTAATGCACCCATACAAACTGGTTAAAGACGTACGTACACAGTTCGAAACCAGCGATGTAGAAGGCGTAATGAATGGTAACATAGACCAGTTCCTGAAAGCCTACCTTATGATGATGGGCCAGAAAGAAGAGAAAAGCTAAAGAATTTCAGTGTTCAGTGCTCAAAATTAAAACTTTGTGACTTTGAAACTTTGTCACTTTAAAACTTTTAACACACAAACCCTTGATATAATATCAGGGGTTTTTCTTTTTAGTACGCTTTGAGTTTATGAAATAGTGCAGGATTTGTTACAACATTAGCCTTTAACACTTTATTAGGAAGATTAAGTTGTAATTTCACAGGACCAAAAAAAGAACAATCTAACTAAACTTTTGGTTACGCACACCTATGAGCTTTAAAAAGCCTGTTTACTATATTCCAAACACCGAAGACCTTAGGCTAGAAAAGCTTAGGGATTATCAGATAATGGATACACATTCCGAAGATACTTTCGATAAGATATCCCTTATGGCTTCTCAGGTTTTTAGTTGTCCCAACGCTTTTATCACCTTTATAGATGACAGGAGGGCATTTCTTAAATCTAACCTAAGCTCACTGGATGTAAATGAGGTTCCAAAAGAAGGCACCCTAACCAACGTTACGTTATTAAACGACTGTGTAACAGTTTTTAATGACACTCACAAACATCCGGAATTAGCAAACAGTCCATTTGTAAATGTAGAGAACGGAATTCGTTTTTATGCAGGAGCACCTATAAAATCACCTGAAGGTTATACAGTTGGAGTTATTGCGGTAACCGACGAAGTCCCGCGAGAAGCGACAAGCTTACAACTAGACATGCTTAAAACATTATCTAAACTGATTGTTGATAAACTTGAAAACAGGCTTCGCTACCGAAAATCAATTGAATCGCAAATCAACCTGATGAACATTGCGCTTCACGAGATTAAAAATCCTCTGGCGTCCATTAATCTTGCTAATGATATTATCCGAAAGGATATAAACAGTGCGGGCCGCATGACCGATATGATAAAATCATCGGTTTCAATGATGCAAAAAAGGCTTGCCAACCTACTTACACAATCAGAGTTAGAAGAAAAAGACCTTGTACTTAATATTGAAGAAATCAATATTAAGGAAATGTTTGTACGATTGCTTAACAATTTTGAGCTTTTAGCTAATCGTAAAAGACAAGTTATTGAACTCAACTGTGACGAAAACCTGATTGTGGAAGGCGACCGATCTAAAATGTCGGATGTACTGCACAACCTGCTGAGTAATGCTATCAAATATTCTTATTACGATACCACTATAAGGGTATCTGCCCGAGAAGCAGGAAACTATTTACATATAGAGGTAAAAGACGAAGGTCAGGGTCTTAATTTTGAAGATATCCAAAAACTATTTACCAAGTTTGCCAAATTGAGCTCTAAGCCTACAGGAAGGGAAACATCAAACGGTTTAGGGTTATCTATTACAAAATCCTTTATCGAACTGCACAAAGGAAACATTTATGCCATGAGTCCGGGTAAAGACAAAGGAACTACATTTATCGTATCCATTCCTCTTAAATACCGTACCGTAACCGACATTGAAGCCGTAGCAGAATTAAACTCCTAAAATTTCGTCAAATCATTTTATATCCGTAATTTAAGGGCTACTTAAGAATACCGGATATGAATAACCGCAGGACATTGCTTCAGATACCGTCTTTAACTGTTGAAAAATCACTAAAGACCCTTGTAGAGAACAGAACCGTATATTCGCTTGAAAATTGCGAACTAAACTTGTTTGAAACCTATCAGGAATCATTATTGGTACCTTTAAAGTTCAACGATCTTGTAGTTACCAGCATGCTTAGAGGTAAAAAAGTAATGCACTTATTCGATAATCCGGGGTTTGACTATCTTCCAGGTGAAACGGTAATTGTTCCCGGCAATGTAGAGATGAAAATTGATTTTCCTGAAGCATCAACAGCCAATCCTACACAATGCCTGGCTCTTGCCATAGACCATCACAAAATAAGCAATACACTTGATTTCCTAAACGAACGATACCCTAAAGAAGATGAGTTATGGAAGCTTAACCATGAAAATTATTTCTTTTATAATAATACCGAACTCGCCACAACCATAAACAAGCTTATCCGCGAGTGCATGAGCTTTTCGGTGACTAAAGATGCGCTTGCCGACCTTGCTCTTCAGGAATTGCTTATCCGCATTATCCAGACGCAAACCGCACAGCGTATTGACAGCCCAACCACAATTGACACCGATAGTGCCATTTATGCCATTACCGATTATATCCGTAAGAACATAACCTCTAATATCAGCCTTAAAGAACTAAGCGAAAAGGCTTGTATGAGCACAACTAGTTTTTACCGTTATTTTAAAAGGGAACTGGGCATGAGCCCAATAGAATTCATATTGAATGAAAAAATTAAGCAGACTAAGAAACTGCTTAAAAATCCGGGCATCCAGATTAACGAGGTATGTTATATGGCAGGCTTTGATGACTGCAACTATTTTATCCGATTGTTTAAGAAATACGAGGGTATTACACCTAAACAATACCAGCTGTTACAGGTAGGCTAATCTTCTAGATATTTCAAAGGCTCAAGGTCTTTTGCTTCTACTTCTGTAAAAAGTCTTGATTCTATTATAAATCTTTTCCCTAAAGGTATTTCAAGCGAAAAGCTGGCGCCTCTGCCTTCAACAGCATTTAACGTTAAATGTGTATGTTTCCAGTATTCAAACTGGTCTTTACTCATCCAGAACTCACAATCTTCAATCATACCAAGACAAACATCGCTATATCCAAGCTTAAAATCCCCTATCTCAAAACACATAGGCTGTGAGCCATCACAACAACCACCACTCTGATGAAACATAAGCTCACCATAACGTTCTTTTAGTTCTGCAATAAGCATTGCTGCCTGAGGCGTACAATTAATTCTTTTATACATAGCTTAAAAAATATAAATGCAGGAAACATGAAAATGTTTCCTGCACAAGTAAAATTATCCTTTAGCGATTTCCAGAACCATACGCCCTTCAATCTGTCCTTTTTTCATTTTATCAAAAACGTCGTTTACATCTTCAAGCTTTGCCGACGTAACGTTAGCTTTTACTTTCCCCTCAGCAGCAAATTCTATAGCTTCCTGAAGGTCTTTTCTTGTTCCGACTATAGAGCCTCTAATAGTAATTCGGTTCAGTACTGTATCAAAAATAGAAAGATCAAAATTACCTGGCGGCAGTCCATTTAATGCCATAGTTCCTTTACGGCGTAACGTTTCCAGTCCCTGTTTAAAAGCAGTTGGCGAAACTGCTGTTATTAAAGCTCCATGCATTCCGCCCGTTTCTTTTTTTAGGTATTCACCCGGATTGGTATTCTTTGCATTTACTACAAGGTCGGCACCTAATCGTTTTGCAAGATCTAATTTATCATCTGCCACATCAATAGCAGCCACATGCATTCCCATAGCCTTAGCATACTGAACCGCTACGTGTCCCAACCCTCCAATACCTGATATAGCAACCCATTCTCCCGGTTTTGTTTCAGTTTCCTTTAATCCTTTATACACAGTAACACCAGCACATAATATCGGAGCCATTTCCATAAAATTAGGATTGTTAGGCAGTTTGCCAATATATCTTGCGTCTGCAATAACATACTCTGCAAAACCGCCATCTACACTGTAGCCACCATTTTGTTGGGTTTCACAAAGGGTTTCCCACCCGGTAATACAATGTTCACAACCTCCACAGGCACTATATAACCAAGGCACACCAACAGGGTCACCTTCTTTAACATTATTTACATCCTGTCCTACAGCCACTACATAGCCCACACCTTCATGCCCGGGTATCAATGGCATCTTTGGTTTTACCGGCCAATCGCCATCCACAGCGTGTAAATCCGTATGGCAAACACCACTAGCAATAACTTTTACCAGAATTTGATTTCTTCCTGGTCTTTTAACCTCAACCTCCTCTATTTGCAGAGGCTTTCCAAACTCACGGACAACAGCAGCTTTCATGGTATTGGGTATCATAATATATGTTTTGATTAGTTAATAATGAATTAGCTTACAATAATCAGGGCTGCTATGTGGCAGCCCTGCACCAAACAATTTAAATTCTAAAAGAAGCCTAACTTATTTTTATCATAAGAGATAAGCATGTTTTTGGTTTGTCTGTAATGCTCCAGCATCATTTTGTGGTTCTCACGGCCAAAGCCCGATTTTTTATAACCTCCAAATGGAGCATGTGCCGGATAAGCATGATAATTATTTACCCATACCCTACCTGCTTTAATCGCTCTTGGCACCTGATATAATTCGTGTGCATCACGTGTCCATACCCCTGCACCAAGTCCGTAAAGAGTATCGTTAGCGATTTCAAGAGCTTCTTCGGTCGTTTTAAAGGTTGTAACACATACCACAGGACCAAATATTTCTTCCTGAAAAATCCTCATTTTGTTATGACCTTTAAAGATCGTTGGCTGAATATAGAAACCACCTTCAAGCTCACCTGCAAGATTGTTTACATCTCCTCCGGTTAGTACTTCGGCACCTTCTTCTTTACCAATCTTCAGGTATGATCTAATTTTTTCATACTGGTCATTAGAAGCCTGTGCTCCCATAGCTACAGTCTTATCAAGCGGATTACCTGTTTTAATAGCTTTTGTACGCTCTATCACACGGGCAATGAACTTATCGTAAATATCTTCATGCACAAGCATACGAGAAGGGCAGGTACACACTTCACCCTGATTCAGGGCAAACATAACCGCCCCTTCTACTGCTTTATCAAAAAAGGCATCGTCGGCATCGCCAACCGACTTAAAGAAAATGTTTGGAGACTTACCACCAAGCTCCATTGTTGAGGGAATAATATTTTCGGCAGCATACTGCATAATTAATCGGCCAGTTGTGGTTTCGCCTGTAAATGATACTTTAGAAATTCTTGGTGAAGTCGCAAGCGGTTTACCTGCTTCTACCCCAAAACCATTTACAATGTTTATTACTCCTGCAGGTACTACATCTTTAAGCAATTCCATTAGTACAATAATAGACACCGGAGTTTGTTCGGCAGCTTTAACAACAGTACAGTTACCTGCAGCTATAGCCGGCGCAATTTTCCAGGTAGCCATTAATAATGGAAAATTCCACGGAATAATTTGCCCTACCACGCCTATAGGCTCATGAAGCACTATACTCACTGTGTTTTCATCGTGTTCAGCGATCGTACCTTCTTCCGCACGGATAACACCTGCAAAGTAGCGGAAGTGATCTATACATAGCGGTAAATCAGCTGCAAGCGTTTCCCGTATCGCCTTACCGTTATCAATAGCCTCAACTGTAGCAAGATATTCCAGATTAGCCTCCATAACATCAGCAATCTTATTTAAAACATTGCTTCTGTACGCTGGAGATGTTTTACCCCAGGTTTCAAATGCTTCGTGGGCAGCATCAAGAGCCAGTTCGACATCTTCTTTGGTAGAACGTGCCGCTTTAGCGAACACTTTACCATCAATTGGTGATACGTTGTCAAAATACTCACCTTTAACAGGAGGCACAAATTTACCCCCGATAAAATTGTCATATTTGTCCTTAAATTCAGGACGTTTTGCTATACTCATAGTGTTTCGTTTATTTGTTGTATTTCAAAATTAACTCACTAAAACGTTAGAGTATAGCATAAATCAACCAATCGATAGCACAAAAATGACAGATTGCTATTTTTAAAAACCAAAAATTAAAGAGTCATCAAAAACAGATTTGTAATTATATGAATATCATAATTATACACAAAAAGGGCGGGCATAGATTACTCTATGCCCGCCCTTTTTTTATCTGTAAATCGTTGCTATTATGTAAAAAGCGAAACGATATAATATACAATTGCAGCAAGTACAGCCGATACAGGTATGGTTAGTATCCATGCCCAAAGAAGACTGATGGTTACACCCCAACGTACTGCAGACACCCTTTTAGTTACACCTACCCCGATGATAGATCCTGTAATAGTGTGTGTCGTTGATACAGGAATCCCTAAATGCTCGGCAGTATATAGTGTAATAGCTCCGGCAGTTTCGGCAGCAACACCTTCCAGTGAATTTACTTTAGTAATTTTAGACCCCATGGTCTTAACAATTTTCCAACCACCACTCATAGTACCAAGACCTATCATTAAGAAACTCGTTAGCGGTACCCACTCATAGTGAGAAACAAAATATTTGAAAGGATCTTCAGCCGTAAGATATGCCGTTTCTATATCAATTTTAGTATGATAATAAATTACCGCAGCACCAATGATACCCATAACCTTTTGTGCATCGTTTGCACCATGTCCAAGGCTGAATAATGCTGATGATACCAATTGTAACCTCTTGAACCATTTCTCTGCTTTAGATGGTACAGCTTTACGGCATATATTGAGGATAATGATAGTCAGAAGATAAGCTACCAGCATACCAATAAGTGGTGCAGCAAATATGAAAAGGATAATAGGAATAACTTTAGCGTAGTTTACTACAGTATTCATATCAGCTCCCGGTACAGTAAAAGCGTGCGCTAGTGCAGCACCCATAAATCCTCCGATAAGCGTATGCGAAGAAGACGATGGAATACCAAGTTTCCATGTTAGAAGGTTCCAGGTAATAGCCGCTATAAGTCCTGCAAGGATAACCTCAAGTGTGATAAAATCAACACTAACGGTTTTAGCGATCGTATTACCAATTTTAAACTCTCCTACCCAATACCTTGAAATAAAGTAAGCCAGGAAGTTAAAGAAAGCTGCCCAAAGTACGGCCTGAAAAGGTGTAAGCACCTTAGTAGCAACGATGGTAGCTATTGAGTTTGCGGCATCGTGAAATCCGTTGATATAATCAAAGACCAATGCCAGTATTATAATTACTATAAGTAATACCATTTTTAGAAATGCTTTTAAGTGGTTAGCTTATGAATGCTTAACAACGATAGACTCCAACACATTCGCTACTCCTTTACATTTGTCTGAAGCAGACTCAAGGGCAGAAAGCACTTCTTTATATTTAATGATGTTTTTAGCATCAGTTTCGTTCTCAAAAATATCGGCAACGGCTTTATCAAATACGTTATCCGACTTATTCTCAAGCTTATTTATTCTTTTACAAGCATCAGAAATACCTTTAAGGTTTTTCATATCCTTAAGATCAGCAACAGCAGCATGTATTAGCTGAGAACCCTCAAGGGTAATCTCGGTCATTTTACGGATAGACTTGGTAATCTTATCAACCTGATACAATCTCATTCTGTTAGCAGCACCATAAAGGTAGTCAGCCACATTGTCAATTGCACTGATTAGCGCATGGATATCTTCCCTGTCAAAAGGAGTGATAAAGTTACGGCTAAGTTCAAGGTTAGTCTGGTGAGCGATTTCTTCAATAATTGCTTCAAGTTCTTCAATTTTCCTGAAATAAGTTTCTCTTTGCTCTTTTGGAGCGTTAACAGCTTCATGAAGCGTCTCAGCAAGAATTACTAGGTTTGATGTTGCCTGCTCAAAAAGCGGGAAAAATTTCTTATCTTTTGGTACAAGAAATTGAAAGATACTGTTTAAAGATGCCATATCGTGTTTTTTTTCTGGTGCAAATGTACTTTTCCAATGTTAAGAAATCGTTAAGCCATTATGAACATGAGATTATTAATCTTAAGAATCTATTAACATATAGAATTAAACAGATTCTCAATAATTCCTTGTAATATCAAACGTTTTCGTATTTTAGCACCTCAAAAATAACAAACAACGCACAAATATACATATTACTATGGATATTAACTTCAATAAGAACGAAGACCACAATAAACTTCTTTTATCAGAATTCAAACAGAAGCTTGCCAAAGTAAAACTTGGAGGCGGTGAGAAACGAATCGCAAAACTACACAGTGAAGGCAAAATGACTGCCCGCGAGCGAATTGAATACCTTTTAGACAAAGATAGTAAAAGCATAGAGATAGGTGCATTTGTAGGCGACGGCATGTATGAAGAACATGGCGGATGTCCATCCGGCGGTGTCGTAATAAAGATTGGCTACATCCGTGGAAAACAATGTATCGTAGTAGCCAATGACGCTACCGTTAAAGCGGGGGCGTGGTTTCCTATTACAGGAAAGAAAAACCTTCGTGCCCAGGAAATTGCCATGGAGAACCGCCTGCCAATCATCTACCTTGTAGACAGTGCCGGGGTATACTTGCCAATGCAGGATGAGATCTTTCCTGACAAAGAACATTTCGGCCGAATTTTCCGTAACAATGCTATAATGAGCAGTATGGGAATTACACAGATAGCTGCCGTTATGGGAAGCTGTGTTGCGGGCGGTGCCTACCTTCCGATAATGAGTGATGAAGCCCTTATTGTTGACAAGACAGGAAGCATTTTCCTTGCAGGAAGCTACCTTGTTAAGGCCGCCATTGGCGAAAGCATAGACAATGAAACCCTTGGAGGAGCTACTACACATTGCGAAATATCAGGTGTTACCGACTATAAAGCCAAAGATGATAAAGACGCTCTTGATACTATCAAGAACATTGTTGACAAAATTGGTGATTATGACAAAGCTGGCTATAACCGTATAAAAGCGGAAAAACCTGCATTAGAAGAAAAAGAAATCTATGGAGTACTACCTAAACTACGTTCGGAGCAGTACGATATGATGGAAATTATTAAACGCCTTGTTGACAACAGTGAGTTCGAAGAATATAAGGCCGGATACGGTCAAACCATCATTACCGGTTATGCTCGCATAGATGGCTGGGCCGTAGGTATTGTTGCCAACCAGCGTAAGGTAGTTAAATCGAAAAAAGGCGAAATGCAATTTGGCGGCGTTATCTATTCCGACAGTGCTGATAAGGCTACCCGTTTTATTGCCAATTGTAACCAGAAGAAAATTCCGCTAGTATTCCTTCAGGATGTTACCGGATTTATGGTAGGCTCTAAATCAGAGCATGGCGGTATCATTAAAGATGGTGCCAAAATGGTAAATGCAGTAAGTAATTCGGTAGTACCTAAGTTTACCGTAGTTGTAGGTAACTCTTACGGTGCCGGAAACTACGCCATGTGCGGTAAAGCTTATGACCCAAGACTTATTTTTGCATGGCCAAGTGCTGAACTTGCCGTAATGGGTGGAACTCAGGCAGCAAAAGTATTACTTCAGATAGAGGCTTCATCACTTAAAGCAAGAGGTGAAGAAATAACTCCTGAAAAAGAATCTGAACTTTTTGACAAAATCAAAGCAAAATATGATGCTCAGGTATCACCATACTATGCTGCATCAAGACTTTGGACTGACGCCATAATCGACCCGCTTGATACCCGAAAATGGATCTCAATGGGTATTGAAGCTGCTAACCACGCGCCTATCGAAAAACCATTTAACCTTGGTGTGATACAGGTTTAATCTGTTATAATTTTAGTTTTCAGGCATTAGTCTGTTATAAATACATAATCCCGGTTATAAATTAATCTTTATGACCGGGATTTATTTTATATTTAGGGTCTTAAACTAAACTACTAAATGAAAGCTTTACTAACTAAACTGCTGCTTATGCTTGCGGTCATTAGCTGTTGGTCCCAACCCAAAGGAAAAATAGTTAAGATTGACGGCTTTAAGTCAAAATTTGTGCAGTCCAGAAACATAGAGATCTGGCTTCCTAATGGCTATGACACCAATACCAAAACAAGTTATCCTGTGCTTTACATGCAGGACGGACAAAATGTATTTAATCCCGAGACATCTATTCATAGGACCGCATGGGAAGCCGATGCTATTGCCGAAAGACTTACTGCCATCCATCAGATTCAACCCGTAATTATTGTAGCCATCTGGAATACAGACAACCGCTATATGGAGTATTTCCCCGAAAAGGCTTCTCTTAATTTTGTTCAGAATGACCAGGCTGTATTTCCTAAGGCAACAAAAGACGTAAACCCTAATGGTGTTGATTTTTTAGGCGACGAATACCTGAAATTCATTACTCAGGAGTTAAAACCTTACATAGACAAGCAATACAGAACAAAAACTGAAGCCGAAAGCACAGCAATTTGCGGAAGTTCTATGGGTGCTCTTATCTCATTATATGCCATTTGCGAATACCCTGAAATTTTTGGCCAGGCAGCCTGCCTTTCCACCCATTGGACACTGTTACCCGATGCTCCGCGTTCACAAATGTCTGAAGCATTCAAAAAATACTTATACGAGCACCTGCCCTCACCTGAAAACCATCGAATTTATTTTGACTATGGTACAAAAACGCTTGACCAGTACTATGGTGTGCATCAGCGAGGTGTAGACAACATGATGAAAAACAAAGGTTATACTACTGACAACTGGACGACCAAAAAATTTGAAGGTGAAGCCCATGTCGAAAAGGCATGGCAGAAACGTTTTGACCAGGTATTGTTTTTCTTATTCAAATCAGATAACAAAAAGGCAAAAACAGTTACCAAGGAAAAGACATCTAAAAAGAGTTAATACAAAGAGCCGGACAATTGTCCGGCTCTTTATTTACATGAGGTTATAATTTGTATTTTAGTGCTATGAAATTATCTGAAACTGAATTACAGGAACTCGCCCGCCAGCTACGTTGCCCCGATGGCAACAACGGACTGAAAGTAGCCGAAATGATGAACTTTACCAACAGTAACATTATCCATAAGGCGATTGACAGCCTTTCTCTTAATAACAATGATACAATTTTAGAAATTGGCCCCGGGAATGGTATTCATGTGAAAGACATACTTAATGTTGCTTCGAATTTAGACTACTATGGGATAGACATCTCTGAAACCATGATTACCGAAGCTTCTAAGCTTAATGCAGATTTTGAAAATGTATCCTTCAGCCTGACTGATGGCGATCATATTCCTTTTAGCGAAAGCCAGTTTGATAAAATATTTACCTGCAATACTATCTATTTCTGGAAAAACCCTCAGCAATACGCCAACGAGATAGCAAGAGTGCTTAAACCAAATGGATTAGTTACAATTGGATTTATCCCCGAAAGCACCATGCGAAAGATTCCGTTTGCTAAATATGGCTTTACCCTTTACACTATTGAAACCGTTACTGACATTATGGAATCTGCCGGTCTAAATGTTATTTATGCTAATACTGATACCGAAATGGTTATGAGCAACAGCGGAGAACAGATTGAAAGAGAATATGTGATACTGACAGCTAAAAAGTCTGTTTAGAGCTGTAACATTTCTTACATTCCGACACTAATAGTTCAACCAACCACTATTACTATGAAAAAAGCCTTTATTACTGCAATACTACTATCAGGCATCTATACTGCCACTGCACAAACCTACACCAGGCGTGACAGCCTGCAGGGCGGACTTCGCCCGGAGCGTACTAATTTTGATGTGCAGCGTTATGACCTGAATATTACGATTGACCCCGATAAAAAATTCATCTCCGGATACAACGATATCACCTTTAAGGTTGTTGAGAATACATCCAAAATTCAATTGGATCTTTTCGAAAACATGAAGATTGACAGTATTGTGGTAAAAGGAAACAAAACAACTTACAAAAGGGATAATGATGCAGTATTCATAAGTTTTGGGAAACCATTAAAGAAAGGCTATGAAGAAAAACTTCGTTTTTATTATTCAGGAAATCCAACTGTAGCAAAAAATGCCCCATGGGATGGCGGCTTTGTATTTAAAAAAGATGCCGCGGGCAAACCGTGGATAGGTGTTGCAGTTCAGGGGACAGGTTCAAGCCTTTGGTATCCGGTAAAAGATCACCAAACGGACGAACCGGACAAAGGAGCTACCATAAAAGTAGCAGTACCAAACGGACTGATGAACGTTTCTAACGGACGCTTTATGGGAAGCCAGGATCTAAAGAACGGATACACGCGTTGGGACTGGGAAGTAAAAAACCCTATTAACAATTACGATATTACAGTTAACGTCGCCGATTACGTGCATATTCATGATAAACTCAATACCCTGGATCTTGACTATTATGTATTGAGAGATAACGAACAGAAAGCCCGTAAACAGTTTGAACAGGTAAAACCAATGCTGGAATGCTTCCAATCGAAGTTTGGCAAATATCCGTTTGAAGAAGATGGTTATAAACTGGTGGAAACACCTTACCTGGGGATGGAACACCAGAGTGCAGTGGCTTACGGCAACAAATATACCAGAGGTTACATGGGCTACGACATGACCGGCACTGGTGTAGGTATGCTGTTTGATTACATAATCATCCACGAAACAGGGCATGAATGGTTTGGCAACAGCATCACTTCTAAAGATATTGCCGATATGTGGATTCATGAAGGTTTTACCACCTATAGTGAAACCGTATATGTAGAATGCCTGTATGGATATGACAAAGCCATGCAATACATAGGCGGGCAGCAAAAGAATTCTGAGAACAAAAAACCTGTAATAGGTGTTTTTGGCGTAAACAAAGAAGGTTCAGGCGATATGTATTATAAAGGTGCCGCTATGCTAAACACCTTACGTCATGTTGTAAACGATGACAAAAAATGGTGGGAGATCATTTATAATTATTCTGAAACGCATAAAAAAGGTATTATCGATACTGAAACGGTGGTAAATTACTTTAACAAGCAAACCGGCATGAACCTCACTCCTGTTTTTGACCAGTACCTGCGCTATAAAAATATTCCCAAACTGGAAATAAAACTCGATAAGAAGTCATTGCAGTTTCGTTGGGTAACGGATGTGCAACACTTTGCTATGCCTGTAGGAATTACGATTAACGGTATACCTGCCCGACTAAATGCGACCAATGAATGGCAAACTGTAAAGGTTGAAGCCACAGATATAAATGCCATAGAGCTAGAGAAGAATAAGTACTATGTAAAACTTGAGAAAATATAAAATGAATTTGAAACAACTAATTTCCTTAAAGTTTATCCTTACTATCATCGCAGTTATTACAACTGGTATTTTCTACAACAGCAATTATAATAGTCTAACAGAATTTCTAATCTTTTTCATTTCGTTTGGCATCTTTTATATGTTGAATGTTAAAATTGAAGAAGTCAAGAAAAACAGTAATGATCAGGGAGAAATGTTATAAAAAAGACAGCTTAAAAGCTGTCTTTTTTGATTTATATCCCGTCATTGTGAGGAGGCACGACGAAGCAATCTAATTGAGATTGCCACGCTCCATTGCATTACGCTCGCAATGACAAAGCGTATGCGTAGATTACATAAAATACTTATGCCTCTTCGAGTGTTTTATCCCTTATAATTTTACCTGATACTGTTTCTGCGAATTTAGGCACGAACAGTATTTCTTTAGGTTTTTCGAACTTGTTTAGTTTTTTGAACACCTCTTCATCAATTGTAATAGGTTCACCCTCTATAACAAGTACGAGTTTTTCGCCCAATTCTTCATCGGGAACACCCTTTACAAAGAAACGCTGACTGATCTTAGAAGACAATTTCTCCTCTATCTGTTCGGGGAAGAGCTTTACTCCTCCGCTGTTTATTACATTATCATAACGCCCTAACCAGATGAAATGAGTTTCATCAAGTACCTTTACTACGTCGTTAGTCACTACAGGTTCATCACATATCACATAAGGATCGATTACAAGACAATGCCTGTCATCTTCGCTTATCCTTACGTTTGGCAAAACAGTAAAAGCCTCCTCACCTACACGTTTGGCAGCGATATGCGTTATGGTTTCGGTCATGCCGTAGGTTTCATATATTTTGGTAGGCAATGCCTGCAATTGTTCAGACAACGCCTGGCTTACCTTTGCACCTCCTAAAATCACTTTTTTAACCTGATGCAGTCTTTCCAGCGAATGCTGCGCCTGAAGCGGAACCATAGCCGCAAAATCATAGTTTTGGTCAGAGGGTATAGGTGTAGATGTTGGTGCTACTAAATCCATATCCCATCCAAGGATTAAGGCGCGTACCAACATCATTTTACCGGCTACAAACTGTGTAGGAAGGCAATGCAATACCCTGATCCCTGCAGGCAGGTCAAAAAATTCGCCTGTAGCCATCGCAGAGTGTATCATTGCCTGTTTATCAACCCTTATAAGTTTTGGCACACCGGTTGTTCCTGAAGTCTGCATCTCGATATAATCCTTCTGATCAAACCAGTCCAGCAGGAAATCGCCCACAGCTTTTTCAAAAGGAAGATCGCCCTCTTTAATAAAGCTGTAAGCAATACGGTTAAGATCATCTTCATTAAGATGAAATCCATTCAGTTTAAATGCAGGGTGTACAAAGTGGTAGTCGATATTATTCATGGCCCTCTCCTATTTGGTTGATTGTTATTTCGTTTAGGGGCTGCAAATGTACTTCCCCGGTCAGTTTTTCTTTCCAGTTCGTCCATTTGTATATTCTACTAAAAATAAGCAAAAGAATTGGATAAATGATGATAAGTGGCAACAAAATGTCGAAACCGGCACTTGGTTCAGATTTATCTTTCAAAATCGAATCGGTTTGTAATGCCGTCCAGTCTGAAGTTACTAATAGGGCCGCTATCAGATTATTAGCTGCATGAAAACCAAGAGCAAGCTCCATACCTTCGTCCATTAAAGTTATTATTCCTAAAAGCAATCCCGTGCCTATATAATACAGTAACAATATATACCCCATCTTCTCAATTTCCGGATTGGCAATATGCATAAGTCCAAACATAAGCGAAGTGACTATTAATGCCGTTAGCTTACTGCGTGTTGCAATGCCTATGCCCTGCATAAGGTATCCCCTGAACAGGTATTCCTCAAAACTGGTTTGCATCGGTATCATTATTATGGAAATACAAGCCAGAATAGCAAACGGTACCGGCCTGAAATTAATCTCATAACTCTCAGGAGTAGAAAAATAAGCCATTGTCGTAGTTGCAACACTAAAAACTCCCCAGATGCCAAAAGCCGTAAAAATACGTTTCCAATCTACTTTTGCCCTTGCCGTTGTAAGACTTCGTATACTTTGTTTATTGACGAATTTCACCCATAACAAAAGTATTACAAGGAATATCGCTAAAGGCAACAGGCTCTCGAACAACACTTCGTTAGCTCCTTTAAGCGCAATTTGTTGCTGCATGAGCGTATCTACATCAATATCCATTACTACTATGGCAACATAGTTTAATAACATAAGAAACAGAAACACAATAGGAATAGGAAGGTATTTTATAATATCAAACTTTTTAGTGTAGGCCTGTTCAATAAACATAATAAATTAAGGTTTTGTTTGCACTAAGGTACTTCAAAATTTGGTTTATAATAACGACCTTTGCAAAAAGAATAAAATGATAACCATATACCATAATCCGCGATGCAGCAAGTCTCGCGAAGGCCTTCAGCTGTTAGAGCTTGAAGGAAAACCTTTTACCACTGTAAAATACCTTAATGAGCCTCTGACCAAAGAGGAACTTACTGAGATAATCAACAAGTTGAATATAAAGCCAATAGATCTTGTAAGGCAAAAGGAAGACATTTGGATTAAAAATTATAAAGACAAAGATCTTAGTGATGGCAAGGTTATTGATATAATGGTGGAACATCCGAACCTAATTGAGCGTCCGATAGTTGTAAATGGGAATAAAGCTGTTATAGCGCGCCCTGCAGAGAGGATAAAAGAAATACTTTAACCAAAAAAACATCACTATTAAGCTGCTTTAGGGCGGCATTTCTAATTTTTGCTATGAAAAAACTTCAATCATCGCTGTTACTGTTATTCTTATTTTTTGCAGTCACGGCATTTGCCCAAAGACCCGAAGGCCAGGGTGGAAAACCCGGAGGTCAGGGAGGCCCAAAAGTAAAAGTAACAGGGAAACTTATTGAACAGGATACTAAACAACCTCTTGAATTTGCCAACATAATTATCCAGACAACATCGAACGTAACCGTAAACGGAGGACTGACAGATGCCAAAGGTGAATTTAGCCTTGAAGTTCCGGCAGGAACTTATAATATCAAATACGACTTCATCTCTTTTAAAACTGTTGTCATTTCAAACAAAATCATAACTGAAGATACAAATCTTGGTACTACCGCAATGGCTTCTGATGCTACTCAGCTAAGCGAGATAGCCATAACTGCAGAACGCTCTACAGTAGAAATTAAACTTGATAAAAGGGTTTATACTGTAGGTAACGATATGATGGTTAAGGGAGGTACAGTAAGCGACGTTTTAGACAACGTACCTTCTGTATCAGTTGACGCCGAAGGAAATGTGGCCCTGAGAGGAAACCAGAGCGTGACCATATTAATAGACGGAAGACCATCTACGATGGCTGGAAGCAATGTAGCAGAAGTATTAAGACTATTGCCTGCCGATTCTGTTGATAAAGTTGAGGTTATCACTAACCCATCGGCGCGTTATGATGCTGAAGGTGGAGGCGGTATCATTAATATCGTTCTTAAAAAAGGTAAAGCTGATGGCTTTAATGGCTCTGTAGTAGCTACAACGGGTGACCCTGCCAATCATGGTGTATCAACCAACCTGAACTTCAGAAGCGAGAACTTTAATATTTTTTCAAATATTGGTTACAATTACAGGAAAAATCCGGGTAATTCAATGAACAATACAAAATACCTGAACGAAGACAATAGCGCTAAAAGCTATACGGATGAGAAAAGGGAAAATGTTCGTGAGCGCGAAGGATATAATGCCAGCTTTGGACTTGAATATTTCCTGACTAAAAAAACAACCTGGACAAACTCGGTTAACATCAGAAGAAATACAGGAGGCAACGATACTGATACCTACTATCAAAACTATGATGCCGATCATGTATTTACAAGCACACGTTACCGTAATAACAACGAAGATACAAACGAAACAAACGTTAATTACTCTACTAACCTTATCCATAAATTCAATGATAAGGGACATGAACTAAAAATTGATGGTTCGATATCGATGAGTAAGGACGACAATCTTTCAGGAATAAGCAATACAACCTTAGGAAGCGATACAACAACATACCAAAGAACCCTTAATAATCAGGAAGAAAACAGATCGCTGCTACAAGCTGACTATGTTTTACCAATAGGACAAAACAGTAAGTTTGAAGCAGGATATAGAGGTAGTTTCTCTACTCTTGATAATGATGCAAGAGCTGAAAACCTGGTTGACGGAAACTGGGCAAACGACCCTAACTACTCTAACTACCTTGAGTACAAAGAAAAGGTAAACGCGCTTTATACCCAGTTTGGATCTAAAGCAGGTAAATTCTCTTATTTATTAGGACTTCGTTGGGAAGACTCAAACATTGATGTAAACCTTCTTAGTACGGGTGAGTATAACAATAAGAATTACAACAACTTCTTCCCTAGTGCTTTCCTGACTTATGAGTTTAACCAAAACACTAATGCAAGTATTAACTATAGCCGAAGAATTAATCGTCCGAGAGGACGTTTCCTTAATCCTTTTTCAGGATTAGAAAGTAACATTAACATCTTTAAAGGTAATCCGGATCTAAATCCATCATACACTAACGCGATTGACCTGGGCTTCCTAAAAAAATGGTCGCAACTTACACTAAGCTCTTCTGCTTATGTTAACCTTACGGATGCTCCATTCCAGTTTATCAGAAGATTAAATGGCCTTTATGTAGAAGACACTCCGGTAATAATCACTTCTCCTACCAACATAGGAAAAGAGTTCCGTTTCGGGTTTGAATTCAACGTAAACTACAATCCTTTCAAATGGTGGAGAATAAACAGTAACTTTAATTTCTACAGAAACCAGACTGATGGCGATTACAGCTATAGCTATTTTGATCAGAAAACACAGCAAACGGTAAATGCTTACCTTGACCTGAACAGCTCAGGTGCATCATGGACAACGAGAATAAACTCTAAGATTTCGCTTCCATACAAAATAGACTGGCAGCTTAATGGTAACTATGAAGCTCCGCAAAACACATCACAGGGACGCAGAGTTGGTGTGGCAAGCGCAAATACATCATTCAGCAAAGACGTACTGAAAGACAAAGGAACAATAGGCCTTAGCATTCAGGATATCTTCAACTCAAGAAAAA
This sequence comes from Flavobacterium sp. AG291, assembly GCF_003350375.1. Classification (GTDB taxonomy): domain Bacteria; phylum Bacteroidota; class Bacteroidia; order Flavobacteriales; family Flavobacteriaceae; genus Flavobacterium; species Flavobacterium suzhouense. The sequence goes on along the minus strand of NZ_QQAR01000003.1, from coordinate 173,114 downwards.
TGAAATTTGAAACGTTTATAAATGGCGAATCAAGCTCTTATAGCGAAATGCAATGGAGACAACGCCAGGTAACATTATCGTTCACTTATCGTTTCAACATGAACAAAAATGATAAGCAACAGCAGCAAAGACAGCAGCAAGACGGTGGTGGAGAAGAATACATGGGAGGATAAAAACACAAAGCGGGCTTAAAGCCCGCTTTTTTATTTCTTAACTGAATAATCTTTTTCTGAGGTAAACAACGACATGAGGTTTTTCAATCCTCCGATAACATCCTGATTCCCGGAAAAGTTATACGTATGTATATTAGTTGGCATTTCCATTATATAAGTGGAATTACGCTGATAATAGAAATTACCTCCATAACCTACATAAACATTCCTTGGTGAAACATTATTAGCATTATTTGTAAAATTGAATTCCCCAAAAACCTTATCGTAGTTTTTAGCATAATAAGAAAAATCAACTTTTAACGGCAACTGACTATCGGGTGTCGCAAACTGAGCCCTATAATTCAGCGGCTGAACAGACTGCCCATAGGCTACTGAACAAATAATAAATGCTGAAGTTATAAATATGCTTTTCATACTAATGGAGTTTTATTTCGAACCCGGCACCTTATCAGGTAGTGCATACATTTTTTCGTTACGGTAAAAATTATCTACTGCAAGATTGCTATGGTGCTGTTGCAATGTAATAGGCACATAAGTATTAGAATACAGCCTGTCGTTATCAACATACAGCATATTCATACGCCTGTCCAGAATATCCGATGTTAGATTACTTTGCCTGAACAAACTACTAAAATTTCTGTTATAAAAAGTAAAATCCGGCGTAGTTGGCCTATAGATATCCCATCCCTGCGCTTCTTTAACAGCAAGTGTAAACACAGTAGATATTTTATTATCTTTTTCCTGACTATATCCTGTCAGGGAAGACAGTATTGCTAGGCAAAAACATATTTGTTTCATAGGTATTAAGCTACATTTCAATCAAATATAATGATAATAAACGACAAAAGGCACCCTAAGGTGCCTTTTTATAATAATTGGTTCTACCCTATTAAGGGAAAATACCTCTTTGTTTGTATGCCATTTCGATTCTTGTAAGCGCAACGATATAAGCAGCTGTTCTCCAGTCAGTTTTATACTGAACAGAAGAAGTGATTACTTTACCGAAAGCCTCTTCAAGTTTCTTTCTCAATTTAATGATAACATCATCCATTGTCCATATCTCACCATTACGGTTTTGAAGCCACTCGAAGTAGCTACCGATAACACCACCTGAATTACAAAGAATATCCGGGATAATATCTACACCATTAGCAAGAAGTATAGCCTCAGCATCTGTATCTGTTGGTCCATTAGCGCCTTCAGCAATAACTTTAGCTTTGATTGAAGCTGCATTTTCATCGGTAATCTGATTACCAAGAGCGGCAGGGATAATAATATCACATTCGATACCAAAGAACTCGTCAGACTTATAGTTCTGAGTTCCTTTGTATCCTGTTATAGTTGCATTATCAGACTGGTATCTTAACAATGCCTCCGGATCAATCCCTTCCGGATTGTAAATAGTGCCTGTGGCATCCTGAACACCAACAAGTATTGCACCATTTTTGTTCATAAAATGAGCAGCCCAGTAACCTACGTTACCAAAGCCCTGAACAATATATTTCTTTCCTTCAAGTGAAGTGCCTTTTATTTTAGCCCAAGATTCAAGCGTTACAACAACACCAAAACCTGTAGCACGGTCACGTCCTTCAAGACCACCAGAACCTACCGGCTTACCGGTAACAACGTGTTGGTTTTTAGAACGCTCAGCCGGAGATTTTGTAGACATGTATGTATCTGCAATCCAAGCCATCATCTGAGCATTTGTGTTAACATCCGGTGCAGGAATATCGTGTTCAGGACCAATGTTATCACCTAATGCAAATGTAAAACGACGCGTAATTCTTTCAAGTTCGCCCTGAGAATACTTTTTAGGATCGATTTGAATACCACCTTTACCACCTCCATATGGAAGTCCGGCAAGTGATGTTTTCCAGGTCATCCAGGTAGCAAGAGCTCTTGCAGCATCAATATCAACTGTTGGGTGATATCTTAGACCTCCTTTGTATGGGCCCAATGCATTGTTATGCTGCACCCTGTATCCTGTAAACACTTCTACAGAACCATTGTCCATTTTCACAGGAAAATGCACTACGATCTCATTATTAGTAATAGATAAGATCTTTTTAACGCTTTCATCCAGTCCCATAACGGCAGCCGCCTTCTCGAACTGATTCTTTACGTTTTCATACATGCCCACTCGGGGCTTTATTGCTGTTGCCATAAATTTTAACTTACAACTATTATATTATAACTAAGCTTTTCAAAAAGCATCACAAATATATATGAAGTTTGTGATAACTTAAACGTTTGAATTAATAATTTTACAAAAATTAAATCGTAAAATTGCATTTGTTTAGAATTAAGCTATCAAAAAGCCTACCAAACTGAACATATCATAAATATTAATTTGAAAATAAAGCTTCAAACCACTAAAAACCAAACAAATACAAAAACTCTGCCATCCGGACAGGTAATTTAAACATCTGTTGCAGGCTAAAAAATTAAAATGGAGTCAGTTACAGAATTTACAGGTGCTTTCATAATCGGTTTAATATTGGGCATTATGGGCGGAGGCGGCTCTATCCTCACTGTTCCGTTTTTGGTATATATTTTTGGTATTAATCCCCTTATCGCAACAGCCTATTCACTGTTTATAGTAGGTACTACTGCTGTCTTTGGCAGCGCTCAGCATTATGTCAAAAAAAGCATCGCTGTAAAAACAGGACTTATAATTGCAATTCCATCATTTATCGGAGTATACACAACCAGAAGCTTCATACTACCTGACCTACCCGACGTTATATATAGCATAGGTAACTTTTATGTTACAAAAGAAGGCTTTATCATGACAGTATTTGGCATAATAATGCTTTTAGCATCACTTTCTATGCTTACAAGAAAAGTAAGCAACGATGAAAACAAAGTAAAAACATTAAATTACGCCGTTTTACTTCCTGTTGTAGGACTGATAGGCCTTTTAATGGGACTCGTAGGTGCCGGAGGCGGTTTCCTTATCATCCCAATGCTTGTATTCTTTGGCGGGCTACCGATGAAAAAAGCGGTTGGTACTTCTTTGCTAATCATTGCCATAAATTCACTTATTGGGTTCCTTGGTGACGTACAAACTACAGATATTAACTGGCAATTTTTATTATCCTTTACCATCGTATCTGTTTTTGGTATATTTGCAGGAACTTATCTGCAAAAGTTTGTAAACGAAAAACAGCTAAGACATGGATTTGGCTGGTTTATATTGGTTATGGCGGCTTTTATCCTTTCAAAAGAAATCATTGGCTGGTAACTTTTCGCTGTTTAATTCACTGCAGTAAGCTTTAACAACTTAATTATGAAAATAGAACAGATATATACAGGCTGTATTGCACAGGCAGCTTACTATTTAGAAAGCAATGGCGAAGCCGCTATCTTTGATCCGCTAAGAGAAGTTCAGCCTTATATAGACAAGGCTACAAAAGATAACGCTTCTATTAAATACATTTTTGAAACCCATTTCCATGCCGATTTCGTTTCAGGGCATCTAGACCTTGCTAAGAAAACGGGAGCACAAATTGTGTATGGACCAACAGCCGCCCCTAAGTTTGATGCTCTTATAGCAACCGACGGACAGGAGTTTAAAGTTGGCAGTTATACTATTAAAGCCATTCACACTCCTGGACACACACTGGAGAGCACCTGCTACCTTCTTATTGAAGAAGACGGAAGCATACACGGAATTATTACCGGAGATACATTATTCATTGGCGACGTGGGACGACCTGATCTTGCTCAGGCGCTTACAGAAGAATTAACCCAGAATGTTCTTGCTTCGCATTTATATGATTCTTTACGTAACAAAATCATGCCTTTACCGGACAATATCACGGTATATCCTAGCCACGGTGCCGGAAGTGCCTGCGGAAAGAACATGAGTAAAGAAACCACTGATACACTGGGTAACCAAAAGAAAGTAAATTATGCTTTGAGAGCCGACATGACAAAAGAAGAATTCATCAAAGAACTTCTTGACGGTCTTGGAGCACCTCCTGCATATTTCCCACAAAATGTTATGCTTAACATTCAGGGATATGAAAGTTTAGATGCGGTTCTTTCAAAAGGGCAAACTGCTCTTTCTCCTGAAGAATTCAAAACAAAAGCTAACGAAACAGAAGCCATCATACTTGACGTAAGACACGAGAATGATTTTGTAAAAGAGCATATTCCCGGTTCTATATTTATTGGGCTTCATGGCGGTTTTGCCCCTTGGGTAGGCGCACTTATAAGAGATGTAAACCAGCCACTGCTACTTGTAACCCCTGAAGGCAAAGAAACCGAAACCATTACAAGGCTTGCCCGTGTAGGTTTTGACGCAACACTTGGCTACCTTAAAGGTGGTATGGATGCATGGAAAGCGGCCGGGTTTGAAACAGATAGTGTTGTTTCAATATCTCCTGAAGCTTTTGCAGAAGGCCTTGCAGCCACACCAAAGATTGTAGTGGATTCAAGAAAACCGGGAGAATTTGCCGGTGGACATGTTACAGATGCTATAAACATCCCTCTTGACTTTGTAAATGAACAGCTTACAGAAGTACCAAAAGACGAGGATTTTTATCTTCATTGCGCCGGAGGTTACCGATCGGTAATCATGGCATCCATACTAAAAGCCAGAGGCTACCATAACATGATAAATGTAGAAAAAGGTTTTGGCGGTATTAAGAATACATCAGTATGCACTACCATTGGCGAACCGACAGCCTGCTCAAAAAGCTAACATTAAAATAAATTATTAGGGTGCTCATTGATGCACCCTTTTTTTAAATACTTTTACACTTTATAAAACCCGGATACAAATATGAAAAAAATTCTTTTAGTGCTTGCAGCTTCAGCTTTCGTGATGTCTTGCAAAAACCTGGCAGAGAACGAATTTGAAATTACAGGTACTGTAGACCCTTCAATGAACGGTAAAATGCTTTTCCTTGAAAAACCAGACCCTACAATAGGATTTAAAGCAGTTGATACTGCTAAAGTAGAGAATGGCAAATTTGAATTTAAAGGAACTGCCAAAGAACCTGAAGTATATTTTATTGGAATAAAGGATGACCCAAGTCCTGCAAAAAAATTACAATTTATCCTTGAAGAAGGTTCAATAGAACTGGAAATGGATAAAGACAGTGCCGTAAAATCAAAAAGATCGGGTACTTATAACAATGATATGTTCTCTAAATATCTTGAAAGCACCAAGAAAATAGATAAAGAAGATAAAAATTTCAGAGAAAAAAACAGAGATGTATACATGGCTGCTTACCAAAAACAGGATCAGGCGGCAATGGATAAGCTTAATGATGAGTACAAAAAAATAAAAGAAAAAAGAGAGAAGATCGATAATGACTTTATAAAAGAAAATCCTAAAGCATATATCAACATCTTCTTAATTGGACAAAAGGCCAGCGCTAAAGCTCAGGAACCAATTCCTACAGCCCGAGAGGAAGCAAAAGCAATAGTAAACGGACTTCATCCTGATCTTAAAAAGACAGAAAAAGGTAAAGAGCTTATAAAAGCCTTTTCTGACACTCCAGCTGCCCCTGTAATGCCTACAGAGCAAGCCGCTGCGCCGGGAAAGAGTAATGCTGAAGTAGGTAGCACGGCCCCTGCATTCAGCGCTAACACTCCTGCCGGAAAATCGCTTTCATTAAAAGAAGCTATGGGTAAAGTTACAATTATTGATTTTTGGGCATCGTGGTGTAAACCATGTCGTATGGAAAACCCTAACGTAGTTGCTTTATACAATGAATACCACTCTAAAGGACTTAACATAATAGGTGTATCTTTAGATAAAGAAGCTACAAGCTGGAAAAAAGCCATAGCTGACGACAAGCTTACATGGAATCATGTTTCTAACCTTAAATTTTGGGATGAGCCTATCGCAAAACAGTATGGTGTAGAGTCTATTCCTGCTACTTTTATTCTTGATGCTAATGGAAAAATCGTTGCTAAAGACCTTAGAGGTGCTGAACTAAAAGCCAAAGTTGCCGAACTTCTTAAATAAGGTTTCAAATCATACAAAAAATCTCCTTCGGGAGATTTTTTTATTTATAGCATCACATATCCTTAGCTTTGTTTTATGACCAGAGAATATACCTACTCTCCTGACGAAAAGGAAATATACATATATCATTACGATAATTACCACGACACAACAATTGTCTTTCTTCACGATTCGCTGGGATGCGTTGCGCTATGGCGCGATTTTCCGGAAAAGCTTGGGCAGCTTACCCAATGCAATATACTGATATATGACAGATTGGGTTATGGCAAGTCTGATGCCATGCCCGATGAGCCCCGTCCTATTAATTACATGGAAGCAGAAGCAGATACACTAATAAATATGCTAGACGGTCTTTTTATTGTAAATCCCATTCTGTTTGGACATAGTGACGGAGCCTCTATTGCGCTCCTTACAGCCGCTAAATATCCTGAAAAGATAAAAGCCGTAATTGCCGAAGCTGCACATATATTTGTAGAAGAAATTACACTAAATGGCATCAACGAAGCCATGGAGGCCTACAAAACCACGAACCTAAAAGAAAGACTGGAAAAATACCACGGAGATAATACTGATATTCTTTTCAGGGCATGGACAGAAACCTGGACCAGACCTGACTTCAGAAACTGGAACATTGAAGATTATCTGCCTCAAATCACCTGTCCTCTCCTGACAATACAGGGACTTAATGATGAATTTGGCAGCTTTAAGCAGGTGGAAGGAATTTTATATGGTGTTTCCAGATCAAAAAAAGTATTAATTGACGATTGCGGACACACTCCACACAAGGAAAAACCCGAAGAAACATTGAATGCAGCAGCTAATTTTATAAATTCATTATAAAAATCACATTTTATATAATTAACTTCCAGTGCTTTAAAAAATAGTTATTAAAATACCAGCAAATATGTTTGTTTACTACAAAAACAGTACTATATTTGCACCGCAATGGCAGAGAACTTAAATGTGATCTGAACGCATGGGGAGATACTCAAGCGGCCAACGAGGACGGACTGTAAATCCGTTGGGAAACCTTCGCAGGTTCGAATCCTGCTCTCCCCACGAAATGGGTTAAAATAAGGAAAATGAAGCTTTTCCAAATTTTTCAAAAACCCGAAAAAAACGTGTAAAACCTGCAAAATCAATGATTTGCAGGTTTTTTTTATTTCCTTGCACTTCGTCAGAATTTATAAAACGGCACAAAAGTTTTGTGGCAAAATCGTGGCAAAATTCAGTGCTGAAAAATTTTGCCACAGATTACATATAAACACCTGTATATCAATAGTTAAAACAGGCTAACGACTTGATTTTAAGACGCTGTATTTTTACATTTATTAATCTAAAAAGTAGAATTATGTCAGAGAACAGTTTTGGGATGGCTTTTTCCTGAAAAGCCCCCACAAGGACAGCAAAACAAGAACAGTGTATCTTAGGATAACCGTTAACGGAATTCCTAAAGAGACATCAACAAAAAGCAAATGGGAAGCAAGCCGCTGGGACCAAAAAAAACCTAGCGGGCTATAGGAAATAAAGAAAATGCTAAGGCCCTAAACTTTTTCCTGGACTCGTTGATGATGAAAGTGAATGAGTGCAAGACCGAACTGCTGTATAGCGGAAAGCCTGTAACTTCGGAGAATGGATTATATACTTGGTAGGCTTACACCCCGTGTTAAGGTCCTCGAAGAGTTCGAATCTCATAACCGGGAAATGGCTGCCCTGATAGGCACAGGGTATGCAGAAGGCACCCTGGACCGATTTACAATTACGATAAACCACTTAAGGGAGTTCATCAAAATAAAGTTCAACCGTGTTGATATGGAATTCGCTGATCTTGACCTTGCCTTCATTAAAGATTTTGAATTTTATCTACGGACAGGGCGCAATAATAAAAAGGCGAATAAGATGTCTAAAGCCGATATTGCTATACTGGGCAAACTCGAGAAAGAGATACAGCTAATAAAAGAGAAGTATAATATACGGACAGCATAGTACCACTATAGCAAAAACAAAAAAACAACCTTATCTACAAGGTTGTTTTTTTATATCCAGTTCACTGCGTTCGCCCGGATGATAGGAGGGCCGATACACGATATAGCCTAGCTGCTGGAGGCTTTTAAAATACTTATGATAGCTCGGAAGGGTAGTGATATGGGCCAGGCGCATAATCTGGCTGCGACTGACCTTAACTGCCTCTGCTCTGCCCTGCCGATACGTTTCGCAGGCAAAAAAAAGCCTTATCCAAAAGCAATACGCTCTTTGCAGAGCAGCTGCTGAGCGGCTGCCTGCCCTGTTTACCATCGACTGCATCACAAGGCAGGTGGCTGCCCTGCAGCCCCTGCTCAAGAATACCGTTACGGGCTGTGTGTACGTTTACTGTTTGACCATTATACCGCCCTGTCCTGAGAGGGGTAGCTTTCGGGACGCATACCCCCTATTAGTAACGTAAAACCTATTGTTATGCAATAACCATTTTTTTCAGCCAGATAGCCGCCCTTGATGTGCAGGGCTGCCTGGGAAATTGTTAAACTCTAAACCGTGTATCGCATGTCAATAAACTGAAAAGACAAGTATCCGGTTAAACAAAAGTTAATTATTTACCTTTTAAATGTTAACATATCTAAAAAAAATATTTTGTTTAACTAATTTTAAAAAATGTTTAAACAAAAAAAATAGATAGCCATGAAAAAAATTACGACATTTATTACAGTTATTTTTCTCTTAGCATTTCACTGTGCCACAGCACAGACCGCCCGTGTACAGGTAATTCATAATTGTGCAGATCTTGCCGCACAAACCGTTGATGTATACCTGAATGGTATGATACTTCTTGATGACTTTGCTTTCAGGACCGCAACACCTTTTGTTGATGCACCGGCAGGTGAAGCAATATCCATCGTGGTGGCGCCTGGCGACAGCTCTTCTGCTGCTGATGGTATTTATACACTAAACACTACACTGACAGAAAACGAAACGTACATCCTGGTGGCTAATGGTATAGTCAGTAGTACCGGCTACAGTCCAAACCAGCCTTTTGAACTTTCTGTTTTCAGCGGTGCCCGTGAAACGGCGCTCTCTGCAGGAACCGATATACTGATAAATCACGGGGCTACGGATGCTCCTGCTGTTGATGCAGTAGAAACCAGCATTCCGGCCGGTACTGTCGTTAATGATCTCTCCTATCCTTCATTTACCTCCGATTATCTGGAACTGACAACCCAGGACTACATACTGGATATAACAGACCAGACAGGTATGACTGTTGTAGCGTCTTATCAGGTGCCTTTAGCAAGCCTAAATCTTGAGGGTACAGCACTCACTGTTTTGGCCAGTGGTTTTCTTGATCCTTCCACAAACAGTGACGGTCCTTCATTTGGACTATGGGTAGCTACTGCTGAAGGCGGGGACCTGATTGAACTTCCTCTTGCCAATCAGACAGCTCGGGTACAGGTACTTCACAATGCTGGCGACCTTGCCGCTCAAATCGTAGATGTTTATCTTAACGAAACACTCCTGCTGGATGATTTTGCATTCAGGACAGCATCTCCTTTTGTTGATGCACCGGCAGGTGAAGCAATAACTTTAAGTATTGCTCCCTCAACTAGTAGTTCGGTTGAAGACAATATTTACTCGGTTAACGTAACCCTTGAACCCGGCGGAAAATATATCGTAGTAGCCAACGGGATTATAAGCGATTCAGGATACAGCCCTTCTCAACCTTTCGGCCTTTTTGTCTACCCTATGGCAAGGGAGATGGCATCAATCGAAACAAATACCGATGTATTGGTATTCCACGGAGCAACCGATGCCCCTACTGTTGATGTGCAGGCTGTTGGTGCAGGTACCATTGTGGATGATTTGGAGTATAGCAACTTTAATGATTATTTAGAGCTGCCTACAGCCGATTACATAATTAGCATAGCAACAGCAGACGGGGAAACAGTTGTGGCCTCCTATCAGGCGCCATTAAGCACCTTGACCCTGCAAGGACAATCCCTGACGGTATTGGCAAGTGGTTTTTTAGACCCATCGGCCAACAGTGATGGTCCGGCTTTTGGCTTATGGGCAGTCACCAGTGCAGGAGGAGCTATGCTTGAGTTACCACTGACAACTTTAAATACTAATGAGTTTGAGGCAAAAAGATTCAGTGTATATCCTAACCCTGCTGCAGACAAAATTACCATAACAGGATATGACTTGACTGCAAACCTTACTCACCACCTATACGACGCTTTTGGAAGACAGGTAGTAAACACAACAGGTAACACTATAGACGTATCAGGGCTTTCTGAAGGTATTTATATAGTTAAGTCAACAAACGGAAGCACAACAAGTGAACAAAAAATAATAGTTAAAAGGTAGTACGCTTTAATTCTGAACCTTGAGTACCGTACTTCTAAAAGTACGGTACTCTTTTTACAGCTATGATGGTATTCTCCCAAAAATATAACGAAATAGTAAATCGAATAGCTGCAATAAATCCTGTAGTATATTCACAAACAAGAAATTATACTACCGGCGCTGTTTCACTACTCTCGCCCTATATTTCGCGCGGTGTGGTAAGCACAAAATTTATTTATTCAGTCATTCGGAATAAATATAGTGCTAAGGAATCCGAAACATTTTTAAAAGAACTCTTGTGGAGGGAATACTTTCAAAGATTATTACAAAATAATAAAGACATTTTCAACCCTTTATACCTCCCGTCAAACTCAGCGCAGGTACTGCCTAACGCATTACTGCAGGCATCAACCGGAATAATTGCAATAGATTTTAGTATTGCAGAACTTTACAAAACAGGTTATATGCACAATCATGTACGGATGTATACGGCTGCTATTTGCAACATGGCGGGTTATTATTACGACGCACCGGCACAGTGGATGTACTATTACCTGCTGGACGGGGATGTGGCAAGTAATTATTACAGCTGGCAATGGGTTTACGGTTTGCGCAACGGAAAAAAATACATCGCTAACCAGGAAAATATTAACCGGTTTTGCGGAACATCGCAAAAAGATACTTTTTTAGATTACTCGTATCAGGAGCTTGAAAAGGTAAACAGGATAATAGCACTCTCTGAAAGCAGCAATGTAAGCTTTACTACCCTACTCCCTGAAAATCAGGATTTAAAAATTAACAGTACCCCTATACTCCTGTACAACTCTTATAACCTGGATCTGACTTGGCATTCCGATAAAGAGGTAAACCGCATTCTACTGCTGGAACCTTCGCATTTTAAAAAATACCCGGTAAGTGAAAAAGTACTGGACTTTATCTTACAGCTCTCCGGCAACATAAAAAACATACAGGTCTATGTTGGCGAATATAGCCAGCTGAAAGAAAAGTACAACAACACATTTATCACAAAAGAGCATCCCTTATTTAATTACAAAGATGCCGTTACAGAACAAAGGGAATGGTTGGCTGATGAGGTGACAGAAAGCTTTAGTTCCTACTCAAAATACCTCAAAACAGTAAAAAACAATTATAATGAATACTTCAGTTAACACCTATATAGTCGCGGGCGCCAGCAGTGGTATTGGTTTAGAGCTTGCTAAGATACTGGTAAAAGACAGTATAGTATACGGATTAAGCCGTACAGCAGGAGCGCTTAATGGCAATACAAATTACAGGCATTTGCCTTTTGACTTTTTATCGGACGAAAAATTACCGGAAATCTCCGGAAAAGCCAATGCCCTTATATATTGCCCCGGAAGTATTACCCTCAAACCTATTGAAAGACTCTCAGCCTCTGATATTGAGAGGGATTTTGCTATAAATGCCAAAAGCGCATTTGGTTTTATAAAGAGTTATATAAACAACATAAAAAACACTCCAAACGCAGGAATATTGCTACTTAGTAGTGTCGCAGTACAAACTGGACTACCCTATCATGCCAGTATAGCTATGTCTAAAGGTGCTATAGAAGGGCTGACACGCGCTCTGGCAGCTGAGTTGTCTCCAAATGTCAGGGTAAATGCCATAGCTCCTTCCCTTACCGATACTCCAATGGCGCAGGCATTACTGAACAACGAATCAAAAGTCGAAGCTAATAAACAAAGGCATCCGCTAAAAAATATAGGCTCACCACAGGAGATCGCCCTCTTTGCAAATCATCTCCTTACACAGTCTACCTGGATAACAGGGCAGGTTTTCGGGATTAACGGAGGAATGGGAACCATTATAAAATAAAACAAGTAAAGGGATTAATAAGAATGAAAAACAAATTTTCAGAAGAGGATACCGACAGAATAATAGAGATGGCCTGGGAAGACCGAACGCCTTTTGAGGCGATTTACCATCAGTTCGGCCTTAGGGAAGATGACGTGAAAAACTTTATGAAAACCCAGCTGAAGTTCTCCAGCTACAGGCTATGGCGAAAGAGGGTTGAAAACTGCAAAACCAAGCATGCGGTAAAACGCAGCAGCGGTATTAACCGTTTTAAATGTACCCGACAAAGGTTGACCGGCAACAAAATTTCAAAGCGTTGAAAAAAGTAAAAAAACAGAATCTGCCCGTTAAAATATGTACGGTTTGCAACCGTCCTTTTACCTGGAGAAAAAAATGGAAAAAGAACTGGGACGAGGTGAAGTATTGCAGTAAGAGGTGCAGCAAAAAACAAATGATGTGCTGCTCGCTTCGATAATCGAAAGGGTCTCCGGTAAAAATATGGCGATTATCTCGCCATACGATTTTCAGGCTTTTAAAAATAAACAATACATTCGTGTATAACAGGCGTAAAACCCTTCAAAAGTCGCTAATTACCCCATCGGATAACTTTAATCGACACAATATAAAATGCATTACAAGGGATTTACTAATAATATTGCAAATTGCAAAATCCATTTAGACTTCGAATGTTAGTATTGAGAATTTGCTTGCACGAATGCCCGTACTATGAATTTTAAGTGTCACAGAAAAATTTTTCGTGGGTGCAAAATCTCATTTGTATTATCCATAGCAGAGCCTGCCGATTTCAAATATGGCAACGAGAAAGTCAATGCTGCTGTTAGTCAGTATATTCCATAGGGAACGAACAAGCCTCCTAAGTTTAAGCACCCAAAAAAGCAGATGGGCACCTAAATCATTAACGATCTGACAATAAATAATTTACAATTTACGAGGTGATGTATCCACAATTTTTTAACTATCGTTAGCTGCAACATTTAGCCGGACCGATCGCCGAAGTTTTCCATGTTATGAAAACCCGCTTTTCTAATGGACTAAAGTTTTCTTAAACCTTCATGCCAATAACGGTATTCTTTGTAATTTGAATTGTACTTATACAAAGTACCTCGTCGCCCTGTTAAGGGCAGACATACGGTACCATCGAGAAGCTGTACGACAAAATATATCTTTAAAAAAAGTACCAGACCATGGAAAATCTAACCGGTGAAACGCCACAGGTGCATCGCAAATTATATGGCTACCAGCACAACGATATAGAGTTGCTTTTTTCAAAAATTGAATTTTCGCAACCCGGAGTAAAGCTATTGTACCAGCTGCCAACCGGTGGTGGCAAAACTGTTATATTTTCGGAAATTGCTAAAAAATATATCCAAAAGAATGATAAGCAGGTTGTGGTCCTCACCCACCGGGTTGAGTTGTGCCGCCAAACCTCAGCCGTTTTAAAAAGGAATGGAATAAATGCGCTTGCTTACACAAGCAACGTAAAGAAAAGGCCCAGAGTAAAGCCACATTGTGTCGTTGCTATGATCGAGACTCTTAAGAACAGGATAAGATCGAAGGAATTTGACACAGATGCCGTGGGACTGGTAGTTATTGATGAGGCACACCATAACTCTTTCCACAAGCTTTTAGGAAGATTTAAAAATGCAATTGTAATCGGTGTAACCGCCACTCCACTCAGCTCCGATAGTACCATGCCATTAAACAAGAGCTACAGTGAGCTTATAGTGGGACAGGACATCCAGTCACTTATCGGGAAGGGCCATTTAGCCAAACCCCGAACGTTCAAATACAATGTCGAACTCCACTCATTGGTAACTGCACCGCATGGCGATTACACAGTCGCCAGCTCCGATGTATTGTACGGGTCAGACGCTATGCTAATGATGCTGATGGATGCCTATAAAGAACATTGTACCGGAAAGAAAACCTTGATTTTCAATAATGGGATATTTACTTCAAAAAGGGTACATCAGCTCTTTGCCGAAGCGGGTTATGCCATCCGACACCTGGACAACAAAACTCCAAAAGACGAGCGTATTGCCGTTCTTAAGTGGTTTAAGGAAACCAAAGGTGCAATATTAACTTCTGTTTCGCTGCTTACCACAGGTTTTGACGAACCTTCTGTCCAGGCTGTTGTACTTTATAGGGCAACCAATTCGCTCACGCTATACCACCAGATGATTGGACGAGGGGCCAGGAGGATGAGTAATAAGAGGACATTTTCAATTGTTGATCTTGGCAATAATACCGAACGCTTTGGTGAATGGGATGCGCCAATGGACTGGAAGTATATTTTTGAGAATCCTGAAAATTATAGCAGCAAAAGGGCTAAAAGTTCTGACTATGAATCTCACAGTATCAGCACTGGCCTTCGTGCCATGTTTCCGAAGACCCGGGAATTGTCGTTTGACATCGAATCGGCTTACCTTTTAGCTTTAGAGCGCAATGAGAAAACTAAGATAGTCCTGCGCGATTCAATACGGCAGCATGCGATCATGTGCATCGAAAATGCTGAAACAATAACAGCGGCGTTACATTTAGCCGATGAATTGGATGCGGAGATCAAATGGAGGGTAAAGCAATATTGCAAGTGTATGGAAAACGCCACCAGGAACTACGTGAGCTGGCTAGAGGAGGATTATAGGTCCAGGCTGAAAAAAATGATCCAAAAACTAATGCATCGGCTGAATGTTGATTAGTATACATTGCTAATGCGCCGCTTGACATTTTTTCAGTATGAAATCTGAAAAAATGTCATTTTCTTAGAATGGCACAATTTTGGTTTTTTTGCAATTATCACCGAGATGGTGGACGTTCAAAATTTAATGTCTAACAATTTTAAAGTTAACCGTTATGAATCTAATTAAAAGAAACGGAAGCCAATTACCGGGCTTTCAGCGTTTGTTTTTTGATGACATCTTTGGCCGTGAGCTTTTCAATTGGGAAAACAATAACTTCTCATCCACAAGCACAACACTGCCATCGGTAAACATCAAAGAGACTGCAGACAGCTACGAAGTGGAAGTAGCCGCGCCAGGAATGGAGAAAAGTGATTTTAATATCACTTTAGATGGTAACCTATTAACAATTTCATCTGTCAGGGAGCATAAGCAGACTACACAGCAGGAAAACTTCACCCGCAGGGAATTCAGCTACCAATCGTTCCAGCGAAGCTTTGAATTACCTAAGGATGTGGTAGACGAAGAACACATCACTGCCAGTTATGAAAACGGGCTGCTACTTCTCACCGTTCCTAAGAAAGAAGAAGCAAAACAGAAGCCTCCGAGGATGATTGAAATTTCATAATCCGATTTATTTTATCTCAATGAAATAGCTGTCCACACGGGCAGCTATTCACTTATTAAAAACGTATACCCATGTCATCGCAATTGTTTTCAGGGATGGCAGTGCTGTCCTTCGTCGTTTTATTATTAATCCTTCTTTTGCGCAAATTAAAGCAACCTTACTTTATTGCATACATTTTATCGGGGCTGCTCCTGGGGCCGGCTTTCCTGAATATTATTCATGAACCGAAAGTAGTTTCGGAACTCGGTGAACTAGGAATAGTCATGCTCATGTTTACAATTGGCACCGATATCGACTTGCGCGCTCTTGGTCAAAACCTTTACAAACCATTGCTGATAGCCTTGGTGCAGCTAGCACTCAGCTTTGCCTGTATGTTCCTTGTTGGAGATAAGGCCGGGTGGAGTACCGAAATAATTATTCTTACATCCTTTATCATTAGCTTAAGCAGTTCGGCCATTGTATTTCAATATCTGAAAAGAACTGGGGAAATCAACAGTCAATTGGGTATAATTACCTGCGGAGTTCTGCTGATACAGGATATTTTAGTGGTGCCAATGATCCTGACATTGAATATGATGTCCGGCAGTAATGCCTCGCCTTTTGAGATCGTTAAGGTTTGTATAGGCGGGATACTTATTTTGCTTTTTTTGAATGCGGCCATTAAACACAAACTGTTCAGTATTCCCATGGGCAGGGAAATCCTGGCGGATCACGACTTTCAGGTATTTGTCGGCTTTTGTATCTGCTTCGGAATGGCTTGGTTCAGCGCCTGGTTTGGGCTTTCACCAGCTTTAGGTGCTTTCGCGGCAGGTATAGTAATAAGTCAGGATAAGGCTACCCGATGGCTCGAAAAATCGATACTACCATTTCGGGTTTTCTTTATGGCTTTTTTCTTTCTGGCGATTGGGCTACAGCTTGATATTGTTTTTTTCGCAAACAACGCCGGGACGATTTTTTTGGTGACAGTTTCTGTGCTTCTAATCAATAGCCTAATAAATACGGTGCTCTTTAGGGCTACAGGCAACAATTGGCGGGACAGCCTCTACGGTGGCGCACTGTTATCGCAGATTGGCGAGTTTAGCTTTGTGCTTGTTACAATGGCCTTGTCATTAGGCTTGGTCGGGAAATCTACCTACCAGATAACGTTATCGGTAATTACCTGCACAATGCTTTTCACTTCTATATGGCTCAACATTATACAAAAGTTAATTTATCGATTGTCACCTATTGAAAATAATTCTATTTAAGTAATAATATAAAAATTGAAATTATGGATAATTTATATTATATATCACTCAATATCAAAACGCTTACTGGCTTTGATTCGTATGCCACATATAGTCTTGGGAAAAACAAGGAAAAAGTGACAGCACTATTTGGCCAGCTTACGGGCTCTCCCAATCTGTCGGACAGTACTGTGCTCACGATGGATCTCACTGAAATGAGCGACGGGATTTCTTTTCCACTTGCAATGCTTGAGTGCACCTTTCAGGATGTTATTCACAATACGAAGATCATCACCCGGGAAATATTTAAAGACCTTAACTTTGAAACGGATTGATTTTGGCTGACAAACAAACAAGTGAATAGTTAAAGTGGCTTTTATTGGAAGTTGAAAAACCAAGCATCGTTAGTTGGAAGTCGCAATAGCCAACAGTGTGTGATGCGCAGCTGTGAAATCGAATATCATAGAATAGCATTAGCCAGGTATCCTTCCCAAACTCGAAAGACACGAGGATTTTAATCAATTGTGTAATACATTGCTTGCGGAGCTTTCGACGCCTGATGCAATACTTAAAATCAGCTTGGCTCCTTTGAACTGCCATAATGTTCCTGTAATACCGTTTTTAAACCGTTTTCAAAATCATTAAAATCACTGTTTTTGAAAACGCAGCCTGTCACACTTGATTTAATAATGTCTGAGGTATGCCCGAACATAAAAGGCGTCGTGTAAATATAAACAGGAATATCTTTGGTCCTGCCTTCCTTTTTAAGCTCAATAATAAATTCTTCACCTGACATCAGATGCATATCGAGATCCGTAAAGATGATGTCTGGTAGTTTGTCTGTAGTTTTGAGATAGTCAAATGCATCCTTGCCATTTGAAAATTCTATACATTCAATAGCAGAAGGCATTTCGTGGACAATAAGACAAAATAGCTCCCTGTCATCACTATCATCTTCTACAAGGATAATAGATTTCGAGTACATATTAAATATATCATTAGGGTAATTACTGCGAAAATAATTACTAGTGATCAAGTTATTTTATAGCATTTTACATAAATAGTTATAGTCAATAATTAATTCACCCCATTGCAATAACCAGCAAATCAATGAGTACCATTGTAATGATACACATTGATTTGTTTAAGACTAGTTTTTTAATTTAAATTTGTCAGCTTACATCGGCGGAAGGAGTACTTTGTTTATAACATGCACAACGCCGTTTGAAGCCTGTACATCCGTTGCGGTTATGGTTGATACCCTGCCATTTGCATCCGTTATGGAAGCCCCGCCTTCTAGGTTAACTGTAAAGCTACCACCCTGGAACGTGTTTACCGTCATGTTGTCCATTAATGAGGCAGCCAATACGTTCTGTCCCGCTACCACATGATATTTAAGTGTATTTTCCAAAGTAGCCTGGGGAATCTGCGCTAATCCTGAAAGGTTAAGTTCTGTCAGTAAACTTGCAAATGCAGTATTGGTTGGTGCAAATACCGTAAAAGGTGAGTTTTGGGTTCCGGAAAGTATCCCCGCGAAATCAGGCTGGTCATCCCTTGTCAATGCCTGAACCAGTATAGAGAAGTCAGGATTGGCAATTGCATGGCTGGCTACCGTTGGTAAATCGATTACATTGCCAACAATATGCACCACACCATTGCTTGCCATTACATCAGCAGTGGTCACGGCCGCACCTCCGTTAGAAGCACCTCCATTAATTACGACACCGTTAGCTGTATTGATATACATGCTTAGCGTATTGGAGCTTGATGCGCTTCCCTTTGCCATGGTCTTTACATATCCGGTAGTAAGCGATGAGGAGGTTACCTTACCTGAAACGACGTGATTGAGAAGTATCTCTTTAAGTATGGGTACCGGAACAGCTTCAAGATTAGCAAACCCTTTCTGCTGTAAAAAAGCAGTAAATGCTTGGTTAGTCGGTGCAAATACAGTATAGCTGCCATTCCCGTCCAGGGTAGCAGTCAGGCCTGCCCTGTCAAGTGCATCCACAAGCACTGAAAGATTTGCATTTGACGAAGCTACATCCGCTATCGTATTGTTCTGCTGCATCGTGTCGCTGTCATCATCACTACACGATACCAAGGGAATGAAGGATAGTGCCAATATTGCCACTCCCTTCCTAAAAAAATCTCTTTTCATATATTTTATTTTTAGGTTTGTATCCCAAAATTAAAATGAAAAATTTTGTTTACATAATTGACGTAAATAATTAAACAAAAAATTAGAATTTGTTTAAGTAGTACTTCGGAAAAGCCGGTACATATATATCAGGAATCTAGATTTTATGCGGTCAGATGATCTTTCCGATTCTAATATCCGGGAATTAGGCTCAACAAAATATAATTAAACAATTCATTCCACAACGAATAAACCATTATCGACCGGTAAGAATCTATGATAATTTTGATACTATATCGTGCAGAGCGTTAAACCTTTTCAAATTTTCCTGCTCGCCGATTAGTAATTCAGAAGCCCTGCGCCCCACAATCCAAAGTTCCGACTCGTTTCCCCTCACCATTGACAGAAGGGTCTCGACATACATATCTAACGGTTTTTCTTCCGGTATTACGGTCATATAGGTAATGAATGTTATATTCCTAAATAGCCGCATCAGTTCTGAAAGGCTGTCGAGCGGGATATTGCTACCCAGATATACACAACCCTCACCACGGGCAGTAATCAAGTATTGCAAAAAAATAAGGCCGAGTTCATGGATTTCACCAAAGGGCAGGAACAGAACATATTTTGCAGCAATACCTTTTCTGACCTTTTTGCTGCTTAAAGCAATCTGTTGCATGATTACCATACGAATCAGGCAGCTGATAAAATGCTCATGTGCAGGCTCAATAGTCCCCGCCTGCCACATTATTCCGATTTCTTCGAGAAAAGGCATGTAGTAGTTCAAAAATATCTTTTCAAATGGCATCTTTGCCAGCAGGTGATCCGTAGCATCAAGAAAAAGTGGCTGATCAAAGGTCATCATAGCCAGCTTAAAAAGATGTATAGCATGATTAACATCCTGTCTTCCAACGCGGATCTCACCGACCATCATCTCAATCTCCGATGTACCCATCTTCGCGACTTTAGATATCTTTACCCCGTAATCCGTCAGCAAAACGACATTAAGGAGCTTGCGAAGTTCCTCAAGGCCGTACCAACGAAGATTGTTACTGCCTCGCTCTGGTGACAACAACCCATATCGTTTTTCCCATATCCTGATCGTATGTGCCTTTACTCCCGAAAGCTTTTCCAGATCACCTATTGAAAATATCGTTTTAATGTTATTCATGTTCTGGGGTAAATTAAAAACATATGAAATTGTTAACCATAACAAGTAATAAAATTAAACAAAATTTAATAATTTTATAGGTAAAAGAACGCCTAACTCTCTAATGCATGAAAATACTGTTGACAGGTGCAACCGGTTATATAGCACAGCGCCTTCTTCCCGCTCTTCTGGAAAATGGGCATGAAGTGATATGCCTGGTCAGGGATGCCTCACGTTTAGACACGTCAAAATACGGCTATAAGAAACGGTTAAGCGTTATGGAAGCGGACCTTTTGGATTCATCCAGCCTTAATTTTGCTGATGACATTGACGCAGCCTACTATCTGGTCCATTCCATGAGTTCAGGCGGAGAATTCAGTGAGATGGAAGAACGCTCTGCCAGGAATTTTGTCGATGCTATAAATAAGACAGCAACAAAGCAGGTAATTTACCTTACAGGCATAGTGAACGAGCAGGAATTATCAATGCACCTCGCCTCACGCAAAAATGTGGAAACGATACTGGCCTCTTCAGCTATTCCCCTGACCGCGCTAAGAGCAGGTATTATTGTGGGATCCGGCAGCGCCTCCTTCGAGATCATCCGTGACCTTATCGAAAAGCTTCCTGTCATGATTGCACCAAAATGGCTGCATACAAAATGCCAGCCTATCGCAGTTCGTAATGTCATACAGTTCCTTTCCGGTGTCCTGCTAAAGGAATCCACTTTCGGTAAACATTTTGATATCTATGGGCCGGATATACTTACCTATAAGGAAATGCTTTTACAGTTTGCAAAGGAAAGGGGCCTCAAAAGGCATATTTTTACCCTGCCCGTCATGACACCACGCCTCTCCTCCTACTGGCTTTATTTTGTCACCTCCACGTCTTATTCTCTCGCAGCTAATCTCGTGGAGAGCATGAAGGTAGACGTTGTAGCCAATCGCAATAAATTAGCTGAACAGCTTTGCATTACACTGATTCCGTACCGTCAGGCTATTCGTATTGCTTTTGATAAGATAGAACAGAACATGGTGTTATCCAGCTGGAAAGATGCTATGGGAAATCTGCAGGCAGGTAAAAAACTCTCAAAGCTGATACAGGTACCTGAATTCGGTGTATTCACAGACCGCAAGACAGCAACTACTAAAGATCCTGAGCAGGCAGCCGAGCGCATTTTTGCCATTGGGGGATATTCAGGATGGTATTATGCCGACTGGCTCTGGAGTTTTAGGGGATTTCTTGATAAGCTGTTTGGTGGTGTAGGCCTCAAAAGGGGGCGGAGGAATATATCATCTGTAAATGCAGGCGATACTTTGGATTTTTGGCGGGTTATTTATACAGATCCCAAAGAGAAAAGGCTTTTGCTGTATGCCGAGATGAAACTGCCGGGAGAAGCATGGCTGGAATTTAGAATTAAAGGAAACACTGTATACCAAACAGCTACATTTCGCCCACTTGGCCTGGCAGGAAGGATGTATTGGTATTTAGTGCTTCCATTTCACTATTTTATATTTAATGGTATGATCAGTAAAATCGCTAAATAAGGTTCTGTCGCATCTGTTTGTTAAAATCCAAGAAATTCAAGCACTTTAAAAAATTATGCTGCCAGTTTGCAGAATGATTTGAACGTGGTAAACGTGGACAAATTAACTGATTTTACTTTACATATATATCACCTCAAATATGTCAAAATGAAATAGGATATCTGATTTTGAAAATTTAAAGCGCATTACATGCGTAATTCTAAAATGGCTACTTTATTATATAAAACAAGAAACTCTCAGTAATGATTAGAGTTCTATAATTTAATCAAGACGTTTTAAAATGAGCGATCGTAAACGTTCTTCATGTTCATCCCCCCAATTCCCGATAAATCTTTACTCCTCACAAATCCTTCAAACTTTTACCTTTTATCTTTTCATACAACAAATACTTAACACCTACTCGATTCTGAGAACTATATATTCCTGTATATCCTGAAAAAAGATAAGCCACAAAACAGGCCAACGCTATATAAACACCTGCCTCTATGCCAAAAAGTTCGATACCCATTATTGTACAGGCGATAGGAGTATTAGTTGCACCTGAAAAAACAGCTACAAATCCTATTCCTGCCAAAAACGCCATTGGTAAAGGTAAAATCAGGAACAAGGCATTTCCTAAAGTGGCCCCAATAAAAAACAGAGGTGTTACTTCCCCCCCTTTAAAACCGGCTCCGATAGTAAAAGTGGTTAAGAGCAATTTTATCATAAAAGCATAAACCGGCAAATTCTCTCCAAACGATCTTACTATTACGGGAACACCCAACCCTATATATTCGGTAGTACTCATCAAGTAAACTGATAATGCTATAAAAACACCGCCAATTAAAGGCCTTAATGGAGGATAACTAATTTTATGCCTGAAAACTTTAGTAAAAAAATATACTGCCTTTGAAAAAAGCATAGCAGCAAGCCCAAACAAAATTCCTGCTATAATCGTCCATAATAGAGTATCGGGAGCTAATCCAGGCACGACATCAATAGCA
Source organism: Flavobacterium sp. AG291 (assembly GCF_003350375.1). GTDB lineage: Bacteria > Bacteroidota > Bacteroidia > Flavobacteriales > Flavobacteriaceae > Flavobacterium > Flavobacterium suzhouense. The sequence goes on along the minus strand of NZ_QQAR01000003.1, from coordinate 150,423 downwards.
TAATGTGTATGTTTTACATGCCACGCTGTACAGGTATAATCTGCGATAAGAGCGACTATTAGGCTTGGTAGCAAAGCATCATACTTTATACGGTTTAGCACCATAACTTCTAATGCAAAAACAGCCCCTGCGAGCGGTGTTCCAAAAACGGACGCAAACCCTGCACTGATACCCATTATAAGAATTATACCCCTATCCTCCTGTCTAAGCTTAAAAAAATGGGTAAACTGGTCTGCAATAGCACCTCCCATCTGAACTGCCGTCCCTTCTCTGCCTGCCGATCCTCCAAAAAGGTGCGTTAACAATGTTCCAAGTAGCACCAACGGTGCCATCCTGAAAGGAATTATCTGCTTAGGAGAATGAAATTCCTCTAAAAGCAAGTTATTTCCCTTTACTACACTGTTACCCCAATAATGATACATTAAACCAATTGCCAGCCCTCCCAATGGCAGAAGCGCAATGATCCATACATGGCTTTCACGCCAGTTGGTTACCCAGTTCAAGGAGACAAGAAAAAAAGCAGAGGCCGAACCAATTGACAGTCCAATAACAATCGACAGCAGCAGCCATTTGATGATATATAATAAATAAAAACTTTGAGAGATACGGGCAATGTAATTTTTGAAGTTGTAAATTTTCATACCTTGAATTAATTAAATACATCTATACTGGCATTAGCCATTAACAGACGTCATCAGCTTCAAATTGATTTGTAAGCAGTTCAAGGCAGACATCATTGCCATATATGCTGCAAATATACTTTGAAATGAAATAACAGACAATTTTTTGTTTTTATATTTGCTTCCCCTTTTATCTTACCTGCCTATTTATGAATATCTTCCCTACTCAATACTCTGTATTAAAAGCATCTGCCGTTGGCGATCATATTGCCGTTCAATATAATTTAAAGGTTATTTCCTGCAAATTACTCATACATAATGTAAGCGACACCTATGTAGTTGAAACGGAAAACAGTAAGTATATTTTCAAAATATATCGCAGCAGCCATCGCTCTGAAGAAGAAATAAAAGGCGAAGCTCAACTGCTGAACCTTCTAAAAGAAAGTGATGTAAGCGTATCTCATACCATCCCTGACTCAAAAGGAAATATGCTTACCCCTTTTACCGCAGCAGAAGGAGAACGTTTTGGTATGCTTTTTACCTATGCCGAAGGCGAACCGGAATATAATCTTACCGACAGCCAACTGGAAACTCTTGGGACAGAAATGGCAAAGTTTCATAATGTATCAGCAACAATACAATTAGATTATAGCCGGGCTGAATTTAATATAGACACGACACTAAGACACCCTCTGGCTGTAGTAAAACCGGCTTTCAAAAATATGCCGGAAGAATATATCGTGTTAACAGAACTGGCAAATAAGGCAATAACCGAACTTGAAAAACTACCATTAGATAAATTACCAACAGGCTATTGCCAGTTTGATTTTTTACCTAAAAATTTTCATTTTTTTGGAGATAAACTAACTTTTTTTGATTTTGATTTTGCAGGAAAAGGCTATCTCATCTATGATATAACCACCTTTTATATCCATTACTTTTTTGATGTTTCGCTGGGAAAAAGAACCCGTGAAGATGCCGACAGATGCTTTAGCATATTTCTTAATGCCTACAAAACAATCAGACCCGTAAGCGATCTTGAAATAAACAACATGAAATGGTTTGGTTTTGGATTCTGGATGTTTTATTTTGGCTTTCAGCATGAGAATTTTGACGATTGGTCCAATACTTTCTACACTGACCGTTTTGTAAAAGAACGTGTAAACATACTCAGGAAATGGATTGAATATAAACCCTTTACAGCCTTAACAGATTAAACAACAAAAGCCCGGCGCAATGCACCGGGCTTTTTCAATTTAAATATACTAAGATTAATTCAACTCAAAACTTATGTTTACGTTAGCCGTAACGGTTATCTCTCCTATAGCCAGTGTTTCTTTTGGCATATCTGCACTTTCAGCATCGTTAAATTTCATTGCTGCCATCATTCTTGGATAATAGGTTTGCGTATTATCGGTTACAGTAACCGCCTTCCCTATTTTCTGATTCAGCGCTCCGGCATAATCAGCTGCTTTTTGTTTGGCTGCCGCTACAGCTTTAACGCGGGCTTCCGACTCATATTGTGCCTGTTTGGAAGTTTTAAACTCCACCCCCTGAATATTGTTTACTCCGGCATCTACAAGCCCCATCATCATACTGTCGTATTTAGAAAGGTCTTTTAGGTGTATGGTAATGGTTTGAGAAGCTGTATAGCTGTATTTCTTTTTGTTGTAATCGTAATTCCTGTAAAGGTTTACCCTTTGTGTCTGATAATCTTCAGCAGGAAGCTTAATGCTTTTCAGGTATTTAATCACAGCATCAATAGTGGCATCATTCTTTTTCTTGACATCGTTGGCATCTGCACCAACATTTTCCACACCTACGGTAATATCAGCTCTGTCCGGCGTTACCATGATCTTTCCTTCTCCTGAAACATTAATAAGCGGTTGTTGATTCTGTTGTGTTACCTGAGCCCCCGCTAATGACGTAACAAATAATAGTACTAATGCAATTCTTTTCATAATGATTGATTTATTTTTCTTTTAGATTTTCAAATTACGTGCCAGTTTTGGTGACATCACAGTTTTCCTGCTTTCGCCATGATCAACATAATCACTACCGGAACAGCTAACAAAATCACTACCATGGTGTTATGAAAAAGAATATCCGGTATACGAATAAGCGTAATTATAAATCCGCCAATAGCACCGCCAAAGTGGGCAGTGTGGCCTATGTTACCCGCTCTTGTTTTCATACCATAAATAGTAAATAACAGGTAAACTATACCAAAAATATAACCCGGCATAAAATTAACCTGCATATCAGGATAGATTAGTATTGAAGAAAATAACACTCCCATAACAGCACCTGAAGCACCTATCGCTCGGTACGAAGGTTCGTTTTTATGAAAACTCAGTGTAAGCAGACTGCCACAAATAAGGCTCGCAAAATAAACCAGCAGAAAACCCAGGGTTCCAATATTGTATATTACCACCGGAGCAAAAAAGTAAAGCGTAAGCATATTAAAACCAAGGTGCATCCAGTCGGCATGCAGAAAAGCCGATGTAAACATACGGTACTGCTCTCCAGCCCTGATGCTTCCTATATGAAATTCATATTTTCTGAAAAAAGAGATATCATTAAAGCCTTTATAGCTCACAATAGCGTTTATCACAATCATTGCGATAAGAACAAGGGGCAAATTCATAAGTATAAGTTTTATGTGTAAATTTAGTCAATCCTGATTCTATAGGAAACACCTTAACAAACTTATATCGTATATTTGTAAAAAAATAAGAATGCAGCTTCTCGCCTACTTACTGCTATATCCATTCATCTGGTTTATTTCTATATTACCATTCAGGATTTTATACTTTTTTTCGGATATCGTTTGTTTCATCATATACCGTATCATAGGCTATCGTAAAAAAACCGTCCGTGAAAACCTTCGCCTTACACTGGGTCATTTAAGCCCCAAAGAGCTCAAAGCAATTGAGAAAAGGTTTTACAGCCATTTTACCGACAGTTTCTTTGAGATGGCAAAAACCCTTACCATTAGCGATAAAGAGTTGCAAAAACGCTATGTTTTTGAGAATTATGAGGTAATCGAAGATCTTGAAGCTAAGGGTAAAAGCATAATTCTTTTATTAGGACATTATGCAAGCTACGAATGGCTTATTATCATGAACAGACGCCTTACCACTTACAAAGGCTATGGTGTATATAAAGTAATAAAGAACAAGTATTTTGATAGTCTTGTCCGTAAAATTCGTGGCAAATTCAATACTGAGCTTATAGGAACAAGAGAAACAATTCCTGTAATACGCCAAAACGAACGCAAGGGAGTAAAGGGTATCTATGGCTTTGTAGCCGATCAATCTCCTAAACTTGGCAAAGCACTGCACTGGGCTATGTTTTTTGGCATGGAAGTTCCTGTTTTTACAGGAGGTGAAATGCTTGCCAAAAAACAGGATATGAATATGGCTTACGCCAAAGTGAGCAAGGTTTCAAGAGGACATTATTCCGCTGCTTTTGTGGCTGTTGAAAACATAAAGGAAATTCCCGATTATAAAGTTACCGATGGATTTCTAAGGATGCTTGAGCAGCAGATACTCGAAGCTCCTGAATATTACCTGTGGACACACAAACGTTTTAAACACCGAAAAAACGATCCGGCTTAATCACTTTAATTTATTAGCTCCGGAGGAGCGATATATTTATAGAAAGTAAAAAACCTAACAAAAGAGCTCCGGAGGAGCGGCATATTTTTATACCGCTCCTCCGGAGCTCTTTATCATCGGAATAAAATTTTTCTATAAATATGACGTCCCTCCGGGACTAAATTCAGAATATCCTTTAAAACTACTAAAGCGTAAACCACTCTTTTATCCTGTCGTTTTCAGAATTAGAAGCGTTAATATGGCTAAATTCATTGCTTGACCTGTTGTAATTGTAATCCTTAGACCACTCACCAAAATTCTCGGCAACAGCCTTAATGCTTTCACAAACGTATTGTATCTCGGCATTGGTAGTTGTTGGGTGGATAGACATCCTTATCCATCCCGGTTTTTGTATCAGATCACCCGAAGTGATTTTCTCCGTAAGATAATTTGACTGCTCCTGGTCTACGTGAAGCAGGTAATGTCCGTAAGTACCTGCGCAACTGCATCCGCCACGTGTTTGTATACCAAAACGATCGTTAAGCAATTTTACACCCAGATTAAAGTGTAGTCCGTCGATATAGAACGAAATTACACCCAGCCTGTTTTTATGCTGAGGCGCAAGAATATTAAGATTAGGAATGTTACCAAGATAATCGAAAACGTAATCAACGATCTCCTCTTCTCTCTTAAGGATATTATCAACTCCCATCTGCTCTTTAAGCTTAACAGCCAAAGCTGTTTTTATAACCTGAAGGAAGCCCGGCGTACCACCATCTTCACGCTCCTCAATATTATCAAGGTATTTGTGCTCACCCCAAGGGTTAGTCCAGCTTACTGTCCCTCCACCCGGATGATCAGGCACCATGTTTTTGTATAGCTTTTTGTTGAATATCAGCACCCCTGATGTACCAGGGCCGCCAAGGAATTTGTGCGGAGAAAAGAATATAGCATCAAGGTAAGCTTCGCTGTCAGCAGGGTGCATATCAATTTTAACGTAAGGTGCTGAACAGGCAAAGTCTACAAAACACACACCATTGTACTGGTGTACCAGTTTAGCAATTTCGTGATAAGGTGTTTTAATCCCTGTTACGTTAGAACAAGCCGTTACCGACGCTATCTTTAATGTATGATCTTTGTGCTCTTCAAGCAATTGTTTAAAACTGTCAAGACAAATAAGCCCTTCAGGACAAGCAGGGATAAGCACAACTTTAGCAATAGTCTCCAGCCATGAAGTCTGGTTAGAGTGGTGCTCCATGTGAGAAACGAAAACCACGGGCTTTTTCTCTTCAGGAACATTAGTAAATGCTTTCAGATTCTCAGGTACTTTAAGCCCTAATATTCTCTGGAATTTATTTACCACACCTGTCATACCACTACCATCGGTAATAAGCACATCGTCTTCACTCGCGTTAACGTGGTGCTTAATGATGTGGCGTGCCTCGTGGTACGCATTGGTCATAGCCGTACCTGAAACAGTAGTTTCAGTATGGGTATTAGCCACGAACGGACCAAAGTCGTTCAATAGTTTTTCTTCAATAGGGCGATACAGCCTTCCGCTGGCAGTCCAGTCGGTATAAACGATTTCTTTTTTGCCAAATGGCGAAACGAATTCCTGCCCTATACCTACAATATTATTCCTGAATTTCTGGAAATATTGCTCTAATGTTCCCGTAAGGGTATTTTCGGCTGTCTGTAACATATTGAATTAACTATTAAACATTGCAAATTTATTAAAATTAAAACGATATAAGTGGATATTTTTCATCGCAACTACTCTATACCGCCTTATTAACAAAAAATCCTGCCGAAGCAGGATTTTGTAACTTGAATATTAACTCACTTTACTTTTTCAAGAATAAATAAACACGGAGTTTCTTCAAAATTAAAACTTAGATGGAGTCTGTTATCAAATAATTTGTATTGCATTTCCTCATCAACAATTTCATTCAGGCTATTTTTATCTTGTATAACAATGACATCACGTTTTACGTCATTGTTATATTTTGACTCTATTATCATTCCTGATTGAAATTCCATCTTTAAAACGTCCTTCTTAAATTCAAAATTTGCATTACCATACAATCTTTTCATAAGTTGTTTTAAAACATCAACTTTTGATTCATCATCATACATTTCCTTTAAATCATCAGATAAAATTGAAATAGAATCTTTTTTGAAATCATAATAGACTTCTCCATTATTAATAGCAACAGCTTTCCAATTACCAATTAAGGAGTTGGCTTGAGAGTACCCTAATCCGGTTAATAGCAAAAAGAATACTATAAAAACATATCTTATCATAATCCGCATTTAAAATGCTAAAATAGACAAGTTAACTCAATGTCTAAATACCCGTCAATGGGTATTTTACATAACAAAACCGTCCCGCAATGCGGGACGGTTTTATTATACTATATATCAAATACTATATACCTATTTCTACCTGGAAACGTACGTAGAAATTATGTTTTGAAGAATTATCAAAATAGTTTAGTTCATCATAGGTAAACTCCAGCTGCGCTTTAAAAGCGTGCTCCCATACATATTTGGTAAGACCTATTGTATACTGATTAGCGTCCGGAGCTATGGCAGCGATATCTTTATGTGCCTTTTGTGTTGAAAAACGACCAATAATCTGGTAGTGGGAAGGGAAAACGTAACTTAGCTCATAGTCATAACCATGACCTGTATAAATGAAACGAGTATCAGTTGCATCATCAGGATTCACCGTAATTGGGTCATTGGCCATACGTTGCATATAAGCTGTCATAAAAGCCCATCCGTTGTATTTAAACATACCGTCTAAAAGTAATGTCTGCATATCTCTTTTTTCAAAAAGATCCAAGCCAAGCTGTCCGCCTGTTCTTCTTGCAAGGTCATTGTACTGATACGCGCCCGAAACCATGAATTTAGGCTTAGGTTCTCTCTTGATATCCCCTTCAAAGAAAGCACCATCTTTAGTAAAAGCTCCTAACGGATATAATTCTAATTTACCTGTATAGGCAAGTCCGTTATCCGGTTTGTCTGTTGAGTTTCTTCCTTCACCGGTGGTTATTGCCCCCCTTGCTGCATAAGAAAATTTATCCATTTCCTCACGCTGATTGTGCACTTGGAAACCAAAGTCCCTGTCTATGGTAAATCTTGCATTATTAATACTTCTGTCAGTAAGCTCAAGACCACCCGATGAGTTTACACGCTGGCGGTTACCCGGAAGTTTCGTCTGTCCGAAACCAAAACTCCAGTGTTTGTTAGGCCTATAAAACACAATCGCATCACGAATTATATTAATATTTTCTCCATCCTGTGCCGGCCCTACATCGCCCGGAGCAAAAGATAACTGGATCGCATAAATGAATTTAGGGTTACCTACGTAACCATCAAAACGTAGCCTTAAACGACGTATCTCTGCTGAAATTGCTCCATCTTCATCTTCATTTTGTATATACGTAGCACGGTTCTGCATCCTGAAACGGATGTTGAACTGAAAGATACTATCCGGTGAGGTAAGCCCCACTCCTTTTCCATAATTATAATATGGAAGCGCAGATAGTTTAAGGTCATTATCGGTAGTGGTCTTCTTAATGATAGGATCCTGTGCCATTGCACTAAAACCAATAAGGATAATTAATAACGTAAAAATGTTTTTCATTTAAGAGTGTTTCAAAAAATTATATGTTATTTCGTGTTTACTTTTCATTGTTCCCGAGTCGATTTTAGTAAGACTTTCTTCTCATACGGAGGCACTGTAAAGTTTGCGCAAACTTAATATTAATTATTACTACGCAATGTTACCTAAATGTTACCTTTGCGGAAAATTAAAGTTATGTCAAACATATATATTGGATACCATTTTACGGTAGAACCCAAAGAGTTAGGCTCTGAAATATTGATTGCCGAGTTAGGCGAAACACCTTTTGAAAGTTTCATTGAGACTGAAAATGGGCTTTCGGCTTACATACAAAAACAGTTCTGGAACGAAAATATTCTGGAAGATATTTTCATTTTAAGCTCTCCCGATTTTAAAATCGAATATACTTTTGAAGAAATCGAACAGGTTAACTGGAATGAAGAATGGGAAAAGAATTTTGAACCGATTGATGTAGATGACACCTGCCGCGTGCGTGCGCCTTTTCACGAAAAGACAAACGCTAAGTATGATATCGTGATCGAGCCTAAAATGAGCTTCGGTACCGGGCATCACGAAACTACCTTCATGATGATTCAGCACCTGCTTGAAACAGAACTTGAAGGCAAAAAGACCCTGGATATGGGTTGTGGCACTGCTATTCTTGCTATTCTTGCCGAAATGCGTGGCGCCCAGCCTATTGATGCTATAGATATTGATAACTGGTGTTACCTGAACTCTATAGAAAATGCCGAGCGCAATAATTGTCACCATATTAGTGTATATGAAGGTGATGCCGCCTTGTTAGAAGGCAAACAGTATGACGTTATTATTGCTAACATCAACCGTAACATATTATTAAACGATATGCAGCAGTATGTTGACTGCCTGAACAAAGGTGGTATTTTACTGTTAAGCGGCTTTTATGAAGAAGACATTCCGGCAATTGATGCTTCGTGTACAGAAAAAGGGCTTACCTTTGCAAAAAAATTCAGCAGGAACAATTGGGTTTCGCTAAAATATGTAAATTAGCATTTTAGATTAAGTATTTGAAGATGAGCACAAGAGAAAAAGTATTAGAAGAGGTACTCGTTGAAGAAGCAGTTGGCAATAATAACGAGATAGTGTTGTATAATGATGATGTAAATACTTTTGACCATGTTATCGACACCTTAATGAGAGTATGCAAGCATACGGCAGAACAGGCCGAACAATGCTCTCTTATAGTGCATTACAATGGAAAATGCACTGTTAAGACCGGCGAATTAAAGGATTTAAAGCCTCAGTGTACTTTGTTGCTGGAAGCTGGCCTTAGTGCTGAGATCATATAAAAAACGGATGCTAAAGCATCCGTTTTTTTTCATAGCAATTGTTTAGCAATTATTTTTTGTAAACATACTCGGTTGCTCCCGGTACAAGTACGGCCGCACCTTCGTCATTCCTGTCTGGGTATGTAGACAATATAGTATTATCAGACCAACTAAGCTCTGTACCAATTTTAGTAAACTGGCGTGTTGCTGTCTGTCCGTTATCGTCATAAGTTAACGTAATTAGTGCATTGTTTGGATCAGCTGCCGGTTGCGAAGTATATACACCGGTTACTGTTTTTGTTTCTGCACAACCTGCTTCACCACCACTTACCAGAATACCGGTAATTTTATATTCAAATGTATTGTCTGAATTTAAAACGATTCTTCCGTTGTTGTAGCAATCTGATTCTTCCATCTGATTGATATGAGAATCGTTATCCTGGTCGAAATCAGTTTCAGCAGCTGTATTTACCTCTTTTAGGTTATACGTTCCTTCAATCTTTACATTTTCGCTAGTGCTGTTGTTATCATCATCACTACACGATGTAAATCCTAAGCCCGCAACTGCAAGCATGCTCACAAATAAATTGATCTTTTTCATGTCTTTTAAAATTAAATTAAGTGAATGTTAGTGAGACAAATCTATCCCTGAACATTCTTAATAATATTTTAAAAACCATTATTTAAACTTACTTTAACTTACTCATTACTCCAAAAACAAGCGTAATTCTTTACCCTACAAGTGTTTTGCTGTTTTTTCAAAAAAAAGCCTTAAACAGACTTTAACATTAAAATTTAACTAGATTTTTAACAACATCCCACACAATAAGCCACCAAAAACAATAATTAGCGTATGATTCCATCGAAAAAACAATGAATCTACATCAGTTTATTTCTTACCACTTCCAATTCTTTAGTAGTAATTGTATATTCGTATAAGTATTATAAAAACCTTCAGCCTTGATCAAAAAATTACTTTCGCTATATATTATCCTTCTTGCATTGTTTACAAATGCTCAGGAGCTGCCACCTATCGTAAAATTCAGTGCATCGAATTATAATGCAGGAAATCAAAACTGGATGATATCCCAGGATAAAAGCCGCTTTATGTATTTTGCCAATAACGAAGGCCTTTTGGAATATAACGGTACTGAATGGACCTTGTATCCATCACCCAATGAAACTATAGTGCGTTCGGTGAAGGTAATTGAAAAAAGGATATACACGGGCTGTTATATGGAATTTGGTTATTGGGAAAGACAACAGGACGGAAAATTAAAATACTTCTCATTAAGCCAATCGATAAAAAATAAAATACTTGACGATGAACAATTCTGGAACATTACCCAGTACGATCATTGGGTTATTTTTCAATCGTTAAGCCAGATATTTATTTATGACTCAAAAAACAAATCTTTTAATATCATAAAGCCCGAAACCGGAGTAAACAAGATTTTTAGTGTTAACAACAAAATACTTTATCAAACCTTTGGCACCGGATTATATGAAATTGAAAACGGAAAAAGCAAACTTGTCTCGGCTAATCCGGTCATAACCGGCAATAAGATTGTCAGTATTTATGACCGTAATGAAGCACTTCTGATCCAAACGCAGCTTAACGGATTTTACGAACTAAAGAACAATAGCGTAACTAAGTGGACTACAGAGGCCGATGGAGAATTGCAAAACAGCAGTATATACAGTGGCCAGATGCTTAGCAACGGCAGCTTAGCTCTGGGGTCGGTATCTAACGGTATATATATTCTGAATCCTGCAGGTAAGATAAAATACCACATTACCCAAAATAAGGGACTTAGCAATAACACCGCGCTGTCTCTATATGAAGATCGCGACCGGAATTTATGGATTGGCCTTGATAATGGTATAAACTGTATCAATTTACAGTCGGCGGTGCGAAGTTTTGTTGATGATACCGGTTTTTTAGGAACGGTATATACCTCAATCCTTCACAATGGGCTGTTGTATATAGGAACGAATCAGGGATTATTTTACAGGAACTACACAGCCAACGAAGATTTTAAATTTATTCCCGGCACTAAAGGCCAGGTATGGTCTTTACACACTTACGATAATACTCTTTTTTGCGGACATGATTCAGGAACATATATAATTAATTCAAGTAAAGCCACAAGAATATTTGATAAATCCGGAACATGGAAGTTCGAAAAACACCCCTCGAATCCTAATATGCTGCTTCAGGGGAATTATCACGGTATATCAGTGTTAGAAAAAATCAGTGGCGGATGGAAATTCAGGAACTGGATAAAAGGCTTCGACTATTCGAGTCGCTATTTTGAAACACTGGGTAAAAATGATATTTATATCAGCCACGAATATAAGGGAGTATTCAGAATAGTAACAGACAAAGATTATACAAAAGTAGTACAGTCAGTCGCCTATAAATCTCCAGCAAAAGGTAAAAATGCCAGCCTTAGCAAATTTAATAATGATGTTTATTATGCTTCTAAGGATGGTTTTTTTAAAGTAGAGCCTAAAACAAAAACTTTTGTAAAACAACAACAGCTTTCTAAGGTATTTACGAAAGATGAATACACCTCAGGAAAACTAACCCCTGACAATTCAGCTAAGCTATGGTTCTTTACCAGAGACTATATTAATTATTTTTCGGCAGGTAAGCTCAATGCTGAACTAAAACACAATATAATACCTATCCCCTCTTCGCTTACCAACTCGATGTTGGGATTTGAAAACATTACACAAATAAGTCCAAGTACGTATCTTATTGGTACCACTGATGGCTATTACACTATAAACATAAACGACCTTAATTTTAATACTTATAATGTAAGTATTACCAATGTTACTTCAAACAGGCTTAACCAAAGCGGAATACTTCATAGTATTAACAATGAAGGAAGTTTTAAATACAAAGAAAACAACCTTACTTTTTCCTATACAGTTCCTGAATATGGTAAATATGTAAATGCACAGTTCCAGTATATGCTTGAGGGCATGCAGGACGAATGGAGCGAATGGAGTGGCAAACCCTCCGCAAACTTCAAAAACCTACCTTCAGGGCATTATGTATTCAGGATAAGGGCAAAAACCGGCAACTCCATATCGGGTAACATTGCAGAATATGAATTTACCATATTTAAACCGTGGTATGCAACAAATTTTGCTTTGTTTATCTACCTCATATTCATAATTATCGCAGCCTATATGATAAACCGCACCTACAAGAATTATTACCAGAGGCAAAGAGAAAAGCTTATTGAAGAAAATAACAGGCTTCTTGAGATAAAAGAACTTGAAAATGAGCAGGAACTTATGAAAATAAAGAACCAACAGCTTGAACAGGACTTTGAAAGCAAAAACAGGGAACTTGCCGTATCGACCATGAACCTCATCAAAAAGAATGAGCTGTTATCCATGATTAAAGACGACCTTAAAAAAAATGCCGAGGGTGGCGAAAGAAATGTCAAATCGGTAATAAGCACAATCAACAAGAACATAAATGAAGATGATACCTGGGATATGTTTAAAGAGGCTTTTAATAATGCCGACAAAGACTTCCTTAAAAAAGTGAAAAATACTCATCCTTCGCTTACCCCTAACGATCTTAGATTATGTGCTTATCTGAGACTAAATCTTTCTTCGAAAGAAATCGCTCCATTGCTTAACATTTCAGTAAGGAGTGTTGAGATTAAACGATATCGTTTGCGAAAAAAAATGGAATTATCTCATGAATTAGGGCTTGTTGAGTATATTCTTTCAATATAGTTAACCACAACATAAAGCAAAATTACCTATACATCACCTATACAAAGTGGGTATTTACAAGGTTTTCGTAGAAATCCAAATTCATTTTACAATTAGTTAAAACGCTGTTAATAGTGACTTTAAGGCATAATTGTGTTAGAAAACTAAATTAATTTCGAAATGTATATTTTTTGTAGGGGTTAATTTTATTCTTTCTAATTAATTGTGATATAATTTTAGATAATCACAAAAAACAATTTTATATGAAGTCAAAACTATTCTTGATTGCTTTTTTGCTGATTTCAACATTTGGCTTTGCCCAAAACATGGAAGTTAGCGGAAAAGTAAACGAAGTGGCAACCGGATTGCCTATGCCCGGTGTTAATGTCACTGTAAAAAATTCAACAGTAGGAACGGTTACTGACATGGATGGTAATTATACCATTTCAGCCCCTAAGGGAGCTGTCCTTGTCTTCAGCTTTGTGGGCTTTAAAAGTCTCGAAGCAACTGTTACAGGCCCAAATGTAACAGTAAGCCTTCAGGAAGATGCCAAAACTCTTGAAGAGGTAGTTGTTATTGGTTATGGTACCCAAAAGAAGAAAGAGGTTACCGGAGCCGTGGGTTTTGTAGACAGCAAGACAATTGATCAATTAAAGCCGGTAAAAGTTGAGCAGGCTTTACAGGGAACGGTTTCGGGTGTAAACGTTACCACAACGTCAGGAGCACCGGGTGCAAATCTTTCAATCCGTATCAGGGGTATCGGTACAAACGGCAATAATGACCCTGCTGTAATCATTGATGGATACCTGGGTGACATCAACCTGCTAAACCCTAATGATATTGAGAGTATCACTGTATTAAAAGATGCGCAGGCTGCCATATATGGTACTATTGCGGCAAACGGTATAATACTGGTAACTACCAAAAAAGGTAGAAAAAACAGTAAAACCACATTCTCTTTTAATACTTACACAGGTTTCCAGGAGACCTCTAAAAAAATGAACCTTCTTAATGCTACTGAGTATGCTTTGTTGCAAAACGAAAGATATGCTAACGGAGGTAAAGCATTGCCTTTCCCTGATGTTTCGGGCATTGGCGTAGGTACAGATTGGCAGGATGAAGTATTTAACAAAGGGGTGCCTTTAGTTAATCATGATCTTACTATTTCAGGTGGTGGTGAAAAAATAACCTATAGCGTTAGCGGTTCACACCTTGACCAGGAAGGTATTATTGGTGGTAATAAATCAAGCTTTGAAAGAAATACTGGGCGTCTTTCGTTAACGGCTGATCTTACCGATAAGTTAAAGCTAAATACAAATGCTACATATACTTCATTTGACAGGAAAAACCTTAACGAAAATGTACTTGGCTCTGTATTGTTCAACGCGATTAATACACCATCAATCTACACTCCTTACGATTCGAACGGCGATTTAACCGTACTGCCTTCCGGAGGAGCTGCACCGGGTAGCAATCTGGGAATTGAGATCATCAATCCGCTTGCACAGATTGAAAACACCTACAATTATTACAATCTTAAAAAACTGAACGGTACTATTGGTCTTGATTATGAACTTATCAAAGATCTTGTTGTTACCGGCCGTGTAGGTTTCAATACACAAAATGCAAGACAAAAAGTATTCAATAAAATGGTCAGCTACGGTGGTAAAGTGTTCGATAACCCGAGAAGCAGTGTAAACCAAAATGCATTCCAGGATAACAACTATAGCTTTGACCTTTATGCTAACTATAAAAAATCGTTTGCTGAGGCTCATAACTTTACCTTTACCCTTGGTATGACAGCGTATAAAGAATGGGGAGAAGGTTTATATGCAACTGGGTTCGACGTACCTAACAATGATATACGTAACGCTGACATCAGTCTTACAACAGGATTTTCAGAATCTAAAACTGCAAGTTCTTACAAGTATGACAACAGAAGGTTGTCACATTTTGCACGTTTACAGTATGATTATAAAGGACGATACCTGCTTTCCGGTATGATAAGAAGGGATTTATCAACCCGATTTGGCCCCGGAAATCAAGTAGCCTATTTTCCGTCAGTAACAGGTGGGTGGATACTTTCTAACGAATCATTTTATAAACAATCTAAAGCCGTGAGCTTTGCAAAATTAAGAGCCAGCTATGGTTCTCTTGGTAATGATGTTGGATTTGGTGATAACAAATATATTGGTTTATTAGATGGAGAGGCTAGCTATATATTTGATGGACAACTGGTACAGGGTACTGCTATCGGAGGTCTTGCAAACCCTAACATTAAATGGGAAGAAGCTCGTAAATTTGACGTAGGTGCCGATTTACGATTTATCAATGATAAATTAGAGTTTACTGCTGATTACTTTATAGATACCCGAAAAGACCTTATTATTCCCGGAATCCCTGTTTCAGGTATTATAGGCACTTATGGTCCTGGAGGACAGAATCCTGCTATCAATGCAGGTAAGGTAGAGAACAAAGGTCTGGAACTTGCATTAACTTATAGCGACAAAATTGGCGATGACTTTAGTTTCCGTACCAGCTATAATGTAACTTTCCTTAAAAACGAGGTACTAGAGGTAAATAACGGTACCGGTTATCTTGAAGGTGGTGGTTTTGGTGTAGGCCAGCCGGCAATGACAAGAATGGAAGTAGGTATGCCGTTAGGTTACTTCTACGGTTACAAAACAGCTGGTATCTTCCAAAACCAGGCTGAAGTTGATGCACATGCAGACCAGACCGGAGTTAACGGTTCAGCACCTGCACCTGGTGATATCAGATTTGTAGATATGAATGGTGACGGTATTGTAGATGTTAGGGACAAAACTAAAGTAGGCGATCCTATTCCTGATGCTACAATGGGCTTTAATATTCAGCTTAACTACAAAGGCTTTGACTTTGCCGCCTATGCATTTGCTTCTTTGGGTAATGATATGGTAAGAAATTACGAAAGAGATGCGGCTGATGTTAACCGTTCAAACTACTTATTAGGAAGATGGCATGGCGAAGGAACAAGTAATTCTGTTCCTAGAGTTACTACAGGTAACACTGCTAATAATGTATTCTCAGACTATTTCGTTGAAGATGCATCATATTGCAGAATTCAGAATATTCAGCTTGGCTATACTATAAATAACAATTTCACTCAAAAATCAGGTATTACTAAACTTAGATTGTACGTGGGAGCTAACAACCTGTATACTTTCACTAAATATAGAGGTTATGACCCGGGAGCAAGTAGTGGTGCTCCACTATCATCAGGAATCGATTTTGGTTTCTACCCTGTACCGAGAACTTACCTTTTAGGTTTAAATCTAAACTTCTAAAAAATGAAAAGAAAAATAATAACAGCCATACTGGCTTTTAGCCTTATAACTATAGTATCTGTATCGTGTACTGACGACTTTGTTGATAGAGAGATTCCTTATTCAATAGGTTCTGATAATTACTTTAACTCTGAAGAGGAATACAATAAGGCTTTAATTGCAGCTTATGATATACTGCAATCTACCTATGTAAACGTTATTCTTGGCGAGATAGCTTCTGACAATACTTTTGCAGGAGGAGCTGATGCTAATGACGTTGTGGGTTGGCAACAGGTTGATGATATGACACATAACTCTGTAAATTCAAATATCAGAGATGTTTGGAACTGGATGTTTTCAGGAGTTAACCGTGCAAGCTACATTCTTGAGTTCAAGGATAAAACCGAATTTGAAGGTAAAGCACAAATAATTGCTGAAGCACGCTTTTTACGTGCTTATTACCAGTTTGAACTTGTAAAATGGTTTGGTGGTATTCCAATGAAAGGCGATGCTCGATTTACGCTTGGTGATGAACTTGTAATTCCGCGTTCAACAGCCGAAGAAGTATATGAAGCAATTGAAAATGACTTATTGTTAGCTATTCCTGATCTTAATGTAAACGCACCACAGGTAGGAAGAGTAACAAAGGGTGCAGCGCAGGCATTGCTTGGTAAGGTTTATTTATATCATGCAACCGTTGGCCAGGGACATTCAGAAAAATATGCTGAAGCTGCCTCAATGTTCGAGCAAGTAATAGGCAGTGGTAAATTCTCCTTAAAGCAGGGCGCTGATTATTTAAACCTGTTTGAAGAAGCTCAGGAAAACAGTTCTGAATCAGTATTTGAAGTACAATATACCGATGTTGAAGGAGCAGGTTTTGGTTGTCTTCAATGTAGTGAAGGAAATGTAGCAGTTGGTTTCAGTGGCCCTAGAAGCTATGAAGGCCCATTATTTACTTCCGGATTCAGCTTTAACATTCCTGTTCCCGAAGCAGCAGGATTATTTGAAGAAGGTGATAATCGCCTTGCAGTAACTATCCTTGACATGTCTGACTGTGGTTGTAGCTATGCACCTGCTCATGAGGATACAGGTTTCTTTAATAGAAAATACATACCGAGAACTAGAAGAACTGAAGCTGCCGGGGATAAAAACCTTACTAACCCTAACAACTACCGCGCTATACGCTATGCCGATGTACTGTTAATGGCCGCTGAGGCTTATAGCCATACCGGAAATACAGCTAAAGCACAGCAGTATGTAAATGAAGTGGTAAGAAGAGCTTATGGTAATCAGGATCACGATATTACATCAAGCGGTACTGCTCTTACTCAGGATATCCTGAAAGAAAGGAGAAAAGAACTATTTGGAGAAGGACACCGTTTCTTCGACCTTGTAAGAACAGGACAAGGTAGCCTTATACCTGGCTTTAGCACTGGTAAGAATGAGCTATTCCCTATTCCAAATGAAGAAATCCGTTTTTCTAATAACCTCTGGACGCAAAATCCGGGATATACAAACTAATATATCATGAAAAATATAAAGATACTTATGTTGTTTATGCTGACGGCTTTTGCAATTAGCTGTTCAGACGACGAAACCAGCCTGGGCAGCGTAACAAACGCTAATCCGGCAGGTAATATTTCTGCACTTTTTACTATTACACAGGACAATACTGGATTGGTAACCATTACACCTAACGCTGAAGGAGCTGTTCGCTTTGAAGTGTATGACGGTGATGGCGCTACAGAACCTGTAGAACTGCTTCCGGGACAAAACATGCAACACATTTATGCTGAAGGTGTTTATCCTGTAAAAATCGTAGCTTACGACATTACAGGCAAAAGCAGTGAAGCTACTCAGGAACTTACTGTAACCTTTAGAGCTCCTGAAAATATTGAGATTATAGCTACACCCGTAGCCGGAAACTCTTTTGGTATCGATGTTACTGCAAAAGCCGATTATGAAACTTTCTTTGAGGTTACTTTTGGTGAGGCAGGAGAAACTCCAATTCCATTTAATGAAGGCCAGACTGTAAACCATGTTTATAGTGCAATTGGTACTTATACCATAACGGTGGTGGCATATAGTGGTGGTGTGGCTACGAGTACAGCTACTAAAGAAGTTACTATTCTTGACCCGCTTAAACTGCCTCTTGACTTTGAGAGTGCTACCCTAACCTATTCGTTTATCGATTTTGGAGGTTGCGCTACAAGCCTTGCTGACAATCCGGATGCTACAGGTGTTAATACAAGTACTAAAGTAGCCCACATGGTTAAAAATGCTGGCGAAGTATGGGCAGGAACTGCAATTCAACTTGAAGAAGTTATCGACTTTACTACTTACAAAGCCGTAAAAATGAAAGTTTGGTCGCCAACTGCTGGTATTCCTGTAACGCTAAAAGTTGAAAATGCTGCTGATTCTGGAATCAACTTCGAAAACCAGCAATTTACAACTGTAGCTAATGCCTGGGAAACGCTAGTTTTTGATTATAGCGCAATAGATGCATCACAAGAATTCTCAAAACTGGTTATTTTCTTTAACCTTGGTACTAGTGGTTCTGGCGAATCATATTACTTTGATGATATAGAGCAAACTGTAAGTCCGCTTTCTATAACTTTTGAAAGCGCTGTAAATATGTCTAGCTTTGGTAACGCGATTACAACCGTAGAAGTTAATCCTGATCAGACAGGTATTAATACCAGCGCAGGCGTAGGTAAGTTTGAAAAACCTAACGGCGCTGAAACATGGGCAGGTGTTGCTTTCCCTCAAAACCTTCCACTTGATTTTAGCGTTATGAAGAAAGTTAAAATAAAAGTATGGTCACCTCAGGCAGGAATACCTGTACTTCTAAAATTTGAAAAAGGAGACGACAATCAGGTTTTCATAGAGAAAACACAAAATACTACCGTAGCCAATGCCTGGGAAGAACTTACATATGACTATTCAGATGTTATTGATAGTTCTGTTCCTTATCAGACGCCAGTGGTATTTTTCAACTTCGGTGCAACCGGCGATGGTAGCATCTATTATTTTGATGATATAAAACAATCGAACTAAGATTATGAAAAAGACTTTAAATAACTTTATAAAATTCCTGTTTGTACTTATACTGGTAAGCAGCTGTCAGGAAGACGATTTAAGCTTTGGTGACATTGCAGCACCAACCGAGCTTGAGGTAACTGCCGAAATTGTGGGGGTAACTCCTGAAACTCCTAATGGCGATGGTACAGGAATTGTAAATATTACTGCCACCGCAAAAGGAGCTATGACATATCAGTTTAAATTTAGCGATGGTACGCAAAGCGAAGCTACTCCGTCAGGTAAGCTTAAAAAACAATTTACATCTCCTGGTGTTCACACTTACGTGATAACAGCAATAGCTTATGGTAGTGGTGGATCACCTACAACTAAATCTATTGATGTTACGGTATACAGTAGCTTCTCTGATCCTGAAACACTACAAAAACTAACGGATGGAGCAAGCAAAACATGGTATTGGTTTGCAGCTAAGCAAGGACATCTTGGTGTAGGTCCTAATGATACAACACCTAATGGCTTTATACCTCAATATTACGCCGCCCCTCCATTTGATAAATCTTCGGGTGCAGCTGCTTGTTTCTATCAGGAATCACTTGTATTTACTAAAACAGGTGAAAATGAGCTGAAATACAAGCTTAACACTAATGGTAGTATATTTTTCAATGCTACTTTCAATGGTGTAGGTGGTAGCACGGCTCCGGATGATCAGTGTCTTGCATATGATACGTCACAGGAATACAATGTAAACCTTATGCCTACAAACTCTAATGTACCGGCTGACCAGACTACAGGTACATCGATGAGTCTTAACGGTGGAACCATGGGATATTACATAGGAACAACAATGGTATATGAAATTATGAAAATCACTGATACCGAGCTTTATGTGAGAGCCGTTATGGAAGGTAATCCTGCCTTGGCATGGTATCACATCTTTACAACTAAAACTATTGCCGAACAGCAAAACACAGGCGGTGGAGATGACGATTTTACCGATCTTGTTTGGTCAGACGAATTTGATACCGATGGTGCTCCAGATGCCAGCAAATGGACATATGACCTAGGAACAGGTGATAATGGATGGGGTAACAACGAACAGCAATATTACAAAGCTGAAAATGCTGTAGTAGAAGGCGGTTCGCTTAAAATTACTGCAAAAGCTGAAAGTTTTGGTGGTAAAGATTATACATCTGCCCGTCTTAAAACCGAAGGTTTATACGATTTTAAATACGGAAGAGTTGAGATACGAGCCAAACTGCCTAGCGGAAGCGGAACATGGCCTGCGCTATGGATGCTTGGTGCAAATTATCAGACCAATGCATGGCCTGCGTGCGGTGAAATCGACATAATGGAGCATGTAGGAAACAATCAGGATCATGTACTGGGTACATTACACCTACCTGGAAATTCAGGTGGTGATGGGATTAGTGCAGGAACAACAGTAACCGGTGCTTCAACAGAATTCCACGTATACGAACTTACATGGAGTGCTACAAAAATCACATGGAAAGTTGATGGCGTAGAGTTCCATTCATACAACAACACCGCTTCTACTCCGTTCAATGCAGATTTCTTCATGATCATGAACGTTGCAATGGGTGGTAACCTTGGCGGACCGATCGCACCGGGTTTTGTATCGTCAACAATGGAGGTTGACTATATAAAAGTCTTCCAATAAAAAATATTCTATCTATTCTATATTCACAGTTACCCAATAGTAAAGAGCCCTGCAAAGGCAGGGTTCTCTTCTATTGGCTTTTAAAAAATTATAATGAAATATAATTTACCAAAATTCATCTTGCCTGCTTTGCTGGCACTGGCACTTGGCTGCAGTTCTGCAAAACAGGATGTTGCACAATCTCCAAAAAACAAATCATCCATTGACCGAAAAGTCGATTCGTTAATGAACCTTATGACCCTCGAAGAGAAAGTGGGTCAGATGAATCAGTACAACGGTTTCTGGAATGTAACCGGTCCGGCTCCAAAAGATGGCTCGGCCGCAAAAAAATATGAACACCTTAAAAAAGGCTGGGTAGGTTCCATGCTAAATGTAAAAGGTGTAAAAGACGTTAAGGCACTGCAAAAAATTGCCGTTGAAGAAACACGTCTTGGCATACCCGTTATCTTTGGTTACGACGTTATCCACGGATACAAAACCATCAGCCCGATTCCTCTTGCTGAAGCTGCAAGCTGGGATATGGATGCTATTCAAAAATCGGCTGAGATTGCCGCTGCAGAATCGGCAGCATCAGGTCTGAACTGGACATTTGCCCCAATGGTAGATGTTTCGCGCGATGCCCGCTGGGGCCGCGTAATGGAAGGTGCAGGAGAAGATCCGTACCTTAACAGTGTTATTGCCGTGGCACGCGTAAAAGGCTTTCAGGGTAACCTGGGCGAATTTAATCTTGCTGCCTGCGTAAAACACTTTGCAGGCTATTCATTTGCAGAAGCAGGTAAAGATTATAACACAGTAGATGTGAACCGTAATACGCTTCACAATGTTATTCTCCCTCCTTTTAAGGCAGCCGCCGATGCCGGTGCGCTTACTTTTATGAACTCATTTAATGATATAGATGGCATACCTGCTACAGGAAACGCCTACCTACAGAGAGAAATTCTTAAAAAAGACTGGAACTTTCAGGGCTTTGTAGTGAGCGATTGGGGCTCTATGGGCGAAATGGTTGCCCATGGCTACGCTAAAGACCTTAAGCAGGCTGCCGAACAGGCTGCAAACGCAGGAAGCGACATGGACATGGAATCATCCGGCTATGTTGAGCATCTTGCTGCTTTGGTTCGCGAAGGCAAAGTATCTGAAGACAAAATAAACGATGCGGTAAGACGTATCCTTAGAGTAAAATTTCAATTAGGGTTATTTGACAACCCTTACAAATACTGCGACGAAGCCCGTGAGGCAGCTACAGTTGGCAAAAAAGAGTTCCATGACGGAGTGCTTGATGTAGCCAAAAAATCGATTGTATTACTTAAGAACGAAAAGAACCTGCTTCCATTAAAGAAACAGGGACAGAAGATTGCAGTTATTGGGGCTTTAGCAAATGATAAAACCAGCCCTCTTGGCAGCTGGAGAATTGGTGCTGATGACGGTACTGCGGTATCAGTACTTGAAGGACTTGCTAAATATACCGGCAACACTGTTAAGTATGCCAAAGGTGCCGATGTGGCTTTAGGCAATCCACAGTTTGTGGTTGAAACCAAAATAAACATGACCAACAAAAGCGGTTTTGATGAGGCTGTAGCTACTGCCAAAGGTGCCGATGTAGTTATTATGGTATTGGGTGAGCACGGACTACAGACAGGTGAAGGCCGTAGCCGCGCCGAGCTTGGACTTCCCGGAGTTCAGCAGGAACTATTAGAAACTATTTACAAAGCAAACCCTAACATTGTTTTAGTACTTACCAATGGGAGACCGTTAACCATCCCCTGGGCAGCTCAAAACATCCCTGCCATTGTGGAAGCATGGCATCTGGGTACTGAAAACGGCCACGCAATTGCTCAGGTTCTGTATGGTGATTATAACCCAAGTGGTAAACTACCTATGAGTTTCCCTAAAGCAGTAGGGCAATTACCGCTTTACTACAATCATAAGTCTACCGGAAGACCTGGTGGTGATGAACCTACAGAAAGCGTATTCTGGTCGCATTATGGCGATATGCAAAACGCTCCGGTTTATCCTTTTGGACATGGTTTGAGCTACTCGACATTTGAATATTCGAACCTGAAATTAAGTGCTAATTCATTTGGACAAAATGGACATATCACAGTGAGCGTAGACGTTAAGAACTCAAGCAATATAGACGGTAAAGAAGTAGTACAGTTGTACATTAGGGACATGGTAGGTTCAGTAACACGACCTGTAAAAGAATTGAAAGGTTTTGAAATGACTGAAATTAAAGCCGGTCAGACCAAAACCGTAACATTTACCATTGACGAAAAGACTATTGAATTCTATACTGCAAATGGAAAATGGGAAGCGGAAGCTGGCGATTTTAAAGTATTTGTAGGCGGAAGTTCTGTAACAAAGCTTCAGGCTCCGTTTAGCTATTCAAAATAAGACAGACTATGAAAAAAATATCACTTATACTGCTTTTGGCCGGTACAGTAGCTTCAGCTCAGGTAAAAAAAGGAAAATTGGTATGGGAAGAAACCTTTAACGGCAAAACCCTGAACGAAAAAGTATGGAACTTTGAGCTTGGCGACGGATGCCCCAACGTATGCGGATGGGGTAACAACGAGCGCCAGATATATACCAAAACCAATCACAGGCTGGAAGACGGTAAACTTGTCATCACAACAAAAAAAGAGGGTGATAAATATACCTCAACCCGCATTACCACTGCAGGCAAAAAAGAGTTTAAATACGGCTATATGGAGGCAAGAGCTAAACTTCCTGTTGGACACGGCATCTGGCCGGCATTCTGGATGCTTGGCTCTAATATTTCTAAAGTAGGATGGCCATTAGCCGGAGAAATTGACATTTTAGAATATATAGGCCGTGAGCCTCATACTGCATACACTACCCTGCATACACAGGCACATCATGGTGATAAGGCAAGCTCTAAAAAAACAGCTATAGCTGATATCGAGAAGGGATTCCATACCTATGGTGTGAAATGGACACCGGAACAAATGGAGTTTTTTATTGATGACAAATCAGTTTATACTTATGTACCGGAGAATAAAAGCGAGGAGGTATGGCCTTATGACCAGCCCTTCTATTTTATACTAAATACAGCCGTTGGAGGCAACTTTGGCGGTCCGGATGTAGATGACAGCATATTCCCCCAGGAATACATTATAGATTATGTAAGAGTATACGCGAATTGATCATTCTCGTTGTTGGGTTAGTTCATAAAAGAGGGTTTTGCAAGGACCCTCTTTTTTATATAATAATCCTAAATAATTTGAACACGGATGACGCGGATTTTTGGCAGATCTCCACAGATTTTGCTTACCATACCCAACTTATTTAAGCATCATCCCATACAGAACATAAAAAATCCCATCCGGAAAGGCGAATGGGATTTTTTTATGTAATCTTTATTAGACTGCCAAGCTTCGTTACTCTACGCTCACAATGACAAACATACTGAAAACTGATACTTGCGACTTTAAACTTAAAAACTAGTATGTTTCTGCTTTATCGTCACCGGTTATTTGCCCTTCGAGTATTTCTGCTCCTGCATACTGCAATTGCCCATTTTTCTTGAGACTATACTTCTTTTGAAGTTCCAGAGACCATTCACCCCCTTTATAAGGCGTACCCTCTTTCTCTCTTTCAAGCATTACTGAATCAGTAACGTCCGGAAGGAATAATTCTGCCCTGTCACCATCATCTTCAAAAACTACAAAAGCACTTTTGTTCATGCTTTCGCCTTTTAGTTCATCAATACGATTCAGGCGATACCCTTCTTCAAAAACCCTGATGCATTCTTCTCTTAACTTAGACCAACTGTAGCCTGCCGAATGTACACAACCGTGTTTGTCCTTATCGGTGCCTAAAACAACATTTTTATCAGTAATAGTCCCTGTGTCGTCCTTGCTACGGTCTTTTAGTATGCCGTCACACGAAAAAATAAGAAAAGCCAATGCCGGAAGCATTATCAGTTTTTTCATAATCGATTTTTTAAAGGGTAACTAATGTACAAAAAAATATTAATACGGCTTGAATTCGTAAAGCGTATTGTCTATCCTTTCAAAAGTCACAGTACCATCTTCTTCAACAAAATACTTTATAAGCACTTCTCCCCAACGGAGTCCGTTATAGAAATCAGCAATAATCCATCTGTGGTTAAGCACTTTAATTTTTGCAATAGTAAATGGCTTACCTCCATCCATTGGAGGATAACCAATTAAAGGGTTACCATTAGGATTGGTATTTTGTTTGAAAATAGCATCTGTTATAGCCATAACAATAGCTTTAGGATCCTGACCTTTAAAATATTCCTGAGCATTAGTATTATTTTCAAGAGAGAAGTAGTTTTCCGCAGCTAATTTTTCTTTTTCAGCATCAACTTGTTTTTGCGAAGCCTTAACATCGGCCTTCATTTTTTCTATACGTTCGTTTTCAAATTTCTGCTGGCTTGTAAAATACATGTAGGTAAATACATTGATAAGCAATGCGAAGATGAACAGGTATAAGAAAAGGTTCTTTTTCATGGTATTGGTTTAAATGTCTATTTGTAAATTATCGTAAGCCAAAAATACGTTTTCCGGCAATTTTTCCTGTACTTCAGCATGAAATCCCATAAGACTGCTGATATGAGTTAAATAGGTACGTTCCGGCTTTACTTTATCAATAAAATCGAGAGCTTCCTGAAGGTTAAAATGTGTTTCATGGGGTGCTTCACGCAATGCACTAACAACCAGTACTTTTATCCCTTTGAGTTTTTCAATTTCTTCAGAAGCAACCGTTTTAACATCAGTCAGATAAGCAAAATCACCTATTCTGTAACCTAAAATCGGGAGGTTGCCGTGCATTACCCTAATAGGCACAACCCTTTTTCCTGCCAGTGAGAATGAAGTATTATGATTAATCTCATGAATAGCAACCGAAGGTGCACCAGGATAACGATTTTCTTCCTCAAATATGTATTCAAAACGTTTTTTCAGGCTTTCTATTATACGGTCTTCGGCATAAATTGGCATATCACCCTGCATAAACACAAAAGGCCTGATATCATCTATACCAGCAGTGTGATCGGAATGTTCGTGGGTAAAGAGTATGCCATCCAGCTTAACACATTTGCTGGTAAGCATCTGCTGGCGAAAGTCGGGGCCGCAGTCAATCACATACGAGGCATCATCCCACTGCATCCAAACGGACACACGGAGGCGTTTATCGCGGGGGTCGCTGCTCAGGCAAACCGGATGGTTACTTCCTATAACCGGTATGCCCTGCGATGTTCCGGTACCTAAAAACCAAACTTTCAAAATAGGGTTATTTTTTCACAAAAGTAGCATATTTGTTTTATAACACGTAGTGTTTTCCTAACTTTGCCATATATCATTTTTCTGCTATGAAATTAACGGATGAAGACATAACCCTGAAAGGCGACAGGGTAATTGCACACGTACCTTCAATAAAGGATAAAGCACTTCGCATCAATCTTAACGAACATATTTACGGAACCTTTTCTGAAATTGGCGCCGGTCAGGAAACTGTCCGCCATTTTTTCCGATCAGGAGGTTCTTCAGGAACTATTGCAAAAGCGATGTCGGCTTATGACAAAGACTTTAGCGACGCTATTTATGGTGTTGAGGAAGATGGCCGTTATGTTACCGAAAGCCGCCTTAAAAAAATGCTTAGCCATGAGGTTAAGATCATTGAAAGCAGACTAAAACGCGACAAACACCCTAACAAGGTTTTCTTCAGTTATGCCAATACGGTTGCTACTATTGACTTCGCTAAACAATTTAAAGGTCATGGCTGGGTAGGTATTAAATACCAGGTAGAACCGGACGAAGATTATAACGAAATCACACTGCACATCCGCTTTAAGGAAACCGATGCCAGACTTCAACAGGAAACACTCGGAATTTTGGGCGTTAACCTTATTTATGGTGCATTTTATAAATACAATGACCCTAAAAAACTGCTTCGTTACCTGTACGATCACTTAGACAAAGATCAGCTTGAGATTGACACCATCAACTTCTCAGGGCCACGCTTTGCCGATGTAGATAACAGGCTAATGAGCCTTCAGCTGGTTAAAAACGGCATGACCGATGCGGTAATGTTCGATCCTAACGGACATAATGTATTGCCTGCTGCCGTGTTATACAAAAAGAACATTCTTGCGCTTCGCGGAAGTTTCCGACCTGTAACCAAAGTAAACATGGACATGTATGAGAAATCATACAAGATGTTCCTTGAAGAGAATAAAGTTGATAAAGATAAAACCCTTGTAGTTTTCGAGATTACGCTTTCGAATCTTCGTTCTGAAGGGGAAATTGATGAACGTGACTTTATGGACCGTGCCGAGTTGCTTTGCTCACTTGGGCAAACGGTAATGATATCGAACTTTCAGGAGTATTACAAAGTGGTTGAATACTTCTCTTCTTACACCAAAGCCCGTATGGGACTTGCCATGGGTGTGAGCAATCTTGTAGATATCTTTGATGAGAAATACTACCGTCACCTGAGTGGAGGTATATTAGAGGCTTTCGGTAAATTATTCTATCGTGACCTTAAGGTATTCTTATACCCTATGAAAGATGAGGATGGTAACGTTATTGACTCTGAAACCCTTAAAGTTCACCCACGAATGAAAGAACTCTTCAAGTTCTTTAAATTCAATGGAAAAGTAATTGATATTGCCAATGTAGATCCAGATAATCTGGATATCTTCTCGAGAGAGGTACTTAAGATGATCAACAAAGGTAAAACGGGATGGGAAGATATGCTGCCTCCTGGTATTGCAGAACTTATCAAAAAGAACCACCTGTTTGGTTATGATCCTAAGAAACTGCTGTCGGAACAAAATAATACAACTAACAGTACTACAGTATAAAAGAAGAGCAGTTTAAAACTGCTCTTCTTTATTTAAACTATGCAAGCTTCGGAGAAGCGGCATATTTATAGAAGATTGTGAGTTTTACCTGATCATGAGTTCCAGAGGAACGGCATAACTATTTCGCTCCTCCGGAGCTTTATAACTCAATCAACAAACTTTCGCTATAAATATATCACCCCTCCGGGGTTATTGAAATTGAATTGATTCTAATACATATTAAAAAAGACGTAGCGATTCTACGTCTCTACAAAACGATATAATTAATACCTACAAGGTTTTGAAAACCTTGCAGGAAATAAAGAATTATCTGTTATATATCGCTGCCAGTTCTTTGGCAAACGGAGCAAATTTCCTGTTTCCAAAGTTATTGGCTTTATCAGCAAGATAAGGTTCCCATATAGCTCCCTCACCTATTGCCCTACCCATTTCTGCAAAGTTTTCAGCCATATGCGCAGAAAAACCTCCCTGCATGATTCCCTGTTTTAACTGATCATCAGTCATAACAATCCAGGGAAGTTCGGGTTTGCCAAAAGCTTCGCCAAGCGTTGCGGCAAGTTCGCCCCCTGTAAGTTCATCGCTGATAACATACTGAACCTGTTTTCCACTAAAAGAAATTGTATCAAAAGCTTCAGCAGCAGCATCGGCAATATCATGTGGGTGCGACATCATAATGATAGTATCGGCACTGAAATTATTTCCCATAAAGCCCATACGTTGTATCATACCTACACTTCCATGATGATTGGTATAGAACATTCCCGGACGAAGGTGCAGCACATTTACTCCTTCAAGCTGATTTAGCCTGCCTTCAGAGAAATAAAATGCACTCGAAGGTCCGTTACCCTCCGGACTCTGGGCACCTACCCCACTCAGGTTAGCAACATATTTCACACCTGTAGCTTCTATAGCTTTGGCATATTTATCTGAAAGGTTTTTCATAGTCTCTTTCAGGTTTTCTGCCTGAGCGTTTGGCGGAATCATTACGTATACAGCATCGGCGCCTGTAAAAGCCTCTTTCAGGAATGCTTCATCCTCTACTGAACCAATGGCAGGCTTTGCACCAAGCGTCTCTATGGCTGAAGCTTTATCGGCATCATGACTTATTACGGTAACATCATGCCCTTTGTCTACTAATTGTTCAGTAAGTCTTTTACTTATGTTCCCAAGGGAACCTGTAACAGTTATTTTCATTTGTTTAATTTTTAATTAATGATGGAACAAATGTATATTTGTACTTACTTTTATACAAGTACTTACCCTGAAGTATGTATCTATGACACAGATTAAAGAAAGCTCGACCATACAGGAAAACAAACGTTTTGCCCATCAGGAATGCCCTGTAACCTATGTTATGGAAAAGATAGGCGGGTATTGGAAACCTATCATTTTGTACCATCTTCTTACCGGGGCGAAAAGATACGGAGAATTGCGCAAGGCCATTCCGCATATAACCGAAAAAATGCTGATACAGCACCTGAAACAACTGGAGACCGATGACCTTGTGCTGCGTACCGCATTACCCGTTGTACCTCCGCATGTAACCTATACGCTTACCGAAATGGGACAGGCATTAGGCCCTGTATTATACGCAATGGGTGAATGGGCAATTAAGGACAGTACGTTTCACAACAAACCATTCTTTAAAGATTTAAAGGATTTTCCGGTTTAACTGTAATAAACTGGCTTAGGTTTAATAGAATTATCTTATATTTTGTAGTATTGCATACCAACAAACCCTTATAGTATGGAATTGAATGAATTTGAAGAATACACACAAAATGCAGAAATCGAAGAAAATCTTTTCAAAAAGATCATAACAGCACCAAAGGAAGCCTTCAGATTTATAGCAGACCATCAATATGAAAAGCATATGGTACAGCTCTTAGTTCTTGCCGGGATGACCAGCGGACTTGATAAAGCAGTTGAAAAAACCATGGCTGGTGACTCAGGCA
This sequence comes from Flavobacterium sp. AG291, assembly GCF_003350375.1. Lineage (GTDB taxonomy): Bacteria > Bacteroidota > Bacteroidia > Flavobacteriales > Flavobacteriaceae > Flavobacterium > Flavobacterium suzhouense. The sequence continues at coordinate 120,698 of NZ_QQAR01000003.1, read as the reverse complement.
TCATATCTGCATTAATCTATACAATTATTGGAGGGCTTTTCGGTTGGATCGGTTATTATATATTCTCTGGAATTCTAAGTCTTACCGGTCGTTGGCTTGGAGGCGAAGGAAGAACTGATACTATATTACCTGTAATATCCTATGCTGCCATACCTACAATAGCAACAATACCTCTATTAATAGTGAGATACGCTATAGGTTTTGAACCAATAGTTTTTGATATAAAATTTGTGGTATATTACGTTGTATTGTTTATTGAAATAGCATTGTCTTTTTGGGCACTTGCATTGTTGGTTATTGGATTAGCCCAGGTACAGCGTTTTTCTATTGGTAAAGCAATACTCAATATTTTGTTGCCTATTTTAATAATTTTTGTTCCTATTCTAATCTATTTTTTTGCAACCTCTACAACATCATAACCTACACCCACCCATTATTGTAAGCTATTCCCAATATCTCTGAGGTAGATTTGGCATTGGTTTTTTGCAGCATGTTCTTGCGGTGGGAATCGACAGTATGCTTGCTTATACAAAATGCCTCGCTTATCTCTACGCTGTTCATGCCTTTGGCAAGGGCGCGTAATATGTCTTTTTCCCTGTTAGTAAAGAAAGGTTTCGTTGGTTTAAAGATATTCTGAACATCTACATTATAATAAGAGGGCTCCCCTTCCATTCCTATAAATGACAGTAAAGGTTTGGTTTCTTTCTTAAGATGTGAAATATCAGTGTTGATAACAAAAGTGCGTACATTTTCTTCGTCGTGTTCTATTATTACAAACTGATTCAGTAAACGAATATACTCACCATTCGCTTTTTTTAATCTAAAGTCATACTGTACCTTATACCTAAAGAGCTTCGCCCCTGACATACCATTAAAAAAGTTAGTGATCGCTACCTCAAAATTCAGGAAATATGGCAAGTCATCGGGATGCATGATACTTCCTAAAAAGGCAAGTGTGATCTTTTCTGAAGGATACCCAAGCACCTTTTCAACTTCCGAACTAACATTCTCCATAAGGGATTTACGAACATTCATTGTAAAATAGTAGTAATCCCCAACATGAAAAACATCAAGAATTTTCTTTTGCAACTGCAAATCAAAATCTTCATTCTTAGCATTCTCATCAATAGGTATGGTCCCCCATATCTTTTGCAGTTCATTGTACATATCCAGTTCCATAATTCAGGTTAGTTAAGTTGGTTAAAATTAAATAATTCTTGTTAAAATTTAAAATATAATTTTAACATTTCATCGATAAAACAATGATTAAATTCGACGAAACAAATTTAAAATCCGTCTAAATACATATCAATGGGAAAATCCCTATTTATGGGGATGTTTTACCTACTGCTTTTTTTTGTACATTAGAGAATAAGAAATATTAACATATGTTGAACCTTTAAAACAGGTATTTTTACCTGCTATCAGCACTCACTATTTTCAGATATTTGTAATATTTAATACCATACCCCCCATGGGCATTACAAGACAATACGGCACAATGAAGAATGGCAGCTTTAGATTTGGACCTGCCAATCCAACGATTGATTTATCTACAGTCTCTTCAAAAGGTGAATTCTCCCTTTCGATTACTGTAAATGTAAGAGACGCCAAAGGATCAGTCGCTCAGGGTGAAGAGATTATTTTCACCGTTGACAGACACCCGGAATGGTTATCCATCCCGGCAGTAACGGCTATTACCAACAATTCGGGCAATGCTGTCCTGACCATTCATGGCAGAGTGGGCAGTGCCGCCGAAAGCGGTTATGTAGCCTTTAAAGTCACCAACAAGAACAACCAGGAGCAAAATGGCTCAGGAATGATTGCCTTTACCGGCAAACACGGCGGACGAATGAAGCGTTTGTTCTTCTTTTAATCTTTAAACCAGTAAAACACGAAAAAATAAAGGGAAGCATTGCTTCCCTTTTTGTATTTAATCTGTTTTGTCATTTCGAGCGAAACGTAGTGTAGCCGAGAAATCTCAATAATAAAAACACACCCCTAACCCCTCTCAAGAGGGGAAAAGCTTCACTCATACCCTAAATTTAGCATATATTGTTACTTCAATATCTGCCCAGCGTGTTCTTTAGTCTTCACTGCTGTTATTACCTCATCAATAATTCCATTTTCATCAATTACAAAAGTGGTACGGTTAATACCGTCAAACAGCCTGCCCATAAACTTTTTAGGCCCCCAAACACCAAACGCATTGATAACGCTCTTGTCCTCATCAGCAAGTAATGGGAATGGCAGCTGGTATTTATCCTGAAAGCTTTTTTGTCTTTTGGCGCTGTCAGCGCTTACGCCCAGTAGTTCGTAATTCTGCGCCTGAAAGCGATGGTAATTATCGCGAAGGTCACAGGCCTCGGCAGTACAGCCGGGTGTGCTTGCTTTAGGGTAAAAGAAAACTACGAGTTTCTTTCCTTTATAATCGGCTAATGTATGTGTTTTGCCATCCTGGTCAACGCCCGAAAAATCAGGCGCTTTATCTCCTTTTGTAAGTGTTGTCATAAGTATATATTTTAAACCTTAATAGCTTTATAATTTATTGTTGATTCCTTTTAAATAATAATATCAGAGCCCAAACCTGAAATGCAGATACTATTAAACTTATTGTCCCATTTATCGGACTTAACTGAAAATCTTGCTTTATGAAAGGTAAATTAAATAATGCCAAAATAATACTAACTAGCATAAAATATTTTATCCATTGAACTCCAATTCTAACAAGAACACCAATTACTATCACTATTGCAAGCGATATAACACTAATTAATAATAGTGAATCATTAGATCGTATATCAGGAGAAAGTAAAAGATTAACGAATCCTAAAAGTGCTGATAAAAAAATAAGGTTTGATGATTTATTACTCTGATTAGTTGTTTTTGTATGCATATCAAAATTTGATTCTTTTCAAAATGTATATTTGTAACACAAAACTACATCAAAAATGACCAAAGCGCAAAAGGTACAGTTCGTAATGGACACCCTTGACGAAATATACCCAACGATTCCCATTCCGTTAGACCATAAAGACCCTTATACCCTGCTTATCGCGGTACTGATGAGTGCACAGAGCACTGACGTTCGTGTAAATCAGATTACGCCATTATTGTTTGCCAAAGCTGACAATCCATATGATATGGTAAAGTTAACGGTAGATGAGATAAGAGAAATAATAAAACCTGTTGGGCTTTCGCCAATGAAGGCCAAAGGCATACATGGTTTATCTGAAATACTGATTGCAAAACATAATGGTGAAGTGCCACAAAGCTTTGAAGCACTGGAAGAACTGCCTGCCGTAGGCCACAAGACAGCAAGCGTTGTCATGAGTCAGGCGTTTAACGTACCCGCTTTTCCTGTAGACACTCATATACACCGACTAATGTACCGCTGGGGATTCACTAACGGTAAAAACGTGGTACAGACCGAGAAAGATGCCAAACGTCTTTTCCCGGAAGAAAAATGGAATGAACTTCACCTGCAGATCATCTGGTACGGACGTGAATATTCACCGGCACGTGGCTGGGACCTGAAGAAAGACATTATTACGGCAACCATAGGCCGCAAGTCGGTTTTAGAAGAATACGAAGCCGCCAAAAACAAAAAAACCTCCCGTTAATCAGCGGGAGGTTTTTCTTAATTAGCGATATTCTCGTATGTACCGTTTGACGTCTTAACTACTTTTAAAGCCTTTGAATAATTAAGTATAAAATCGATCGTTTCTTGTTTAGGTAACATTTTTGGAGCTTCCGCTAATTTCTTTTTAGAGTAAAGTTTTGCCATGTATAGGTTGTTATGTTTCCCTATAGAACGCAAAGAAGCTCTTTATATTGTTTAATTGGTTAAAATTATTTTATTTTTTTCGATAACCTTTCTTAAGTTCATAAGCGCATACCTCATCCTTCCAAGGGCAGTATTGATGCTAACCCCAGTTAAATCAGCTATTTCCTTAAAACTTAAGTCCTGGTAAATACGCATTTGAAGCACTTCTTTCTGATCGTCAGGAAGTTCCTCGATAAGGCGCTGAAGGTCGTTTTCCACCTGTTCTGTAATAATCCTGTTCTCGATGTTAGGACTATTATCTGTCATAATAGAGAAAATAGAGAACTCTTCTGTTTCACGGAACATTGGCATTTTTTTGTTCCTCCTGAAATGGTCAACGATAAGGTTGTGCGAAATACGCATTACCCACGGCAGGAATTTACCCTCCTCATTATACGAGTTAGATTTCAGTGTCTTGATTACCTTGATAAAAGTATCCTGAAAGATATCATCAGCAATATCCCTGTCAGTTACCTTAGAATAGATAAAACCGTAAATTTTTGATTGGTGTCTGCTGATTAGTGTAGCAAGAGCGTTTTCGTCTCCATCTACATAGTTTTTAACCAGAACAGCGTCGGGGATTACAACATTAGCCATAGCAAATACTTTTTAATTGTTTTTTTGAATTTGGTTTCGGTAAAACAGAACTGGGTTCTTTAAAAAGTAATTTTTTGTATAGGCAGTGTTAATTTTGAATTAATTATAAGCCAAATATAATATAAATAAAATTTAAAATGCAAGAGTTATTGCAAATTTTAACATAATTAGCACAATAATTTTCAAAACACAACAGATAATTCAGTGTTTTAGACTTAGAGCAAAACAATTGTTAAATTATTCGTTCCCTGCGTTTTAGCTTAAAAATTGTTTTAACAATCCTTTCCTTAACAGTTTCCTCACGCTTTGCAGAAAAAATCCATTTTATGCACATACGCTGTTCCCATTTTCTGTATCCTTTAAAGATTTCGAATACACCTTCTTCCATTAATCGTTGCTTAAAATCTTCGGGAATCTGAAAAACACCCGTGTCCCTGTATAAAGTAATATGAACTGTATCGCCTTCCTCCTTGTCTATTGCTTTACGAATCTCTGCTTTAACCGCCATCATAAGCACACCCTGAAACGACATCAGCGTTACATCACTTACTTCATAATTATCAATAGTACCCTTTACTTTTACGACTCCAAAAGCAGCCTCGGGGTCTTTGGGTATCTCCGGCAGCAAAACATACGTCCACCCTCCCTTTCCGGGAAAGCGTTCGAGTTGGTATTTCTTATCGGTTAAAAGTGTTTCCATGCAATTATTTCAGATGTATCTAACCACTAAGCACACAAAGAATTACACTAGGTTCACAAAGCTTTGTGTTCTTTGTGTTTCTTCGCTTTGTGGCCTTTGTGGTTAAAAAATTAGATAAACTCGTAATTAACAGTAGCTCCGCTATTCTTAATCCTAATATTTCTTCCCAAAATAATTGCCCTGTTGTCGCTGATATGACCGGATGGGAAGCCGAAGTATACCGGACAATCGAAATGTTCCAGTGTGATTTGCCTATCATTCCTGCCAAAAGGCAAGGTAGCCTCTTTGATGTCGACCATACTGCCAACGATCACAGCCTTAAGACCTGACAGCTTCCCTGCTCTTTTCAGAGAAAGAAGCATGCGTTCGTAATGATACAGGTATTCGTCGATCTCTTCTATAAAAAGGATTTTATCTGTCGTATCAATATCGGTAACAGAACCCAACACAGAATACAACATCGACAGATTACCCCCAACTAGCGTACCTTCAATTATATCTCCGCTATTGTTTTCTGGCAATGCAGGGATTTCATAGCTAAGGCTTTCGCCAAAGAGTGCCTTTCGGATACTTTCGGATGATTCCGGCGTACTCCCGGGCATGCCCTGTAGCATTACCGCATGTAGTGTCTGAATCCCAAAGTTATGTACATGGGAATGCAGCATCGTAATATCGCTATACCCTACAAGCCATTTCGGGTTGGCTTTAAAAGCCGTCCAGTCGATGCTATCGATGATACGAAGTGTACCGTAGCCGCCTTTGGTAAAGAAAACAGCCTTTATCTCCGTGTCGTCCAGCATCTGCTGAAGGTCATACAGGCGTTCTTCATCCGTACCGGCAAGATAGCCATCAGATGAGAACGCATTACGCCCAATTACAGGCACTAGTCCCCAGTTGTTCAGTACGCCAAGGGCATCATTTATTTCGTGTGGTTCACAACGTTTTGCGGTACTCACTATCCCGACCTTATTGCCGGATTTTAGGTATGGTGGTGTTGTCATTTTATTTTTATAATTGAACGCGGATGACGCAGATTTGGGCGGGATAGTCACGGATTCATTTCCGCTATGCTGAGAAATCCGCGTTAATCAGTCAGATCCGCGTCATCTGCGTTTCATATTATCAGATTAAAAAATATTTATTTTATTCTAAGTCAATCCCTGCCTGCCTCAAATGATGCTCCATGTGCACAACATAATCAGCAATAAGCCATTGTAAAGTTATATTATTTTCTCCGCCGTTGTTGCATTCACGCAGCATATCGGCCTCGGGGATGCGTTTTACGACCTCGATAAGGTGCTGGTTATAATTCGCCCAGAAACTTATCACGTGTTCCTTATCCATATCCTGGTAACAGCTTGCGTTATTCCAGTTGTTCTGAGCGTAAGTTATCTTAGGCACGTCTTCAAACTGCGCCCTCACAAATCGGTGGTGGTTATTGGTCGCGCTGTCTATCAGGTGACCGATAATCTCTTTTTTGCTCCATTTTTCAGGTGCGGGCTTATTGCTAAAATCAGCATCAGGAATCGTCCTGAGCTTATCAGGAATGGTATTTATGAGGTATTGCAGGCGGTTGAGCATGAATTATTAATATTTAAACGAAAGTATGAAACGATTCTGACTATTAGGGTTGAGTAAAGCTAGCCCTCCTCAGCCTTTAAAAAGACAATCCATTCATTAAGAAGCTCTTTCATATCCTCAATCCTGATTTGAAGTAAATCATTTATAATTATAAATGGCGGATGGATTTCAATAGAATTATCATCTATAGCATCTGAAGAAAATATTTTTTCAAAGTATTCATTATTTAACACTCTATCAATTTGATCAATAAGTGATTTGCTCAACGTAATATTGAATCTGTTTAAAACCTGAAGTTCACTATATTCATCAACAATTTCTCTTCTGCAAATTTTTACAATTGTTTTATCCTCATTCTCCCAATTCAGGAAGCTCAGTCCATATTGTTCTTTCTTAGTCATATCCAAATATAAGAAATCTCTCTCTTCATAAATAAAAATCCCTTTCATTTCCCTTAACAAAAATCTGCCTGTAAATCCGTATCTTTGCCTATTCAATTTTTGCCATGATAAAGACCGATTTTTCTAAATTAGAACCTAAGAAAAACATACTTATAAAAGGTGCGCAGCTGCACAACCTTAAGAACATAGACGTTGCCATACCCCGTAACAAGCTGGTGGTGGTAACAGGCCTGTCGGGTTCGGGTAAATCGAGCCTCGCGTTCGATACCCTTTATGCCGAAGGCCAACGCCGCTACGTGGAGAGTTTGTCGTCGTACGCGCGCCAGTTCCTTGGCCGTCTCGACAAGCCAAAGGTGGAATACATCAAGGGTATTGCACCTGCAATCGCCATTGAGCAGAAGGTAAACACCACCAATGCCCGTTCTACCGTAGGGACAAGCACTGAGATCTACGATTACATGAAGCTGCTTTTTGCCCGTATCGGGCGTACCTTCTCGCCGGTTTCAGGGCGTGAAGTAAAAAAGCATACCGTTACCGACGTAATGGACGAGGTTAAGGCTTTCGAAGCCGACAGCCGTTGGTTACTGCTTTCTCCCGTGCATATCGAGAAAGGCCGTACGCTTGACGAAAAGCTTGGCGTATTGCTGCAACAGGGTTTTGCCCGTGTGCTCGTAGATAACGAAACCAAACGTCTTGACGAACTTCCGGGGGCCGATTTAGCAAACAAAGAAGTATTATTGATTGTCGACCGTTTAGTTGTGAAAGACGAAGAGGAATTTTACAACCGACTTGCTGATGCGGTTCAGACGGCTTTTTATGAAGGTAAGGGCGAACTGTATCTTCAGGATGTGGCAACCGGCAACCGACTTTCATTCAGCAATAATTTCGAACTGGATGGCATAACCTTCCCTGAGCCTAACGTACACCTGTTCAGCTTTAATAATCCATATGGAGCGTGCCCTGCCTGTGAAGGTTACGGCAGCATCATAGGTATTGATGAGGAATTGGTTGTGCCAAACACCGCGCTTTCGGTATATGAGAATGCTATTTACCCTTGGCGTGGCGAGAGCATGGGCTGGTATCGTGACGAACTCGTTAAGAACAGCCATAAATTTGACTTCCCTATCCACAAGCCGTATTTCCAGTTGTCGGAAAGCGACAGGCAACTGATTTGGACAGGTAACAAATACTTTACCGGACTGAACGATTTCTTTGCCGAACTGGAAGAGAAAAACTATAAGATACAAAACCGCGTGATGCTGTCACGCTACCGCGGAAAGACCAAATGTCCTACCTGTAAAGGCAAACGCCTGAGACCGGAGGCAAACTATATTAAAGTAGGCAACCACACTATTTCTGACCTGGTTGACCTGCCTATCAAAAACCTGGCGGATTTCTTCCTTGCTTTGGAACTGACCGATTTTGAGCAGAAAGTTGCAAAACGCCTTTTGATAGAGATCAACAACCGCGTGAAATTCCTTCAGGAGGTTGGACTGGATTACCTGACACTGAACCGTCGTTCGGCGACGCTTTCGGGTGGTGAGTCGCAGCGTATAAACCTTGCGACTTCTATGGGTAGCAGCCTTGTGGGTTCGATGTATATACTTGATGAACCGAGTATCGGGCTTCACCCTAAAGATACCGAAAGACTTATCAAAGTATTGGAAGGACTTCGTAATCTGGGTAATACCGTTATTGTGGTTGAACACGATGAGGACATCATGAAAATGGCCGACATGATCATTGATATTGGTCCTGAAGCAGGTACGTATGGTGGTGAACTGGTAGCCCAGGGTACGTATGACGAGATCCTGAAATCAGACTCGCTAACCGCCAAATACCTGAACGGTGAGCTTGAGATCAGCGTTCCGAAGACACGCCGCAAGTTCAAGAACCATGTGGATGTTATTGGCGCACGCGAAAACAACCTGAAGAACATCGACGTAACATTCCCGCTGGACTGCCTTACCGTGATTACGGGAGTTTCGGGCAGTGGCAAAAGTACGCTCGTAAAAAAGATATTATTCCCTGCCATGCAGAAACAGCTTGAGGGTGTGGGCGAAAAGGCAGGGCAATTTACCGAACTGCAGGGCAGCTATGGACACATCAAGCATATTGAGTACGTAGACCAGAATCCAATCGGGCGCAGTTCACGTTCAAATCCGGTGACGTATATTAAGGCGTATGATGACATCCGTGACCTGTTTGCGAAGCAAAAGCTATCGTCGATTCGTGGTTACCAAAGCAAGCATTTCTCGTTTAACGTAGACGGCGGGCGTTGCGAAACCTGTAAAGGCGAGGGCGAAGTAACCATAGAGATGCAATTTATGGCCGATGTGCATTTGGAATGCGAAACCTGTAACGGTAAACGCTTCAAAAAAGAGGTGCTTGAAGTGACTTTTGAGGGCAAAAACATCGATGATATACTGACCATGACCATTGACGATGCCGTGGCATTCTTCAGTGAACATAAGCAAACGAAAATCATGACCAAACTACAGCCGCTACAGGATGTTGGTTTGGGTTATGTACAATTGGGGCAGTCCTCTTCTACACTTTCCGGTGGTGAGGCGCAACGTATCAAGCTGGCGTCGTTCCTTGTTAAAGGAGCTACTAAAGAAAAAGCCCTTTTCGTATTTGATGAGCCAACTACCGGTCTGCATTTCCACGATATTAAAAAGCTACTGGCTTCGTTTGAAGCATTACTGGACAAAGGTCATTCGATAATTGTTATCGAGCACAACCTTGACCTTATCAAGTGCGCTGACTACATCATCGACATAGGTCCCGAAGGTGGTGAAAATGGCGGTCACTTAGTGGCTTTCGGTACGCCGGAGGAAGTCGTTAAGAATCCTAAATCGATTACGGGAGAATATCTTCGAACCAAGTTATAGAGTTTAGGGTTCCGAGTTCCGAGTGGCTTACTCTTACGTTTTGTCATTGCGAGCGTAGTGTAACGAAGCGTGGCAATCTGACGCTGAAGCAGAATGGACGAGGTAATCTCTTTTAGATTGCTTTGTCGTACCTCCCTGCCTATACCGGCAGGCAGGCTCGCAATGACGAAAAACTTCTTATAAACACATACAAGCCCTGTTCTTAACCGAATGGGGGTATTAAATAAAACAAAATCAATGAACCCAAACAACACAAAACTTTTAGATTTAATAAATACCTACTACAAGCAGGAAGGCAAAGGCAACAGTTACCAAAATGTAATCCTGGAGCTTATGAATGGTAGCTCAATGCTGTTGCTGCCTTCTGCCAATGATACGCCGGAAGAACGAAAAGCCCTTACGGAAGCCGGACATACCAAGACACTAAAGCTAAGTAGTGTATTTAATCACGACGGCATTCGTACACTATGCGTGTTTACAGATGAAGAAACTTTATCTGACTGGGCTAAGAAACCAATGCCTTATAAAATGCTCGCTTCAAAAGACGTGCTTCAGCTATGTGAAATGAGTTCGATACACAGGATCGTAATCAACACCGGAACACCCACCATATTTGTTTTAGAGCAAAGCAAAAAGTAAAATATATAAATCCCCATTCTGAACCAATGGGGATTTTTTTTGTTTGTAAGAGAACTATTAAATCATTTAATTTGAAAAACATTAAGGAAGCAGGATATTATTAAAGTTTAATCAATATGAGCATAAATGAAGATTTAGAATTACAGGAAAAATTGCTTAAAGACGAAATAGCATCATTACCTAAGCAAAAATGGAAAATCTTAAAATTTATCACTATAGGTATTATTTCCCCTTTCATTCTTCCTTTTATGCCAATGAGACGCTCAAAAATCAACATGGCTTCTGAAGAGAATTATTGGAGCGCATTTATGATTTTTGGTGTCGCTTCAGCAATTTTGACGCCTATAGGATGTTATCTTTACATCAAAGACATAAACTACAAGATATACAGTGCAGAATTTGATTTGGAACAAATCAGAAAAAAAATGAACGAAAAATGAAATTAGAGCTAAAGCAGAGATGGCTATTTACCAAATACAATTTAACCATATTCGATTCTAAAGTCTTATATCAATCTTCAAAATTCGGAAATAAAACAGAAGTCTATATCCCTTATGAAGAATTGACAAACTTTAAAGAATCGCATTATTTTAATAATACACCATCTATCATAGGTATGTGCTTAGGTATTTTTGGTGCGCTGGTTTGCCTAATACCAACAGATGAACCGGCAGATCCTTCCGCTTCTTTATTTTATGGTATCATATTCCTTATTGCACTGTGCGTGTATTTTATTACCAAAGAAAAAGTATGGAAGATTCGTTTACAAAATGGAACTTATATATTTCTTTTCAAAAACATTCCTAATGAAAAACAGGTAGATCAATTTATAGATACTCTTTTTGAAACGAGAAAAAAATATTTAAAAGACACCTATCTCTTCATTGAAAAAAATATGCCTTATGAAAGCCTACTGAACAATTTCATCTGGCTAAAAAAGATTGAAGCGATAGACAATGAAGAATTTGAATTCAATAAGACTGAACTCAATAAAGCTTTTAATGTCGAAAAAAGGAAAATAGGTTTTTAAAACAACTGAACAGTAAACATAAATCCCCCATTCTTAACCGAATGGGGATTTTTTTATGTTAAAAATTTGCGCAAGTAAATACTTGCATATATATTTGCAAACAAATACTTGCATATGGAATTACGACGCGACCCTTTTCACGCAATAGCCGACCCTACACGTAGGCAGATCATTGGTATGCTGGCACAAAAGCCACAGAACCTTAACAGCCTTGCTGAACAGTTCGACATGAGCCGTCAGGCTATATCACTTCATGTGAAGATACTTAATGAATGCGGCATCATTACCATAAACCAGATTGGCAGGGAGCGTATATGCCATGCAAAGCTCGAAAAACTCGAAGAGGTATCTGCCTGGGTAAGCCAGTATAAAGAATTCTGGACAGAACGCTTTGCAGCATTGGAAAAACATTTGGAAACAATCAAATCAAAATCGAAATAGTTATGAATGCAACAACAGAACAAGTGTACATCACTTACGAATTCAACGCTCCTGTGAAAATGGTATTTGATGCCTGGACACAACCCGAACAGCTACTGCAATGGTTTGCCCCAACCGGCTGCGACCTTAAATTTGAGAGCATAGACGTTCGCAAAGGAGGTTCTTTTCACTCGTGTATCAGCAATCCGGAATTTGGCGATTGCTGGTGTAAGGGCACCTACCTTGACATTGATTACCCTAACAGGCTTGTCTTTACTATGGAAGTTGCCGATGCCTCAGGCAAAAGCATTTCAGCCATAGATGCCGGTATGGATGCCGAATGGCCTGACAGCACCACCGTTGATGTAACCTTTACCGAAAACAACGGAAAAACAACAATAGAGCTGAGACAAACGGTATCGGAAGCTTTGGCTAAAAAGACCGGTGCCCACCCAAGCTGGATACTGATGCTGGACAGGCTTCAGGAACTTTTAAAATAATCATCATTATCATCAATCAAAAAGCGAAAAGCCTCATCGTATGGATGGGGCTTTTTTTGTAAAAGAAATTCTGCGTTACTTTGTCAATACAAATCAATTAAAAAATGCAAAGACAACTAACAATTTTTCTATTTCTTATAGCACAATTAGTTTTAGGACAGGATAATCAATATGTAAAAATTCCAGGAACCGCATATAGCCTAATACCTCCTGATGGATTTAAACTTTCGTCCAACTTTGCAGGTTTTGAAAATCTTAGAAACGGAGCATCTATAATGGTAAATGATCTTCCTGCGCCTTATCAGCAAATTGTCAATGCATGGACTCCTGAGGCTTTAAAAACAAAAGGAATGGATTTAACGAGTAAAGAGATTGTTGACATCAACAATTCAAAAGTAACTTTATTCCATGTTACCCAGCCTGCCAATGGAACTCAGTATTTAAAACAGATACTTGTTTTTGGTAATGAAAATAAAACAGTTATAGTTAATGGAATCTACCCTGAATCAAGTAAGGATATAGAAGCGTCTGTAAAGAAAAGTATACTTACTATTAAACAAGAGGCAACATTAAATAGTAATCCTGAAGAGAGTGTAAAATTTACTATCGATGTATCAGGTACAGGATTTACATTTACAAAAAATATGTCAGGAACATTGCTTTACACTATGGATAGTCTAATGCCGTCAGATAGGCCTACTTTACTAGCCGGAAATTCGTTTGGAAATATTATTACTGAGAATAAACAAGATTATGCGGAAGAACGCTTAAAAAAAATACCAGGAGCAGTAAATATTGAAATAAAATCTTCAACTAGAATAACTATTGATAATCTTCAAGGCTATGAAATCATAGCTGAAGATCAAATAGGAAGTGATTCTATTTTACTTTATGAAATAATATTATTTGACAATACAGAATATTATATTATTATTGGTAAGGCTAAACAAAAATCCAACTTACTGGAAATCTACAAAAAAACAGCTAAGACATTTAAACGTAAATAAAGCTCCATATGGAGTGGATTTACAATCCGTACTTAAAAAACCCTGTCAAAATGCTTGACATAGGTAATCTGTAAGTTTACCGAGGTAAGACTAAAACTGTCGGAGATGTAATATACCAGCTTGTTATTTACGATAAATGACATACCAATACCCCAACTGTCTTTATGGTATCCGGCACCGCCACGGGCAAAGGCTGTGGGGTACAATTTTATCTTGCCATCTTCGAGTACGTTAACCTCATTTCCGGCATTGACCCCTACAGTCGCCATACCGGATAACAGCCAGTGTTTGTCAATTACCCAGGAATGGCCATAACCGGCATTAACACCCAACTGAAAATTGTTTACGCTATTTTTTGTTGCTCCAAAGGTATCTTCAAGGCGTAATTTATAATGATAGGCACCACCTCCTATCAGAAAACTCCCGGCAGACTTCAGTTGCTTTTCTGTTTGCTCCAAAGCTGCCTTTGTGGAAAAGCGGTCGTGGTTAAAAACGTAGGTGAGCTCTCCCCCTATCAGTTGTACCGAGGTATCAGGGTATAACGTTACATTGTCATTATCATCGTCGTTATAAAAGCCTTTGTATTGTTGATAGAACAGGTCAACAAGGAATTTCCGTCCGTAATTATGGATCTGGAAATCAACCGACTTTGTTTTCCCTAAATCTTTTTCGACAGGAAACACCCCAAAACTCGAACTCAGGTTTATAACGGTATTCTTTACGGAAAATCCAACGCCCAAACGGGTAGGATTATTGGGAGAATAGCCTTTTTTGTTATGCTCTATCTCTATCCCGCTTTGGGAAACAAAAGCCTTTACCATCATCTTTTGAGGGTATTGCGCTATGTAGGCTGTATCAACAGTTGACTGACCAAATGTATTTTGGCAAACAATAAATGTAATAAGTAAAGTGGTAATCCTGAAAAGCATTGTAAGTAAGGAATGTGATAGGATAACGGGGGATTTAGAGGTTTGTTGTAAGATTAGCGTGAATTCAATATATAATGATATATGGAACACACACCCCTATCCCCTCTCAAGGGTAACTATATACCAGGTTACAGTAAATGATTAATAAAAATAAGCCTCGATATTTGAGGCTTATTTTTATTAGTGTTTATAGACTGAGAATTTGTTATCAATAAAAATTACATGGCATATAAATCTATCTCTATGGATTAAGAATGGCTTTTTGCCTTGAAATCTTAATGATAAAAGATAATTTACATCGTCAGTAATAAATTCAGGACATTTTACCTTTAAACTATTCACCTCAATTTTTTCACTTCCCATTCCATGTCTATGAGTCCTTTCAATTTCATCCCAAGTCATCTGACTTAGCCTAACTATTTGTTCTAAAAGACTAACTTTTTCATCAGCAGTGCATTCATTTAAATTATGGTCAGGATGGACATGTTTAAAACAAAAAACTGGATGTTTATGGTCAGGCATAGAAATCCTGTTTTCTGTTGGTGGAGTATGGTTAAACCCCTTCTGCGCCTGTTGAATATGGTTAAATCTGGCTTTCCCTTTATTCTTCGCCATCTTCTTTAATCACAATTGTCTTAAAGTACTCTAACAATAAATCATCTGTTATTTCTTCGCTCATTTCTACTGAATTCCAAGGGGATTCATTATGTGTAAAATTCATTAGAGCTATGGCAGAAAATTGGCCGAAATAATCATAAACCATTTTGATTACATCTTTCTCATTGTCGTTTAAACCAGATGTATCAATAAGTTGGTCAAAATTAATTGTTTGGTTACCCCTGTCTTTAAATGCATGGTAAACATCTGGGACAACGGGTCCGTATTGCCATTTTTTTATCCCCTGTTCAAACATTCTTGAACCATGTAAAGCTAAGTACGTTCCTTGTACATAGTAAAGAAGCTTTTGAAGCTTCATATTGGTCATGTCATTATTATCAGGATTCTGTGAAGCCAAATCTATAAGACAATCTGCAATATATAAAGCGTTATGCATATAAGATAGTTTGTTCAAATATAATCTTTTACAAAGATATGTAAATTATTAGATGTAATCTATTACATAAATATCCTATTAAACTTTAATTGCAGTAATAAAATAAAAATTAGTTCTTTTTTACAGTAAATAATTTGCTTAACTGTAAATAAGTTCTATATTTGTACTGTAAATAACCAGGCAATGAAAATTTTTAACGACAACATCAAATCAGTTATTCAACTTATACAGGCATTCCCAACTGAACAATCATGTATTGAACATCTTGAAGCAATCAGATGGAATGGAAATGTTGTAAGCCCTTTTGATAAAACTTCAAAAATTTACAAGTGCAAGAATAACCGATACCATTGTAAGTCTACTGGTAAATATTTCAACGTGAAAACCAACACGATTTTTGATAACACAAAGATTGAATTACAAAAATGGTTTTTAGCTATCTGGATAGCAACTTCACACAAAAAAGGAATCTCATCTCTTCAATTAAGCCGTGATTTGAATATTACCCAAAAATCAGCTTGGTTTATGCTTCAAAGAATTAGGAACTGTTTTGATATCAATGGCGACGATATGGCTGATAATTTAGTTGAAGTTGATGAAACTTATGTTGGCGGTGAGAACAAGAATAAGTCATTATCAAAAAGAAAAGAACTTCATAAAAATGGTATGCAAACTGGTGGCAATCACAAACAACCTGTATTAGGAATATTAGAACGTGGTGGCTCTGTAAAAGGATTTGTAATTGATAAAGCAGTTGGGAACATTATTAAGCCAATAATGTACAATAACATAAAAGAATCGGCATATATAGTTACGGATGGTTTTGGGGCATATAAGGATATACATAAACACTTTCATGGACACATGAAGGTAATGCATGATAAGAAAGAATATGTTAGATATGAACATTTCCATACAAATACTATTGAAGGATTCTGGAGTTTATTAAAACGTGGTATTATCGGTATTTATCATTTTGTATCAAGGAAACACCTGCAGAAGTATGTTAATGAATTTTCATTCAGGTATAATACCAGAAAACAAACCGATTGTTTACGATTTAATTTATTACTTTCGAATATTGAAAACCGTATAACATATAAACAGCTTATCAATGGGTAGTGGTGTAATAAATATTGATGTCCTAGTTGAGCTAGTAAAGGCTTCAAACAGTTGGGATGATTTTAAAAATAATGTTGAGAATTGGAGCAAGCTATCAAGTTTGACTGTTATAAACGAAGAACCAAAAGAGGAAGAATTATCCGATTTTAATAAGAAATTGAAGCAGGGACTTGAATGGAATCCTAAAGAACATAAAAAGAAAAAATAATAAAAAGACCTCCGGTGATCGGAGGTCTTTTTATTTACAGAATAATAACTTTTAATACTGAATTTTTATTCTGTAAGACATATTTAATTATATGAATACTATTAATCAATATATAATAAAACTACGTAATAAAATCGATTTAAAGCTCCGCGAGCTTAATTATGAAAAGGATATCCATAGAAGGCAAAGACTTCAAAAAGAATTACAGGCTCTAAAGCTCAAAAAGGAAATTGCGGAGATAAGGAAAAAAATAAAGCAACTAGAGCAATGAAAATTATTTTAATTTAGATTTGTCCAGTTTCACTAAAAAACAGTCTCTAATTTGATGAAAAGGAACTCCTTGGTTTCTTAAAATGTTCATTCTGAAAGTTACTGTAGTGTCTAGTTTATAATTTGTAAAAGAATCTAAGTTTGTAGGATTTAAATCTTCTTCATTAAAAAGTCCAGAAGTACTAGGTCTATTTCTTTGTCCGACTTGATTATATATCATCGCCCTAAGTTCAATTACCTCTTGCCCTGCTAGTTGATTTTCTAATTCGGCAATTATTGAATTTTTTTGTTCCTCTGTAATTTCCGTTATACCTGAGGCTAACAACATCAAGTTGTTTTGAATCAAATCTTTTTGTATCTGATTCATTAAGCTCTCGGCATGAGACCTTTCTCTCATACAGGCAAAAACGGGTAAAACAAATTCGTTCTCGTTATCATCCGTTTTTATATTTATTGAGAAATGGTACCAGTGTGCGAACTGCTGTTCAAAAGCATCTAGAATATTGAATACAAACATCCTGAATTTATGTTTTAGATTTCTAAAAATTTGTTTTAACTCATATAGAATTTTCATAGTTTTTTACTTAAAATAAACTATGAAGTACAAGAAGTAAAGATAGATTTATATTTTATATAATTCAGATGCTTCGACACCTAGGGCTTTTGCTATTAGGATAAATTTATCAATACCCATAATCTGCTTTCCTGCCATATATCTCCTTAAAGCTTCGATGTCTAAATCGGCATCATGAGCTACGTGCCTAACCTTTAGATTCTTCTCTTTTATAATAGCTTTAATATTAGCTCCAACATCTTTGACAGATTGAGGAATCTCCTTCTTTCTCATCACTTACCATTTAATTATGAAAAATAGAAGTAAGTAGTCATAAAAATAGTAACGTATAAATCCAGTCATATTAATCTGTTTTTTATACATTTGCTCATCAAACTTAAAATCTACTTATTATGAAAAGAGCTCTACTGTATTTGTTTATGGTCACAGGCTTAATAGCTTGTAGTGATGACACAAGTGAACCGACTAACACAAATACTCCATCTACTAACAAAGCCATATATGTGAAGGTGTTATATAATTTACCTGAAAATCATATTTGGATTGAAAAGAAATCTGATTCAAACGGATGGAATCGTCTTGGAGATGATAACAGCCCTCACGGTTTAGTTAAATCTGGTGATTTAATTCGAGTGAGATATACTTTAGGTGGTGATGCTGTAAATAATGGAACAAATACGGATGAAAACGTTTGTATGCAATATAGGATTGAGAGTTATGGTAATCAAGGCCAATGGAGTGATGTCGAATGTAAGAAGACGGTAACAGCAAATGAAATAATCCTTGATAATATACTTATACCATGAAAGATAATGTCGGTAAATTAATCCCTATAATCTGTGTAGGGCTTTTGCTTTTATATTTAGGCTCTTTATATATTAAAGCAACAAATAATGCTGAGATTCCACTGCAGGAACAACAGATGCAAACTAGTAGTTCTGAATCATACGATAGTACCAGTCAATCTTATGAAAAGAGTAAAACTTGTTCATGGTGTTCAACGCAATTTACGGGTGTACATTATACTCATTTAGGTAGGATGTCGGATTGTACCAGTACTTATGATGATAATTCTATTGGTAAATATTGTTCGTTAAAATGCTGCAATGATTCGAGAAAAAAGTCTTGCCCTACATGCCCATAGTATTTTATCAACCAACTAAAAATCAGGTATTTTTACGTATATACAACAAATCCGTTATTTGTATTTTTGAGGAATAACCCCCTAATCTAGATTTAAGATGCCAATGTTTTTTATTAGTTACGATTTACGTAAACAACGAAATTATCAAACGCTATATGATGAATTAGAAAGGTATGATGGCGTAAGAGTTTTGGAATCCGTATGGTGTATTAAAGTAAATGCTGAATACGAAAAAGTAAGAGATTATTTTAGACAATATATAGATGTAGATGACGGAATACTTGTTATAGAAGCTACTGCATGGGCAACATATAATACAGATAATTTGCCTTTGGATTTTTAATGATACTTAGGTTTAAAGGTTAATCATAAAATAACATACAATGAGTGCAAAAAAATCATCACCTCCAGTAACAAAAATAGCATCTAGTGTTTTAAAGGACCCTAATTCTTCTCATATAGCTAAGCAATTGGCTGGCTCAGTTTTATCACAGGCAAACACAAATAACCAAACAAGTGAGCAAATGGAAAGAATAGCATCAAAAGCTCTACAAAGTGATAAATATAGTGAGACTACAAAAACTTTGGCTGGCTCAGTGCTTTCACAATCAAATGGTAAAGAATAAAGATATGGATATTAAAAAATCGTTTATAATTCCTAATTCTATAACTACAGAGACATATTACCAAGGTAGAAAAATTGACACTGAATATTTTAACAATAATGAAGAGCTATTTAAAAATTATCCTTCTAAAGAAGAAGTACATAATCAAATAGATAAAATAAAATCGGAGATGGAAGATGGAGAAACTTATATCCTAAAAATATCAGAAAAAGGTATTGAAATTATAAAAAAGTAATATCCTTTTCCCTCTACTTGCCATTCATCTTTTTGCAAGTTACATTTTCATCCTTTAAATACCCATTAATGGGTATTTTTTCTTATTATATATTTCTTAATTTTAATATTTATCCCCCTATATATGAGAATAGAAATAATAACTACAGCCCCAATAGCTTTAAAAAAGGCTATTATTAAAAATGTCGAGGACGGTGAGTTCAGGACATGGAAGATTGAAGTAGATAATGACAAAAACAAACTACTCAATCATACTGCTGCACAGTACATTGATAAAGTATTAATTGACCTTACCTCAGTTGCTGGTAAATTAATAGCTGAAACTACGTTTTGGGATTATATGGGAGAACCAGATGATGCTGTTAAAGCGGTAATCATGGGGAACTTTACAGGACTTCTTTTAACTTATTTTACAGATGATTTTTCCCATCTTGAAACGTTCCACTCATAATCAAATAACACAATTACTATGAGATTAGCAATTTTAATAATCGGAGTTCAAAACTCTGGTAAGACATCTACAATTAAAAAATTAATTAATCAATATGGAGATGGTGTAGGGAAAATTATGCGTTCGAGTTGGAGGAATATCTATATGGATTTAAGATTCAAATCCCTTAGATTAACCGCATATTGTATTCCTGCATCCCCAACTGAAAAAAATCTTGATTTGGTAGATAGATTTATAGATTGGGACAATCTTCCTCAAACTATAATTCTTGCAGAACAACTGAATGGTAATAAATATGCAAATACAATAAGTTTTTTAACTTCTAATGGTTATCATATAATATCTTATAATCTTTCAAATTCTATAGGGACAGGCATTTGGGATAGATTTGATAGTGTTTCGGAAAGAATAAAACTTAACGGAAGGGCCGATGAAATATTAGATGATATTAAAAAGTATATTAATTCTAATGGTGTAATTTAATTCTATAAAACTATAAAAGATGGAAAAATTTAAAATTGGTGATGTTGTGGTTTTAAAATCAGGAGGGCCTAAAATGACCGTAGCTAAAGATTATAATAATGGTAATTATCATACTAATTGGTTTACTAGTGGTACATTAAAATGGAATGATTTTGAAGGTCAAACTTTAACTAAAGTATATCAAGACGACAAAATTGAGATTGATATACATAATTCTTAATTCATGAAAGTATTTAAAATTCCTAAGCCGAGAAATCTTGATACTGAAAAAGAGTTAAGTGATTTTAAACTTAAACTTGCTGAGTACGCAGATAAAATATCATATGACGACAGTGGTATCCAATTTATAAAAATTGAACTTGAATTGTCAGATGGGATAGATGAAGAAGAATTCGATAAATTTTTCAACTCATATCCATATATCGGACATTTTTAAAATATTACCAACAACTCAACTTTTTAATTATGGAAAAAATTCAAGCAATTAAACCTGGTCCAAAACCTAAAAAAGAAGATGGCACACCAGACAGAAGAAGACGTGTAGACCCCCCAAATAAAGAAAAGCATCCCGATTTAAAACCACATAAACATAAAAAAGGTGATTAACATGCGACATTATATACATGAGGTGAATGTAATAATTGATGGTGAACTTTCGGAAATTGTTAGAGTGGGAAGTGCGGGTGATTTTAATCTTAATATGATTAAAGATATGGCAATTAAAATTGCTAGGGAAAATCATCCTAACGCCAAGTTAGCACCAGTGCTTCTAAACCAAAGAGAAGTTTCCATAGAGGAATATAGGCAGATAATGGGGGCTAATCCTCCTTGGCTTAATAATATTGAATAGAATGTAAAATGTTAATAAGCAATTTAATAAACATATTTACTACTCATTGTATTATTGAAGAATATTCTCTAAAATTGCCAATCCATTAAATTTAACATGTGTAATGACAATGAGTAGGAATCCACTAAACGCTAAAACAGAACAATACAAAAGACTACTGAAAGCATTTTCTGTAAATGCTCTAAAAACAGTTTTCAATTTACAAGAACATAAGGAGCGACAACCTGAACTTATAAATAGAGTTATAGAAGGGAATACATTAGATATTATTCTTAAAACTGTATTTGATAATTTCTCATTGTTAAAGCAACATGTGTACATATATGATTTCCGTGGTACTGTTGCTCCTAATTTACTCTCTGGTCATCCATATTTTATATCAACTGAAACCAGTGGAGGACAACAAATATTTAACTTGCTTTTTCCTATTGTTGTCGAATTTTACAATAAAGATTCAAAAGCAGAGGAAGCAGTAGATTTTCTGGTTCCAGTTCAGATTCGACGAAAAGGCACCCGATTTATAGTTGCCATAAATATTTTGGAAAGAGACATTGCTGCTTTAATAGACAATAAAATTGTTGGAGCAAAAAGAAATATGGAAGACAACGATATTCTGAATAGTTTTGCAGAATCTGTAAGACCGATTCAACTCTCTCCTTGTGATTTGAATAAAGGAATTAAAGATTTATGGGACAAGGAAGAAATTGATGCTTCAAAAGCAAAAGTTACGATGGCAAAATCCGTAAGGACTGAAACTTTACACGGTGATTTTTTATTAAAGAGGGATTTACCTGCGGAATATTTAAAAATTATTAAAGACCCGATAGGAAGGACTACCTTTGAGGTTTTAAAACAAAACCATAGTGTTGATGCTTTTGTAGCCGACCCGACAAAAGGTATAGTTTATTTTGCTATATTTCCTAAACAGCATATGGCAACAACAGATTTAATAGATTTGATATTATCTAAAAACTAGTATGTTTAATCGATTTCTAAAGCGCAAGGCCGCAATTGTAGAAAACACTGACCCCGATAGGATTTTTGTTGAGAATGTGAGAAGCTTTTTCAATATTCCTACTCGTTGGGCAAGGTTTTTATGCGATATGGCAGTTCGGCAAGGTATCCTTAGAAAAAAATATAGTATTGAATGTGGAAATGAAGAGTGTGGCAGAATTATAAAAAGTTATGACCGAAAAAGTGATATTCCTGAAAAAATTGTTTGTAGAACATGTGAATTAGAAGGTTATCCCAAATTTGAGTTTGAAACCGACAAGTTAAATATTGTGGAATATTACCAATACATTGAAAATGGCAAGTAGAACTCAAAAATCGGTTAATTTGTTCAGGGATTTGGCAGATGTTTGGTTAAAGATTATGGTTACTGCCGTTCTTTTACTTGTCTATGCGGGAGCTATTGTTGCCCTCATTATAAAGGTAGTTCAAGAATCACCATGGCAAAACAATATTATTCTAGGAGCTGTAGACTTAATGTTGTCGTACTCCATACCGACTATGGTACGTCATTTTTTCCCTAAAAGAGATTCACAGGATTAATATATTACTTCTAGAAGAAAGATAAAAAGGTCGTGCATGGTTATTGCACGACCTTTTTAATTAATAATTTACTGTAACCTGGTATATAGTTACCCTCTCAAGAGGGGAACTAGCTTCACTCAACCGTCAAAACAAGCCCCACACCTATGACAGCATACCCCAACTTCGGACAACCCGAAACCCGAAACTCAATAACCCGATAACCCATTTATTCCTTACATTTACAGTCCGAACGATTGCTTACATGAAGAACCACTATCAAATACTGGGTGTTGCATCCAACTGTTCACAGGCTGACATAAAAAAGGCATATCGGCAGCTGGCTTTACAGCACCACCCTGACAAGAATAGTGGTAACAGCAATAGTGAGGAACTCTTTAAAGAGATACTGGAATCGTATATCGTACTCAGCGATACCGATACCCGCGCCGAATATGACTATATAAGGGGCGCAAAACCGGGTTTCAGGCATAAAACCGACAATGGCAAGCCTACACCTATAAAATACCTTATACACTCTAAGAAAATCAAGGATGCCGTGCTGAATACCAACGGCCACATGAGTAAAAGGGCGCTTTTTAAAGTGCTGGATGAGCTGCTTACCAGCGAGAATATCAACTTCCTGCTTTATGAAAGGGACATAGCCGTAAACAGCCTTATCATGGACGAGCTTATTACCTGCTGCATTTTCCTCACACAGGACGACAAAACTGCCATACAGCCCAAACTGAAAAAGCTGGCAGACGGTAATACCCGTATGCTCAGCAGGATTGAAACCCTGAATACCAATGAAAATCACGATATCCCAAAAGCCTCAAAAACTACCGTACACGATAATGAAGAGATGCCGCCACTCACAACCATACTGCTTTTTGTTTTGATCCTTATGCTGTTTGCTATCGCTATTTATTCTACTTACAGCAAATAAAGGTTTGTTTCATAATATTTTATATATTTAGGTAATCCAAATCCAAACCACCATGTTGTTAACATTATTACTTCCGTGGCTAATATTCTTTTTCTTCTATGTCAACTGGCTCAGGAAGAAAAGACCCTACAAAAAACTAATAAGACCATGAACCACAACGCCAAATCCATACGCCCTTTTATAGGTGCAAAACACTTTGAAACATCACGAAGCTTTTATCGTGACCTGGGCTTTGAAGAAACTGTTTTAACTACAAATATGTCGGTTTTTAAATCGGGAAAAATGGCTTTCTATTTGCAGGACGCCTATGTAAAGGATTGGGTAGACAATACCATGATCTTTATGGAAGTAGATGATACTGTCCGTTTTTGGAATGAGCTTACTGCCTTAAACCTTACTGATAAATATCCTTCTGTAAAACTTGTACCGGTCCGTACGCTCGACTGGGGAAAGGAATGTTTTGTACACGATCCTTCAGGCATATTATGGCATTTCGGGGAGTTTAATAAGTAGTACATGAACGCTCCAACACAAATAGCAAAGCACTTTCGTGAAGTTATCTTTGGCGGGAACTGGTGTACCGTAAACCTAAAAGACACTTTACAGGATATAACCTGGGAACAGGCCAATACTCAGGTATCTACATTTAATACCATTACAGCCCTAACCTATCATATTGGGTATTATGTGACTGCAGTGCTTAAAGTACTGGAAGGTGGCTCACTGGATGCCCACGATAAATTCAGTTTTGATCATCCGGTTGTTACTTCAGAGGCAGACTGGCAGCAATTTCAGGGAAAAATATGGACAGAAGCAGAAAAATTTGCAACTCTGATCGAAAAACTACCCGAGGAAATTATATATCAGGACTTTATAGATGGCAAATATGATATCTATTTTAGGAATCTTGTTGGAATTATTGAACATACCCATTACCACCTGGGGCAGATAGCTCTTCTTAAAAAGATGATTCTCAGCACCTAATTATATAGAATCAATACAAATTACATTTTTTCATATTCGGAATTAAGCTGTATTAATATGCACGCATAGTGCGTATTTATTGACTTTGACATACTATTAATGAAATTCTTTCAAAGAAAATTGTAACCAACTGACATAAAAAAAATTACAATATATTTTTAGTTTGGCACATTAATTGTATCTTTGTCATTATAAATCTCACAATCATAAGATTTGAGGTTTGTTAATAATTGGTTGGTTGGTTTGTTAAGTCCCGTCATTCTTACAAGAATGGCGGGATTTACTTTTTAGGGCAAATTGAAAAATTTAAAGATTGGAAAATTTAAAAATCAGCTAACAAAAAACACCTTTTTTTGAAAAACCAAAAGTGCAATATAATATTTTAGATTACTCAATATCAAATTATTAGACAGTGCTAATATTACGCACAAAAATGACGTTTTGAGAGCAAAAAGCGTAATATTATTTTCGTAAAATACTGGCTAACTGAGAAGTAAGGTTTTTGCGAGAAAACTGCTGTAAACCTATAGCATATGACTTCAAATTACCTTCTTTATATTGGTTAAAATAACTAAGAATTGTCTTTTTAATTAATTCTTTATCAGAATATAACGAAAAGACTCCCGTATTTGTAGTTTTAATTATTGATGCAAAATCGGCTCCATCGGGACCGATTGCTAAAATTGGCCTTTCGGAGACCATATATTCAAATAACTTGCCCGGAATTATGCATTTTGTATATTCCGAATCGATCTCAATTAAGAGTAACACCTGAGACTTTCGCTGTTCTGCTACGGCAACGCTGTGAGGAACGTACCCAAGACTGTTTACATAACCCGAAAGCCCTGCTGTATCAATAGATTTTAGCACTTCAGCACTAACAGCACCTATCAGTTTCAGTTCAAAATAAGTGTGGAAATCGGGTATTTCGGCTAGTAATTCCACAAGCGCATTCCACAGCATTTGCGGATTACGCTCTGAAAGGAATGAACCAATGTGTGCCAATGTAAACTTCTCATCCATAGGCTGTTTGGCTACTATTTCTGTATCGTAGCCATTCGTAATAACATCAATTGGTTTATTGGTAAGTAACTGGAATTCAGCTTTAGTGGTTGGACTCGTAACCAAAATACTATCAGCACCTGTAAGCACTTTCCTTTCAAGGTCTTTGTGCTTCTTTTCGGCAGAAGCACTAAGTTTCAATTCTTTATGGTAGCCAATTGTTGTCCAGGGGTCACGGAAATCAGCAAACCATTTTATAGAATGCAACTCCTTTAATCTCATACCTATAAGATGCAGGCTGTGAGGAGGCCCGGTGGTAATAACCGTATCGATACCATTCTCCTTTATGTACTTTGAAAGGTAATTTACTGAAGGCTTTACCCACAATACCCTTGCATCAGGAATGAAGAGGTTACCCCTCACCCACAACATGATACGCTGTAAAAACGATTGCTTTTTCTTGTTAGGGATAATACCGGAACTTATCTTTTTAGTACTGCTCTTCGAAAATGCCGAAGCCCACGCATAAGGTTCGGTAATCTTCTGTTTGAGGATAGTGACATTAGGATTGACTTCCGACAACAGCCCTTCATCAATAAGAGGATATGTAGGATTTTCAGGAATATAAACTATGGGTTCTACACCAAAATCAGGAAGGTACTTAACAAACTTAAGCCAGCGTTGTACACCGGGACCACCGGCAGGCGGCCAATAATAAGTTATGATAAGTACCTTCATTTTAGAATTTTATATTAATTAACTGTAGTTTCCGATTTCTTTTTTCTCTCTGTATAAATACCAAAGCCAATAAGCCCAAGCATCAATATAAAGCTTACTAAAGAAATTGTACTACCGGTTTTAATAACCTGAGGTTCAAACTTAAATTCAACAGTATGTTTTCCGGCAGGAACTTTTAAGCCCCTAAGCGCATAATCAGCTTCAAAATGAGGTGTAAGCTTGCCATCTATATAAGCATTCCATCCTTCAGCATAATACATTTCAGAGAATATTGCCAGACCTTCGTTGGTGTTATTCGAAATGTATTTCAGATAGTTAGGCTCATAAGCCGTAAGTTTTATAGTAGCTGTGCTGTCAACCACAAAAGAAGTTTTGGTAACCGCATCAGGAAATTTAGATTTGTTCACTACCGCGGTAGTTTTAGAATCCATTCTGGTAAGTGCTCTCATTTCCTCATCCGGAGTATTTACAATTCGTAAGTTACTCACAAACCATGCATTACCATTCGCCTGGTTATTTAGCGTAGGTACTTCTTTTCCCTCTTCATCTGTCTGGATCACATACTTAACATTAAGCATATTCAACACGCTCATATTATTTTTTGCCAGTTGGTATTCAACCAATTGCTGTAATTTTCTTGGTTTGGCAGCGTGATAACCTCCTAATGATTTATGGAAGTAAGAAGCACGTGCACTATTCAGGCTTCCGTCAATATCAAAAACCCTGTAATAACTGGTATCCTGCATAATCTGAAGATCGGCAGTTGTAGGCTGGAAAGGTATATCAATCTTCGATGCTGCCTGGAAGTTATCTCCATCAACATAGCGTTTATCTACAAAGAAAAGGTCACCTACCATGAATAAGCCTATAAGTATTACAGCTGTAGTCTGAGAAAGACGCTGTTTTGTAAAGAACCATAATGTTGCAGCAGTAATAAGTATAAAGAAGCCTGTACGAAGTAAATCGGCACTATACATGGTTTTTCTGTCCATTCGCAGCGCATCCATAAATTCCTGTCCGTAAGCTTCTGTAATTGCACCGTCGTTAAGACCTGCAAAACTGAACATTCCTTTACATACAAATAGCAATGCTACAACACCCAATGTTATGGCAGAAGTTTTCCAAAGTGCATTCCATTGCTTTTCTTTATCAAGAGTAAAGAACGAATATAACCCCATTACGGCAAGCACAGGAATACATACTTCAAGCAATACCTGTATTGATGCTACTGCCCTGAACTTATTGTACATAGGGAAGTAATCAATAAAGAAGTTGGTTAGCAGTGGGAAATATTTACCCCATGATAATAATAGTGAAAGGATTGCACCAACTAAAAATGCCCATTTGATCTTTCTTGGTTCAGCAAAAAGTGCAAGAACGAAAAGAAAGAATACCACAGCACCAATATAGGCCGGTGCTGCCACACTGTACTGGTCTCCCCAGTATGTCGGGATTCCTGAACCGGCAATCTGTAGCGCCTGTTCTTTAGTGATGTACTGGCCTTCGGCAACCTGCTGCTGCTGTAAGAACTCAACCAAATGCCAGTCATCCTGCGGATCTTCATGACCTGACGAACCTCCGAACAAACGGGGTGATATAAGGTCTAAACTTTCAGCAATACCATAACTATAATCGGTAATATACTCATAAGTCATGGCATTTTTACTTGCTTTTGGTTTACCATCCGGCTCAAAAGTAAGCTCACTGTCGTTACGGGTACTGTATTTTGCATATTGCGAAGTAGCCATAAGATTGGTAGCATTTGTACCCAAAGCCACTAATCCTGCCACTACAAAAATACCAAGCGAAATCGCCAGGTGTTTATACTCTTTGTTCTTTATGATACCTACAAGGAACCATATTCCCATTGCCAGAAGCAACAGGAACAGATAGTAGGTCATCTGTATGTGGTTGGCGCTTAGCTCAAGTGCCGTAGCAAGCATCATGAGCAAACCTCCTTTTACATATTTCTTTTGCATTACCATTACAAAACCGGCAATAACAAGCGGCATATAGGCAATAGCGTGGGCTTTGGCATTGTGCCCAACTCCTAATATTACAATCAGATAGGTAGAAAAACCAAAGGCCAGTGCGCCAAAAAAGGCTTTGAGCGGATCGGTTTTAAGGGTCGCCAGCAGTATATAAAATCCTAAAAAATAAAGGAAAAGATAATCTGCAGGACGAGGCAGGAAGCGGATTGCTTCATCAATGCTTTTTACGTAATTATGAGGATATTTTGCACCCAACTGATAGGTAGGCATACCACCAAAAGCACTGTTGGTCCAATATGGCTCTTCGCCTGTCTCTTTTCTGAAATCATTCTGCTCTTTAGCCATTCCCGTATATTGGGCAATATCAGACTGGTATATTTTTTTCCCTTGTAATACCGGATAAAAATAGATAAGCGAAATGATTACAAATCCTAAAATAGCTAATAAATGCGGGTAGAACCTGTTGAGATTTTTCATAAATACTTTTTGTAAAAAACGCCGTGAAGATACTTAATTTTCTACAAAAACACCCTTAAATCAGCTCAATTAATAAATGTAATTTAACTGTATAAGATTATAAAATCTTTGACATTTGAATTTTAAAGTCTTTTTCAAATGCAAGAAGATTAAAATCTTTAAATTTATATTTTGCTATTATAAGCGGAACTTCAGATATGAGTTTATCTACAACTATTTCTTCTCTTTCTTTCTGAGCAATTTTCATAAATTGATCCAAATCAAGCATAATATCCATATAAAGTGTTTTTTCCTTTTTTGAAAATCTAATTCTTTGTTTAAAATTCAAATAAGAATCGCGACACATCATTATAATAACCAAATTATTGATTGATGAACCGTAATCCTGTTCATCAAAAAAATTTCTGTATCCAGCATCAGACAAAGCGTGTGTCACCCAATCAACTCTGGATTCCCAATATATATCACAAAGTATATTTACCCTCATAAACAAAAAATCCCTCAATAAGAGGGATAACAGTTGATTCTATTCTATTTCTTCGAAGTCAATATATTCACCAACTTTTTTCTTTTCATGTGGTTTATCCTGCTTTGGTGCTTCATAAGCCTGTTGTTGCTGTTGGTATTGTTCCTGATATTGTTGTTGCTGTTGCTGGAATTGCTGCTGAAAATGTTCTCCTGCCTTTTTGGCTGCTGCCTGAAATATCATGGGAGCAAAAAGTTTCATAAAGAACTTTAGTGCATAATAAATTAGTACAATCCAAAGAAGAGTTCGTATAACACTAGAGAATGATGCTATATCCATAATCATTAATTTTTTTCAAAAATACGTAATTGGTTATTTAAAAATAAATCGTCTCCCCTAAATTAATAATAAATTGTACTATTTTTGGAAAACAATCATTGTACAACCAATAAACGAGCCAAACATGACCGGTTTCAAAAAAATATTTTCGCTCACCTTACTATTTTGCTCCGCCCTTACTCAGGCACAATATACCGATCAGATAAACACTAACCGCCCAAGTATGTCTATGGGAGCGTTTGCTGTAGGTAAATCAGTAATGCAGTTGGAAAGCGGGTTGTATGGCATAAAAGAAAAGCACGATGTGCTTAACAATAAGACCAAAGGTATGGGGGTCGATCTTACACTTCGTTACGGCGCCTTTCTGGAGCAGCTTGAATTTATAGTTGATATGCAGTATCAGTTCGACCAGTTTGAAGATGCCATATATGTAACTAACCGCAACGATTTCAAGCAGTTCCTTATCGGAGCCAAATACCTTATCTATGACCCGAACAAGAACTATCATCCGGAAGTAAACATATACAGCTGGAAAGCCAACCATAAATTCAAATGGCGTAATCTTTTGCCATCTGTATCGGTATATGCCGGAGCTAATCTTATAGGCGGAAAGAATCCTTACACCTTCCCTGAAGACCAGGTTAGCCCTAAGGTAATGGCAATTACCCAAAACCGTTTTAATGGTGTAATATGGACTAACAACATCATAGCTGACAAAATTACTACTGACTATATGAGCATTGGCTGGATATCGACAGTAACACGATCGTTTGCTGCCAAATGGTCAGGTTTCGTTGAATTACAGGTGTTTGACAGTGACTACTATTCAGATATCGCTGCTCGTGTAGGTGCTGCATACCTATTGAACGACAACCTGCAGCTTGATGCGTACATCAATAAAAACTTTAAAGATACTCCTGCCATACTCTATGGCGGTGCCGGACTGTCCTGGCGTTTTGATGCCGATTACCGCGATATTTTACTTCCTGGCAAATCGGATGCTGAAAAAAGCCAGAGCGAGATGGATAAAAAAATGCAGAAACAAAAAGAAAAACAAGAGAAAGAAAGACTTGACAATGTCCTTCCGGAAGGAGAATAACACACCACATGATTACAATTAAAGAAGCAAAGACAAAAAAAGAACTTACAGATTTTATCAAGTTCTCTTTTGAACTTTACAAAAACAACCCTTACTGGGTACCGCCGCTTATAAACGATGAGCTTGAAGGTTTTGACAAAGACAAAAATCCGGCTTTTGAGAACGCAGAGGCTAAATTTTATCTGGCATACCGCGATGGCAAAATAGTAGGTAAAACTGCCGCTATAATCAACTGGCAGGAAGTAAACCAGCAAGGCAAGAAAAAAGTTCGATTTGGCTGGTTCGATGTTATAGACGATATTGAAGTAACTAAAGCATTACTGGAAAAAGTATACGAATACGGACGTGAAAAAGGCATGGATCATGCCGAGGGCCCTATGGGATTCTCAAATCTTGATAAGGTAGGCGTACTTACCGAAGGTTTTGACCAGATAGGTACCATGATTACCTGGTATAACTACCCGTACTACAAAGAACACTTTGAAAAATTAGGAATGACCATCGAAAAAGAATACCACGAAAGTGTATTTTCATTCTTTGATGTAGATCCCGCTCCTTTTCAAAAGGCAAGCACCCTAATCAAAAAACGTTACAACCTGCGGGCGGTTAGCTTCTCTTCTTCAAAAGAAGTAATGCCGTATGTAGACAAGATGTTTGACCTTTTCAACAAAACTTACGAAAAACTATCTTCGTTTGTCGCGATTTCCAACATACAAAAGGAATACTTCAAAAAGAAATACGTTGGACTCATCAATCCTGAGTACATAAAGTTTGTTGAAGACGAAAAGGGCAATATAATAGCCTTTACTATAGTTATGCCTTCGTTTTCTGAAGCACTGATCAAAGCTAAAGGAAGACTGTTCCCATTTGGCTTCATTCATCTTTTAAAAGCCAGAAAAAACAGCAAAGAAGTGGTTTTTTACCTTATAGGCATAGACCCCGAATACCAAAACAAAGGTGTTACGGCTATTATCTTTGACGAATATTATAAGGTATTCATAAAGAACAATGTTCAGACCTGTATCAGAACACCGGAACTTGAAGATAACTATGCTATGCATAACCTTTGGAAGAACTTTAATCCAAAGATCCATAAACGAAGAAAAACCTATAAAAAAGAGCTGTAATTTATATTGCTCTTATTATTTACTATATAGCTCCGAAGCCAATGGTTTCGGAGTTTTTATTAACTATTATTTATGCGCATCACAATTTGCAGTTTAATAATCTTAAGTATTATCATAATGTTAGTACTAATGGAATATGTCATCAGGCAGAAAAAGAAAATATACTACAATTATATTGATTCTTCTTCAAAAAAAGCCTACAATTCTTACTCCAGATATGACGGACAATGGTTTTCGAAAGATATTGCACTTGTCAACTTAATGCAAAAAAATCCGGAAGATAGCTGGCTGCAAAAAACAGGAAAAAACATAAAACGCTGTCAGGTACTTTTCTTCTGCCTATTAGGAGTACTAATCATAATTGGAGTACTAAGTAAAATATACGGATGGATGTAAGTAATAAAAAAGCCCACGCAATGCGTGGGCTTCTCTCATATAAATTGTATGCTTATTCAGCGGAAACATCAACTGTAGTCTGGGCAGCGATAGCTTTGTAAGTACCGTTTACCAGTTTCTCACGGATAGCCTCATACGCAGCAAGGGTCTCATCAATATCTGCTTTAGTGTGCGTAGCCGTAGGGATCATCCTTAAAAGGATAATTCCTTTAGGTATTACCGGATAAACCACGATAGAAAGGAAGATACTATAGTTCTCTCTCAGGTCGTTTACCATTACCATAGCTTCCGGAATACTACCTTCAAGGTATACAGGAGTTACACAAGTATTTGTATCACCAATATTGAATCCTTTTTCTTTAAGTCCGTTTTGCAGGTAGTTTACATTTTCCCAAAGCTTATCTTTAAGCTCCGGCATAGTTCTTAGCATTTCAAGACGCTTAAGTGCACCTTTTACCAATAGCATTGGAAGTGCTTTAGCAAACATCTGTGAACGAAGGTTATATTTAAGGAAATCGATAACGTCTTTATCTGCCGCAACGAATGCACCTATACTTGCCATAGATTTAGCGAAAGTAGAGAAGTACACATCAATACCATCCTGGCATTCCTGCTCCTCACCTGCTCCGGCACCTGTTTTACCAAGCGTACCAAAACCATGAGCATCGTCAACAAGAAGTCTGAAGTTATATTTCTTTTTAAGCTCTACGATCTCTTTAAGTTTACCCTGCTGGCCTCTCATACCAAAAACACCTTCGGTGATCACAAGGATACCACCTCCTGTAGTTTCTGCCATATTTGTAGCACGCTCAAGGTTTTTCTCAAGACTCTCTACATCATTATGTTTATAGGTAAAACGTTTACCCATGTGAAGACGCACACCATCAATAATACAAGCGTGAGAATCGACATCGTAAACAATAACGTCATTTTTAGACACAAGGGCATCAATAGTAGAAACCATCCCCTGGTAACCGAAGTTTAACAGGTAAGCAGATTCTTTTCCAACAAAAGAAGCAAGTTCCTGCTCCAGTTTCTCGTGCCATGAAGTGTGTCCGCTCATCATCCTTGCTCCCATTGGGTATGCAGAACCATACTCAGCAGCAGCCTCAGCATCTACTTTGCGCACCTCAGGGTGGTTAGCAAGACCAAGGTAATCGTTTATACTCCAGTTGATAACCTCTTTCCCGTGAAATTGCATCCTGTTAGACAGTGGTCCTTCAAGTTTAGGAAAAACAAAATATCCCTCAGCCTGTGAAGCCCACTTGCCAAGAGGGCCTTTATTCTTCTGTATTCTTTCAAAAAGATCTTTTACCATAATTCTAGTTTTGTGCTTTAAAAAACGCACCAAAAGTAACTATTAAATTGGTCACATCAAATAATTTTCGATTTTCATTGTAATAAAACGGGGAGTTTTTCGTCTAACAGGAAAGAAGGGTTACTAACAGTGCCTTTCAGCAACTAAAAAGTATCGGATTAAACCGACAGCGATTAAAAAAATGAGCGAAAACCATTACGCTTTTAAAAAAAATTATAGTTTTACGAAATTAATAACCAAAAACAATCAATTACGATGGACTCACAGAAAGTAGACATGTACTTAATGTCAAATGCAAAGTTTTTTCAACCTTCTCAATTAGCATATGTTCGTGAAAGGCTTCTTGCCGCTGACGAATCAAAATGGATGTATATTCAGTCAGCCGACCTGAAAGACCCAACAACTATCCTTATCGTTTCTATCCTTGCAGGTAACATCGGTATCGACCGTTTCCTTGTTGGCGACACTGGACTTGGCGTTGCTAAACTATTAACTTGTGGAGGATTTGGTATCTGGGCTATCATTGACTGGTTTCTTATCATGGACATTACGCGCCAGAAAAATCTGGAAAAACTACAGGCTTACCTATAATATAACATGACAAGAAACAGGCTATACCTGCTGCTGTCTCTGGGCCTTTTGGCCGGTTACGGCTGGCTGATATGGGCATCGTGGCAAACTACGCATTATAGCGATTTTACACCTTGCTTTTTTAAAAATGCAACCGGTATAGCCTGCCCTTCTTGTGGTGTTACACGCTCTGTACTTCAGGTATCCCACGGACATATTACAGAAGCAATACTACTTAATCCTCTTGGCCTGATTATGGCCGCAATAATGATTACAGCTCCTTTTTGGCTACTATATGATGTCATCCTCAAAAAAGACACTCTTTATACAAGCTATAAAAAAACAGAGCAGCTCATTCGAATAAAATGGGTAGCCATTATACTTATTATTTTAATCTTAATCAACTGGGTATGGAACATACAGAAGGGACTATAGAAACTACTCCGGTAAAAGAAACAAAGCCATTTGTACATCCTTATGAATACGAATTAGCTTCTAACAGTTATATGATGGCTGTAGTATCGGTTATTGCAGGCTTGCCATTGCCGGTTATTAACCTTATTGCCACTGTAGGCTATTACCTTGCTCACAGAAAATCATCCTATCTTGTACGCTGGCATTGCATACAGGCCTCTTTAGGACAAATTGCACTTATTCCATTTAACAGCATCGCTCTTGCATGGACATTAGGTATACTGTTTGGCGGCAGGGGCTTTTTAGGATTATATGATATCCCAAGGCGTTATTATGCTGACGACGTAACTCTTTTTGAAGATTATACAGGCACTACCCTTTTATACTGGCTTTATATTACCTTTGTCATAATTCTGAACATTACCGAATTTATTATTGTTATCGCTACAGCTTCTAAAGTTAGAAAAGGCCATAACGTTCGCTGGTGGGGAATTGCCCCCCTAGCCGATAAATTAACCAGTACAGAAGACAGAAACCCATATAAAACAGCATAATGAAACTGGTATTTGCCTCGAACAATAAGAATAAATTACAGGAAATAAGACATCAACTACCTCAGGACATCGAACTGCTTAGCCTTGAAGACATAGGCTGTCATGAAGATATCCCTGAAACTGCCGATACCATTGAAGGCAACGCCATACTGAAAGCCGATTATGTAACCAAAAACTACGGTTACGACTGTTTCGCCGATGATACCGGACTTGAAGTTGATGCATTAAACGGTGCTCCGGGAGTATATTCCGCACGTTATGCCGGCGAACAGAAAGACGCTAACGATAATATGGATAAGCTTTTACAGGAGCTTAAAGGCAACACTAACCGCAAAGCACATTTTAAAACCGTAATAGCACTTAATAGGAACGGACAACAACACCTTTTTACAGGAATTGTAAATGGTGTAATCACTACCGAAAAAGCAGGAAAAGAGGGTTTTGGCTACGATCCGGTATTTAAACCGGAGGATTTAGACCTCACTTTTGCGCAAATTTCTCTCGCCGAAAAGGCACTCTTAAGCCATCGTGGACGTGCTGTAGCGCAGCTTATCGCTTTTCTGAAATCATAACATTCTGATTTTCAAATATTTTTATTAAAATAAAACTGCAAATCTCATTAGTATATGTCGCTAATTAGCAGTACCTTTGCACCTATTTTAAAAATATATATGAATAAATTTGAACAATTAGGATTGAATGAATCGCTGCTGAGGGCGATAACCGATCTAGGATTTGAGAATCCGTCAGAAGTGCAGGAGAAAGCGATTCCCCTATTATTGGAAAAAGATACAGATATAGTAGCGTTAGCCCAGACGGGTACAGGGAAAACCGCTGCTTTCGGTTTTCCGCTTATCCAGAAGATAGATCCTGAGAACAGGAACACACAGGCGCTGATTTTGTCGCCTACTCGTGAGCTTTGCTTACAGATAACAAACGAGATCAAACTTTACGCTAAATACATAAAAGGCCTTCATACTGTTGCAGTATACGGAGGCGCAAGCATTACAGAACAGGCAAGAGAAGTAAAACGTGGCGCACAAATTATTGTTGCAACACCGGGAAGGATGCAGGACATGATTAATCGTGGTCTTGTTGATGTTTCAAAAATTGATTACTGTATTCTTGATGAGGCTGATGAAATGCTTAACATGGGATTCTATGATGATATCGTAAACATCCTTTCTACATCACCTGATGATAAGAGCACATGGCTTTTCTCGGCTACTATGCCACAGGAAGTTGCCCGTATCGCTAAAGAATTCATGAGAAAGCCACTTGAAATTACAGTAGGCCACAAAAACTCAGGTTCTTCTACGGTATCTCACGAGTTTTACCTTGTAAATGCACGTGACCGTTATGAAGCTCTTAAGCGTCTTGCCGATGCTAACCCGGATATCTTCTCGGTTGTTTTCTGCCGTACTAAAAGAGATACTCAGGCTGTTGCCGAAAAACTTATTGAAGACGGATACAATGCAGCAGCACTTCATGGTGACCTTTCTCAGGCACAACGTGACTCTGTAATGAAATCATTCCGTAACAGACAGATACAAATGCTTGTTGCTACCGACGTTGCTGCAAGGGGTATTGACGTTGATAACGTTACTCATGTAATTAACTATCAGCTACCTGACGAGGTTGAAACGTACAACCACCGAAGTGGCCGTACAGGACGTGCCGGTAAACTTGGTACATCTATCGTTATTATCACTAAAAGTGAGCTTCGTAAAATATCGGCTATCGAAAGGATCATCAAACAGAAGTTTGAAGAAAAAACAATCCCTTCAGGGATGGAAATCTGCGAAATACAGCTATTCCACCTTGCTAACAGGATTAAAGATGTAGAGGTTGACCACGAGATAGATTCTTATCTTCCTGCTATTTATGAGGTAATGAAAGACCTTTCTAAAGAAGAACTTATCAAGAAAATGGTATCGGTAGAATTTAACCGATTCATCAACTACTATAAAAAGAACCGTGACCTTTCTGCTCAATCAGCAGGTGAAAGAGGCGAAAGAGGTGCTGCAAGGCCAAACGACAGCGGCGCTGTTCGTTACTTCATTAACATTGGATCGAGAGATAATTACGACTGGATGAGCCTTAAAGACTTCCTTCGTGATACATTAGGTCTTGGACGTGACGACGTGTTTAAAGTGGATGTAAAAGAAGGTTTCTCTTTCTTTAATACTGATGCAGAGCACAGCGAAAAAGTACTTGATATTCTGAACAGTTTCCAGATGGATGGACGCAGGATTAATGTTGAGATCTCTAAAAACGACGGTCGCGACAATAATAGCGGAAGAAGAGACCACAACAACCGTGGTGGTGGCTTTAAACGTGGTGGAAGCGACAGAGGTTTTGAGCGCGGAAACAGAAACAGTGGCGAAAGAAGAGGCGGAAGCTCTTACGGAGAAGGAAGAAGCAGTACAAGAAATTCAAGCCCGGGCGGACGTCCTCCAAGAAGAGGCGATTCTGCCGCTCCAAGAGACAGAAAACCAAGAAGAAGCTAAAAAAGCAAATCATATTTTCAGGAAGAGACGCAACATTGTTGCGTCTCTTTTTCATTTATAACGCACTTGTTTTCATTTCCACTAAAAAAAATTAAACAAGTTCATATACTAACTTCAAAATATCCCGTTAGTTTATTACTTTTACGACACATAAACATTCAATGAGATATTTTGTAGTTTTTTTATTTGCATTACTTTCTTTCAGCGCTTTTGCACAGAACACTTCTGCACCCGAAAAAGTTTCAGGTATTATACTTAACGAAGCTACGCTTCAGCCGGTTTCGGGAGCAAGTATCATCAACATCAATCGTGTAAAGGGAGTAACAGGTGACGATCGTGGTAATTTTACCATTGAGGCCTCTGTAAACGATACGCTCCATATATCTTTTGTAGGATATCAGTCGGTAAGGGTACGCGTAACCAATGACTGGATCAAATTTAAAAATGTGACAAAAATTTTGCTTCAGGAAAAAGCATACACACTTGAGGAAGTAATCATCAGCAAATACAACCTTACCGGTTACCTGCAGATTGACTCTAAGCTGGCACCTGTTCGCGAAAACTACCGCTACAGCATTTCAGGACTTAATATAGGATATGAAGGTGGCGACAATTCTCCAAACTCTTTCAAGAAAATTGTAAGCTCGATGTTCAATCCGGCAGACTTACTGCATAACATCTTTGGTAAAAAACCACAGGAAATGCGCAGGCTGAAGGAAATGAAAAAAGACGACACTGTGCGTAACGCGCTTGCCGAAAAATATGACCGCGAAACCCTTGCTGCCCTTTTAGGTGTAAGCAAAGATGATATAGCCGACATACTAGAGCGTTGTAATTATTCGGAGGAGTTTATAAAATCTGCCAACGACCTGCAGATTATGGACGCTATAAGCGGTTGTTATGAAGAATATAAAGCACTGAACAGGAGTAATTAAATAATTTACAGTGAGCAGCTTACAGATACATAACTCTATTAATCTGCTTTAAAAATCCCGAAAACTAACTGTTAACTGAAAACTGTAAACCGTTAACTGAAAAGATACCTCTCTG
Source organism: Flavobacterium sp. AG291 (assembly GCF_003350375.1). Taxonomy (GTDB): domain Bacteria; phylum Bacteroidota; class Bacteroidia; order Flavobacteriales; family Flavobacteriaceae; genus Flavobacterium; species Flavobacterium suzhouense. Next base: position 81,641 of record NZ_QQAR01000003.1, on the reverse strand, counting down.
TAATAAAATCAATATCTTTTATTGATTTACGTGCCCAGTCAATGCGTTTTTCAAGCAATTCTTCTTCGTTTAACTGCCATTGAATATCAGAATTACGCAAACGCGTACTCAGGCTATGGATGATTATCGCTGCCGATGAAGACACATTGATACTTTCGGTAAAGCCATACATGGGTATTTTAAGGAAACCATCCGCCTGCTCCATTACCTCTTCAGACAATCCTAACTTTTCAGTACCGAAGAACAAAGCTGCCGGAGTACTGATATCAAAATCCTCAAGGTAGCAGGAATCTTTATGCGGTGTTGTGGCAATAATGCGATAACCTCTTTCTTTAAGATTTTTTAAGCAATCTACCGTCGTACCAAAACGATTTATATCAACCCATTTCTCAGCGCCAAGAGCAATCTCCTTATCAATGGTCTTACCGTACTTTTCCTCTATGACATTAAGTTCCTGAATACCGAATATTTCACAGGTACGCATTACTGCACTTGTATTATGCATCTGGTAAACATCTTCCATAGCAATGGTAAAGTGCTTTGTACGTCGTGAAAGTATATCTATAAACCTGTTTTTTCTTTCTTCTGTTATAATAGTTTCAAGATAATTGAGATAGTTTACGTCTGATATATTTTTCATTATATGCAAGTTTGCCATTTAATTTTTATTATATTCGGGTCTACAAAACCAACTAACTTGATTGTATGACACAGGAAGAATTACTCGCACAAATCTACAAAAAAGACAGCAATGCATTCAACACGCTGTATAACATGTACTCTAAGAGCCTATATGGTGTAATATTCAATCTATTAAAAAATAAAGAGGAAGCCGAAGACGTTCTTCAGGAAGTATTCGTAAAAATTTGGAAAAATGTTGACTCCTATAACGAAAGTAAAGGACGTTTTTTCACCTGGATCCTCAACATAGCCAGGAATGCAGCCATAGACAGGCTGCGATCTAAAGACCATACTAAAAATTTAAAAAACCTCTCGGTTGATAATTTCGTACATATCCTTGACCACAATGCCACAGTCGTTAACAGAATAGACGCTATTGGTATACGTGAATTTGTAAAAAAGTTAAAGCCTGTATGCGTGCGCATTATCGAGCTATTATTTTTCAAGGGCTATACCCAACAGGAAGCCTCAGACGAACTGGCAATGCCTCTTGGCACGGTTAAGACACAAAACAGGACTTGTATTAAAGATTTAAGAAACATATTAGAGGTATAATGGAAGAATTTATCAACTCAGGGATTTTAGAACTTTATATCTTTGGTGTAACCACTGAAGAAGAAAACAGGGAAGTTCAGGAAATGGCCGGCAAGCATGCCGAGGTCAGAGCCGAGATATTATCTATAGAAAAAGCGATTATCGATCTTTCTTATAGCGTATCACCACAATTATCACCGGAAGTATACCACAGGATTCGCAGAGAACTCATCGACAAGCATGGAACTGAAGGTGTTGTACAACTACAACCCCGCAGGAGTGCTTCTTCTTACATTGGATGGGCAGCAGCTATCGTATTACTGGGCTGCTTAGGCGTACAATATTTTATGTATGATCAGGAGGTAGAGAAAAAAGAAGCTGTTACTAAAGAAAGGGACAAATATGAACAACTATTTGCGAGCACCACTAAAGATAATGAACAAAAAGAAAAGGCATTACGTGTTATCCGTGCTAAAAACAGTGCTATAGTAAACCTTGGCGGTCAGCAAGTGTCTCCAGACTCGTATGCAAAAGTCTACATGAACGATGCAGACAATGAAGTGTTTGTGGATATCGCAGGTTTGCCGGAAGCACCGGAAGGAAAAGAGTATCAGGTATGGGCATTGACGCTTAACCCGCTTACACCAACCAGTATAGGGGTACTTGACAAGAATAAAGTTGCCGATAGCCAGGGAATCATTCAGGTGGATAACTTTGAAGGCGTACAAGCCTTTGGTATCACTCTTGAGCCTACAGGCGGTAGCGCAACACCTACTATGGAACAACTATATACTTTAGGAGAAGTAAAAAGCTAATAAGCTGAAAAAATCAATAATTTAAAAGTGCGCTTTGTGAAAACTCAGCGCACTTTTTTATTTGAATATCCTCCCGAATTATTAAACCCCAGAGAACACAAGGAATCACAAAGCTTTGTGAACATAGTGAAAAAACTTGTGCACTTTGTGGTAAAATATAATAGTGATAAACCAAATTTCTGATTTATTTTTGACAGTACAGACGTAGCAATGCTACGTCTCTGCAATAAAACATTTACATTATTCAATATAAAAATGAAAAAACTGGTAATACTTTCAGGAGCAGGAATGAGTGCGGAAAGCGGCATCAAGACCTTTCGCGATGCAGGAGGGCTATGGGAAGGCCATGACGTGATGGAAGTAGCCTCTCCCGAAGGCTGGCGCAAGAACCAGGCGCTGGTGCTCGATTTTTACAACCAACGCAGAAGACAGCTATTTGAGGTAAATCCGAATCAGGGGCACATCATTGTTGCCGAACTTGAAAAAGACTTCGAAGTACACATCATTACCCAAAACGTAGACGACCTGCACGAGCGTGCCGGAAGCACTAATGTTTTGCATCTGCATGGCGAGCTCCTTAAAGCACGAAGCGTTCATAATGAAAATGATATTGTAGAATGGAAAACCGACATCAATGTTGGCGACCTCCATACCGATGGTTACCAGCTGCGACCGCATATTGTGTGGTTTGGTGAAATGGTTCCGGCAATTGCCGATGCTATGGATATCGTAAAAGAAGCCGATTACATCATCATTATCGGAACATCAATGCAGGTATATCCTGCGGCAGGGCTGGTAGATTATGTAAAACCAACCGCACCTATATTTTACATCGACCCTAATCCTGCCAGTATTCCATACTTAAGCAACTCTATTGATGTTGTACCAATGACGGCAAGTGAGGGTATGGCGGTTGTCAGGGAGAGGTTGAGAAAATCATAATCATATTGGAAAGGCAAGAATAAAAATTTTTAAAGCAAACAATGAACAAATATCTTTTGATTTTGGCATATATGCTTTATTGATGTATTATGCAAAGCAGATAGATCCTCTTAAAACTAAAGAACTTTTTTACGCAACACAATCAAAATACTATAATTGGCAATATGAACATTGGAATCTACCTAATGATCAATGGCTTTTTTTAGAAAAAAATCCATATAATGAGGAAGATGATACTGCACATTTTGATCCACATACATTAAAAAATATTATGTTATTCTTAGAAAATGAAGTTATACCTTCTTTAGAAAATGAAGTTAGATTTTCCCTTGAAGTAGAAAATATGGATTTAATAGAAAACTATGGAGGAGTGTTAGGTTTTATAAAATTGTTCAATACAAATCCGGGCTATCTTGAACATATTGGAATTTATGAAAACGATATTTTTGAAGGCAGCGGCCCACAAATGGCATTTACCTTAAACAGATTTAAAAATTTTCTCGAATATTGCCTATCAGCAGACCAGCCATATAAAGTTTACATAGAATAAGTTTGTGCAGCTGGTTTTAGACCTTCATATTTTTTTATATTCCCCTCAAAATCCTTACCTTCGCGGCTTCTAATTTTGACACTTAAACACATGCAAAATTTATCTGAACTGAATGCCATATCGCCTATAGACGGCCGTTACAGAAACAAAACCGCACCTTTAGCTGCCTATTTCTCGGAAGAAGCACTAATAAAATACCGCGTGCTTGTAGAGATCGAGTACTTTATCGCCCTTTGCGAACTGCCATTGCCGCAGCTTGCCGGTGTAGACAAAAGCACTTTCGGTCCGCTTCGCAACCTTTACAAGAACTTCTCAAGCGAAGATGCACTTCAGATAAAAGAAATCGAGAAAACAACAAACCACGACGTTAAAGCCGTGGAATACTTTATAAAAGCTGCTTTCGACAAACTTGGCCTTGAGGCTCACAAAGAGTTCATCCACTTTGGATTGACTTCTCAGGACATCAACAACACTGCTATTCCGCTTTCTACAAAAGAAGCGTTCGAAAACGTATACATGCCATCGCTAATTAGTGTTATTGCTAAACTGAAAGAACTGGCTGTTGAATGGAAAGACATACCGATGCTTGCCCGTACCCACGGACAACCGGCCTCTCCTACCCGTCTTGGCAAAGAGATACATGTATTTGTTGAGCGTTTGGAAGAGCAGATGCGTTTGCTTTTCAACGTGCCGTTCGCTGCTAAATTTGGTGGTGCTACAGGTAACTTCAATGCACACTTCATTGCATATCCGCAGAATGACTGGAGAAAGTTCGGTAATGACTTCGTAGAAGGCACCCTTGGACTTAAACACTCATTCCCCACAACGCAAATTGAGCATTACGATCACTTCGCTGCGTTCTTTGATGCATTAAAGCGTATCAACACTATCCTTATCGACCTTGACAGGGATATCTGGACATACGTTTCTATGGATTACTTCAAACAGAAGATCAAAGCCGGTGAGATCGGTTCTTCGGCTATGCCACATAAAGTTAACCCTATCGACTTTGAAAACTCTGAAGGTAACCTTGGTATCGCTAACGCCATTTTTGAGCATCTTTCGGCTAAACTGCCAATCTCAAGACTACAGCGTGACCTTACTGACAGTACAGTACTTCGTAATGTAGGCGTACCAATGGGGCACACTATCATATCTTTCGAAGCAACACTTAAAGGATTAAACAAACTACTTCTTAACGAAGAGAAATTCCACGAAGATCTTGAGAAAAACTGGGCTGTAGTAGCTGAGGCTATTCAGACGATACTTCGTCGTGAGGCCTACCCTAACCCTTATGAGGCCCTTAAAGACCTTACAAGAACGAATACGGTTATCAATAAAGAGTCAATGCACGCATTCATCAATAACCTTAATGTAAGCGACGAAATAAAAGCTGAGTTGTTAAAAATAACTCCTGCAAACTATTTGGGTATTAATGCTTAATTAGTTTTCAGTTTCAGTCACGGTTAACAGTGATTGTTTATAAAATCGAAAAAAAGACGTAGCTAGTGCTGCGTCTTTTTTTATGCAGCAATTGAAAACTGCGACTGTGACTGAAAACTTCTATAAAAAATGGTCAAAAATCCTTATATTGCATTACAACCGCGTTTAGCATAATCAAACAGGTTCATATATGCCAAATAAGATTTTAATACTCTTCGCGCATCCGCTGTTCGAGAAATCGAACGCCAACAATGCGCTTGTAAGCCATATCCCAAACTCCCCTAACATTACCTTTCACGACCTGTATCAGGAATATCCTGAATTCGATATTGACATGAAACGTGAGCAGGAACTCCTCATGTTGCATGACATTATTATCTGGCACCATCCCATGTATTGGTATAACTGCCCTCCCCTGCTCAAGCAATGGATAGATATTGTACTGGAACACGGTTGGGCTTACGGCAAAGAAGGCTTTGCACTTAAAGACAAAAAACTATTACAGGTGATTACCACAGGCGGACGAAAAGAAAACTATAGTCCGCTGGGGCGTGACCGTTTTACCATACCTCAGCTTTTGGAACCTTTTAACCAGACAGCAAAGGTTTGTAATATGATATATCTACCGCCTTTTGTTGTACACGGCACACATTCTATGGATGAGGACGGTTATGAAAAGAACGCAAAACTGTACGGACAGGTTCTCGAATATTTAGAGAATATAGACCTTAACATAAAAGAAGTTTCAGAGTACCACTATTTTAACGACTGGATAAAAACAAAATTAGGATAATATGCAGGACAGTTTTTTCTTTCAGGCCATAATATACCTTGTCGCAGCCGTGGTATGTGTCCCTATTGCCAAAAAAATAGGACTTAGCTCAATATTAGGTTATTTATTTGCCGGAATCATCATTGGTCCTTATGTACTGGGCTTTATTGGCCAGGAAGGTCAGGACATTATGCATTTTGCCGAATTCGGAGTTGTAATGATGCTATTCCTCATCGGATTGGAGCTTGATCCACAGAAATTCTGGCGAATGCGGAAATTCATAATTGGTATGGGCACCCTTCAGGTAGTGGGTACAGCTGCTGTATTATTTATAGCCTGTTCGTTTGTACTCCGCTGGGAATGGCGTGCTACACTGGTTATTTCGTTAGCACTTACCCTTTCTTCAACTGCTATCGTAATGCAGACCCTAAAAGAAAAAGGACTTACCAATACCTCTATGGGGCGTTCTTCTTTTGCTATACTACTGTTTCAGGATATTGCCGTAATCCCAATCATGGCAATATTACCCTTATTGGCCGAAACTGACGGAGCAGTAAATCTCGAGCACGTAAATCAGTCACTTATTTCCGACTTTGAACCCTGGCTGCAAACGCTTATCGTTTTTGGAGCCATAGGAATGGTTTATGTAGGCGGACGTTTTATAATTGTTCCTTTATTGCACGTAGTGGCCAGAACAAGGCTTCAGGAACTGTTTACAGCTTCAGCACTATTATTGGTAATGGGTGTATCATTTATGATGCAACTGGTAGGATTAAGCCCTGCGTTAGGCGCTTTTCTTGCAGGACTGGTATTAGCCAACAGCGAATTCAGACATGAATTGGAAGGCGATATTGCCCCTTTTAAAGGACTGCTTTTAGGCTTGTTCTTTATTGGTGTTGGTGCTTCCATCAATTTTTCACTTATTATGGCCGATCCGGCATTCATTATCATATTTACTACCATATTCAACAGTATCAAGTTTTTTGTATTGCTGATTGTTGGAAATATATACAAGAAAAGCTCGGATCAAAATCTATTATTCTCTTTTGCGTTAAGCCAGGCCGGAGAATTTGGATTTGTAATACTCGGATTTGCATTGCAGCTTAATCTTATGCCGGAAGAGTTATCCAATCAAATGATGGCGGTAATTGCCATTAGTATGGTAGGAACACCTTTCTTATTACTAATAAATGAAAAGCTCATAGACCCCTATTTTGGTGTGAAGGAAAAACAGCCAAAAGACAAATACGATTCTATCGATGAACATAATGATGTAGTTATTGCCGGTTTTGGAAACTTTGGAAGTACCATCGTGCGTTTGCTAAAAACAAATGGCATTAAGGCAACCGTACTCGACATGGACTCCGATAGGGTTGATTCTCTTCGAAAAATGGGATTTACGGTTTACTATGGAGATGCCTCCAGGCTTGAACTTCTTAAAGCAGCAGGTTGTGACAATGCGAAATTGTTTATTGCCGCCATTGATAACCCAAGGGTAAACCTCGAGGTAGTGGAAATGATAAAGAAACACTTCCCACATTTAAAAGTACTGGCTCGTGCCCGTAACCGCAGTGATGCTTTTGAGCTACTGGATATGGGAGTAAAGGATTTTTACAGGGAAAATATGTATAGTGCTGTTCATTTGGGTGTAGATGCGTTGGTAGAGCTTGGCCACAGGCGTTATACCGCTACACGACAAGGTCAGCGCTTTATGAAGTACGACGAGCAATCTATAGCAAGATTAGCTGAAAAACGTCACGACAAAAAAGCCTTCCTGATGACCGCTAAAGAAGAAATTGAAATGCAGGAGCAACTTCTTCGCAATGATCTATACGCACAGCTTGGTGCCAATGATCATGCCTGGGAAAGTGATGATATAAGTAAAGAACGTAGGGAAGAACTTGACAGCACTACGGATTAGACTATAGTTGTAATATCAAAAGTTCTACACAAAAAAAAGATTACAAAATTAAAAATCAAAAAAGGCACAGAGAAGAAGTTTTACAACTGCTAATCCATGCCTTTTCATGTAATATTATCTTCGGACTTTACGTCTTTAGACCTTATAACTTTAGTCTTTCGACTTAAAAATTATCTTGAATAATTCGGAGCTTCTTTAGTGATCGTTACGTTATGAGGGTGGCTCTCTGCGATACCACTTGATGTTAAACGTACAAAACGGCTGTTTTCCTGTAGTGTAGGAATGTCTTTAGCACCACAGTAACCCATACCTGCGCGAAGACCTCCAATGAACTGAAGCATGCTTTCGAAAAGCTCTCCTTTATAAGGAACGCGCCCTACGATACCTTCCGGAACCAGTTTTTTCACATCGTCCTCAACATCCTGGAAATAACGGTCTTTAGAACCTTCTTTCATAGCCTCTACAGAACCCATACCACGGTATGATTTGAATTTTCTTCCTTCGAAGATGATTGTCTCACCCGGAGATTCTTTAGTCCCTGCAAGAAGCGATCCAAGCATTACACAGTCCGCACCCGCAGCAAGCGCTTTAGGAATATCACCTGTATACCGGATACCACCATCAGCAATAACAGGAACACCTGTAGCTCTAAGAGCAGCTGCCACTTCAAGAACTGCAGAGAACTGAGGGAAACCAACACCTGCAACTACACGTGTAGTACAGATTGAACCCGGACCGATACCTACTTTTACAGCATCAGCACCGTTTTCTGCAAGGTAAAGCGCAGCCTCTGGAGTAGCAATGTTACCAACAACTACATCAAGCTGAGGGAATTTAGCTTTTACTTCTTTAAGAACCGTTACCACACCTTTAGTGTGACCGTGAGCCGTATCGATGATAACAGCATCAACACCTGCGTTTACAAGAGCTTCAGCACGCTGAACAGCATCGGCAGTAACCCCAAGGGCAGCCGCAACGCGAAGGCGTCCGAACTTATCCTTGTTAGCGATAGGTTTTTGGGTAAGTTTAGTGATATCCCTGAATGTGATAAGGCCAACAAGTTTGTTGTCAGCATTTACAACAGGAAGTTTCTCGATCTTATTTTTTTGAAGAATACCTTCTGCTTCCTGAAGCGTAGTACCTTCAGCAGCAGTAACAAGGTTTTCAGACGTCATTACCTCAGTAATTTCACGTGAATTATTTTTTTCGAAACGAAGGTCACGATTTGTAACGATACCTTTAAGGATTCCGTTAGCATCAACTACAGGAATACCACCAATACCATACTCACGCATTGCGTTTTTAGCATCACCTACGTTTGATGTAAGAGGAAGCGTAACAGGATCGATGATCATTCCCGACTCCGCTCTTTTTACTTTACGAACTTCAGTTGCCTGCTGCTCGATCGTCATGTTTTTATGAAGAACGCCTATACCACCTTCACGAGCCATAGCAATTGCCATTGCACTTTCGGTTACAGTATCCATCGCAGCAGATACGATAGGAACATTTAGCGTTATGTTTTTAGAGAATTTAGACTGTATGCTAACTTCGCGCGGTAATATTTCAGAGTAATTTGGAACCAGCAGAACATCATCGTAAGTAAGGCCTTCACCGATGATTTTAGAAGTGTGTGCTTTCATTATGCAATTGTAGTTAAATTGCATGCAAATATACATCTTTTTCTGCGAATGCAAAATATAGAGTATGATAATATATTTTTATGGTGGGATAGAATAATATTATCTTAGATGCTCAATAACAAATTTTCGTAAAATGATTAGACCGTCGGATTTAATTAATGTCCATCTAAAAGAGGTTGAGGCAGTAATTGCACAATCAGGTTTGCTTCTTCAAAAAAAAGAAAATGGGCAATCCGGTGAATTAAAAAGCTCTGGTGACCTCGTTGAAACTTATATAAGAAACTTTCTTAGACAAATCTCACCAGAAGGTATTCGTATAACCTCTGGATACATTGTTAATTCGCTTACATTTAAAAGCAAACAAAATCTTTCACAACACGATATAATTTTATCAAATAAAAATACTCCTCCTCTATTTTCAATAATTGAAAATAAAATCGCCATAGTTCCTGTTGAATCCATGGTTGGCATTATTGAAATAAAACGAAATCTAACAAAAGAAAGTATTAAACAAGCTCAATCGCACATTAAAAAAACATATGAAGAAGTAATCAAAGATTACAAAACAAAAGATTTAGATAATAATACATTTGGCATAACCACCATGCCGAGTACATTATCACCAATGTTTGGGATTATTGGATTAACATCTGAATTATCACATGAAGACATTAAAGAATTAATTGATCCAGACATAATTGACTTCGTTTGGGCGTTTCAGCATGACGAATCTTTTGTTGTTGGTGATTTTAATGGTAAATGCACAGGAACTATTTCTAGGAAAGATATAAATCAACCTAGAATGTTAAGTATCAAAGGAGAAAATACTGTTGTATTTTCTAAAGTTAAAGGGATAATAAGATTTTGGTTATCAAGCCTAGCGTCACAATGGATGAAAGCAGATTCAATTAATGGATACTATATTGATATTTGGGACAACATAGAGAAAACTAATGAGATTCCTCCTTCGTCGGAATGACAGAGTACATAGACTGTAAATTTACAACCGTAAACTGTAAACTCTTAATGAAACTCTCCAAACAACTTTGTTGCTTCATTATAAGCACTCTCAAAGCTCATGGGCTGCATATTGGTATCAGCTTTTACAGTGGTGAAATACGATAACATACGCTCTGTAGGCATATTTCCGGTAAGGTCGTCTTTTGCCATTGGGCATCCGCCAAAGCCTTGTATTGCGCCATCAAAACGCTTACAGCCGGCTCTATAGGCTGCATCTATCTTTTCGAACCATTTATCAGGTGTAGTGTGTAAATGCGCCCCAAATTCTATCTGAGGGTATTTAGGTATAAGATTCGAAAACAGGTAATCTATCACATCAGGCGTAGAACTACCTACAGTATCACTAAGCGAAAGTATCTTAACGCCCATTGCTGCAAGTTTTTCGGTCCACTCCCCTACGATCTCAACATTCCACGGGTCACCATACGGATTCCCGAAGCCCATAGACAGGTATGCCACTACTTCTTTGTTAGAAGCATCGGCAATGTTCAATATTTCCTGAAGGGTAATTATTGATTCGGCTATGGTTTTGTGCGTGTTACGCATCTGGAAGTTCTCTGAGATCGAGAACGGATAGCCTAAGTATTGTATTTCTTTATGTTCAGACGCCATTTGAGCCCCCTGCGTATTGGCAATGATAGCCAGCAGCTTGCTTTGCGTCTTAGAAAGGTCAAGCCCTGCCAGCACCTCAGCCGTATCCACCATTTGCGGAATAGCCTTTGGCGAAACAAAACTTCCAAAATCTATAGTATCATAACCAATCCTTAACAGGGACTGTATGTAGCTTATTTTCCTTTCGGTAGGAATGAACGCCTTGATGCCTTGCATGGCATCGCGGGGGCATTCGATAATTTTAATCTTTTCCATAAAGGCTCAAAGATAATAGATTTAGCACATTTACGAAAACGTTTTCTCTTTTACGAGTTTTGGATTATTCGATTTTTGGATCGTTCGAAAAATCCAACAATCAAAATATCGAATCATCGAACTATCTAAGAATTCAATAATTTTTTATTGATATCCTTAATAAGTGCCGGACCTTCATAAATAAAACCTGTATACAGCTGTATAAGGCTTGCTCCTGCTTCCAGTTTCTCTATAGCGTCATCGGCAGTATGAATACCTCCTACTCCAATGATAGGGAATGCTTTGTTGCTTTTCTCAGAAAGGAATCGGATAACTTCCGTCGAACGTTTGGTAAGAGGTTTACCGCTTAGTCCTCCTGTCTCCTGTTTGTTTTCAGACACCAGTCCTTCTCTTGAAATAGTGGTATTAGTAGCTATTACACCGGCAATCTTAGTTGTTTTTACAATATCGATAATATCCAGAAGTTGTTCGTCCGTCAAATCCGGAGCTATCTTAAGCAATATTGGCTTCTGTACCGGTTTTGCAGCATTCTTATCCTGAAGCGTTTGCAACAAGTTCGTTAATGGCTCTTTATCCTGAAGCTCTCTCAGGTTAGGTGTATTTGGCGAACTCACATTCACCACAAAGTAATCTACGTAATCATATAAAGCATCAAAGCAGATTTCGTAATCGCTTACCGCATCTTCATTCGGTGTTACCTTGTTCTTCCCAATATTTCCACCTATAAGCACGTGGCCTTTCCCTTTAGGATTCTTTTTCAGGCGTTCTACAGCTTCCTGCACCCCGCCATTGTTAAAGCCCATACGGTTAATAAGCCCACCATCTTCCCTTAAGCGGAACAACCTCTTTTTAGGGTTTCCATCCTGAGGTTTTGGTGTCAGGGTTCCGATTTCTATAAAGCCGAAACCCATATTAGCCAACTCTTTGTACAGTTTGGCATCCTTATCAAGACCAGCTGCAAGGCCAACCGGATTTTTGAACTTCAAACCAAATACCTCACGTTCCAAACGGGGGTCGTTTACTTCATACATTGATTTAAGCAGTGACGGTATTCCCGGTATGCTGTTTAAGAAACGTATTGATGAAAATGTAAAATGGTGAATTTTCTCCGGATCGAAGCGGAACAGTATAGGCCTTATTAAGGATTTGTACATATCGTTTTGTTTGGTGTGCAAATTTATGAATAACAAGCCATATTAAAAATTAAAGTGTAAAAGTTATTACATTTGATGATTCAACCCATACAAACACACCATGCTCAAAGGAGTTTTTACAAGCCTTGTAAATAAATATACCCGTGAAAAATCCCTAATTGAGACACTATGGGATGACATTGAGAAACATTACACCTCTCAAAAACGCCATTATCATAACCTGCAGCATTTAGAGAATATGCTTGTTCAGCTTGAAACCTGCAGAGAACAAATTACCGACTGGGACACCCTATTGTTTTCTCTTTTTTACCATGACATTATTTATAAGGTAACTTCTAAAGAAAACGAAGATAAGAGTGCCTTGGTAGCAATCAAAGCCCTTAGCAGCATTGGTTATCCTAAAGAAAAGGTAAAACTTTGTGCAGAACAGATACTTGCCACAAAAAATCATGAATTAAGCACTGACAATGACACCAATTTATTTACGGACGCCGACCTGTCTATTTTAGGCAGTGAATGGGAAATTTACCTTGAATACAGCCGGCAGGTAGGGAAAGAATATGCCATCTATCCTGACTTTATGTACAACCCGGGCAGGAAAAAAGCTTTACAACACTTTTTAGGCATGGAATACATTTTTAAAACGCAGTTTTTCAGGGAAAAATTTGAAGACCAGGCCAAGCAAAATATACACACCGAAATAACACTTCTTTCTAAAGAATAATACATAGAAAATTTATCTAAAATCAATACAGAAATACGTAAAATCGTAAATTTGCACTTCATTAATAAATAAAATTCAAAAATGCAGCATATCATAGACCGTTTCATTAGCTATGTGACCATTGACACAGAATCTGACGCAAACTCTCCAACTACACCAAGTACCGCTAAACAATGGGATCTTGCCAATAAACTTGCCGAAGAGCTTAAAGCTATAGGTATGGAAGATGTTACTATTGATGAGCATTCATACGTAATGGCTACATTACCTTCTAATGTAGACCATGAAGTTCCGGTTATAGGTTTTGTTTCTCACTTTGACACAACACCTGATTTTACAGGAGCTAATGTTAAACCGCAGATTGTTCCAAATTATGACGGTGGCGATATCATCCTGAATAAAGAGCTTAATATCGTATTATCTCCGTCTTACTTTAAAGACATGCTGCAATACAAAGGGCAGACACTTATCACTACTGATGGTACCACCCTTCTTGGCGCTGATGACAAAGCAGGTATTACTGAAATTGTAACTGCTATGGAATACATGATCCAGCATCCTGAGATTAAACACGGAAAAATCCGTATCTGTTTTACTCCAGATGAGGAAATCGGACGTGGTGCAGACCTTTTTGATGTAGAGAAATTTGGTGCTGAATGGGCGTATACTATGGATGGAAGTCAGATTGGTGAGCTTGAATATGAAAACTTCAATGCAGCCGGTGCAAAAATTACTTTTAAAGGTATCAGTGTTCACCCGGGTTATGCTAAAGGTAAAATGATCAACTCTATGCTTTTAGCTAACAACTTCATTAGTCAGCTGCCTGCTAATGAAGTTCCTGAAAAAACAAAAGGTTATGAAGGTTTCTTCCACGTTGTAGGTATCAGCGGAAGTATCGAAGAAACAACCGTTCAGCTTATCATCCGTGACCATGATAAAGTAAAATTTGAGGAGCGTAAAGTGATGATCCAGACCATTACTGACAACATAAACGCTGAATACCAAAAGCAATTTGGCGGTGATGTGGTTATCCCTGAAGTAAGGGATTACTACTACAACATGAAAGAAAAGGTTGAGCCGGTTATGCACATTGTAGAAATTGCCGAAAAAGCAATGAGAGAACTGGGTATCGAACCACTTATCAAACCTATTCGTGGCGGAACTGATGGCTCCAGACTTTCATACATGGGCCTACCATGCCCTAATATCTTTGCGGGCGGACATAACTTCCACGGAAAATATGAATATGTTCCTGTAGAGAGCATGCAGAAAGCTGTAGAGGTTATCGTTAAAATCGCTGAGCTTACTGCTGAAAAGAAATAATAGATTAAAACATACTTTTTGCCACGAATTACACAGATCACCACAAATTAGCTTTTGTGTTATTTATGTAATTCGTGGCTTATTTTTTACCCCTCCTGAAATTATTACCAAACAGAATATTCTTTATTTTTAAGCTTATAAAAATAAATCCCTGCCCTATGGAAACCAAAGAGAAATATGACTGGAACAAGAACGGTCAGTGGCCTGAAGAACTTGAGGTACTGAAAAGTATCATCAACAAAACAGAACTGGTTGAAACCACCAAGTGGGGAGGCATTGTGTATACCATCAATAACAAGAATGTTTTAGGCATTGGAGGCTTCAAAGATTTTTTCACCATTTGGTTCTTTAAAGGTGTATTCTTAAAAGATGAAGCCGGTATACTTGTAAACGCTAATGAAGGTGTAACCAAATCGTTGCGACAGTGGCGTTTCACTTCAAAAGACCAGATAAACGAAAAGATGGTCCTTCAATACATTCATGAAGCTATTGCTGTAGAAAAGGCCGGTTTGGGTATTAAGCCCGAAAGAAAAGAAGCCGTAATACCCGAACGCCTTCAGAAAGAACTGGATGCTTCAACCGAGTTAGCTGAAGCTTTCGCAAAATTCTCACCTTACAAACAAAAAGAATTCATCGAACAGATAGCAACCGCAAAACAGGAAAAAACTGTTTTAGCACGCCTTGAAAAGATAAAACCGCTAATTCTTCAGGGTATTGGACTGAATGATAAATATAGGAAATAATAACAGTAGTGATCAGTCGTAATTTACAATTACAGTCTGTCATTGCGAGGAGGTACGACGAAGCAATCTCTGAGATTGCCGCGCTCCATTACATTCCGCTCGCAATGACATAAGCACCATAAAAAAATCCCAATCTTTCGATTGGGATTTTATTTTATTATTTAACTTCTTTAGGGTTGTTTAATTTCTGGCTTAGTTCAAGTGATATAGCCGAACGCTCCATTTTAAGCTTTCCTGCCATAGTCTCTATAACTAATGAATCTTCAGCTATTTCAGCAATCCTTCCGTGGATGCCGCTTTTAGTGATGATCTTATCACCTACTTTAAGATTCTGCTCAAACTCTTTTTCAAGTTTTTGCCTTTTTTGTTGGGGACGTAGCATTAAAAAATATACTACTACGAACATTAGTATAATTGGTGCAAATGATGTTATCTGTTCCATATATTAGTGTGCTGCCGGCGCAACACCAATACCTCCTGCAGGAGCTTCAATGTTAGCCTTAAATTTAAGAACTTCTGAAGCTTTTTCAGTGTTCATGTTTACTGTAACTGTTTTTTCCTGTTGTCCGCTTTTTCCTGTAGAATCAAAAATTACTTTGATATCTCCTGATTCACCCGGTTTGATAGGTGTTTTAGTAAACTCAGGAACAGTACATCCGCAGCTTGGTTTAGCATCACTGATAACAAGATCAGCAGTACCTTTATTTGTTACTTTAAATGTGTGCTCTACTTTGTCTCCCTGTTTGATTTTTCCGAAATCAAACTCCATACTGTCAAATTCTGACACCGGAAGGTTTCCTGACTGCGCGTGAGCAATTTCAGCATCTTTAGCTGTTTTGTCGTCTATGCGTAATGCTGCGTTTTCTTTCTTGCATGCTGTAAGCACTAAAGATGCTACAAACAACATAGCGGCTGTTTTTTTCAACATAACTTAAAAATTTATAACTTGTTTTACATTAAACCTCTGCCGGTTTTGATTAATTTATTACTTGCCTGGTAATCTTTGATAAGATTATCAAGGATTCCGTTGATAAAAATACTGCTTTTTGGCGTAGAATACTCCTTTGCAATCTCAAGATATTCATTTATGGTTACTTTAACAGGTATCGACGGGAATTTTAAGAACTCACAAATTGCCATTTTAAGAATAATAGCATCTATTTCAGCTATACGCTCTGTATCCCAGTTAGGCGTTTTATCTATAAATTCTTTAGCCAGCTCCTGGTTATTAAGTACTGTTTTACGGAAAAGATCTTTCACAAAATCTTTATCGTCAATATCTTTATAAAGCCTTGGTACCTTAAAAGTTTCTTTATCTTCCTGAGCAGGCGTCATTAGCCCAAGTTGTTTCGCTATAAGCGTATTCACAACAGGAATATCATCAACCCATGTAAGCTTATGATCCTCAAGGTATTCATATAATTTTTCATTAGGAGCAACAACTTCAGTAAAAAGATTCGTTACAAAGTCACGATCTTCTTCAAAGCTATTGGTTTTGCTTTCCATGTAATTTTTATAAACTTCACTTTTCTTAACATCATCAAGCAGAAGAAGGATATAATCATCATTATTCTTCCAATTGTTAATATTCCTGTCAGCCATAGCAATGCTAAGCGAATTGCTTTCTGCCAACATATTAAGAACTTGGTTGTTGATGAATTTTTTGTTTGGATTGCGCTCTTCGGCAGTAGCAAGGTGTTTTTTTGATGATTTTTCTATAAAATCTTCCTCACTGTTCCTAATCTCTACCAATGCAGACAGCATGATAAGATATAAGTCACGAATGTTTTCAATACTATTAAAAAGGAACTTTTCTTCCTTTTCAAGATTGTCTGAATCATTTTGATGCATAGCATATATTGACTGCATCACTTTAACCCGAATATGTCTTCTGTTTAACATCCGCCTATAAGAACTTTAAAAATTAAGAGAGCGAAAGAGAATACCCCTTTCGCTCTGCAAAATTAAGAATAATATTTTTGTAAGCTAATTATTTAGCCGTTTCTTTTTTTCTGTCATCAATACGCTTCTGAGCGATTGCCATTGCAGCCTGTTGCGTAGTAATACCCTGAGCCTCAGCAAGAGCAAATATCTCAAGTGTAGTATTGTAGATATTTTCAGTTCTTCTCATAGCCTCAGCTGAATCATAACCTACAATCTCTGCATAAACATTGATAATACCACCTGCATTGATCAGGAAGTCAGGAGCATAAAGTATACCTTTTTCCTGAAGTATTTTTCCGTGAACAAGCTCATTAGCCAACTGGTTATTAGCAGCACCGGCAATAACTTTAGCTTTTAGTTTATCGATAGTCGCATCATTGATGGTAGCACCAAGAGCACATGGAGCGTAAATATCTACATCAGCAGCATAAACATCCTCGCCTGTATAGATTGTAGCACCATATTTAGCTGACACCTCTTGCATTCTTGCTTCATTGATATCGGAGATCTGAACAAGAGCGCCTTCTTTAGTAAGGTAATCAATAAGGGTTTCACCTACGTGACCTGTACCCTGTACCAATACTTTCTTACCGTCAAGCTTGTCGCTTCCAAATTGATGAAGCGCAGCAGCTTTCATACCCATGTAAACACCATAAGCTGTTACAGGAGAAGGGTTACCTGAACCTCCACGTTCTACAGAGATACCTGTAACGTGAGGCGTCACATCACGGATAAGATCCATATCAGCAGTAGTAGTTCCTACATCTTCAGCAGTAATATATTTTCCGCTTAGTGTGTGAACGAACTGACCAAATCTTGTGATCATTTCCGGAGTTTTATCCAGTTTAGAATCACCTATGATAACAGCTTTACCACCACCAAGGTTAAGACCAGAGATAGCCGATTTATAAGTCATCCCTCTTGAAAGCCTTAAAACGTCGTTTAGAGCCTCCCATTCGTTAGCATATTTCCACATTCTGGTACCACCAAGCGCAGGACCTAAAACTGTGTTATGTATACCTATAATTGCTTTTAAACCTGTATCTTTGTCATGGCAAAAAACGATCTGCTCATGGTCATTGAATGAAGCCTGTCCAAATACAGGATCAACTTTACTAAGCTCGTTAGCCTTAATAACTTCTGTTATCATAATAATATTTTTTAAATTTGAATTTTATTCAAAAACAGAAGACAAAATTATACATTTAATTAAAATAAAGGAAATTAAAAGTCCTTTTTTATCGATTCTATAATAAACAACGGTTATTTTTAATTGCTTAATCACGTCGTTTTCGACACTTTTTTAACAATTAATTAATATATAAAATTGCATTTGAAAAAATAACATGAAAGAACTTCAGTATTTAAATAAATATTTTGCAAAATATAAATTTCAATTTCTTCTAGGAATCTTTATAACGATAGTAGCCCAAATCTTCTCTTTATTCACTCCGGAGCTAATAAAGGACTCTATCAACTCTGTACTTTCTACAGCTCAGAATGGCAGCATACACCCTGAAAAAGTGAAAGGGATGCTCACTAACAACCTGTTACTGATATTAGCAACAACACTTATAGGTGGTGTTTTGACATTTTTTATGCGTCAGACACTTATAGTTATGTCCCGTCACGTAGAATTTGATCTTAAGAATGAGGTATTCCGCCAATACGAGAACCTTTCACCCAGTTTCTACAAAAAGAACCGTACCGGCGACCTTATGAACCGTATTAGTGAAGACGTGGGACGTGTACGTCAATACGTAGGCCCGGCAATCATGTATGCTCTCAACACCGTGATAAGTTTTGCCGTGATAACCACTCACATGTTCACGATTTCACCAAAACTAACCTTTTACACCCTACTGCCGTTACCTATATTAGCATATAGCATATTCTGGATCAGCCAGCAAATCAACAAGAGAAGCACTTTATACCAGCAAAATCTTTCAAAACTTTCTTCATTCACACAGGAAATGTTTTCAGGTATACGTATTGTAAAAGCCTACTCCCTTGAAAAGCAAAAACAGGACGATTTTACAGAACTTTCACGAGACAGTGTTGCTAAAAACCTGAGCCTTGCCAAAGTAAACGCTTTGTTCGGACCATTTATGATATTACTTATAGGTATAAGCAACCTGGTAGTTATATATGTAGGCGGCATGATGTACATAAACGGAAATATTGCCGAAATAGGTATCATCGCACAGTTTGTAATATACATTAACCGACTGACATGGCCTGTAGCCTCTTTAGGCTGGATATCATCAATGGTACAGGAAGCAGAAGCTTCACAAAAAAGGATTAATGAATTCCTTAAGATACAGCCTGACATTCAAAACAACAACCCTAGCCATACACCGGTTCTTGGTCAGATTGCTTTTGACAATGTTACCTTTACTTATGAAGACACAAATATTACAGCATTAAAAAACGTATCGTTTACAGTTAATAAAGGAGAAACTCTTGCCATATTAGGAAGGACAGGTTCAGGAAAATCAACAATACTATCTCTTATCAGCCGATTATATGATGTAGATAAAGGAAAAATTACCGTTGATAACGAGAATGTAGAAGACCTCAATCTTTACGACCTACGCAACAGCATTGGCTTTGTTCCTCAGGATGCGTTCCTGTTCTCCGATACCATCAGCAACAATATCAAGTTCGGTAAAGAAGAAGCTTCTCACGATGAAATTGTTGCCGTAGCGCAAAAATCCATGGTACACAATAACATTATAGGATTTAACAAGCAGTACGAAACAATTCTGGGAGAACGAGGCATCACGCTTTCAGGCGGTCAAAAACAGCGTGTATCTATAGCCCGCGCCATGATAAAAGACGCTCCTATATTATTATTAGATGACTGTCTTTCGGCTGTAGATACTGAAACAGAAGAAGCTATCCTTAACAACCTTTTGGAGTTCTGCAAAGACAAAACCACAATCATTGTAAGCCACAGGGTATCATCTGCGAAAAATGCTGATAAAATAATAATCCTGGAAGATGGTGAAATACTGCAACAAGGAACTCACAATCAATTAATAAACCAACAAGGATATTACAAAGAATTGTATCTAAAGCAACTTTCTGAAAAAGAATTGCAATAAATTGTTGGTTTATTTAGATTTTTTTTAGATTTTTGGTTTCCACATAAACCAAATTAAAAGAACCAAGGATTATGAGAGAAAATGACATGCTTGAAAAGGAAGAGATCTTTTCTAAAGTATTGAGAGCAGGCAGAAGGACATATTTCTTTGATGTAAGAGCTACTAAGGCTGATGATTATTATATTACCATTACCGAAAGTAAAAAGTTTACAGAAGAAGACGGGTCTTTCCATTTCAAAAAACACAAAATCTATCTTTACAAAGAAGATTTTAACGCCTTCAGAGACATACTTGACGAAATGACATCTTATGTACTTAACAACAAAGGTGAGGAAGTAATCTCTGAAAGACATCAAAAAGACTTTAGAAGGCTGTTTGGTGAAAAAGGCGAAGAAGCTGTAACCAGCGAGAGCTTTACCGACGTAAATTTTGACGACATTTAAACCAACAATAACCGTCAAAAAACTATGAATGATGAAGTCCGGAATCCGTGAGGTTTTTGGACTTTTTTTATTAGAGGTTGTTTCACAAAGAAATCACGAAGATTCGCAAAGTTTTTAGGTCTATTCATTTACGTTTTACCTCAGAATCAGTATTAATCGGTCATTATGAGGAGGAACGACGAAGCAATCTTTAACAGTATTCATAATTAAAAAACCTTTTTTAGATTGCTACACTCCTCTATGATGCTTTCGCAATGACGCCTCCTAAATATATAAAGACTACCCTATTCTCAACCTATCCTCAACCCATTCTCCACTCTAAAATCAGGAGCAAGGAGTACAACATCACCCTCCTGCTCTACGGCACCAAGTACCAGGCATTCGCTCATGAATTTACCGATCTGCTTTTTAGGGAAGTTTACCACTGCCACAATCTGGCGATTAACTAAATCTTCTTTAGCATAACGCTTTGTAATCTGCGCAGATGATTTTCGGATACCAATTTCAGCACCAAAATCAATAGTTAACTGATATGCAGGTTTTCGCGCCTCCGGAAAATCATTTACATCAATGATGGTACCCACACGCATTTCGGTTTTTTCAAATTCTTCCCAGCTTAACATAATTTATTTAATTTTTCAATGTAGCAATATAACAATTACCAATCAGCAAGCCCAATTGATACATTGAAGAATTAATACATTGTTACATTACTCCAGCTCAAGAACAATATCCACCGGCTTATTCATTTTACGCCCGAATTTTACGGCAGCCTGCTCGCTTTCATTAGAACACAATATATACATATTATAACTGTATAACGGCAGAATAATAGTTTTAAATTTTCCTCCATTTTCTTTTCCGTCAACATCTTCTATCTTTACAGAAAAATTATCAGCAGGGAATGTATTTGCGACACTAAGAAGATAATTATCCTTTGCGAACGGAAAGAAATAACGTTCTTTTTTAGCGATTTCTCCCGATTGTAGTCTTTGATTATTATCACCAATCAGATAATTCATTGTAAAAGCCATAGGCTGGTTCGCATTCTTAAAACTATAGCGATTACCAATATTAATAATATCTCTGCCTGTACTATCTACAACTGTAATTTTCAGATTTTTAATATTCTCCTTTTTACCCGATTCATGCACATCAAGCACTATGTATGACGTAAAATCGTAACCGCAGTGCATAGTATTACCACCAGGCAATTGCGCTTTTGCAGTAAGCCCAAAAAGAGAAACCATTATTAGTAAGGCGTATTTCATAAGTAATTGAATTGCTGCAAAAATAGGATTATACCTTGTTACTTTCAAAAAGTATTCCATATTAGTTTACAGTTGACAGTTTTAAGTTTACAGTATGCGCAAAAAATAAGGCCATTCTTTCGAACAGCCTTATATATCTCAATACTAAAATCAAATATTTCAATACTATTTTACATCCATTAGCTCAACGTCAAAGATAAGCGTTGCATCCGGCGGAATAACGCCTCCTGCACCACGCGAACCATAACCTAAGTGAGAAGGGATAACAAAACGGGCTTTATCACCTACCTGAAGTAGCGCAATACCTTCGTCCCATCCTTCGATAACATGCCCCATCCCAAGAGGGAAATCAATTGGTTGCTTTCTTTTGTACGAAGAATCGAATTCCATACCGTTCTCAAGAGCTCCTTTGTAGTGAACAGAAACAGTTTTACCTTTTTCAGCCTGTTTCCCGTTACCTTTCTGGATAATTTTATAACGAAGTCCGCTTTCAGTTTTGTCAAAACCTGCAGCAAGTTTCTCCATAGACTCTTCAGCTTGTTTTTTAGCTTCAGCAAGACGTTTTTCACGAGAACCTTCAAAAGTTCTGAACGCTTCGATAGCATTCCATTTTTGAGCCTCTTCACCAACACGGATGATTTCAACGCTTTCAAGAGCATCATTACCCTGAACAGCATCAACTACATCCTGACCTTCAACTACTTTACCAAACACAGTATGTTTATCATCTAACCAAGGCGTTGGAACGTGAGTAATAAAGAACTGAGAACCATTTGTACCAGGACCTGCATTAGCCATTGAAAGCACACCCGGAGCATCATGACGAAGTGACGGATGGAACTCATCATCAAATTGATAACCCGGTCCACCTGTACCTTTTCCAAGCGGGCATCCACCCTGAATCATGAAATCAGCGATAACACGGTGAAATTTAAGTCCGTCATAATATGGTTTGCCCTGAGGCTTAGCGTCGTTTTCAAGGTTTCCTTCTGCAAGGCCAACGAAGTTTCCAACTGTACCTGGCGTAAGATCGTATGTAAGTTTCACAAGGATAGAACCTTTAGAAGTATTGAATTTTGCGTAAATTCCGTTTTCCATTATGTTGTTGTTTATTTTGAAAGATGCAAATTTACGAATTAATTCACTATTTCCAGTAACAGCTTATCATAACAAAAGTTTAAATTTGAAAAGCTGAAAACCAATCCTATACAAAAATGAAAAAAGAAGATAATTATCTCGACATAAACCGAAAGGCATGGAACGATAAAACCGAAGTGCATGTAAACTCTGAATTTTATGATACGCCATCATTTCTTGCAGGGAAGAATACATTAAATGATATTGAACTACCTTTACTCGGTAACATAAAAGGTAAAAAGATACTACACCTGCAATGCCATTTTGGGCAAGATACCATCTCGTTCACCCGCATGGGAGCCGAGGCAACAGGAGTCGACCTATCCGATAAAGCAATCGAAAAAGCCCGCGAATTATCAGTTCAAACAGAAGCGCATACGCGTTTTATCTGCTCTGATGTTTACAGCCTGCAAGAAGTACTGAACGAGCAATTTGACATTGTTTTCACAAGCTATGGAACAATCGGATGGCTGCCGGATCTTGAAAAATGGGCAGCAACGGTATCGCGTTTCCTGAAACCGGGAGGACAATTCGTTTTCGCTGAATTCCACCCCGTAGTATGGATGTTCGATTCTAATTTTGAAAAAGTAGCCTATCGTTATTTTAAGACCGAAGCCATTATTGAAACCGAACTTGGCACCTACGCTGATATGACAACCCCGGCTGAATATGAAATGATAACATGGAATCACAGCATCAGCGAGGTAGTAAACAATCTTATTAATGCAGGCCTCGAAATAAATCTTTTGAACGAATATGACTACTCCCCTTATAACTGCTTCCGTGGTACTGAGGAGTTTGAATCCGGAAAATTCCGCATAGCTCATTTAAGAAATGACATACCCATGGTATATGCGATAAAAGCCACAAAAAAGTAAAAAGAAATATTATTAATTTTGGGAAAACTATCAAAAAACGAAATGGAGAGCATATACAACCCAAAAGACAACCAGGACATAATAAATCGTATAGAGTCACTAACACCTATTACACTTTCCCAATGGGGTAAGATGACCGTTAGCCAAATGCTGCTGCATTGCCAGCAACCTATAAAATTAGCTTACGGCACGCTACAGGTTAAACCACAACCTTTATTAAGCTTTCTGTTTGGTAAAGCAGCAAAAAAGAAACTTACAAGTAAACAGCCATTTGGCAAAGGTTCACCAACAGCAAAGGAATTCATTATCAAACATGAGCCCGATTTCGAAAAATCCAAAAAGGAATTAATCGAGCTGGTAAGAGTTTTTGCTAAAGAAGGCCATGCAGCCATAAAAATAGAAAAACATCCCTTCTTTGGACACATGACACCTCAGGACTGGGATGCAATGCAGTGGAAACACCTTGACCACCACCTGAAACAGTTTGGTGCTTAAATAATGTAGCAATTCATCAATTTTTCAATGTAACGATGTATCAATTTAGCTATAACCTACTGAATTAATTGTAGAACAACAATTGCAAACAGGAAGCTCAATTGACACATCGTTACATTAAAGAATTAGTACATTTGCACATTCAACAATTAGAACATGAGAATAGACATCATTACTGTACTTCCTGAATTATTACGCAGCCCTTTTGACGCATCGATATTAAAACGTGCTCAGGACAAAGGCCTTGTAGAAGTACACCTGCACAATCTTAGGGATTATAGCACAAACAAACATAAAAACGTAGATGACTACCAGTTTGGCGGTGGCGCAGGGATGGTTATGATGATAGAACCCATAGATGCATGTATCTCTAAACTTAAAGCAGAGCGTGACTATGACGAAGTGATTTACATGTCACCCGATGGGGAAACCCTTAATCAGGGCATGGCCAATCGTATGTCTTTATTGAAGAACATCATTATACTTTGCGGACACTATAAAGGTGTAGACCAACGTGTACGCGATCACTTTATTACCAAAGAGATATCTATTGGTGATTTCGTACTTTCGGGAGGAGAACTTGCCGCCGCCGTAGTAGCTGACAGCATTATCCGCCTTATACCGGGTGTACTGAGCGATGAGACCTCTGCCCTTACTGATAGTTTTCAGGATAACCTGCTTGCACCACCGGTATATACCCGCCCGGCAGAATATAAAGGATGGAAAGTGCCCAATGTACTTTTAAGCGGACACGCTGCCAACATCGACAAATGGCGTGAAGATATGGCATTGGAACACACAAAGACAAGAAGACCGGATTTACTGGAGTAGTTTTGATTTGTTTAAGTTTAAGGTTTAAAGTTGCCTAAAAGACTATTTACTGCATTAAAACAGTGTAACGGAAAACTTTTTTAAGTCCAGAACTTTAAAAAATAACATTAAACTTTAAACTTTAAACAAAAACTTTTATATTTGCACCCTCATTCGGACCAACCTCTGGCGAAAATCGTGCATGTTGCTTTGAATCAAACATTTAAAACTAATAATCATGTCTGATTTATTAAAATTCGTACAAGACGAATTCGTTGCAAAAAAAGATTTCCCTGAATTTAATGCAGGAGATACATTAACTGTATACTACGAAATTAAAGAGGGTGAAAAAACAAGAACTCAGTTCTTCAAAGGAGTTGTTATCCAAAAAAGAGGTGCTGGTATCACTCAAACATTTACAATCCGTAAAATGTCTGGTGCTGTAGGTGTAGAGCGTATTTTCCCGCTTAACATGCCTGCGCTACAAAAAATCGAAGTTAACCAAAGAGGTAAAGTTAGAAGAGCTCGTATATTCTACTTCCGTGATCTTACTGGTAAAAAAGCTAAGATCAAAGAAAGAAGAAGAAGATAGTCTTTTCTCTCTGAGATATATAAAATCCCGTTCGCCACGCCGAACGGGATTTTTTTTTTACTCCACTCAACATATTTACAAAAACACACACTTAACCCCTACCTAAATCATAATTACCTACCTTTACCACATGGATCCAATCTTTATCAAAATAGCAGACATTCGCGGCGGCGTTCACTTTGTAAACATCAAACACATCTATGAGGTTGAGGAGGTTATAAGCGCAAAAGCCAAGCTTACCCACGTGCGATATTATTCTATACCTGATTGCAAAAAAGGTCAGGTAAATAAAGTTATAACCAAGGAATTTACTAACGTTCTTCTGGAAAGAATAAACCAATTGAAAGAAAAGCCGTAAAGCAGAGGAATCATCCTTAAAAAAATGCGAATACCAAAATAACTACATCGTTTTTTTACCAATTTACCAACGCCCTGTTACATAAGATTTTCCTATATTTGCGAGCCTTGTTCTATATAAGGCATGCTTTGCCGTGCACTAAAAGAACAACTCACACAAACACTCAAATAAAATACTAATAATCAGCCTTTTGGCAACAACACCAAAAGGGTCATTAAACAAACGAAGACAATGTCCAAAACATCAAAAATCTTTTACACGATAACTGATGAAGCCCCAATGCTGGCTACCCATTCATTACTTCCAATCGTGCAAGCCTTTACTGCACCTGCAGGAATAGAAGTTGAAACACGTGACATATCACTTGCCGGAAGGATTCTTGCTAACTTCCCGGAAAACCTTACTGACAGCCAGAAAATTGGCGATGCGCTTACAGAACTTGGTCAACTGGCTACTACACCTGAAGCTAACATCATCAAACTACCAAACATCTCTGCTTCAGTACCTCAGCTTAAAGCTGCCATCAAAGAACTTCAGGAACAAGGATACAACATCCCTGACTTCCCGGAAGATGCTAAAACTGACGAAGAAAAAGAAATCAAAGCTAAATATGCTAAAGTATTAGGTTCTGCTGTAAACCCTGTACTACGTGAAGGTAACTCTGACCGTAGAGCGCCAAGAGCAGTTAAGAACTACGCAAAAGCTCACCCTCACTCGATGGGTAAATGGTCGACTGACTCTAAAACCAGCGTTGCTAGCATGAGCGAAGGTGACTTCTACGGAAGCGAGAAATCGGTTACTGTAAAAGAAGCTACTGATGTAAGAATTGAATTTACTGCAAACGACGGTACAGTTACTGTACTTAAAGACAAAACTGCGCTTAAAGCCGGTGAAGTTATTGACTCTTCTGCACTTAACCTTAACAACCTGAAAGCATTTATCGCTGAAGAAGTTGTAAAAGCAAAACAGGAAGGTGTACTTTTCTCTGTTCACCTTAAAGCTACGATGATGAAGGTTTCTGACCCTATCATTTTCGGTGCGATTGTAGAAGTATTCTACAAAGACGTGTTTGAAAAATATGCCGCTCTTTTTAAAGAGCTTGGGGTTGACACACGCAATGGTCTTGGTGATGTTTATGCTAAAATAGCTGGACACGCTCAGGAAGCGGAAGTAAAAGCTGCTATCGAAGCTGTTTACAGCAACGGACCGGCTCTTGCAATGGTTAATTCTGACAACGGAATCACTAACCTACACGTTCCTTCTGATGTAATCGTTGACGCTTCTATGCCGGCAATGATCCGTACATCAGGACAAATGTGGAATGCTGCAGGTAAACAACAGGATACTATAGCTATCATTCCGGACAGATGTTATGCCGGTGTATATGTTGCTACTATAGAAGATTGTAAAAAACATGGTGCTTTTGACCCTGCAACCATGGGCAGCGTACCAAACGTTGGTCTTATGGCTCAGAAAGCTGAAGAGTACGGATCGCACGATAAAACATTCCAGGCTGCTGCTAACGGCGTTGTTAAAGTAATTGACAACAACAATGGTACTGTATATATGGAGCAAAACGTTGAAGCTGGTGATATCTTCAGAATGTGCCAGACTAAAGATGCTCCTATCCAGGATTGGGTTAAGCTTGCTGTAAACCGTGCAAGATTATCTGCTACTCCGGCTGTATTCTGGTTAGACGAGAACAGAGCTCACGATGTTCAGATTATCGAAAAAGTAAAAACATACCTTAAAGATCACGATACAAACGGACTTGATATCCGTATCATGAATCCTGTTGATGCTACTAAATTCTCTCTTGAGAGAATCCGTAAAGGTGAGGACACTATATCGGTAACCGGAAACGTACTACGTGACTACCTTACTGACCTGTTCCCTATCCTTGAGCTTGGTACATCTGCTAAAATGCTTTCTATCGTTCCGCTTATGAATGGTGGTGGATTGTTCGAAACAGGCGCAGGAGGATCGGCTCCTAAACACGTTCAGCAATTTACAGAAGAAGGCTACCTGCGTTGGGATTCACTGGGTGAGTTCCTTGCACTTGGCGTATCGTTAGAGCACCTTGGACAAACTCAAAACAATGCTAAAGCTATTGTATTGAGCGAAACTCTTGACGCTGCAAACGAGAAATTCCTTGAAAACGACAAGTCTCCTGCACGTAAAGTAGGTGAAATTGATAACCGTGGTTCTCACTTCTACCTTGCACTTTACTGGGCACAGGCTCTTGCTGCACAAACTAAAGATGCTGAACTTAAAGCTAAATTTGAGACTATCGCTGCTGAACTTACAGCTAACGAAGCTACAATTGATGCAGAACTTATCGCTGCTCAGGGTAAAGTGCAGGAAATAGGCGGTTACTACCACCCTAACTTTGAGCTTACTGACAAAGCAATGAGACCAAGCGCAACATTTAATGCTATACTTGCAAAACTGGCTTAATCTCCCGTTTTCATTTATATTTAAAAAGCTATCTAAAAGGGTAGCTTTTTTTATACCCCGAAGTATAAAAATAATAGTCAAAATCAACCTAACTTCTAATTCGGCAGGGTAGGTTGCAATAAATTATTAATTTTCTGTCAAAAAAACGTAAAACAGTGTAACATTATATACTTTCATTCGTCAAATGACGTTATCTAAATAATTTTATAAAATTGTAAAAGACAAACATCAATCAATTAATCAATCACCTGAAGCATAAGCTTCTGCAAAAACCACTAAAACATGACCTTACAAAAAAGAGGGTATCT
Organism: Flavobacterium sp. AG291; assembly: GCF_003350375.1. Taxonomy (GTDB): domain Bacteria; phylum Bacteroidota; class Bacteroidia; order Flavobacteriales; family Flavobacteriaceae; genus Flavobacterium; species Flavobacterium suzhouense. Next base: position 52,709 of record NZ_QQAR01000003.1, on the reverse strand, counting down.
CACGGTACTCCTCCTGCTAATTTTTAGTACTGTGTTGGCGCAGGATAAATATACCCTTAGCGGTACTATTTCTGACGACAGCAGCAACGAAACCCTTATTGGTGCCAGCATTTACATCAAAGAACTTCAAAAAGGCACAACAACTAACGAATACGGCTTTTATTCCATCTCGCTTCCGGCAGGTACCTATACCGTACAGATAAGCTATGTGAGCTTTGGCACACGTGAAGAAACTGTCGTACTGAACAGTAATATCCGTAAAAACGTAAAGCTGACATCTGAGAATAAAGAACTTGAAGAAGTTGTTATTTCGAATAATGTTAAACGTGCAGAGATACGTAAGCCTGAAATGAGCGTTAACAAGCTTACAGTTCAGGAAATCAAGAAAATGCCGGTAGTAATGGGTGAGGTAGACGTACTGAAATCGATACTTACATTACCCGGTGTTACCAATGCCGGTGAAGGCGCATCAGGTTTTAACGTGCGTGGTGGCGCAGCCGATCAAAACCTTATTCTTCTTGATGAGGCTACGATTTTTAACTCTTCTCACCTGTTTGGTTTTTTCTCGGTATTCAATGCCGATGCTATAAAAGACCTTAAATTATATAAAGGGGGGATTCCGGCAAGGTACGGAGGAAGATTATCGTCTGTTCTTGACATTTATCAAAAAGAAGGTAACAGTAAAGACTTTCACATGACCGGTGGAATTGGCCTTATTTCAAGCCGTTTGTTGGCTGAAGGCCCTATTGTTAAAGACAAAGCATCTTTCCTTGTCGGTGGAAGAGCATCTTATGCACATCTTTTCATGAAAGCTGCCGGAGAAGATAACTCAGCTTATTTTTATGACCTCAATACTAAGTTAAGTTACAAACTTGGTCAAAACGATAACCTATACCTTTCAGGCTATTTTGGGCGCGATCTTTTAGATATCAGCGATAGCTTTAATAACATCTATGGTAATACGGTATTGAATCTTCGATGGAACCACTTATTTAGTGAAAAGCTTTTCTCTAATGCCTCGATGATATACAGTGACTACTATTATGGATTAAAGCTGAATTTTATAGGGCTGGATTGGGACTCAGGAATTAAAAACTACAACTTTAAGTATGACTTAAAACATTATCTGTCAGATAAATTAAAACTGAATTACGGTCTTAATGCTATTTATTATGACTTTAATCCGGGGACTATAAACCCAAGTGACGCTACATCTGATATTAATCCTGAGCAACTTGAAAAAAAACATGCTTTTGAGCCAGCACTATATATAGATGCTGAACAACAGTTAAGCGAAGCTATTACCGTAAGTTATGGTGTACGCTACAGCATGTTCTACAGACTGGGTTCTCAAAACGTGAATTTGTACACTAACAATCAGGCTGTTACTTTTAACAACGACCTGAAAATTTATGAAGAAGCCACCCCTATTGGTACTAAACATTACGGCAGCGGCGATGTAATTAGTGATTTCAACAATTTCGAACCACGCGTTGGGATAGCTTATAAACTGAACGATGACCAATCGGTTAAAGCATCATACAATAGAATGGCGCAATACCTGCATCTAATTACCAATACCTCATCGCCTACTCCACTGGATGTATGGGCACCAAGTGACAATTACCTGAAACCTCAAACACTTGACCAGTATGCTGTAGGTTATTTCAGGAACTTTAAAGACGATACATATACGCTTGAAACCGAGGTATTCTACAAAAAGATAAAGAACAAGCTTGATTATATTGACGGTGCCAACCTTATCGCTAATGATGCTATTGAACAGGTTGTATTGCCTGGACGTGCACGTTCTTATGGGCTTGAGGTGCTTTTCAGAAAAAACACCGGAAAACTTACCGGATGGGTATCCTATACACTTTCACGTGCAGAACAGCAAACTGAAGGCAGGACTGCCGAAGAAACAGGTATAAACAACGGTAACTGGTATCGTTCGGGATATGATAAAACACATAACCTCTCGATTACAGGGAATTACGAATTGAGTTCAAAATGGGCATTTGGGGCAATATTCGCTTTGCAGTCAGGACAGGCTGTAACCTACCCTAATGGCTATTATCAGTATGGTGATATTACCATTCCAAGCTTTGGAGGAAGAAATGAAGACAGAAATCCTGCTTATCACCATTTAGATATATCAGCTACTTATACTCCTAAACCTGAGAAAAAACAGGGATGGCAGGGAGAATGGGTATTCAGCATCTACAACCTTTACAACAGGATGAATGCAGCCTCAATAACTTTCAGACAAAATCAGGACACCGGAAACAATGAAGCTGTAAGGCTTTCTATTTTTGGAATTATTCCGAGTGTTACGTATAACTTTAAATTTTAAGGAATCATGAGATATTTTAAATTCCTATTCGCTATAATAACATTCAGTTTCTTTACCAGTTGCGAAGAAGTAGTAGATGTTGACCTTGAAACAGCACCTCCCCGCTTAGTCGTAGATGCCTCTCTGGATTGGATAAAAGGTACTGATGGCAGTCAGCAAACCATAAAACTTACAACCACAACAGGTTATTATAACCCTGTAATTCCGGTAGTATCGGGGGCAACAGTATTTGTTACCAACAGCACCGGGACACAATTCGACTTTATTGAAGAACCGGGAACGGGATTGTACAACTGCACTAATTTTGAACCGGTAATTGGGGAAACCTATACGCTGACAGTAGTTACCAATGGAACTACCTATAAAGCAATAGAAACACTGTACTCTTGTCCGGATATAGAAAATATCATTCAGGATAATGAAGGCGGTATATTGGGTGATGAGATAGAAGTCCGTTACTTCTTTAAGGATAACGGTGACGAAGACAACTGGTACCTTAGCCGTTTTGATACAGAGGTTTTACCTTACCCTGAATATGACGCTATGGAAGACCGTTTTAATCAGGGTAACATGATGTTCAACTTTTTTAGTGATGAAGACCTTAAAGCCGGACAAACGGTGGCTATCACATTGAATGGTATATCTAAACAGTATTATAATTATATGCGACAACTTACTGAAATAGCAGATGGTGGTGCCGGAAGCGGTCCTTTCCAGGTACCTCCATCAACCGTAAGAGGTAATCTTGTAAACCAGACTGATATAAACAACTATGCTTTGGGATATTTCCGTGTTACCCAGGCCATAAAAACTGACTACACGATACAGTAAGGACAAAGTCGTAAGGCAAAAGTCCTAAAGTCAAAATATGTACGTAACTTTGAAGTCCTCCGATAGGAGGACTTTTCTTTTTGACTTTACGACTTTAAAACTTTCGACTTATATATGTCATCACACCACATAGTACGCGACGACCAGGAACCTGCTTTGATTATTGCCAACGGGGCTGAATGCAGCACCGAACTTATGGGGCAATTACTGGAATGGTCTCCCCTTGTTATTGTACTTGATAGTGCTATGCCGCGTGTGATGGAACTCGGCATTAAGGTCGATGTCCTTTTGGGCGACTTTGATCGTGGTTTTGACCCGGAATATTATCGCGAGAAACAGTTTCCTCTGGAAATAGTGCATACTCCGGATCAGGATAAAACCGACCTCGAAAAAGCTTTTGATTACCTTATAGGCCGCGGTTTTCCGGCTGTAAACGTAATATGGGCGACAGGCCGCCGTGCCGACCATACCATATCTAACATTACTAATATAGTACGTTTCCGTAATAAACTAAAGATCGTTATTCTGGATGATCATTCAAAAGTATTTCTTTTACCACAAAAGTTTGAGAAATGGTATCCTGCAGGTACTCCCTTATCCATAATTCCCGTAGGAAAGGTTAGCGGGGTAACTACCAATAACCTTAAATATGAAATGACCGATTATGAGCTAAACATTGGTTATCGCACGAGCAGCAGCAACGAACCTCTTAAAGACGGCATTGTTACCATAGAACACAAAGAAGGCGACCTGCTGATGATGGAATGTTTCGATTAGCCCTGCGGGCGTTTCGGGTTTAGAGTTTTTGGTTTCATGATTGTCATTCTGAACGCAGCAAAGCGGAGTAAAGAATCTCTTTCCACTATTAAACCTCTCCCAAAACTGCCAACTGCTACTGGCTACTGAATACTATAATTGCTATCTTTGTAAAAAAGCCAAACAGAATGAGATTCAATGTAGTATCGGAATATAAACCCACAGGTGATCAGCCACAGGCTATCAAAGAGCTTAGTGCGGGAATTGAAGCAGGAGAACGTTTCCAGACACTGCTTGGGGTTACGGGATCGGGTAAGACATTTACCATGGCCAATGTTATCCAGGAAGTACAGAAACCAACACTCGTACTGGCGCACAACAAAACGCTGGCAGCACAGCTATACAGCGAATTCAAACAGTTTTTCCCTAATAATGCGGTGGAGTATTTCGTATCGTACTACGACTACTACCAGCCCGAAGCCTATATACCCGTAACGGGAACCTACATAGAAAAAGACCTTTCCATTAATGAAGAACTGGAAAAGATGCGCCTTAGTACCACTTCTTCACTTCTTTCGGGCAGACGTGATATTATTGTTGTCGCTTCGGTTTCCTGTCTTTATGGTATTGGTAACCCGGTAGAGTTCCAGAAAAACGTGGTTTCCATAGAGCGTGGCGAAACTATTTCGCGTACCAAATTACTGCACCGTCTGGTACAAAGCCTTTATTCACGTACCGAAGCCGATTTTGGCCCCGGTAACTTCAGGATAAAGGGCGACACGGTAGAGGTTTTCCCGAGTTATGGCGATGAACCGTTCCGAATTCACTTCTTTGGTGATGAGATTGAAGAAATTGAAGCTTTTGACAAAGCTACTTCTAAAGTTATAGAACGTTACGACAGGCTGAATATTTACCCAGCCAATATGTTCGTTACGAGTCCCGATGTGCTTCAAAGTGCCATTTGGGACATACAGCAGGACCTTGTAAAACAGGTAGACTACTTTAAAGAAATAGGCAAACACCTTGAGGCTAAACGCCTTGAAGAACGTACCAACTTTGACCTTGAAATGATTCGCGAACTGGGCTACTGCTCGGGTATTGAGAACTACTCACGCTACCTTGACCGCAGGCTTCCGGGTACGCGTCCGTTCTGTTTGCTGGATTATTTCCCTAATGACTACCTTATGGTTATTGACGAAAGCCACGTTACGGTTTCGCAGGTACACGCCATGTATGGTGGTGACCGCAGCCGTAAGGAAAACCTTGTGGAATTTGGTTTCCGATTGCCGGCTGCGATGGATAATCGTCCGTTGAAGTTTGAGGAGTTCGAAGCGATGCAGAACCAGGTGGTATACGTAAGTGCTACCCCTGCCGACTATGAGTTACAGAAATCAGGCGGTGTATACGTAGAGCAGATCATCAGGCCGACAGGGCTGTTAGACCCTATTATTGAGGTACGCCCAAGCCTGAACCAGATAGACGATCTTATTGACGAGATACAGCAGCGTGTAGAACTTGACGAACGTACGCTTGTAACCACCCTGACCAAACGTATGGCAGAAGAGCTTGCCAAATACCTGACCAAAGTATCCATCCGATGCCGCTACATCCACTCGGAGGTAGATACACTGGAACGTGTAGAGATCATGCAGGATTTACGTAAAGGTTTGTTTGACGTACTTATTGGAGTGAACCTTTTAAGGGAAGGACTTGACTTACCGGAGGTTTCGCTTGTTGCGATACTAGATGCTGATAAAGAAGGCTTTTTGAGAAGTAACCGCTCGCTGACACAGACCGTAGGGCGTGCCGCACGTAACGTAAATGGTAAAGCCATTATGTATGCCGATAAGATTACCGACAGTATGCAACGCACTATTGACGAAACCAACTACAAACGCGAGAAGCAGCATAACTATAACGTAGCCCACAACAAAGTGCCTATGGCACTGAATAAGAAGATCGAGAACAGCACCCTTGGACGCAGCGAAGCTTATAAAATTGAGCACGCTCCTAAAATTGCCGCTGAACCCGATACTACTTATATGGCGAAAGGCGATATTGAGAAGATTATCCGTGAGAAACGCAAAGCCATGGAAAAAGCTGCCAAAGAACTGGACTTTATGCAGGCTGCAAAGCTTAGGGATGAGATTAAAGTGTTACAGGAGAAAGTGTAAGCATGGAACAAATATTATCCACAGTCATTTCATTTTTTCTTGTGATTGGTATTATCTCATTTTTAGTCGTATTTGTAATGGCGGCTGCAGTTAAGATATCACAGCCCAATAATTTCTTCAATGAATTTATAAAATATCGCATTAACAAATATGCATTGCCTCTAGTGATAATTTCCTTTTTAATGATATTTACATTAAAGTTCACCATAAATAAAATGGAACGAGAAAAAATTTCAAATGAATTATCAATATCCAAGTCACTATTATACATAAATGGAATTGAAATCACTAATGATTCACTTCTCAAAGACATTCAAGATATATCTAAAACCAGCAGCAGAAGAAATACTGGCGCAACAGAAATAAATCTTGTCATAAAAAATGGCTCAAAGATCAATCATGTAAAACTCTTAAGAAGTTTTGAAGATTCTACAAAATATTGGGTATCATCAAACGAGAATGGAATAGGTTGTTTTGGAGAAGTCAACACGAAGCATTTAAGTAATTACAAATAAACCTGTTGGTTAAAGCATTAGCTATATATTGTAAACATCCATGAAAAAAGCATTATTCCTTTTAGTTTCAGTTTTATTTATTCAATCTGCTTTCTCTCAGGATATTTTAGATCAATTCCCTAAGCCTGCTACTTCGGTTGTTGACTTTGAGAACTTATTTACCGATCAGGAAGAAATTATGCTTAATAACCTAATAAAAATCTATTACAAGCAAACTGATGTTCAAATTGTTATAGTTACAATTGATAAAAAATCAATCACTGCAGAGCAATTTGATAGCCTTACCCTAGAAATAGCTAATAAGTGGGGGATCAATGGTATTATCATAGGGGTTTCAAAAGGGTTGAGAAAGATTAGAATTCAGAATAGCGTTGGACCTGAAACCAAAATAACAGATGATGAAACTAAACAGATTATTGATACTGTTTTCATACCAAAATTTAAAGAAGGACTATATTATAAAGGGACAAGGGAAGGCATACAGGCAATAGTAAATCATTTGAAAAACAACTAAAAATGCAGTTCACCTTCCACCAAACCCCAACTAAAAAGATAGCTGTTATACTATCGCAGGATATCATATTTGATAATGCGGAAGATGCCGCCGAGTTGTTGATGAACTGTCTTTACCAGGATTCGGACAGCATTATACTATATGAGTACAACCTCCCTCCTGCTTTCTTTGACCTGAAGACCAAACTGGCGGGTGATATACTGCAAAAGTTCTCTACCTATAATGGCAGACTGGCTATCATAGGCGACTTTTCAAAATACGAAAGTAAAAGTCTGAAGGATTTCATTTATGAAAGCAATAAACAGGGCCGGATAAACTTTGTTAGCACTATGGAAGAAGCTCAAGCGGTATTATCCATATAATAGCTTCTCCGAAGCTCAAAAACAAACTTACAAACGCCACTAAATCAATACCTCTAACGCTACCGATTGTTTTTTTTTCTATATTTATAGGAACCATAACCAACACATACCGGTATGAAACACTTTTACCTGTTCGCTTTGCTCCTGCTTTGCTGTTCAAAGGTTTCTTTTGCCCAGCAAAATGATACTATTCCACAAAAAAAAGATTCACTTACCACAATCAAACTTGCGGAGTACAACACCAAACTTGCGGTTATAGAGCAGGAACGTGTACAGGATTCACTGGAACGCATCGAACTGGAAAAACAATTAAGCTCGCTTAAAACTACCGACAACCTTAAAAAAGAGGAACTTTTAAAAAAACTCACCGAACTTAACGATCGTGAAAAGGAACGTCATGCCGAAAAGAAAAAACAAATCGATGCTTTACGTTCTAAAGTAAAAGGCTATCCTGTTACCGGTTTCTTTAATGATACACTTTTCACTATTTATGCTAATCAGGGAAGCTTTTCGGCAAGAGAAAGAGCTGAAGCGGTAACCAAGCGCATTGAGGTATTGGGCGACAATTACCTATTCCATACCGACTCTCTGAAAATAGCCGAAACTGACAATACGGTTGATGTGGTTTACAATGACATCATTATCACCAGCATATCTGAAACCGATGCTATATGGAACGACAGTTCGAGACATGAGTTGGCTAAGACCTTTAAAAAAATCATATCCGACGAAATAACGCGCTATAGGCATGAGACCAGCTTTAAAACCCTGGCTACCGAGATTGCATGGGCAGGTTTTGTTATCGTGTTGCTCGTACTATTCATTTACTTTTCTAACAAGCTCTTCCGTTGGACTGCTCTTAAAATTGATCAGCAAAAAGGCAAATGGCTTAATGGTATCCGCTTTAAGAATTACGACTTCCTGAATCCTGAGCGTCAGGTAAGGGTATTGCTTTTCTTCAACAGCATTACTAAATGGATATTTATTATAATACTCATATATATAGCGCTACCTATATTGTTTGGTATTTTTCCATGGACACAGGATTTTGCCGAAAAACTCTTTAGCTATGTCCTTACTCCTGTAAAGAAAGTTGCTTTCGGGGTTTGGAACTACATGCCTAACCTTGTCACTATAATTGTATTGGTAGTCATTTTCCATTATGTGCTTAAGTTCCTGAACTTCCTTAAGGAAGAAATCAGGTATGGAAAACTGAACATCGATGGCTTTTATCCTGACTGGGCCAATCCTACTTACCAGATATTGAGAGTACTGATACTTGCATTTTTACTGGTTTTGATCTTCCCTTACCTGCCGGGCAGCGACTCTGATATTTTTAAAGGCGTATCGGTCTTTTTAGGTTTTCTGTTCACTTTCGGGTCTATGGGGTCGTTGTCAAATATTATTGCCGGCATTGTGCTAACTTATATGAGGCTTTTCAAAATCGGCGACAGGGTTAAAATAGGTGATATAACAGGAGATATTATCGAAAAATCAATGCTTGTAACCCGAATTCGTACACCTAAAAATGAGATCATCTCAATTCCGAATTCTACGATCATGAACAGCCATACCATAAATTACACCAGTGATACCCCAGACAGGGGACTCATACTATACACCACGGTGACCATAGGTTATGATGTACCTTACAAAGATGTCGAAAAAGCATTACTCGATGCAGTAGACAGGACAGAACGCCTGCTAAAAGAACCTAAACCTTTCGTACTGCAAACTAGCCTTGACGATTTTTATGTGTCGTATCAGGTCAATGGGTACACCAGAGACGCCAATCATCAGTCGGCCATTTATTCCGACCTGCACCGTAATATACAGGATACTTTTAACGAGGCAGGCATAGAGATCATGTCGCCACACTACAGAGCTGCAAGAGATGGAAATACTACTACCATCCCTTCAGATTATCTTAATAAGGATTATAAACCGGGAGGTTTTAATATCAATTTTTCTCAGGAGCATAAAGATCAATAACCAACTAAAAACAACTGATTATGTGGGAAAATATTAAAGAGTTTTTAAGTAGTACCCTATTAACTGTTGGTAAAACCCAGTTAACCGTTAGCTCTATACTATTGCTAATAGCCTTTTGGATTGCCGTAATGTATGGCCTTAAGCTTTTAGAAAAAAGTATCTATAGTATTAAGAGTTTTAATCAGGGTAAAAAATATTCCATTTTTGCACTGATTAAATACGTAGTACTTGTTATTGCTATTGTAATATCACTGGAAATCATAGGCTTTAACCTTTCCATACTATTAGCAGGTTCTGCTGCCTTATTAGTTGGTTTAGGGCTTGGTATCCAAAACCTTTTCAGTGATTACATCTCGGGAATTATAATCCTTATCGACTCGTCACTCAAAATTGGCGATGTCATTGAAATCAATAACATAGTAGGTACTGTTGAGGAAATTAAATTAAGGACAACAACAATCCGTACACGCGAAGATAAATACATAATATTACCCAATACCGATCTGACCCGTCATGAGGTAATAAACTGGACCCATAATGAACTGGCTTCCAGATTTCACGTCGAAGTTGGGGTGGATTATAGTTCGGATGTCGATTTGGTTACCAAACTTCTTTTAGAAGCAGTTGCTGAAGAACCCATGGCATTAAAAAAGCCTGAACCTTTTGTGAGGCTTAATGAGTTTGCCGATTCTGCGCTGGTATTTACAGTATATTTTTGGGTAGAAGATGTTTTCAGGGTTGAAAAAGCAAAGAGCGATGTACGTACCTTATCCTTGAAAAATTCAGAAGCAATAATGTAGAAATACCTTTCCCGCAAAGAGTAGTGCATAAGGCAAAAGACTAATTCTGTTGAGCCCTGAACAGTGCCAAAAGCATATCAGGATCGATCATCCCGGTTGGAGAACGTTGCATTTCTACCAATACGCTTTTCATAGCAAACGGGCTCAATCCCATATTGATACCCATTTCACGGATGGCAACCTGTTCATTGTCATGCAGTACACCGTCGGCCTGCATTAGTAATGCCAGCCTGTAAAACTGAAGAATGCGCTGATGCTCTGACTTCATGACAACTTTCTCAGCCGGCTGATTGAAAAGACTTTCAAATATTTCAGGTTCAACCTTTAACTGCTGTGCCACCACGGCAAGAAACCTGAATTCGCGGTCATGTATTTGTCCGTCAATTTTTGCAAAAGCAATCATTTCGGTAAGTAGGCTAAGTTTTTCTTCGTAAGTATTCATCGGAATAGGTAATTTTAGCTAATTTATTCTTTTACCTGTTAAAATCAAACTAATGAAGCTCAATTTTTTATTCGTTTTATTGTACCTTACTTCTATGAATATAAAAGCTCAGGAACATACCTATTCGCCAAATGTATCATGGTTTACCATACATTCCCCACAACTGAAAACTGACAGGAAGATATGGGTATACCTGCCCGAAGATTATAAAGAAACTAATCACAAATATCCCGTAATGTACATGCATGACGGACAGAACCTGTTTGACAAGGCAACTTCTTTTTCCGGAGAATGGCGCATTGATGAGCAACTCGACAGCCTGCATGCTAAAACCATAGTAATTGGTATAGAACATGGTGGTGACAAACGTATTGAAGAACTTACTCCCCACCCTAACGAAAAATATGGAGGCGGAAATGCAGATGCTTACCTCGATTTCCTGGTAAATACTTTAAAACCTTACGTAGATGCTCATTACCGCACCAAAACGGATAAAGAACATACAGCTATTTTTGGCAGTTCACTTGGTGGATTGGTGTCTTTCTATGGCGTACTTAAATACCCTAAAACATTCGGAAAAGCAGGTATCTTTTCGCCATCATTCTGGTTTAACGATGATATTTTCGATCTTGCCATCAAAGCTGAACATATCAATGCGAAGCTTTACTTTATGGCTGGAGACCACGAAAGCGAGAATATGCAAAACGATCTGGAACGCATGCTTGACATTGTGCTGACAAAAACCAATAAAAAGAATATCCATAAAAAGATTGTACACAACGGCAGGCATAACGAAACATTGTGGGCTAAAGAATTTGCAGAAGCTTACATTTGGTTATTTGATTGATTTGGTAATTCGAAATTTGAACCACAAAGTACGCTAAGCAATCACAACGAACACAAAGCTTTGTGAACTTCTTGCAAACACATTGTGCTCTTTGTGTTTAATTAACCTGTATTGTAACAAATAACCGAATTAAACAAATAACCAAATCAACTATTATACACTATCTTTGCCTAAAATAAAGAAGGATGAATAACAACGATGTATTTAAAAAGCTGCGTGTAGCGCTTCAGTTAAGGGATGATCAGATAGTTGAGATATTACAGCTTGTAGATTTCAGGATATCCAAAGCTGAACTTGGTGCTTTTTTCCGCAATGCGGACCACCCCAACTATATGGATTGTGGCGATCAGGTATTACGCAACTTTTTGAACGGACTTATCATTCACCTTCGCGGTACTAAAGAAGAACCTAAAAATGTTCAGGACGTACTGAAACAAAATAAAGCTGCTGTGGCATCTGCCAAAAAAGAGAAGCCTGCGGGTCAGCCTTCTTTTGAGAAACCAAAGAAACCGGCTGCAAAAAAGCCCGCTCCTAAAGGTCCGCCGCAAAAAGCAAAACCTAAAAAACAGGAGCCTATTGTTGAGAAAGTACGATTCAATAACGGTAAGAATAAGAAATCCTAAGGATTAAGCATAAAAAAAGAGCCCTAAGGCTCTTTTCTGTTTTATTCAGGTGCTACGACCGGGCCATCCCACTGGGATATCCCACCTATCAGATTGAAAGTATTTGGGATTTCAAGCTGATTCATTATGTTACATGCCTGAGCACTACGTGCGCCTGCGGCACAGTATACATAATAGTTCTTGCTTTTATCCAGTTCTTCAACTGCATAGATAAAGCCCTGACCTTTATAGATATCTATGTTGATGGCACCCGGTATGATACCGCGGTTCCACTCGTCTTCAGTACGAACGTCAAGTATAACAGCGTTGCTGTCTGCCTGAGCTTTTTCCCACCATTCTTCTTGTGATATGTTCATTTGTATATTATTGGTTTTTAGACAAAGGTATTATGCTTTTATAGAACAGCCAATAGCCTTGGTCTCTTTTACAGATACTTCTTTACCTTTCACAAGAGCATCAACCGCATTTTCTACATATTTTACTTTTACAGCAGCTGCATCTTCATAGTTATCATCAATAGCACCAATATATTTTACCACATTTCCTTTAGCAGTTTTCTGAAGTATATATACATGAGGTGTTTTTGTAGCACCATATTGAGGATAGATCTTCTGTCCCTCATCTAACAGGTATGGGAAAGTGAATTTTTTATCCTTAGCTCTTTCCTGCATTTTAGCGAAACTGTCGTCTTTTTGTTTCTCAGGGTTATTCGGATTGATTGCTACTACCGGATATCCTAACTTTTTATATTTCTTGTCCAGCGCAATGATACGGTCTTCGTACGCCTGTGCATACGGGCAGTGGTTACAGGTAAACACTACTATATATCCTTTAGCATCTTTAATATCTTTTAAAGACACCTTTTTATTATCAACATTCTTAAGGCTGAAATCGGTAGCGATATCGCCTACTTTATAACCTGCAACTGAGTTAACATTGAATGCTGCCAAAAAAGCAACAAGTACAACGGCTCCTAAAATTTTTACTGTTTTCATAGATTTATAGTTTATTTAAAATTGCTTACTTCTTTTTCGAGTTCCTCATACGTGAACTGCTGTTCATAAAATTTACGCCTGTCCTTATTATATATAAGAGTAGCCGGAAGTGCGCCGCTCCATGTTGAATCTACCTTTGGCAACCAGGTATTCTGATCCGGATCGCGCAGGTAAACCACATCACTTTTCAGTTGCTTCTCTTTAATAAAAGGCAGGAGCCTGCTTTCAACCATCTTGTACATATCAAGACTAACAAGCATAACCTTTACTTTATCCTGTTTATATTTCACATTCAGTTTCTCAAAGTGCGGAAGCTCTTCCACACACGGAACGCACCATGTAGCCCAAAAATTCACTACATAAGTAGTATCATTCTTTTGTTTTAAGAAGTATTCCAGCTTATCAAAATCGTAAGCTTTTACACTTACACCATCTTTAGTATATACTTTTAAGGGTGTTGGCGCATTGTTTTTTTGTAATTCAGTAACAGGTTCTGACGTTTTTTCGGCTTCAGTCTCTGTTTTTTTGTTGCAGGAAGTAAGCATAACACCTAAAAAAAGCATTATCCCTACCCCGATTTTTACTCTATTCATGTTTTGTATTTTCTTTTAGCCCACTAAAATTAAGCCCTAATCGTCTACCAAAATAATTTTAAGAAAATTTTAACACAACATTTGTATATACAAATATAAATCATACTACATTTGTATATACAAATTTTGTATTTACTGATATGAAAATAGAAAACATCATAAAATCACCGGGAATGTCTACCTCAAAGAAGGTTATGATGAATATTATGTATACACAAAATGTAATTGGCGAGAACTTTAATGAAACCATGAAAGAATATGACCTCTCACCTGAGCAGTTTAACGTACTGCGAATACTGAGAGGCCAAAAAGGAAAACCCGCCAATATGTGTGTAATCCAGGAACGCATGATTGCTAAAACAAGCAATACTACGCGCCTGGTCGACAAATTACTCCTGAAGAAACTCGTTACACGTGAAGTATGTGAAGAGAACCGCAGGAAGATGGAAATTTTAATTACTGAAAAAGGACTTGAGCTGTTAAAAGAGCTTGATCCTCTGGTACAGGGACACGAGGAAAAGTTTGCTAACAACCTTACCCATACCGAACTGGAACAACTGAATACCCTGTTAGAAAAATACAGGACCATATAATAAATCTAAAACAATGAGTAATTACATAGAAAGCCTTAACTGGCGTTATGCAACCAAAAAGTACGACAGTACTAAAAAAGTATCTGATGAAGATATTGAAAACCTTAAAGAAGCTATCAGACTAAGCGTTTCTTCTATAGGTTTACAACCTTACAAAGTATTTATTGTTGAATCTGATGAGATGAAAAACAAGCTTAAAGCTGCTGCTGGTGGTAACAACCAAAACCTTATTGCAGATTCCTCTCATCTTTTCATTTTCGCAAATGAAGTGAATGTTGGCGACAAACATGTTGAAAACTACGTGAACAACATCAGCCAGACGAGAGATATTCCTGTAGAAAACTTAAAAGGCTTTAGCGATTACATATCTTCATATGTAAATTCACTTACCGAAGAGCAGAAAAATGCGTGGACAATGAAACAGTCGTACATAGCACTTTCTACACTTGTAAACGCTGCAGCTCACCTTAAAATCGACACTACCGCTATGGAAGGTTTCAATGCTCAGGAATTCAATGCAATCTTAGGTCTTGAGGAACTTGGACTTAACACTGCTGTTATTGCAGCCGTAGGTTTCCGTCACGAAGAAGATGCTAACCAACACCTTAAAAAAGTTAGAAAATCTAAAGAAGAACTTTTTGCTACTATATAAATAAAAAGCTTAATTTTAATAACCCTAAATAATTATAATAAAAAAATGAAAAATCTAAAAACGATTGCAATTGCATTAACAGTAGCTCTTACAACACTTACAGCTACAGCTCAGGACAAAAAAATCAACACTTCTAAAAGTAAAATCAGCTGGGTTGGTGAAAAAGTAACCGGAAAACACGAAGGTACTATCAACGTTAAAGACGGTGTTCTTACATTCAAAGGAGACAAACTTACTGGTGGTAATATTACTGTAGACATGAACTCTATACAGTGTACTGACCTTAAAGCAGGTGAAGGTAAAGAAAAACTTGAAGGACACCTTAAAGCTGACGATTTCTTTGGTACTGATAAATACCCAACTGCTAAAATCGTTTTCAAATCGGTTAAAGCTAAATCTGCTGGTGTTTACACTGTAACTGGTGATCTTACTATCAAGAAAACTACTAAACCTGTAACTTTTGACCTAACAGTTGGTAAAAATTCTGCAACTACAACTCTTAAAGTTGACAGAACTAAATATGACATCGTTTATGGTTCAAAAAGCTTCTTTGACAGCATAGGAGACAAAGCTATCTATGATGAGTTTACTCTTAACGTGAATCTTGCATTCTAATCTTAGTTTAAATTGAACAACAAACCCACGCAATGCGTGGGTTTTGTGTTTTCTTTTAAGACACTTTGGTACTCAGTAACTTCTTAGAAAAGCCCTTCAATAGAAAGATACCTTTCACCGGTATCATAATTAAAAGTAAGAACCTTCGCTCCCTCAGGGATTTCTGAAAGTTTCTTATTCACCGCTGCTAATGACGCACCGGTAGAAATACCCGCAAGCAAACCTTCTTTCTTTGCTACATCTCGAGCAAAATCGAAAGCCTCATCTTTTCCTACCTGAATAACACCATCAATAAGACCGCTTTGGTATATTGAAGGTACAAATCCGGCACCTATACCCTGAATGGGATGTGGCGACGGGCTTCCTCCGCTTAATACAGGCGATAATTCAGGCTCAACAGCAAATACCTTCAGATTAGGTAGTTTTTCCTTTAAAACAGCTGCTACGCCTGTTATATGACCTCCTGTACCTACTCCGGTAATGACATAATCGAGTCCATCCGAAAAATCTTCAAGTATCTCCTGAGCAGTGGTTCGCTTATGTACCTCCACATTAGCCTGGTTGTCAAACTGGCTTGGCGACCATCCGTTTGGAGTTTCAGCAACTAGCTCATTAGCTCTTTCAATAGCTCCTTTCATCCCTTTTTCACGAGGTGTAAGCACAAACTCTGCCCCATAAATAGACATGAGTTTCCTGCGTTCTACACTCATGCTTTCAGGCATAACAAGGATAAGTTTATATCCCTTAACTGCAGCCACTAAAGCCAGTCCAATTCCAGTATTACCTGAAGTAGGTTCAATAATAACACTATCCGGTTTCAGAACACCTTTGGCTTCGGCATCCTCGACCATTGCAAGGGCAATCCTGTCCTTAATGCTGTTACCCGGATTATTGCGTTCCAGTTTGATCCAGACATTACGATCCGGAAACAATCTGCTTAAATGTAAATGCGGCGTTTTGCCTATAGTTTCTAAAATGCTTTTTGCTTTCATATATGTGAATTTTAGATTACAAAATTTAAAGGTTCGGGAAAAACATCCCTTGTTTTGATGCTCACTTCGCTTTTATGATATACCATTGAATTAGGCGGTACAGAATTGGTTACCCACACATTCCCCCCTATTATACTGCCATCTCCAATAGTTGTATTACCGCCAAGTATAGTCGCATTGGCATAAATAGTAACATTATTCCCTATCGTAGGATGGCGTTTTACAGAAGCTTCAGCCTTGCTTACACTTAGCGCACCAAGGGTTACGCCCTGATATATTTTTACATCGTTACCGATAACTGAGGTTTCACCAATGACAATTCCTGTACCGTGGTCGATAAAGAAACGTTCGCCAATCTGAGCGCCCGGATGAATATCAATACCCGCTTTGCTGTGCACATACTCACTGAACATTCTGGGTAGTAAGGGCACATTATTTTTCCACAACTCATGAGCCAGCCTGTAAACGGCTATAGCAAAGAAGCCCGGGTAAGAAATAAGTACCTCTGCACGCGATTTTGCAGCAGGATCAAACTCAAAAATCGCTTTCAGGTCATTTTCAAGTTTTTGATGAAGTAACACAACATTATCTTTTAAATATGAGATAAATGAATCAATTTCATGATACTCATATCCCGACAATTCCAACAGATGAAAAAGCGTCTGATCGAGTTCCTTTTCCTGTCTTAAAAAATAGTTGTAATCAGCATATTCTTCCCCTATGCAAAAGAGCCATTTAAAGAATTTTTCGATCCATTCTTCTGTTTTCAACCTGTCGGGCAGTGCTCCCGATTTTAAATAATTAGCAGTATAAACCGGATGTTTCATTGAATTATAAATTAAAAAAAGACTCCCCTTTCGAGAAGCCTTTGCGGTTATATTGAGGTTGTAAACCTGATTTTATGCCACTGCAAACGCTCCCCTTTCACAAAAGGCAACACATACAGATAACAGCATTTAAGGCAACAGTTCTCATTATTTGATATTTTATACAAGCAAAAATAAAGAAAAAACTTGAATACTCTACTGGTTTAGTAGATTATTGAAATAAAATAATGCAGCCATAAATGTTTCATACCTTTGCTGCAATATATCCTATCATGAAGAAAATATTAGTAATAGACAACTACGACAGCTTTACCTACAACCTTGTACACTATCTTGAAGACCTTGATTGCGAGATCACTGTATTACGAAATGACGATATACATATAGACGAACCGGCAGCATATGATAAAATATTACTCTCTCCCGGTCCGGGAATACCTGAAGAAGCCGGATTGCTAAAAGATATCATAAAACGCTATGCAGACTCCAAAGATATCCTGGGAATCTGTCTCGGCCAGCAAGCTATAGCCGAGGTGTTTGGAGGCAGCCTTATCAACCTTAAAGAGGTACATCACGGAGTAGCTACCAACATTAAAATTATTGCAAATAACGACCCACTTTTCAATGGAATGGGGGATACGATTCAGGTAGGAAGATACCATTCCTGGAGTGTGGATCTGGCAACTTTTCCAAGCGTTTTAGAAGTGACCTCTGTTGATAAAAACGGAAACATTATGTCGTTAAGGCATCGTAATCTTAATGTAAAAGCCGTACAATTTCATCCTGAATCGGTATTAACACCTAACGGCAAACAAATTTTAGCAAACTGGATCAACGCATAAATAAAAAGTTTATATAATCAAACCAAAAAACCTGAATAACAATAATATAAATACAAACTATAGAATTTATTTATAGTGATTTTCGCAAACGTTTTTTGTTAAAAAAATGTTAACAACACTGTTAAACAAACGTTTAATTTAAACAAGTGTTTAACTTTGCATTGCAAAACAACACTTAATTTAATGACAGAGTTTAACGACAAACAACTGGAGATTTTGCAGGTAGCTGAAAGGCTTTTCGCAGAAGACGGTTTTGACGGTACCTCTATAAGGCAAATTGCTAAAGAGGCCAAAGTAAATATTGCGATGATATCGTATTATTTTGGTTCTAAAGAAAAGCTGCTTGAGACACTCATTGTGCATCGCACCTCAGGTATGAAAATGCAGATTGAGAACATCTACCGTGACGACCTCTCTCCTCTTGAAAAAGTAGAACGACTTATTGATCTTTACATTTCCCGAATCAATAAGAACAAATGCATGTACCAGATACTGCATTTTGAACTTTCGAACAAAAAAAGGATTATGGACATGAAGTCCTTTATGGACATCAAAAAAGAGAATTCTGAATTATTCAGGATGATCATTGTTGAAGGCCAGGAAAAAGGAGCTTTCAAAAAAGATGTCAACATCCCTCTTATCACCCCTACTATTATGGGAATTCTTATAAACTTTCAGATGAACAGGCTGTATTTTGAAGAGATACTGAATCTGCGCACTGAAGAAGAATTTGAAAATTACATCCTCAACGAGCTTACGGCTCATATTAAACAAACCATTAAAGCGCTTTTAGCAAATGAAAATTAAGCATTTACTGCCATGCAGCCTTTTATTCTTTGCTGTTGCCATTGAGGCACAGGAAAAGAAACAGCTTTCGCTGGATGAGGCTATTAACCTGGCAGTTACCAAAAGTACAGAAGCTACTCTTGCCGACACTAAAGTGGCTACTTCGAAATTTGAATACGAAAACACCAAGAACAGTCAGTATCCTGACTTTAAGGTTTCGGGGCAATACATGAGAATTACCAACCCGGACGTAAAATTAAGATTACCTTTAGGCAGCAGCGATTCAGGAGAAAACGAAGGATCATCATCTACATCACCTGATGTAAACCAGATATTGTTTGCACAGGCTAGTGCAAGCATGCCTCTTTTCTCTGGCTTCAAAATCCAGAACAGCATTAATGCTTCAGAAAATCTTTATAAGGCACAAACCTTTAATGCTGCCAATACCAAAGAGCAACTGGCTATGCAGGCGGTTATGCTGTATGTAAACCTCTACAAAGCACAGGAGTCGATCAGCCTGATAAGGGAAAACCTTAAAAGCGCAGAACAGCGTGTAAAAGATTTTAGCGCTATGGAGCAAAACGGATTACTTGCCCGAAATGACTTTTTGAAATCGCAATTAAGAGTTAGCAACATTCAGGCTACACTTGACGATGCCATAGCAAAAGAATCTAAGATTAATTTCCAGCTTGTAACTTTCCTGAAGCTTCCTCAAGGAACCCAAATCACTGCCAATGCCGCTTATTTTAAAAATGCAGGCGGTTTAAAGCCCTCAATTAGCGAAAGTGAGGCAATTGCTCAGCGAAAGGATTTAGAGGCGCTTAGATGGCAGGAAAAAGCCTCAGAAGCAAACGTTAAGATTGCCAAGGGAGATTACTATCCTTCTGTTGCTCTTTCCGCAGGCTATGTTGCCATGGATATCCAGAATGTAGTTCGTGTCACGAATGCCATGAATTTTGGCGTAGGTGTATCCTATGACCTTGCCGGGATATTCAAGAACGGCAAAAAAGTGAAAGCCGCACAAAGCCGTGCCCTTGAAACAAAACAACAGCTGGAAATACAAACTGACCGTGTGAAAGTTCAGGTTCAGGAATCGCTTGAAAACTACAACCTGAGCATCAGACAAAATAAATCATACCTGGATGCGGTAGAACAATCTACAGAAAACTACAGAATCGTTAAAGACAAATACGACAACGGACTTGTAGACACTAACGACCTTCTTGAAGCTGATATTGAGCAGCTAACTGCAAAAATTAATGAAACGTTCTCTAAAGCTGAAATTACACAGCGTTACTATGAACTGCTTAATGCTTCAGGAAAACTAACCGATTCTTTTAATCTTACACAAAACAATAATTAATTATAGTCCAATCATGGAAAATAGCACTAAAAAGAAAACAAACAAAAAGTTCATGACAATACTTGTTGCCCTTGTTGTACTGGGTGGCGGGTATGGAACTTACAAATACATGCATTCTCTGGCTCACGAAACTACTGATGATGCACAGATTGAAAAAAACATGAACCCTATTATCCCTCGTGTTACAGGATATATCACTAAAGTTTATGTAAAGGATAACGACTTTGTTAAAAAAGGCGACACACTTTTCGTTATCGACGATAAAGATTATGCTGTAAGAGTTGAAGACGCTAAAGCTGCTTTAATTGCCGCCCAGGGAAGTTATGAGGCAGCGAAAGCTGATGTTGGCAGTGCTTCGGCAGGTGTATCTGTCTCTGATGCGAATATCCAGTCATCAAAAGGAAACATTGAAGCAGCTAAAGTAAGACTTTGGAGAGCTAACAATGACTTTGTACGTTTCGAGAATCTTTACAAGAATCACTCAATAACTAAACAACAGTATGAGCAGGCTCAGGCTACAAAACAGGAAGCTGAAGCTCAGCTAAAAGTATTGCAACAGGCAGAAGCCGCAAGTAAATCTCAAAGAAGTGCGAGCGTTTCAAGATCGGCTGTTACAGGAAAACAGACAGAAGTTGCTTCGGCAAATATCAAAAGAGCTCAGGCTGCCCTTGACGCTGCTAACCTTAACCTTAGCTATACAGTAGTTACTGCTGCTATTGATGGACAGGTTTCTACGATAGACATTCAGCCGGGACAACTGGTACAACCGGGACAGGCATTGTTTTACATCATCAACACTCAGGATGCGTGGGTTGTAGCCAACTTTAAAGAAACGCAAATCACAAAAATGAAAGAGGGCCAAAAAGTAACGATCGTTTCTGACGCTTACCCAGATGTAGAATTTGAAGGCCAAATTACAAGCTTCTCTCCTGCTACCGGTGCAAGATTTTCATTATTGCCTCCTGATAACGCAACAGGTAACTTCGTAAAAACAGTACAAAGACTTCCTGTAAAAATCAGCCTTACTCAAAACAACGATAAAGAAAAAGTAAAACTGCTTCGCCCGGGTATGAACGTAGAAGTAGATGTACATTTAAAATAAAATTATGGCAGGAGCAGCAACTGTAAGCGAAGACTTGGTTGAATACGGCTTCAGGCGGGTTATCATTACGATAACAGCGGTACTATGTGCCCTGCTTGAAATTGTAGACACAACCATTGTTAACGTTGCACTTAACGAAATGCGAGGTAGCCTTGGTGCCACGCTAACCGATGTAGCCTGGGTTATTACGGCCTATGCTATTGCAAACGTAATCGTAATCCCTATGACGAGCTGGCTTTCACAGCAGTTTGGACGACGTAATTACTTTGCGGCATCAATTATAATATTTACCGTATCGTCATTCCTATGTGGTAATGCGACTAACATTTGGGAACTGGTTATTTTCCGGTTCATACAGGGTATGGGTGGTGGAGCGCTGCTTGTAACAGCACAAACCATTATTACCGAAAGTTATCCCGCAGAAAAACGTGGTATGGCACAGGCTATCTACGGTATGGGTGTAATTGTAGGTCCTACCCTTGGTCCGCCTCTTGGAGGATGGATTGTAGACAACTGGAGTTGGCCTTACATATTTTACATCAATATACCGCTTGGTATAATTGCTACCATGTTTACCTTAATGTATGTAAAAAGCCCTAAATATGGTGAAAAGCTTAAAGCTAACCAGGTAGACTGGTGGGGAATAGTATTCCTCGCAGGATTCATCGGATCGCTTCAGTTTGTACTGGAGCACGGACAACAGGACGACTGGTTTGAAGACCATCTGATAATTGCACTAAGCGTAGTCAGCTTATTTAGCCTTGTAGCTTTCATCTGGAGGGAATTGGTATATGAACATCCAATAGTAAACCTTCAGGTACTTAAAGATACCAATCTGCGTATAGGGACTATATTGTGTTTTATAATGGGATTCGGTTTGTACGGAACCACATTTGTAATACCAATTTATACTCAGCAGATATTGGGATGGCCTGCGCTTGATGCCGGTCTGCTACTGATTCCAAGTTCGTTGATGACTGCTTTCATGATGCCTATTATCGGGCAGATGATACAGCGCGGTATTCCGCAAACATATATGGTGGCCGTAGGGTTTCTGATATTCTTTGTATTTACCTTCTGGATGTACAACATCATGACACCGGATACCGGAAGCGAACACATGTTCTGGCCACTTATTATGCGAGGAATGGGACTTGGTCTCCTGTTCGTACCTATTACAACAATGGCGCTTTCTACCCTCAAGGGGAAAAGTATTGGAGAGGGTGCAGCTTTTACGGGAATGATGCGTCAGTTAGGCGGTTCATTTGGTATTGCGATCATCAGTACATTCATTACACGTTTTACACAAAGCCACAGGGTAACCCTTGTAAGTCATGAACAGTTAACCGATTATGCTGTGCAGCAAAGAGTACAGCAGCTTACTGCGGGCTTTATGTCTAAAGGATACTCTTTAACAGAAGCTACCGCCAAAGCATACAAAGCGATGGAAGGAGCTGTTATAAAACAGGCAACAGTATTATCATATATGGATATATTCCTGTACCTGGGTATACTCTTCCTGATATGTATTCCGTTTATCCTGCTTATAAAAAGAGGCAAAGGCAAAGTGGATATGAGTGAAGCTATGCACTAATAGTTAACAGTTTCAAGTTGACAGAATATACAGGCCTGTCAGTAATGATGGGCCTTTTTAAACATCAATCAAAATCAAAAAAATCAAATCAAATGGAAAAAAATTACAACGATAAGGTTTCTAAACAGGAAATCGAAAATAAAGAGAGTATCATGAATGCTTTAAAAAGGCTTTTAGGTACCGACAAGAAAAAAGACATACATGGCCTTTCTGAATTTGCATGGCCTTAATAGTTTACAGTCATTATGAATCCGAAATACAACCACTATAAGATCACACTGGAACATAAATTCAGTCCGAAAGAAGAAAACCTAAACCCCGCCCTCGAGCTTGAGTTTGATAATCACGACGAGATATTCTCAATCATCAGCAGATTGCAGGAAAAGAATCATTTTCAGGATACTGAACAATCGGCACAATTTGCCATTGGACTTAAAATGTTCAGCGAAGTGATGCTTAAAAACAAAGAGAATGAGTTGTTTTCTGAATTCCTGCCGGAATTTAAAAACTTTATGGCTAAATTAAAAAAATAATATACTTAGTTATATACACATCTGTTCTAAAAACCGAAACGCCGAAGAGTATCTTCGGCGTTTTTTATTGGTTGTTATTTTGAAAAAGCTCGAGCTGCCTGAAAACCGGCACCAACGACTCCCCTTTCTCCGTTAAAGAATATTCGATGTGCAATGGTTTTAGGTTTATTGTCTTTTTTTCTAAAAGTCCAAAATCTTCCAGTTCCCTAAGCGCAACAGAAACCGATTGCTTATTAGCACCCTCTATCTGGCGTAAAAGAGTATTAAACCTCAACGGCCCATCCAAAGCAAGCCGAAAGACCTGTGGCTTGAATTTTCCTGAAAGCATTTTTAAAAGTCCTTCTGCAGGACATCCTGAAGCTGAATCTGTATCTTTTTGGGTAGTCATATTTTTTTGACTTATTGACTTACGTCGTAATTGTTTTAAAATTTGCAGCAAAATTATGAATTAATACCATGCAATCAGGAATCAGATACATTTTAACAAAGTATACCTTTTTGATGTTGTTCCTGATAACCGCTATTAGCTGTCAATCACAAACCAATTCAAAAATGAGCGATACTAAAAATAATGCATTACTGTGCGACCCTGTTACAGGATCATGCGAAATGCCTTCTGCCACATCATCAGCAGAAGGTGGTACTATTAAAAAAGGTATTAAACCAATTACAATAATTTACTACACCGATCCTATTTGTTCATCTTGTTGGGGTATAGAACCACAACTTCGAAAACTAAAACTTGAATACGGCGAGTATTTTGAGATAGATTATCGCATGGGCGGCCTTCTACCGGACTGGAGCTATAACAGCGGCGGTATAAGCAAACCTTCTGATGTTGCACATCATTGGGATGAAGCCAGTCATTATTATCAGATGCCTATAGACGGTGATGTATGGCTTGAAGATCCGCTTGATTCTTCATATCCATCATGTATCGCCATGAAGGCAGCACAAATGCAGGATCCTACAAAAGCGATAAGATTTATGCGAATACTGCGCGAAGGACTTTATCTCGACAAAAAAAATATAGCTAAATGGGAAAACATTGTTTCAGCAGCTAAACAGGCTGGACTAGACACGGCAAAAATGAAGACTGATTATGATAACGGTGCCAAAGAATTGTTTCAAAAAGACCTGGAGTTAGCCCGTCGCATGGGGGTGCGTGGGTTTCCAACCCTTTTCTTTTCTGATGGCACCACCAACCAACTTACAGTTTATGGCTCTAAGCCGTATGATGCATACGAAAAAGTTATATTGGCCCTATATCCGGATGCTAAAAAGAAAAAAATCAGTGATGATAACCCTCTTGGTATTTTTAGCTACTATCCTACGCTTGCTGTAAAAGAATATGCTGAAATACTAAATATATCTACTACGAAAGCAGAAGAAATACTCGAGCAGCACTATAAAAAAGGTGTCCTTAATAAGAAGAGCATCAAAAACGGATCTCTTTACAGTAAAAAATAAACTACTAAACCTCCAACTCTTTATACTAAAAAAAAACGGCGATATAGATTATTCTTTATCGCCGTTTATCATAATAATGCTCCGTTATTGCAATATGAAATCAATCTCTGGAGCAGATGTATCTCTCATATCTCCAAACCTAAGGTAAACTTCTGCCTTTTTCATAAATGGAGTATTTAACAATATCGGTTCAATCGTTTTATATAACTCCTCGGCATTATTCCCGTAAAGAAATAAAGTTCCGTCTGAGCCATCGATATTAATTTCATGCCCGTCAAGCTCGCCTATTCCCTTGTCGAAAAGTAATATCCTGAGTTTACTCTCCAGATTGTGCAATTCATCCAACTCCTGATAACCATAATAGAAATTGATAATTACCGAATGCTTATATTCTCTTTCAGTATTTTCAAGTTTAAACAAATCCTCAATCCTCATTTTTCAAATTCTAATTTTCAAATAACAAATTCCAAACTATGAAATCTATTATCTAATATCTATCATTATCTAAGTTCTCAATACTATCTGGTAAACACAAGCGTATTCCCCTTGGATAATTTCGGATCAAATTTATAACCCTCATAATCAAAACCCTGTAATCCTTTCAGGGTTTTCACATTCTTATCAATGATATAACGCACCATCATTCCTCTCGCCTTTTTGGCAAAAAAGCTAATCATTTTAAGCTTGCCATCTTTATAATCTTTAAACTCAGGAGTAATAACCGGAACTTTCAATGCTTTTACATCAATTGCACTAAAATATTCATTACTGGCAAGATTAACGAAAAGCTCATCATCAGCTAATTCGTTGTTTAAAGCTTCGGTAATGGCCTTTTTCCAGTACTCATAAAGATTCTTATTCTCTCCTACCGGCAATTGCGTTCCCATTTCGAGACGATACGGCTGTATAAGGTCAAGAGGTTTCAGCAATCCATATAATCCTGAAAGTATCCTTAATGAATCCTGAATCTTATTGATCTTGGCAGCCGGTAAAGTATAAGCATCGAGTCCTATATACACATCTCCATTAAAAGCATACATGGCCGGACGTGCATTTTTTGTAGTAAATGGCAGTTTCCAGTCCTGGTTACGTTGCCAGTTAAGGTCGGCTAATTTATCTGAAATATCCATCAGCTCACTTAATTCCTTTGGCGACTTTTCTTTAAGTACATTTTGCACTTCCTGTGCATTAGCCAGAAAAGCAGCATCGGTATGTTTACGGGTAGGCAGTTTGGTTTCAAAGTCCAGCGACTTGGCAGGAGATATTACAATTTTCATAAGTGTGAATTATACTTCAAAGTTAAGGAATGTAATAGTATACTCAAAATACTAACCTCAACATAGGTCCCTTAACCATACCCGCAACTAAAATAGTTTTTATATTTGCTCTAAACAGCAAATAATGTTCAGGGCAATTATAAAATACAAATGGATAATAATGTACGGTTCCGGCCTTGCGTTGCTGCTTTTGCTGCTTCGAGGGCTGGAACTGTTCGTTTTATTCAGTCCCCAAAAACAGGATCTATATATAGGAGCCATTGCTCTTCTCTTTACAGGCCTTGGTATCTGGCTTACACTGAAACTTTCTAAACCCAAAGTAGAAACAATAGTCGTTGAAAAAGCGATTTACGTTTCTAAAGGAAATGATTTTATCCCTAACCAAACTGAAATTGAAAACCTCGCCATAAGCAAACGCGAACTTGAGGTATTACAATTAATGGCCGATGGCCTGAGCAATCAGGAAATCGCCGAAAAACTTTTTGTATCGCTAAATACCGTAAAAACACATTCCTCTAAAGTATATGAAAAACTTGAGGTTAAACGACGCACACAAGCCGTAGAAAAAGCAAAAAAATACGGCATTATAGCATAAATCACCCAAAAGTATGAGCTGAAAATCAGGAGCAATTTTGAATTTTGCCTCATAATTAAAACACATAAATAATGAAACGAGTTACAGGTATAGGAGGGATTTTCTTTAAATGTATAGACCCCGTAAAAATGAATGAGTGGTATAAAACCCACCTTGGTTTAGAGACCTCTCCTTATGGGGCTAAATTTGAATGGGAACAACAATCGGAATCTTCAAAAAAAGGGTATACACTATGGAGTCCCTTTCCTGACATTACCAAATACTTTGAGCCATCATCAAAAGATTTTATGATCAACTATCGCGTATATGATATTACTGCCTTGGTAGAAGCATTAAAAAATGAAGGAGTAACAATTCTGGACGAGATCGCTACTTACGAATATGGTAAATTCGTTCATATCCTGGATCCCGAGGGAAATAAGATCGAATTGTTTGAAGCCAATGATGGCGAGTAATAACTTATAAATATACCAACATGAAAAAAATTGTACTTATATACGGACTTACAGCAGGATTTGTGTCTTGCCTGGGTTACCTTATCTCTATAAACAATGACAATGTAAATTTTGAAAACGGCATGATATATGGCTTCGTATCCATGTTCCTGGCGTTCTCACTGATTTTTGTAGCTACCAACCAATACCGGAAACAAAACGGCGGTTTCATATCTTTTGGAAAAGCATTTCTGATAGGTTTATACATTTCGCTAATAGCATCCTCCATATATGTATTAGTATGGCTTATAGTATTATATAACTTCCACCCTGACTTTATGCAGGAATATACAACCCATACTTTAGAACAACTCAAAAACAGTGGCGCTTCAGCTGCAGAGATTACTTCTAAAACTGCTGAAATGCAGGAGGCTGTGGAAAATTATAAGAATCCGCTATTTGTAATCTTATATACTTATGCAGAAATACTGCCCCTAAGCATAATAATATCACTTATCAGCTCTGGTATTTTTGCGCTGGTTTCATTAAACAATAAGAAAAAAGCAAGCACTTTATAATTAAAAGCGTCTTTGGACGCTTTTTTTATTTTTCCTACATTTGTTGGAAAGCCTTGCAATTATGGATATGTACGAACAAATAGACCAGAGTCTAAGCCGCTACGTAAGTTTTTCAAAAGAAGAACTGGAAATATTAAACTCACTGCTTGAATACCGAAAAGTACCTAAAAAAACCATCATGCTTCATGAAGGTGAAGTGTGTAATTTTGAAGCTTTTGTGGTAAAAGGCTGCGTTCGTAAATATTTTATTGACCACAATGGTTTTGAGGTAATACTGCAGTTTGCCATAGAAAATGCCTGGGTAAGCGATATATCGTTTAGTCATTATGAAGACAAACCCAGTCGCACCTTTATAGAAACCATGGAAGATTGTGAATTCCTGATCTTCAGTCCCGAAACTAAAGAAGAGCTTTTAAAGCGAGCACCACGATTCGAAAGAGCCTTTAGGATATTGTTTGAGCGCAATCTTTCTGTAACCCAAAACAGGCTTTTCAATACCATTTCAAAAACGGCAATGGAGAAATACCTTGAGTTTCTTGAGATGTACCCTACCCTGCCGCAACGTGTGGCCCAACATTATATAGCTTCTTATCTTGGTATCTCTGCTGAGTTCCTTAGTAAGGTAAGGGCGAAATTAGCAAAGCAGTAGTGAGTATTGAGATATTAGATGATAGACGTGAGATAATAGATTTCTCATTATTTTTCTGTATCCCCTATTCTCAATAGTAAAATCTAACTTCTCATTACTAAAAAAAACAGCTTCGCTGTTTTCTTGTCCTAGTTCAATGTTTTGATGTTTTATATGCAGCAACTTTGCATAGTAATATTAAAACAACCAATATACTATGGACAGAAAAGAATTTATCAGGAAAGGACTTATGGGAACCGGAATGTTCATTACTTCCGCAGCCATAGGCGATACATTAAAAAATGACATCGACGAGATACAGCCTCTTGAACCAATCGGTTACAACCATTTACCAAACGAGAGTTCGCTTATCTTAGAAAATACAGTACTACACAAAGCAAACAGCCGCGGACATGCTAACCAGGGATGGCTTGACTCTCACCATTCTTTTAGCTTTGCTAATTATTATAATCCGGACAGGATGCACTTTGGCGTGCTTCGTGTACTGAATGACGACCGTGTAGATGCCGGTATGGGCTTTGGCACACACCCTCACGATAACATGGAAATCATTTCTATTCCGCTTGAGGGTGATTTAGAGCACAAAGACAGTATGGGGAATACCGCCGTTATCAAAAAAGGAGATATTCAGGTAATGAGTGCCGGTACAGGAATTTACCACAGCGAATACAACAAGAACAAAGACAGGCTTACAAAGTTCCTTCAGATATGGGTATACCCTAACAAAAAGAATGTTACTCCACGTTACGACCAGATTACGCTAAACGAAGCTGACCGTCACAATAAACTGCAACAAATACTTTCACCAAATGCTAACGAAGAAGGTGTATGGATCCATCAGGATGCATGGTTTCACCTTGGAAAGTTTGACAAAGACTTTACAACAGACTATAAATTAAAGAAAAGCGGTAACGGTATTTATGCTTTTGTAATTAAAGGTGATATTAATATTGGCAACATTCAACTGAATGAGCGCGATGCTCTTGGAATCTGGAATACTTCAGAGATCAGTATCATTGCCAATACCCCGGATGCAGAATTATTATTAATTGAAGTTCCGATGACAGTTTAATTTTCTTGTCCTAGTTCAATGCACAGGCATTTATTATAACGGAACTTTGCTTTATCAAATAACAAATAAAAAAACCATATAAATTTTAAGATTATGTCAACAACAAAATGGTCAGTAGACCCAACACACTCAGAAATAGGATTTAAAGTAAAACACATGATGTTTACTAACGTTTCAGGACAGTTTACCAAATTCACTGCCGAGGCTACAACTAACGGAGATTCATTCGAAGGAGCTTCTTTCTCTTTCAGCGGAGATATCGACTCAGTAAGCACAGGTAACGCAGACCGTGACGGACACCTATTAAGCGGAGACTTTTTTGACGCAGCCCAATTTCCAAAAATCACATTTGAATCTACAGCTTTCAACAAGAAAAACGAAGGAGAATATACACTTAACGGTAACCTTAGCCTGCATGGTGAAACAAAACCGGTAAGCCTTGATGTAGAATTTGGCGGTATCGCTAAAGACCCTTGGGGAAATACTAAAGCCGGTTTTACTATTACAGGTAAGATCAACCGTAAAGATTTTGGCCTTACATGGAACTCAACCCTTGAAACAGGTGGTGTACTTGTAGGCGAAGAAGTGAAGCTGGCTATTGAGCTTCAGTTCGTAAAACAATAATTGTTTTAGTCCAATTTATATGTTTCGGTGAACCTGTGGTGCGAAAGTGCCACAGGTTTTTTATTTAATAAAAAATCCCGAAGCTTTCACTTCGGGATTTCTATATAAGATTGCTTCGTCATACTTCCTCGCAATGACGGCATCAACGAATAAACAAATCAACTATTCGTCTTCCTCAACAGTATGTGATTTAGAGTAAGTACGCCATTTTTCAATGCATTCGACCATATCCTGCGGCAGTTCGCTATCAAAACGCATAAATTCTTTTGTTGTTGGATGTTCAAACCCAAGCGTTTTAGCGTGTAGTGCCTGGCGTGGTAATATCTTGAAGCAGTTGTCTATAAACTGCTTGTATTTTGTAAACGTTGTTCCCTTAAGGATCATATCTCCACCATAACGCGCATCATTGAATAAGGTATGCCCGATATGTTTCATGTGCACACGAATCTGGTGGGTACGTCCGGTTTCAAGTCGGCATGAAACTACAGTTACATAACCCAGGCGCTCAATAACCTTATAATGAGTTACAGCGTGTTTGCCCTGCTCACCATCCGGATATACAGCCATCTGCATACGGTCTTTCATGTGGCGGTCAATATTACCCTCTATCGTACCTTCATCTTCTTCAACATTACCCCATACTATTGCGATATATTCCCTTTCAGAAGTTTTCTCTGCAAACTGCTGCGTAAGGTACGTCATCGCCTGCTCTGTTTTGGCAATAACCAATAGTCCTGAAGTATCCTTATCAATACGGTGTACAAGTCCCGGCCTTTCGCTGCTGTTCATTGGGAGGTTCTCAAAGTGGTATGCCAAAGCATTTACCAGTGTACCTGAGTAATTACCATGCCCCGGATGCACAACCATACCCGGCTCCTTGTTTACCACAAGCAGCTGGTCATCTTCATAGACTATATTTAAAGGAATATTCTCAGGCGTAAGCAGGTACTCATAAGGCGGGTGCTCTAACAATATACGAACGATATCATTAGCCTTAACCTTATAGTTTGATTTTACAGCAATATCATTTACATAGATATTACCATCATCTGCTGCCTTTTGTATCTTGCTCCTGGTGGTATTTTCCATCAGGTTCATTAAAAACTTATCTACCCTTAATGGCGATTGTCCTTTTCCTGCCTCAAAACGATGATGCTCAAAAAGCTCTTCATTATCGTCCGGCTCCTGCTCTATAATAGGTTTTGTCATTTCTTATTCTTCCGAACTTTCAGGTTCTGATGTTTTTATAGTATCGTTTTCAGGCTCTTCATACCCAGTTTTCCCATCACCTAAAACAAGATCAACTTTTGATGATTTCATTACTTTATCCCCTGCTTTAAGCTTTTTACCGTTAACCCATACTTCAAGCACAACATCTTTAGCAAGATATGGTTTGTAGGTTTTCTTACCCTCTTCAAGTCCGGCAGACTTTAAGCTTGGTATTGCAGCCCTGTATGTTTTTTGGATGATGTCCGGTAAGCTTACAGCTGCAAAACCTTTTGAATTTATCTTGACATAAACTTTTCTTCCGTCCTTTACATTCACTTTTGGAAGTGGATCCTGCTCAACAATTGTATAAGGTGGATATTCTGCCCTAAAATCAACCGTATCCAGAACTACATATTCCAAATCAACAGCGTCAAGAGCTTCTTCTGCTTTTTCCAGGGTCATTTTACGTAAATCAGGAACCGGAATTTCCTCGCCGTGATTCGTAGCATAACTAAGGTATTGAAGCAAACCAAAAATTACCACAACTACAATTACCAATGCGATGGCAAGCTGCTTGAAAAAAACTTTACTGGTCAAAAAATCTTTTAGGGTCATCTATTATGAATTTTGGCAAAGATATAAATAATACTAAACTTTATAGTTTACACAAATAATGATATTTTTGTGTAAGCTTAAGAATCGTTATTATAACGCTTTTTGCGTTACTTTCGTGTAAGCTTTTAACATTAACCCTCTCTAAAAATGAATGTAGCAGTAGTAATGGGCGGATATTCAGACGAATCCGTTATTTCTATACGAAGCGGCCAGCTTATCCTTACTAACCTTGACAAATCAAAATACACACCATTTGAGGTGCATATCCTTCCTGAAGGCTGGAATGTATTGATCGATGGCAATAAATACCCTGTAAATAAAGGTGATTTCTCTTTTGAAAAAGAGGGCAAAAAGACAACTTTTGATGTGGCTGTAAATATAATTCATGGTACTCCCGGTGAAGATGGCCATATGCAGTCGTACTGGGAACTGCTTGAACTACCTTATACAGGATGTGGTTTCTACCAGTCGGCACTTACCTTTAATAAAAGAGATACCTTGTCGGTACTTTCTAAATTCAATATCCCAAAAGCAAAAAGCATCTACATTTCTAAAGGAGATGTTATCTCAGCACAACAGGTAGCTGATACCGTAGGATTGCCTTTTATGGTAAAACCAAACCAAAGCGGAAGCAGCCTGGGTGTTTCTAAAGTGAATGACCTTGCCGATTTTGAAAAAGCACTTGAATTTGCCTTTGCTGAAGACAGCGATATTCTTATTGAAGAATACCTTAAGGGAACCGAAGTATCGGTTGGAGTACTGAACCTTAACGGAAAAACAACCGTATTAGGACTGACTGAAATCGTATCGCACAATGACTTTTTTGATTATGAGGCTAAATACCAGGGGAAATCAGATGAGATAACTCCCGCTCGCCTTGATGCTGCAACGGAACAAAAAGTTCGCGAAACTGCAGCAAAAGCATATGAAGCATTAGGAATGAGCGGATTTTCCCGCACTGATTTTATTGTAAGGGATGGCGAACCTCATTTTATAGAGATGAATACTAATCCGGGATTATCGCCCGCGAGTATCTTTCCGCAACAGGCACAACATGCCGGAATACCTTTCTCGGACCTGCTTGACAGCGAAATAAAACTGGCAATGGAACGCAAGGTGCTTTGGAAGAAATAGTATTCAGTGAATAATTACAGTTTACACTTATAGGAGTGATTATGAAATTTCCGGCTTCGGATCTCCGACTTCGGACAAACTAAAAAAACATGAAAATAGCAGTATTCCCGGGATCATTTGACCCTATAACATTAGGCCATTACGATATCATTAAACGTGGCGTGAGCCTGTTTGACAAAGTAATTGTTGCCATCGGTGTAAATGCTGAAAAAAAATATATGTTTTCGCTGGAAGAACGTAAACGCTTTATAGAGGAATCATTTGCTGATGAGCCTAAAGTAGAGGTTGTAACCTATCAGGGACTTACCATTGATCTTTGTCGTAAAGTTGGCGCAGACTTTATCCTTCGCGGACTACGCAATCCTGCCGACTTTGAATTTGAAAAAGCCATTGCACATACCAACAGAGAACTTTCACAGATAGAGACTGTATTCCTGCTTACTGCTGCAAGTACGTCATATATTAGTTCAAGTATTGTTCGTGACGTTCTTCGCAATGGTGGAGACTACACTATATTAGTTCCTGACGCTGTAAGGGTAAAATAGGCCTATGAATAAATTTTTACTATTACTCCTTTTTAGTTGCATAATCACCGCGCAAAAAAAAACGCAATACCAAACTCCCTATGAAAAAGGGAATGGTAACCAAACTGCTACCTACGAAGAAACTATAGCTTTTTTCAGGCTTCTTGACAAAGACTTTGAAACTATACAAATGCAGGAAATGGGACTTACCGATAGCGGTGAGCCATTGCACATAGTTATTTACAATCCTGATAAAAAGTTCGACTTTAATGCAATTCATAAGGACAAAGCTGTTCTTTTAATCAATAATGGTATTCATCCGGGTGAGCCTGATGGTATTGATGCTACCATGATGTTTTACCGTGATCTTGCAACCGGCAAGGTTACTGCACCTAAAAATACAGTACTTGTAAACATCCCTATCTATAATATAGGAGGGGCATTGAATCGCAATTCGCACAGCCGTGCAAACCAAAACGGGCCTGAAAGCTATGGCTTTCGTGGCAATGCCCGCAACTATGACCTTAATCGTGATTTTGTAAAAAACGACACCCGCAATGCGAGAAGTTTTGCACAGATCTTTCATACTGTAAATCCAGATGCTTTTATAGACAATCATGTTAGCAATGGTGCCGATTACCAATATACACTGACCTATATAGCTACCCATCATCAAAAGCTGGGAGGCGAGCTGGGGACATTTTTTAAGACTGAAATGATGCCTCAAATTCTATCGGCCTTAAAAGCTAAAGGTATCGAAGCAACTCCTTATGTAAATGTGCACGACACCAAACCCGATGCCGCAGGTTTTGAACAGTTTATGGATTATCCCAGATATTCAACAGGATATGCATCTATGTTCAATGTACCCGGATGTATGCCGGAAACACATATGCTAAAAGAATATTCTGCGCGGGTAAAGGTTACCTACGAATACATGGCAGAGTCTGTTAAATTTATAGATTCTGATTATAACAGGATTAAATTGTTGCGTTCTGAGAATCTGGAGAATTATAAACCCGGATCACGATATACATTACAATGGGAAATAGATTCTACTCAGGTTACCCCTCTACCCTTTTTAGGTTATCAGGGCGATTATAAAACCAGTGAAGTAACAGGTAAACAAAGACTTTTTTACGACCGTAAAAAACCTTTCAACAAAATGCTTCCCTATTACCAAACGTACCAGCCGTTGATTCAGGTCGCAATACCGGAAGCTTATATAATACCTAAGTCATGGTGGAATATCATTGAGCTTTTAAAACTCAACAATATTAAAATGGAACCTCTTGCTAAAGATAAGGAGATTGAAGTGGAAAGTTATCGTATAAAAGACTTTAAAACGGGTAAATTGGCCTATGAAGGACATTACCCTCATAGTACCGTTGCAGTAGAAACTACTACTCGTAAAGTGTTGTTCAAAAAAGGAGATCTGATGGTAACCACAACGCAGCCCGGTGTAAAATATTTATTGGAAACACTTGAACCACAAGGGAATGATTCCTTTTTTGCATGGAACTTTTTTGACGCTATACTACAACAGAAAGAATATTTTTCAGACTATGTTTTTGAAGATACAGCAGCAAAGCTTATTAAAGAAAATAATAACCTAAAAACTGAATTCGAAAAGAAAAAACAGGAAGACAAAACATTTGCAGATAATGCCGATGCTCAGTTGGACTGGATTTACCGTCATTCACCATATTATGAAAGGACGCATATGGAATATCCGGTTTACAGGAAAGTAAAATAAAGATATTATCTATCACATTTAAATCTTAAAATTTTTAAAAATGGAATTTAATTGATCAGAATTAATAGAAGTTGATGTTTACGATTCTATGTCAAGAATTACCTTTTTCAAAAATTTTAAAGAAGATGACATAAATAAGTTCCATACATCAACTATAATATTGAAATTAAAAACCAAAGAAAATGATTTCACTCGTATCCATTATGATTACACCGATGAATTTGATTTTTTATATGATCGATTTAATAACATTACTTATGCATTAGGCAAAACAATCCGTTTGGCGGAAATAATAAACTACGAATTATCAACAGCAATTTTCATTTACACAAAAAACAAATACAATATTGATTCATTATGCAGTTTGAGTAAAGAATGTGAAAGAATTTTTGCAGAAGATAAAACCTTCAAGGGTTTTTCTTTTGCAAAATTTGCCTTTTTATTAAGTGCAATCTTAAAAATAGATGCTGATTTCTACAAAATAGAAGAATTAAATACAAGAGAAAAAAGAAAACTTTTCACAAAAACACTAAATTACTTTATTGAAGAACGAAACTATTTTGCACACGGACATCTAGAATTAATTGGAGAAAAACCAGATGCTTATTTAAAAGTTGTTCATCAGAATAAAGATTATTATATAAAGTTATCACAAAAATTATTAAATGAATATTTAAAAACGTTTAAATTTCTTCTTAAAATTATTTATAATATCAATATAGTATCTTCTAACATTCCTTTTTAACAATCTATTTTCAAAGTATTATTTCTCTACTTCAGCATCCTCGAAAAGCAATTTAATATTCTCATAAGAATTAGTAAGAGCTTCTTTGATCTGATCTGCATTTAACCACGCAACCTTTTCTATACCTTCTTCCAGTTGTCCAAAGAGCTTTCCTGTATAATCAGTCTTCATTTCATACCAATGTGTAATTTTTAACCTGTAAGTTCCATTACGTTTAAAGATATGATACGTCTTCTGAAGCTTATTGGTAATTTTCAGATTTTTCACTCCAGTTTCCTCTTCTACCTCACGAACTGCGGTATCTTCTATATCTTCTCCTTTTTCAATTCCCCCCTTGGGTAAATCCCATTTACCGTTGCGAAGTATAAAAAGTACCTCTCCTTTTTTATTGTAAACAAGCCCGCCTCCGGCTTTAGCCACAGGAATTTTCTCCTTTAATTTTTTTAAGGTCTCTTTTTCATCAGGATGGTATAAAAACGCTTTTTTCACCTTGTTATTAAACATATTAACTATCAATTGTTCAATATCAACGCTCTCCAGTAAAAACAACCTGAAGTCAGTTTCTTTTTCAACAGTATTTGTCAAAAAAAGTGGTTTATCGTTTACAAAAACTTTATACATTTGCAATATGATTTTCAATATAGACACAGCCAAAAAAACAGCCGAATTGCTTTTACAAATAAACGCAATTAAATTAAATCCTAAAAATCCTTTTACATGGGCTTCCGGATGGAAATCGCCTATTTACTGCGATAACAGGATAACTCTCTCATTCCCACCGATAAGGAATTACATACGTGAAGAATTCTCCAAGCACATAGAAAAAGAGTTCGGAAAACCGGATGTAATAGCTGGTGTTGCTACCGGAGCTATCGGTATAGGTATGCTTGTTGCTGAGTATATGGGACTTCCGTTTGTATACGTTCGTCCTGAGCCTAAAAAACATGGCCGTCAGAACCAAGTTGAAGGTTTCCTTCAAAAAGGTCAAAACGTGGTTGTTGTAGAAGACCTTATCAGTACAGGAAACAGCAGTTTAATGGCTGTAGAAGCTTTAAAAGCTGCAGGAGCCAACGTTAAAGGAATGGTAGCCATATTTACATACGGTTTTGATGTTTCAGTAGAAAATTTCAAAAAAGCGAATGTAACACTACACACGCTTGGTAATTATGAGACACTACTTGACCTGGCTGTTTCTAAAAAATACATTACCGAAGAAGAACTTGATACTCTTAAAGACTGGAGCAAAAGCCCTTCTACCTGGGGTCAATAAGTTGATAATACACTATACGCCAAAAGAATTAATTACAAACTAAATAAATTATATTAATCAACCAAACTAATCACAATGAAAAAAATGTTTTTGTTAGTGATGCTGCTTACAGCATCTATGTCTTTTGCACAATTAAAAAAAGTTCAAACCACTCCAAGTGAATCAATCGGAAAAGCACAACAATTTGGAGCTCCTTTAGAAGCTGAAATTACAAAATCAGGTAATAAATACACTGTAAAATTCAGAGATCAGCAGTTTAAAACACTGGACGAATACCGTGAATTCAGTTTTGAAGATGTTGACAATACATTTAACGATTTATATGCTGCCGTTGAAGAAGGTTTTACCACGATGCCCAAAGAATCTGTAATGCTTGAACTTCCGGACTATATTGTAGGGCTTCACTTTAGTAAATTTCTTGGAGCGCCTGTTTTAAGATTTTCATGTGCGACAAAAGTAAAAGATGCACCGGTATATTTTTCAAACGAAATTGCCAAAAAACAAGTTGAGAAACTTTTTGGAAAGAAAAAATAATTAAAATCCATGAATTTAGAAAGCCCTAAGGTAACCGTAGAAAAACCTGCTCAATACATATTTGACCAGCTTACTGATGTAAAGAACTTTGAAAAGCTAATGCCTGAAAACATAGCTAAATTCGAAGTTGCCGGTGATGAATCATTCATCTTTGCATTAAAAGGAATGCCTGAAATAAAATTAAAGCTAAAAGAAAAATCAGCTCCTAACAAAGTTGTTTTGGGCGCTGCAAGCGACAAGCTTCCTTTTACCCTGACCGGAAATATTAATACTGTTTCTGAAGCTTCAAGTGAAGTACAGCTTTTTTTTGAAGGCGAATTCAATGCAATGATGGCAATGATGATTAAAGGCCCTATTACTAAATTCATCGAAACGCTTGCGCAGAATATGCATAAGCTTTAAACAAAATAACCTTATAAAAGAAGCCTTTTAGCACAACTAAGAGGCTTTTTTTTATACTTTTATCAAAAGATATTTCCGTTATGAAAACTAAATTCTTATTTCTTTCACTATTTTTTACTTTTTTCCTTTCCCAGGCGCAAAGCAATGATCTGTATATCAAGATTATGCTCGAACAGGCTAACGAGATGGGTAAAAAATTTGTAGAACGTGATTATGCAGGTTTTCTTAAGTATGCTCATCCAGCGACAATAAAAGCAATGAGAGGCGAAAAAGAAGCTCTCAAAAAAATGAATGAGCAAATGATGGAGATTGCAAAAGAAGGTATTATTGTTACTGATGTAAATTTTGGAACACCATCTAAAATAATCACTGTTGATTCCGAATTACAATGCACACTACCGCAAATCCTGACTATGGATCTGCCAGAGGGAAAACTAACAGCTACAACAACAGTAATAGCAATTTCGAAGGATAATGGTAAAAACTGGTATTTTCTAGATACGGCAAACTACAATTTTCAGGACATGAGAATGCTTTTACCCAACCTCTCTGATCAAATTGTAATACCTGAAAGAACCGAACCTTCTTTTGAACCTAATACAAAAACAGAATAAGACAACAGAATCATTGTCGTTAAATATTCTACAAAACACTTACTCAGGATTATGGTTTTGAGTAAATTTAAGTCCCTTTAAAAAAACAACATTATGGAAGAGAATATAAACGATTTCGAATTGCATTACGACCTTGAAGATGAAATGAATTCGCAGGAACTTACTGAAATTCATATTGGAGATGTTAATCTCCCAACCGGAAAGATTATTGTTGCAGATCCATTTTTCTCTCTTGAGCAAAGACCTTTTTCACGTACTGTTATACCTGACAAATATCCTGTTTATATATTTATGGCAAACATTGACGCCCTGCATCACAGGATAGCCTATGCAAAAATAAAATTCAGGCCTGAAGATGCTTCTAAGTGGATTTTGGCTTTAACCGACGATCTGACAAATGAAGAACTGAATGAACTTGGTGATGATGAGTTTTACGGCTTCCCTGTTGAATCAGGGCTTGCCTGTTTCCTTGACGAAGAAACAAATACTCAATTCAACACCAAAATGGATGAGCTTCAGGATAAAAACCCTGAATCAAACTATTATGATGATGTACTCTCTGAAGAGTTTATAAAATACTCCGGGAAAAATAATTTTTCTCGCGACCTTGGCGACTGGAATGACCATCATCCTATTGCAGATTCTGACAACAATATTATTATGTTTGCTTCGGGTTGGGGTGATGGCTACTACCCTGCTTACTGGGGATTGAATGAAAATGGTGACACAGTGGAGTTAGTCGTAGATTTTTTAATAAATGAGTTTGACCCTGAAGGCGCAGACGAAGAATATGAAGATGATGAAGACTAAATAAAACACTGAAAACACCTGCTTATAGCGGGTGTTTTTTTTTAATATAAAAGCTGAACTTCTTTAATCCCGTATGCTTTAACAGTATCGTCTTCAAGTTGTACTTTTAGCTCTCCTTTTTGAGATACCCCCTGTATTATCCCCATAAACCTTACTCCATTTTTCTCGAAAGGCATAGGTAGCCCTTTCTTATAAAGTTTTGCATGATAGTCTTTCCAAATCTTGCTGCCATTCTTGTTGAGTAAAATAGCGACATTTCGTTTAAGGCTTTCTACTATGGCAGTCATTATGGCATCTTTGTCAAACTCTTTATTCATTACTACAGCTAATGAAGACGCTTTCGTCAACTCACCGAATTCTTTTTGATTTACATTCAGCCCGATACCGATAACTGAATAAATCTCACCTCCTGATTTTATACTGTTTTCTATAAGTATGCCACCTATTTTTTTATTATCTGCCAAAATGTCGTTAGGCCACTTTATAAAAAGATTTGGAACCGAAAAATTCTCCAGCGCACCAACAACACTAACAGCTACAGCAGCATTCAAACTGAAAATCTCTGTTACATCAAGCAAAAGATCTTTAACCAATACACTAAAAGTAAGGTTCTTACCGGGTTCAACATTCCATTGAGCTCCCATTTGGCCTCGTCCGGCAGTTTGATCTTCAGCTGATACAATTGTAAAGTTTTCAAGATATTGTGCAGATGATAATCCCTTTAGATAATCATTTGTTGAGTTAATGGCACTGAGTTTGATAATATTCATTACAAAATAACTTTGTATTGCTTTTATAGCTGTAATAGTTTAACTAACGCTCAAAAGTAAATACAAAAAATGATAACTTTGCGAAAACATATAATTTTAAATGGCTAAGAAAAACGTAAGTAATGATGATCTGTTAGCTAATATCATCAAAGGTATCGAAGAAGTAAAAGGAAATGATATTGATATTCTTGACCTTAGGGCCATAGACAATACCGTTTGCGATTATTTTGTAATCTGTAACGGTACTTCAAATACACAAGTGAACGCAATAGTTCACTCTATCCAAAAAACAGTTTCCAAATCCCTGAAAGATAAACCATGGCATGTTGAAGGTACAGAAAATGGTGAATGGGTACTTATGGACTATGTGAATATTGTAGTTCATGTTTTTCAAAAACACATTCGTGAATATTACAATATTGAAAGCCTTTGGGGAGATGCCCGCATTACATCAATAGGAAACAACTATTAAATAACCGGAATTCATGTCAAAAGATAACAAACCAAACAAGGTTAGAATTAGCCCATGGGTAGTTTATGGAGGAATACTAGTACTATTCCTTGCTATAAATTTTTTATGGGGGGGCTCTAACTGGAATGACCCGCAGCAAATATCGCTTGCAAAATTTTACACTTACCTTGATAAAGGTGAGGTAAGCAAAGTAGCCTATAATAAAACAACAGCAGAAGCATTCCTTAAACCGGAAGCATTGAAGCTGAAAGAACATGAGAAAGTAAGTAAAGATCTTTTAGGTAATAAAAACACCAAAGGACCACACTATTCTTTCCAGACTGGAAATTCAGAAGAATTTCAGAAAACACTAAACCAGGCTCGTGAAGCCGGTAAATTAAACGATTATGAATTCCAGGGAGATGGCATTTGGGGTGAAGTTCTTATAACGCTTCTTCCTATACTTGTGATTGTTGGATTGTGGATTTTCATGATGCGCAGGATGTCAGGCGGTGGTGCCGGCGGAGGCGGTGGACAGATATTTAATATAGGTAAGTCTAAAGCCAGGCTTTTCGACGAAAAGAACGACATTAAAGTAACATTTAAAGATGTTGCAGGTCTTGAAGGGGCTAAAGAAGAGATACAGGAAATTGTAGAATTCCTTAAAAACCCTGAAAAATATACCAGCATAGGTGGTAAAATACCTAAAGGAGCCCTTCTTGTAGGACCTCCGGGAACAGGTAAAACACTTTTAGCAAAAGCTGTAGCCGGTGAAGCGAAAGTTCCTTTCTTCTCGCTTTCAGGTTCTGATTTCGTTGAAATGTTTGTTGGTGTAGGTGCATCACGTGTTCGTGACCTTTTCAAACAGGCAAAAGAGAAATCGCCAGCTATTATCTTTATTGATGAAATTGATGCTGTAGGACGTGCACGTGGAAAAAATAACTTCTCTGGTTCGAATGATGAGCGTGAAAACACTCTTAACCAGCTATTGACAGAAATGGACGGTTTTGGCACAAACACTAACGTTATTGTGCTTGCCGCTACCAACCGTGCTGATGTACTTGACAAAGCGTTAATGCGTGCAGGACGTTTTGACAGACAGATTTATGTAGATCTTCCGGATATTCGTGAAAGAAGAGAGATATTTGAAGTACACCTTAAGCCTCTTAAAAAAGCTGAAGATCTGGATACTGAATTCCTTGCTAAGCAAACTCCGGGATTCTCGGGTGCTGATATCGCTAACGTATGTAACGAAGCCGCGCTTGTAGCAGCGAGAAAAGATAAAAAAATGGTAGACAAACAAGACTTCCTTGATGCGGTAGACCGTATTGTGGGCGGACTTGAAAAGAAAAACAAAATTGTTTCTCCAGAAGAAAAGAGAGCCATTGCGATACACGAAGCTGGTCACGCAACTGTAAGCTGGATGCTTGAGCATGCTGCTCCACTAGTAAAAGTAACAATTGTACCTCGCGGACAAAGCCTTGGAGCTGCATGGTATCTGCCTGAAGAAAGACTTATTGTAAGACCGGATCAGATGCTTGATGAAATGTGTGCAACCATGGGTGGTCGTGCTGCCGAAAAAGTAATTTTCAACAGGATATCTACAGGTGCATTAAGTGATCTTGAAAAAGTAACTAAACAAGCCCGTGCAATGGTAACCATTTATGGCCTTAACGAAAAGCTTGGTAACATTACTTACTATGATTCATCAGGACAAAGCGAATATAATTTCTCAAAGCCTTATTCTGAAGAAACAGCTAAAGTTATCGATAAGGAAATATCAACTCTTATTGAAGATCAATACCAGAGAGCAATTAAGCTTCTGGAAGACAACAGAGATAAATTACTTAAGCTTTCAGATATATTAATTGAAAAAGAAGTAATCTTTAAAGATGACCTTGAGGATATATTTGGTAAGCGACCTTTTGATAAACATGAGCATGAGGTAATTACAGAAGCATAGGCAATTTATTTTGCTAAAAAAATCAAAAATCTTAATTCAATTCTTAAATTGAATTAAGATTTTTTTATCTTTGAGCATATCAGGAGAAATAAGGTAATGTAAGGTATGAGTCTTTTTAAGAAAATTTTCGGTGCAGCAAATGATGGTTCCAGTGAGGATAAAAATTCGGATTCGAATCCGTTCCTTCCGGAAGAACAACTCCCTGTAGACGAACTTTTTATGCTTAATTTCAGAAAAAATGGAGGCAAATTTATCTACTGTGAAAACCTTAGCGAATTGCATGAGCAGTTCCTGAATGTGCTCGAAGAAAATGATTGGTTTGAATGCAATGTTATGTGCCTTGAACCTAAACTTTACAGCCTACTCGACGAAAACAAGCTTTCTTACGCAAAATCGGACAATCCAAAGTTTCTTTTAGCGTCATGCGAAAATCTTATAGCGGATGAAGGTTCAATATTGTTTTCATCGAACCAAATCAAACAAAACAAGCCAAACGAACTACCTGCAAATATTGTAATTGTAGCAACTACAAGCCAGATTTTGGCAAATAAAAGTGACGGCTTAAGGGAAATCAAAAGAAAGTACGATAAAGATTACCCTACAAACATTACTACTATTAAATATTTTGAAAAAGTAAAAGAAGAAGATTTCCTGCATTACGGAAGTTCTGCTAAAAATCTATACCTGCTTCTTTTAGAAGATCTCTAACATGAATGAAAGTATTGTCAGGACGCTCTCGGG
This sequence comes from Flavobacterium sp. AG291, assembly GCF_003350375.1. Lineage (GTDB taxonomy): Bacteria > Bacteroidota > Bacteroidia > Flavobacteriales > Flavobacteriaceae > Flavobacterium > Flavobacterium suzhouense. The sequence continues at coordinate 8,776 of NZ_QQAR01000003.1, read as the reverse complement.
AATCGTTTATATAGCACTCCTTGTTGGCGCAACCCTGTTCTCCGAATATAGTTTCGTATTGCTGTTTGGCATGTTTATGCTTATTGCGATTAACGAATTCTGCAAACTTTCAAACCTGAGCAAAACTATTCCTTTAATTATGGGTGTTGTTGGTTTTGTTGTGTTTTCTCCTTTACTTATAAATACCTTTTACACTAATATACTTTTAAATATAGGGGCTTTATTTATGGCCTTTATGCTTCTTGAAGAACTTTTTGAAAAAGGCCCTTCGGCTCCAAAAGACAAGACAGCAAAACTTGCCAGACTTACAGGTTATGTAATATTACCTTTCCTGTTAATCATAAAACTTCCTTTTGTGATAGTTGGCGTCTACTCCCCTTTTGTAATTATAGGTAGCTTTATCCTGATCTGGACAAATGACACTTTTGCATACATCGTTGGCAAAACAATGGGAAGACACAAGCTGTTTGAACGTATCTCACCTAAAAAAACTATAGAAGGTTTTTTAGGAGGAATGCTGTTTACGATACTAGGCGCTTGTATTTTAAGTCAGTTTGATAATTTCTTAACACCGGTTTTCAACTCATCCCTTCCGTGGATTGGAGCCGCGGTAATCTTAGTAATATTCGGCACCTTAGGCGATTTAGTGGAGTCACAACTTAAGCGTAAAGCCGGCGTTAAAGACAGCGGTAACATAATGCCGGGACACGGAGGCATTTTAGACAGGCTGGATAGTATTATATTTGCAATACCTTTTCTATTTTTGTATTATCAAATTTTAACTTATGTTTCATAAAGAAGGAGCTAAACTTATTTTTATTGGGCTAATTGTAACAGTAGCCATTGCATTGCTTGCAGACCATTTCATTGCTAATGGAATACTTCGAATGATAGTACAACTGATAGCGCTTGCTTTCCTGATACTGATATTACAGTTTTTCAGGAATCCAAAACGTCATGTTATTGCTACTGACCATAACATTATTGCTCCGGTAGACGGGAAAGTAGTTGTTATTGAAGAAGTTTATGAACCAGAGTACTTTAAAGATAAAAGACTGCAGGTATCTATCTTTATGTCACCAATAAACGTACACGTAACGCGTTATGCCGTAAACGGACTGGTTAAGTTCAGCAAATACCATCCGGGTAAGTACCTTGTTGCATGGCATCCTAAAGCCAGCGAAGAAAATGAGCGTACAACTATTGTAATCGAAAACAATCTGTTTGGTGAAATATTATACAGACAAATTGCCGGTGCACTGGCAAGACGTATTGTTAATTATGCCCAGGAAGGTATGCAGGTTGTTCAGGGAACTGATGCAGGTTTCATTAAATTTGGATCAAGAGTAGACCTGTTCTTACCACTTGATACAGAAGTAAATGTAAAACTTGGTGAAAAAGCAATTGGCGGTAAAACAATAATCGCAACCAAAGCTTAATGCAGGAAAAAGATTTAGACACTCAGTTTCAGGAGGCTTATGAAAAAGCTTCAAACATGACTGAAGCCCTGCCTCAGGATGTGATGCTGCGCATTTATGCTTATTATAAGCAGGCTACAGGTGGTATTGCACAGGTAAACCCTTATCAGAATTTTGATTTGAGGAATGCTTTTAAAATGAATGCCTGGATGCAGGTAAGACACCTGACTCCTGACGAAGCAAAAAAATTATATATCGAGACTATTAATTCTATCATCAAATAATATAATAAATTATGAAAAAAGTAAAGATCTTATTATCGGCTTTTGTAGTAATGGCAGCAATGCAATCTTGTAAAGAAAAAAATAATCTTGAGGAAGTAGTAGCAGTCCCTGAACCCCAGAAAGAAGCTGCAGCTCCACTTGGAAACCCCGATGACGTTAAGGCTGAAGGAGGACCTTTTCAGATGGCTAAACTTGGTTATGCCTACGATGCTCTTGCACCTCATATTGACGCAAGAACAATGGAAATCCACTACTCTAAGCATTATAAAAAATATACCGACGAGCTTAACAAAGCAGTAAAAGGAACACCACTTGAAGCTAAAACAATTGAAGACATCCTGAAAACCCTTAATATGGAAGACAAGGCTGTTAGAAACAATGGTGGCGGCTATTATAACCATACTTTCTTTTGGGAAATTATGGGAGGCGCTAAAGCTGGTGAAACTCCTTCAGGAGCACTGTCTGAAGCTATTGTGAAAGACTTTGGATCTTTTGAAGCTTTCAAAACTCAATTTGCTGAAGCGGCTACTAAACAATTCGGTTCAGGATGGGCTTGGCTTGTAGTTGATTCTACAGGAAAACTGGTAATTGGCAGTACTCCAAACCAGGATAATCCTTTAATGCCTAACACAGGAATTTCAGGAAAACCTGTGCTGGCACTTGATGTTTGGGAACACGCATATTATCTGAACTATCAAAATAAGAGGCCGGATTACATAACAGCTTTCTTTAATGTAATCAACTGGGATACAGTAGCAAAAAAATATGACGCTGCAATAAAAAAATAATAACGGTTAAATCCGAAATCAAATCCGCCTAAAGGCGGATTTTTTTTATTCATAAGTAATTAATCAGTATTAAAAAATTGTCTGTTTAAAGAAAAAATGCCATTTTTGGATTCCTAAATAAACTAACTCAAACATAAATAATGAAATACCTATACCCTTTTGCTTTATTGCTATTTTTGGCTTCTTGCCAAAAAGAAGAAAAAAAACCTATTGACCGTACTAAAGCCGACTGGACATTCTACAAACTTGAAGGAGATGTGAAGCAATTATCTACCAAGTCATGGCAGGTTGATGGAAATATGCAAAAAATAAAACCGATGTTTGAAGACATGAGTACGCATGACAGCGACTTGATTTTTGATGAAGCCGGAATGCTTACGTCTGAAAAACAATATATAGGCAAAACTCCTTTTGAAGAGACCACATATAAGGGCCGTGAAAAGAAGCAGCAAACTATTCAATATATAAACAATGCGCCTGGGATTAAGATAGAATATGATTGGGACGCAACAGGTAAAAACAATACATCCATCACCAGAAGAAATAGTGATAATACCCAGATTGATCGTGTAGAAATGAAATATCAGGGCAATAAACTTGCCCAAAAAACTACTTTCAATGCTCAAAACAATCCTAACGACAAAATTGCCTATATTTATGACAGTAAGGGCAATGTAATTCAGGAAGATATATACTTAAATTCTGAATACGTTCAGCACAAAGCGATAAACAAATACGACAAGAAAAACAGAAAAATATCAGAAGCCCGTTATAACAAAGACGGCAAAAAACAATATGAGACTATCTCTAAATATGAAGGAGACAATCTTATGAAAAAATTCACTCTTAATGACAAGAACGAAGTTGATTACTCTGAAGACTATACTTATGACAGTAAAGGAAATGTGCTGACGCATTTGACCTTTGAAAATTTTGACAAATCTTATACCCTTGACACTTACACCTACGACGGAAAAGGGAACAAACTGACATGGGAGATAACTAAAAACAAAAAACCTTTTATGTCAGCAACTTTTACATATGACAAATACAACAATACAACCTCAGTAATTGTAAAAGACTCAAATACAGGAATGGAAGTTGATAAAAGAGAATATATATATGAGTATGATGCTAAAGGCAACTGGACAAAAAAAGTAACAAAAATAAAAGGTGTTCCACAGTTTTTAGCAGAGCGAATAATCACTTATGCTGATGAAGAATAAATCATAAAAGCTTTATACAAAAACGGCTGCCATCTGGCAGCCGTTTTCTATTTATCGCATTTATTTCTTATTTAAGACTCGCAAGACTTTGCTCTATTGTTGCAATTTTTGCAAGGGCGTCAGCTTCTTTTTGTCTTTCGATAGCCACAACTTTTTCCGGTGCACTACCTACAAACTTCTCATTAGAAAGTTTTGCCTGAACTGATTTAAGAAACCCTTTATTATAATTTAATTCTTCTGTCAGTTTAGCAATTTCCTCCTCAACATTTACATTTCCGGTTACCGGCACAAAATATTCATTAGACCTAACCCTGAAAGTAAGCGCTCCTGAAACCTTTTCAGCAGTATATTCTACTGAAGAAATGTTTCCAAGTTTAGCGATAACACTGTCATATTCATTAGAGATCCCCTCATTATTAACTATTTTAAGTTCAATAGCATCTTTCTGAGGAATATTCTTTTCTTTTCTAATTGTACGTATACCCGCTATAACTTCAGCGGCTACTTCAAACCCATTAATCAGTCTTTCATCTGCTTGTTTTAGCTTAGGCCATTCAGCAATAATAAGCGCTTCTTCTTCTGTTCTTTCAGCAATATGATGCCAAATCTCTTCCGTAAGGAAAGGCATAAAAGGATGAAGCAATTTCAGGTTATTCTCAAGCATCTCAATCGCACTGTTAAAAGTAGTCCTGTCGATAGGCTGTTGGTAACCCGGTTTTATCATTTCAAGGAACCAAGAGCAGAAATCATCCCATACCAGCTTGTAAATAGCCATTAGCGCATCAGATATTCTGTATTTTTCAAAATGATCTTCAATCTCTGCAAGGGTCTTATTCAGTTTTGCCTCATACCAGTTTACCGCTTTACGTGCATAATCCGGCTGATCGATATCTGCTACCTCCCACCCTTTTATAAGACGGAATGCATTCCATATCTTGTTTGTAAATGCTTTACCCTGATTACAAAGTTCCTCATCAAAAAGAATATCATTTCCTGCAGAAGCACTTAACAACAGTCCAACACGAACACCATCAGCTCCGAATTTTTCAATCAGATCAAGTGGATCCGGCGAATTCCCTAATGACTTAGACATTTTACGACGTTGATTATCTCTTACCAGTCCGGTAAGGTAAACGTTCGTAAATGGTTTCTCACCAGCATATTCATAACCCGCAATAATCATTCTTGCTACCCAGAAGAAGAGGATATCCGGCCCGGTCACAAGGTCATTAGTAGGATAATAATATTTAAAATCTTTATTTTCAGGCTCAAGTACACCTCCAAAAACCGCCATAGGCCATAACCATGATGAGAACCAGGTATCAAGTGCATCCGGATCCTGCTTAAGATCAGCTACAGTAAGATTCTGATTCCCTGTCCTTGTTTTTGCTAGCTCAAGAGCATCCGCAGGAGTTTCAGCTACTACAAAATCCTCTTTACCTTCTCCATAGTAGTAAGCAGGAATTTGTTGCCCCCACCATAACTGACGCGAAATATTCCAGTCACGGATGTTTTCCATCCAGTGGCGATATGTATTATTAAAACGGTTAGGGTATAATTTTACCTCTTCGGTTTCCAAAACAGCTTTAATAGCAGGCTTTGCAAGCTCTTCCATTTTCAGGAACCACTGATCAGAAAGCCTTGGCTCTATAACAGCTTTAGTCCTTTCAGATGTCCCCACCTTATTGATATGATTCTCTACTTTTTCAAGATTACCAATAGATTCCAGCTCTCTTGCAATTTCATCCCTTACCACAAAACGATCTTTGCCCGCATAGTGCAGACCAAAACTGTTTAATGTAGCATCTTCATTAAAGATATCAATGATCTCAAGGTTATGTCTTTCACCAAGTTCTTTATCGTTTACATCGTGTGCAGGAGTAACTTTAAGACACCCTGTACCAAACTCCATATCAACATACTCATCAAAAATGATAGGTATTACACGGTTTGCGATAGGCACAATAGCTTTTTTCCCTTTAAGATGCGTATAACGTTCATCATTAGGGTTGATACAGATCGCAGTATCTCCCAGTATAGTTTCTGGACGCGTAGTTGCAATGGTAACAAAATCACCTGTACCTTCGATCTGGTATTTTAAATGATACAGCTTTCCTTGCCTTTCTTCGTAGATAACTTCTTCATCAGAAAGCGTCGTTTTAGCTTCCGGATCCCAGTTAACCATTCGGTAACCACGATATATAAGTCCTTTATTATATAAATCCACAAACGATTTTATAACCGAAGCAGACATATCAGGATCCATTGTAAACTTAGTACGTTCCCAATCACATGAAGCTCCCAGTTTTTTTAACTGGTCAAGGATAACGCCTCCATATTTATCGGTCCATTCCCAGGCATGCTTAAGGAATTCTTCACGTGTAAGATCATTTTTATTGATCCCTTCAGCTTTTAGCTTAGCAACAACTTTCGCTTCAGTGGCAATAGATGCATGATCAGTGCCGGGTACCCAGCAGGCATTATAACCTTTAAGGCGTGCTCTTCTTATCAGTACATCCTGAATAGTATTATTAAGCATATGCCCCATATGCAGTACCCCGGTAACGTTTGGCGGAGGTATTACAATAGTATAAGGTGTTCTATGGTCTGGCTCTGAATGAAAATAATTGTTTTTCATCCAGTAATCGTACCATTTGCTTTCGGCTGTCTTGGCGTCAAATTGTGCTGGGATCGTCATAACTTACAGTGCTATAAATTATCCAATAAAATATTGGTATGTTTTTTGTAAAATGTATGCAAAAGTAACCATATAAGTACAATTTTGAAAAAACATTATAGCATAATTTGCACTTTAATTTAAACTGAGTATTTTTACTAAATCCAAATTCACTATTACTATGAAAAGACTTTTAGGATTTTTTGCAGTTTTACTACTTACAACCGTATCATACGCACAATCAGGAGCGAAAATGGAATTCAAATCTGACACTGTTGATTATGGAAACACTTCTAAAGAAACGGACAACGGTATAAGGTTTTTTGAATTTACAAATACAGGCGATGCACCTCTAATCATCAAAGATGTAAAATCAAGTTGTGGCTGCACCGTGCCATCATGGCCTAAAGAGCCTATTGCACCAGGAAAATCAGGAAAGATCGAAGTTAAATATAATATGACCCCTGGTCCTATACGTAAAACTATAACTGTACAATCAAATGCTGTTAATCATTCCGACGGTGTTGTAGCACTTAAAATAAAAGGCGATGTGACTAAAAAAGAAGAAGTCAATATTCTTGACAAGAAAAAATCACTCCCAAATCAATAATAAATTAATGCCAAACTATACAAGCCCTGTTTCTACAGGGCTTTTTCTTTTTATAACATTTTCACTTTACTGATAACAGAACAAAAACAATTTTGATCAGGTATAAATTATTAAATCTCTAAAAAAAATCGCAAATTTGCACCAAACATTATAAAAACTAAAATACAATGCCTCAAGTATCTAATAAAGGCAGGCAAATGCCTGAATCACCAATCAGGAAACTGGTTCCATATTCTGAAATGGCAAAAAAGAAAGGCCATAAAGTGTATCACCTTAACATAGGCCAGCCAGACATCAAAACTCCTGAAGTGGCGCTGGAAGCTATAAAAAACAATACTGTAAAAATATTAGAATACAGTCATTCTGCTGGTTTTGAAAGCTATAGAACTAAACTTGCTGCAAGCTATAAAACTCACGGCGTAAATGTAGATGCTGCTGACATAATCATTACTACAGGAGGTTCTGAAGCACTACTTTTTGCTTTAGGAAGCACAATGGACGCCGGAGATGAAATCATTATTCCTGAACCATTTTATGCTAACTACAATGGATTTTCAGTTGCATCGGGAGTAACGGTTGTACCTGTTATCTCAACTATTGATGAAGGCTTTGCACTTCCTCCTATCGCTGACTTTGAAAAACTTATTACGCCAAAAACTAAGGCAATCCTTATATGTAATCCGGGTAACCCTACAGGATACCTTTATACGCAGGAGGAAATACAGCAACTTGCTGAACTTGTAAAAAAACATGATCTTTTCCTTATTGCAGATGAAGTATATCGTGAATTTACTTATGATGGTGACAAACATTATTCAGTAATGAATGTACCGGGAATAGAAAACAATGCCATAATGATTGATTCAGTTTCTAAACGTTACAGTATGTGCGGTGCAAGAATTGGATGTATTGTTTCTAAAAACAAAGAAGTAATGTCTACAGCTATGAAATTTGCTCAGGCACGTCTAAGCCCTCCTACTTTTGCGCAGATTGCAAGTGAAGCTGCTCTTGAAACACCTCAAAGCTATTTCGATGAAGTTATTGGTGAGTATAAAGAGCGTAGAGATACGCTTATTAACGAACTTAATAAAATTGAAGGCGTTAAGGTTGCAACTCCAAAAGGAGCTTTCTACTGTATTGCTAAGTTACCAGTAGACAATGCTGACAACTTTGCTCAATGGTTACTTGAATCATACGACCTTAATGGAGAAACCGTAATGGTTGCTCCTGCTGCAGGCTTCTATTCTACTCCTAATGTAGGTCTTGATGAAATTAGAATTGCTTACGTTCTTAAAAAAGAAGACCTTATTCGTTCCGTAGAAATTCTTTCTGATGCTATAAAAAAATACAACAGCAAATAATAACTCTTAGGTTATATGATAAGCCCTTCGTTTTCACGAGGGGCTTTTTTGTAGTATATCTAAGCGCATTCATTCCTTCGTTGTTTACTGCCGCCACTTATCCCCTCCTATCATAGTATTATAACATCTCTATCAGGAATAATTAACAACTGACGCGAGTTCTTCAAACTCACAATCTCCCTATAAAAACAAAAACCGGGCAGCTGTTGGCTGCCCGGTTCTTTTTATTGTTTTTGCATTCTTATCTCTTCAGTGAGAAATGCGATTTAAATTCACGTATCACGGTTGTTGTTCCGTCATATTCCGGGTAGGTAACGGTAAACCAGTAGTCGGTTGCCGGTACCTGTACACCGTTGAAGGTACCATCCCATCCATCACTGTCAGGGCTGATCTGTTTGATCAGTTTGCCGAA
>NZ_QQAR01000002.1:358396-414681 GCF_003350375.1 Flavobacterium sp. AG291 | reverse complement strand
GCGGCAGTAGTGATCAAAAGCGGATCGGCCGTTAAAGTGGGCAGGGGTTATTATGTGACCAACTACTTTAGCGACAACCAGACCATAACAGTAACGGTAGAAGGTTATGGCGTATACCAGTACAGCCTTGACAACGGCCCATGGCAGGATAGCAATATCTTCAGCAATGTGGCACCGGGCAGCCATACGGTAAGGGTGAGGGATACCAACCCTGACTCGTGTGATGAGCTTGTGATCACCGATGCGAGCATTGTGGATTACCCTAACTTCTTCACCCCGAATGGCGATGGCTTCCACGATACCTGGAACATCATCGGGCTGCAGGACACAGGATCGGTCATCTATATCTTCGACCGCTACGGCAAACTGATCAAACAGATCAGCCCTGACAGTGATGGATGGGATGGTACCTTCAACGGTGTACAGGTACCGGCAACCGACTACTGGTTTACGGTTACCTACCCGGAATATGACGGAACAACAACCGTGATACGTGAATTTAAATCGCATTTCTCACTGAAGAGATAATATAAAATAATCAAAATTATAGTAAGGCCCTGTTTTTATAAAAGACAGGGCTTTATAATTTTTATAGAAAAATGACGTTTTAAAAATAATTTTGGCAGGATTTGTGTGGTGTATGGTTTTATATAATATGTTTGCATATTGAAATGAAGTTTAATAAAGTACATATAGGTCATAGAATATTATGGTTAATGATGGCATTGCACATCCTTAACTTTAGTATTGATAACCCGCATACGCTTTTTGAACACAATAAGGTTGATGCAGACTTTGATGAAATTGATAGTGTTGTAGAGCTTGTTGTTGAAGATGTACTTAATATGGACGACGCCATACCGGAGCATCATTCAAAAACTCCGATGTCTCATAAATTCATGGCTAAAAAAATGATTTGGTTATTTGAAGAGCAGATGGCCTTAGTTTTTAGTGAACCTACTACAATAAATTTCAGGATTGTGCAATCAAATATTCATTATGCCAATCCAATATATAACTCACCATTGGTGAATATATTTTCTCCACCTCCTCAGGTTTAAATACTATAACTTTTTCCGGCATAGCAATATATATTGCGATGAATTTTTACATGCTCATTTTTGAGGTAAATCCGGTATATCTATGTTTTGCCCCTCAATAGGCATAACTAATTCATATATAGTATTTAAACAATTTTATCATGGAATTTAAAAGTAAATTCTTTGTCTGGATAGCAATTTTGTTCATCCAGACAGTAGGCATGGCACAAACTCCTGAGCCGGTTACGCTTACTATAAAACAGGCTGAAGAACTATTCTTCAAAAACAACTTTATGCTGTTGGCTCAACAATATAATATTGGCAAGGCAGATGCCGCAATCATTCAATCAAAAGTATATCCTAATCCTGAAGTAACGGCAGATATGATTGCTTATCAGGCTCAGGACAATTTATATTTTCCAACAGGTAACAGGGGAAATTTCGCAGCAGGTATTGAGCAGCTTATTATTTTAGGAGGCAAACGTCGTAAAGAAATTGAAATGGCTAAACTTGATAAAAAGATTGCTGAGACCGAACTTACCGATTTGACCCGAACCCTTCAATTACAGATATGGGAATCTTTTTATACACTTCACCACCAGCAAAAGGTAATTGAGAAATATAATAAGCTTCTGGATAGGCTACAATCTCTAATTACAAGTTATGAGATTCAGGTAGCTAAAAATAATATTGCGCTTAAGGATTTAGTTCGTTTAAAATCGGTATATGTAAAAATTAATAATGATAAGTCAGAGGAAAGCAAAGTCCTGATTGATGAACAGCAAAAACTGAATATTCTTTTAGGATTAACATCTACAACTCAGACTATTTATACTGCCGGTGATGCTGACCTTTACGCCGGAAAGCCTTTGTTTTATGATAAGCTATTAAATGAATCGCTTGAAAGCAGACCGGATATGAATCAGGCAAAACTGGAAATCGAATCCGCAAAGCTTAATGTTTCGTTGCAGAAAAGAACAGCTATTCCGGATATTACACTGAGGGGTGGCTATAACCAGCAGGGGGATGCTTTTATGAATCAGTACAATGTGGGACTTGGTATACCTCTTCCAATATTTGACAGGAATCGTGGCAACATTCAGGCGGCAAAAGTTAATCAGGAGCAACAGACTACAAATGCTTCTTATAAAGAGCTTGAAATAAAGAATCAGGTTTTGGCCGCATGGCAAAATTATACCCGAAGCGTAGAGGAGTACAAGCACATTGGTTTACTTATAAACAATGATTTTGATTCTGTTTATAACGGGATGACTTCAAACTTTCAGAAAGGCAATGTTTCAATGATTGAATTTGCCGACTTTTTTGAAGCTTATAATGAAGCGCAAACAGAAGTAGAAAGGGTTAAAAAACAACTTGCCCTTGCTGCAGCCCAGATTAATTATGTAACAGGAACCAACAATTTTTAAGAAATGAAAGCATTTAAATATATATACCCAATAATAATATTTACTACAGCATTTGTAAGCTGTTCAAAAAAGGAAGAAGCTCCTGCAGATGAGAAGAAAAAGTTTGTGATGAGTCAAACCATGTTTAATACAAGCACTTTTGCTGATGCTAAGATGGAAGATGCTCAAAATGAAATTAGGCTGTTTGGTAAGGTAACTGCAGAAAACAACAATATGGCACAGGTGTTTCCTGTTGTTGGAGGAAGCGTACTTACCATTAAAGCTGAACTTGGCGATTATGTTAAACAAGGACAGTTGCTTGCCAGTATTCAGAGTAGTGAGGTGGCAGGATTTCAGAGCCAGACCAGTGATGCCGATGCCGATGTTAGTATAGCAGAACGTAACCTGCAAAGTGTTAAAGATATGTATGACGGGAAACTAGCGTCTGAAAAAGATCTGGTAATGGCTAAAAAAGAGCTTGAAAAAGCTCGTGCTGAAAAGGAAAGAATGACAGAGGTAAATAAGATCTATCGTTTAAAGAGTGGATCTGTTTATAATATGTATGCACCTATAAGCGGATATGTGGTAGCTAAAGATATCAGTCCTAATGAGATGCTTAGCAATAACAGGGATGAAGCTGTTTTCACTATTGCAAAACTTGATAATGTCTGGGTTTTGGCAAATGTAAATGAAAGCGATCTTGGAAGGATAAAACAAGGGCAGGATGTGAGCATCCAGACGATTGCTTATCCAGACAGGAAAATAACGGGTAAAATAGATAAGATTTTTAATGTTATTGATCCTCAGACAAGAGCGGCTAAAGCGCTTATAAAAGTTCCTAATAGTGATGGTTCACTTAAACCGGAGATGAATGCGACGGTTACCGTACATTATTTGGATAATGATAAATATATAGCTGTACCATCGGCAGCTGTAGTGTTTGATAAAAATAAAAATTTTGTGATGGTTTATAAGTCGAAAGATGATGTGGAAACACGAGAGGTTAGTATTTACAGGACTCTTGAAGATAAGACATATCTTAAAGGCGGATTGAAGGAAGGAGAGAAGGTAATTGTGAAAGGCAATTTACTTATATACGACGCTATAAACGACTAAATAAAACAGCATGAACAAGTTAATTAAAGGCATAATAGGGTTTTCCCTACGCAATAAGCTGTTTACCTTTTTTTGGGTAGGTTTGGTAGTTATTGCAGGTATTATAAGCTATAAAAATATTCCGGTGGAAGCATTTCCGGATGTAACAAATACTCAGATAATAATTGTAACGCAATGGCCTGGCCGTAGTGCAGAAGAGGTTGAGCGATTTGTTACTTCACCCGTAGAGATTGCAATGAATTCGGTGCAGAAAAAAGAAAATGTGCGTAGTGTAACCATGTTCGGGCTTTCTGTAATCAAAATTATTTTTGATGATGATGTAGATGATTTTTTTGCAAGACAACAGGTAAATAATCAGCTAAAGAATGTACAGCTTCCTGATGACGTTGATCCTGAAGTTCAGCCGCCATATGGACCCACAGGAGAAATTTTCAGGTACACTTTAAATAGTAAGGAAAAAGATACGAGAGAACTTCTTACGATACAAAACTGGGTAATTGACCGCCAGCTTAGAGCCGTACCCGGAATTGCCGATGTTGTAGCTTTTGGAGGGCGTGAAAAAACGTATGAAGTAGAAATAGACCCTATTTTATTGCAAAAGTACGAGCTTACATCTCCTGAAGTTTATGAGGCGATTAGTAAAGCTAATGTAAATGTGGGTGGCGATATTATTGAGAAAAATGGTCAGGCTTATGTTGTGCGTGGTGTAGGCTTACTGGACTCTCGTGCTGATATTGAAAATACTATTGTGGCACAGTCTGAAGGAAATCCTATACTGATTAAGAATATTGCCAAGGTTACCGAATCTAATATTCCAAGAGTAGGGCAGGCGGGACTTAATGGTAATGATGATGTGGTAGAAGGTATTGTTGTAATGCGTAAGAATGAAAACCCGTCTGAAGTACTGGCACGCCTTAAAGAGAAAATTGCATACGTTCAGGAAAATGTATTGCCCAAGGATGTAAAAATGGAAACATTTTATGATCGTGACAGGCTTATGGAATATTGTACCCATACCGTAACCCATAACCTTGTAGAGGGTATAATTCTGGTTACAGTAATAGTATTTTTATTTATGGCCGATTGGCGTACCACTGTTATTGTATCCATTATTATCCCTTTGGCACTTTTGTTTGCATTCCTTTGTCTTAAGCTAAAGGGAATGAGTGCAAACTTACTGTCTCTGGGTGCTGTTGACTTCGGTATCATTATCGACGGTGCCGTGGTTATGGTCGAGGGACTCTTTGTGACCTTAGACCAACTCCAGCATAAGATAGGTGCGGAACGCTATAATAAGCTTTCTAAACTTGGATTAATTAGAAAATCAGGTACTAAATTAGGTATAGCGATCTTTTTTAGTAAACTGATCATTATTTCTGCATTACTGCCAATTTTCTCATTTGAAAAGGTAGAGGGTAAAATGTTCTCTCCCTTGGCATGGACTTTAGGTTTTGCTTTATTGGGAGCTTTGATATTTACTTTGACTCTGGTACCTGTACTATGCTCAATATTACTGAACAAAAATGTAAAAGAGAAGCACAATGTGTTTGTTGAGTTCTTTAATAAGATAGTAGCAAAAGGACTTAATGTAACCTTTAAAAATAAAAAGATTTCTATAATTATTTCTATGGTTATATTAGGTTTAACCTTGTTTTCAACACGTTTTTTAGGGTCTGAATTCCTTCCTCCACTTAATGAGGGTGCGCTTTGGGTTACAGCCGAGTTACCTATAAGTAATTCGCTTACCGAAAGTGTAAAAATGGCAAAGATTATCCGTAAGGAATTAAAAGAATTTCCGGAGGTAGATGATGTGTTATCCCAAACCGGGCGTAGTAACGATGGTACCGATCCTAATGGGTTTGGTTTCCTTCAGTTTCAGGTAGACCTTAAGCCAAAAGACGAATGGAAAAGGGGAGTTACCCAGGATGAGCTTATTGAAGAAATGAACCATAAGTTAAGCCGTTACCAGGGTATTACCTGGAATTACTCGCAGCCGGTCGTTGATAACGTTGCGGAAGCTGTGGCCGGATTTAAAGCATCTAACGCTGTAAAGATATATGGTGATGATCTTGAAACCCTTGACAAACTTGCTAATGAAGTAATGGAGAAGATAAAACATGTTGAAGGCGTTAAAGATGTCGGAGTGCTTCGTAATCTTGGACAACCCGGAATAAGCGTCAAATTTGATGAAGAAAAAATGGCCTTATACGGTGTTCAGAAACAAGATGCCCAAAGTATTATCGAAATGGCCATAGGTGGTAAAACGGCTACCCAGAAATATGAAGGTGAGAAGAAGTTTGACATAAGGCTACGTTATCAAAAGGATTACAGAAAAGACGAGCAGGATATTATGAACTTAATGGTGCCAACCCTAAGAGGTACTAAGGTACCGCTTAAGGAAATAGCCGAGTTGACTACCGAAACAGGTCCGGCGCTTATTTACAGAGATAATACCAAACGTTTTATTGGAGTTAAATTCTCAGTTCGTGACCGTGATCTTGGAAGTACGATTGCAGATGCTCAGGCAAAAGTCAAAACCCTTAAAGTTCCAGAAGGATATTCAGTAGGGTGGACAGGAGAGTATGAAAACCAGATAAGGGCAAGTGCGAAACTAGCTCAGGTAGTGCCAATTTCACTAGTGTTGATATTTGTACTGCTATTCATAATGTTTGCTAACATTAAGGATTCATTACTGGTTCTTGTAAATGTACCTTTTGCAGTTATAGGAGGAATACTTGCTCTTCATGTAACGGGAATTAATTTTGGTATATCAGCAGGTGTTGGCTTTATTGCTTTATTGGGTATTTGTATTCAGAATGGAGTAATACTCGTCTCAGAGTTCCATAGCAATCTTAAGATGAAGATGTCATTGACAGATGCTATCATTAATGGGGTAAAAACAAGAACAAGGCCGGTTATTATGACTGCCCTTATGGCCGCTATAGGACTTCTGCCTGCAGCCTTATCTACCGGTATTGGTTCAGAATCGCAGAAACCACTTGCAGTATCAATCATTGGCGGACTTGTTACCGCTACAGTATTTACATTGTTAGTATTCCCTAATTTCTTTTATTGGGCAATGCGAAAAAAACATCAGAACCTGATGGAATAAGAAAGTTTTAGTTGATTGGTTAATTTGGAATCGTCCGGAGCACTATGTTTCGGGCGATTTTTTCATTGCCTTATCCATTTTTTCATTTTAGGAAATGAATATTCATCATAAAAAGCGTCATCTTTTGAATATGCCATTCCAAACCATTGTAATAGGGGTAAGCCTATATAATTTTGATTTGTGAAGTTTTCAATATACCATTCCGAATGTCCTTTGTATCCATCTTTATGAAAAACGAATTCACATGGTAGATCTAAATGTTTTAAAGCAGCATAAGACCATAGAATAGCAGCAATTTCATCTCCTTGTGAAGGCCAGTTCTGAGAGATTTCATTTGTTCCGATAAGTGATCTTTCATGGGGTGTAGTGACAGCAATATGTCCTGCTTCATGTAGGATATCCCCCGGATACTTTATCTTACCGTGGTCTATGTATATGGTATTGCTGCCAAGTAAAAGACCGGGAAGAAAACAGGTGTCATCTAATTTTTTTTCTATTACTTTGATACCTATACTTTCAAGAAACTGCATGCATTTTTGAAGATATCCTGTGCTATATTCCATGAATTAAGAGCTGTTAATTTGTTCATTTTCAAAGTTAAGATGTAAAGGATTTTGAAAAACAGGTGTTTTTACGCATATTTTGAACTACTCAAATATTTAATTTAGTCCTGACAAAAGTGAACCTTACCACTTAAATCAAAGGGGCGGTATCTGAAAAGCCAATGAGTAAGAAACAACTAAAAAAACTTTAATATTATGAGTACAGCTACAGCAGAAAAAGCAACAAGCAAGTTAATTGGTGCTTATTTAGTAAACGGAACAATGGGTAATGTTGGGATGCCTGGTGCACCTATAATGCATTTCTCTTTAGTGGTAGTTCCATCTACTAACAGTGTATCGGGAACTGTTGAAATTACACAAGCTATCCCTGGAGGAGACATTGTAGTAAGAAACGTAACAGGAACAATTCGTGCAACCGGTTATGGAAACGTAACTCAGGTTGTTGCTCTTGAAGGGCAGTATGTACAATCTGTGCCACCACCGGCAATAGGTTCTTACCTTGCAGAGTTCTCAGCTCATATGGCTATCGATAACAACTGGAACGGAAAAGGCGGTTTCACTTATGGTAACCACAACGTAGAAAATGTTGATGTTAGAAAAGCGTAAATATCACTTTACTTACTATTACAGAAATCCTCACTTAGTGAGGATTTTTTGTTTTATAGCAATAATGTAGGAGGGAGATAATATTTTGGCTAAATTTCACGAATAATATTTTCATATGGAAAACAAAACTTTTGCATACAAACTAACTATCAAAGAATTTCATCTTGACACATTTGGGCATGTAAATAATGCTACTTATTTACAGATATATGAAGAGGCGCGTTGGGAATTTATAACTCAAAATGGTTATGGGCTTGACAAAATCAGATCTACTGGAAAGGGGCCTGTCATTCTGGAAATAAATATACGTTTTATAAAAGAGCTGGGCTTAAGGGAAAACATAACTATATATTCACAAACAGGAGAATATGAAGGTAAAGTAGGTAAGATCAGACAATGGATTGTTGATGAGCAAGGCAGTATATGTTCTGACGTTGAGATGAAAATAGGTTTGTTCGACACACAATTACGCAAACTCGTTGCACCGACTGAAGACTGGCTGGCGGCGATTAAATAATTTTATAGTTCTGGAAGCAAAGATTATTTCCCCTTCAATAAATTAATGCTGACAGTAGCTATATCAGCATCCGGAAAGCGTTTAAAAATTGTAGGATCAGGAAATAGTCCGGCTTCCGCAGCAACAGTATTGAAAACGTCAATCTCGACAATATACTGATCCGAAAAACCATGGGTGGCATCATAAGCCGTAGCCGGTGTCTTGCCTAAATTATTGGCTGTGAGTTTAGGGTCAATAGTATGTAACTCAATTAATAACAATCCGAATTTACGAACATAGGGAGACCATTTTTGAAGATGTTCAAGCAGATTGTCTTCAACCAGATTATTGCTGATTCTTTTTCCTCTATAAGCAAAGGCTCCGGTAGATTTACTGATTCTGTTTTGGTTTATATGTTTAGGGTCTTCCCAAATTCTGTTATGATCTAAAAAAGTCCTAACGTTAAGCAAATCTTTCAGATCAATGTTGTAATTCTCTTTTAAGTCCTCAGAAAGTAAGTGGGGTTGTCCGATATCTCCCCAAATTACTTTTGCCCAGATATCAGCCTTAATTAAGTTGGCTCTGGTTACTTTTAACGCTGCTTCATTATAATCTGCACCAACAAGAAACAGTGGGTAATCATCAAGCATTTTACCTCTTAAGGTTTGTCGGTCTATTACCTCAAAAATATGCTGAAGGAATGCTCCGTTACCGCAGCCCATATCTAAAATACCTTTAGGTTGCTCTTCAATAGGCAGGTTAAAAAGTTTAACGAGAATCTCATCTATAACTTTAAAGTAAGTGTCATGAGCCCCACCGCTTCCCCAAACATTCATCTCGCGGTCTACATGTATTTCATTTTCACCTTCAGCAACCATCCGCAATGCATTAGGATCTCCAAAAATCAGTTCTTCAATTTTGGCAAATGTTGGAAGATAGGATACAGTAACTCCATAAGCACTCGCTCTTCTGGCGTAGAACAAACCTGTATCGGTAAATTGGTAATTGCCTTTTTTTTCCTGAAACCATCCCAGGTGAACAAAAAAGTCTAATATTTTTTTAAAATTTTCAGGTGATCTGTGAAACTCCTCAGGCCTGAAAGAAGTTTCCATAAAGTATTTATGAAACATTCCGTTCATTGCCAGTCGTACTATTGTAGGACCTATCAAATAGCCTTCAATATGCTTCAGGATTTGTCCCTGAATTGTATTTGTAAGCTTGTCATCCGATGGTACTATCCCATAATTTGCTTTATATTTTTCAAAAATAACATTTAGTTTTTCGAAAGGAGCATCTTCAAAAAGACGCGGATGAAAGTGAGTCGAAAACTGAAGCAAATCAACTACGTCTTTATACAGATGAAAATTAGAAAAAGCTATTTGTGATTTTTCATTTGTCGATATGGTTATTTCCTGTGTATTGTTATCTACTTCATATTCTAAAAATCCCTGTGAGGCCAATACCCTTAATCCAACATTTAAATAGCCCTCATTTGCTTTATATGTTGTTAGTAGCTCAGATAAATATATTTGCTTTTTGCTCAATAGTGTTTCGAGAATTCCCTTTTTTTGTATAGCTATGGCCACCGGTGCAACAGCTAATCCATCAAGGTGTCGGAATATAGAGCTTCTAAGTAGGGATTTATCGTTCATAATAAACAGGTCATATATACTCAAAAATAGTGAATTTTTTAAAATAAACGAATTCCTCTCAGTTACTGAAAAATAAAAAGCTACCTGTTTTAGGTAGCTTTTAAAAATAAACTAAATATGTCTTATTAATTTTGTCTTAGTTACGATTTTTTAGAAAGTGCTTTTTTCTTTTCTATTTCCTTTTCTGCTTTTTGGAGGTCTAGCCTTGCAGCTTCGAGTTGTTTCTGAGCTTCTTTCATTTGTTGTTTTGCCTGCTCCATTTCTTTCATGACCTGCTTCATTTCATGATCTTTTACCCCTGAATCTCTTAAAGATTCATTGATTGATTTTTCGATTTCCTGTCTGTCAATCTGAAGTTCTTTCATAGCCTGTTGTATTTCAATCTGGGCTTTTTTCATCTCATCCTGAATCTCTTTTCGTTCTTCTTCAGAAATACCTTCAAAAGCAAAGTTCTTTTGCCAGTCAATATTAGCTAATGCATCCATACCTGTACTTACGCCATTTAGAGCTAAAGACATTACTTCATCCATATTTGGCATAGTAAAGTTGAATGAGTTATTCATATTGTCACTGTTGCCATATGAATAGCTAAAATTAGATTGAATTGGTTGTGTAGTAATTTCAACTGCACCGTTTTTAGCTTTCTTTCCATATTTCTTTTTAGCATCTTTTGCTGTAAGAACGGCCATGTTCATTATTGTCTGGCCTTTTGGTAACTGTAAATCTTTAAGATTATCACCAATTTCTTTTTGTTCAACTCCATTTACATAAAATACTGCTCCTTTGTAAAGATTTACAGCATTCGGGCCATTGATATATCCGGTAGAAGATGATGTGTTGTAGTTAACATTTGTATGAATCGGTACATTTTCTTTAGCTGATGCTACACTTGCCTTATTTGCAGTAACATTAAACGGATTCGGATTTCCAAAACCAATGATATTGCCATTAGCATTACTATTCTTTTCCATTTCTATTGTAAATGGTTTAATTGGAGTTGTCCCGCTAACATAGTGGTCCTGAGACTGGTCTTTGTCTTTGACTGTTGCTTTTATAGCAGTAATTTCACCAGAGGTATTTCGGGCTACATTACTAAATGTAACGTCGGCTTCAAATTCATCTTTAAAAATGTCTGCGTTAGCATTTAGTTCTTCGTCGCTGGTGCTCTTATCAATTGTAATAACAATTTTTGTTTTTTCCTGAGAGCTGGTATTTACCTCAGTAGCTTTTTCCTGAGCCACAACTTTTACCTGAAACATTAAGATAAATGCTGCCAGGGCCGGAAGTACAATTCCATATTTCCATGAATTGCGTTTTTTTGATTGCTTTTTGTTTAACATAACGATTCGTTTTTTGATTAATGATTGATAAAAATGATTAGTGATTGATATACATTCCGGCTGAAGTGTAATTTTCAGCAGGGTTTTTTGATATGCTTTTTTGTCGCTCAGCTGCTTTATGGCAACCGCATCGGCAATGAATTCAAGGTTTTGAGATATGGCTTTTTTATAAAACCATACAAATGGATTAAACCAAAATACAATACAGAATAACTGACTGATAATCATATCAGCTGAGTGTTTTTGACTGCTATGTACTTTCTCGTGATTTAAAATACTTTCAAGTTCTTCAGTTTGTAACGATGCAGAGTTGTAAACGATATAATTAAAGAATGAAAAGGGCGATTGTACCTTTTCGGAATCAATAAGTTTGAAACGGCCTTGCTTTATAATACTGTTTCCTTTGAGTATTTTTCGAATGGATAAAAAATCCATAACAAAGCGCATTAGAAAAAATAGTAACCCTATGCTATAAATTGCTATTACTATGTAATACCAGTTTATGGTAAAAGGTTCCTGTTTAGCTGCCATAAACTGTTGCATTACCAAATACTGTTGTAACTGCTCATTACTGATATTCTCAGATACAATAGATTGCTGAACCGGCTCTACAAATATTGTTTTGGTATATTTTACTAGTGGGAGCAGGGTTGAGGTTATTAAACCTGCCAATAAAAAGCCTCTGTTTGAATTGAAAAAAGTTTCTTTTCTCAAAAAGACATAGTACGCAATAAAGAATACGGCAAGTAATCCTGACGCTTTAGATATGTATATAATAAAGTTTTCCATATCATTCCTTTTTTTCGATCATATCAAGAATCTCGCGAAGCTCTTTGGCGCTAATCTTTTCCTCTTTTGCAAAAAAGGAAATCATGCTCTTGTAAGAATTATTAAAGTAATTCTCTATAGCATTGCTCATAAAACCTTTTCTATATTCTTCTTTAGTTACTAAAGGAAAATATTGATGGGTGTTACCATATGCATTATGGCTAACATAACCCTTTTCTTCAAGATTTCTTATTATAGTAGAGAGCGTATTGTAATGAGGTTTGTCATCCTCAATTTCCATTAGTACATCTTTTACAAAGGCTTTTTCAAGCTTCCACAAAATGTGCATTATCTCTTCTTCTTTATTGGTCAACTTTTGCATGGTATCATATTTAGTATTCCAAACTTAAAACTATTTTTTTAGTTACACAACTAAATTTATAGTTAAATAACTAAAATGATAGTTTTTTATTGTATGATAACCTTTAAAAAAGCTTTTAAGTATTTTCAGAAAGTAATTTTTTATGGAGCCAAAGTAGTGATAATGTTGCTACTATAGCTAAGGTACCCATAAAGATCCAATTGGCAAAATATCCATCTTCTTTATAATAGGCAATAATGGCAAGTCCGGTCTTACCGCTTACAATATGCGCGAGGCTGAACATCATTGTGTAATATGCCATGTACTGGCCTTCACGTCCGCGGGGAGCACGGTTCATGGCGAATCCGTTAGAAAAAGGAAAATTAAACATTTCGGCATAGGATATTATAAACATGCTAATAATAAGTATGCCTGCCCATCCTTCAAATAACAATGCATAAAAGCTTAAACCCATACAAAATGCGCCCAGAGCAATTACCTTTATTTTTTGGATTCCCTTACGTTCTACATAACCTACGATAGGCATTTCGCAGAGTAATACCAGGAATCCGTTAAAGGACATGAGTAAACCGGTTTGGAACTCTGAAAGACCGTATTGCTTATGATGGTATAAAGGCAAAGTAGAGAAGAGCTGGAAAAATACTGTTGCCGTAATAAAACTGCAAAACAGAAAAAGCCAGTAAAGCTTATCATTTTTTATAGAACGTTCAATTTTGCTTTCATCTACTGTAACAGCTTCCGGTTTTAATCTTTCTTTTTCTTTGACCAAAAACATAAAGATAAGTATGGAGATGATGCACGATGTTCCATCGGCCCAAAACAAACCTTTATAACCTATTCCTAATATTATTAGTCCGCCCATTGCCGGTCCGGCCATAAAGCCAAAGTTTACAGCAAGTCGCACAAGGGTAAATGCTCTGGTACGGTTCTCGGGTTTAGCATAAGTACCCAGAGAAACAAACATTGCAGGTCGAAACATATCCGCAATAATCATAATGCTAAACATGGCAATACACAGTCCGGGAAATGTGTTAATGTGTTCTATAATAAAGAAAGATGCTCCACTGACAAGCATACTGAACACCATTACCTTATAAAAGCCTATCTTATCGGTTAATTTACCGCCTAACCAAGAACCAATCATAGAACCAGAACCGAAACAAACCATAACCCATCCCACCTGATCCAGACTAAAATGCAGGTCTTCATTAAGGTATTTTGAAAGAAAAGGGAATACCATAGTACCGGCACGGTTAATGAAAGTAATGATGGCGAGTATCCATACTTCTCTGGTAAATCCTCTAAAATTATTTATGTAACGGGTGAAAGCCTGCTGAAGCATTTGTTTGATTGATTTCTACAAATTTACAAATGTTAGTGTGCCTAAATAATTATTTTTGCAGAAACCTCATACAGATGAAACTCTTTTTTACAACCATTACATTATTCTCATTTATAGTACTCAAAGCACAGGATTGCAGTATCGAAAATTCCAGGAAATATCAAGAGCAACTGAACAAGGAATATGCAGACCCTTTGGAATCACCATTAACCCCCAAAGATCTTAAGAAATTCAAATCGCTGGATTTTTATCCTGTAGATATGGCTTATTGCGTAGAGGCAAAATTCGTACGTACACCAGATGAAAAACCTTTTGCAATGCCTACAACAACTGATAGAAAACCTATGTATGTTAAGTATGGAGAGTTGTATTTTACATTACAGGGGAAACAATGCAAGCTGGATGTTTTTCAAAATATTGATCTATCAAAAAAAGAAGAGTTTAAAAATTATTTGTTCTTGCCTTTTACTGATTTCACTTCGGGTAATGGTAGTTATGGCGGAGGGAGGTATATAGACCTGCAAAAACCGGATACTGATAAAATGATGATTGATTTTAATACAGCTTATAATCCATACTGTGCTTACAATCATAAATATTCATGTCCTATACCGCCTGCTCAAAACGATCTTCAGGTAGAAGTTAAGGCAGGAGTAAAAGCATATGATCATTAAAATAACAAAACCCCATCCGCGGCGGCGGATAGGGTTTGTCTTTTTCATAGCTTTTTTTGGTTGTGGATAGTAGTAGTTTATATTTGAACAGCAATTTCATTTTGTTGTGCAGCAGTTTCTTGTTCGGTAACAACGTGTTGTAGTATGAACGATCTGTCACCGGTATTACCTGCCTGTATATCTTTCAGATTTTTAAGTGTTATAGTACCGGTAATATAACCCGACTCATTGTTAGTGTAAGCTTCATCAATAGTTAGAAACTGTTTTTTAAAGGTATCTGCGTCTTCTTTTTTGTGTCTTAATAATACGCTAAGGTTTACATCGTCAGACAGAACAAGGTTTTCCTTTTGGTTTATCTTTTTATATTCATATTTGTAATCGTAACTAAGAGCAGATATATCTGATAACACAGCCGAAGCCGTTGGATGAGCACCCGCGCCTCTTCCTACGAAGAATTGTGTATCGGCAAAGCTTGTTTTGGTAAGTACTCCGTTAAATACATCATCTACGTTAAACAGCCTTTCTTCAGACGATACGAATTTAGGTATCACAAAAGCTGATAATTCACCTTTACTTCCTTTAAAAGCCTGTGCTATCAGTTTTATCTTAAGCCCTTTTTCTTTAGCATATTTTAACTCAAGAGGGCCTATGTTATCAATTCCTATATTGAAAATATCGGCTGGTTTGGCAATATAACCAAATGAATGTGCTAACAGTATCTGTAACTTGTATTTAGCATCAAATCCGCCTGTGTCAAGAATAGGGTTGCTTTCAGCAAAACCTAAATCCTGTGCCTGTTTAAGTGCATCATCATACGACAGGTTCTCTGCAAAGGTCTT
The DNA here is from genome assembly GCF_003350375.1 of Flavobacterium sp. AG291. Lineage (GTDB taxonomy): Bacteria > Bacteroidota > Bacteroidia > Flavobacteriales > Flavobacteriaceae > Flavobacterium > Flavobacterium suzhouense. The sequence continues at coordinate 399,345 of NZ_QQAR01000002.1, read as the reverse complement.
GGTCAGAATATAATTGGTAGAACCATTTACAATTCCTTCAATAGATTCTAAAAGGTCATTATCATAGTACTCCTCAAGATTTCTGATGATTGGAATACTGGCGCATGCAGCAGCTTCATAAAGCAAAGGAACATTGTGTTTTTCCTGTAGTTCTAACAGTTCGGTAAAATGTTCGGCAATCATCTTTTTGTTTGCCGAAACTACTGCTTTACCTCTTTTCAATGCCTCTGATACAATTTCAAATGCTGCATCGGCATCATCTATAAGTTCTACAACTACGTTAATCTCATCATCGTTAAGTATATCGTTTTTATCGAAAGTAAAATTTTCGATACCTATTTCCCTTGGCTTATTTTTGTCCTTGACACAAATGTTTTTGATGTTAGCTTTAAGTCCGGGAGTTTTTTGCAATACTTCGTAAAGACCAAATCCTACGCATCCAAAACCATACAGGCCTATATTTAAAGTTTTTCTTGACATGAATTAAATCTATTATACAGCAGCTGTTGCGTTTTTGTTAGTACTTTGTTTTACAGCGATTTCAAGAGCCTGCTTCAGGTCTTCAATAAGATCATCAGCGTCTTCAAGGCCAACTGATAAACGGATAAGGCTATCGGTTACACCAGAGCTGTATCGTTTTTCAGTCGGGATAGATTTATGTGTCATTTCACAAGGCAGACAGCAAAGACTTTTTACTCCACCAAGGCTTTCTGCAAGCTTAAACAGTTTTGTGTTGCTAACAATTGCAGAAGCAATTTCTTTATCATCAATTACAAGGTCGAAAGCAATTACACCGCCAAAGTATTTTTGCTGGCTTTTAGCGATCTCATGGTTGTGGTGCGATGGCAGTCCTGGGTAATAAACATTTTTGATTAGTTTTTCTTCCAGCAGGAATTCTGCAATTTTTTGAGCATTCTCGGCATGTTGCTTAATACGCAGTGTTAGCGTTTCAATTCCACGAATAGCTAACCAACTGTCAAATGGTCCAAGTATTGCCCCTGATGCATTTTGAATAAATTTGATTTTGTCTCCAAGTTCCTGAGTTGAAGTTACTACAAGTCCGGCAATAAGGTCGCTGTGTCCGGCAAGGTATTTAGTAGCACTGTGAATTACAATATCAGCACCAAGAGTAAGTGGTTTTTGAGCAGCAGGCGAAGCAAATGTGTTGTCTACACAAAGAAGTACATCGTTTGCTTTAGCAATAGCTGCAATAGCTTTTATATCAGAAATTTTAAGCGTTGGGTTTGTTGGCGATTCAATCCAGATAAGTTTTGTTTTATCCGTGATTGCATCAGCTACATTTTGTGCATTGGTAGTGTCAACATATTTGATGCTGATCCCAAATTTCTGGTAAATATGAGTAAACAATCTGAAAGCACCTCCGTAAATATCGTCTACTGCAATAACCTCGTCACCTGCTTCAAGAAGTTTGATGACAGCATCGATAGCTGCAAGCCCGCTGGCAAATGCGTAACCGTTTGTTCCGTTTTCAAGTTTAGCGATAGTATCTTCAAGAACTTTACGTGTCGGGTTGTTGCTTCTTGCGTAATCGTAGCCTTTATGAACACCCGGTGCATCCTGAACGAATGTTGAAGTTTGGTATATTGGTGTAGAGATTGAACCTGTTAGTGGATCTACCGGAATGCTGTGTAAAATTTGAGTTTGCTCTTTCATTTTGTTTTTAATTTTAGTTTGTAAATTTTTTCTGTCAGTAAAAAACATCCTAAAACCAGTTATCGAAAGAGCATAAAATAAAAAATGCTCTCCCGATAAGTCAGAAGAGCATATAATATTTTGTGGTATTATGTACAATTTCTAAGCTTATCTTTCCGCTGCCAGGCAACGGTTGAATGTGGCACCTTATACGCACGATTGCGAACAGGTTGCCAAGACGTCATAGGGTCAATTCCCTCGGTCTTTCTGGATAAGAATAATTTTTTAAAGAACTTGCTGCAAATTTAGGTCACAAAAAATGTAAAAACCAAATAAAATTTAAAATATTTTTTATTTAACTGATTTAAAACGTTTTAGTGTGGTTTTTTTATTTGTAAATCTGAGAAAAGGTGATTAAAATTATGGCAACAAGTGCCAAAGAAAGACCCAAAAAATTCAATTTGGATAACTTTTCCTTAAAAATGAATATTCCAACAAGGCTTCCAAGAACAATTACTCCCATATTCATGGCAGCAAAAACCGTTGATGGATTTTCTGAAAATTCTTTATGTGCCATCAGATAAAAGAGAATATTACCGAAGTTAAAAATGCCTACCAATGATCCAAAAGCAAAATTTATAAGGTCTATTTTAACTCTTTCAAAGATTATTTTATACAGTGCTATAATAGAGATTACTAAAAGTGCACCGCAAAAAACAACAAAAAGGGAAGTTGTAAAGGGTAGTGAGGTTTGTATGGCTATTTGTTTAAAAAGCACATCTATTATACCAAAACCAATGAGAACCACGGCAGGGTATATCCATTCTTTATTAGTGTTTTCATCTTTTTTGGAAAGGATAAGAAGAATGGCAGGAAAACCTACGCCAAGTCCTATAATTTTAAGTAAATTAAAATCTTCTTTGAAAATGAAACATGCAGCAAGTATCGGTATAAAAAGGGAGAGACGTTGGGCTGCATCTGTTTTTACGATGCCCATCCGGTTTATGGAAGAAGCCAGAAAAAGGAATATCGCAGGCAATAACACCATTAATGGTAAATAAATTTGCCAGGGAGCGTTGGTGTCTACATGTTTTAGATCAGGATTAAAGAAAAGGTGACAAAAAAGCAGAGCAAAAACGTAATTCCATAGTACTACCTGGGTCAGAGAAATACCATATCGTCTTGCCGTTTTAAAAATTATGCCTACAGATACGCTGCAGACAATACTGAGTATTAAAAAGAACATTGTATTCGTTTTTTTGGTAGACAAAAATAGTGTTTTGTAGTATTCATCGCTGTTTTTAATCGATTCTTTTGTACATTTGATAGATAATTGCCCCTTTTAATGAATAAGCTTAAAGTACAAATTTATGACAGATCCCGGGGAATGATAGCATTCTGTATCTCTTATCTCAATGGGAACTTGCTGAAATTTGGGCAGAAATCCGAGTAGTGATGAAAAAGGTTATGTTGTTGATACTACTGTTTACAAGTGCTTTAGGTTTCGCACAGGAAGATGCCTGGATTTATTTTAAAGACAAACCGGATGCTGATTATTACTTAGCCAATCCGACTGAGATGCTATCCCAAAAAGCTTTGGATAGAAGGGCAAGGCAAAATATTCTCCTTGATGAAAAAGATATTCCAATTCATGCAGATTATCTAAATGTGATTAAAGAATCGACCGGTGTTACCGTCATGTCTAAATCGAAATGGCTTAACGCTATCCATGTACGTGGTGAAAGAGACAATATTGAACTGCTAAAGGCTAACAGCTTTGTAGATCATATTGATTATGCGGATAAATCTCTTAATACGTCAAGAATCAGTATTCAAAATCAGGTTGTGTCAGCCAATAAAAATCTTGAAACACAAATTGATTTTAATTACGGAAATTCTGCTAATCAGATACAAATGCTTAACGGACAATTGTTGCATCAATCAGATTACACAGGCAAAGGAATTACCATTGCTGTGTTAGATGCAGGCTTTCCGGGAGTAAATACAACACAGCCATTTCAGCGAATGCGGGATAATGGTCAGATTAAAGGAGGTTATGATTTTGTAGCACGTTCTGAGGATTATTATCAGGGAGGTACGCATGGCACACTAGTATTGTCTACAATGGCAGGTTATGTAGAGGGGCAATTGACAGGTACAGCCCCTGATGCTTTTTATTACCTTTTCAGGACTGAGGATGCTACCAGCGAAAATCCGGTAGAAGAATCTTACTGGGTAGAAGCAGCAGAAGTAGCCGACAGTCTCGGTGTAGATATAATCAATACATCATTAGGTTATTTTGTATATGATAACGGACGTTACAGCCATACTTACGAACAAATGGATGGCCAAACGGCATTTATTACTCGTGGTGCTGACATTGCAGTTTCGCGAGGGATATTTTGTGTGGTTTCCGCCGGGAACTCTGCCAATACGGTAAATCCGCATATTGCAGCTCCAGCAGATGCTCCCGGAGTACTCACTGTTGGAGCTGTAGACCTAAACGAAATGTATGTGAGTTTTAGTTCCATAGGTCCTACAGCTGATAACCGCATTAAGCCCGATGTTATGGCGAAAGGTTATCAGGCAACTTTAGCAACTCCAGAGGGTACTATTGGCATTGCAAGCGGAACATCATTTTCGAGCCCTATAACGGCAGGATTGGTTGCTTGTTTATGGCAGGCATTACCTGATAAAACCAATACAGAATTACGTGAACTCATAAAAGAGTCTGCTGACAGGTATAGTGAGCCCAATAATCAATACGGTTACGGTATTCCTGATTTTAGCCTTGCAATGCAAAAAGCTATGGGACTTACCGATGGGAATTTTATAGTATACCCAAATCCTGCTAATGATATAGTACATCTGCTTTTTCCTAAAAATATCCAAAGAACAACGGTAACTATTTTTAATGAGCTAGGGCAAAGGGTTTCGCAGCAAAATGTTACCTTAGCCAATCCTTCATTTGATATTTCCCAACTGGCTACAGGCATTTACAGCTATAGTATGGAAGGCACATCACAAAAAGGAAGGATTATTAAACAATAGACAAACAAATACTAACTAAATAAATTTAATGAACAGAATAACCCAACTTTTTAATATTCAGTATCCTGTAATACAGGCAGGCATGATATGGGCAAGTGGCTATAAACTGGCAAGTGCCGTGAGTAATGCCGGCGGACTTGGTATAATCGGTGCAGGGTCTATGTATCCGGAAGTGTTACGAGAGCATATACAGAAATGTAAAAAAGCAACGGATAAGCCTTTTGCGGTAAACGTACCAATGCTGTACCCGAATATTGAAGAGATAATGAATATCATTGTTGAGGAAGGTGTAAATATAGTATTTACTTCTGCCGGAAATCCTAAAACATGGACAGTATGGCTGAAAGAAAAAGGTATTACGGTGGTGCATGTGGTAAGCAGTGTGAAATTTGCCCTTAAAGCTCAGGAAGCTGGAGTAGATGCTGTTGTAGCTGAAGGTTTTGAGGCAGGAGGCCATAATGGGCGAGAGGAGACTACTACGTTTACGCTTATTCCAATGGTCAAGGAGCAGCTTACTGTGCCGCTTATTGCTGCCGGTGGAATTGCTACTGGTCGTGGTATGCTTGCAGCCATGATACTCGGGGCCGACGGTGTTCAGGTAGGAAGCCGTTTCGCGGCTTCGGTAGAGTCGTCTTCGCATGATAACTTTAAACAGGCAATTGTGGATGCCCAGGATGGCGATACGCATGTAACGCTAAAAGAACTGGCTCCGGTGCGATTGATAAAGAATAAGTTCTTTCATGATGTAGTAGCATTGTATGCAAAAGCGCCAACTGTAGATGACCTGAAAGCTTTATTAGGCCGTGCCCGTGCTAAAAAGGGTATGTTTGAAGGAGATCTTGAAGAAGGAGAGCTTGAAATAGGACAGATTGCCGGTCTTATCCATGATATTAAACCCGCCGCTGAAATCCTGAATGATATCATTACAGATTTTGAGAGAGTAAAACAGGAAGCTGTGAGTTTATAAAAAAAATAAGGGCTGTTTTTTTAACAGCCCTTATTTTAAAACTTGTTTTCTACTTCTGCAGCCTGAAGCATCAGGTAGTGCAGGTCGGTATTTTTAACGAAAGGCTTAAGCAGTTCGCTGCCCGGGCCAAACATTGCCAGTTCTACATAATCGGCCGAGTGATCCATACTTATCCAACCTACTGAGTTATGTTTTTGTTGTATCTGTGCAAAGGTTTTGAATGGTACTTTTTTGTAATTGTACAATCCGCCTTCTTCCTTATGAAGTCCGTCATAATATGTAAGTACAGTTTTTGCATCTTCTTCAGAAATAGCAGTTGCATTTGCACTTTCCACAATTTCTCTAACCTGAGCGATTGTATTGTCAGGTTTAATGCTGTTCAGTATCCATTCGTTAGTGTGAGTGTATTTCTGAATGCTGTCAAAGTTATTATTGGCATCCTTGCCATAAATAACTCCCGGGTTAGCGTTACCGTGGTCGGTAGTGATGATAACAAGGGTTTCACCGTCTTTTGAGGCAAAGTCTATCGCTACTTTAATAGCTTCGTCAAAAGCTACCTGATCGTATAGTAATGCGCCTATGTCGTTAGCGTGTGCACCCCAGTCTACCTTACCGGCTTCAATCTGAAGTACGAAGCCGTTTTTGTTTCCTTTCATTCGGTCAATAGCTTTCTGAGCCATTTCTGCCAGGGTAGGAGTGCTGTCTGTTAATGCTTTGTCATTAGTTCTGTCAATGTTGTATGGAAGTCCGTCATCAGCAAATACGCCTAGTAAAGGTTTACTGTTATCAGCAGCCATCATTTCCTGACGGTTACGTGCTATCTGCCAGCCTTTAGCTTTATATAGTGCGTAAATGTCTTTCTTATCTTTTCGGATATCGGCACTGAAGTAATTATTGCCGCCACCCATCATGATGTCAAAGCCAAGCTCAAGGTATTGCTCGGCAATATCTTCCTGTGCGTTGCGGCTTTTGCTGTTTACGCAGAATCCGGCAGGTGTAGCGTGCGTAATAGGTACTGTGGTTACACAGCCGGCCATTTTACCTGCTTTCTTAAATTTTTGCCAGATAGGCATGTGCATTTCACCATTAGGACCAACGTTTAAGGAACCATTGTTCACCCTGAAGCCGCCTCCCCATGAAGAACTTCCTGCCGATGAATCGGTTACGATTGAGCTGGCCGAAGCAGTATCCATCAGTGCACGGTTTATGCGTTGTTCTTTATACAACTGTAGCCAGTTAGAGCCTTTTCCGGTTTTGCGGTTCAGGTAAAGATCGGCCATATTAAGGGTTCCGGTACTCATACCGTCGCTAACCATAAAGATAATGTTCTTAGCCTTTTTATTTTTATTTATAGTTTGAAGGTCAAGAATGCTTGCAGTACTCTCAAACGGATTGATTAATGCCGTTCCGAGTGTAAATAGCGATCCATTTCTGAAAAACTTTCTTCTGTTCATTGTAAATTAATTAGAAAGCCAAAGTTAACAAAGTAAACTATAATGCGGTTTTGATGTATATTATTTAACTGTTATGGATTGGTGTGTTCGTTTAAATGTAATTGAAAGAAAATATCTATATTTGGGTAACCAACTATTTAATTATGAAAACAATAAATTTATTCTTCGTTTTATTTTTTCTATCATTTTCCTCAAGTATGATTTTTGCACAGGATACGGTTCCTATGAATGGGATTTATGCTCCGGGGACAGAGCATAGTTATAAATTTCTAAAAGCAAAGCCAGTATATTGGGTAAACCTTGCAAATGAATTTAATGTTTATGTTGATAGTAAATCACAGTTATTACTTACTTTAAAAGACAATACTTGTCCTGATCTTAAAGAATTGCCTTTATTTGAAAGGGTTTTTGTCAGTGATTATTCATTTATGTTATGTACGGAAGATAAAAAAGGATACTATTTTACTACTAAAGGATATGAACAAGATCAGACTTTAGATTTAGTTAAAAATTTTGGCTACGAGATTGTTAATGTATTTTATGGTTCGGACTTCACTAAGCAAAAAGTAAACAATATTTCTCTGGAAAAACTTAAAGAAGCCAAAAGCATATATGAGGTTATTGGTAATAAATAAAAAAACCGCACTTTTCAGCGCGGTTTTAAATATAGTTTTCAGTAAGCTTTATGCAATTACAGCTTCTTTGTTTTCAGTTTTTTTTTCTTCAAAATCAATGATTACCTGATTACGTATAATGTCTTCAAAGGTTTCACGCTCTCTGATAACATGGCCTTTACCCTGATACCAAAGAATTTCTGCCGGGCGAACACGTGAGTTATAATTACTGCTCATAGAGAAACAGTAAGCCCCTGCATTACGGAAACAAAGGATATCACCTTCTTTTATTTCAGCAATTTTTCTGTTGCTTCCAAAAGTATCTGTTTCACATATATAACCTACTACTGAATAGAAACGGTCTTTTCCTTTCGGATTTGAAATATTGTCAATATTGTGGTGTGAACCATAGAACATAGGGCGGATAAGGTGGTTAAAACCACTGTCGATACCTGCAAATACTGTAGATGTTGTTTGTTTTACCACATTTACTTTGGCCAGGAAAACACCTGCTTCACTAACAAGGAATTTACCAGGCTCGAATGTCAGGGTAAGGTCACGGCCATATTCTTCGCAAAATGCGTTGAAGCGTTTTCCTAATTTTTTACCAAGTTCTTCAACATCAGTCTGTATGTCGTCTTTTTTATAAGGTACTTTAAAGCCGCTTCCAAAATCAAGGAACTCAAGTTCTTTAAAGTTACGCGCAGCTTCAAATAATATTTCGGCAGCATAAAGGAATACCTCAATGTCAAGGATATCAGATCCGGTATGCATGTGTATACCGTTTATGTGCATGCCTGTATTTTGAACGATACGTAACAGGTGAGGCATCTGGTGGATAGAAATACCAAATTTACTATCGATATGACCTACTGATATGTTGCTGTTTCCACCCGCCATTACGTGAGGGTTTATACGGATACATACAGGAGTTTTTGGATGCTTGGCTCCAAATTGCTCCAGTATAGAAAGGTTATCTATATTTATCTGTACACCAAGGGCAGCTACTTCTTCAATTTCTTCCATAGATACACCATTAGGGGTATATATGATCATTTCAGGTGAGTAACCTGCAAGCAGACCAAGCTGCACTTCCTGAATTGATACGGTATCCAGACCGGATCCCATTTGTTTTAATAGCTTAAGTACAGATATATTTGATAATGCCTTTACAGCATAGTTTATTCTTAGATGATTTACCTTTGAAAAGGCTTTTTCCAACCTTAAATACTGAGATTGTATTTTCTCCGCATCATACACATATAGCGGGCTCCCGAATTCTTCTGCAAGTTGCAGTAATTGTTTAGTGTCCATCTTCGTTAATCACTTAATTAGAATACAAAAATACTGATAGTATGGTACTTAAAAAAGTAAACAACAGAACATTAACAAAATATAACAAAAAGTTATAAATATAACAAAATAAAAAACTATTTCGATTTCAAATCACAGAAAACCTAGTGTTTACTAGTGTTATGGAATTAGGTCAGCTCTTACGGAGGTATATTTCAGGCCATCAATAGGGGAGTCGTCGAGCAACAGCTGACCGTTAGAGTCGATAGTATAGCAAAAGAATGTATACTCATTTACCTCCATTGATTTAGGACAATATTCAATTTGTGCAGTATTATCTTTTACTAAAAATTGGTAGTTACCTGAGTCTAATGCGTCAGGTTTATTTTCATCAGTATTATTGTAGTTATCAAAACCGAACATCGGCTTTAAATCTCCATCGAATTACTCCTTCTTCAAAAGTATAATCTGTACCGGTAAAACCACCACCGACCTTAATGAGTGTCCATTGATGAAGCAGTGGATCAATTGCTTTTCTGTCATCTTCATTATTACAGCCACTTAAACTGAAAAGGAGCAATGACATTAAAGGGAGTAATAGTCTTTTCATGGCAATTTGTAGTTTTATTTAAAAAAAATCCGGACTTTATCTATAAGCAATGCGGCTTGACTTATGGTTTAAGTCCGGAAAATACAGAAGTAATAGCAATTAAAAGTTTTATTTCAAATCAGATACTTGATTTTCTTCGTTTTCCTAAATAAATCAGGGTTAGGGCTATGGTGGTTACTAAGCAGAGAATTGTTTTCATGGATATAAGAGTTTATGGTTAGTTATCAGTTTAGTTAATAAATTATCGTTTAAAAGTAAGAGTATACATATCTGCTCCTACCGGAGTTATTGTCATAATGTTGCCTTCTATATTTATACATCCAAGATCTACAGCCTCAATATTGAGGGTTTTATCACAAGATTCAGGTGAAACTTCATTTGTTACCATACTATAATTGTATATAGCTGTTGGGAAATTTATACCATCAGTTCCATCAGAGTTATTTTCAATGGCGACAATTTCATCTTCAGAGTTGAATGTCCATACAACCTCGCCGTTTTCAAAGTCAAGTGAATGTCCCTGAAATCCACCTCTCTGATTTACAAGATTCCATTTACCTGATATACCTTCAGGAGTAATCAAGGTACTATTTGCGTTATCATCATTGCAAGCTGTTGTAAGTAATGCAGTGAGTAATAAAAAAGGTAATATTTTTTTCATAGCATTAAATTATCTGATTGTCTATCTTCTAAAGAAAAGATGGCAAACATTGTAAATGGTTGCGTTAAGTTAGGTAAATTTTAACAAATGTTAGTAATTTAATAACAAAAAATAATAAGCGGCCTAAAAAATGCAATGTGATTTCAGTACTGGTTAGCTGTATAAATACCTTTATTATAGGAATAGAAATTAATAGAAATTGTCCAATGGAGAAAAAATTAAAAATACTTATGGTCGTTGGATGTATTTTGCTATTTTTGTTCCACTTTTAATAAGATAAATGCAATACTTATGAATTTACACGAATATCAGGGAAAAGAAATACTAGCCGGCCATGGTGTACGCGTTCAGCGTGGTATCGTTGCTAACAGTCCTGCTGAAGCGGTAGCAGCTGCAAAACAGCTAACTGCAGAAACAGGAACTTCATGGCATGTTGTTAAAGCACAGATACACGCAGGTGGCCGTGGAAAAGGCGGAGGCGTTAAGCTTGCTAAAAACCTTCAGCAAGTAGAAGAGATCGCAGGACAAATAATAGGTATGGACCTTATTACTCCTCAAACTCCACCTACAGGTAAAAGAGTACACAAAGTACTTATCGCTGAGGATGTATACTACCCGGGAGAAAGTGAAACTTCAGAATTCTATATGTCTGTTCTATTGAACAGAGGACGTGGCCGTAACATGATTATGTATTCTACCGAAGGTGGTATGGATATCGAAGAGGTTGCTGAGCACACTCCACACCTTATCTTTACAGAAGAGATTGATCCTGCTGTAGGCCTTCAGGGCTTCCAGGCAAGAAGAATTGCTTTCAATTTAGGTCTTAGCGGAAATGCCTTCAAAGAAATGACTGCTTTCGTTGCTGCTCTTTACAATGCATACATTGACAGCGATGCTTCTATGTTTGAGATCAACCCAGTGTTAAAAACATCTGATGATAAAATCCTTGCTGTAGATGCTAAAGTTGTTCTTGATGACAATGCACTTTACAGACAAAAGAAATACGCTGATATGCGTGATATCCGTGAGGAGAATCCAATCGAGGTTGAGGCTAAAGAAGTTGGCCTTAACTATGTTGACCTTGACGGTACGGTTGGTTGTATGGTAAACGGTGCTGGTCTTGCTATGGCAACTATGGACCTTATTAAATATGCAGGTTTTGAGCCGGCAAACTTCCTTGACGTAGGTGGTACTGCTGATGCTAAACGTGTTGAAACAGCTTTCCGTATTATCCTTAAAGATCCAAACGTAAAAGCTATCCTTATTAACATCTTTGGTGGTATCGTTCGTTGTGACCGTGTTGCTCAGGGTGTTGTTGATGCTTACAAAAATATGGGTGACTCTATTAAAGTGCCTATCATTGTGCGTCTTCAGGGTACTAATGCTGATATCGCTAAAGAACTTATCGATAACTCTGGTATGCCAATCCTTTCTGCTACATTGTTCCAGGAAGCTGCAGATCAGGTTAAAGCTGCACTTAGCTAGTAGATACAAAATATCCTATATAATAAAACCACGCTCTAAGCGTGGTTTTTTGTTATGTTTTAATCATTTTTTCCGTGGCAGTATGCGGTTATAATGACAGAATTGCAAACTGATTACTTCTTCTCCAGAATCCTCTTTACTTCATTTAATAATAATGGATAGGCGGGGTAAGCCATATTATGCCCGTAACCATCTAGTTCCATTAATTTGGTTTCTTTATGTCCGTTTAGTTTCATGGCACGAGCCATAAAAGCATTCTCTTCATAACGTCCCAGTAGTTCAAGTTCTCTGTCACCCGTAATCAGGAGTAGAGGTGGGGCGTCTCCGCGTACATGATAAAGAGGAGCCATCTCGTCCACTAACGGTTGAGTATCCTTAATGCCTTTTTCTTTTCTGACGGTAAAGTGTGTTATGCATTGCCCGCTAAAAGGAATAAGTCCGGCTACTTTGTTAGCGTCAATATTATGTTTGGCAAGATATTTTTTATCAAGAACACTCATCATGGCTAAATATCCGCCGGCTGAATGTCCGGAAATGAATATTTTGTTTGCATTGCCACCATATTTTTCAATGTTATTGAAAACCCAGGCAATTGCTGCTGCACTATCTTCAATGCAATTTACAGCTTTTACGTTAGGACTCAGTCTATAACCAACACCAATAATACAATATCCTTTATCTTTTAAGTCGTCGGGAATTTCTTTATGCCATTCAGTTAGCCCTCCACCGTGAAACCAAATAATGGTTGCAAAATTTTTTGCATCATTTGGGCAGTAAATATCTAATACACATCGCTCGGAGGCATGGCTATCTCCTTTATAAATGTTTTCAGGGTAATACCTGATGTTAGATTTTGTTATGTAGTCAGTTTTTTGTGCGAAAGCACCAAATGAAGTGATAAGCAGTGCTATCAAAAAGTGTTTCATGGTAAATAGTATTTATCCAAATATAAAGAATATGCAGCATACTCTAAATTTACCAATGCTATTTAGTGTGAGAATTTGACTATTGTTTTTTAGAGGAAAAGGTATTGATGTTTTCTTTCCAGAAATCAATAAGATTTTTTATTTTTTCTTTATAGCGATTATAGTCGTTAGTTTTTTGAATATAGCCCTGTATGAAAAGTTTGTTGGCTTGTTTAATGGAATACTCGTCCTGAGCGTTAGAAATAAATATATATGGAATGTCTTTATCTGCTAAAACTTCTTCTTCAAGTATCATGTCCCTTAACTCAAAGCCTCCAAGTTTAGGCATATTGATATCGGATATAATTATAAAAGGGTTAACTTCGGGTTTTCTGATATATTTAAGAGCTTCGGTACTGTCAGAGAAAAATATGATATTGTTTTTATATCCCAAATCTCTGAAAATTTCTTCCAATATCTCCCTGTCATCTTCATCATCTTCTATAACAAGTATATCCCTGTGCATTTTCATAATAAATCGTATTGTTTAGTGGAGGGGGCATTCTAGCTGCAAAATAAGCATTTTTGCTTAAATATTAATTACGGTTTTTCCGCAATTCTTCATTTAAACAGGATAATTTGTATAAGTAAATTCTTAAATTGCAACGTCAAATTTATTTTCTTAAAATTATTCAAAAATGAAGTTAAGATTAATTTTTTCCGGTTTGTGTTTGATTGTTAGTTTTTTTACCGTCAATGCTCAGGAAGAAGCTTCTGTATTAATGAAACAGGCATATGCTCAGGCATCCAAAGACAATAAGAAAGTGTTTGTAATGTTTCATGCCTCATGGTGTGGGTGGTGTAAAAAAATGGATAATAATATGAAAGCTGCTTCTACCGAAAAGCTTTTTACAAATAATTATGTATTGGTGCATCTGGATGTAAAAGAATCACCAAAGACTAAAAATTTAGAAAACCCAGGAGGAGAAGAGCTTTTAAAGAAATTTAAAGGAGAGCAGGCAGGCTTGCCTTTTTGGGTGATTTTAGATGCAAAAGGTAATCTGCTTACCGACTCATTTAATGCAAATCTTGAAAACTTAGGTTGTCCTTCAAGTCCGGATGAAGTAACTGAATTTACTGCTAAACTTAAAAAAACATCTAAGCTTACTGATAAACAACTTGCAGTAATAAGGGAAACGTTTGTAATAAAGAAGTAAATATTATAAGGTAAAACACTTATTTTTACATAAACTTTTATGTAATGAAAAAACTGATTTTTATTTTAATGCTTGCTGGAATGTTTGTTTCCTGTGAAGCACAACAGCAAAAAGGGGTTGAACTTGTTTCTGTAAAACAATTTACTGAACATATGGCTAAAGATAAAGGTCAGCTTATTGATGTTCGTACACCAAAAGAATACAAAGCAGGGCATATAAGTGGAGCAACTAATATACATTTGTACGACAAGGATTTTAATGAGCGAATTAATAAGCTTGATAAAGATGAAACCGTTTATGTGTATTGTAAAGCCGGCGGACGAAGTGCTGAAGCCGTAGACTTATTAAAAATTAATGGCTTTCAGCATATTGTAGAGTTACGTGGAGGTACTGATGCCTGGACCGAAGAAGGGCAGCCCCTTGAATAATACTGGCGTTTTTTCAGTTCATAATTCTCAATACTTTTTTATAAAATGTATACTACCTTAAACGTTATACTTACAATTACTATTGTGGTGCTGTTTGTGCTGCTTATATGGATTATTGTGAGGATGCGTAAAGCAGAAAAGGTTAAACAAGTTTTAGAGACACGTTTTGTAGAACTTGAAAATAAAACGAATACTTTGCATTTACAAACACTTGAAGCAAAGTTAAATCCGCATTTGTTTAAGAATATACTCAATTCGATACAATCGCATGCTTATCAAACGTATTTTGCAATGGATAAGCTTTCAAACGTTTTAGACTATATTCTTTATGAAAGTCAGAATCGTTTTGTGAGCCCACGAGAAGAGCTTGAGTTTGCATTTAACCTAATAGAGATTAATAAGATTAAAATAAGTCCTCTTTTCTCAATTACGGTGAAGAAAAAGATTGATGAAGCAGATGCATTATATGATCAAAAGATATTGGCGCCTTTAATATCCATTGATCTGATTGAAAATGCTTTTAAACATGCCGATCTGCAAAGCCCAGATGCTTTTATAACTGTTGCTATCGAATTTAAGGATAGTCAGTTTTCTATGATGGTATCTAATAAAATATCTCCTAAATCAACATTTCTTAAAGAGCATAGTGGAATAGGGACAGCGACATTAGAACAACGTCTTAAAATTATATATAATGGCTGCTTTAAGCTTGAGCGTTATGTAGAGGAAGATGTATATATTGCTAAACTAAAAATAAACCTGCTTGAACACAAAAATAAAATGCTTACTACTTGATGATGAGCTTCCGGGATTGGCTTTTTTAAAAATGATATGCGAACAGATGGAAGAACTTGAGGTTGTAAAAGCCTTCAATAGCCCTGATGCTCTTTTAAATGAGTGGCAATCGCTCGATTTTGATTTGCTTATCACAGATATTGAAATGCCTGGTATGAACGGTTTGCAGGTGGCAGATGCCATTAAAGGAAAAGCAGTTATTTTTACTACGGCTTATAAAAACTTTGCGGTTGATGCTTTTGACCGTGATGCGGTAGATTATGTTGTTAAACCTGTTAAACAGGAACGCCTGCTTCAGGCTGTGCAAAAAGTTGCAGCCCGTATGGCGATACCTGCTGAGGTGACAAAACAAATCCAGCTTAATACCGATAAGGGGAAAGCATTAATAAATACAGGGAAAATATTCTGTATGGTTACATCTACTATTGACAGCCGTGACAAAATACTGTTTTTAAATGATGGCTCTAAAACTACTGTAAAGAACATTTCTTTTGAAAAATTACTGGAAATGCTTCCTGCGGCTGAGTTTTGCCGTATAAATAAAAAAGCTGTTATTGCCCTAAGACATGTGCAGTTTTTCAGCCATGATGAGATAGTTGCAGATATGGTACATCCGGATGGTAAACATTTTACTTTCCCTCTGAGCGAGATTTATCGTAATGATTTCATGAAGCGGGTTAAGAATTGAGAATTATCTTAGAGATCTAACGTCTATTATCTCACATCTCATCTATTTTATTACATAATTTATCCATTATATTACAAAAAATTTAAGCCTGACTGTTAATATCTTGTTAAGTCCTTATTTCTGTGTAGTTTTGCGGCTTATAAACAACTTGCCAAAAAACAAATGATTAAAAAATTCAAAACAAGCCTCTTTTATATAGTTGTAGTCGCTTTTTTCTCATCGTTAATTTACTGGGCTCTTAAGAATGGTAAAAAACTCGAGGAAGGACAAAATATAATTGATAAAACTTCCGGACATGGACAATGGCAGGATTTTTTGGACTCCTTGTTACATAATTTAACGCATCCGCTTGCACTATTACTTGTGCAGATTATAACAATAATATTTGTAGCCCGTTTTTTTGGATGGATATGCCGTAAAATAGGACAGCCAACTGTTATTGGAGAAATGATAGCCGGTATTGTTTTGGGGCCATCACTTGTAGGAACTATTTTTCCGGAATATTCAGCATTACTTTTTCCTGATAAATCTTTGGGTAATCTTCAGTTTCTTAGTCAAATTGGGCTTATATTTTTCATGTATGTGGTTGGTATGGAACTTGATCTTAGCGTACTAAAGAACAAAGCAAAAGATGCCGTAGTAATAAGCCACGCCAGTATTATAATTCCATTTACATTAGGTATAATACTTGCCTATTTCATTTACAGGGATTTTGCTCCTGAAGGTGTTGCTTTTTCCTCTTTTGGATTATTTCTCGGTATTGCAATGAGTATAACTGCATTTCCTGTACTAGCCCGTATTGTTCAGGAAAGGGGGTTGCATCGTACAAAAATTGGAGCAATGGTTATAACCTGTGCTGCTGCCGATGATGTTACAGCCTGGTGTATATTGGCTGCTGTAATTGCTATTGTAAAAGCAGGTTCATTTATAAGCTCATTATATATCATAGGCTTATCAATTGCTTATGTAGGTCTTATGCTTTTGGTGGTTAAACCTTTTCTTAAACGTATTGGCGAACTTTATACTAATAAAGAGACACTTTCTAAATCGGTTATAGCTATATTTTTTCTTACGCTCTTAATATCATCTTATGCAACAGAGCTTATCGGTATTCATGCATTGTTTGGAGCATTTATGGCTGGTGCCATCATGCCTGAGAATATGCGTTTCAGGAATATTTTTATCGAAAAGGTTGAAGATGTATCGCAGGTAATGCTGTTACCTTTATTCTTTGTGTTTACAGGGCTTCGTACCCAGATAGGGCTTTTGGATGATCCATACCTATGGAAAGTTTGCGGGCTTATTATTGCTGTAGCTGTTGTAGGTAAATTTGTTGGGAGTGCCATTACAGCCAGATTTGTCGGACAAAATTGGAGGGATAGTTTTACCATAGGTGCACTTATGAATACAAGAGGTCTTATGGAGCTTATAGTACTTAATATAGGTTATGACCTTGGGGTGCTCTCAGCAGAAATTTTCTCCATGATGGTTATCATGGCATTGGCTACAACATTTATGACAGGGCCTGCGCTTGATTTAATTGGATATATTTATAACAGGAAGAAAAATTACATTCCAACCGAAATAAGACAGGAAAGTAAATTTAAGGTATTGGTTTCTTTTGATAGTCCTGAGAATGGGAAGTCGTTGCTTAGATTAGGTAATGCATTGGTAAAAAAAATGCGTAGTAACGCTATGCTTACCGCAATGCATATTTTGCCCAGCAGTGAGATTCATACTTTTAATCTGGAAGAATATGAAAAGGAAAGCTTTAAACCTGTACTTGCAGAAGCTGATGAACTTGGGCAAAAGGTAACAACACTTTTTAAAGCTTCGACAGATATTGATAGTGATATTGCTACTGTAGCTAATAAGGGACAATTTGATCTGGTTCTTGTAGGAATAGGACAGAGCATCTTTGAAGGAACACTTTTGGGAAAAATATTAGGCTTTACCACAAGAATAATAAATCCTGAAAGCTTAGTGAATACAATTACGGGTAAAGAGAAACTTTTTGAAAACTCTCCTTTTGATGAACGTACTCAGCATATATTATCAAAAAGTGAAGCTCCGGTTGGGATTTTAGTTGATAAAGAATTTCAAAGTGCTGATAGGGTTTTTGTAACTATTTTTGACGTTGACGACGCATTTCTTATAGAATATGCTCAAAAACTAATAAGTAATGTAGGTGCTCAGGTTACTGTTTTAGATGCTGAAGGCTCCATAAAAAATAATGCTGAGATTAAGGAAACTATCCGCAGTATTGAACACAATGTGCCAAATCATATCAAACTGATTAGTCAGCGTACGCTCGAAAAAGAATTCCTTCAGCAGCAGGATTTGATGATAATAAGTGTAGACAGCTGGAAAAAGCTTGTAGAATCGCGCAGTCCATGGCTTAACGATACACCTTCTCTTCTTATTATTCAGAAATAAGCAATGAAAAATATAAGATTTGTTATGCTGTCATGTTTTATAGCATTAGGCAGCTATGCTCAGGAAACAGCTCCTGAGGTGACAGAACAGCCAAAAAAAATAAAGAATGTTGAAGCCGGTTTTGATGGTTTACTGGCTATGTCATACGGGAGTAAAGCATTAGGTATAAACGTTGGAGGACCGAGTTTAAAATATAAGTTTACTAAAAAGTTTAAAGTAGGAGTGGGAGCTTTCCCATCACTTTTTATAACAGATGATAAAGCCGTGCCACGTCTTGCTGTTTCGCCAATAGTTGAGTACAACCGTTGGATGTTGATAACACCATACTATGGTTATGATAGTAAAAACAAACAGATATGGACATTTGGTATAGGTTATAAATTCATATAAAGAAACTATATAGGGTTAATTAATTCGGCTAAAGGATAATCAGTAATGGTTATCCTTTTATTTTAAAATATGAATCCCCGAAAAGCATAGCTTTCCGGGGATTCTACCAAACAAAATAACCTGGAGAAAATCCTGATTAATACTTTATATTTTCGTACCGTCTTTTAATTCTTCGCTGGCAGCCTTAACTAACTTGTCATTAGCATCAAGTGCTCCGAAAATCTCTACACTTTCGGCAGTTTCACGGCCTTTTTTCACTTCAACACGTTGTGTTTTGTTGTCTTTTACGCGTATAACAAATACTCCTTCAGAAGTATTGATTACAGCAGATTTAGGTACTACAAATGTGCTGTCCTGTGCTTTAAGCGGAAGAAGGACTTCTGCCACCATTCCCGGTAAAAGTTTGTTATCATTATTGATAACGTCCATCTCTACACGCTCAGAACGTAGCCTAAGGTCTAAGGCGCCAGACATACGTTGTATTTTGGCTTTAAAGTTATCATTAGGAAGTGAGCGAACGTTGAAACCAATCTCGTCACCATTTTTCAGGTAGCCGGTATACATTTCGGGAACTGATACCGCCAGTCTCAATTTCTTTTGGTCCTGAACTGTAAGTAGTGGCAAATCCGATCCTTTTCCTGAAGGCCCTACATAGGCACCGGTATTTACATTACGTGCAGTCACTATTCCGGTAAAAGGTGCTCGTATTTGTAAATAACTTTGATTAACCTGTATCTCACGTACGGCAGCCCTTGCAGCCTGTAGCTGTGCATAGTCAGAACTTTTACGGGCCAATGCCTGATCGAGGTCATTTTTAGAAATAGTACCTTCAACTTTGCTTGTTTCGAGGAAACGGTTATAGTTGGCGTTACTACCGGTGTAAACAGCTTCGAGTGAATGAAGTCTTGATTGTGCAGCAGCAAGCTGAGAGCTTATCTCTGGTGCTTCAAGTTGTATTAATAGTTGTCCTTCAGTAACCTGAGAACCTATATCTACCTTTAATTCTTTTACATAGCTGGCAACTTTAGCATAAAGGTCTACCTGTCGGAAACCTGATAACTCTGCAGGCAAGCTGATTTCAGATGATAATTTTTCTTTTTTAAGGTCGAATGTTTCTATAACCGGGGCAGTATCAAAAGGTACTGCTTCTTTTTTTTCCTCGCCGCAACTGTTGAGTAGGATTGCTGCCAGCAATAATGCTGTTGGGATGAATGTCTTTTTCATTTTATTTGTGTTCTATAGTAGGTACATAAAATTTACTTTCTTTATCTTCAGGATCAAGAGATACTGACTGTGTAGTGGCCTTGCCCTGTGCCCACGCAAATATCAGCGGAAGGATAATAAGCACGGCAAACGTAGAGAACAATAATCCTCCAATAACTGCACGGCCAAGTGGTGATACCTGCTCTCCGGCTTCTCCGTGGCCTATTGCCATAGGAAGCATACCGGCAATCATCGCAACTGATGTCATGATGATAGGGCGAAGGCGCAATGAAGCTGCTTCTCTTGCAGATTGCAGTGCATTACCATTCTTTCTTCGTAGTTGTTCTGCATTGGTAATTAGAAGCACTGCGTTAGCAATAGATACCCCAACCGACATAATAATACCCATATATGACTGAAGGTTAAGTGTAGAACCTGTAGCAAGCAGCATAAGCAATGCACCAAGTACTACCGCAGGTACAGTTGTTAATACAACCAGTGATACCCTGAACGACTGGAAGTTTGCAGAAAGCATAAGGAAGATAACAACTACAGCAACGAGTAGTCCCGATTCCAGACTGCTCATGGTTTCGGTAAGTACTTTACTTAAGCCGATTGGTTCAATAAACAATCCTCTTGGAAGTTCGCCAAGGCCCGTAATTACTTTGTTTACATCTTTTGTTGCTGAGCCAAGGTCGGTATGATGAATATTTGCTGTTACTGATATATAAGGCATAGCACCAAGGTTGTCGTTCTCTCCGTGAGTTTCAGAAGGTGTTATCAGCGCAACATCACCCAGTACAGGTCTTACAGCATTTTTAAGTAAAGGAATTTCATTGATATCATTTTTAGATGTCATATTATTTAGAGGTACCTGTACCTGTACACTGTATGATAATCCTGCTTTTTCATCAATCCAGGTATTCTTTTCCGTATAACGTGAAGAAGAAGTAGATGCGATAAGCGAGCGTGAAATATCATTCATATCCACACCTAACTGTGCAGCTCTTGTACGGTCTATATTAATGTCAAGGGCAGGGTAGTGAATAGGCTGTGCAATTTGTACATCTCTGAAATAATCTTTTTGTTTCAGTCCTGCTATTATTTTGTTAGCGTATTCCTCATTTAATTTTTTATTTTTTCCTGCAATACGAATTTCTACAGGAGTAGGCGATCCCTGACTAAGAACTTTATCAGTAAGTTCTATAGGTTCAAATGATATTGTCGCTTCAGGGATATTCTTTTTAATACGTGCTCTAAGCTCATCTTTAAAGTTATCCATATCTCCATTATGATAATCTTTCAGGGCAATCTGAAATACAGCTTCGTGTGGTCCTGCCATGAACATATAAATAGGCGATACAGAGAATAGTGATGGGTGCGTACCAACATAAACTGATGATATACCCACGTGCTCTTTACCAACCATTTGTTCAATCTCATTAAGTACATCGTGTGCTTTTTCTTCAGTACGTTCTATCCTGGTACCATTTGCTAAACGCATTCTTATCTGGAACTGACTGGAATTTACTTTAGGAAATACATCCTGTCCTATAACGTTTAGAAGCAATACTGCTAAAGCAGATATACCAATCAGGTACGTTATACCAACAAATTTACGTTTTGGCATTAGTTTGTCTATCATTTTCATGAAGCCTATTCTAAAACGTTCAAATCGGCTTAACTTTCCGTCGTCATCATAATCTTCTCTTTCGGCAAAATCATTTTTATCATTTGTTGGATGTTCTTTTCCGTGACCTCCGGCCTTCATCAGCCAGTTAGCCATAACAGGGACAAAGGTTTGTGAAAGCAGGAATGATATTACCATCGAGAATCCTATTGCCATTGCCAAAGGAAGGAAAAGAGCTCCCGGTATACCTTTCATGGTAAATGCAGGTGCAAATACCGCGATGATACATAGTAGTATCAATAGCTTAGGTAACGCAATCTCTTTACAGGCATCCCATATGGCAAGGGCTTTTGGCTTGCCCATATCGAGGTGCTGGTGAATATTCTCAATGGTTACCGTACTCTCATCTACAAGGATACCAATGGCAAGCGCAAGCCCGCTCAGGGACATCAGATTAATTGTCTGCCCAAATAATTTAAGGAATAATACCCCTGAAATAACTGAAATAGGTATAGTAAGAATAACAATTAGGGCAGCCCTGCGGTCGCCAAGGAATAATATTACCATTAACCCGGTTAGCACCGCTCCGATGATACCTTCAGTGATCAAACTCTTTACAGAATTTATAACATACACCGATTGATCAAATTCGTAAGATATCTTAACGTCCTCGGGTAATGTACTCTGTATTTTAGGTAGACTTGCTTTAAGGTTTTTTACTACTTCCCAGGTAGATGCATCACCAGCTTTAGCAATACTTACATATACAGAGCGCTTACCATTTATAAGAGCATATCCGTTAGTAACATCGGCGCCATCCTTAACTGTTGCTACATCTCCCAAAGAAAGGTTTTGCACACCTACTTTAAACAAAGGAATCTTTTCGAAATCTTTGATTTCTTTTATAGTATTGTTTGTGGGTGTAAGGTAGTTTTTGTCACCTATCCTTACGTTACCCGATGGTGCAGTCTGGTTATTTATCCTGATAGCTTCAACAATCTGGTCAGGCGTTAGGTTATGGGCACGTAGCTGAGCGGGATCCACATTTATTTCTATTGTCCTTGGGCTACCTCCAAACGGTGGGGGTGAAAGTAATCCGGGAATAGAGGTAAATGAGGCTCGTACATATACGTTGGCTAAATCCTGAAGCTCATTATTGGTACGTGTTTTACTGCTCAGTACCAATTGTCCTACCGGAAGTGAAGAGGCGTCAAAACGGATAACAAATGGCGGTTGCGATCCGGGTGGGAAAGCTGCCTGAATCCTGTTTGACAGGGCACTTAGCTCGGCAGCTGCCTGAGCCATGTTAGTATCTTCATAGTAGGTAACCTTCATTAGGGTAAGTCCCTGTATGTTTTTAGTTTCTATCGATTTTACACCATTGGCAAACAACATAATGTTGATGTAGTTCTTGGCGAAATAGGATTCCATCTGGTCGGGGGTGTACCCACCAAAAGGGTGTGCAAGGTAAATAACAGGAAGGTTCATCTTGGGTAGGATGTCAACCTTTACGTCCCTGATCGCTCCGATACCGAAAAAGAATAATCCGGCAACGAGTACTAGTATCGAGATAGGTTTGCGGAGTGCAAAACGTATTAAATTCATATCTAACAGTAAATTAGAATTCGTTGATAAAAAGGTTAAAGTCACCGGTTGCAGCAGCTTTCATAAGCAATGCCTGCCATACATTGGTATAAATAATATCGCGGTCAGTCTCAGCGCGGTTAAGCGTATACATGGCCTGTGTGACATCTACCAGGTTGGTAAGGCCATTGTTATAAAGTGTAGTGCGTTGCAGATAAGCCTGTTGTGCTGCGCGTACCTGTTTTGGTGCTTCGCTGAAATTTTGCATCGCATAATCAAAGCGAACATCGGCTGCATCCTCCTGTGCTTTAAGCTGTAGGTCTACGGCCTGATATTCATCTTTAAGACCTTGTGAAATAAGTTTTTGGGAACTTACTTTTTTAGATGATCGTGCAATTGAAGTAAGATTCCATGTCATACCAATCCCTAATAGATAGTTTTGGCGTGTTGGGTCGATACCGTCAAAGTAGTTTCGGGTAAAAGCTGTCTGATCTGAAGCATAATTGCTGCTGAATCCTGAAGCCCTTGTCTGGAATATACCAAACATACTAAAAGTAGGGTAGTATTCTCTTTTATACAATCCCAGTTGTGTATCACTCAGTTCAATTCTGCTTTTGTAGAACTGGCGTACAGGATTATTAAGGCTGTCAGCCTGATTGGTACCTGTAATTCCTGCTTTAGGTATTGCAGCTACAAATGTAGTATCGGCATTAAAATCGGCAGGTTCAACCCCCATGAGTTCTACAAGTTTATTATTTTGTAGCTTAACCTGTTCCTTAATCTGGTTCAGGGCAATTTTAGCACGTGATACTTCGGCTGCTGCCAAAGTTGAATCTACGCCGGCTAATAAGCCATTTTTAACTCTGATAGCTGCATTTTTATGAACCACTTCAGCTCTTTGCAGGTTTTTGATCTGAGAGCGTTCCAGTCGCTGACTGGCAAGCAGGTTTAGATATGCTCCTGCAATTTTTACCTTTTGCTGAAATTGTTCTTGTTCGAAGTCTTTTTGCTGCCTGTTGGCATCGGCTTTGGCAATGTTAATGCGTTGTTGCATTCTGCCAAACGTAAAGAAGTCCCAGTTCATGTTAACCAGATACAGAGCTCCAAAGGCAGCATTCCAGTTTTGGTCGGCGAGTGGTAATCCCGATGAGGCTACTCCAAGTCCGCCAAGTCCGTAAAGTGGGCCATTCTGACCATTTACAGTACCGTAATCCTGCTGAGCTGAAAGATTCAGATTAGGCAGATAGTCACGTTTGGCCTGTTTTACTGTTTCCTGTGCTGCTTTGGCATAGCTTTCTTTGGCTTTTACAACGCCGTAGTTGGCAATGCCTTTGTCTACCGCATCCTTTAGCGAAAGCTTTGTCTGGCTAAAACCGCTAAGGGAACAGAGCAGGAAGAATAACGTTAGTTTTTTTGAGTGCATTATAGTAAGTGAATTATAGAATAAGATGTTTTTATGGAAATTATTGGCAAAAGTAAAACAGCTATTTTGGCTAAGCCGTTTTTTAATGATGAATTGAATTCGTCATACAAATTGTTACAGTTATGTATATTAGTGCTTACTTTGCAGTAAGAAATGAAATGAAATGAATAAGATTTACAGGAATGTAATAGAGAATAAATGGTGGCAGGAGTTTTTTATACTGGCTTTCTCTTTCATTCTTTTTACCCTTAACGACTGGATACTTATCAAGTCATGGCGTGGCATATGGTCGGGTTGTGCTTATTTCCTTATGTTATATGCACATGCGCAGTTAAATCGCTTTTTGCTACTTCCGATATTGCTTAAAAAGCACAAGATATTCCTATATGTATTTCTTTCGGCAGTACTTGTTTTTGGTTTTTCGATAATCATGTATGAGGTTGCTTCATTGTGGATATACAAAAACTGTTTCCTCTACAAATCCTCAGAACAAAAGAGTTATGTGTTTCAGGCTGCTACACTTGTTGCCACACTTATTTGTATTCTCTCGGTACACATGATATTGAAGTTTTATCGTGATCGTAAAAACCTTGATGAGGAAAAGCTTTTGTATAACCAGGCGCAGCTTAATTCGCTAAGGGAGCAGCTTAATCCGCACTTTTTATTCAATACGTTCAATACGCTTTATGGTATTAGTCTTCAATATCCGCAGCGTACGCCGGGGCTTATTATGCATGTCTCTCAGTTAATGCGCTATCAGCTGGAGAGTAATGAAAGACAATGTGTCGCCCTTGAAGATGAAATAAGCTTCATTAGCAGTTATATAGAATTGGAGAAGGAGCGAGTAGGCTATCGTTGCAATATCAGTTTCAATAGCGAGATTGATGATGCTAATTCATACAAGATTCCACCAATGTTACTTATCTGTTTTATAGAGAATGCATTTAAGCATGGTACCTGCACGATAGAGAAATGTTTTGTAGATGTTGATATTACAGTAAAAGCAGGTAAGCTTGAAATGGTAGTGAGAAATTCACTACCTGAAAAGAAGACTGAAGTTGTATCTACAAAAATAGGGATCAAGAACACTACAGAACGATTAAGGCTGCTTTATGGCGCTAATTATTCGCTGGATATAGAGCAAACCGATATTTATACCGTAAATTTACAGTTACAGCTAAAGAGGTATGAGCCAGTTCGTTAAAAAATGTATCATTATTGACGATGAACCCGCTGCACACTATGTGCTTGCCAACTACATCAGTCAGAACCCTTCACTGGAATTAGTTTTTCAGGGATATAATGGGGTTGAGGCTCTGGAATATCTTGAGAATAATACGGTAGACCTTATGTTCCTTGATATTGATATGCCGGAGATTTCGGGTATAGAAATGCTGCAAAAATTAGATAAACCACCACGTACCGTCCTTACTACAGCTTACAGTGAATTCGCTTTGGAAAGTTATGAGTACGGCGTTCTTGATTATTTGCTTAAGCCAATATACCACCCTCGTTTTCTAAAAGCAATCGATCGTTTTTTTGAACTTGAAGGGGCTGTACAACAATCTCAGGAGGAAGAAGAAGTGTCAGGTAGCATTTATGTAAAAGTAGATAGCGATACTATACCTATCGAACTGAACAGCATATTGTATGCACAGAGTTATGGCAATTATGTAAAGATCATTACCCAAAAGCGTAATTACCTGGCAACAATTACCACCAATGATATGGAAAAGATGTTGCCTTCCTCCCTGTTTATGAGATCGCATAAATCATACATCATTGCGCTTGACAAGGTAGATGAGGTGATGAAAGACCATGTTGTGATTAAAAAAAATCCGGTTCCTATTGGAATTACTTATCGTAGGGAACTGGCTGAAAAACTGAAACATTTGATCAAAAACTAAATAAATAACACAAAAACAATCTAAAAACTATGATTCAGGTAAAAGCTTTTGCGGCCTATGATGCGGAGACGCCTCTTAAGCCCTTTGAATTTGAACGTAAAGAAGTAGGTCCTAACCAGGTGCAGATAGAAATATTATACAGTGGTGTTTGCCACTCTGATATCCACACTGCTAAAGGTGACTGGGGTCCTGCAATATATCCATTGGTTCCGGGACACGAAATTGTGGGAAGAATTATTAAAACAGGTGAGAAAGTAGCTAAATTTTCTGTTGGGGAGCTTGCTGGAGTAGGCTGTTTTGTTGACTCATGCCGTACATGCGCAAGCTGTAAGGAAGGCGAAGAGCAATATTGTGAAGAAGGCATGACAGGAACATACAACAGCTATGAGCGTGGAACTAAAATCCCCACCTATGGAGGATATTCTACTACGATTACTGTAGACGAGAGCTATGTACTTCATGTATCTGAAAAACTTGATCTTAAAAGGGTAGCTCCTTTATTATGTGCCGGTATCACTACTTATTCCCCATTACGTTATCTTAACGTAGGTAAGGGACATAAAGTAGCTGTACTTGGATTAGGTGGACTAGGCCACATGGCAGTAAAATTTGCAGCTTCTTTTGGAGCTGAGGTTACTATGCTTAGTACATCGCCATCGAAAGAGGCTGATGCCAAAGCGTTGGGAGCGCATAATTTTGCCCTGACTTCAGATTCTGCTGTTATGGCATCACTTGCTAACAAATTTGACGTGATCATCAATACGGTTTCGGCGAAGCATGATTACAATACTTACCTGAACCTGCTGAACAAGAACGGTACTATGGTAATTGTAGGATTACCTCCTGCCGGTGAACCAATACAGGCTTTTAATCTGGTAATGAAACGCAGAGCCATTATGGGTAGTCTGATCGGTGGTATAAAAGAAATGCAGGAAATGCTTGATTACTGTGCTGAGCACAATATCACTTCTGATGTTGAGATTATTGATATGGACTATATCAATGAAGCCTATGAAAGAATGGACAGAAGCGATGTAAAATATCGTTTTGTTATCGATATGGCTTCAATGAAATAAAAGGCTTAAGGAGAAAGTTCATTTAAGGTTATATGCTTTCCTCAGGGAAGGGCAACCATAACGGTTGCCCTTTTTTATTGAATCAGGGCAATAGCTATACTGCTCAATCCAAGATAGAGGCAAAGTGGCGAGAAATAGCGGCTGTCGTTTTTAGCGAAAAGCGTTTCCTTTATAGTTTTGAAAAAGCCAACATATTTAAAATCACCTATAGCTCTCAGCAGGAATAGTATACCTATTGCCAGTGTAGCGTATTTAATAAAATCGTCAGAAAGGTAATCATTATAAATACCAAGGTCACCCACAGTAACGAAAGCAAAAATTCCAAGTAAAGCGGCTACTGCAAAAGTACCAACTATACCCGGTTCAAAAACTGCTTTTCCATCAGGCAGGGTGGGTATTACGTCTTCTTTACCCAGGCTACCGTTGATAGCCCAGTATACATGAATAAAAGAAAGCATAATAAAGATTACTGTATTTATAAGTATAAAAAAAATCATCAGGTTGTGGTTTGCCTAAAGGTAAGCAATCCTACTGATGATTCTTTTAATACTATGCTAAAATGCCTTTAGCTATTTTGATAGTACATCGTGTATTTCAGGAGTCTTATCAAACATTTTTTTAGCGAAAGGGCAAAGCGGAATTATCTTTTTATTATTCTCCCTTGCATAGGTTACTGCTGCATCAAGAAGTTTTCTGCCTATGCCTTTAAATTCGGGATTGCCTTCGGTATGATCGATGATGAATGTATTTTCGTTAGACCATACATAGGTCATTATACCGGCTTTTACTTCGCCTTCTTTGGCACTGAAGTAGCCTTTTTTGCCATCGTCTGAGTGTTTTATTTCCATTGGTGTTGGGTTATCTTTTGATGTTAAAATTAGGATTTTGAGGTGGTAAAGGAACATATCCTGTTTCACCCGGAATTTTAGGGAATGTCTGTTCAATCCAGCGCTGTTTAGCATCTTCTATCATTTCAGTTGATGTAGCCACAAAATTCCAGTAAATGTGTCTTGGTTCAGGGAATGCTTCTCCGCCAAATATATAAACGGTTGTATTCTCGTTCATGGTAAATTCACAGATGGAAGCGTCTTTGGCAACCAGAAGCTGTTTAGGTTCGAATGTGGTACCATCGCTTTCAATGCTGCCTTCTAAGATATAAAGCCCACTTTCACCATATAGCTCTTTACCAATCTGTAGTTTTTCTTTGCTTTTGCTTTTCAGTTCAATAAAATATAACGGACTGTAAACAGGTACTTCCGATTTTTTTCCGAAAGCTTCCCCTGCGATGAGTTTAGCATCTACTGAACCTATTTTCCAGGTTGGCATACCATCTTCTTCTATATGGGCAAATGATGGTTCCATTTCTTCCAGATGCTTGGGTAAAGCTACCCAAATTTGTAATCCGTGCAGTGGTTTGTCCGAATGGCGAAGGTATTCCGGTGTACGTTCAGAGTGTACTATCCCTTTTCCTGCGGTCATCCAGTTCACCTGTCCGGGTTTTATTTCTACTTCAGTTCCCAAACTGTCTCTGTGCATAATGCTTCCTTCAAACAGGTAGGTTAGGGTAGAAAGACCAATATGTGGATGTGGACCAACGTCCATATTCTCACGTTCGCTAAGCATAACAGGCCCCATGTGGTCTATAAAGGCAAATGGACCTACAGTTCTTTTTTCACGGAAAGGCAGTAATCTCCCAACAAGGAAATTACCTATATCGCTTGGTCGTTCTTCTATTATAAGGCCAATGTTTGACATAGTGGTTGTTTTTTAGAGTCGGTTAAAGTTAGTGATTTTGCCTGACTTTTAAAGCAGGGTTACTTTAAGGTTACTGCATTAAAAAGAGAAGCAGCTATCGGGCTGCCTCTCATTGGTAACTAAAAACTAATAAACTAAAAATTATAGTGTTATAAATACTGATGACCTTATAGCATCGGTAATATTCTTTGTTTTGTGGCCTTTGCCGGTGGTATCTTCTACTAAAAGGACTTCTCCGGCGTTAAAGGTACGTTTATCACCCAGCGACGTTTCAATTTCAATTACACCATCCATAAGCAATATATATTGTCTTGCAGGTGCATTATGAAAATCATAATCGTAATGCTGCATAACTTTTCTGAATATTATTGTACCTGCTTTTTGTGCTTCTGACAGGAAACCAATTTCTCCGGCCTCATTCAACGGAATGCTAGCGTCTTCAAAGCGACTGTCTCCGTTTTCATCAGCATAAACACGTGTTACAGCAAATGATTCCATTAGTTGAAGTTTTTTTCCAGCCATTCGGCAGAAAGTTTTATATCATCCATAGTCAGGTTATGGCCTGTTGGCAGCTCATGATAGTCTACATTAAAACCGAGTTCTTCAAGGGTCAATACATAAATTGGTGTTGCAGAAGGCTCAATAGTTGGATCGGCTATACCTGAACTGAAAAATACAGGAACAGCGCGTTCCGTACCTTGAGATTTTATTGTTTTGAAAGGTTGCATAGGTCGGTACAATACTGCACCCGCTAAAAAGTCGGGATACTTAACTAATGTAGATCCGGCAATATTGGCACCATTAGAGTAGCCAAGCGCAATAACTTTGCTACTGTCAAAATCTTCTTTTACAGCTATTTCTTTAATGAAAGCAACAAGTTCATCAGTACGGAAATCAAGATCCTGTTCATCAAATACTCCCATACCCAAGCGTTTAAAAAAGCGAGGCATGCCGTTTTCGCTAACATTACCGCGTACGCTCAAAATGTTGTAACATTTGCCAAAATTTGCGGCAAGAGGCAAAAGGTCATTTTCATTTCCTCCTGTGCCATGCAGTAAAAGGATGGTATAAGCATCGGCATTTGCCGATGCTTTATAGATATATTTTAATGGCTGAAAATCCATAATATTAATTTTTACAATGAATTGATAGGTACTAAATGAGCTTCAATTGCGGCACGCTGGCTTTCGTATTGTTCAGGAAGTTTAAGACCTTTACCAAGGTTTTCAAGCTCTTCATCTACAGTAAAGCCCGGATTATCGGTGGCAATTTCAAAAAGTACACCTCCCGGTTCCCTGAAATATAACGAATGGAAGTACTGTCTGTCTATTTGTGGGGTTATGCTAAGGCCGATACTGGCTACTTTTTCACGGAAATACATCAATATCTCGTCATTTTTTACCCTAAAGGCTACATGGTGTACTGAGCCGTTTGCTACGTGGCCACGTTTTTCAGACGGTAATTCTACAAGGTCTACTATTGCAGCCTGATTTACAGCATCGGTAGCATAACGGTAACGATTGGATTCCTGAGCTACTAATCTGTAACCGAAAATGTTGGTTAATACATTAGCAGTTCCTTTAATATCATTAAGAGTGATCGTTACTTTGTGAAAACCTCTTGTGGCATGGGCTGCTTTAACTTCATCTGTTTCCCATGGTTTCCTGTCGTCATTTTCCTGTTCAATAAGTTCCAGTTTCAGTCCATCTGGATCAAGAAAAGTTAAATATCTTTCACCAAATTTTTCAGCAGGCTTGTTGTAAATCACGTTATATTTTTCAAAACGTTCTATCCACCATTCAAGACTTCCTTTAGGTACAGAATAACCTATTTCAGTAGCCATTCCTGAACCTCTTCTGCCTTGTGGTATGTCTTCGCCCCAAGGGAAGAAAGTAATTATGGTACCTGCACTACCTATTTCATCACCAAAATAAAAATGGTAAGTTCCGGGATCATCAAAGTTTACAGTTTTTTTGATAAATCGTAAACCTAAAATATGAGCGTAAAAATTAAAGTTGCGTTTGGCATCGCCAGCAATAGCTGTTATATGGTGGATGCCTAAAATTGTATTTTCCATGATTATATATGTTTTAATTTGATAGTGTAAAATTACCTCCGGACTTAATTCTGCGCATTGAACTGGGACAAGAAAGTAATTATAGCCTCTTAGGCAATTTGCATACCTTTTTTATAAAATGTTGTTTTATACGGCTGGGTAGGCTTTTAATGGAGTTTTAGTTAACGATATATCGTTAATTGGCAATACCACTGCGATAATCAGCAAATTGTAATATTCCATATATTTACATAAACTAAATTATATGTTTGACAATTTTATTAATTACCTGCAATCTAAAATTACGCTGACACGGGAAGATATTGCAATGGTTGAAAGCGTTTGCAGATTGAAAAAACTAAGGCGCCGGCAATATTTGTTGCAGGAAGGTGATGTTTGGCACTATAACGCCTTTGTGTCTAAAGGACTTGTAAGGACATACAGGGTAGATGATAAAGGTGTAGAGCATATTTTTCAGTTCTCTCCCGAAAACTGGTGGGCCGGCGACAGGCATAGTTATTTATATGGCGATCCTGCAAAGTTTAATATAGAGGCTTTAGAAGACAGTGAGATCATTCTTATTGCAAAAGGAGATTTTGAGAACTTGCTGGAAGCAATTCCCGGATATAATACCTTTCAACGCAATTTGCTGGAGCGTAGTTTTGTAGTACTGCAGCATCGTATTCATATGGGGAATAGTTATACCGCTGAAGAAAAGTATAACGAATTCATTAAAGCATATCCAAATATAATTAATCGAATACCACAGCACATGATAGCATCCTTTGTTGGCGTTTCTCCTGAAACACTAAGCCGAATACGTAACAATGCTACTAAGAAATAAAACTTTATTATATGGTATAACTCCTGATGATGTCAGGAGTTTTTTTATGCTCAGAATTTTGTTGATATAGATCAATAGTTTTTTCTGCTTTGGGTCAATGTTTTGATGAGGCAATCGATTGCAACTTTGTAACAGAAAAACCAATTGAATGGTTGCTCTGAAAAAACAAAAAATCATTAATAATTAAATTACTTATTATCATGTCAACTTTAGTAAATAAAACAGCATTAGTAACAGGCGGAAGCCGTGGAATAGGAGCAGGAATTGTTAGAAGGTTAGCGCAGGACGGTGCCGATGTAGCCTTTACTTATGTATCAGGAAAAGAACAGGCCGAAAATCTTGTAAAAGAAATCGAAGCTTTAGGACGTAAAGCAGTAGCTATTCAGGCAGATGCTGCCGATGCAGTATCGGTGTCAGCGTCAGTAGAAACTACAGTAGCCAAACTTGGAAAACTGGATATACTTGTAAACAACGCAGGGGTAGGTATTATGGGAACTCTGGATACTTTTGCCCTTGAGGATTTCGACAAAACCTTTGATATTAATGTCCGTGCTGTATTTGTTGCTATTAAGGCTGCTCTTAAGCATATGACCAGCGGTAGCCGAATAATTACCATAGGCAGTACAAATGCTACCCGCATGCCTTTTGAAGGAGGCTCAGTTTATGCAGCAAGTAAAGCCGCAATACAAGGTCTTACAACAGCACTTTCAAGAGATCTTGGTCCATTAGGGATAACAATCAATAACGTTCAGCCCGGCCCGGTAAATACCGACCTTAATCCTGAAAATGGAGAGTTTGCCGATTTCTTAAGAACGCAGCTTCCGGTAGGACGTTATGCTCAGGCAGATGAGATTGCAGCCTTTGTTTCTTTTCTTGCGGGACCTGAAGCAGGTTATATTACAGGAGCAAGCCTTAATATTGATGGAGGTTTTAAAGGTTAATTCTTAACCTTATGATAATGGAAGGACAGCCTTAAAGCTGTCCTTTTTTATTTGATGTATAATAGAATTTCTATCTTTGAAAAACCAACTAAAACCTTACAATTCATGAAATACCTTTCCATTTTCTTAAAGTCGGTGTGGCTTAACATAGGAGGAATTCTTTCAGTAATAGCTATTTACTATTTGCTTACTGTTATCGATCAGGGAGTAGATGTTGTAATACAGTCAGGAGAAAATCTTTCACCAGCCTTGTGTACTATAGCAGGATGTATACTTTGGGCAGGGATTTTATGGTATAGCGGCCGAATGCTTAGTTATATCAAGCAACAAAAGCGATATGATAAGAATCCGGTAGATATGAATACTGTTGATGCCAAACAGAGGGCAGTTATTATGTTTACTACGCGTCTTCAAAAACATATGCCAAGGCTTATAGCATTTAATTGTTTTGTATGCCTACAGGCGGCTATCATAAGTTTGCCTACAGCATCACCAACTCTTGATGGTTGGTTGTTAATGCTTTTTATTTTGGCTCATAATGCGTTCTATTTTTTATTGAATACATCGTTTAAGGCGGGTGCAAGCCGTGCCAAACGCATTCTGACTTTTACTTTTATTGCTTTTTATAGTTTTCTGGTTATTACTTTTATTACCAAATCGGCAGTTGGAGATATTGCAATAGGAGCCAACAGGCATATTTTCTGGCTGTTTTGCTATTTGCTTATTTTCTTTTTATTGGAGTGTTTAGCTGTATTCTTTTTTATAAAAAGAAGGGAACGTATAGACAGGGATAGGGCTGAAGATGAATCTTTTCCTGAAAACGGTATTACTAAAATAATGAACTTCTTAAAAATAAGGGAGGATTTTATTGGAGCTGAACAATGGGGTTTCAAACTATTTACAGTTTTTGCCCTCATTGCTGCTATAATGTATTTTTCGGGGATATTCTCTATTGATATTTCCTGTTTTATGGGAGCCTTGTCTTTTGCATTGCTGGCAATGGCTATTATCATTGGAATAGCTAATATCATTACTATGATCAATATCCGTACAAGGATAAATTTCTTTTTATTTATCTATATATGGGCTTTTATTGTGGGAAGTTTCAATGATCCATATAAAGTAAGAACTCTAAAGGCAAAAGAAGATTTTACCTATGCCGCCATACGTCCTTCAACCGATAAATACCTTAACGACTGGTTTTATAAACGTATGAAGCTAATGGAAAAGAGTGAGGTATATAAGAACAATCCCGATAAGAAGTTTGATGTATATGTAGTGCTTTCTGACGGAGGCGCATCAAGAGCAGGGCAGTGGTCAAGTAGTGTGCTTTGCGATTTGCAGGACATGAGTGTTAAGCAAGACCCGAATAATACTTTTAAAGATCATTTGTTGTGCCTTGCCGGGGCTTCCGGGGGGACTATTGGTAATACTGCATTTTATTCTTTATTAAAAGCCGATGAAGAGCATCCGATAGAAGGCTACCGAAAATACAGTGACAGCTTTTTTGAAAAGGACTTTTTAACCTTTACTTTAGGAAGGATGCTAGGGCCTGATATATTTCAGTATATCATCCCGTTTTGTTTTGATAACAGGGCAGATGCATTGGAGAGAGGATTTTCAGGAAGCCCTGCAGAAGATGATATAGCGCCTGAAATAGATACGCTGATACCTCATTTTTATAATAGGCCTTTATCCAAAGTATATGACTATTCCGGAAAGTTGCCTTTGTTGTTCATTAATGTTACCCAGGTTGATAATAGTTACCCGGGAGTAATAAGTCCCATAATACCCAAAAGGGAAAAACAGAAATGGTATCGTACCGATGTACTGGAACTGGTAGACAGTCTTAAAAAGAAAGATTCCAGAACAGACATTCGCTATAGTACTGCTGCAGCATTAAGTTCAAGGTTTCCATATGTTTCACCGGCAGGAAAGATACATGACAGGTATTTTGTAGATGGAGGCTATTATGATAACTCAGGTGCAGGTACTACGCTGGAATTTCTTCAGCAGTTAAAGGTATATCTTGCCAGTAAAAAGGGAACTCCTATTTATGACAGGTTTACCTATCATATACTGCATCTAACCAATTCTGACACTAAGAAAAAGCCATCCGGCAGGATACATCCGCTAACGAATGATTTGGCAACACCATTGCTTACTGTACTAAAAACATCTGATACAGGTACCGGTTTTGGTAACGATGTGCTTAAGGAGTATTTTAGAGAGAATTTCAATAAGGATACTATTACTTCCTATATAAACTATAGTCTTTATAAAACGAAATTTAAAAAAGGAGAGAAGGAGGACATGCCTTTTCCAATGAGCTGGGTAATTTCCGATTATCATCTTAAAAGAATGGTAGATACGCTACAGAGGGAGCATAAAAATAACAAAGGTAAATTTGAGTTTTTAAAGAAGTAATGTTTATAATGTATTGATATAGTGGAGTTAATTTAGTAAAAATTTAAGATTATTCAATTATTAAAAAATTACTTTTGGCACTATCACTAATCATTTAATAAGAGAAATCATGAAAATCACATTTTTAAGAAGCATGCTAATGGCTGCTGTACTTGTTGGAGGGCTTAGCCTGACATCTTGTAAAGAAAAGACATCAACGGAAGTAGATACTGAAATGGAAACTACCATG
The DNA here is from genome assembly GCF_003350375.1 of Flavobacterium sp. AG291. Lineage (GTDB taxonomy): Bacteria > Bacteroidota > Bacteroidia > Flavobacteriales > Flavobacteriaceae > Flavobacterium > Flavobacterium suzhouense. The sequence continues at coordinate 363,623 of NZ_QQAR01000002.1, read as the reverse complement.
GATGGAGATACTACCACTACAGTAACTGAAACGGAAGTAGACGCTCCGGGCGCAGCTCACGACACTACAATGACTGACACAGTTACTAAAGTAAAATAATTTAAAGACAGCTTTAGCTGTCTTTTTTGTTTACCAATTTACCTAACATTAAATTTTAAAACCTTAATTTATGAAAGTTATATTTTTAAGAAATGCTTTTATGGTTACTGCCCTTGTAGCAGGACTTAGTCTTACTTCATGCAAAAAAGAAACAACTGAAACGACCGAAACAACTGTTATGGATGGCGACACAACTTCGACAACAACCTCTGAAACTACAGTGGTTGATGAGGTAGGTGCAAAAGATACTATCTCAGTTACTACTGATACAGTAAAAGTGGTAAAGCCATAAACGATTTCATTACAATATAAAAAGGACGGCTCATAATAAGACCGTCCTTTTTTATTTATATATGGTGCTATTTGATTAGCTTCTGAAAGATGATGGTGTAGCGTTGGTAAACTTTTTAAAGAAATGGTTGAAATGAGCCGATTCATCAAAGCCCAAGGCATAACTTATTTCAGAGATATTCCAGTCTGTATGTCGCAACAGTGCTTTAGCCTCACTTAACAAACGTTCAAAAATATGATCGGATGTTGTTTTTCCTGTAGTCGTTTTTATGGCACGGTTAAGATGGTTAACGTGAACATTCAGCTGTCCGGCAAAGTCTTTTGCACTTCGTAAAGAGAACTGCTGACTAGGCGATTCTATTGGGAATTGTCTTTCAAGTAGTTCCGTAAATACTGCTGTAATACGTGAATTGGCATCTATGTGGGTATATAATGTCTCAGTCGGTCGCATTTTTATGGAGTAATGCACCATTTCCATAATGTAGTTTCTTATCAGATCAAACTTAAACTGATAATCACCCTGCATTTCATCTACCATTTTAGTAAATACATTAGCAATATAATCATATTGACTGTCATCAAGTACATAGGCAGGGCTTGCACCCGGAGTGTACATAGGTAAGTCTTTCAGGCTGCCACGCATATGCTCGCTGAAGAAAGCATCTTTAAAGATGCAAAAAAAGCCGGTAGAGCTTGGGGTGACCGCTTCGAAAGTGTAGGGTACACTCGGGTTAAAGAATAATAATACATTTCCATTTACCTCAAGGCTTTTATCGGCATAGTGGTATATATAATGACCGCGGATAAGCGCTATTTTGTAATAATCCCTTCGGGTATACTTTACGGGTTCCTTACCGGGACCTACACAGTCTTCGTGACGGAAAACATTAAAGTGGCCAAGGTCTTTTTGAAGCCCTTCGGGCATCCAGTTAAATTTTTGCTTGTATAAATCTTCAAGAGTTTCTGTCCTTTCCATGATTTACAGTGCTTTAGAATAGTTTTGTGATCGATTTTGTTTTACAAAAGTAATCTGCTACTCACTATAAAGGTATGCAAAAAGCAAATCAATGATTGCGAAATTCAAACAATTTTTTAATTTTTTGCTTGTGAAAGACTGTTTGAAAAACACAAGTAATGGTTTGATTCGTGTAAAAAAAACTTGTAACTCATACTGTAAATTTGTACTGTTAATAAATGAATTATAATGTCATGATACGATTGAGTATTACAGCAAATAACTGATAATATGTATAATCTTCATTATCATATTTACCAATTACCACAACCTGATATTCATAAAAAAGGATGGTATAGCTTTTGTCTGTTTAACGACACATCCGGCAAAAGCGCGTTATTGCTGTTAGATGCTTCATCGGTCGAAATACCAAAGGGGCTTAATGAGGGGATCGTATTCTCTGTTCAGGAAGACCAGTTGCCAAACCAGGTAAAGGAGAGCCTTAAAAAGTATCCGTTGTTTTACCAGAACGGGCATGGACCGTTTGTGTTAGGTGCAGCACAACAAAGCGATGTAAAGAAACTTTTTGAAAAGATAGGTTCTCAGATAAACACATCTTATATCTATAAGGATTACCTGCTTGCTAATTTTGCATTACAGCTTATTCATTTTGGAATAAAACATTTTGTATTAGCCAATGCACTTTGAAACAATTGTTTGATTTATGTAATCAATGCTTTGTTTTATACAATAATTAGGATGGTTTGTGAATCTACTTTTGTATCATCTAAAAATTAACAATTCTAACCAAAAAATTCAGTCAAAATGATAAATGAAACAAATGCTGCTGTGATACAGGGATTGTATGCTGCTGTCAACCAAAGAGACTTTGAATACCTTAATACACTATGTGATGCCGAAAGTGAATGGTTTGACATTCCATTTAACAAAATGGCATTTGGTGTTACTTCGGTTAGTATGGCTTGGCATAATAGGTTTGCTATTTTTCCTGATATTAGCTGTGAAATTAAGAATCTTATTGCTCATGATAATTACGTAATTGTACAGGGGGTAGACAGAGGTACGCATGAAGGCATATTTACCATTTATGAAGAAGAGGCAGAACCTACCGGGCTTTATGTTGAGGTAGGTTTTTGTGACGTATATTACATGAATGAAGGTAAGATAATGAAAGCAAACTCTAATCTGGATGTGTATGCGCTCTTTACCCAGATCTATGGGGATTGTGTAGCATGAAAGAATAACATAAAATAAAAAAAGCATAAGAATTATTTGACTTGTTGTTTATGGGCAAACTACTGTTAGCCAATTTTATACGTTTGTTTTTTAACAAATAGCTATATTTTATTTAACAGTAAAATATATACGGAAATTCTAAGTATATTCGCGCTTATTTTAAATGCCAATTTAAACCAAAACCACATGATTAAAAAACTACTCTACGATTTTAAATTAGTCATACTCCTTATGCTCTGTAGTATTGCTAAAGCACAAACAACCCCAATTAGTTATTCGGCATCACCATCTTTTAGCAATGTGGTCTCAGGTCAGTCATTTACATTTTCAAATATTTCAACCTGTCAAACTAGTGTGACTTTAGATGTAAGTAATTATTGGTCGACTTTTTTAAATAATTATCCTGTATGTAATATTAATTATAGATTTAGAATTCTTGTAAATAATGTAGAGATTGGAAATAATTACTGTGATGGTACATTTGATTTATCAAGTTATATACCTGTTAATTCAGTGCAGATCGTTCCTTACCATAGCGGAGCCGGTAATGGTAATAGCGGTGCAAAAATGGATGTAGTGTTAACCGTTAATTCACCTACCGCTTCCATGCCTCCTCTGGCTACAACTAGTGATGTGTTTTATTGCTATAGTGCTACAGCATCTCCATTATCGCCAACTTTAGTAGGTTCAGGGGCATCATTCAAATGGTATACTGTTGCCACAGGTGGTTTACCATCAACGACCGCACCTACACCAAATACAAATATATCTAATACTAGTTCTTACTGGGTTTCGCAGGTAACAGCATCTGGTTGTGAGGGACAAAGAAAAGAAATACAGGTAACGGTAAATCCCGCAATAGTAACTTCGGTGGGTAATCAGGTAAATGTTCTTTGCCATGGCAGTACTACAGGTTCGGCTACAGTAAATGTAACAGGTGGTACTGGAACATACACTTACAGCTGGAATACAACACCGGTACAAACTACGGCTACGGCAACAGGCCTTGCAGCCGGTACCTATACCGTAACGGTAACTGACGCTACCCTTTGTTTTAAAACACAAAGTTTCACGATTACAGAACCTTCAGTACTTACAGCTTCAGCGGGTACTCAGGTGAATGTTCTTTGTCGCGGAAATGCTACAGGTACAGCTACAGTAAACGTAACGGGAGGTAATGGGGCATACAGCTATAGCTGGAATACTACACCGGTACAAACTACGGCTACGGCAACAGGCCTTGCCGCCGGTAATTATACAGTAACCGTAACCGATGCTAACCTTTGTACAACAACGCAAGGCTTCACAATTACACAACCAACTGCTGCACTTGTTGCGACAGCAGGAACTCAGGTAGATGTACTTTGTAATGGCAATGCAACGGGTGAAGCTACAGTAACCGCAACAGGCGGTACAGGAGCTTATACCTATAGCTGGAATACGACTCCGGTACAAACAACCGCTACGGCCACGGCTCTTGCAGCCGGAACGTATATCGCAACAGTAACTGACGCTAACCTATGCACAGCAACACAAAGCTTCACTATTACAGAGCCAGCAGTACTTACTGCTACGGCAGGTACTCAGGTAGATGTTTTATGTAATGGTAATGCTACAGGAGAAGCTACGGTGAACGTAACAGGAGGAACAGGAACATATACCTATAGTTGGGATACGACCCCGGTACAGACAACTGCTACGGCTTCGAACCTTTCGGCAGGTACATATATAGCAACAGTAACTGATGCTAACAATTGTACTGCAACACAGTCATTTACCATTACAGAACCAATAGTACTTACTGCTTCAGCAGGAACTCAGGTAAATGTGCTTTGCCACGGCAATGCAACAGGTGAAGCTACAGTAACCGCTACAGGTGGTACAGGAGCTTATACGTATAGTTGGAATACTACTCCGGTACAAACAACAGCTACAGCTGCAGGACTTGCGGCGGGAACATATATAGCTACGGTAACCGATGCTAACAACTGTACAGCAACGCAATCATTCACCATTACAGAACCTGCTACTGCGCTTACAGCTTCAGCAGGTACTCAGGTTGATGTACTGTGCCACGGCAATGCAACGGGTGAAGCTACAGTTACCGCTACAGGTGGTACAGGTAGTTATTCATATTCATGGAATACTACTCCGGTACAGACAACTGCGACTGCCTCAAACCTTACGGCTGGAAACTATACAGCTACTGTTACCGACGCTAATGGCTGTACTGCTACACAATCATTCACTATAACAGAACCTGTTTCTGCACTTGCATTAACACCAAATACAACCCAAACTGATATACTATGTAATGGTCAGGCTACAGGTTCGGCTACTGTTGCAGTAACAGGTGGAACAGGTTCTTATACTTATCTATGGAGTAACGGAGCGACAACAAATACAATTACAGGTCTTTTAGCCGGTACTTATACTGTTGATGTAACCGATGCTAATGGATGTGTTTTATCAAACAGTTTTACAATTACTGAACCGATAGCACTTACAGCTACTGTTGATAGTCAAACCAATGTTTTATGCTACGGTGATACTACAGGTTCAGCTACTGTTGCTGTAACTGGTGGTACAGGCGCATATACCTATAGTTGGGATACTACTCCGGTA
>NZ_QQAR01000002.1:0-358298 GCF_003350375.1 Flavobacterium sp. AG291 | reverse complement strand
CAATGTTTTATGCTACGGTGATACTACAGGTTCAGCTACTGTTGCTGTAACTGGTGGTACAGGCGCATATACCTATAGTTGGGATACTACTCCGGTACAAACTACTGCTACAGCTACAAACCTTTCAGCGGGTACTTATACCGTAACGGTTACTGACGCAAACGGTTGTACAACTACACAGTCATTTGTTATCACTCAGCCTGCTCAACCACTTGCATTAACGCCAAACACAACACAGACGAACGTATTGTGTAATGGTCAGGCGACAGGTTCAGCTACTGTATCAGTAACAGGAGGAACAGGTGCTTATACTTATTTATGGAGTAATGGTGCGACAACAAATACTGTTACCGGCCTGATAGCAGGTACTTATACTGTTGATGTAACCGATGCTAACGGATGTGTTTTATCAAATAGCTTTACAATTACAGAACCGGCATTAGCACTTACAGCTACCGCTGATACTCAAACGAATGTTTTATGCTACGGTGATACTACAGGTTCAGCTACTGTTGCTGTAACTGGTGGTACAGGCGCATATACCTATAGTTGGGATACTACTCCGGTACAAACTACTGCTACAGCTACAAACCTTTCAGCGGGTACTTATACCGTAACGGTTACTGACGCAAACGGTTGTACAACTACACAGTCATTTGTTATCACAGAGCCTGCTCAACCACTTGCATTAACGCCAAACACAACACAGACGAACGTATTGTGTAATGGTCAGGCTACGGGATCGGCAACTATTGTCGTGAATGGCGGTACAGGTGCTTATACGTATTTATGGAGTAACGGTGCAACAACAAGTACAATTACCGGTCTTGTAGCCGGAACTTATAGTGTTGACGTAACCGATGCTAATGGTTGTGTTTTATCAAATAGTTTCACTATTACTGAGCCAACAGCTCTAGTGGCTACAGCATCAGCCCAGACAAACGTTTTATGTTACGGTAACGCTACCGGGGAAGCTACAGTTGCAGTAACAGGTGGTACAGGCGCTTATAACTATAGCTGGGATACTACTCCGGCACAAACTACAGCTACAGCTACGGGGTTAGTAGCTGGTACATATATAGTAACAGTTACTGATGCTAATCAGTGTGTTACAACTCAATCTTTCACCATATCACAGCCTTCTCAGCCTTTAGTCACAACTCCGAATACTACACAAACAAATGTGTCATGTTTTGGAGGTTCTAACGGTACAGCTACTATTGCAGTTAATGGAGGTACTGCTCCTTATACGTATTTATGGAATAATGCAGCAACAACGAACACTGTTACAGGTTTAACAGCAGGAGTATATTCTGTTGATGTAACAGATGCAAACGGATGTACTTTGTCTCAAAGTTTTACGATTACTGAACCTACATTACTTTTAGCTTCTCAAGGGACTATTACTAATGTTTCTTGTTTTGGTGCAGCTAATGGTTCGGCTACTGTTACAGTAACAGGTGGTACAGGAACTTATACTTATAGCTGGAATACTACTCCGGTACAAACTACAGCTACAGCTACAGCTTTAGCACCGGGCAACTACACTGTGACAGTTACAGATGCTAATCAGTGTCAGGCTACTCAGATATTCACCATAACCGAACCACAACAACTAACAGTAGCTATAAACAATTATACAGATATACTTTGTTACGGTGCTGCTACAGGTTCGGCAAGTGCAGATGTTTCTGGGGGTACTCAGCCATACACGTACTTATGGAATACAGGACAAACTACTGCTGTAGCAAATAATCTTACTGCAGGTGCTTATACTGTAGTTGTGACAGATGCTAATGGTTGTCAGACCAATGCAAGTATAACACTTACACAACCAGCTTCACCATTACAACTTACTACTTCACAGGTAAATGTTGATTGTGCTTCAGACAGTGATGGATCGATAACTATAAACGCTACAGGCGGAACTGGTCCTTATACATATACATGGTCACCGGCAGTAAGTACAACAAATGTTGCTGAAAATTTAGCTGTTGGTAATTATAATGTTGTAGTTACAGATGCTAATGGATGTTGGGATATTAGATATCTTACTATTACAGCACCAACAGCAGTAACAGGATACTTTATAGTAACAAATGCAGATTGTTATACTACAGGATCGGCTGTACTGCACGCTTCAGGAGGTGTAGCTCCATATACCTATTTATGGTCTAATGGTAATACAACTGCTAATTTAGAAAATGTACTTCCGGGAACGTATACAGTTACTATTACTGATACAAATGGTTGCACCTATACATTAAGTACCACAATTTATGGTACAGCACCGATAATTGTTACTTCGGCTCCGCAATCGGTTACGGTTGATGGTGGTGCAACAGTAGTATTTACGGTACAAGCTCAAAACGTGATGTATTATCAGTGGCAGTTAAGTACTGATGGAGGACAGACGTTCTCAAATCTTAATGCAGGTGGATCTACGCCAGGATATAGTGGTGTTGCAACTCCAACGCTTACTATTACAAATGCATATCAGTCTATGGATGGATATAAATACAGGGTAATATTAATGCAGCAAAATGGTTGTTATATATTATCAGAAGCAGCAACACTTAATGTTAATCCATTACCACCTGTTGTGGGAGTTGATGATATAAAATATTTAGAGATGAATATTTATCCTAACCCAGCCTCAACTGAAGTGCTTGTTGAGATTCCGAATTTAGATTTATTTCAGAACGTGAAATTAGATTTGTATGATCTGAACGGAAGACTTATCAAGTGGGATAATCACATCAAATCTGATGAGTACAGACTAGATGTTTCAGGATTAGAATCGGGTGTGTATATTATAAGCATAACTGCCGATAATTACAAGACTGATAAAAAATTGATAGTCAATAAGAAATTTTAATTCAAAGCCGTCCCCTTAAAAGGACGGCTTTTTTATTTGTAGTGTAATTAGGTAATGTTTTTCAGCTGTTTGAATTGTACAATTATTGCTTTGTAAACCACAATTACAGAGGAGTACTCCGTCAATACCTTTGTCTTGTCAAATTAAAACAATTAATTAAAAATAAGACAATGAAAAATTCAGAACAAAATGTATGGTATGTTACAGGCGCCTCAAAAGGATTAGGGCTTAGTCTTGTAAAAAAATTACTTAATGAAGGCTACAAAGTAGCAGCAACATCAAGAAGCCTTGAGGATCTTGAAAAAGCTGTAGGTGTAAATACTAACTTTTTGCCTATTGCCGTTGATATACTCAACGAGCAAAGTGTTGCCGATTCTATTCAAAAAACAATTGACAAGTTTGGTAGTCTTGATGTAGTAGTTAACAATGCCGGTTATGGACTGGTAGGAGCCTTAGAAGAGTTAAGCGATGCTGAAAGCCGTCAAAATTTTGATGTAAATGTATTTGGATCCTTAAATGTTATTCGTCAGGCATTGCCTCAAATGAGAAAACAACAGTCTGGTCACATTTTTAATGTGGCTTCCATAGGAGGATTTACCGGTAATTTTCCTGGTTTCGGAATTTATTGCGCTACTAAGTTTGCAGTACATGGTTTTACCGAATCGCTTTCTGCTGAGGTTGCACCTTTTGGTATAAATGCGACGATAGTATCTCCGGGTTATTTTAGAACCAACTTTTTGGAAGGTACTTCGCTCGTAACACCAAATAATGAGATTACTGAATATAAAACAGTAAGAGAAGTACAAATGGTTCATGAGAATGATATTAACAATAACCAACCAGGTGATCCTGATAAAGCAGCAACAGCAATTATCGAAGTTGCTTTGATGCCACAACCACCGGTACATTTATTCCTTGGTCCGGATGCATACAATCTGGCAGAAGTAAAAATCAAGGATGTTCAGAAAGATATGGAAGCAGTAAGAGCAATTGCTACTGCCACTAATTTTGATAACTAAAAATAATAAATGATGGCTTTTCGGAGCCATCATTTCAATCAACCAATATTTATGAAACTTATATATAAAATATTAAGCGGGCTTATATTATCACTAATAGTAACTTTTGCTATAGCAGGCTTAGTGTCTTTTAGTAAATTAGTAAAGCCTGAAGTGAAGTCTCAAACCTATAAAGTAAGAAATCAGCATACACAAATAAATGTTGTACATAAAAAGAATATATGTCACCATCAGATGGAACAGTCAGAAGACAATATTTTATATGGCATGTAAATTAAACATTTGCTTCTGCCAAAGCGGCATATATTTCATTGCTTAAAAGTCCGCTGCCTCCTCCATAGTGTTGTACTACGGTACATTCCGGATTGATAGCAGCAAAAGTATCTCGTAATTGCTTTTCTTCATCTTCAGGGATACCGCAGCCCAGTAATACTATTGTAAAATTTACAGTATTGAACAGATTAATAGCCTCTTTATTGCTGGAAGCACCAAACCCATTCCAGTTTTCGTTCTGGTTAATAAGGCGTACAACCGTTTCAAGAATTTCAGGATGCCTGCCTGTATATAGGATGTTTATCTTGCTCATGATGTTTCATTTTATAATACAAAGTTGTACTATAAGAAATACTTTTGCATTGAACTAAGACAAGAAAATAGTTTTTCTGGTAAATTTTTAGAATCTCATAACAAAGTTACCACCAGCCTGATTACCATTATAGAAAGGTAAAAGCATGGCTGTTTTTTTCTCTTCCTTTGAACTGAACAACAAATTGTTTATTGGGTCTAAAAGCCAATAAGCTGCTTTTGTACTGAGGATCCCTATTCCGGCACCGGCAACAATATCACTCACCCAATGCCTGTCGTTAGTTAGCCTCATTACTCCGGTTGCTGTAGCCACAGTATATCCGGCTACACCATACCAAACAGATACATCTTTATATTCCTGCCATAAAAATTCTGCACCTAAAAAAGCTGCCGTTGTATGACCTGATGGAAATGAGTTATCTACAAGTCCGTTTGGACGGGTAACATCTGTTGTAGATTTTAATGTTTTAACAGTAAGATTAGATAATAAAAATGCTGTAGCATAAACAATTGTACGGTCTTTAAAATTGTGTTTTCCTTTTACGCCAAAGGCATTAAGAGCATATACGGCTGCAGCCGGGGCATAAAGAGTAAACTGATCAATATCAGTATGGGTATTATGTTTTAGATCTTCACGAACATCTTTATCGAATTTATTTAGCGACTTACTGTTAAGGGCTGCAACACCATAGCCTATAAGAACTCCGGGAATAATTAATTGTTTGTAGCCAAATTGTCCTTTAGATGTATCGGGATGAGTTGCAAGCGAATCTTTAGTTGCCTGGATAAAATTATTTTCGTTAACCTGTGCATTCATTAGTATAGTGGCAGCAAGAAAAGTCAGGACACGGCTTAGGGGTTTAAGCAACATAATATACTTGGAGGTTATTGGTTAATACCCTGTAAAGATAGAATCATGGAATCGAATTCCAAATGGATGGCACATTTTTTCCTTATTTAATAGTTTAAACTTAGTAGTGGTCATTGTGACAATATTGTATTGAATTGTCGCCAAATTAAATTTTAATATGTAATTTTCGGACTTATTACTATTCCAAACTTACTATTCTAATGAATTCAACTTTAAGAAACATTTTTCTTGCTACAGTCTTCTTTATGGCATATTTATCTGCTGAAGGGAAGGTAGTATTACCTTCTTTCTTCTCAAATAATATGGTTTTGCAACAAAAATCTAACGTGCCTGTATGGGGAACTACTGCTGCGGGCGCAACAGTAAAAGTAATCTCATCATGGGACAAAAAATCATATACATCTAAAGCTGATGAGGAAGGGAATTGGTCAGTTACACTTAAAACACCTTCATATGGTGGGCCTTACAATGTTTCTATAAACGATGGTGATAATTTAGTTCTTGAAAATATATTAATAGGTGAAGTATGGCTTTGTTCCGGACAAAGTAATATGGAAATGCCTCTGGATGGCTGGGGAAAAATTAATAATTATGAAGAGGAAATTCGTAATGCGACTTATCCTCAGATTCGTTTGCTTCAGGCTACACATACTACAAGTGCAACCCCTTTAAATGATTTAAAAATTGATACTGACGGATGGCAGGTATGCAGTCCTTCAACAATCAGTAATTTTTCATCTACGGCTTATTTTTTTGCTAAAAACATATATGAACAAAAACATATCCCTATCGGATTACTTCATAGTTCGTGGGGAGGTACTGTTATCGAAGCCTGGATTAGCAAAGGTGCATTGAAAGAGATTCATGATTTTGATACAGCGATAAAGGCATTGGAATCTGTTAGTGATAAAGAAGCCTTAAAAAGGCAGTTTGATGTTGATAGCAAGGTATGGAATGCAACGATGGAAAAAGCTGAAAGGGGTAATAATGGCAAATGGGAGACCAAAGAATTTGATTATAGTAACTGGAAAACAATGCAGCTCCCTCAATTTTGGGAAAATGATGCGCTGGTAGGTTTTGATGGTGTTGCCTGGTTTAAAAAAGAATTTAATCTCCCGGCAGTAATGAAAGGGAAAGACCTGCAATTTAATTTTTATGCTGATGATGATGATAAACTATGGGTTAATGGAGTTTATATAGGTACTACAAGCGGTTATAATGTACTTCGTAACTATACTATTCCGGCAAATGTACTTAAGGAATCCGGTAATGTTATTACTATCCGTGTTACAGATAATACAGGTGGAGGTGGTATATATGGTAAGGATACTGATCTTATCCTTAAAGCAGGAAATGAATCTTTTTCGCTGGCTGGTAAATGGTATTATGCTGTAGGGGTAGATTTTACAGAGCTTCCGGTAAGACCTTATCTGCCTGCGGATCAAAATCAGCCTACGGTTTTGTACAATGCAATGATACATCCACTAATTAAGTTACCGATTGCCGGAGCTATATGGTACCAGGGGGAAAGCAATGCCGACAGGGCATATCAATATCAAACCTTGTTTCCAATACTTATTTCGGATTGGCGCAGTAAATTTGAGAGAAAAGATATGCCGTTCTATTTTGTGCAATTGGCAAACTATATGAAAGCTAAAGATGAACCAGGAGCATCAGCCTGGGCTGAGCTTAGAGAAGCACAGCTTAAAACGCTGCTAAATGTAAAGAATACAGGGATGGCAGTGATTACAGACATAGGTGATGCCGGTGATATACATCCTAAAAATAAACAGGATGTAGGCTATAGATTGGCTCGTATCGCATTATCGAAAATATATGGTATTCCAACGCCTTATTCAGGACCATTATATAAATCTTTCAGCAAAAAAGAAAGTGATATGATAGTGTCGTTTACTTTTAACGAAACCTTAAAATCTAACGATGGTAAAGCGCTAAGAGGTTTTTCTATTGCAGGAAAAGATAAAGTTTTTCATTGGGCAGAGGCTAAAGTGGTGGGTAACACTATAGTCATTTCTTCTGCAGAAGTGAAAGATCCGGTTGCTGTTCGTTACAACTGGGCGGATAACCCTGATGGAAATCTTACTAATTCGTCAGGACTGCCGGCTTCTTCGTTTAGAACCGATGATTGGCAGGGTATTACTTTTGGCAATAAATAGAAAGGTCTGAAAACGGGATTAGTCATTCTTACGTTACTATACTAAAACAGCTTTAATCGGCTGTTTTTTTATGGGGTTGTAAAAAGTTGTAAGAAAATAAGTGAAAACCTATAAATTGATTTACAGGGTGATATTTTAACTTTGAAAAGTGACTATAAAAATACTAACCATACCTTTAGACATAACTAATTACAATAGCCTGCAGCTTTTTAGATATACTCTTAAAAAGGCAGGTTATATTTGCATGCATTGTATTAAGTATATTAATATGATTAATACACCTCGAAAAACTAATCCGTCATTGTTATTTCCGGATATTATATTTCCTAATTTTAAAACGCAATCTTTTTTTTTATTGCTTTATATTGAAACTAAACTAATGGTGGGTTTTGACATTAGTTATAAAACGCCTTTTGCATTATGATATTAATTGTAGATGATATCCGGGCTAATATACTTGCATTAAAAAAAGTATTACAGCTACACGGCCTTGAAGCTGATAGTGCTGAATCGGGAGAAGAAGCTTTAAAGAAAATCCTGAAAAAAGATTATTCGCTTATCATAATGGATGTACAAATGCCCGTTATGGATGGCTTTGAAGTGGTAGAGATATTGGCAGGAAGTAACAGGACAAAAGATATACCGGTAATTTTTCTGTCGGCGGTAAATAAAGAAAAGAGATTTATTTCAAGAGGATATGAAACAGGTGGGGTAGATTATATTACCAAACCTGTAGATCCTGATTTGCTTATTCTTAAGGTGAAAAGTTTTCTGAGGCTTTATGAGCAGACACAGGAGCTAAAGAGCATGAAAGATCTTTTGTCTAAAGAAATTGAGATAAGAAAGGAAGCACAGGAAAACCTTGAGATCAAAGTTGCCGAACGTACTCAGGAGCTGGTTGCCAAAAATGAGGAGCTTGAGTTTAGTAATCATGAATTGCAACAATTTGCATGGGTAGTATCACACGATCTTAAAGAACCTCTCCGTAAGATAGAAACATTTGTTAAGATAATTGATGAGCGTTATCTTCCGGATAATGAAACAGCTAAAGACTACGTAAGGAGAACAATAAAATCTGCAGAGAGAATGTCAAATCTTATATCAGATCTTATTGATTACTCACGGCTTTCTTCCGATGTTGTTCCGCAACGATTAAATCTAAATGCCATTGTCGAAGAAGTGCTGGCAGACTTAGATTATATAGTTGATGAAAAAATGGCAGTTATAACTGTTAACCAGTTGCCATCTGTAATCGGTGTTTCCAGCCAGTTAAGGCAGCTTTTCCAGAATCTGGTGAGTAATTCACTTAAATTTTCAAAAGAAGGTTTTCCTCCGGAAATAAACATTACCGGAGAAATTATTAATGAAAAAAGCTTTGACGGTTCACTTGATGCTTCGGGTAAGTATTGCAGGATAACAGTGAGCGATAATGGTATTGGTTTTAATGAGATATACCTTGATAAGATATTTAAGATCTTCCAAAGCCTTAACGACAGGAATGCATACGAAGGTACTGGGATCGGTCTGGCTATTGCAAAAAAGATAGTAGAAAAACACAATGGTATAATAACAGCGAAAAGTGATGTGGGCAATGGTGCCAGTTTTATAATTATTTTACCTATTTAAATAAACCTTACACATATATATGGACGGAAGTTTTAAAAGAAATTTATTAATAAGCTCAGGTGTTTCAATATTGATACTACTTGTAAGCTCAACAGCTTCTTTTTTGAGTATAAGAAGCCTGCTTGAAAGTAATTCACTAGTTAGGCACACTCAGGAAGTAATTTATAATATAAATGAGGCTACATCGGTAATGACCGATGCTCAGGGAGGTATGAGGGGTTTTCTTGTAACAGGCAAACAGGATTTTCTTAAACGCTATGAAAATGCTGAAGAAGATACCAGTTTATATATAAATAAATTAGAGCAACTCACTACTGATAATCCATTACAGCAAACGAGTATTAAGGAATTACGTCCTTTGATTAATTCTTTTTATGATTATCTAGATGAAAGAGTCACTGATAAAATGCGCAATGGTGCCATTACTCCGGATGAGCTTGATAATGGAAGAAAGCTTATGGAGAGTATTCGTGGTTTGCTTAAGCGGATGGAAAATGAAGAGCAAAGACTTTTGGCTGAGCGTAATTCGGCATCAGAGAAATATGGCATGTATAGTTCAGTGCTTATAGTTATTGCGGCACTTTTAGCTTTATTAATAAGTGTTAGTTTCTTTGCGCGTATACTTAGGGATTATAATGAACGTTTAAAATTACAGTTAAAGCTTCAGGAAGCTGAAAAAGAAACAGCCGAAAGAATTCGTGTTATCAGTGGAATTGCTGGTGAAATATCGTCCGGTAATTATGAAATAAGGGTAAATGATACACAGAGTGATGCTTTAGGAAGCGTAGCCGGTTCATTGAACAATATGGCGGTTGAGCTTGATAAATCATTCAGGACGCTTTCTGATAATGAATGGCTTCAATCAGGGCTTGCAAAGCTTAACGATGTAATGATTGGTGAAAAAGAAATTGGCCAGCTTACATCCGATATTATAGAACACCTGGCGGCTTATACCAATAGTAATGCTGCCGTGTTGTATGTTGTTGACGGCCAGGATTTAGTTGCAACAGCAGGATATAGCTATGTTGCTGATAAAAGTCGCATCCGTATTAAGGTAGGAGATGGGCTTAGTGGTCAGGCTGTAGCTTCGCGTTCTATAAAAGAGCTTAAGTCTGTTTCTGCAGATGACATCAAGATCTCGTATGCGTTGGGTGAGACAAAACCTGCACATATAATCGCAGTGCCACTTATTGATGATAAGGTAACGGGAGTTGTCGAATTGGCATCGGTTAAAGAATTTTCAAAACGTAGTATTGCTTTTCTTAATGCTGCAGCCAATAATGTTGGTATAGCTATAACTGCATCACAGAACAGAAAACGTCTCCAGGAATTGCTTGAAGAAACAGAATCTCAATCTGAAGAGTTAAGAATGCAGCATAGCGAGATGGAGAACATTAATGCCGAATTGGAAGCACAAACGCAAAAGCTACAGGCTTCAGAAGAGGAGTTAAGAGTACAGCAGGAAGAATTGCAGCAAACTAACGAGGAGCTGGCAGAACGTAGTGTACTGCTTGAAGAACGAAATGTTGAGATTCAGAAAAAATCGGAAGATCTTGAGCTGAGCACACGTTATAAATCGGAATTCCTGGCAAACATGTCACATGAATTGAGAACACCTCTTAATTCAATATTGTTATTAAGCAGGTTGCTTTCAGAGAACAACGATAAAAACATGAACGATGAGCAAATTGAATTTGCAAAGGTTATACAAAGTTCAGGAAATGGCTTGTTGGGACTAATTGATGAAATTCTTGACCTTTCCAAAATTGAGGCAGGAAAGATGGAGCTTGAATTTATAGATATTGCTACTAAAGAAATTACCGATGCGCTTAAGGCTTTATTTAATGAAGTAGCTAAACAGAAAGGAATCGAGCTGAATATAATTGATAATGAAGCTCCGTTAGTATTAAAAACTGATAAAGTTCGATTGGAACAAATCCTTAAAAACCTGCTCTCGAATGCAATTAAGTTTACAGCTAAAGGATCGGTAACTCTTGAAATTAAAAAATGTCCTAAAAATGATAAGCTGGTTTACTTTACCGTAAAAGATACTGGTATAGGTATACCTTATGAAAAACAGCCCCTTATCTTTGAAGCTTTCCAACAGGCTGATGGCTCGACAAAACGTAAATATGGTGGTACCGGACTAGGACTGTCTATCAGCAGGGAGCTTGCTAAACTTCTAAAAGGGGAAATTACGTTGAAAAGCGAACCTAATGAAGGAAGTGAATTTACACTTATTATGCCAATTTCAGGATCAGTAAGACATCAAACCGAAATTGTATACAGGGATGAGCCTCAAAAACCTGTAGAAGATAAAGAGCCGGGCGATAAAGAAGAAAAGAATAAATTCTTAAGCCTTTCTATTCCTGATGATGTTCCTGATGACAGGGATAGTATTAATGGAGACGATAAGGTAATCCTAATTGTAGAAGACGATACTAATTTTGCTAAATCTTTACTTGATTTTACACGGAAACGTGGTTATAGGGGAATTGTGTCGGTAAGAGGAGATGAGGCATTTAACCTGGCTGTAATGTACAGACCGGTAGGAGTATTGCTTGATATCCAATTACCTGTAAAAAGCGGATGGGAAGTGATGGAAGAGCTTAAAGGCAACTGGCAGACGAAACATATTCCTGTACATATGATGTCTTCACACAAAATGAAACAGGAGAGTCTTTTAAAAGGTGCGGTTAACTTCCTTGATAAGCCGGTAGCTTACGAGCAGATGCCTGAAATATTTAAACGTATAGAACATATTGTTAATAAGGAATCGCAAAAAGTTCTTATCATTGAGGATAATCCTAAACATGCTAAGGCACTGGCTTATTTTCTTGAGACTTATGACATCAATTCCGAAATTAAAAGTGATGTTACCGATGGTGTTGATGCCTTAAAAAAACAACATATAGACTGTGTAATTCTTGATATGGGGATACCCGATCAGCAGGCTTATGAGATTCTTGAAGGGGTTAAGAAAAATGAAGGGCTTGAGAGCCTTCCTGTTATTGTATTTACAGGAAAGAGCCTTTCTATGAAAGAAGAGCTTAAGATTAAGAAATATGCCGATTCGATTGTGGTTAAAACCGCTCATTCATATCAGCGTATGCTTGATGAAGTTTCTTTATTCCTGCATTTAGTTGAAGAAAACAAAACAACAGAGAAAAAAGACACATACAAAAAATTAAGTCTGCTTAATAATGTGCTTAATGATAAAACTGTTCTTGTTGTTGATGATGATGTTAGAAACATTTACTCGCTTACTAAGGCTTTGGAAGTATTGAAAATGAATGTTATTACAGCCATTGATGGAAAAGAAGCTCTGAAAGCTCTTGAGGAGCACCCTGAAGTAGATGTAGTGCTATTGGATATGATGATGCCTAATATGGATGGCTATGAAACAGCTACACGTATAAGGGAGAATAGTAAATATAAAACGCTTCCTGTAATAGCGGTTACGGCTAAAGCTATGACAGGTGACAGAGAAAAGTGTATTAACGCAGGGGCTTCAGACTACATAACCAAACCCGTTGATGTTGATCAGTTATTATCATTGTTGAGAGTTTGGCTTTATGATCAGCAATAGCTTATAAACGACTAAAGATGGAAAGAAAAAAGATTTTAATTGTTGACGACGATTCCCGTAATATCTTTGCGTTAACAGCTACATTAAAGGCCAGCTCGTTTGATTGTTTGTCCTGTATTAGTGCTGAAGAGGCTTTGGAAGTGCTGAGGAGTAATGAAAGGATTGATGCTGTACTCTTAGATATGATGATGCCCGAAATGGATGGTTATGAGGCTATACCATTGATTAAGCAACTACCCGGGAGAAATTATATGCCTGTTATTGCTGTGACAGCGCAGGCAATGGTAGGAGATAGGGAGAAATGTATTGAAGCCGGAGCTGATGCCTATATCTCAAAGCCCATTGACGTTGACAAATTATTAGAGATACTTAGAACTATTTAAAAGTTATGATAAATGACCGTGAACTTGAGGTATTGATAAATGAAGTATTTGAATACCACGGTTTTGATTTTAGCGGATACTCCCGGGCTTCTTTAAAAAGGCGCGTTGAGCGTTTATACCAGTTAGACGGTTTTAATAATTTGGGAGAGATGCTTACAAAAATCAGGCTCGAACCCACATATTTTAAGCGTATGATAGAAGAGATCACGGTAAATGTTACGGAGATGTTTCGTGATCCTTTATTTTATAAGGTATTAAGGGAGGAAATTATACCTGTGTTAGCTACAAAACCTTTTATAAGGCTTTGGCATGCCGGCTGTGCCTCAGGCGAAGAAGTCTATTCGATGGCAATATTGCTTCAGGAGGCCAATTTGTTGCAAAAATCCCTTATTTATGCAACAGATATTAATCCTGTAGTGTTAGATACTGCCAAAAAAGGAATTTTCCCTTTGCAGATGATGAAGCAATATTCTGAAAATTATAGAATTTCCGGAGGTAAAAAAGATTTTTCGGATTACTACACGGCTAATTATGGGTTTGCAAAATTCAGTAGTGATCTCTCTGTTAAAATGGTATTTTCAGAACACAATCTTGTGTCTGATGGTTCGTTTAACGAATTTGATATTATACTTTGCCGGAATGTGCTGATTTATTTTGACAAAGAGTTACAGGAACGTGCATTTACTCTGTTTGATAATAGCCTTGCTAAATTAGGTTATCTCGCTCTTGGCACTAAGGAAACACTTAAGTTTTCGTCTTTACAAAAAAGATTTAAGCAGCTAAACAAAGACAAAATATGGAAAAAAACAGAGTGATTGAAGGCTGTAAAGTGCTTATAATAGGTGGTTCTGCCGGAAGTCTTGAGGTACTTATGGAATTACTGCCTAAGCTCACATTTGTTCCTGATTTTGCCATAGTTTTAGTTTTGCATCGTAAAAGTGCAGAAGACTCTACCCTTGAAGAGCTTATCTCATACAAGACTGAAATTCCTTTGATGGATGTTGAAGATAAGACTCCTTTACGCAGCGGTTTTATTTACATAGCACCTTCGGATTATCACTTACTTTTTGAAACTAATGATGTTTTATCCCTTGATACATCTGAAAAAATAAATTACAGCAGGCCAAGCATTGATGTGTCATTTGAGTCGGCTGCAGCGGTATATGGTCCTGCACTTGTGGGTATACTATTGTCTGGGGCAAATTCAGATGGTACAGAGGGATTACTTGCTATAAAAAGGGCAGGAGGATCTATTGTTGTCCAGATGCCTGAAAGTGCTCAAATGCCTTTCATGCCAATGAATGCTATTGAAAATACCAGTCCCCATTATGTTCTTGATGTAAAAGGAATACTTAATTTTATACTTCATATTAATTCATAAAAATGTCGGATATTAAATGCTATTGTAATTCAGGCTTGTTGTTTTCGGAATGCTGTCAGCCCTATATACTTGGACTAAAAAAAGCACCTACAGCTGAAACTTTGATGCGTTCGCGTTATAGTGCTTATGCTATTCACGATGCAGATCATCTATGGCAGACTACCGCACCAAAAGAACGCAGATATCATAGCAAACCTGATATGTTGCAATGGGCTAAAAGCAATCAATGGATTAAACTTGAAATAATAAAAGTTACAGATTTTACTGTAGAATTTAAAGCTTATTACCTGGATTATCGCCTCAAGGCACAAGTCCATCATGAAAAATCTTTTTTCATGATGGAAAATGATAACTGGTATTATAAAAAAGGTGTATATCCTGAATATAAATAGGAATTATCTGTACTTTCTGATTGTGAGAATTTTTCTTAATGAACGGATTTTATTATGGAAGTGCAGTGATTACTAAAGAAATGGAGAATAAAACATTAAGAGTTTTTTATCTTAAATTACTGGTTTTGTCAGTAAAAAAAGGTTAATTTTGTGGTAGTTAGATTAAGTTCCCCCTTTATCGGTTTAACCATAAATTAATTAACTATGACCTTACCAAACAAACAAAGCTGTATTAATTCTAATACAGATAAAATACATTATATAAACCGAAATTTAGAAACTATAAATTGTATTTATTACATATTCTTTATTTCCTCTGGTCAGTGTTTTTTTAATTAACTGTAGAGGAAATAGGAGCTTACAATTTATTAATTTCTTTTAATTTACGGATTAATGACATTTTATGAATTCTTGTCACATTTTACCCTTTTGTGCCTTGGCATGCCATGTATTGGTTTTTTGCTGGGTATGCTCAATTATAAATCCTTAGATATTACGCATAAGGGAGTAAGCTGGTACTTACTGGCTATGGTTTTGGTAGATATTATGAGTAGAATTTTAGGCACTACAGGCAATAACTTAATAGGCCTGTTATTCTACAGCCTTCTGGAAATGACAATGTTTACCTTTTTTTATTTTAGGTATTTTTTAAAAGCAAAACATCCTTGGGTCTTATTTTTATTTTCATTGGGATTTATATATATAATCTATGAAATACTAATATTTGACAGAACAACTATGGCAACATATCAGTCCTACGCTAAGGTAGTAGACGATTTTGTGATCATTATTCTGGCTCTAACTTACATTCATGAAAAAGTAAATGTCTTTAAGGAGGCTAAATGGGGTAATTTTAGACTGAATGCTGTATTAATAGCTTTTTTTTCAATCAATCTCGTTTTCTTTCTCCCTTTTAATTTTATAATAAACAGATCATCAGGATACCAGTTCTATTTTTGGTTTGGTATATCAATAACCATATTAACGTTCTATTCCTATTTAACATACTCAATATGGAAAAATGGCAGGACCCAAAAGTTATTGCCCTTTGGATCTCAATAACGATAGCGCTAATTGCAACAATAGTATTTCTAGTTGTAAGAATATTGTATGCAGGCTATAAAGGCATGACTGAAGCTAATTTGCGTGAAAGGGAACTAAAACTGGAACATCATAAAAAACTGATGGAAGCAGGGTTGCAGGCACAGGAAAAAGAACGTGCACGAATCGCGGCAGATCTTCATGATAGTTTAATAGGGAAAGTGGCTGTAATTAAGATGAAAAACCAATTGAATGCTTCGGATTCTGAAATAAATCTGCTTTTAGAGGAAGTGATGAATGAAGCCAGGAGGATATCTCACGATTTAACACCTCCGTTATTAGAATTTACGGGTATTTCTGAATTGATTGATGGTGTTTTTTTACCATGGAGTAAAAGATATTCGATCAATTTTATTAATGACAACAGACGTGATGATGATTTACAACCCGGATTCAAAATACAGATTTTACGTGTAGCGCAGGAGTTGCTTATGAACGTTATTAAGCATTCTAAAGCAGACGCAATAGATGTACAGCTACGCTTGACGCAAACAAGCTTTGCTTTAATGGTGAGTGATAATGGAAGAGGTTTTGGTGTAAATGAACAGAAAATGGGAATAGGGTTAAGGAATCTTGAACTTAGGATTGAATATCTCAAAGCAACCTATAAAATAAAATCTGTTAAAGGAAAAGGAACGATTGTAATAGTTTTTGGAATTTTTAAATAAAAAGTGAGTATGGTAAATATTGCTATAACGGATGACGATGCGCTAATCGTGGGTCTTTTACAAGATTATCTCAAATCCATTGAAGAATTTGATGTAATTTTTGTAGCTCATAGTGGTGAAGAGTTATTGCAAAAAATGACCGACACAAATGTTTTACCAGATATAGTATTGCTTGATTTGAAGATGACGGGGATGGATGGAATAGAAGCTACACATTTGATAAAAGAGAATTATAAGGATGTTAAGGTAATTATTATTTCTTCTCATTATCAGAAGTTCTTTATGGGATTTATGCTTAAAAGCGGAGTATCTGCCTTTTTACCCAAAGGTATTTCACCATTAGAGCTTGTAAACATTATACGTACGGTACACAAACAGGGTTATTTCTTTAAAGAAGATCAATTGGCTGTTTTAAGGGATCAAATACCAGCTAAGGTACCCAAACCCTTGTTACAGGAGGATGAATTGTTATCTGAAAGAGAATTGGAAGTACTGAAATTAATATGCCAGCAGAAAACGGCTAAAGAGATAGGAGATATGCTGCATATCACTCAACGAACTACTGAAGGTCATAAGAATAATCTCTTTGCTAAAACAGGAGCAAAAAATATTGCCGGATTGGTTATTTACGCAATCCAGCAGAGTATTATTAAAGTTGATGAATTGCCCATAATATAAGGGAGTACGTATAATTACCTGTTTTAATGCAACAGGTAATTTCTACCTGTTGTATGCTATATATTATTATGATCTTTGACTGTTCTTTATATAAGAAATTAATTATTAAATATAACCAAAAACAAGCAGGTTAGCAGTCGTTTTTAGCCCCCCCATAAATAGTACTGTTTCGCCCCCAAAGGTGATATATCGCCTGCTTGTTGAAATATTGGAATCTGATGAAGTTGTCGGATTAATTAAATGAGAGCAGCGTGGTAGTAAGTCGCTGCTCTTTTTTTATATACTTTGGTTAAATATAGAAGCAAAGGGAGCTGTCATTTTTATGACAGCTCCCTTTTGTTTGAAGTATAAATTAATTAACTTTTGTAAGTTAGAATTTTTTGTCAATAACAACTCTTCTTGTGGTCTCAGAAGTATCTGATGTAACTCTGAATAGGTAAATGCCTGATTCAACACCAGTAACATCCACACTTTGCAGTTCTGAGGTTATAAAGTTTTGTTTGATTAATCTTCCATTTAGATCATGGATAGTTAATTTCATATTTCTATGATTTTCAAAACCAGGAATTTTAATAAACACAGTTGTTGTTGCCGGGTTAGGATATAAATTAAGTTCTAGTTTAGTAAGATCATCTAAACCGGAAATTCCAGTTACCACTACAATAGCTTCTGCAGTACTACAATTAGTCAAATCTGTACTGTCGCATATACTATAAGTAATAGTATAAGTTCCGATAGTTGAGTTTGATGGTACTATTAGGTTTCCATCACCATCAATGGTAACACCAATTAATCCGTCATTGTCAACAACACTTATCGTAACATCAGAGTCATTTACAGGTTGACTGTTAAACAAGTCATTTGCTGTAACGTCTCCTGCAATGCCACCTTCAGTCTGCAAGATTTCGGTTGCACTAAAATCATCATTTATAGCCTCAAGAACGTTCTCAACATTTAATGTTGCAACATTGGTATATATCATACAATTTGCACCTGCAATTGCAGCAACTCTATATGAGTAACCATTATAGGTATGAGGCACATTTGTTAACGTTAGAGTAGCTGTCGTAGCACCTGAGTAAGTAGGGTTTGTTCCTCCATCTGTTACATTGTTCCAATCGATTCCGTTAGTACTGTATTGCCACTGATAGTTACTTGCATTTTGTGCGGCAGTTGTATATGATACAGTAGAGCCTGCTGTAGTTGTTACATTTTGCGGCTGCGTAGTTACTAATATTTGATTCGGTTGGGTTATCGTAAAGTTTTGAGTAGATATACATCCACTAGCATCATAAATTGTAGCTGTATACTCTCCTGCAGCTAGATATAATGGATCTGGAGCTCCTCCATTTGCTGAATCAAATCCAAAAATATAAGGCGGTGTACCACCGGTTACTGAAGTTACATCAACTGTACCGTTACTCGCGCCATAGCAGGTTGCGTTGTTTATTGCAAGTGTAAAGGTTATAGCTTGCGGCTGTGTAACAGTAATGTTTCTTACCGCTGTACATCCATTTGCGTCAGTAATTGTTACACTATAATTTCCTGCACTAAGTCCACTAACTGTTGGTGTAGTGCCTAATGAGGCCGGTGTCCACTGGTATGTATAAGGTCCAACACCTCCGGATACAGCTAAAGAAATTGCTCCATCATTATTGCTTGAACAAGATACATTCGTTTGAGTTACCACCACATTAATTGCCTCAGGAGAAGTAATTGTTACTGTATGAACAACAGCGCATCCTAACGCATCTGAAACAGTACAAGTATAGGTGCCTGCTGCAAGTCCGGTTACTGTTGGACTTCCTGCACCATTAGACCATACATAAGTGTAGTTTGGTACTCCACCTGTAGCAGATACTGTAGCAGTACCAGTTGTAGCTCCATGACAAAGTAAATCTGTTTTTACCGATGTTACAACAATTGGTGTTTGTTCATATATAGTATATGAACGTGTTTTTACACATCCGTTAGCATCTGTAACTGTAACGGTATAATTTCCACCTGATAGTCCGGTTGCTGTTGCCGCTGTCCCACCCGAAGGAGCCCAAGAATAGCTATAAGGAGCTGTACCTCCCGTTGGAGTTACTGTAGCAACACCATTTGAAGTACCATTGCAGCTTATGTTAGTTGATGTTCCATTAAGTACAAGTAATGTTGGTTGTGTAATTGTAAAACTTTGTGAGCCTATACAACCATTACCATCTGTTACTGTTACTGAATAGTTTCCTGGAGCTAATCCTGTAGCTGTAGCTGCAGTACCGCCAGATGGAGACCATAAATATGTATATGTTCCTGTTCCACCTGTTACTGCAACAGTTGCAGTACCATTAGTACCTCCATTACAAGAAACATTAGTCTGTGTTGGAGTAATTGTTAGTGCAGACGAACCCGTGATGGTAAAATTACGAGTCATTGTACAACTGTTAGCGTCTGTAACAGTTACTGTATAGTTACCTGCGGATAATCCGGTAGCAGTGGCAGTAGTTTGTACCGGTGTTGTATTCCATGAGTAGGTATAAGTTCCTGTACCTCCGCTTACAATAACTGTAGCAGAACCATTATTAGCACCAAAACAAGAAACGTTAGTTTGTGTTGTAGTAGCAGTAAGTGCTGTAGGTTGTGTTATGGTAAAGCTCTGCGTTGCTGTACATCCGTTGGCATCGGTTACTGTTGCAACATATGTTCCGGCAGGTTTACCGGTAATAGTTGCCGAAGTACCACTTGCAGGAACCCATGAATAGGTGTATGGCATTGTACCTCCTGTAGCAGTAACTGTAGCCGATCCGTTAGATCCTCCATTACAACTTACGTTTGTTTGAGATGATGCTGATGCAACTAAAACTGTAGGCTGTGTAATAGTGAAAGATTGAGTAGTCTGGCAAAGATTAGCATCTTTAACAGTTACAGTATAAGTACCTGCTGTTAATCCCGAAGCTGTAGCTGCTGTTCCACCTGTAGGTGACCATACATAAGTATAAGTTCCTGTACCACCGGTTACCGCTACCGTAGCATACCCCGTAGCACCTCCATTACAAGCGATATTAGTTTGTGCAAGAGGAGTGGCAACTAAAATAGATGGCTGTGTAATAGTAAAGCTTTGTGTAGTTTGACAGTTATTTGCATCTTTAACTGTTACAGTATAAGTTCCTGCTAAAAGTCCAGAAGCTGTTGCTGCAGTACCACCAACTGGAGACCATTGATAAGTATAAGTTCCTGTACCACCAGTCACGGCTACTGTGGCCGATCCATTGGAGCCACCATTACAACTTACGTTTGTTTGTGCTCCAATACCAGCCACTAGGGCTGCTGGCTGAGTTATGGTAAAAGTTTGAGTTTTCTGGCAAAGGTTAGCATCTGTAACGGTAACAGTATAAGTACCTGCTGCTAAACCTGTAGCTGTAGCCGCAGTACCGCCTGTCGGAGCCCATGAATAAGTATAACCTCCTGTTCCTCCTGTTGCGTTTACAGTAGCCGATCCATTAGAACCTCCGTTACAACTTACGTTTGTTTGTGCTCCAACGCTAGCCACAAGAGCAGTAGGTTGTGTTATAGTAAAGTTTTTAGTTATAGAACAACCATTAGATGCTGTAATAAGAACACTATATGTACCTGCAGCCAGGTTAGTTGCTGTATCTGCATTTCCTCCTGATGGCGACCATGTATATGTGTATGGTCCCGGAGCTCCTGAAGGTATTACTCCCGCTGAACCTGTATTCGTTCCATTACATAATATGTTAGTTTGGAACGTTGATGCTACTAAAGTATTTGTAGTACTAATCACAAAGTTTTTAGTAATGGTACATCCATTTGCATCAGTAATTAAACAGCTATGGTTTCCTGCGGCAAGTCCTGTCACTGCAGCTGTTGTAGCTCCTGATGGTGACCATAAATAACTATATGATGGTGTACCTCCAAACACTGTTACTGAGGCATCACCCCCTGTAGAACAGGTAGCATTAGTTTGAGATGTAGTAGCACTTAAGGCTGTAGGCTGGTTAATCGTAAAGTTTTTAGTTATAGAACATCCGTTTGCATCAGT
Source organism: Flavobacterium sp. AG291 (assembly GCF_003350375.1). Taxonomy (GTDB): domain Bacteria; phylum Bacteroidota; class Bacteroidia; order Flavobacteriales; family Flavobacteriaceae; genus Flavobacterium; species Flavobacterium suzhouense. Next base: position 336,908 of record NZ_QQAR01000002.1, on the reverse strand, counting down.
AATAAGACAACTATAGTTACCTACAGTAAGTCCTGAAGCTGTAGCAGCCGTACCTCCACTAGGTGACCATAAATAAGTATACGATGGTGTACCTCCTGATGCAGTTACAGTTGCAGTTCCTGTAGCACCACCATTACACAATACATCTGTTTGAGATGTAGTGGCAACAAGAACAGAAGGTTGTGTTATAGTAAAACTTTGTGTAGTTTGACAGTTATTTGCATCTTTAACTGTTACAGTATAAGTTCCTGCAACAAGTCCAGAAGCTGTTGCTGCAGTACCACCAACTGGAGACCATTGATAAGTATAAGTTCCTGTACCACCAGTCACGGCTACTGTGGCCGATCCATTTGAGCCACCATTACAACTTACGTTTGTTTGTGCTCCAATACCAGCCACTAGGGCTACTGGCTGAGTTATGGTAAAAGTTTGAGTTTTCTGGCAAAGGTTAGCATCTGTAACGGTAACAGTATAAGTACCTGCTGCTAAACCTGTAGCTGTAGCCGCAGTACCGCCTGTCGGAGCCCATGAATAAGTATAACTTCCTGTTCCTCCTGTTACATTTACAGTAGCCGATCCATTAGAACCTCCGTTACAACTTACGTTTGTTTGTGCTCCAACGCTAGCCACAAGAGCAGTAGGTTGTGTTATGGTAAAGTTCTTAGTTATAGAGCAGCCATTAGATGCTGTAATAAGGACACTATATGTACCTGCAGCCAGGTTAGTTGCTGTATCTGTATTTCCTCCTGATGGCGACCATGTATATGTGTATGGTCCCGGAGCTCCTGAAGGTATTACTCCCGCTGAACCTGTATTCGTTCCATTACATAATATGTTAGTTTGGAACGTTGATGCTACTAAAGTATTATTAGTTGTTATGACAAAGTTTTTAGTAACAGTACATCCGTTAGCGTCAGTAATGACACAACTATGAGATCCCGCTGTTAAGCCAGTTACACCCGACGTTGTTGCACCTCCCGGCGACCATAAATAGCTATATCCGCCAGCACCTCCAAACGCTGTTACTGAGGCATCACCACCTGTTGAACAGGTTGCATTAGTTTGAGATGTAGTGGCACCTAATAGCGATGGCTGGTTAATCGTAAAGTTTTTAGTTATAGAACATCCGTTGGCATCAGTAATAACACAACTATAGTTACCTACGGTGAGTCCTGTTGCTGTAGCAGCCGTACCTCCGCTTGGTGACCATACATAGGTATATGATGGTGTACCTCCTGATGCAGTTACAGTTGCAGTTCCTGTAGCACTACCATTACACAATACATCAGTTTTAGATGTAGTCGCAGTAATAGCTGTTGGCTGTGTAATAGTAAAGTTTCTTGTTGCCTGGCAGCTATTGGCATCGATTACAGTTACTGTATATGTACCTGGAGCTAATCCGGAAGCAGTTGAAGCCGTACCACCTGAAGGAGCCCATGAATAATTAAGTGTACCTGTACCACCTGTAGCAATTACCTGAGCAGAACCATTAGTACCACCATTACAGCTTACATTATTTACAGTACCTGCAGATAAAGTTATTGCTGCTGGCTGGTTGATTGTAATACTTCTTGTAGCTTGACAGTTACTGGCATCTGTTACTGTTACAGTATATGTTCCAGCGGCAAGTCCTGTTGCTGTTGCAGTTGTCTGAACCGGTGTCGTATTCCATGAATATGTATAACCAGGTGTACCACCAGTTGGATTTACAGTCGCAGTTCCGTTAGCGCCACCATTACAAGAAACATCGGTTTTTGATCCAATCGTACTAAGCGCTGTAGGCTGCGTAATTGTAAAAGATCTTGTAGCCTGACAGTTAGCGGCATCGGTTACAGTTACAGTGTAATTGCCTGCTGTAAGCCCCATAGCTGTTGCTGTTGTTTGAACCGGTGTTGTATTCCATGAATATGTGTAACCAGGTGTACCACCGGTCGGCGCCACAGTTGCAGTTCCGTTAGCGCCACCATTACAAGAAACATCGCTTTTACTTCCACCTGTAGCAAGATTAAGCGATGTAGGTTCAGTGATTGTAACATTTACAGTTCCTGTACAGCTATTAGCGTCAGTAATAGTAACAGAATAATTTCCTGCTGCAAGGCCTGTTCTGTCTTCAGCAGTAAAGCCGCCAACCCAGGTATAAGTATAAGGTCCTGTACCTCCTGTAGGTGTAAGGTTAATCGCTCCTGTAGTTCCGCCATTACATGCAACATTGGTTACAACGGTAGTTCCACTTACGGTTGAGGCCGGTTGAGTAACAGTAATCCCGCTTATCGTTCCTGTACATCCGTTGGCATCGGTAATTGTTACCGAATAGCTTCCCGCTGTAAGTGATATCCTGTCTTCAGTAGTTGCACCACCTACCCAGTTATAAGTATAAGGTCCTGTACCTCCTGTAGGAGTAAGGTTGATTGTTCCATTGTTGCCACCAAAGCAAGACACATTGGTCACCACGGTAGTTCCGCTTAAAACAGCTGCCGGTTGTGTAACTGTTACATTAACTACTTTTGTACAACTGTTAGCATCGGTAATAGTTACTGAATAATTTCCTGCTGTAAGTCCTGTTCTGTCTTCAGTATTAATTCCTCCACCCCAGTCATATGTATATGGTCCTGTTCCTCCTGTAGGAGTAAGGTTGATCGCTCCTGTGTTGCCGCCAAAACATGCAATATTAGTTACAACTGTTGTTCCATTTAATGCCGGTGGTTGTGTAACTGTTACATTAACTACTTTTGTACAACTGTTAGCATCGGTAATAGTTACTGAATAATTTCCTGCTGTAAGTCCTGTTCTGTCTTCAGTATTAATTCCTCCACCCCAGTCATATGTATATGGTCCTGTTCCACCAGTAGGAGTAAGGTTAATTGCTCCTGTGTTGCCGCCAAAACATGCAATATTAGTTACAACTGTTGTACCGCTTATGGTTGTCACTGTACCACTTACAGCTACGTTTTTTTGTGTAGCTCCAGACGATGTTAAGCTAACATTTCCTGATGGATTACCTGATGCGGATGAACTTAATCTTACATATACAGTGGTTGATGCTACTGTGCCACTGCTTTGAGTTAAAGTAACCGTACCACCAAAACCACTGCCTGATGATAATGAAACCTCAAAACCTGTTGGTGCTGTAACAGTAATATTTCCGGACAGACCACTACCGGATGCATTAAAGCTTGTGGGCGATGATGAAGCTACACCTGAACATGACGTTAAAGCACTGGGTGTGCCTGACGTAGTTATTACACCAATTTTTTCCCAGGTCATAGAATCCATAGCTACATAGGCAATTGTGTTTGTAGTTTTAACAACGAAGGAGTCAATAAGTGCATTTGAATTATTGCTCCCGCCATAAGTAGCTAAGTCTATTAGGGTAAACCCCGCACTTGAATTAGTGAATGGATTACTTTGCACAACTGAAAAGACGTCTCCTCCCGAAATTTTTCCTGTAATTGTACAAGTTCCTGTTACATTCAGGGTGTTATTTGAATTAGCCAGGTAAAGATAAAGACTCTTTAATTTAAATGGTACTCCCCCGGCTGAACTAATAGTAAATTCTACGGGGACGTTTGCAAATACAGAACCGTCATTATCTATATAAACGTTACTGTTACTTACTCCCGTATTAGGATAATTCGTCTGGATATTAAAAACTGCAGGTGCAACGGAAGAGATATTAAATAACTGTCCGTTATCAGTAAAGCTTGTACTATTGTTAAGTTCGGTTTCAAATGTCTCTGTCGATTGTTGCGCTACAAGATGCTGCGTAGCAAAAAACAGAAAAATTAATAATAAGTAGAGTTTTTTCATGATTGAGGGGTTGAGTTTGAATTTGTCTTCATGTATTGTTTTTAATAATTATTATTTGTTTTAATAGTTAAAATGCAAATATAATTTTTATTTTTAACTTAAATTTATATTAAATCATGTTTAAGCAAGACATTGAGTCTATTGTTAAGTCTATCATCACATCAGAAACAGTTAAAGAGCATATAAAATGTGCAGCAAATCTTTCTGGTTATTATAAGAAAATTACTGTAAATAAGTATTCTAATGACAATGAAACCCTGGTTAAAGGTGGTGTCGCTTTGTCAAGTTCAGGTGCTGCCGATTGTGTTGATGATTACCTGCGTACTGTATATTTTATAAAAGGCATTCATAAAGCACTAACTAAATTATGTAACGATTTTCCTGAAAGAAGCATTAATATTTTATATGCAGGCTGTGGCCCATATGCAACATTAATCCTTCCGTTACTTCCTTTATTTGATAAAGGCAGGATTAATGCCATATTATTAGACATCAATGCATCCTCAATACAGTCTGTACATAATCTCATATCAGTTATCGGACTTGAAGAGTATCAGCTGCAATTAATTGAAACCGATGCTATCACATATGTTAAGCCTGATGATTTTATAATTGATCTGGCCATATCTGAGACCATGCATTATGGCCTTACACGCGAACCTCAGGTAGCTATAGTTAAAAATCTAATAAAACAGCTGCCTTCTCACGGAATATTAATTCCGCAGGAAATAAGCATTGATTTGGCCTATACCTTTTTTGATTACGAACCTTATCTTAAGAATGCTATAAATGAGGTAAAGGGCCGCAACGAATTGCAGCCCTATTCTCATAGAGTATTTATCGATAGATTATTTACGATAAACAAAGAACTCTTTAGCAGCCCCGGTTACGAATTAAAATTTATAAGTAACTTTTATGAACTGCCGGATAATTTTATCAATCATCCTGATGTTTGTGTTTTTACCGAACTTAAAATATTTGATGACATTGAGTTAAAAACAGCTGAGTCATATATTACGAATCCTTACTGTATAGTCTCTATTTATGGTCTGACTGGTTATTCAGGTATTCAGTTGGAATATGATTTTAGCGAGATTCCAAAATGGTCTTATAAGTTAAAAGAACGGACTGTAAGTAATCCTGATTAGTTCCTTGAAGGGAAAATTCCAGACACACAGATAATATAATTCATTGCCAGATAAGGCTGCATAATTGAAAAAGGCTGACTACCTCCTGAAATAGCAGTTGCAACATTACTGGTTAAATCTACACTTGGTGTTGAAGCAGCATAACCTAATGTTCCTGTGAAAGTTCTTCCAACTAACCCGCCCGGCGCAGCAATTGACATACCCCTTGCAGGTACTGAATCAGTTGCGTTAGCTGGACTTGCAGATACCGTACCGGGACCAGTATGTGTGTGCATTGGCATTTGTGCTGTTGTAAGTGTTACTGTAGGTGTGCCGGCTGCTTGTCCCAGTACATAGCTTGTTCCCGCCTTGCTTCCTACTCCGATTGGTACAGTACCCTGTAGATTAGGCAGACCAAAAGTCTGAACTCCATCACCACCGTAAGTTGTTCCTAAAATTGAAAATAAAGCAGTATTTTGTGAAATAGACAATAGTTGTCCATTACAAAGCATGTAACCTCTTGGTGCAAAATTTCCTGCAAATAGTTTAATGCATCCTATTAATTCTTCGTCCATGATTTTTAGTTTTTTTAGTTAATAAATTGGGTTGTATTTGTTTGAGGCTAAATTAGATAATGGGGTAGGACTAAAACCGCGTACTTTTACCTGATTTTTATTCCGATTAAAGATGTTTTTTTGTACTATATCCACTATACATAGGTTTTATAATTCAAAAAATAAAGAATCTTGCAAATAATTACTTAATAATTATTTTATCTTTGATAATCTAAGATTATTACTAAAAGCATTAATTTGCTGTTGAAATAAACAAAACCAAAGTTAGTTTTACACTATTGAAAACCAATTAAATAAATTATAATATGGCACAAACAAAATCAGACACAATTTCATTAGAAGATGCAATCCGTTATGCTAAAACATGGAGAGGAGTAGAAGGTACTTATAATGCGCACAAAGAACTTCACGCATTTTTAATCCCTGCTGATGATTTTTCGGGTATTCTTGCACAAGGTCCAATAGAATTTGTTAGAGGTTATTTAGGAGTTGACGATAATGGAGTTGAAAAGCTTATGTTCGTTGGTACTAAGTATGATGCAACTACAGATACTTATATAGATTTGTTACCGGGAACACCTGAAAATTATAGCATCTTTGATATGACAAGACCTTGTCCTAACGCTTGCGATAATAATAGTGTATTGAATAACGGGTAATAAATGTATTTATTAAAATTGTTATCATATGTAGGACATTGTATCCTGCTAATAAATACAATTGTTTATTCTATAGGCTTTTCCCAAAAAGGAAAAGCCTATAAAGCTTTTGTTGTATACCTTTTTTGTTTATTTGTTATGCAAACTGTCACAGAGGTTTATGCAACACAAAATTTGAATAATCATTTTATAGCCACATACTATCTATTTCTGCCTCTTATATTATTGAGTTTATTCTTTTTCAGGCTTTTTGCTGCAATAAACTCTTGGAAAAGACATGTTGTTTTATATGCGAGTCCTATAGCTACAATAGGATTTATTATTCAATACTGTTTTTTACCAAATCTATATTATGAGTTTAATTCTATAGGTTTGTTGGTTGCTACCTGCTTATTAATTGTTTATGCCGTAATGTATCTTTTCGAGCTTATTTCGAAGCAACTTGAATTTCATTATGTAGTTATCGGTATATTCATTTATTCTATTAGTAGCTTACTGATATTTGTTTCGGCAGCTTCGGTGGTGTCGTTCAACCAAGAAATGAGTAATTTTATCTGGAATATAAATGCTTTATTATTTATTGTCTATCAATTGTTAATTTTGTGGGAATGGAAACAGACTTATTATCTAAGACCAACCAGACGGGATTGATAATTATTACCGGTATCTTCCTAATGTTCTTTATGGGGACGATATTGTTGCTTTTTTTTCACTATTCAAAAAAGAAAATATTTCAAAAGGAACTTGAAAAGAAAGAACTCGAAAATGAATATCAAAGAGATCTTATTCTCGCTACCCTTGAAGTTCAGGAAACTGAACGCAAACGTATTGCCCAGGATTTGCATGATGACATAAGTTCTAAGCTTAATATAGTTTCATTAAATAGCCATATGCTAACTACACCTGATCTTACTCATCAGGAAATTACGGAAATTACAGGTAATATCATAAACATGATAGGCAAGACTCTAAATAACTCCCGGAGGCTTGCACATGATCTTTTACCTCCCGTATTAGATAAGTTTGGACTTGATGCAGGTATCGAAGAGCTTTGTTTCGAGATTAATAGTACCAAATCTATTGAAGTTCACTATAATAACAGGGTAGAGTTTAATGAAGAAGATAAAAATAAGCACCTTCACGTTTTTAGGATAATACAAGAATTAACCAACAACTCTATAAAACATGGTAATGCTTCATTAATATCATTAAAATTTGAAAGTGTTGAAAGTAAAATCGTTTGCACTTATTCTGATAATGGAAAAGGTTTTGATAGCAAAGCTATAGGAAATAAAAAGACAGGCCTTGGAATGAAAAATATCGAAAGCCGTATAATTTTTCTTGGAGGGTCTATAAAAGTAAATTCGGCTGTTAACAAGGGGATTAACGTGGTATTTAATTTTTAGATTATGGAAAATATCAAAATTGCATTAGCAGATGACGAAGTCTTATTCAGAAAAGGAATTTCTTTTTTGTTGCAACGAAAAAAGAATATAGATATAATTTTTGAAGCTTCAAACGGAGAAGAACTTGTTTCTTTTTTACGTGAGAATGCTGGAAATGGTACAAATCCTGACATAATAATAATTGATCTTAAAATGCCTGTCCTGAATGGGGTAGAGGCGACAAGGATAATACATGATGAATTTCCTGAGATTAAGATCATTGCACTTACCAGTTATAACACCCGTTCGTTTATTGCTAATATGATTGAAGTTGGGGCAGCTTCATACCTGGTTAAAAATACAACCCCACAAGAATTAATGACTACCATTACTGAAGTATATGATAATGGTTTTTATTATAATGATGATGTACTTCAGGTAATCCATGAATATCTAATATCTCCAAAGAAAAAAGCAAAGAGCAGATATCTTGATGAGCAGCTTACTAACCGTGAGATAGAGGTATTAAAGCTTATTTGTAAGCAATATAGCGGTGCTGAAATAGCCGAGAAACTATTTTTAAGCGTGAGAACTGTTGAAGGTCACAGAAATAATTTACTACGCAAAACCGAATGTAAAAATATGATAGGGCTAATTATTTATGCTATAAATAATGAGTATGTTACACTAGAAAGCTTGTTGGACTAACATTTACCAGGAATAAGATTTTCTTGCTTAAAAAAGAATCGCCAGAAGAAGTTTCTCCTGACGATTCTGACCCAAATAAACTAACTCAACTTATTTTTTATTAAGCTTACGTAAATAGTTACGAGCTTTAATTCCACTTTCTTTAAGATCAGTTTGTTTCCACTTTCCATTAGAGGATGCTGAAGGTTTTAAGACACTGCATGTTTCATTTTTGTCGGAAACTGACCAGGTAACCCAGCTAATTCCTCTGGCTTCCATCCAGTCAATCCATTTTTGCCATTCTTCAGTGTTTAGAGGACCATCTCCTGTTGCTTCCATACCGGCACATTCAGAGACGAAAACAGGCAGACCTTTCTTTATGGCTTCATCAGTTCTGTCACGTAATTCCTGCTTGTGTGTTGCAGCATAAAAATGAACTGTATACATTAAATTGTCATATCCTTTTATTGGGTCGGCAGCAGGTAAATTAATATCCTGATCCCAGTGAGGGCATCCGACAAGGATAATATTGTCAGGATCATTTTTCCTGATAACTTTTATAACAGCTTCGCTATATGCTTTTACATCAGGCCACGTTTCGTCATCAGGTTCATTAAACACTTCATAAATAACATTTGGATACTTTCCATACTCTTTAGATATTTCATCAAAGAATTTCTTAGCTTCTTCCAGATTGATGTTGTGACTATGCCAATCTACTATTACATAGATATCTTCTTTTATAGCTCCATCAATAACAGCTTTTATTTTTGCCTTTGAGTCTTCGGGATTTTCTTTATAAGTAAGTCCTTTAGATCCTGTTTCAATTCCCATCGCGGCCCTAACAATAGTAACATTCCAATCGTCTTTAAGCCACTTAACACTTTGAGCATTATAAAAACGAGGCCAAAAGCTGTGCCAGCCGTAACTCATACCTCTTAGGGTAATCTGCTTTCCATTTTTATCAGTAAGCAGAGTTCCTTTTACACTTAGTTGACCGTGTTGTTTTACAGTTTGTGCAAGACATCCAAGGCTGATAAAAAGTACCGCAATTGTTATTTTAATAATTCTTTTCATGCTTATTTCTTTTTGGTAAGGCGAAGTGTAAGAATATCGTGTGCAGGTACATCTGCTTTTAGAGCCTTTTTAGTAGTAGTAGTTCCTTTATCTTTTTTATCCCAAAGGTTTTTAAAGGTGTATGTAGTAGAACTGAAAGCAGCATCAAGTTTATTAATCTCATCATATACCTTTTGAGATGCCCAGTTGTAATCAATTTTTTTTGCGGTAGTGCTTCTGTTTAAAAAGGCAATTGCCCAGTCGCCATTAGCAAGAGGTTTAGCCCATACTTCCAAACCATCTTCTTCAGATACTTTAAAACCCTGTATCCCCAATTTGTCTTGATTTAAAGCAATAACTTCTTTATTTGTTAATACTTCACGTGTTTCGGCAGACATATTTCTAAGATCATTTCCTGCAATAAGAGGTGCCGCAATCATTGCCCACATTGTAAAATGCGCTCTGTCTTCACCAGGAGATAGCGCTCCGTTTCCTACTTCAAGCATGTCAGGGTCGTTCCAGTGTCCCGGGCCGGCATACTGACGTAATCCTTTTTGCATATCCAGAATTTGCATTACACCAAAAGCTTTCCATGTGCCATGGTCCTTAATACAGTCGAAACAGTTGTAGATATCTCCAGTTGTTCTCCATAAATGACCTACATTTTGTCCCCATTCCCATGGTTTATCAGTACCCCATTCACATATGCTTAAAACGATTGGACGTCCGGCTCTTTTAAGAGCCGCAGTAATTGTTTTATAGGCGCCTTCAGCTTTAAGACCTTCTGTATTACACCAGTCATATTTAATATAATCGATACCCCATTGGGCATAGGTTAAGGCATCCTGAAATTCATATCCACGGCTTCCGGGTCTGCCTCCGCAGGTTTGAGATCCTGCATCAGAGTAGATTCCAAGTTTTAGTCCTTTACTGTGTACATAGTCGGCAAGCGCTTTCATTCCTGAGGGAAATCGGGCAGGGTCGGGGTTGATAAAACCTTTCTCGTCACGATCGCCATGCCAGCAATCGTCAATGTTTATATATGTATAACCAGCATCTTTCATACCAGTTGAAACCATAGCATCTGCCATTTCTTTGATCATATTTTCATCGACATTACAGGCGAATTTGTTCCAGCTGTTCCAGCCCATAGGTGGTGTCATGGCCAGGCCCTGATATTTTGTATAGTCCTGAACGTAGTTGTTTCCTTGTGCAAGAGCAGCACCTGCCCAAGCAAAGCATAATAGTGAATAGAATAATTTTTTCATGGAAATTTGATGGTAATGTTTATTGGTTTCTGTTCTTTATTAAAAAGCATTCCCCGAATTTACTCCGGGGAATGCTACAAAAAACAATTTATAAAATATTACTGGTCATTTTTAAAATAACCTATGTTGTCAAAATAATAGTTATGTTTTGAACCTGTGAATTCCTGGAAAGAAATGTTTTGAAGTGCTTGTGGCTGTCCTCCTAATTCTGCCCATGTAAAACGATATTCCGTCCACTCAGTACTTGTGTTGAATGCGTGAGTGTCATCACCCCAAAACTGACCATTAAAGATGAATACAAGTTTACCTGCATCATCCGAACGAACAGCAATTCTAATACCGTCATATTGAGAAATGTTTTCATCCCAAGCCCAGTTACCCTGAATGTTATCCCATCCATTGATCTCTTTTTTGATAAAAGTTGTTCCCTGGTAAGCATTAGCAAGGTCAGTTACATATACATGGTTATTCCAGTCTTCAATTGTCCAAGGAGAATAAAAAGCATCATCGTAGATTGCAGTGCCTATAGCTGTATTCCATTCATTTTTACCTGAGATGGTTTTAACCTGAACATATTTTTGTTGAGAACCCGGAGGCAATATGGCAACGATTTGTGTTAATGAATTGGATACAATTTCTGCCTGAACTCCACCAACAGTTACAATTGGGTCAAGGAAATAGTTACCATAAATAGTGATTTGCTCGCCATCTGCAGCATTTACCGGCTGAAAGCTTTTAACCTCTGGAGCAGGTGGAGCTACAACGAAATGAAATACAGCTGTTCCTTTTGGAGTTACAACTTTTAATTCATCACTGGCATTTTCATACGGCGTATGTTCGTCAATAGTAACAATGATCGCCTCATCTGTAACTAGTGTTGAATTGAAATAAGTATTTGTTTCATTGAAGTAAATTTTCTGAGTATCAGTAAACCCTTTACCTCTGATGATATACATATTTTTAGCATAACCCTGATCAACTAATGAATCGTTATATGCATAACTTACACTCTCGATAGTTGGAGCTCCTGATTTTGCATCATCATCACTACATGATGTAAGGCTTATAAATACTGCAACTATTGCAAGTATATATAGCGTAAAATTATTTTTTAAATTTTTCATAATGCTTTAATTAATTAAATTCATAAGGTACAGGTGGCTCTAATAATAGTGGGTTTTTAGCCACATCATTATCAGGGTAAGGAAGATAGAAATCGCTTTCAGAAGGAGTATAGAACTCTGCCGTCCACATATTACCTCTGTTTTGTGCTCCCATAATTGCAATAGCTTGTGCTCTTGGCATTCTTCCAAGATCAAACCAGTAATCACCCTCAAAACATAACTCTTTTCTTCTTTCAAGGAAGATATCGTCCTGAGTTATGCTTGTAACGCTCTCTAATCCTGCTCTGTTTCTAACAGCGTTGAACGAAGCAAGTGCTGCTGCATCTGAAGTACTTCCACCACCTGCAAGAACTGCCTCGGCATGGATTAGTAAAAGGTCTGCATAACGCATAATGTAAGTACAGTTTTGCATCATAGCCCATCCGTCTATACTTCCTGTCTGGTCACCATTTTCAATACCGATACAGTACTTTTTGATAGCAACCCCAGAACCTTGTCCACCGATATCTTCAGCTGAAGGGACCGTGAATCCCATTTGCTCTGTTTTTCCGCCATTAACCAGTACTTTCATCGTAGGATAAGTATCTCCCGGGAACATTATGGTTTCATGTCTCCTTTTATCAAGAGGATCATAAAGGTTAATAACATCCTGAGAAGGAGCAAATACACCACCGTAACTTGTATTTGAAGTAGTAAGTGCAGATGTACTGATGCCAAACTGTGTATTACAGTTATTACCGGAACCATAATTACCATCATTTACCCACTGTAATGAGAAGATAGATTCTTCATTATTATTATTCGGGTAAGTAAACAGGTCACCAAAAGTTTTTCCAGGAAGTGAAGTGCCTCCTAATAGTTTAAACTCGCCACTATTAATAACTTCTTCTGCCATCTGTTTAGCACCGGCATAGTTTTTCATATATAAGTAAGCTTTAGCAAGCATGGCTTTTGCAGAACCTTTCGAAACCCTTTTGTTTGTTACATAAGCATTGGTTCTTGTTTTGTCGTATAGCCTGTCTATCGCCTCTTTATAATCTTTTTCAATCAACGTGTAAACATCTTCAATTCTGTTTGTCGGGAATTCAGGTTGATTTACATAATCAAGACTATTTTCAATAATTGGTACAGGTCCCCATAATCTTACAAGGTAAAAGTATGCTGTAGCCCTCATAAAGTAGGCTTCACCAAGAGTGTTTTGTACAACTGCAGGGTTTACACCTGGGCCAACACGCTCTTCAAGAAAATTAATAAGAGCATTGGCCTGTTGTATGTTTGACCATAAAGATCTCCATCCCTGAACCAGTTCAGGGTCACTACCGTTTATTGAAAATGTACGCATCGCATTTACGTCCGATGAGTTAGTGTACATATTACCCGAACCTACCTCAGAAACAGCATAGAAAAATTTGTTGTTAAATTGAAACCATGTTCTGGCATACATACCATTAGTAGCAGATTCTACTTGCGCATCTGTTTTATAATAGCTGTCGAGTGTAATCTGATCTTCAGGTGGTCTGTTCGCAAATTCTTCCGAGCAGGAAGCTAGACCAAGGCTAAATACTGCTATCAGGCCTAATATTTTATATCCATTAAGAAATCTTCTTTTCATTGTTACAATTTTTAAAATTCTACATTAATACCTACAGAAATTGTTCTTGGGCTAGGGTATCTTCCGTTATCGATACCTGTTAGCAGTACATTTTGGTTAAACGACCCAACTTCAGGATCATAGCCATCGTATTTAGTAAAGGTAACAAGGTTTTGTACAGAACCATATAGTCTTACTCTGCTAATTTTCGATTGGTTTAGCATATCAGATGGTAAGGAATAACCAAGTGTAAGGTTTTGAATTCTCATGTATGAACCATCTTCTATGTAACGTGTAGAAATATTTAAGTTAGGGTTACTTGTACTGGCAATTGGTCTTGGTACGTCAGTATTTGTGTTATCAGGAGTCCAATAGTTTTGAGTTCCCTGTAGACCATTTTGATATAACTGTGCATTAGCCATTCCTGTTCTCTTAGTAAGGTTTAAGATATCATTCCCATAAGATCCTTGCAGGAATACAGACATATCCCAGTTTTTGTACTTAAAGTTATTTGTAAAACCAAAAGTAAATTTAGGGTGAGGATTACCAATAGCGGTTCTATCTTTAGTGTCTACGACACCGTCACCGTTTACGTCTTTATATTTTACATCTCCAAGTTGCGCTGCACCAGCATCTGTAGAACCGTTAACAGCTCCGAACTGGTTTGGAGAGTTAGTAAGTTGTTCTGTTGTCTGGAAAAGCCCTTCAGCTACATAACCATAGAACATACCGATTGGTGCACCAACCTGAGTATTTGTTACTACATAAGGCTGGTAACCGTTAAGGTTTATCTCCTGTGTTAAAGGTAATGAGTTTACAATATCTGTTAACTTGTTTTTGTAGTGTGAAAAAACAAGAGTAGAGTTATATTGGAAATCTCCTGAGCCTTTAGTGTTATATCCTAAAGTAATATCATAACCATGATTTTGCATTTCTCCAAGGTTAGAGTAAGGAGCACTAATACCTCCATATTGTGAACCTCCACCTGTTAATATGTCAGAAAGCGGCATCTGGAACAGGAAGCCATCAGATACTTTTTTGTACCAGTCAAAACTTGCACTCAGTCTTGATCCAAACAAGGTGAAATCAATACCTAAGTTAGTTTGTTTCATTGATTCCCATGTTGTATTAGGATTTGGCATGTTTGAAAGAAGAAAGCCTGTTCCAATACCAGAGTTTTGCGGATTTAGATTAGCTGAATATGTTCCACCAGGTATTTGCTGGTTTCCGGTTTCACCGTAACCCGCTCTGAACTTGATATTGTCTACATATTTACGAGTATTTTCCATAAAACTTTCATTAGAAAGTTTCCATCCAACAGCTACAGCAGGGAAATAAGCCCATTGTGCTTCAGCGATAGGGTCAAATTTTGAAGATTGGTCAGCCCTGTATGATGCTGAAACGCTATATCTGTTATCAAAATCATATAGTATACGTCCAAAAATAGAGTATAATGAAGCGCTACCCTGATATCCAGTAGTGACAGTTTGTTCAGGATCAGCAAGGTTGATAGTGTGGGGATCGTTAACTAAGAATCCTGTAGCATATATTGAAGTACCTTCCCAATGTGTGTCATTCGACTCCAAACCTCCCATTACTGTTACATGATGTTTACCAAATGTATTATCATATGTTAAAAGGTTCTTTAAGTTGGTAGAGTACCAGTTCTGATCCCTCTGATAAAGGTCGGCAGTTATGTTTGTCTGTACTCCCCAGTAGTAAGTAGGAAGGAAATCTTTCTGGTTAGAGAATTCCGTATTTGCACCAAGCTCAAGTCTGTATTTTAAGCCTTTAGCAAGGTTAGCTTCTGCGTATAAATTCCCTAAGAAGTTTTTTCTAACCAGTTTATTGTCTCTAACAAGAGCCTCAGCTACGGGGTTAAAATATGTTGAATTTTGATCGTTACTTTGGGGACCTGCAAAACTTCCGTCAGGATTTCTTACTGGTATGTCCGGAGCCTGAAGAAGCGTGTTGCTAATGATTCCGCTGTAACTTTGGTTTACAGTTAGTTTTTCATTAGTAATTCCCATATTAACATTAGTTCCTACTTTTAACCAGCTCTTAACCTGAGAATCAACATTTACGCGGAAATTGTATCTTTTGTATCCAGAACCTAACAGAGTACCTTCCTGGTTAAGGAAACCTCCTGAAAGATAATATGATGTTCCGTCTTTAGCTCCTGAAAATGAAAGCTGATGGCTTGCTGATTGTGCAGTCTGGAAAACTTCATCCTGCCAGTCTGTACCTTCTCCAAGTAGTTCAGGGTGCATGAATTCCGGACGAAATTGTGAAATATCGTTTCCATACGCAAGGTATAGGTCTTTTTGCCATTGAGCATACTCGCGAAGGTTAAGTACATCCAGTTTTTTGTAAACTGACTGGATAGAAGTATAGCCTTCATAGGTAAGTTTTCCGTCACCTTTTTTACCTGATTTAGTAGTAATGATGATAACACCATTAGCACCTCTTGAGCCATAGATAGCAGTTGCAGAGGCGTCTTTAAGGATGTCGATAGACTGGATATCGTTAGGGTTAATCATTGAAAGCGGGCTTACAGCGTTATTACCGGCACCACCGCTCGACGAAAAATCATTACCTGAAATAGGTCTTCCGCTCATTGATTTACCTGTTGCATCACCCGAAACTGGTACGCCATCAATTATATATAATGGTTCGTTAGTTCCTGAAATTGAGGTAGTGCCGCGAACTCTTATTGAAGCCGCACTTCCCGGTTGACCTGAGTTGTTGGTTACTGATACCCCCGCAGCTTTACCCTGAAGCATCTGATCTACAGTAGTTTGCTTAAGGTTTTCGATATCTTTTGCACGTACAGATGAAACAGCACTGTTGATATCGTCTTTTTTCTGTGTACCATATCCTATAACTACTACTTCCTCAAGAACTTTTGCATCTTCTTTTAGTGTTACATTGATTTGTTTTTTTCCTTTTACGGCTACTTCCTGAGCTGCATACCCAATGAAGCTGTAAACAAGTGTACCGTCTGCAGGAACATCGATAGAGTATTCTCCATCAAGATTTGTAGCTACGCTGGTTGTACCTCCTTTTACCGATACGTTTGCCCCCGGAATAGTCATTCCGGTAGGGTCTTTTACAACACCGCTAACGATGTTTTGAGCCTGCAAGGAGCCCAGGGTACAAAATAGTAACATCATAAGGGACAGCGCTTTGCCCTTGGTGTACCATTTTGTTAGATAATGTAAAGTGTTACCCATAATTTGTTTGTGTTAGGTTAGTTACTGACTTTCTAATAAATAAACAGTTTAATTTCGCTTTCAGCAATTTAAGGGTTCATTTATTGACAAAAACAAATTTATGGGAGTTGTTAAGCGTTTGTTAATATTATTTTATCATTTAGTGATAATATTTTCTCTAACGTTTGCGTAAAACAGGTTTGATAATATATTTGTAAAAAAAATATTAATATTAATTAATTGACTGTCAATATTTTGATTATTTTTATGCCTTTGCTTTTTTAAGCCGTAAGAGTTGTATTTTTTAATCAAAAGAGGCTTATAAAAAGCGTTTCATACCATAAAATTCTTCACGGTACTGACTTGGAGTTGTATTTTTTATACTCTTAAAAATACGGTTAAAGTTAGCGATATTATTAAATCCTGATTTGAAAGCGATTTCGGAAATACTCAAATCTTTTTCAACAAGCCATCTTGCTGCATACCCCACACGGATATCATTTAAATAATTGACAAAGGTCTTATTGGTACGTTTTTTTATAAAACGGTTAAAAGATACAGGGCTCATGCTTGCGATGTCGGATACATCGTCCAGGGTAATTTTATTAGAGAAATTCTTTTGGATGTATTCATAAACCAGTTTCATCTTGTCATCATCTTCAAAAGTATCATAATCTACTGTAAAAGTTGAAAGCAAACGCTGATTGCGCGAATTAGCCATATCATGCAATATGGATATTATCTCAAGAAAATAATCCATTCCGTCAAGTTTGGATATTTTAACGATCCTGTCGGCAAGCTCCATTCCTGTTTTTTTTGAAAACAGTATGCCGTGGTTAGATCGGTTAAACATGTCTTTTATAGGCATCATTATTCGGCGATCTAATAACGATTCACTAAAAAGATCATTGTGGAATTGTATCGTGATTTCGTGGATACCTTTGTTTTTACATTTGTTCAATTCCCATCCGTGATACAGGTTTGGACCAACAAGTACAAGTTCTACGTCGTCAATCTCTTCAATATGGTCGCCAACTATCCTTTTAACACCTTTTCCGTTAAGGATAAAATTAATTTCATACTCGGGGTGATAGTGTATCGGGAAGTCAAAAGTATCTTTTAACCTGTCAAAAACAAGAAAGCTATCTCCTTTTGTAAGAGGAGGAATTTCCCTGTGAAATTTTTGGTTGTCCATTTCGTAGTTTTTATTTGCAATTATATGATATAATATTGATAAAATAATATTAACTTAAATTTATGACTAAAATTATCTTTGGCATTATCAAAAAACCCACTT
This sequence comes from Flavobacterium sp. AG291, assembly GCF_003350375.1. Lineage (GTDB taxonomy): Bacteria > Bacteroidota > Bacteroidia > Flavobacteriales > Flavobacteriaceae > Flavobacterium > Flavobacterium suzhouense. The sequence goes on along the minus strand of NZ_QQAR01000002.1, from coordinate 319,120 downwards.
TAAAATTGCTTTCTTATAAATATTTGATGAAATTATTTGTGAATTTATCAATCTTAGCAATTCATTTTTAAGTAGATATACGTAGATGAAAAACAAAATCATTATAATGCTTGCAGTTTCGCTTACAATTTCATGTAAGAGTGTTTCTCAAACTGCAGGTACCCCAATAGACAAAAAAGCTACTAAAGAAACGGTTGCTTTATACAAGAATCTTTTCAGGCTGAAAGAAAAAGGTTATATGTTCGGACATCAGGATGCACTTGCTTATGGTGTTGAGTGGAAATATGAGGAGGGAAGAAGTGATATTAAAGATGTTACCGGAGATTATCCTGCTGTTTATGGCTGGGACTTGGGAAGGATAGAAAACAAATCGGATAAAGATCTTGATGGTGTTCCTTTCGATAAAATGCGTGAGTTTATCAAACAAGTTTATGACAGGGGAGGTGTTAACACTTTCAGCTGGCACGTAAATAATCCATTAAGTGGTAAAGATGCATGGGATAATACGGAGGGTACTGTTGCTTCTGTATTGCCCGGAGGTTCACAACATGAAAAGTTTAAAGGCTGGATGGATAATGCAGCAGAGTTTTTACTCACTTTAAAAGGTAGTGACGGAAAGCCGGTGCCTATTTTATTCAGACCATACCATGAATTTACAGGAAACTGGTTCTGGTGGTGTAAAAATACTACTAGTGCAGACCAATTTAAAGGTTTATGGAAATTCACTGTTCAGTATTTTGAATCAAAGGGGCTTCATAACCTGATATATGTTTATAATACTTCGGATGCTAATGTTCAGACGGAAGCTGATTTTATGGAGTATTATCCCGGTGATGAATGGGTTGATGTTGTGAGCTTTGATATTTATCAGGGTGGTGATGGAGAAAAACAGGACAAATTTGTTGCTGATACTAAAAGGCTGGTAACCATTATAGATAAGGTTGCTAAAGAACATAATAAGTTGTCTGCTATTGCGGAGACCGGTTATGAGGCAATTCCATATTCAAAATGGTGGACAGAAACGTTAACCAATGCCATTGGTGACAAAAAAATATCATATGTGCTTTTATGGAGAAATCATGGCTGGAATGAGCATATGAATCCGCCAAGGATGCATTACTATGCTCCTTATCCAAAGAATGTGTCTGCTGATAATTTTAAACTATATTATAAAAAGAGCAACACATTGTTCCAGAAAGACGTAACCAAATTTAAACTTTACAAATAATATTGGGTGTAAAAGCCTTTACGATATGAGATTAACTGCCATAGATTTAACAATAATAGCCTTTTATTTTATCATGATGATCATTATAGGGATCGTCATGAAAAACAGAGCAAAGCGAAGTAAAGACAGTTACCTGATGGGAGGTAAAAAACTTCCGTGGTATATGCTTGGACTTAGTGATGCCAGTGATATGTTCGATATTAGTGGTACCATGCTTTTAGTGAGTATGGCGTTTTTATATGGATTTAAAAGTGTTTGGATTCCGTGGATGTGGCCTGTATTCAATCAGGTATTTTTAATGGTTTTCCTGAGTAAATGGCTTAGAAGAAGTAACGCGACAACAGGAGCCGAGTGGCTTGGAACACGTTTTGGACTTACTGATAAAGGAGTGAAGCAGAGCCATGCAATAGTTGTTGTATTTGCACTAATGCTTTGTATCGGTTATATGGCCTATGCCTTTGTTGGAGTGGGAGAGTTTTTAGAGATATTCATTCCTTATGAAAGCATTAAAGAAGTTGTCCCTTTCCTTAATCAGAATTTAGAGCAGTATACTGCAGGTTCAGAAGCATATACAACCGCTTTATATGCAGCGAAACACACAACTGCCCAGTTTTATGGTGTTAGTATATGTTTGGTAGCTACGTTTTATAGTATTGTTGGAGGTATGCACGGAATTGTATTGGCGGATTTCATCAAATATATGATCATGATTGTTTGTTCATTATTTGTAGGAACGATTGCCATGATCCATCTGGCAGATTCAGGGATAATATTTACAGATAAAATGCCTTTAGGCTGGGATAGTCCATTCTTTGGAGCAGAACTGGGGCTCGACTGGCAAAATATACTGGCAGATGCACAGATTAAGCTTGAAAAAGATGGTTATAAATTATTTTCTGCAGTTGTAGCAATGATGTTCTTTTCAGGAGTACTGAAAAGTCTTGCTGGTCCTGCGCCGAACTATGATTGCCAAAAGATCTTAAGTACAAAATCACCGGAAGAAGCAAGTAAAATGAGTGGATTTATTTCAATCATTCTATTGCCTATACGATATTTCATGACAATGGGTCTGTGTATTTTGGGAGTTCTTTATTTTAAAGATCTTACACTGAGCCATACGGCTGATGGGGTTAATTTTGAGAGTATCATGCCGGCGGTAATCAACAAGTATCTTCCTGTTGGGTTGGTAGGTCTTGTTTTGGCCGGTTTCCTTGGTGCTTTCATGAGTAATTTCTCTGGTACTCTTAATGCCGGACAAGCTTATATCGTAAATGATATTTACCTTAAATACTTTAAGCCGGAAGCCGATAGAAAACAAATTATCAGTATGGGATATCTTTCCGGAGCTGTAATGGTAATTCTTGGTGTTGGTCTTGGCTTATTCATTAAGGACGTTAATATGATATTTAATATCATAACTGCCGGATTATATGGTGGTTTTGTATGCGCCAATGTTTTAAAATGGTATTGGTGGAGATTTAATGCAAGTGGTTTCTTCTGGGGAATGTTTGCGGGTATAGTTGCCAGCGCAATACCACCGGCGTTATCGGTAACAGGTGTAACGACTTACTTTGATGGTACAAGTATGTTATACTACTTCCCAGTTTTCATTATCATTCAGCTTATAGCTTGCGTATTGGGATCTTATGCTGCACCGCCGACAGATGAGGCTACGCTTAAAAATTTCTACAAAACAGTAAGACCATGGGGCTTCTGGAAACCTGTGCGTGAAGCTATTCAGGCAGAAGATCCTACAATCGAGAGAAACAAAAACTTCAAAATCAATATGTTTAACGTAGGTATGGGTATTGCAGGACAAATATTACTGACACTACTCCCTATGTATTTTATATTATCAAAATGGACTGGCCTTTTCGTAGTGCTTGGTCTTTTAGCAGTGATATTTATTGTTATGAGAAAAACGTGGTGGAACAGGTTAAGTGATTTTTAAAAAAGAAAGTAAAATTTAAAGTTAATATTCGAAATGGGTAATGCAACAACTGATAAGCTGGTTTTAATACCAAACTATGATGCACTTTTAAAAGAGCACAATCAGCTTGTCGAAAAGAAAAACGAACCGGTAGCAAACGGCAACGGAGTATATACACGTTATAAAAATCCTGTAATTACTCCGGCACATACTCCTTTAACCTGGAGATATGATCTTAATGCAGCTACTAATCCGTTCGGTATGGAACGTATAGGAATCAATGCTGCCTTTAATGCCGGTGCTATTAAATGGAATGGCAAATACATAATGTGTGTACGTGTTGAAGGTGTAGACAGAAAATCTTTCTTTGCTATTGCTGAGAGCCCTAACGGAGTGGATAATTTTAAATTCTGGGATAAACCATGTGTTATCCCTCAACTTGAAGACCATGATACCAATGTGTATGACATGAGGCTTACTCTTCATGAAGATGGATGGATTTATGGTATTTTCTGTACAGAAAGAAAAGACCCGAATGCACCCGCAGGTGATACTAGTTCTGCTGTGGCTAATGCGGGTATTGTGCGTACTAAAGATCTTGTGAACTTTGAAAGACTTCCTGATCTTGTATCAAACACTGGTCAACAACGTAACGTGGTTATTCATCCGGAATTTGTAAATGGGAAATATGCACTTTACACCCGTCCTCAGGATGGTTTTATCGATGTTGGTAGCGGAGGAGGTATTGGCCTTGGTTATGTTGACAATATGGAAAATCCTGTTGTAAAAGATGAAGAGATTATATTTGGAAAAGTATACCATACTATATATGAGCTTAAAAACGGACAGGGACCTGCACCAATAAAAACTTCTAAAGGATGGCTTCATCTTGCTCATGGTGTTCGTAATACTGCAGCGGGTTTACGATATACATTGTATATGTTTATGACTGATCTGAATGATATTACTAAAGTAACGCATACACCGGCAGGATACTTTATGGCTCCTGAAAATGAAGAAAGAGTAGGAGACGTTTCTAACGTACTATTTACAAACGGTTGGATTGCGGATGAAGATGGTACTGTATATGTTTATTATGCTTCATCAGATACCCGTATGCATGTAGCGGTTTCATCGATTGATAAACTGGTTGATTATGTTATCAATACTCCGGAAGATACTTTTACTTCAGCAGGTTCAGTAAATACAATTATCAAATTAGTAGACAGTAACAGCAAATTTTTATAATGGCCAACCTAAAAGCAGAAATGTACAATGAATTGCTCTCTATTTTAGATTATTGGAGTAGTAATTCAGTTGATGATAAAAATGGTGGTTTTATAGGTACAATAGATTTTGCTGAAAATAAAGATTTTGAAGCTGAGAAAGGTTCAGTATTAAATGCCCGTATTTTATGGGCATTTTCTGCTTCTTATCCTGTTACCAAAGATGAAAACCATTTCAAATTAGCCAAAAGGGCTTTTGAATACATATATCAGCATTTTTATGATACTGAAAATGGGGGGATTTACTGGAGTGTGAATTTTGATGGTACTCCTAAAGATACTAAAAACCAAATTTATGCACTGGCTTTCGTGATTTATGGGTTATCTGAATATTACCATATGTCTAAAAATGCTAAAGCTTTGGAGCTGGCTATAAAACTGTACAATGTTATAGAACAGTATAGCTATGACCGTATTCATAAAGGCTATTTTGAGGCCTTTACCCAAAACTGGCAACCCATAGACGATTTGCGTCTTAGCGATAAAGATGCTAATGAGAAAAAGACAATGAATACGCATTTGCACATTGTGGAAGGATATGCAAATTTATACAGGGTTTGGAAGGATGAAGGTTTAAAAGCCAAGATATCCGAATTACTTCATACTATAAATGATCACTTTATGAACGAAGAAACCGGGCATTTGCATCTTTTCTTTAATGAAGAATGGATAGAAAAACCAGATGTTATCTCATACGGGCATGATATTGAAGCAGCCTGGCTCTTATTGTGGTGTGCTGAGATGATTGAAGATACTTCGCTTATAGATATTTATAAAAAGTATGCCGTTATTATGGCTGATGCTACTGTAGAAGGGATAGATGCTGATGGAGGACTTTGGTATGAATATGACCCTCACCAAAGAAAACTGATAGCCGAAAAGCATTGGTGGCCGCAATCAGAATTGTGGATAGGCATGATAAATGCATGGCAGCTAACGGGAGATAAGAAGTATTTTGATATTGCCAATACCAACTGGCAATTTGTAAAGAAACATATACTTGATACTAAAAACGGTGAGTGGATTTGGGGTGTAAATGCTGACTATTCTCTTATCGAAAAGGATAAAGCCGGTTTTTGGAAATGTCCCTATCATAATTCCAGGGCTTGTATAGAACTTATTAAAAGATTACCGGGATAATTCGTGGTAGTTGTGTAAATAGTATGTTTTTTTGACAAAAAAGCAGTAGTCCGAAAACGTTTGAAGTGGTAATTTAACATTATGTTTAAATAGCATTTTAATGCATTTATTCTGAATTTAGTAGTGCTGTGTTGGCACATTTAATAGCCGGCAATAACACAATTATTGCCGGCAAATTTTACCATTTATTAATGAAAAATAAACTTTTTATACTCAGTCTTGCATTATCAATGCTGACAGTTTTGGGCTGCTCTGATGATAATGGCTATGTAGGTATGTCACCAACGAATCCTGTAGAGGAAACTCCTGATTTGATTACTGTTGCCAATGTGCGCTCTTATATGTCTGACCCCAATGCTACTCAGGAAACTGTAGCTTTGTTCTATAATCTTAAAAAACTTTCTAAAACACAATACCTTGTAGGGCAGCAGGATGCATTTAATGGATTTTATAATAATGTTTCTGGCAGTTCTGATATTAAAAAAGCAACAGGTAATGATCCGGCATTATTGGGCTCTGACTTTATGTTTATTACAGATAAGCAAAATAACGGGCAACCTGACAACTGGTTCTATCAGCAGGAACTAAAAATTACATCGGATGTAAAAGAGGCTTACTCAAAGGGTATGGTAAATATTTTTTGCTGGCATTTGAGGGAACCTTATAATCAGGATACATTTTATGCCGACGATATAACTGATCCCCTACAAAAGGCTAATGTTTTTAAGAGCATATTGCCGGGGGGAGAAAATCATGAACTTTATAAATCGAAGCTTGATAAGGTTGCTGATGTATTTAATCATCTGACTGACAATACAGGTAAACTGATACCTGTAATTTTCAGGCCATTTCATGAATTTGACGGTAATTGGTTTTGGTGGGGAGCAACATATTGCACTCCTGATGAATATAAACTGGTTTGGAAATTTACAGTTGAATACCTGAGGGATACTAAAAATGTACACAATGTATTGTATGCTTTTTCTCCTGATAATAGTTACTCCACTGCATCTCAATACCTGAGCCGTTATCCCGGAGATGCTTATGTTGATTTGTTAGGAATTGATAACTATGGCGATTTTAGCAACGGAAGTACTGCCGGCGTTACAACAGCTAATAATAAACTTAAGATGATATCTGATCTTGCAAAAGAAAAGGTAAAGATTGCTGCCATGACCGAAACAGGATACAGGGTAACAACGTCAACAGCTCCGATCAATAATTTCTTTTCGAACAATATTTATACGGCAATGACAGCAAATAGTGTGGAGTTGGCTTTTGTGATGTTTTGGGCAAATAACCAGGATGGTTATTATGTTCCACCGTCAGGGCAAAGCAACACGCAGGATTTTAAAGATTTTACGCTAAAAGGAGAATCTGTTCTTCAAAATACAATTCCTCAAATGTATGTATTGCCATCAAATTAAAGTTACCAATAAACAATTATACTATACTCAGTAATCCCCGGCGTAAGACGGGGTTTAGCATTAAACTATGAAAAACACTCTTAAAAAGTTATTATGTACAGCTATAGTGCCACTAGCACTTTCCTGTTCAGCACAAAAACAAGTTCAGCCTCAAATTACAGTCAAAGGCACGCAATTTTACAAAGGTGATAAACCGTATCATTATATAGGAACAAACTATTGGTACGGAGCTTTGCTGGCAGCTAAAGATGGTGGTAACAGGGTACGTTTGGCAGAAGAGCTGGATCAGTTAAAAGCTAACGGTATTGATAACCTTCGAATTTTGGTTGGCGCCGAGGGCGGGACACAGGACTTCACGGTAACACCTGCTTTACAGTCTAAACAGGGTGAGTATAATCAGAATCTTTTAAATGGATTGGATTATCTGCTGAATGAGATGGGCAAAAGAGGCATGTATGCTGTATTGTACCTTAATAATAACTGGGAGTGGAGCGGAGGTATGTCGCAATATCTGGAGTGGAATGGATATGGCCCACTTCCGAATCCTAATATTAAACCCAATACATGGCCTCAGTTTATGGAGTATACGAAACAATTTCATAAATGTGAACCTTGTATAAAGGCATTTGATGACCATATCAAGTACATCTTAGGGCGTACAAATCCTTATTCTAAAAAGAAGTATACTGAAGATACTACTATCATGGCATGGCAGATTGCTAATGAACCGCGTGTATTTACAGCAGATAACGAAGCGGCATTTACCAAATGGCTTAATGGTGTAGTGGATCTTATTGACAGTCTGGATAAAAATCACCTGATTTGTACAGGATCGGAGGGTAAAGCCGGTTCGGCTGACGATGCCGCTATTTTTGAACGTACACATAATAATTCGAAAATAGATTACCTGACAATGCATATCTGGCCTAAGAACTGGGGATGGTATAACCATACAAAACCTAAAGAAACATTACCACCTACAATAGATAAAACGTTGGCCTATATTGATGAACATGTTGCTATTGCAAAACGTTTAGGTAAGCCTATTGTATTGGAGGAGTTTGGTTTACCAAGAGAAGGTGAAAGTCTATCAAAACAGTCATCAACTGCCGACAGGGATGCGTTTTATAAAGCCATCTTTGAAAGGCTTGAAAAAAGCATTAAAAACAAGGAAACCTTTACTGCTCTAAACTTTTGGGGTTATGGCGGAACAGGAAAAAATAACCCGGATAACGGCAAATGGAAAAAAGGGGATGATTTTACTGCTGACCCTCCACAAGAACCACAGGGATTAAATTCAGTGTTTAGTACTGATACTTCAACCCTGAACCTGATAAAAGAATATAATTCTAAAATAAGGAAATAAAAAATGGGACCTCAATTGAGGTCCCATTTTTATAGTAATTTATTATTTCAATTCAAATTCAGTTTCCTGAACATTGTCTGAGCTTGTTCCTACAAAAACTTTAAATGTTCCCGGCTCAACAAGATATTCGCCTTCATTATTAAAGAAGCCTAATTCTTTGTCGGTTAAAGTAAAGGTAACGGTCTTTGTTTCGCCTTTTTTGAGCGATATCAATTCGAAACCTTTTAGTTCCTTAACCGGACGTGAAAGGCTTGCTGCAATATCCCTTATGTATAACTGAGCAACTTCTTTACCGTCGTAATTACCTGTATTGGTAATGTCTACAGATACTTTTACTGTTTCACCTTTAGTGTAAGAGCTCTTATCTAATTTTGGAGCACTATATTTAAAGGTAGTATAGCTAAGGCCATGTCCAAAAGCAAACTGAGGTGTTTTCTCCACATCTGTATAATGTGACCAGAATACATTGTTGTCACTGTTAGCAGGTCTTCCTGTACTGTGCTGATTGTAATAAATAGGTACCTGACCTACATTACGAGGGAAGCTCATAGGAAGCTTTCCGCTTGGATTATAATCGCCATACAATACCTGAGCAACAGCATTACCGGTTTGCGTACCAAGATGCCATGCCTCAACAATAGCAGGAATGTGTTCTGCAGCCCATGGCAATGCCAACGGACGGCCATTGTTAAGTACCAAAACAACATTAGAATTTACTTTGTAAATTGCCTCAAGTAATTCCTGTTGAAGTCCTGGAAGGTCAAGGTTAGTTCGGCTGCGGCCTTCACCACTCTGGAATCCGTGTTCGCCCAATACCATTACTACTACATCGGCAGATGCGGCAGCATTTTTAGCGGCCTCAAACCCGCTGCGATCGGTAGTATTGAAAACAACTTCATCAAGGAAAGTGGTTTTACCAACGGTAAGGTCGGCACCTTTCTCAAAAGTAAGGGTGTTGCCTTTGTACTGTTGCATACCTTCAAGTACAGATACAGCTGTATTATCGTCTGAAGCAATTCTCCAACTACCAAGCGGACTGTTTTTGTCGTTTGCCAATGCACCTATCAGTGCAATTTTCTGTCCACTTTTCTTAAGAGGCAGGAGGTTCTTTTCGTTCTTTAAAAGTACTATAGATTTTTTTGCCATATCCAGTACAGCTTCATGATTAGCCTTACTGTTTATTACTTCTTTTTCTCTCTTTTCGTTACAGTAACGGTATGGGTCGTCAAACAGTCCAAGTTCGTATTTCACACGCAATATCCTTCTGACAGAATCATCCACGAGTTTAATATCCACTTTACCTTCGTTAACTAATTTAACAAGCTCAGCTACATATAAATGCGATTCCATATCCATATCAGCACCTGCTTTTACAGCTTTTAGAGAGGCTTCTGCACCATCTTTAGCATAACCGTGAGCAATCATTTCGCGGATTGAAGCCCAATCGGTAATGATAAATCCGTCAAATCCCCATTTACCTTTCAGAATGTCTCTTTGCAGGAAGCTGCTGCCTGTTGCCGGTACTCCGTTAAGAATGTTGAAAGAGTTCATGAAGGTACGAACACCTGCATCTTTAGCGGCTTTGAATGGTGGAAGTACAGTATTGTAAAGCGTTGCATTACCAATATCTACAGTATTGTAATCTCTGCCGGATTCTGCAAAACCATAGGCAGCAAAGTGTTTGGCGCAGGCAGCAATTGTGTTAGGCGCAGAAAGGTCATCTCCCTGAAAACCTTTTACCCTTGCAGTAGCTACACGTCTCCCCAGGAACGGATCTTCACCGGCACCTTCCATAACGCGTCCCCAACGGGCATCACGGCTAATATCTACATTTGGGCCAAAAGTCCAGTTGATACCAGAAGCCGAAGCCTCATCTGCAGCAACCTGAGCCGATTTTTTAATAGCTTCCATATCCCAGCTTGCAGCTTCTGCCAAAGGGATTGGACTAAGTGTTTTATATCCGTGAATAACGTCAAAACCTATGATCAACGGAATACCCAGGCGTGTTTCTTCCACAGCGATTTTTTGTACTGCACGTACCTGATCTACTCCGCGTACAGTAAGCATTGAACCTACCCATCCTTTGCGAAGGTGCTCATACTTTATAGCAGCATTTCCTTCTTTAGGTGAAGGTCCGGTTACATCCCAAAATCCGTTGTATTGGTTCATTTGGCCCACTTTTTCTTCAAGTGTCATTTTTGCCAGTAGTTGATCTACTTTTTGTTCAATTTCCTGTTTCTTATCCATAGGTTTCTTTTTTTGCGCGTGAGCTGTCCCTAAGGAAAACAGTGCAAGCAGCAAGAGTGTTTGTGATTTTTTCATTTATGTTTGTTTGTATTGGAAAGCTTTAAGCATTAATTTCCGAGCAGGGTTTGCAGGTATGGAGCCAGTTGGGCTGCCATTAGTTTATCATCTTCTATTTCCGGATGATATCCACATCCGTGTGGCGTAACCGATTTATAAATAAACACGCTTACCGGTTTATGTTTCTTTTCGCTGTTAATAGCGTCTTTGATACGGTTAAGGCATTTTGCAAAAGTCTGGCTTTTTTCACCATTTACCATTGGACTGTCTAATAGTACGATTTGTGTATCGGGTGAATGCTTGTAAACAGTATTTATAAAGTTTATATAGTTGGCTATATACTTTTCTTCATTAAAAGGCAGCCTTTCTTTAGTACCATCACCCTGAGAAAAATCATTAGTACCTAATGCAATACATGTAATATCCGGATTGAATCCGAAAGCATACGGTTTTGAGTTATCTTTATTCAGATAAAGGTTCTCATACACGTCGGGCATTATAGCCTCTTTATCGTGTTCATCATTCCAGTTACGGTATATACCAATTCCCGATACAGAGCTTAGCACAAAATCTGTATTTAGTGATCTTGCAGTTATCGGAGCATAAGAGTAGTATGCGTTATGCTGATCATACCATTCACCTTTACCACAAGGCATGGCAATGGTATCATTGCCCATTCCACAGGTAATAGAATCACCAATGAATTCTATTTTTTTCTTCTTGGTCTTTTTCGCTTTAAAAAGCTGACCTTTTGCTCCGGTAAAAACTATATTACCATTAGCAGCTTCTGTAGCTTTATAAATGGTAATAATATGGTCGCCATTGGTGTCAGCTTTAACAGGTATAGTGTTTTGAGAAGCCTGTATTTGCTGCCTGTTAATATATTTACCATCAACTTCGATTATGATATAATTATGATGATCTTCGGCCTTTACAAAAATGGTACATTCTTTTCCTTTGAAACCAAAAGTTACTGAAGATGCGGAACCGATAAGCGTTATGTTATTGTCTTTAAGAATTTCTACACGTCCACTGGTACTAAATATACTTTTGCTTTTTTGTGGAGTATGGGCGTTACAAATAACAGATAAAAGAAAAGTAGTAAAAAACAGGATGATTTTTTGCTCAATACGCATAACTAACAGGTTTAAAAATCGTAAAAATAGCGAATTATCTATTTTTAGACTTGTACTAAAATGTCAAAAACCTATAGATTTTAAGACCTGTAAAAACGGGGAGGGTATTAACAAATCAGCTTATAGCCATATCCACGGCTATTGATTATCTGGACATTTTTGTCCTTGTCGAGTTTTTTTCGAAGTTTGGTAATAAAAACATCTAGGCTTCGTCCATTAAAAAAATCATCATCACCCCATATCTCTTTTAAAATATGAGATCTTGTAACCATTTCGTTTTTAGTGCTGTAAAGGTGTTTCAATACCTCGGCTTCACGGTAGGTTAGTACTTCGGTATTTCCATCATAGGTAAGTGACTGTTTAGCGTAGTCAAATATATATCCACCAATATGGGTCAATCCGTCATCACTACCCTGGTTGTTTTCAACTCTGTTTAATAATGCATGAATCCTTACGATAAGCTCTTCCATACTGAAAGGCTTTTTCAGGTAATCGTTACCTCCGTGTTTAAAGCCATCTACCACATCCTGGGTTTGCGATTTGGCAGTTAGAAAAATGATAGGTATTCTTTTATCTTGTTTTCTTATTTCTTCAGCTACTGTAAAACCATCTTTTTTAGGCATCATTACATCAAGAACCAACAACTCCGGTTTTTCTGAAATGTAGGTATTATAGGCCTGGTCACCATCTTCGGTTACAATAACCTCAAAATTCCTTGTTTCGAGGCTTTCTTTAATTATCAGTGCCAGTGAAGGTTCATCTTCAGCTAAAACTATTTTAATTTTATCAGACATAAGGAATAGTTATTTTAAATACTGTGTACTTATCATCATCTTCAAGGGTAAGTTTACCGTTATGTTTTTCAATTATGCTTTTAGAATAGTACAGGCCAATACCATACCCCTTTACATCGTGCCTGTTTTGTGTTGATATCCTGTAAAATTTGTCAAAAATTTTACTGCGCTGCGATTTATCAATAGGCTTACCATCATCAGAAAATGTTATTATGGCATGCTTATGAGCCGGAGCTACTTTAACGGTTATTGTATTACCACCATATTTAATGGCATTTTCTATAATATTGTTAACCACGTTCTCAAAATGAAATGCATCGATGTTAGCCAGCAAAATTTTGGTTTCCGGCATAAATGATATTACTTTCTGTGTGTTGAGAAGATATTTTTCTACTACATTATTTATGATAGGAACTATGTCTGTCATTTCTTTTTGCAACGCTATCCTGTCACTGTCTAAAGATGCTGTGTCCAATATTTTTTCTACCATCACATTCAGCTTTTGAAGTTGCTGTGAGGCTATACCCATATATTTATCGGTCTTGTCTTTGTCGTCAGCTGCATTGAAATGCTGGATTGCTTCCAATGCACTAAGCGATGTTGCAATTGGTGTTTTAAGTTCGTGGGATATATTGCTTATAAAATCGTTCTTGCTTAAAACAATCTGCTTTTGCTGTCTTATAATCCTTAAAAGGTAAATCAGGCTGGTAATAATAGCTATAGTAAATACAAATGATAAAAGTATTCCTGCCAAACCCTCTTTTAGCGCTATAAGATTGATATTGGGATAATACATCTTAATATATGTTCCTGAAGGTAAGTAGGCTGATTTTGAATCAACCGATAATTGATATTCAGGATTTTTTACATCGCCATAATTTATAGGTTTGCCATCTTCTTTAATATGTGATAGTGCATAATTAAAATTCAGGTCTTTTCTTTTAAGTTCATCTTTAAGGTATTTGTTCAGGCTTTTAAAATCAAGCTCATCTAACGATAACGATATTATAATTTTTGTTGCGAGATTATTTAATCCCTGCAACGAATCTTTGTCTTTTGATTCAATTGTACCTGTTGCCGTAACCGATCCGGGCATATTTTTGATTTTAAGCATCTGCGCCACTTCCGGAGGCAGACTGTTTCCATTAGAATCTATGGTTGTTACATTAATGATAGTTCCTGTTTTTAAATCCTGAGAAATCACTCCGGTGGTTTCCGGTGCAGTTTTAATGAGGCTGTCTATCAGCATTTCTATGTTTTTCGGTATCTTTTGATTCTCCGGTAATTCTTCATGTACTATAGTTGATTTAATATCTGATTTTGCCAGATTGGTATAATAGCTATCCACACTATTGTTAAGTGCTGCCATTACCTCGTTGTTCACAGTGATTTTATTTGCTTCGTAATTCTTAATGTTCCAGTAGACCTGTATAAACAGGGTAACCAAAATTACTATTGCAATTACATAAACAATATTTTTGTGCAGCCACTTTTTCATATCTCAAAAATATAAACAAAAAACGGTTTGTCGGGTCGGTTAACATACGTTAACTTTCAAATTTTAAGTACCTTATATAGGCAATATAATTAATTTTAGATAAAAGGAAAAGGAAGTAACCATTGTTACTTCCTTTTATTGGTTGTTATTTGCCGTTGATTTGTGTTTGTATTGAAGCCGTTTCAAGTATGTTAAACTCCTGAATCTTTTTCTCTTTGTTGAAAAGGAAATTAGCAGGATATTCATAACCTGATTTGCTTTCAGTTAATAAGACATTTACTCTTGTACCTTCTTTTTCTTCAGATTGGCTAACAAGTTTGTAGTCGTCAAAACGGGGAAGTTGTGGTAATACCTGTGGAAGTACCTGCTCTTCAGCGCCTGGAAAAATCCCTGCGATAGTATAGTTTTCTGCAAGCACGGGATTGATTACATCTGCATTTTTTGTCGTGAATAGTTTTACAACAGTATTTAGCTGAGTGTCAAATTTGCCTTTATCCTGCCCGTAACCTGTAAGGGTTACTATCAGGGCGAATATTAAAATGATTTTTGTTTTCATGATGTATATTGTTTAAAATTTATAGTACAAACTTACCATCACATCATCATTTTAATGGTTAACCAAAATTATTGTATGTTATTTAATGTTAACGCTCTTTTTTCAAATAGTAAAGCCCGTTTTGATACGGGCTTTACTATAATTGAGTGTGAATTTATTTTCTAAATTTTATATGATTGCCAAAAGTATAGGTAACAGCAAGAGATGGTCCGTTATAACCCCAGTCAAAACTACCGTTAACTCTTTTCTTTGTAATTTCAACGTCTATGTCAAGACCGCTGTAACCGGCTGTGAGACTAAGGTTCTGAAATACATTATACAAAAGGGAAACATTATAGCTAAGTATCTGACCGTCGATGTTATCTACTTTGGCTGACAGGTAATTAGCATTAACATACAATCCTAGCTTTCTTGTAATAACAACCTCGCTCCATATACCTAAATCAGGCAGAGGAGCGGTAACCTTAAATTTGTCGCTGACACCTACACTTCCTACGTTAGTACTAAGTCCCATTCCAAGGTCTATAAACATTACATGGGAGCCTATAAGCAATCCGACTTCATACTTTGGTTTGCACAGAATAGCATAGCCATAGGCAAATCGTGTAATTGTAGTGTTAAAATGAGCATTTACACTGGCGTTTACAGGATAGGTATGATCGTTAAAAGTTATTTCCTTTTCAAGTGTTTTACTTGATTCCCTGTTTAGATAGAAGTATTCAAGCTCAAATCTCGATCTTTTAGAGGCTCTCCACATTACATTTGCATAAAAAGAGGTGGTATTATCCTGAAAACCCAAATCATCCTCAAGATCAATTTCTGTAGCAATGTTACCGTTGTTACCGGCAACTTTTACAGTGGTGTTATTAATAGGGAAAAAAGTTCCCACCATAAGCCGGAAGCGTCTGGCATGCCAGGGAAGAGTTGCGGCATCATCGTCGGTAAAGGATTTATGATCCTCTTTTATTGTTTCGGTAGCAGTTGGTATGCTATCCTGGGCAAATGCTGGAATATAAAAGACAGCAAACAATAGTAATGTGGCAAGTTGTCTCATAAATTTTCGTTTTGGGTTGTTTTGTTGCTAATAATAAGATGTAGGAATTTTTAAAAACAGCCATTTAAAATAGATTGTCAATCCAGTTCCCAGCCAAAGGTGGTTTGTATTATATAATCATCTTTTGAAGCTCCCTCAACCGGCTTACTGTCATAATTATAGGTTATTCCTAATTTAAGGAAAAAATCAAGAGGGAGATCATATTTAAAATCGGTGCTAAAATCAGTTCTTATACGGTTGCTTTCCGTCAGGCTGGGATAAGCTGTTACTTTTGAAAGTAGGCTGATGTCTTCAAAATCGAAAAGGTTCAGTTCTAATCCTACAAAGGCTTCCAAGCTGTTTCTGTTAGTTTGGAGAGAGTCATTAAAGCGTTCGTTGTTCCAGGCAAGTCCGGTACCGGCTCCAAAATACTTTTTGTTCGTATAAACAAAATATTTACCGATACCGCCTTTGAGGGTCGTTCTTAATTTAAGTTTTTGTTCTTCGTTTGAGAGAAAATCGGCAGAGGCCAGAGCATACCAGTTTTTTTTAAGATAATCTTTAAAAGTAATATTCCCGTCGCTCCGCTGAAGTTCTTCAACATTGGTTTGCTTACTGCGTACGGAGTTATATGCACCACTGAGGCTCCAGTTATTTGCTGTATATTCCATAGTACTTCGTACAGTAAACTGACTCAGGTTCTGGCTTTTTGTAAAGTTGTAGCCTACAGATAATGAGGCTTTAAAACGGGAAAGAAAGTTGTCCTTTGCTGCTGTCTTTATAAAGGTGACCTCGGCTAATGCTAGCTGAACCTCCTTGCCATTATTATTAATTGTTACCTGTGCAGAATCTTTTGGGTTAGCAATGAAAGTGCTGTTAAGACGTTCTCCGTTTGACAATGTTATTAAAAAATTACGGTCACTTATAATTTGTTTGATATTGAGCCATTCAATTTTAAAATCACTGTCACTATAGGAGGTTTCAACTGTTAATACCCCTTTTGTGAGATCTTTTATTTCACCGATAACCCTATCTTTATTTTTAAATATAATGGTGTCATTTTGAGCGAATGAAATAATGGGAAAAAAAACTAATGTCATAGATAGCATTAGCTTTAATGTGTATCTATGACATTTAATTTTTTTCATTTTTTTCATTTTTAAGATCTATTTATCTTTTACACATCTAAATCCTAAATGTTCCTGTCCGCTATCTATGGAAGTAGCCATTCTTGCATTTGGACGATAGTTAGAGCAGTATTGTTCGCTACATAAAAATGATCCTCCTTTAATTACCCTTTTTGTACCATAAGGGTCGTTAGGGTCATAACTGTCTTTAGGTCCTTTTGGACTATGGCATTCTCTCATACCGTCTGTTTTATATTTGGCATAAGTATCAGGTCTGTAATAATCAGTTGTCCATTCCCAAACGTTTCCTATAACTTCATATAAACCAAATTTGTTAGGAGGGAAGGTCTTTACGGGTGCAAGCCTTTCGTAACCGTCTTCGTGAGTATTCTTATAAGGAAATTCACCCTGAAAGAAGTTAGCCATATACTTACCCTGAGGATTGAGTTCGTTACCCCAGGCAAATTTGCTGTTATTGTTGCCTGCCTGAGCTGCATATTCCCATTCCGCTTCAGTTGGAAGTCGTTTACCGGCCCATTTTGCATACGCTTCAGCATCTTCATAAGCTACATGAACTACAGGGTAATTATCTTTCCCCTTAATATCTGAACCAGGGCCTTGCGGATGTTTCCAGTTTGCGCCTTTAGTCCAAGACCACCATTTGGAGTAATCCTCAAGGGTAACAGCATGATTTGGTGGAGTAAAAACTAATGATCCGGGTTCAAGGTCAGCATCATCGGGTTTTGGTGTACCGGGAGGTAATTGTGTTTTTAAGAATTCCCAGTCAACAGGACGCTCGGCAACAGTTATATATTTTGTAGCGTCTACAAATTTTTTAAACTGAGCGTTTGTTACTTCAGTTTCATCTATATAAAACCCATCAATTGTTGCTTCAATAGCAGGTGATTCTATTTGAAGTGCTGCAGGATCGTTGTCACCAAGAGTAAATTTACCGCCTTCTATCCAAACCATTCCTGCAGGTTTGTTTATGTTTTTTTTTATCGGTATTTACAGCCAGTACTTTTGGTTGTTTCTGACAACTGAATAAACAAAGGCTACCCAATAGTAGTAATGATATTTTCATCGTAATTTTTAAATTGGTCAATAATTGGTTCCTTAAAGATATTACATTTATCTTAAAATTAAGATAACTATATTCATAATGTTTTTGTTTATTAGCATGTTAACTGTTTTTTAACAAATATGTTGTTGTATAATGTATTGTGTGTGACAAAGGTTTTTTTTAATGATAATTTAGACCATAACGTATAAAGAAGATTAAAATAATTATAAAAAAATGCTGCCCTATTGGACAGCATTTACATTTATTGAGGTTCAGGCTATTCTGTTTTTTCCTGGATGCTTGGTTTACCATTATCCATCATTTCCATAAGTTTTAATCCTAGTAGTCCATTTATGGAACCGTCTGAACCGCCGTTACCTGAGATTAAAACATCAGGAATAACTTTTATATTACCTTTGCCAATCTCTTCTGTAATTTTATACTTAGTAAAGTTATCACCCCCCATAGCCGATACCTGTAATTGATAAGCTTCAGCGGTAGATTTACCAATTGCCATAATCTTTTCAGCTTCGGCCAAACCGGTTTTAGAAATGCGTTCCGCTTCAGCGCTTGCAGTTAGTTTAGTAGCTTCTGCCTGAGCACCGGCTCTTGCTTTAGTAGCTTCAGCCTCTGCATTTGCACGCATTTTAGTAGCCTCTGCCTCAGCATTAACATTAAGTTTTAAACTGGTAGCATCACCTTCAGCTTTTTTAACTGTTGCATCCGCGGTACGTTGAGCAATTTCTACACTTTGCGATGCACGCACAATCTCCTTTTGCATATCTGCAATTGCTGTTTCTTTTTCTACTCCCTGACGCTGTTCTTGCGCCATTTTTTGAGTTTGATACGTTTTTTGCTCTTCCTCAGCTATTTTACGATCAGTTAATGTTTTCATTAGTGATTCAGGAGGAACAATATCACCTATAAGTGTATCTACTGCATTAACATTATATTCGTCAAGGACTGCTTTGATATGATGTTTAGCAGATTCCTGACGTTCTTTTCTTGTACTTAGAAAAGAAATCACATCGCTATCCTGTGCAGAGTTACGGAAATAGTTACCAATAGTTGGTTCAAGTACCTGAGATACCAGGTTAGTCATGCTTCCAAAACGTGCAATTACCTTAGGTGCTTCATTAGCCGGAACATGAATGATTTGAGCTACATCCAGATTAAAAGGGAAACCGTCTTTTGAACGAACAGTGATGGTTGACAGGTTTTTGTCAAGATCATGTGATTCACTACGTGCATTTGCCCAGTTTAGTACAAGGTTAGTTGTAGGTACAGCTTCAAGTTTGGTCGTATATTTATTAATGGCATACTTGCCGGGACCAAG
This sequence comes from Flavobacterium sp. AG291, assembly GCF_003350375.1. GTDB lineage: Bacteria > Bacteroidota > Bacteroidia > Flavobacteriales > Flavobacteriaceae > Flavobacterium > Flavobacterium suzhouense. Next base: position 299,896 of record NZ_QQAR01000002.1, on the reverse strand, counting down.
CGGTTCCATCCATACACCACGGTTTCCTTTAGCAACAATGTTACCGTGTTTAAATGTTTCTCCCGTCATATCCTCACCGTCTTCACCAATATATGATATAACTACTCCTACATATCCAATAGGCACATCGGTCATTGGTATCTGCTCTATTAAAACTCCCCAAGTGTTTAGATAATAAGTACCTGCAAGCATTACCTGAGGCTGTAACCCCCTATTACCTCCTTTGTTAAGAAACTCATCAAGATCCTGAAAGTTGTTGTGATTTTCAACAAATTTACCTGCAATCTGGCCTATTGGTATTGGCTCTCCATCCAGCGCAGTTACAATTCCTACCATGTTCTCAAAAATCTTGACCTGATCGGAGATAATAACTTCAAACAAAAAAGTATTTATTCTGTATGATCCTGTTGTGATAAAAGCCGTTTGACGTCCTTTCTGTCCACCATTTTGAAGAAATGCACTGGCATCCTGAAAGTTATCGCTTTCAACTTTTCTTGCAAGGATTCTTCCTGTTGGTATTTCCATACCGTCTTTACTTAAAATCAAACCAATTTTTCCTTCAGGAATAATCGTAAAAGAGGTCATGTCAATACTGTATTGCCATATCCATTTCATCCAGTAAAGTCCTGGGGCCAGGGTTTGTGCCTGAAAACCAGCTTCCCCTTTAGTTGCCACAATTCGGCCATCCGGGAGTGATTTATTTTCACCAAAAAGCACAAATTTTTTGGTAACAAGGCCAATTTTATCTTCAGGAACGATAACCATTCCAAAAAATACGCGGAGTACAAATTTGTACCCAAAAACACATAAAAGCACCGGTATGATCCACCAGTAGCTCAATACATTTGTTGTCATAACTAACAGATTTAGACTACAAAATTACTGTTAAGAGAAATCGAAAATAACAATTTTAACTAAATATTTTTTTGCAGATCTACCCTTAAAAAAATCCTCATTTTAAGGTGCTAAATTGTCATTTTAAGAGATTATTTTTTTTAAAGTAAACTATAGTTGGTTTTTTGAATTTTAACAATTTTCAGCGTTTATTTTATTTAGCAGGATATTAATTATGTTTCAGGTTGTAAAATGAAACGCATTCACTGACTTAAAAAAAATATTGAATGTTTATTATCGGTAACTTGCCGAAAGTTTAAGATAACTCTTACCATGGGTATAGCTAATAGATGCTTTAGTTCTAAGATCAACATCTTGCTGACGTGTATGATGTTGCTTATTTCCCAATATGTTTTCTCACAGGAAACTATGGATTTAGAATCGTCATGTCCGCCAAAAACCTTATTCGAATTGTTTAAGAAAAAAGATTCCTTACTTGTAGTGAAGCCTGTAAAGAATAGTTTTTTTTTGGTGATTCCTATTATAGGTTCGCAACCTGCTACAGGATTTATGTATGGAGCAGTTGCGCAATATACTTTTAAAGGAAAAGGTATAAATGATAAATATTCGCTGGCTAACCTCGGGGTTGTTTACACTGCCAAAAAACAGCTGATGATAAATGTAAAGAATAACATTTTATTAAAGGGAAACTCATGGTATTTAAGTGGAGACTATCGTTTTTATATTTTTACACAGGCTAATTATGGTTTGGGCACAGGTATAATACCATCACATGATAAAGATTTTTCAATAGAATCTATTGCCGAGCCTATGGACTATAACTATCTTAAATTTCATCAGACGGTTTCTTATGAAGTAAAAGATAATTTTTATATAGGAGGAGGGATTAATGTAGATTGGTATTCTGATATAAATGATAAATTACTTGATCCAGAAAATGGTATATATACGCATCATTATAATTATAGTAAAAAGTATGATTTTAATGATAAGGAGTATTTTATGAATGGGTTCAGTGCAAATGTTACTTTTGACTCAAGGGATAATCAGGTTAATGCCAAACGAGGCTGGTTTGCGAACTTAAATTACAGAATGAACCCCAAAATTTTCGACAATCAGCACTGGAGTAATATTTTATATGCCGAATACCGCAATTTTATACCTGTATCTAAAAAGAATGAGAACTTTACATTAGCATTATGGGCTTACGGACAGTTTATTACCCGTGGTCGTGTCCCTTATTTAAGCTTACCCGCCATAGGATGGGATCAGCGAAGCAGGAGCGGGGAGGGCTATACTCAGGGACTTTTCAGAGGGCCAAATCTTATCTATTTTTCTACAGAATTCCGTTTTCCGATAACCTGTAATCAATTGTTGGGCGGCACGGTATTTACAAACTTTGTCACTGCCAGCAATAAGGACGAGAATATACATCTTTTCAGGTATATTCAACCTGCTATTGGTGTAGGTTTACGCATTATGATTGATAAGGCTACGCGTACCAACCTTATTGCTGATTACGCCAAAGGGCGTCATTCTGATGGTTTTTATCTTAATGCGGGAGAAACATTTTAAATTCATGAAAAATAATTTTGCGGTGTCAGGCTAATTATTAACTTTGTATTGTAAAGTACTTTTTTATGAAACAGCAGCAGGATTATATCCGTGACATTTCAGAGATACGCTCCATGATGGAGAAATCTACTAAATTTCTTTCCCTTTCCGGATGGGCAGGGATCATGGCAGGCGTATATGCATTGATCGGAGCCTATATTGCTTATAAAGTATTGTATTTTAACCCTGATGAGATTATTTATTCTTCAGCTTCAGAAAGGCATTATACCGGAGGTATAGTAAAGCTTGTGCTTCTTGCTCTTTCCGTTTTGGTTTTAGCTGTTGGTACCGCTGTATTTTTTTCAAGCAGAAGAGCTGCAAAAAGAAATGAGAAGTTTTGGAACGCTACCTCAAGGCGATTGTTAGTAAATATGGGTGTACCACTCGTAATAGGAGGGATATTAATATTAATTTTGATTTCTAAAGGATATGTAGGCTTAGTAGCGCCACTGACACTTATATTTTACGGGCTTTCTTTGTTTATTGCCAGCAGGTATACTTTTGAAGACGTTAAAATATTAGGATTGATTCAGGTCGTATTAGGGCTTATAAGTTCATACTATATAGGTTATGGCCTGTTGTTTTGGGCGCTTGGTTTTGGTGTAGCGCACATTGCGTATGGTATATACATACATTTTAAATACGAAAGGTGAAAATATCAGTAAACGGATTACATAAGGCATTTGAAAGTCGGATCAGGCTTGGTATCATGTCGGCTCTGGCTGTTAATGAGACCCTGGATTTTAATGCCTTAAAAGAATATCTGGACGCAACTGACGGTAACCTTGCCAGTCATTTAAAAGCACTTGAAAAAGAGGAGTTTATAGCTGTTGAGAAATCGTTTGTTGGAAGGAAGCCAAATACCAAGTATTTTATGACTAAAGAAGGAAAAACAGCTTTTTTGGAGCATCTCCGTATACTTGAAAATTTAGTTAAATCGCATAAATAAAAAAAATTTACTCTAAGACTTTGTAATTCAAAGTTCTTTTAAAATTGTTTTTTGATGATAATTTTAAAATGGAAAAGGAAAGCAACTTGTTAAAATAAAAGGTTATAATAACTATGGAATATTTTGTTGATAAAGACTCGATCGTAAGGAAGATATGGGGTAATAGTGATACCATACTTTTCATATTTGCAGGTGCTGCTGCTGAATTTGCACTTAACAAAGCTGTAGACTGGCTTTACTTTACGGGAAAATTACCGTCAGATCCTTTGGGAAGGCTTTTTTCAACGGTCGCTTACGCCAGGGCAATAGTGTTTGCTAAAAATGGTGATGCCTTACGTTCAATAGATACCATTGCTGCTATTCATATGGGGGTGGAGAAAAATCGGGGTTTTAAAATTCCAGATTGGGCCTATAGGGATGTACTTTTTATGCTCATTGATTATTCAATCAGGTCGTATGAACTATTGGAGCGTAAACTTAGTGAAGATGAAAAGCAGGAAGTCTTTAATGTCTTTTATAGAGTGGGATGCCGTATGGGATTGCAAAGTTTGCCAAAGGATTTTAGAGAGTGGGAAATAAGTCGTCAGGAACATTTACAGAAGGATATGGTACATAGCGTTCATACTACCGACTTGTTCAGGCAATACCGAAAACATTTGGGTGATTTTAGATACAGGATAATGCTTGAATCGCAGCTACTTGTTGTTCCGGATAAAGTAAGGTATATGTTTTCTATGCGACGTTTTTCGGTCTTAGCTCCATTGATTGCCATTTATAAAATAAGCAAGAGCATGAACCTTGATAGCGTAATTAAATCAGTACTCATACCCAAAAAGTATAAAAAAGAAATTAAAGCACTTAATATAATTCCAACATAATAAGAAGTATCGATATGAATACTACAGCAACATTTTATAATCAACTGTTGATGCTGATTTTTTATTTTTGTACAGACGTATTAACTGCGCAGTTTTCATTGTAGTAGCTTACCATTTCCACTATCTTAGTTCTATCAAATTCTCCACTCTCCAAACGATCGTTAATTCCCTGACACTGAAAATAGGCGGTAATTTTCTTTTTATTGCTGAGTATAGCAAAGTCTTTTTCTGTTGCCCTTTTAGCTTTTATGTTTTTGGGCATTGGAGGTATGATTTTGTTGTTTTTTGTGTCCCAAACGGTTACAGCTTCTGCATAAAGTGTTATTTCGCCGGGTTCAATAACCTGAAACAATGATGCCTGTACTCCGTCTACGTAAGTTATGTTAATGTATTCAAACGTAACAGGCGCTCCCATATCGTGAAAAACAATTTTAGCTACCGTTTCTTCATCCCAAAGTTCAGCTTCATCATCTTCAGAGACCCTGAATGATATCTTATCTTTAGGTATCCCGTAAAAAGATTCCTTAATAAATTTTATTGATGCAAAACCGGCAACATCGGTACCATCAGTAAAATACATGGTTGCCTCATGATCCTGAGCTACTGCTGAAAGTCCGTGAATGATAAAAAGGGTAGATAGTATTAATTGTCTCATTGTTGAATGCGCTTAGAGACAAATATAATCACTATTCTTTTATAACCATAACAGAAGCTTTAAATCCTGTGGCGAGATTCCACTGGTTTGACATTAATTGCTTTTCATGGTCGTCAATAATAGTAAATTGAGCGGTGTTTGGACCTGAAGTTCCCTGATTCATAGCTTCAAACTCAATTTTGTTAAATCCCGGCTGAAGCATTATTTGCAGGGCTTTACTGTTGTTTGTAAGCGTAAATTCAGGTATTACAACCCTGTCGTTGACTAAAACCCTTATCCTGTCGCCGTCTTCAAGGCCGTAATCAGCTGAGAATATGGTGAAATAGTTCGATTTTGTGCGTACTTCCCCAAAACTTTGATTACCACGAAAAGCTTCGTTTGACTCCCCTTTTTGCTGTACGCTCTGGTTCACTCTGTCCTGATACTCAGTACCTCTGTTAACGAATTCCTCCTTTTTGATCATGCTGAATTCTTCCTTTTTCTTGGTTAAATCCGTGGCATTGTAGGTTTTAGCGGGAGGCATAACGCTCGAAGGCAAGTCAGTTTTTGCAGGAATTGCTGAAGGCGTAACTGTAGATTTCGCTTTAGGGATGGCCATTCCGCCCATTGGATTATCAATCTGGGCGAATGCTGCTGTACCTGAGGTGATTAATAGCGATAATATAGCGTATTTTAAGTAACGTCTCTGCATAAAATTGAACCTTTTATAAGGGCTGTTCCTGACAAAACTAACCAAAATTTTAGAAATTTATTGCAATTAATATGCCAATTTATTAAGGTTTAGTTATCTCCCAAAGGTTGCAGGACTGCTCGAAGGTAATACTTCCGGGAGTTGTAATGTGCTGTTTTACAAAGGTAAAACCCACTTTTTCAAGAAGCTTATTAGGCGCCGGATTGAGCGCATATGGTTCGCAAAATAGCTTTTTCAGCTGTAGTTTATCAAAGAAAAAAGGTAACGATCTCTTAACCAGTTCAATACCAAAACCCTGTTGACGTACTTCTGGATACCATATATGTAGGTGCATATAGCCGTAATCACCATAAAATAAAGGGTTTACATTGCAATGTCCAACAGGTTTTCTGTCGAATTCCCAAATAAGTGCATAACCTTTTTTATCAGGGTATTCAAGTGCCAATTGTGTTCGTAACACACTCTTAAACTCCTCTTTTTCAGGGAGTTTTGATGGATCAACACCCATGTTATACAGGTGTTCCGGAGTTGCTGTAAACCAATAATCAATAATAAGAGGAATATCTTTTTCTTCCATTTCTCTTACATTTAAGGTATTACTCATATAATATATATTGATTTAATAAGTTGATTAACTACTTATTACGTCCGGATCTGTTTTGTTCGGCGTTCCAGTCGTCCATACTTTTATTACGGTCGCGATCATCCTCTCGGGTGATTTTACCATCTTTAGAATAATGTGCGTTATTACTTACATTGTCGTTCGCTAAAGTCTTTCCGTCGGAAGTGTTTTTTTTATCGTTCATAGCTCAAATTTTAATTCTTAAAGTTATGAATGATATTTTGTGTTTTTGTTAAAAACGTAATAAATCCTTCTTAACGAAAAACCCGCGTGAGGGATGGCAGCGGCACCCCGAGACGAAGGAGCGGGTATAGCGAACAGCCCGACCGTAATGCAATGGAGGGCACGCCCTAATACAACAGTTCCTCTACGTTTTTCCTGATATTCTCGGCCATTTTAGTGGTAGGCAGGTCGTTAGGGTCGTCGCCGAAAGGCTCTTCGATTTCTTCAGCGATAAGTTCAAGGCTGGAGAGCACATAAAAAATGAACACCACGACCGGTATAACATAATAGCCCAACTGGAACACATAACCAAAAGGCAGCGTTACGACATAAGCGAAAATGAATTTCTTGATAAAAGCACTGTAGGAGAAGGGGATAGGCGTGTTTTTGATACGTTCGCAGGCGCCACAAATATCAGTAAATGACTGTATTTCGGCGTTTAGCACAATAAGCTGTTCACCACTAAGTTTACCTGCCTGGTAAAGGTCGTTCAGTTTAGCCATAATGGTTTTGGCTATCTGGTTGGGTTTATGATTGTAAAGGTTTGTGGAAAGAGTTATATCATCAAACAATTCGTGGTTTATATCAGCACTTTTAAGGTGCTGGCTTAGTACCTCAGCATAAGCAGGTATGAGCTTTCTGAACAGCTCTTTATCTTCTTTGTCTTTAAGCATTACTGCCAGTTTCAGGGCGAGGTTACGGCTGCTGTTTACGAGTCCGCCCCACATACGGCGGCCTTCCCACCAACGATCGTAGGCCGTATTCGTTCTAAAAACCAGCAACAATGAAATCACAAAACCTAACATGGTATGCATTACGGTTACATTCTTTACATGACTGGTTTCGGATAGTTTAAACACTTCTATCTCAAGAAAAGCTATAAGAGCGGAGTATGCTGCTATGGCAACCATCAGTGGCAATAATTTGCCAAACGTTTCACCTTTGTGAAACCTGAAAATAAATGAAAACCATTCCTTAGGATTGTATGAAATCATATTGTGTTATTTCTTTGTTTTTAACAAATTAGATGTAAAATTAATATTGCACTTTTTGCTCTCAAAACGCCATTTTCGTGCGTAAAATTAGAGAGGGTTAAAGTGTTGTTTATCAGTAAACTAATTTTTAATGTTACTTTTCGCGACACTTTTGCGAAAGCACACAAATTTAGCAAAAATCACATACGGAAAAATACTATATCATGACTGAAAGAATCATTTCAGTAAAGGTTAAAATTGCGGTTGTAATTTTGCAGTGTTAGTTCCGGATTGCAGTTAGCCGGAAAAGTTTAGGGAGTAATATATTTTCGCGGATTAATTTTTAATCAGCATGCATGGGTCGGTCCGGGAGAAAATCTAAAAGGCAGGCCTTTCTGAAAAGCCTGCCTTTTGTGTTCATAACCTGATGATTTCCTGCAGGTGCGCAATTGAGTAGGCAAATGCTGAAAGTGTCAATCTAAGGTGCTTCACGAACAAATGTGTGGGGGCATTTTTCATAAACATTGTAATTAAATGTTATATCAAATGTAACCTCCTGTAATCACATAAAAAATTTATTGAGGTAAAAGGCCGGATTTAAGCGGTAAGCGGGATTGTTAATCTGTAAAATATTGAAAACCATATAAAAAGAAAATCCCTTCTGTTTTACAGAAGGGATTTGCATAACCAATAAGATCCTTACAAAACTATAACTTGTTATAGCACAGTATAAAGATACTTTATATTTAATGCTTTATGTTGTGTTTTGGTGCAACTAATTTATGAAATCGTGTCATTTACAGTTTTTTAGCACTTTTGTCTATAATTTTCTGAAGTCTTTTGTCAAGATCTTCCATAAGTTCTTCAAGGGCGCTCTCACACTGTGGCATTACCTTGTTGGCATCCAATACAGGTACACCGCTAACCATCATACCTGTTTGTTTGGCATTGGCATTTTCGTTGATAGTGAATACTTTAGTGCCTAGTTTGTTATACAGGGTGATATTTGTGTACGCTTTCATTTTTGTAGTTGCCGTACCGCCAACGCCAAAACCTTTATTCATTGAGAATGAAATGTATACAAACAGTACACCATCATAATCGGAAAATAATTTAACCATTTCCTTTACGTTCTTTTTGCCATAATAAGCATCTATAGCCTTATATCCGGCAGGCACAACATAGCGTGTAACCTCATAACCGGGTGCATATTCCGGTAGGTAGGCCTGATATGCCGCATTTTCGGTTACTGTTGTTTCAGGGGCAATGTCAAAAGGAAATTTAGGAGCGTAGTCCTTAAAGAATTTGTCGTGGTACTTGTCGATAAGGGGCTTCAGGTTGAAAGTGGGATCATCCAGAAGTTCTGCGACCAGGGTAACACCGGCACCGCCTACATCCGATAGGTCGATATTCCTGTCAGCATAAAAAGTAACAACTGCAACTTTCTTTTTAGCCTGGGCAAAGCCCGGCAGGGTTACTGCCAGTAAAAGCACTCCCAGCATCATTTTAATCTTACTCATAAGTATTTGTTTAATAATTGTTTGGTTGCTGTAAAGAAAAACAATTAATACTTTATGAAGGGTTTTTAATGTTAAATTTTTTAAGATTTTTTTAACAATGCGAGTTAACGTTGAGCGATAACACACCCCTAACCCCTCTCAAGAGGGGAACAAGCTTCACTCATGCTAAATTAAGAGTAAAAGTAGGATACGTCCTCCTTTAGAGAGGTGTTTCGCCACGGCGAACGGGTGGTTTTATCATATCCTTGCTAGTATAAAATTAACCACCCCACCCTACGGGCACCCCTCCGAAGGAGGGGAATTCTCACAAGAATATTTACGGTAGAGTAAGCAGCTATGAGTTCCCCTCTCCCTTGGAGAGGGGTTAGGGGTGAGGCCAATTCAGAGTAAGCAACTCTAAACCCGAAACTTTAAACTGCGCAACAATGACACACCCTATCCCGATAGCTATCGGGACTCTCAAGAGGGGAACAAGCTTCACTCATGCTAAATTAAGAGTAAAAGTAGGATACCTCCTCCTTTAGAGGGGTGTTAGCCACAGCGAATGGGTGGTTTTATCATATCCTTCCTGGTATAAAATTAACCACCCCACCCTACGGACACCCCACCGAAGGAGGGGAAACCACTCAGTCTAATATTTTCAAAACAGTACTCACGGTTGAGTAAGCAACCCAAAACCCGAAACCCAAAACCAAACAACCGCAAGGCTTTAGCCGAGCTCTATCCGCACCGGAGCATGGTCGCTGGTCTTTTCCCAACCGCGTACGTACTTGTCAACCTTGGCGTCTTTAAGCCTGTCTACGAGTTGCGGACTCAAAAGGAAATGGTCGATGCGCAGTCCGGCATCGCGCCCGTAGGCATTGCGGAAGTAATCCCAAAAGGTATATATGGTTTCGTTAGGGTAGAGGTGGCGTAGGGCATCCGTCCAGCCCTGTGCGACAAGGTTATGAAAAGCAGCACGTGTCTCCGGCCTGAAGAGCGCATCGTCTACCCAGCGTTCGGGTTTGTATACGTCGCGTTCGGTAGGCATCACGTTGAAGTCACCCAGCAGTATCACGGGAATCTTGAAGTTGAGCAGTTCCTGCGCACGGTTGCTAAGGCGTTGAAACCATTTTAGCTTGTAGTCGAATTTGGGGCCGGGAGCAGGATTGCCATTCGGCAGATACAGGCAGCAGATAAGGATATCATTTACCATACACTCCAGGTAACGGCTCTGTACATCATCAGCATCACCGGGAAGCACACGCCCAACTTCCTTAACGTCCATACCGGCTTTGGTAAGAATGGCGACACCGTTCCATTGCTTTTGCCCGTGCCACACCGCATCATAACCTGCTTGGTTAATGGCATCAACAGGAAATTTCTCCTGTGGGGCTTTCAACTCCTGAAGGCATACGATATCCGGCTGTGTCTCACTAAGCCATTGCAGCAATACTGGTAGCCTGCCATTTACCCCGTTTACGTTATAGGTTGCGATTTTCATAAAGGGAAGTTACGAAAGAATTTGGAAATGATTGAGGGGGTCAACAGATTTTTTAAATTATGACTATTAATCAATTGTTAAATAAACTGTTAATAAGTTATTTGTACGATGAGTTTTTGTGTAAATCCATGAAGTAATTTTATAAGTCGATATATTTAAATCAATGAAGTATGAAAAATGTAGTTTGCCAACAATGTGATTTTGAACAAGATGAATCTCATGATTTCTGTGTTAATTGTGGCGTTAAATTGAAATGCGAAAATTGTAATAGAGAAATTGTTAAAAATGCAAAATTTTGTAGTGGATGTGGATTTCCATTATCAGATGATAAATTTCCGAAATCTTCCAATACTTTTAAGTTACGTGAAACTGCAAATGAAAGAGTTATTGAAGCCTCATTCAGTGATAATGTAGGTAAAGATTTAGCAGGAATATTAAAAGATGCCTATACACCAAGAGTAAAAGGTATACCAATTAATACTCAGAATATTGGAAATGATAATATTCAGGATGAAACTTCAGAGGAAATCGATTATACAGATATAAATACTGAGGATCAGGATGTGCAAAGTAAATTCAAAAGGCCACAATCAAATTCTATAAATAACAAGTTCAATGCTGGTAATATTGAATATCCTGCGCTTGTAGCTATTGCTATGAAAAATTTACCGTCAACTGATCTTGAATGGTTGGTTGTATTATCTTTCTATGCTTCCAAATTTGGTGAAGATATGTTTTCAAGAGAAGAGATTGTTGAAAAATATAAAGAAGCTAATAAATTTACAAAAACTACAACTTCAAAACTTTCTATAAATATTCAAAGAGCTGTTGTCGCAGGTTATATTAACCCTCTTGCTTCGGGATATTCAGTTTTAGATGAAGGAAAAAATAAAGCTATTGAAATTTTGAATAGACAAGCTAGTTCTTCACCTAAAATCAAAAGGGTTTCCCCGACTGTGAAACATAAAGAACAATCAGAAGAAGCGAAATCTAAAACTAAACGCCAATCAAGTAGGTCTTATAAATTATTGAGCGATTTAGATTTTTATCCTGATAAACAAGAAAGTTTAAAAGATTATTCTGCAAAATTTACAATGAATAGCGATTCAGAAAAAACATTAGTTTTTATGTCTTATTTGCAAAATATTTTAAAGATACAACCAATTACTTATGATCATCTTTATACTTGTTATGATGAACTTAAAAATAAAATACCAGAAAATATGAAAAGCTGTGTAAGTAATGCACAAGTAAAAGGTTGGGTGAAATATGATAAAGTTTTAGGTTGGATAGTTTCTACAAAAGGTATAAATAAACTTAGAAATTGGAATAACTAAAGATATGTCTATAGAACAGTTTGTTGATAAAATTGAAAACTTTGATAAAATAACGATAAGTGCTAAAATAGATTATTTTATTTATTACCACACAATTATTAAAGGAATTAATGGGGTGAAAAGTAAAGATATTGAAGGTTATTATGATGCTCTCCGTATGCCAAAATATTCTAACATAGCTCAGTATTTAGCAATCAACTCTAAAAAATCAAAGAATAAATTACCAAAATATGTTCTGCAGCAAGGATTATATTATTTAGAGAGAATTCGAAAAAACGAAATTGATATAGAAGTTAATGCACCAAAAATAATTACTCCTTCATCTGATTTATTCCCTTTAGAGCTTGTTGAAAATACTAGGGGATATATAACAAAAGTTGCGAGTCAAGCAATTATTTGCTATGATTTACAACAATATGATGCATCTCTTGTGATGATAAGGAAATTACTTGAAACTTTGGTTATTGAAATTTTTGAGAAATATAATGTCTCTGACGAGATAAAAGATTCCGATGGTAATTTTTATATGTTAAGTGCTCTTATAGATGCTTTGTTATCACATAAAAATTGGAATCTCGGAAGGACAACCAAGCAATATTTTCCTCATATTAAAAAATTAGCAGATACAAGTGCGCATAATCGAAGATTTGTAGCAAAGAAACCTGATATCGATAAATATAAAAGTGAGCTTAGAATGATAATAGAAGAGTTGGTTCATTTGGCTGACTTTAAATAAAAATATAGTTAAAAATTAAATTTTATAATTATGAGTTTTAAAATTGGTGATGTAGTGCGACTGAAATCAGGAAGCCCAAGAATGTCTGTTTCTGAAATAAATAGTGGAAATTCCTATGTAAAAGTTGAATGGTATGAAGATGGTAAAATCAATGCATATGCCTTTCATGCTGACCAATTAAAATTAGATGAAGACAAATAGTATTTCAGATTGCCACGTCGTTCCTCCTCGCAATAACAGTTACAAGAAACTTTACAACTTTAAAAACTTCAACATTTCCATATAAAACAAAACCCCAAAGATAATCTCCGGGGTTTATACTTTATTAGTGTTGCTGTTATGAGTTACCGTACAGGTTAGACTCCCCACCATCTATGGCTATGGTTTGGCCGTTTACGTACTGGCAGTCGTCGCTAAGCAAAAAGGCAACGAGTTTACCTACTTCTTCCGGTTTACCCAGGCGTCGGGTAGGGTTGCGCTGTGCATATTCTTTTTCGGCAGCGGCAGGGTCTTGTGGGTTTACCTGCTTAAAGGCACCTGCCACCATTGGGGTCAAGATCGCTCCCGGCGCAATGGCATTGGTAAAAATATTGTCTTTTCCGTACTCAATCGCGGCATTTTTTGTCATACCGGATACGGCATGCTTACTCGCTACATACGGCATTTGGTTTACAACCCCTCTAATACCACCTACCGAGGCTACATTCACAATCTTTCCGCCGCCGTTTTTCTGCATCGCAGGGATAACATAGCGCAGCCCGTAATAAACACCCATAAGGTTAATGTCAATCACTTTTTTAAATACGTCAATATCATACTCCGTGATAGGCGCCTGTTTTCCTTCTATACCGGCATTATTGTAAAATCCGTCTATTTGTCCAAACTCGGCAATGGTTTTGTCAACGTAGTTTTTTACGGCCTCCTCGTTAGAAACGTCAGCCACTATAGTAAGTATTTTTGCGTTGGGCGCAGTTGAAAGTATCTCTTCTTTAGCTTTGCTTAAAGCTTCTTCGTTATAATCTACAAGGGTAAGGTTTGCCCCACGATCAGCAACAACTTTAGCTGCTGCAAGGCCTAATCCCATACCTGCACCGGTAATAATTACCGTTTTTCCATTAAATGTACTCATGATGTGTAATTTTGTTTTTACTAAAATTACGAACCACAAAATGCTGTAAGGGTTAACGCTTTGTTAATTAACTGAATAATTGATTTACCTGCATCGTCTCTATAATTTGGCATAAAATAATGAAGCGTTACAAGAAATTCACTACGAATTTTGTTGTGTTTTTTAGGCGGGATTAATTCTTCAGCAGTGAAGTATCAACCGTTTTTACGATGGCTTCAAAATCAGCCATAAGAGAGGTGCGAATGGTAATGCTTTTAGGGTTGGCAATATAACGGTCGCTGTTATAGTTCCATAAGTACATGGCGTCTTCAATGGCGTTCTTATCGTTAGATGACATCGGCAGGTGGGTCAGCTCGATGTAAATAAGGTTACGCATATGCGTTAAATTCTTTGGGTCCTTCTCATTTAGGAACTCCTGTATCATTTTTTTCAGTTGTTCCTTCTTTTCAGTTTTTGTCATGACGCACAGCTTTAGCTATGTAAGGTACGACAATAAAGCCACCGTTGGGGTAAATGTTTAAAGTTTAACTAATTTGTTGTCAGTATTTTGTATGATATTACTTCGTCAGTTCGGCTTTCAGCTTTGGCTGAACTGTGGATATGAGTAAGCAACTCTAAACCCCAAACCCGTAACCCGAAATAGCTTTAGCTAATGTAGTTCCAGATATTCTTCTTCTTGCTCATTTCAAGAAAAGCATTGCGTAGGGCAGTATGCTCAGGTTTTGCCAGGGCGGCATCGTCCTTAAGTATCTTAATGGCATACTGTCGTGCCAACTGCAGTATGTCGCGGTCTTTCACGAGGTCGGCAATCTGAAGGTTCAGGACACCGCTTTGCTGCGTACCCATAATGTCGCCGGGGCCTCGTAGTTTTAGGTCAACCTCAGAGATCTCAAAGCCGTCGTTGGTACGGCACATGGTTTCCATACGTATCTTGCTATCGTTGCTCAGTTTCTGGCCTGTCATGAGTATGCAGTAGCTTTGCTCGGCACCACGGCCCACGCGTCCGCGTAACTGGTGCAACTGCGAAAGCCCGAAACGCTCAGCACTCTCTATGATCATCACGCTGGCATTGGGTACGTTTACACCCACCTCTATAACGGTAGTAGCTACCATAATGTTGGTTTTACCTTTAGCGAAGCGTTCCATTTCGCTGTCCTTTTCGGCAGGTTTCATTTTTCCGTGAACGATGCTCACGCTGTATTGCGGCAATGGGAAGTCGCGCGAAATGCTCTCGTAACCGTCCATCAGGTCTTTGTAGTCCATTTTCTCGCTTTCCTGTATCAACGGGTAAACGATGTATATCTGACGGCCTTTGGCGATTTCCTCGCGCAGGAACGCCCAAACCTTAAGTCGGTTGCTGTCGTAGCGGTGTACGGTCTGTATGGGTTTACGTCCCGGAGGCAGCTCATCGATAACCGAGATATCCAGATCGCCATACAGGCTCATAGCCAACGTACGCGGAATAGGAGTGGCGGTCATCACCAGCACGTGCGGCGGAATCTCATTTTTATGCCACAGCTTACTGCGCTGCTCCACACCAAAACGGTGCTGCTCGTCAATAATGGCAAGCCCAAGGTTCTTAAATTGCACCTTGTCTTCGAGTAGGGCATGGGTACCTATGATGATATGCAATTCCCCTGATTCAAGCTGTTCATGGATGATTTTTCTTTCTGAAGTTTTAGTTGAACCGGTCAGTATCTTTATATTGATTCCTAATGGTGTAGCCAACTCACTTAGTCCTAAAAAATGCTGATTAGCGAGGATCTCGGTAGGTGCCATCAAACACGCCTGAAAACCATTATCCAGCGCCAGTAGCATACTCATCATAGCGACAATTGTCTTCCCTGAGCCTACATCTCCCTGCAATAGCCTGTTCATCTGCGCGGGTTGTCCCATATCGTGGCGTATCTCTTTGAGAACGCGTTTTTGGGCTCCGGTTAGGCTAAATGGCAGGTGGTTATTGTAAAAGTCGTTAAAGTAGGAGCCAACCTTATCAAAGGCGTGGCCTTTTATCTTATGCCTACGGATGATGTTCTTGGTAATCAGCTGTAGTTGTATAAAGAACAGCTCTTCAAACTTCAGCCTGAACTGTGCCCTTGCCAGCAAGTCCTGGCTCTTAGGGAAATGTATGTTGAAAAGGGCAGCGTTCTTAGGAATTAGTTGTAGTTCGTTTACAAGGTGTGCAGGCAACGGTTCGCTGAACAACGCCTGTGTCTCGATAAATAGCTGCTGCATGATCTTGTTCACGACCTTGTTAGTAATTCCCCGCTGTATCAGTTTCTCGGTAGAAGGGTAGATGGGCTGCATAGCACTACGAAGGCTTTGTTCGTGTTCGGTTAGGAGTTCCATCTCAGGGTGCGCCATGTTGAACACGCCATTAAATGCACTTGCCTTGCCAAACACCACATACGGCACATTGATCTTCAGGTTCTCACGAATCCATTTCTGACCCTGAAACCAAACCAGTTCCATTTCGCCGGTACCATCAGTAAAGGTGGCTACAAGGCGGGTTCGTTTCTCCCCAACGGATTTAAGGTTAATCACTTTCCCCACAACCTGAACCTCACTGTTGCTGTTTAGCAGCTCCTGGATCTTGTAGTAGCGCGTACGGTCTATGTATCGGTTCGGGTAAAGCTTTATGAGGTCGCCATATTTATGTATGCCCAACTCTTTCCGAAGCAGCTCACCGCGCGCCGGACCCACACCTTTCAGGTATTCTATGGGAGTTTCGAGTAGGTTGTTCATTCAGGCTTATAGATTGAAGTACGAAGGTAATAAAGCGCCGGTAACTTACCAAAAGTATAAGAAGCGGTATTTTGCAAATACAATTCTATGTTAATATCCGTGTTATTGAGCAATTAAAAAGTATATTTATATAATAAATATTTAATTTTCAATACATTATGGATTTAGGTGGATTGGTACAGCAATTGGGTTACCCAATAACAATAAATACTGTAAAAAGATATTCAGATAGTATAAAGGCTGTAGAATGTGTACAGGGTATCTTAAAAGAAATCAAACAGAATTCAATTGTGATAGAACAATATTTTTCTGTATTTGATTATAGTGCTGATACATCAGCCGGAAAAATGAGGGAGTTTGTCAACGATGAGTTTGATCTCATTAATTAATAGATAATGCGGCGATATGCCGCATTATTAAATTTAATAGGGTGAAGCGTTAGCAATCAGCACCTTTACCTTTTCAAGGGTAAGTTCGGTTAGAATTTCCCTGTTTTGCAGGTATATAATAGTTTTTTTGTTTCTAATGTCTTCTGAAACACTGATGATAAAATCAATGTTTATGCTATGCAAAAGGTTGTTTTCTTTTATTTCAATGAATTTACTCATAATTACTTTTTTTATAATGTTAATGGTTTTCAATCGGCAATTAGCATACTATCCTAAAAAAAGATATCAGGTATTTTACTATTAACCCGCTTGATTATTGCTGATGGTTTATAATTGAGAGCAATCCCTATAACGCACATAAAAAACAGGGTAATCAGGCTGGAAAATAAAATCCAGTCGCCTAAATTACCAATACTTAAAACATTAATGATAATAAAAAAACTAATAATGAGAGCACCAGTAACTGATGCAGAAAACAAGAATAATTTCATGATAAATACTTTTTAATTAAAATTCTGCGAAAACATTTTTCAATAAGAGTATGTTATCTCCCGGTAGTTTTTTGGTATAAAATCCTGAATAAGAAACTATCTAATAAGCTTCAGGATGATAAAGGTATGGTAATTAAAGTTATAAGCGTGGCATTTTGTGATGGATGGGCTGCAATTTAACAGAATAATTTTGAAACTATGGAAGGATCTCAATATGAACTCTCTTCTAACGGGGACTTTACCGTCTTTGAATTTACCAGTGACGGTAAGAGCGGTAGCATATATAAAATTGTGAAATATTCTAAAACGCTAAATGAGAATGTGTATAACCTTGGTCTTGGGGATATTATCTTTAATGATGATACTACTGTTGAAGTAGACGATATTAACCTAAGTAATAATAGCGATTGGAATAAGGTTATCAATACGGTAGTATACTCGGTTTATATCTTTAGTTCGGTCTATCCTAAAGCCTATGTACTTTTTGGGAGCAATAACACGGTCAAGATGCGTCTTTACCGTATGTTTCTTTCCCGTAATCTTATCGAGATTACCAAAAACTTCGTGGTGTATGGTGCTGTACATAATGCAGAGGGTAAGCTTGTTAATGTTCCGTTCACCACATCGCAGGATGTTGAAGGGTATTTTGTGAAGAGAATTAATTTGAACAAAAATTATAATGTAATAAGTTATAAGTAAATATGTATTAAAAGTAACATTTGTGAAATCTAAAGGGGTATCTTTGTTAGAATATGTATCCCCTAAATTGAGGTCAACTCTTATTAAAACATCAGTTAGCTAATTTTAGAAACGATTAATACTAATGGAAGATAAATCAGTAAAAATTTTGAAAGAAAAAAAAGATGCCATTCTTGAACTTTGGGTTTCAAAACAAATGGCTCAGGACAGTTATTTTAACGCAGACGACCAAAAGGAAGATTCTGAAGATTTCGTCAGTGCTTTTTTAAGCGCGTTAAATGATACTAATATTAATGACCAGGATGCAAGGTCGTTTGAAAAAGTTCATGATGTACTCATGGGTATTTCTGTTTCAAGGGCTAAACGAGGTTTTACACCAAGGGAAACAGGAGTTTATATGTTTACATTCAAGGAAGCTCTTTTAGAAACGCTTTCAAAAGAAATTACTGATCCGGTAAGACTTTATGAAGATAGCTTAAAAGTAAGCAAGATCATAGATAATATGGCCATACTTACATTTGAAGCTTTTATCAGGGGACGCGAAGATGTAATATCAAGGCAAACGGATGAGATTACTGAAATTTCTACTCCCGTTATCCGTGTGTGGGATGGCGTTGTTGCTCTGCCAATAATTGGTACGCTTGACAGTGCGAGGACTCAGGTAGTAATGGAGAATCTGCTTCAACAAATTGTGGAGACGGGAAGTACCATTGCTATTCTTGATATTTCAGGTGTGCCGGCGGTTGATTCACTAGTGGCTCAACATCTTATTAAGACCGTAAGTGCAACGAGATTGTTGGGTGCTGAATGTATCATCAGCGGTATCAGGCCGGAAATTGCACAAATCGTTGTACATTTAGGTATAGATCTTTCTAATATCATAACAAAATCTACCTTGGCAAGTGCGCTTCAAACCGCATTTAATATGCTACAGCTTGAAGTGAATAAAAAGAAAGGAAATTTTATAAACAGCTAGATTAATGGAGAGAATTCCTATTTTAAAAATGGGTGATTTTTTATTAGTCACCATACAGGTAGATTTATACGATCAGCTAGCCGAAAATCTGGAGAGCGATCTTGTAAATGCTGTAAAAAAAAATAACTCTAAAGGAGTTCTTATTGACATTTCCTCGGTTTCAATCATTGATTCTTTTATGGGGCGTATACTTGGTAATATAGGTATTATGTCCCGAATTATGGGGGCTCAGTCCGTTATTGTAGGTATGCAGCCTGCAGTAGCAATGACTTTGGTAGAACTAGGGCTTACGCTTACGGGTGTTTCTACTGCGCTTAATGTTGAAAAAGGAATGGAACTTTTGCGTTCAAAAATTTTATTAAGTGAAGGCCAAAGTTATTATGATGAGAACAACAACACTGAATAAACTCGATTTTGTTATAGTTCGCGAACAGGATGTTGTTCCCTTCCGGAATAAGGTCAAAGAGGAAGCAGTAAAAATAGGTATGGGTATACTGAACCAGACCAAACTTATTACTGCTGCCAGCGAGTTAGTGCGAAACCTGCTAAAATATGGCGGTGGAGGTACTGTTGAGATAGAGTCTGTAACCAATGGTCGTGAAAATGGAATTTTATTGAGATTTTCCGATAAAGGCCCTGGTATAAAGGATATAGACCTGGCCATGAAAGATGGATACAGTACAGGCAAAAGTCTGGGGTTAGGCCTGCCCGGAACAAAAAGGCTTGTAAATGAATTTGATATTAAATCAGCTGAAGGTGAAGGAACCACAGTGACAATAATAAAATGGAAGAATGGCTGATAAAGTCTTATTGAACTACAAAATAGATGACAGGAGTTATGTGTCTTATGTGAAAAGAGAAATACATACTCTTGTGGTTGGCGAGGGATTTAGTTCACAGAAAGTAGGAGAAATTGATATTGTAGTTTCGGAATTAACATCCAATCTTGTAAAATTTGCAGAAGAAGGTGAGCTTTTATACAGGGTAAGTTCTGATGAAAACGGCCCTTTTTTTGAAATATATTGTATTGATAATGGTAAGGGGATTTCTAATCTTGCCAGGATGCGACAGGACGGAATATCTACGTCAGATACCCTTGGACAAGGACTTGGTGCAATTGAGCGCTTAAGCCATACATCAAGTGTTTTTACAAATAAAGGGTGGGGGACATTAGTGCATAGTAAAATATATGCAAAAGATTTCAATCCTTCCGCCTTAAAAAAAAACATAGATATTGGTGCAGTACAGGTGTGTTGTCCCGGAGAGAAAGTGTGTGGTGATGGCTATGCCGTTAAAAGATTTGGTAATGGATATCAGTTTTTTATGGGAGATGGGCTGGGGCACGGTATAAATGCACACGAAGCTGCTGAAGAAGCAATTAAAGCATTTAAGGATTGTAAAGAACAGAGTCCGTCAGAAGTATTAAGGTATATTAATCAACAGGTTAAAAAAACACGCGGGCTTGTTGCAACGGTAGTATATTTAGATTTTGAGGCAAAAAAATGGATGTTATGCGGTATAGGTAATATATCCACAAGTATTTATACAGGATTATCAGCCAGGAATTATACACCTTACAATGGTATAATAGGGCATAACATTCCCCGGACTATTAATGATTCTGTACAAGATCTTGAAAAGTACCAGACGCTTATAATGCATTCCGATGGCTTGCGTACAAGATGGAATCTTTCCGAGTTAGCGGGAATCTTAAAATTTGATCCTAATGTAATAGCTGCTGTACTTTATAAAGATAATGCACGACACAATGATGACATGACAGTATTTGCTGCCAAAATAAATCTATAAATGGAAGAAATAGTACGTATAAATCTCGATAATGAAATGGATCTGATCATGGCGCATAAACGCACCATGAAGCTGGCAGAATTGTGCGGACTAATGCTTTCGGCTCAAACGAGGTTTGCTACTGCTGTTTCTGAAATTGCAAGATGTTCCATTGCTTACGGAGAAAACTCTAATCTTAAATTAGGAATTACTTTTTTAAGTGGAGGAAAGAAGGAAATTACGGCTGTAATAACTGATGGGGTTGATCTTGAAAAATGCAACCCTGAGGCTTATGCCTATGCCTCCCGTTTATCAAAGGAAATTGTAAAAAGGCATCATAATGGGGTTTATGAGATACTGCTAAATCTTAAAATTCCTTTTTCAGGTATAATTTCTCCTGTTAGAATAGCCTCTTTTATTGACTATTTTAAAAAAGAAATATCATTTTCTCCTTATGATGAGCTTCGTAAAAAG
The DNA here is from genome assembly GCF_003350375.1 of Flavobacterium sp. AG291. GTDB lineage: Bacteria > Bacteroidota > Bacteroidia > Flavobacteriales > Flavobacteriaceae > Flavobacterium > Flavobacterium suzhouense. Next base: position 278,669 of record NZ_QQAR01000002.1, on the reverse strand, counting down.
AACATACAACTGATTGAGCTTTCAGAAAAACTCAGCGAAAGCGAATCTAAATACAGGCAACTTACAGATACACTGCCGTTATTGGTGTTTTCGGTTACTGCAACGGGCGCAGTTACATTATCCAACAAAAGAGTTAATGAGGTTTTTGGTTCAGGTTTCAATAGCTTTACGCAAACTTCCATAGCTACTGTTTTTCATCCCGATGATATTGCAATGATGAGTAATGCATGGGATACTGTGAAACGAAGAGGTAGCAGTTTTTCAGGACAGGCCAGAATAAGCAGTAAAGATGAATACCTTTGGCACCTTATTTCCATAGTACCTGATAATAATGAAAACGGAGATGTTTTTGGTTACATTATATCGATGGTTAATATCCATGCCCAAAAACTTGTTGAAGAAACATTAAAAGACAATAAAGAGTTAAGGCAGGCACAGGAAAATCTTAAAACTTCAAATGCCGAATTGTCCAAAAAGAATAAGGAACTGGAACAGTTTGCTTATATAGCAAGCCATGATCTTCAGGAACCTTTACGTAAAATACGAAACTTCACCTCTTTAGCTGAGCGTAACCTGTCTGAAGAAGAGAAAGAGAAACTGTATTTTAATAAAATTAATTCTTCTGCCGAACGTATGTCGCGCCTTATAACCGATGTACTTAATTATTCTAAGCTTTCTGTTGATGACAGAAGCTTTTCTGCAGTCGACCTCAATGTTGTACTAAACGAGGTTATAGGTGATTTTGAATTTCAGATTGAAGAAAAAAATGCTGCTATTACAGTAGCAGAACTTCCTGTTATACAGGGTATACCTATACAGTTAAGCCAGTTGTTTTATAACCTTATAGGCAATTCACTAAAATTTGTTGAGGGCAAGCCAAAGGTTGTTATAAACTATGATAAAGTTGAAAAAAAACAACAATTTTTTCATAAAATAGCTGTGATTGATAACGGTATAGGTATAGAAGAAAAACACCTTTCTAAAATATTTACCATCTTTAAAAGGCTTCATCACCAGAGTGAATATGAAGGTACGGGCATCGGTCTGGCTTTATGTGAAAAGATCATCGAAAATCACCACGGTAGTATCGAGATTTCAAGTATTCCAAATCAAGGCACTACCATAGATGTTTATTTGCCTGTTTAAGTATATCTAATATTTATAATTCGTTCTCTTCGCTCGGTTTCACTACACTCCCTTCTTCGGGATATCTTATACTTCCTTTGATTTCCGCGACGTGTTTTGGATCAAATTTAGGGAGTTGGAGTTCGCCTTTTTCTTTCCATTGTTTTACGGTGTCTTCGGCCTGAGAGGTTTTTTCGGCAGAATTGCCTGAGTCTTTTGCAAAATAAATAGTTTGAGAAGGGTAGGCGAGTCCTGTACCGCTTTTATCAATGATATCTAAAATACGAAGCAAAAGATCTTCCTGTACTTCCTGAGAATCGTCAAAGTTGTTGGCTTCAATATATGAAGTAACCTCAACTTTCATGGCATCGGCTGTAATTCCTGTAAAGCGTACGATTGGGGGGGTATTTAAGATTCCGGGGTGAGAATACAGTAATGCTCTAATTTCAACTAACAGAAATCGTAATTGGTCCGGTGTGGTTTCCATCCTGAATGTAAGAACAGGATTGAACAAAAAACGATCACGATGGGCCATGTTCTCTATTTTACTGGCAGCAAGTTCGCCATTAGGAATGGTTACTATCGTTCTGGCGGCTGTTCGTAGTGTTGTTGAGCGCATCCCAATACTTTCTACTGTTCCTTTGATATCACCTACCTTGCAAAGATCGCCTACCCTTAAAGGCTGGTCGGCAATAAGCGAAACGCTGCCCACAAAGTTTTCCATGGTTTTTTGTGCCCCCAATGCTAATGCGATACCCCCAATTCCCAATGCTGCAAGTCCTGCAGTAACGTCAACGCCTATTGCACCTAATATGGCAATGATTCCGGCAATTACTATTGCGGCTTTGGTTGTACGCCTTAGGAAGAGTATTACAGATATGGCAGAGATACGCCCTCTTTCGGTCATTCTCCTTTTAGTATAAATACTCAGAAGATCGGCAAGTCTCCATAGCAGCATCAAAAACGATACGATGGCTATGGTAACGATAATTACACTAAAACGCTGGCGGACTATAATTGAAATTCCCATACGTTGTGTTGCACTTATAAAAATCCATACCGCAAGGTATAAGCGTACAGGCAGGTTGAATGCTTCTATAATTGCGGTTATCTTTTCGGTACGGGCTTTTGGCCATACTAATGTCAGGATAAAACTAATTAGTGAAACAATACCCCAGGCAACCATATAGCATAGTAATGTCATTACCACAACCACAAGCCAGTGACCAACCGGAACTCCGCCAAGCTTACGTTCTTTTAATGTAGTGGGTAAAATCCTGTCTAAAAAGGTGTCATCGTCAATAGTGGCGTTGGCAATGGCACTAACGGTTTCATCGGAGAATAACCAAAGCGCCGGTTTATCGTCTTCAGATTGGTTTTCTATGTAAATATTGATAACTGTATTGTTGGTAGTAATGGTTCCTACTTTGTCAATTCCGGGAGGTAGGTCGTCATCGGTTTTGCCGCTTTCTTTATTGCTTATGGATGATGTTACTTCCATGTCGCCTCTCTGATCCAGTAAGCGCTGAAATGCCTGTGCTATACGAATCCTTTCTTTTTCTTTCCTGTAGGAACGCCTGCTTAATACCAGATACTGACTTGCCCTGACATATTTTTCTTCTGAAATCGCTTTTATAAAACCGTTTACGGTGCCCTGTGGCGTACGTCTGCCTAATGAGTCCGGTTCAGTTTTAGGGGTTTCCTCAGTTTGCGATTTTGTAGCACTCAATAACTGGGCTGCAGTATTATAGGGTAGCAGGCTCAGTATTAATAAAGCGATAAAGTATATTGTTCTTTGCAGGTAAGGTCTCATAAGGATGTAATAAGGGTGCAATAGCTATAAATTTATGAAAATATAACGGTCATGATAAAGTTTTTAACGAGAAGTTGAGAAAATAAAGCATTGTCTATGCTTTGCCAATTGTGTAGCTTTGTATAAATATCATTCCCTTATATGAGATACTTTCTTTTACTGCTGACTACTGCCCTAACCTTCGCACAGCAAACCAAAAAGGTTGATTTTATTACTGCTGATGCTTATTTGTCTTTTGATGTTCCCCTTAAGAAAGTTATGGGTAGGGTTGTTTATTCCTTTGAAGTCATAGATAAAAAAACGGATACCATTTTTATTGATGCGAAGAATATGCAGTTCAGCGATGTGAAGATCAATGGAAAGAAGGCAGGTTGGGTTAGCTCAGCGAAAACCTTAAAATTATATAAAGGGTTTAAAAAGGGAAAAAATACGGTTGAATTTAATTATACGGCACTACCAAAGCAGACACTATATTTTGTGAAAGATGGTCAGGATGTACAGTTATGGACCCAGGGTCAGGGCAAGTATACCAGTCACTGGCTGCCAAGCTTTGATGATGTAAACGAAAAGGTTATTTTTAATATATCTGCTTCATTTGATAAAAATTATACTGTATTATCTAATGGAGAACTTAAAGATAAAGCTATCAAAGGAAATGACCAGCAATGGAGTTATAAAATGGAAAAACCCATGAGTAGCTATCTTGTTATGCTGGCTATTGGCAAGTACAGAAAATGGCAGATGGGAACTGCTTCTAAAACTCCTTTGGAATTTTACCTGAGAGAACAGGACAGCAGTATGTTTGCAACCACATACCGTTACAGTTGGGATATTTTTGATTTTTTTGAGAGGGAGATAGGTTTTAAATATCCATGGAAAGTTTATAGACAGGTTCCTGTGCTTGACTTTTTATATGCCGGTATGGAGAATACAACCTCAACCATCTTCGCACAGGACTTTGTGGTAGATTCCATAGGGTTTAATGATCGTACTTATACCAATGTAAATGCCCACGAATTGGCCCATCAGTGGTTTGGCGATATTGTTACTGCCGAAAGTGGTAAACATCACTGGCTACAGGAAGGTTTTGCGACTTATTATGCACTATTGGCAGAACAGAAGCTTTTTGGGGATGATCATTTCAATTACGAAATGTACCAGATGGCAGAGCGTTTACAGCAGGTAGCAAAGACTGATACTATTCCGGTTATGAATGAGAAAGCAAGCAGCTTGTCTTTTTATCAAAAAGGCGCATGGGCACTACATGTATTGCGAGAAGGTGTAGGGTATGAGAATTTCCAAAAAGCAGTAAAGAGCTATCTCGAAAAATATGCTTTTAGCAATGTAAATACCGATGAGTTTCTGGCTGAAGTGAATAAGATAAGCGACTATGACACGAACAACTGGAAGAAACGCTGGCTTGAAACCGGAGGCTTTGAAGTACACGAGGCAATAGAGTTGCTTAAAAAGAATGAGTCAATGGCATTATATTTTGAACTGGGGGAATTGATGGACAACACCTTTGAGCAAAAGAAAGAAACATTTATGCAGTTGCTCAGGTCAAATGCATATTATGCTTTGAAGGAAGAGGCAATATACCAGACGGCTGAAGTACCTTTTGAACAGAAAGCTGATTTTGTCCGCCTTGCGATGCAAAGTAAGGATTTAAGGATTCGTCAGGCGGTAGCACGAACAGTTACCAGTTTTCCGGCAAGTTTTACTGATGAATACAAAACCTTTCTTTATGACGAATCTTACATTACCCGTGAGATTGCGATTAATGTATTGTGTAAAAACTTTCCAGACCGTAAGGCTGAGTTTTTAGAGGTAGGTAAAGACTGGGTTGGCTTTAACGATAAGAACCTGCGTATATTATGGCTTACTCTCGCTTATACAGCTAAGGATTACCGTACGCAGGAAAAAGAAAGTTTTTATGGTGAACTCCTCAGATATGCTGCTCCTGAATATGAAAGTACTGTACGTACGAATGCATTGGCAAACCTGATATATATTGGCAAACCTGATACTGTAATGTTGCAAAACCTTGTAAATGCAACCTTGCACCACAAATGGCAGTTTGTGAAATTTGGTAAGGATAACATCCGTAAGCTGTTGAAGAAAGAAGGGTATCGTCAGCAATTTGAAAACTTATTGCCATCATTACCTGAAGCTGAAAAGAAAAGTCTTGAAAAGTTATTAGCGGAGAAGTAGTTATTTAAGCCTCGGAGAGGTGGAATATTTATAGAGGATAATTGTAAACAATTTTAAAAGCTCCGGAGGAGCGGCATAATAATATGTCGCTCCTCCGGAGCTTTTATAGTATAAAAAGAATATAAACTATAAATATGTCGCTTCTCCGAAGCTATTATAAAGCCTTACAAATATGATTTAAGGCAACAAATCACAAAACCATAATTGCGATTTGAAGCCATTAGTGTGATATTCTTTCATTATAACCTCACCTTTAGTAAACTGTACGGGCTGTTTAAAGTAAGGCCCGTCAAAGCAAAAGGTATGAAACTCGCCATTCTCTCCGCATATATCAACATTTTCCGGCAGATCATTAATAAAATCATGGTCTACAAGACGGCCAACAAATGAGCTGTCGAGCTTGCTGCCATCTACACAAACGGTAATGGCTTTAAAACCGAAATCTATGAAATTTGTAAGTAATTCTTTTGTGTCTTTTTGCCATAGCGGAAAAATAGTTTTAATACCGTAAGGTTCTAATTGTTTTTCGCGGTACGTTTTCAGGTCTTCAAGAAATATATCACCAAAGGCAGTACACTCATAGCCATCAGCTAATAATTCGGAAACTGTTTCTTTCATTAGCGCTTCATACTCGGCATTGGTAGGATGGGGAGGAAGTTGGATAATTTTTGCAGGAATGCCAAGGGCTTCTGTCTGTTTTTGTAAAAGTTCCTTGCGAAGTCCATGCATGCTCACCCTGTCATATTCTGAACTTATGGATGTGAATAGACACTCAATGCTGTAATTTTTATCCTGTAGCAGGTAATGTAGTGCCAGCGCACTGTCTTTACCGCTGCTCCAGTTGAAATAGGTTTTTAAAGTATTTGGCATTATGGTCACGCTAGATTATGAAGCAGTATATTTTATTTTTTTTCCGTTATTATATGTGCAACTATGCTTAACATTGTTTTTATCGATACTATAAATGGTGCCATGTTTCTTTCCGTTAAAATATTCGCAATGATATATAAGCTTATCTCCCAGGTATTGCTCTTCAAGTGTTTTTTTGCCATTCAGGTCAAAATCAGTAATGGTTTTTAAAGGGTAGTCGGAGCTTGATGCAAAGATGATATGTCTTTTCTTAATATTATTTTCATAATATAATGTTTCGTCAGAGACTATTTTTTCATCTGTATTATAATACAAAGTATATTTAGTTATATATCCATTTGTATATTCTTTTTCAAAGACAAGATGACCGTTATTTTTTCTATATTCTGCTATACCTGTAAAAATCGTATTGTTGCTTTCTTTATAAGCAATTTCTTTAGAAATGTAAATTTCTGAAGTTTTTATTCTTTCCTGTACCTGGCTGAAAACGGTTGTCAAAAGAAAGATGATTACGTAAAATAATTTCATTTATAATTGACTGTGTTACGTAGTTATATACCCAACAAACATAAATAAAAAAGCACTTGCTATGGCAAATGCTTCTAAATATCGAATGATCTAATAATCTGTTACTCGCTCCAAAGGCCTGATACCTCATTCTTAAGGTGAGCAATGGCAACACTGCTTGGACTTTGCTTGTCGAAAAGATTTTTTAATAGTGTTTCGCGCAGTTCCTGTGCTGTTGCGATTGCAGGATCGGCAGTCGTTTTTCGTACCATCTGTATGGTAGCATTCTTGGCAGTAGTAACAATGTCCCAACTTTCGGAAGAGATATAAATCTGCTGTGAAAGGTTATGTTCGTATTCTACCTCAATTTGTGACACAAGATACTCTTCATAATCGTGTTTGTTTGACGACTGAGGAGTTATTCTTATCAATATCTTCGCAGGGTTTATCCTTTCAAGGAATAAAGTAAGTCTTTCATAAGCCTGCAGGCGAAGCGGTAGAGCATTCTTTTGTGCTTCTTTGTGTATCAGGTAACGGCGACGGCCTTCTTCGTTACGGGTATGCATGCTAAAAAAGTAGTAAGCAACTCCTCCTGTTATAAGTGCCGGAAGGGTATAAAAAGCAAGTTCAATAATTTTGTCTGAGCTCATAGGTTTATAGTAATGTGTTTTTGGTATAACGTTACAATAGGGTTTCAAATTGCAGAAGCGAAAATAAGGAAATAAGTTTTTTCCGTAAGTGTGCAATTCAAATAATTTGCAATTATATTTGAGGCTAAACATGCCCAACCATGAAAAACAAAAGGATTATATTTTTAATCGTCAGTTTTCTGACTATAGTAACGGGTCTCTTTGTAAGGCTTAAAAAGCATTGGTTTCCTGATATTCTGAATCTTTATCTGGGCGATATATTGTATGCATTTATGATGTTTTATATCGTCAGTTTTTGCGTGCCTCATAAAAATATAAAAGCAAGAGCAGTTGCAGCATTGCTTATCTGTTATTGTATTGAAGTATTACAGCTCTATCAGGCAGAGTGGATCACTGCAGTCCGGCAGACCATTCCCGGAAAACTGTTGCTTGGTTCAGGCTTTTTATGGAGTGATATACTGGCATATACTATTGGCGTAATAGCTGCTTTTCTTTTTGAAAAATTTATGCTTTTCAAAGGAAGGCCGGACGATAAGAATATCAGTTAAAATAGCTATTTTTGCGTTGTAAATCGTAGAAATGGATATTCGTAGTTATATAAGCCAGTTAAATGAAGCCCAGCAGGCACCAACGCTTCAAAAAGACGGTCCGATGATCGTTATTGCGGGAGCAGGTTCGGGAAAAACCAGGGTACTTACCCTTCGTATCGCATACCTGATGAGTCAGGGTGTTGATGCATTCAATATTCTTGCACTGACCTTTACCAATAAGGCGGCGAAGGAGATGAAGAAACGTATTGCCGACATTGTAGGTAACTCAGAAGCTAAGAATCTTTGGATGGGTACATTTCACTCGATTTTTGCTAAAATTCTTCGTTTTGAGGCTGACAAACTGGGCTATCCGTCAAACTTTACGATTTATGATTCTCAGGACAGTGTTCGTCTTATCAGTTCTATCATTAAAGAAAAGCAGCTTGATAAGGATGTGTATAAGCCTAAACAGGTTTTAGGACGTATTTCTTCGTATAAGAACAGCCTTATTACCGTTAAAGCTTATTATAACAACCCTGAATTACAGGAAGCTGATGCGATGTCTAAAAAGCCACGCCTTGGCGAGATATACGAAGCTTATGTAGAGCGTTGCTTTAAAGCCGGAGCGATGGATTTTGATGACCTGTTGCTTCGTACAAACGAATTACTGAACCGTTTCCCGGATGTACTTGCGAAGTATCAGGATCGTTTCCGTTATATACTGGTAGATGAGTACCAGGATACCAACCACTCGCAGTATCTTATTGTTCGTGCGCTCTCAGATCGTTTTCAGAATATTTGTGTGGTAGGGGATGATGCACAGAGTATCTATGCTTTCCGTGGAGCTAACATTAATAACATCCTGAACTTCCAAAAAGATTACGAGAATGTACAGATGTACCGCCTTGAGCAAAACTACCGCTCAAGCAGGAATATTGTAGAAGCGGCAAATGCAATTATAGATAATAATAAAACCAAGCTTGATAAGGTGGTTTGGACTGCCAATGATGAAGGTCCTAAAATCAAAGTGCATCGCAGCCTTACCGATGGCGAGGAAGGTCGTTTTGTTGCCAGTACCATTTTTGAACAAAAAATGCAGCACCAACTGACCAATAATAAGTTTGCTATTCTTTACCGTACCAATGCGCAGTCACGCGCTATGGAAGATGCCTTACGTAAACGTGATATCCCGTATCGTATTTATGGAGGTCTCTCATTCTATCAGAGGAAAGAGATAAAGGACATATTGGCTTATTTAAGGCTGGTGATAAACCCTAAGGATGAGGAAGCACTTATTCGTGTTATCAATTATCCTGCAAGGGGAATAGGGGATAGCACTGTTGAGAAACTTACGGTTGCAGCTAATCACTACGGTCGTTCTATTTATGAAGTAATGGAGAACATTGATCGTATAGATCTTAAACTAAACAGTGGTACTAAAAATAAGCTGAATGACTTTGTAACTATGGTTAAGAGTTTTCAGGTAATTAATGAGACGCAGGACGCCTTTTTCCTTGCAGATCACGTTACCAAGAAAACCGGACTTATTCAGGAGCTTAAAAAAGACGCAACACCCGAAGGTATTGCCCGTATAGAAAATATTGAGCAATTATTGAGTGGTATCAGGGACTTTATTGAGGGTCAGAAGGAAGTAGACGATGCTCGTGGTGCCTTATCTGAATTCCTTGAAGATGTTGCCCTTGCCACTGATATGGACAACGATACCGGCGATGATGACCGTGTAGCACTTATGACCATTCACCTTGCAAAAGGACTTGAATTCCCTCATGTATTTATAGTAGGGATGGAAGAGGATCTTTTCCCGAGCGCCATGAGTATGAATACCCGCAGTGAACTTGAAGAAGAGCGCAGGCTATTCTATGTAGCGCTTACCCGTGCAGAGCATCAGGCATATTTAACCTATGCACAATCTCGTTACCGTTGGGGTAAACTGGTAGATAGTGAACCTTCACGCTTCATTGAAGAGATTACCGATAAATACTTAGAATATCTTACACCGGCTGAGTCGAATTATAAATACAAGCCAATGATTAATGCTGATATCTTTGGTGATGTAGATAAATCGAAACTAAGGCTAAATAAACCAACCAATACAGCTCCGCCAAAATGGGTTACTGATAATGAGCCTAAACCGGATATTCCTATCCGTAAGCTAAAGCCTATGAGCAGTAATGCACCTGTTTCGTCAGGGCCTGCAATGCCTGACACCAAACTGGTAATAGGTAACGTAGTGATGCATGAACGTTTTGGTAAAGGTAAAGTATTGAATCTGGAAGGCGTTGGCGCCGACAAGAAAGCTGAAATTCACTTTGAAGTTGGCGGTATCAAAAAGCTATTATTACGTTTTGCCAAGCTGGATATACTTGGTTAATTATTCTTTAATAAATATTAAAAAGCTGATTTCGAACACAAATCAGCTTTTTTTTTGTAACTTTTAATTTTAAGAAAATATTAATAGTATTTTTTTATACTATATTTTATATAATAAGTATATTTGAATACTAATTATATGGTATGAATTATACTTTATTAAAAGAAGTTATAGAGCTTATAGAAGATTTTGAAGCTTCCAAAGCATCAAAAAAACATTCTCTGAATTTAGAAGGATTTAAAGAATGGATTGCTGATTCGTTTCTTCAGGAGGGTAAAAAGTATCCGGAGCCTGAATGGGAAAATAAAAATTACGGGCGCACTCCTGAAAGTGCTATATCTACAATGCTTATACATATGAGCAGGTATGCTAAAATGTATTCCAAATCCGCTATATCAGATTCTTCTTTTTCTACTCAGGAAGATTTTATTTATCTCATAAATCTTAATGCGTTTGGAGCGATGTCCAAGATTGAATTGATTAAAAAGAATATTCAGGACAAGCCAACAGGTATGCAGATTATTGGCAGGCTTATCAAACAGGGATGGGTCATTCAAATTGATTCTGATAATGATAAAAGGGCAAAAGTGATAAGTATTACCGAAGAAGGTAAAAAAGCTTTGGATGCGCTGATGGGAAAAATACGTCAGGCGACATCTATTGTTTCGGGAAATCTTAGCTATTTAGAAAAAATGGAGCTAATAAGAATACTTAATAAGCTTGAAGATTTTCATAATCCAATATTCAATAGCAATATTTCTGTGCCTGAATTGCTTGATGAGGTAAATAATAATTATTTACAAATTCAAAATTAATAGTATGCCTAACAAGATCGCGGTTATTGGTTCCGGTATTTCAGGTCTGTCTGCAGCAGCTTATCTGTCTAAATCAGGGAACGAGGTTCATGTGTTCGAAAAGAATAGTACACCTGGAGGACGTGCAAGGCAGTTCCACACTAATAATGGTTATACTTTCGATATGGGGCCAAGCTGGTATTGGATGCCAGATATAATTGAAGATTTCTTCAAAGATTTTGGCTATAAGACTGGTGATTTTTATGAATTGGTACGTCTTGACCCTCAATTTGAAATGATTTTTGCCGATGGTAAACTCAGTTTGCCTGATAGTTATGAGGATATGCGTCTTCTTTTTGAAGAAGTTGAGCCTGGTGCAGCAAAACAACTTGACCGTTTCATGGAATCTGCAAAATATAAGTATGAAATAGGTATGCGCGACTTTGTCGTTAAACCCTGTCTTTCATGGTTTGAGTTTATATCTTTAAAAATCGCAAAAGGTGCATTAAAACTTGACTTGCTTTCAGATTATCGATCTTATGTAAAAAAGCATTTTACTAATCCAAAACTCATTGCTTTAATGGAGTTTCCGGTAATATTTCTTGGTGCATCACCCAAAAACATACCGGCACTTTACAGCCTTATGAATTATGGAGGGTATATGCTTGGTACGCACTATCCCATAGGAGGATTCTACGAGTTGGTTAAAGCGATGAAGTCTGTTTCAGAAGAACAGGGAGTTAAGTTTCATTTTGAAGCTAATGTAGACAGGATAATTACAGTTGATAATAAAGTGACAGGAATTTCAGTTAATGGAGAATTTATAGAATTTGACAGCATAGTGTCTTCCTCGGATTATCATCATACAGAAACGCTTCTGGATGCTAAGTACCGAAACTATAACGAGGAGTATTGGGAGAGCAGGACTTTTGCTCCTTCATGTCTTATCTATTATCTGGGTTTTAATCAGGTTATACCAAACCTAAAGCATCATACATTGTTCTTTGAAAACGATTTTGATTCGCATATTGCTACTATTTACGGAGATAAAAAATGGCCAAACGAACCGCTGTTTTATTCGTGCTGTCCATCTAAGACTGATACTTCTGTAGCACCTCGCGAACATGAAAATGTATTTTTATTAATGCCATTGGCAATCGGTATAGAAGATGAGGAGGCAATAAGGGAAAAATACCTTGAAGAAATGCTGTCAAGGCTTGAGAGGCATACTGGTACTACAGATTTGTTATCAAAAATAGATTTTAAAAGAAGTTATTGTGTTAGCGATTTTGTTAGTGATTATAATGCTTATAAAGGTAATGCTTATGGGTTGGCTAATACTTTAAAACAAACAGCCGTTCTTAAACCCTCAATAAAAAATTCTAAACTGAAGAACCTGTATTATACCGGACAGCTTACGGTTCCCGGACCCGGAGTACCACCTTCTATTATTTCAGGAAAAATAGTCGCTAAAGAAATTAATAAACAAACACCATCCCACTATGAAAAAACTATTTGATGACCTCTCGTATCAGGTTAGTAAGGCTACAACCCAAAAATACTCCACAAGTTTTTCGTTGGGGATCATGGCCCTTAAACCAGAGATAAGACCGGCTATTTATGCTATTTATGGATTCGTACGCTTGGCGGATGAAATAGTAGACAGTTTTCATGATTATGATAAAGAAGCTTTAATAGCCCGTTTAAGGTTACAGACAACTGAGGCTCTTAATGAAAAGATCTCACTAAATCCTATCCTTAATTCATTTCAGGAAACAGTTCATAAATATGAAATTGGTCTTGATCTTATAGATCAGTTTTTGAAAAGTATGGAAATGGATCTTAATCCGGTTGATTATAATACCGAACTTTATAAGGAATATATTTTGGGATCAGCTGAGGTTGTTGGGCTTATGTGTCTAAAGGTTTTTGTAGAGGGATGCCAGGAAAAATATGATGAGTTAAAGCCTTTTGCAATGAAGTTAGGATCGGCGTTTCAAAAAGTAAATTTCCTAAGGGATCTTAAAGATGATTATTCCGTTTTAGGACGCACTTATTTTCCTAATGTTGATATGAATGAATTTAATAACGAAGTAAAATGCTGTATTGAGAAAGAAATAAAACAGGAATTTGCCGAAGCGCTTATTGGTATAAAGAAGTTACCGGTTTCATCGCGTTTTGGGGTTTATCTGGCGTACAGATATTATCTGTCGCTTTTAAAGAAAATATGCAATACTCCGGCTCAGCAAATTCTAAATGCCCGTATAAGGATACCTAACACGCAAAAAATTTCATTGATGATGAGAAGCTATGTAAAGTATAAAGTAGCTAATGTATGAGGATATTTTGTGTATTATTGTGTAGTTTGATTTCCGTTTGCTATTCGCAGGAATTGGAGGATATCCGATATAATTATTCGCAAGCGGCAACTAATAAGTTACTGTGCAAAGAAATGATATATAAACTTAGAAATGATAGAGAGCCAATCAGGATTGCTTATCTGGGTGCGTTTCAAACTATTTGGGCTAAACATACGCTAAACCCATTCGAAAAACTAAAAACTTTTAAGGAAGGTAAAGCAAATATTGAAGAGTCTGTAGCTCAGTCTCCGTCTGATACGGAAATACGTTTTATAAGGCTTTCAGTTCAGCTTAATGCCCCTAAATTTCTTGGTTACAGTAATAATATTGAAGAGGACAAAAAAATTATCAGATATAGCGGTTCAGACATAAAATCGGAAACACTTCAGAAGATGATTAAAGAATGCTTAAAATCTAAAGAATGATGGGATTTTTAATAATAATAAGTGTGTTTTTTATTATGGAAGGCTTAACCTGGGTTATTCATAAATATATAATGCACGGATTTCTATGGGTACTACACAGGGATCATCATGACCATAGCACTGATGGTCACTTCGAGCGTAATGATTATTTCTTTGTAATTTTTGCTGTGCCTGCGATTGCTTTAATGTATGTAGGTGCAATTCAGGGCTATAATTACTTATTTTACATTGGATTAGGAATTTCAATTTATGGGATGGCCTATTTTTTTGTTCATGATATATTCATACATCAAAGAATTGGTTTTCTAAAGAAAACAAAAAATCCTTATTTATTAGCTATCAGGCGTGCTCACAAACAGCATCATAAACATACGGGGAAACATGATGGTGAATGTTTTGGGTTTCTTTGGGTTCCTGTAAAGTATTTTAAAATGTATTTTAACAAAGACAACAAATGAAACCATACACATATTTACTCATTAACTTCCTGACTATTGTTGTCTGTTTTATATTCTCATTTCATCCAAAGATAAGATTCGATAAATATTTTGGTGCTTTTATAAAAACAAGTGCAACTGTTGCTATACCGTTTATACTTTGGGATGCTTGGTTTACAAATTCAGGGGTATGGTGGTTTAATCAGGATTATGTTTTAGGAATAAGTATAATAGGGATGCCTGTTGAAGAATGGCTTTTTTTTATTTGTATACCATTCTCCTGTGTTTTTACATATTATTGCCTTCTAAAGTTTTTCGATTTAAAGTGGGCTGAGAAATTGAGTAAACTAATAATCTTTGTAGTGCTAACAGTAAGCATTACGGGTTTCTTTATTTTTTACAATAAAATATATACGGCAGTTACGGCAATAGTAACAATTGTTACTGTTGCTTATTTAGGTCTGATTACCAGATATGAATTATTTGGCAGAGCTTCACTGATATATCTTATATTAATGCTAGGGTTTATTCCTGTAAATGGAACTCTTACAGGTACAGGATTGGAAAGTGCTATTGTAAATTATAATTCTGAGGAAATAATTGGGTTACGTATACTTACAATCCCGATTGAAGACTTTATTTACGGCTACGTTATGTTTTTGTTGAATATTTACATTTTTGGATTACTAACTAAGTTTCCTTCATCAATTCAAATCAATACTGATTCAGATAATTAATTACAATTTAAAGCAGTGCCTTGTTCTTTAAGTTTGCTAACAATTTCGGTAGTATCGGAGAGATCAACGAATTCAAATTTAGTATAAGAGTAGAAGTAGTTATAAACTTCCTTTTTAAGATCATATTTTCGATTATAATCAGCACTGTTAAGGCCAACATAAATTGTAGGTGTTTTAGATGCGATGTATAATGCTGCAATAGGATTGGCTGTAAATCTTCCTTTTCTCTCGACATTTTTTTTAAAGCATTTAGTAAGTTCTGAGAGTGTAGATTTGTCTAAATCGCGGAATAGGGTAGATGTTTTGCGGATAATCACCCGCCCTTTTACAAAGTCTTCTTTACTGAGATTTGTATAAACATCATCGGTTATATTGTTGCCCTTTCTGTTTTTTGCTGCAACCCGATATACATAAACAGGACCGAAAGGTAATCCCCACCACCCCCATATAAGATTGATGAGGTTGTATTTAGCATAATATCTTTTAGAATCACCTTTTTTTACAAAATAAATCTTTGATACTGCACGACCGGGAGCAATTATAGGTCTGGGGATTACATATTCATAATATATGAACTGCGCACCATTTTCCCGCTGGTCCATGATGCTTTCAAAGGTTTCGCCCTTTGGAATTTTTAATTTGTAAACATGCTCTTTCATAAGGTGTTGGTTGGCAGTGTACAAACAAATATAATTAATTGTTTTTTTATTTTCAATACCCTTTGACTGTTTGAAAAACAGCTTAAAAATACTGTCGATGAAACATTGATTTTAATTGTTTTATATAAAAAATGAGCCCAGTACTAAACCGGGCTCATTTTTAATTATAATCTTTGTTTTAGATTGTAGTATCGAATTGACTAACCAAATGCTATTAAAATTGGTTTATCGTTTTACGTATAGCAACCAGTTTTTGCATTAATCCTTCAAAATAATCAAGGTGAAGCATGTTTGCACCATCACTTTTTGCATTAGCCGGATCAAAGTGTGTTTCGATAAAAATACCGTCAACACCTACAGCAATTCCTGCTTTAGCGATTGTTTCAATCATATCAGGGCGTCCGCCGGTAACACCTACTGTCTGGTTAGGTTGTTGTAGTGAGTGTGTAACATCAAGCACAGTTGTTGCATATTGCTGCATTGTAGGTATTCCTCTGTAGTCAACAATCATATCCTGGTATCCAAACATGGTACCACGATCGGTAACCATTACGTTTTCATTATTAGAATCCAATACCTTTTGAACAGCGTGTTTCATAGCCTCAGGGCTCATAAACTGACCTTTTTTAAGGTTAACTGTCCTTCCTGTCTCGGCTGCAGCTACAACAAGGTCGGTTTGACGAACAAGGAAAGCAGGAATCTGAAGTATATCAACATATTGTGCGGCCATAGCAGCATCTTGCTCAGTATGGATATCTGTAACGGTTGGCACACCAAAAGTCTCAGATACTTTGCGAAGTATTTTTAAAGCCTTTTCGTCTCCAATGCCTGTAAAGCTGTCTACACGCGAACGGTTCGCTTTTTTAAAAGAACCTTTAAATACGTAAGGAATTTGTAGTTTGCTGGTGACCTCTACGGTTTTTTCAGCTATGCGAAGCGCCATCTCTTCTCCTTCAATAGCGCATGGGCCTGCAAGAAGGAAAAAGTTACCGCTCTCGGTATTTTTAATTTGTGGTATATTATTTAAGTTCATTGTTGTGTTATAATTTGGTGCAAAGATAACGATAAAAAGCCATTGCTGTATACAAACACCATCGAGAGAATCTATGGTGTTATAGTTCGAATTGTGAAGCCCTGAGGAGCTATGACCTTACCTTTTTCATAAAGATTAATATAGATACGTTTTGGTTCATTTAATCCTTCCCAGGTTACCTCATAAACATCAAGCAAGCCTGCACCTGCATCAAATTTCTTAGTAGGAAAGGGGCAACAGCTTTCTATTTTTGTATAAGTTAATTTTTCGCCTTTTGGTCCTGCTAGTGCACCAAAATAGCGTTGAACATTTATTTCACCGGTTGCCAGCGGAAGAAAACCAAGGTTTACAGGATAATCCTGATCATAACCATATTTTTTATCCTTACTTATTTCTGTAATGATAAATGTTTTTTCTTTACTCAAAGCGGGCATGAGTGCAGTGTCATCTATATTTTGTATTGTGTTTCTTGTACTAACGCAGGATGTAGTTGCAAGTGCTAAAGCCATAAGGCCAGCGAACAGTTGTTTTTTCATTGATGGTTAATTGTTGATCAAAAATAGTAATTTTTTTGGTTGTCTGTTACCGGTTGATGATTGTCAGAATCTGTATTAATAGTCTTTTATCTATTATCTAAAATCTATTATAGCAATACTAACTAAATCGTTACTTTTGTGAAAAAAATAAAATAACATGGAGAGTTTATATGGTACCTGGCCGTGGTATGTGTCGGGATTCCTTATTGGGGGTGTAATGCTTGCCCTATTGTATTTCGGAAAAACATTCGGAATGTCATCGAATCTACGTACAATGTGTACTATGCTTGGTGCGGGAAAAACATCAGAGTTTTTTAAATTCGACTGGAAAACACAACGCTGGAACCTTACAGTTGTACTTGGTGCCATGATAGGAGGATACATCGCAGTTAACTTTATAAGTGACCCTGCGCAAATGGTACAGATCAATCCTAAAACTATAACTGAACTTCAGGCAATGAACATTGATGCTCCTGATGGTAAGCTGCTTCCTGATGCGCTTACAAGTACAGAAGCTCTTCAGTCGCCTAAAATATTGGGTATATTATTACTTGGTGGTCTCCTTGTTGGTTTCGGAACACGTTATGCCGGTGGCTGTACTTCAGGCCATGCTATTACCGGATTAAGTAACTTGCAGTTACCATCACTTATAGCAGTAATCGGATTTTTTATTGGTGGGCTTGTAATGTCATGGCTGCTGTTACCATTATTCTTTAATTAAGATCATCTCATGAAGTTTATAAAATTTTTATTTGTAGGTATAGTATTCGGTATAGTGTTAACCAAATCGGAAGCGGTATCGTGGTATCGTATTTATGAGATGTTCCATTTCCAGTCATTTCATATGTTCGGGATCATTATGACTGCCGTAGTGGTTGGTGTGATTGGTGTGCAAATTATTAAGCGTACTAATATGAAAGATATAACAGGAGCGCCTATCGTAATTCCGGATAAAGAAAAAGGTTTTACCGGATATCTTGTAGGCGGTACATTGTTTGGTTTAGGATGGGGACTTATCGGTACCTGTCCGGGGCCTATGTATATCCTTATAGGTGCCGGTTTCTACGGAATTGGGGTTATTTTATTGGGAGCTTTGGTAGGAACGTATTTGTACGGAGTATTGAAAAATAAACTACCTCATTAATTAATATGATTCTATAAAATAGAAAAAGGGATAAGTCATAAACTTATCCCTTTTGTGTTATATGCTGTGTAAAGTTATTTATTCAGCCAGTTTACCATATCATAAAAGTTCTGAGGAGCAACACCGTGTCCGGCATTGTACTCATGATATTCTACATCAAGGCCTAAGTTTTTCAGGAATTCAGGTGCTTTGCGTGCCCATTCTACAGGAATAACCTGATCTACCGTTCCATGTGAGATAAAGAAACGAACTTTAGACACATCTTCGGCATGAAGGCTTTTACCAACAATATCCATATTCAGGTAACCGCTCAATGCCAGTACTCTTGATACTTTTTCAGGATAGGTTAGTGCTACGGCATAGCTAAGTATTGCTCCCTGACTAAATCCAACAAGTGTTACATTGTCAGCATCAATAGGGTAGGTGGCAATAATCTCGTCTATGAATCTAACGATAAGATCACGTGATTCTATGGCTTGTTTGTCGTCTGAGAATTTATTCATGTCACTGTCAAACGTAATGGCATACCATGCATGTCCACTATATTGAGGCAGGTTATAAGGTGCCCTTGCAGACACGATAAAATATTCATCGGGCAGGTGCTGGGCAAACGAAAAAAGATCTTCCTCATTGCTTCCGTAACCATGAAGCAACAATAGTAATGGATTCTTATCCTTTTTTACTTTTGGTTCTCTTACGAGATGATATAATGATAAATCCATTAATTATAATCCTTTAAACAGTTTTTGAAAGAATGGCCCAAGTAATGGAACAGCATTCATTTGTCCTTGTATTGCACCGATAATTCCATATGTCCACAAAACAAAAAAGAATAGGTAAAAAGGCCCTGTAACTAACCAACTGTCAAAGTTTGAAATCGTAGATCCCAATAACATTGACAATAAGGTTAAGCCTAAAGATTGTCTTATATGAAAAGATGCGAATGCACTTTTCTTTTCGGCATCACTATTCATTACCATGGCTATAATGCAGCCAATGATGTGCAGGTAAGATATAATGGCGTTAGTTTTGCCTTTTTCTATATCGGAGATATTATTGTAATTAGTCATTTAAGATAAGTTTTCCCTGATTGTATATTCCATATGCTTTACCCTTCATGGTTTGTCCAAGGAAAGCTGAATTTTTCGATTTCGATTTGATATCCTCTTTGCTAAATGTCCAGTGTGTTTCAGGATTAAATAAAGTGAAGGATGCTACAGCTCCTTCTGTAATATCCTGGTTTGCAAAGCCAAATATTGGTTTGCCGGCAGTGAATTTTTCAACAATAACTTCAAGTGGAATTACAGTCTGTAAAGCTCCAAAAGCACTTTCAAGGCCTATTGTTCCGTCTTTTGCCATATCAAACTCCAGTTTTTTAAGTTCAATATCAAGAGGGTTGTGGTCTGATGTTATCATGTCAATGGTACCGTCAAGAACAGCTTCAATAAGTACTTTTCTTTCTGAATCAGGACGTAACGGAGGCATTACCTTATAACGGGTATCAAAGTCTGTTAGCACTTCGTCAGTCAGTAAAAGATTATGTATAGCAACACTACAAGTCACGTTTAGTCCTTTTGCTTTAGCTTCTTTAATAAGCTGAACCGACTTTGCAGATGAAATTGTAGGGATATGCATTTTGCCGCCTGTATATTCTAACAAGTACAGGTTGCGTACAATTTGTAGTTCTTCAGCAAGGGTAGGGATTCCTTTAAGGCCTAAGCGGGTGCTAACCATACCTTCGTGAACCACACCTTTACCTTTAATATTATTATCCTGGGCAAATGCTATTACCAGCCCGTCAAAATCCTGAACATATTGCAGTGCAATTTTTAGGATACCTGCGTCAGTAATAGATTTGTTATAATCACCAAAAGCAACCGCTCCGGCATTTTTCATATCAAAAAGCTCGGCAATGTCTTTTCCTTCGCTATTTTTTGTAAGTGCACCTATTGGGTGCAATTTTGTCGCTGCAGTAGCCGATTTGGTTAATAAGAAACTAATATCTGCCTGTCTTTCGGCAATTGGGTTTCCTGTAGGCTGAAGTGCAATATCGGTAAAACCGCTTTTAGCAGCAACATTAAGTCCGTTGGCCAGGGTTTCCCTGTCTTCATAACCGGGTTCACCCAGACTCACAGAGCTGTCAAACCAGCCTTTAGAGATATGCAGGTTATCCAGTTCTACTGTATCAAAGCCATCAGGAGCGATGTTTTTAGCTATCTTTTTAATGATGCCATTCTCTACCTGTATATCAACAGCCTGTTTATGGAAAGGGCTGTTTTTGTCTATAATAACGGCGTTTTTGAATATCAGGTTCATTTTACAAATTTTTGGATAAGAAGTTCAGTTAACAGGAACAGCAGTGTGCCAATGATAAACCATTTCCATAGTTCATCGGCAGTGCGTTCCGATTTAATATCGTTGTAAACCGTAGCAACAGAATCAGCTTCGGTAAAATCGTCAGCAAGGGCTTTATTCTGCAGGGCAAGATTACTTTCTGTCCTTGCATGATTAAAGCTTATGTTCTTTAAATTTTGATCATTTTTATATACTGCAAAGTTACCTGCTTCTTCCGGATAATCACCAAAAGAAAGTTTTACTTTGTTATTCAGCAGTTGCTGCATTGGGATAAAATCTGATGTCTCATTCTTTACTGTCAGCACTTCATCCTTAGATAACAGTACATCAAGTAAAAGACTTTGGTTTTCTCCAATGGTTATAGCACTAATTCCTGTTTTACCACTGTTTTGTGCCATGTTATAGAATGTAGGTACAATAAGAGGGGAATTCTGGAAATTACTGTTGGTTTTGTTTATAGCTGCAGTAAATACATATACGTTACCAAGCTTATTGCTTATTGAAGCAAGGAACGGAGTCTGGTCATCATAACTAAGTACCGGAAGAGCGCTTCCACCAAGAGTAAAGCCAGTGTTTACCTTTGGATACTGGAAATTATCCGTCTTTTTCTCAAAAACAGTTGCATATAACGGATGACTAAAAGCAATTTTAGTGATTTGCCTTTCATTAGCATTTGTGCTTTTAAACTGGTTTCCGCCAAAAGCCGCCATTAAAGCATTAAGATTTTGAAGGCTACTGTCTGAAGCCGGTATTATAACAACATTTCCGCCTTTCGCATAAAAATCCTTAAGCGTAGTAATAAGAGCCTGCGGAATATCCTTTATTTCATTAAGGATTATAGCATCCTGTTTACCAAGACTGTTGTAATCCAAAGAGCGTAATTCAGATGATGTAAAATTAAAATCATCATCAGTATATATTCTGGAAAGAAAATTGTTTTTAGCAGTATCGCCAATCGCGATCACATTTGATTTTTGCGGTTTACTAATGCTGAAATAGTAGTTGTTGTCATAGGTCAAGCTGTTATCGTTGATGGATACATAACCGTGAAAATCTTTTTTCGGAATTGTAAATGTACTTGACTTTTTCTTGTTGCCATCAAATTTCACAAGGGTCTTCGCAGAAAGACTTTTACCATTGTAAAGTGAAATTGGAATGTCGTTCTCAATATCACCAAAAGCTTCCATATCAACTTTAATCTCATAAAAGTTATCCATAACCTGAGAGATGTAAATGCTGTCGATTGCTACATTTGCTTTATTTTCAGCTTCAGGAACTATGAAATAAACAGGAGCTTCACTATTAAATTTAGAAATGTATTTATTATCAAGGTTAACAGCGTCGGTAATTACAACAACGTCTTTTCCTGAATGAGGATTTTTAGCTTCAGCTTTTGTCAGCAAAAAATCAGGTCTAAAAGATGCATCACTATATTTTAAATTTTGCAGGTCTTTTTGTATGGATTTTATATCGGTATCCCACCATGCATTGGTATTGGTAATTAACGAAAATTGTTGATTTTCAGGAGTGTTTTCAAGTATGTCCTGTACAGCTCGTTTAAGTAATTCTCCTTTATTGCCTTTAGCCTGCATAGAAAAAGAGTTATCAAGCAAAATAACCATTTCATTGCCTTTATGATTATCATCTTTAGCTTTAAAGTATGGTTGGGCAAATGCGATGATAAGGAAGGTTAACAGCAATAATCGAGTAGCAAGCAATAGCCATTTTTTTATGACAGAACTCTTGCGGGTTTGCATGCTAAGCTCCTTAAGAAAGCGTACATTGGTAAAATATTCTTTTTGGAAACGGCGCAATTGAAACAAATGAACCAGTATGGGAATTACAAGCAGGAAAAGAAAGTATAGAATTTCCGGGTGTTTGAATTGCATTTCGTTTGAAAGTTTGTCAAAAATACTAATTTTTCCTGTAAACCCCATAGCAATTATACAGGATAAATTTCACATGATATTTAAATACTTTACTTTTGTTCTGTATAAATAAATTAGGATGAGAATAACCGGATTACTGTTGTTACTTTTTAGCATGACTGCTTTTTCACAGGATAATTATAACCTGATAGTTGGTACTTATACTAATGCCTGCGAAAGTAAAGGTCTTTATGTATATGATTTTAATGTAAATACCCTTTCGTTCAAAGAAAAGAATAGTACGGAAGGAGTTGTAAACCCTAGTTATTTTACAGTAAATAAATCAAATAATGTTATTTACTCAGTAAACGAAGATGGTACAAAAAGTGATGTAACTTCTTTCAAATATAATCCTGCTACAGGAAAGCTTCAATATTTGAATAAAAAAGATTCAGAAGGAGCAGACCCATGCTATATTATTAATGATGATAAAAATGTAATTGTAGCTAATTATTCAGGAGGTAGTATTGCTGTTTTTGGAAAGAAAAATGACGGTGCACTTACCGATGCCAAGCAGGTTATTCGACATACAGGAAGCAGTATAAACAAAGATCGTCAGGAAAAGGCACATGTACATATGGTATATTTTTCTCCTGATAAAAAATATATTTTCTCTAATGATCTGGGTGAAGATAAAATATACATATATAGTTATAACCCTGATGGCGGAGCTAATACTTTAACTTTTAAAGAATCCATTTATGTTAAACCGGGCAGTGGACCAAGACATTTAGTCTTTAACCCGAATGGGATATTCTTTTATGTTATAAATGAGCTTTCTGCTACGATAGGTGTATATAGTTATAGTTACGAAAAGCCTCAGCTTATCCAGGAGCTTTCGTTATATGCTAAGGATTGTACCGATTTTAATAGTGCTGCCCATATCAGCTTCTCTAAAGATGGCAAATATCTGTATGCGACAAACAGAGGAGATGCTAATACTATTACTGTTTTTAAAGTGCATTCAAACGGAATGATCAATCAGGTTCAGCAGATTACAACAGGAGGAGAAGGTCCGCGTAATTTCGTAATTGATCCAACAGATAATTATTTATTAGTAGCGCATCAGTATACGCACAACATAATAATTTTTAAAAGAGATAAAATAACGGGTATGCTTACTGAAACCGGAAAGAAGATAGATGTTTGTTCTCCGGTTTGTCTTAAGTTTACAGCGAATAAATAGAAAAGAATTTCTTTATCATATAAAAAGGCGATGCACAGCATCGCCTTTTTGTTTATATTTTAAGATTCATCTTCAACCGATGCGTCCGGTGCATTTTTCTTGACAGATTCAATGCCGTTTTCTCTTGATGCTATACTTTCATACATCTCGCTCGAACCAATAATTTGGCCGTTTGTAGCTTTAAGGTTAAAATACGGCTTTCCATTAGAAGATTCTTTTCTGTCGTATCTCTCGTCAATTGGTGCATTTTTCTTTACAGATTCAATGCCGTTTTCACAAGACGATTTTGTTGTGTAGCCTTCACTGCCAAGAATTATCTGGCCATTACCGGCTTTAAGGTTAAACTGATACTCACCGTTTTTCCTTTTAGAAATCACAAATTTTCCCATAATTTAAAATCTAGTTTTATTAATAAAGATCTACTGGTATTTGTAAAGTTATAAAAATAGCTCTTTAGGAGGTGAAAGAAATCATGAAAACAATTGATCTGTAGGTTTTAGAAATAAAAAAAAGACGCTCAATAAAGCGTCTATAAAATATTCTATTTTCCTTTTTTCTTTTTTGCAGCTCGTTTAGCTTCAACAGCACGGTTGCGGGGAGCGGTTTTTCTTGGCTTGGTTTTACCCGGACCACCAAGGTTAACTTTTTTATTTTTATCTTTCTTATCATGAAAGGCACCGGCACTTTCCTGCTTTGGTTTCTTAAGCAGGATTTTCATCTTCTTTTTGTCTTTCTCAAAATCAAGTCGACGTTCGGCTATTTCAAGTCCTTCAGGCAGTTCAAGAAATTTCACCTCTTTTTCCATTAATACTTCTGCTTCCACTTCGATGTCTTCTTCCGATGGAGCAATAAAGCTTATCGCTGTTCCGGTTTTATCGGCACGTCCTGTACGTCCAATACGGTGAATGTATTGTTCAGGAACTTCGGGAAACTCCATATTAATTACATGGCTGATGTCTGATATATCTAGTCCACGGGCCATAACGTCTGTGGTTACTATACCTCTAATGTCCCCTTGCTGGAAAGAAGCCATTGTATTTAGCCTGTAGTTTTGTGATTTATTGGAATGAATAACTCCAAACTCACCCTGGTATTCTTCTTCAAGAGAATCCATAACAAGGTCGGCTGTTTTTTTGTTGTTTACAAAAACAAGGATTCGACTTAAATCTTCATTTTTTAGAAGTTCCTTCAGTAGGTTTATTTTAGTAAGGAAGTTTGGTACACGGTAGCCTAATTGGGTTATTTTTTCTAACGGTGTACCGCTGGCAGCTAATGAAACCTCTTCAGGAAAATCGAAGAAATCATTAAGCATATCATCAACATCATCGGTCATAGTTGCCGAAAACAGGATATTCTGCCTTTTTGTTTTCATCATTGAGAGGATTGAGGTAATTTGGAAGCGAAAGCCAAGATTCAGTATCTCGTCAAACTCATCAATAACCAGTTTTTTCACTTCATCAAAACGTACAACGTTGTCAAGCGCAAGGTCCATCATCCTACCGGGAGTACCAACAAGGATATCTACACCTTCATACACTTTAGTTTTTTGGGTATTGATATTAACACCACCATAAACACCTAGTGTTCTGACCGACATATAAGCTGTAAGTTTTTCAACTTCTTCAACTACCTGTACAACAAGCTCGCGTGTAGGTACTACTATTACTACGCGTGGTACATGTACGTTGGCGAACTTCCATTGTTTAAGTATTGGCAGCAGGTAAGCAAATGTTTTTCCTGTACCAGTTTGCGCAATACCCATCATATCACGTCCGGAAAGTATAACAGGCATTGCCCTCTCCTGAATAGGAGTTGGGTTTGTAAAGCCAAGTTCGTCTATGGCTTTTTGTAATGCTTTTGGGAGATCAAGGTCGTGAAATGTGGCCATGTAATGCTATATTTTATGCAAAGATAGTTATTTTAAAGAGAAGGATTGGTCATTATATTTTGTAGGCAAGCATATATAAATTAACAAAACCTTTTCAAAATTTAATTTTGGGCTTTTTAAATTAGCTAAATAAATAAAAGCCATGTCAGAATTCGTAATCATAGGAGACCATATTTCAATTGCAACAATCAGAAGTTATCTTTTTGCAAAGAAAATTGACCAAGGTGATTCTCTTGTACTTAATGCTGTAGATTTTGAACATATTCTTGATGAAATAAGACATTCTGAAGAATCTGTTGACATACCGCTTAATGTGTTAGGAGTATTGCTTTTAAAAGATACATCAGGCGACATACCTATTGGGAAAGTCCAAATTTTAAAGAATGAGAAATTATAATTAATATCTCATTTACTTTACTTTTATAAATGTTGTGAAAAAAGCTTCGTAGTAGTGCCCGGAGCTTTTTTTGTATCCTATACTTATTACTATGATATTTAAAAATCATAATCATGAAAGATAAATTAAATCTCATTACAGATGCATTTCATGTAGCAGGTATTGACAATAAAAATGTTGAGTTCAGTATAACAGAATATTCACTTAATTCTAAGCTAAGTTTTAAGTTTAATAATATAAACGAGTTATTGCTGTTTCTTGACGTTTTGCCAACATCAGAGAAGGGAAAAGTTGTCAATGCAAAATTTGTAGAATCAGGTATTGATCCAGAAAAATTCTTCTATGTGAATTTTTTTAAACCAAAGATTAATGAATTATAATAGCTGAATTTTAAACTTTGCTAGAGCAATATTTAAAATAAAAAAGGCACTGTTGTTCGTTAAATTCCTTATTTTTGTTGGAGTTGAGGCAATATGGAGGGATGTTTACAAGTTATTGATTTGTAACAGTGAATATGAGCTTATAAAATAATTCATCTTAAAAACGATTCTGTTTGCAATAAAACTACACTATTTTTTAAAGTAAGAGGGGGATGAAATTATTTTCACTAATATTATCTATAATTGTATTTATAGTATCATTATATTTTTTTGTACTTAAGATTGACGATATCGACAGCGTTAATGATATTATTTATGTATCATTGCTTTTAGTACTTATGGCAATTTGTATTGTTGGAGTTATTATAAACTGGGAGTTTTTCAGGCAAAGAAAAAATAAAACCTTTATTTTCTTTGTTAATAATAGCTTTTCAAAGAAGAGAGAAAAAAAATAAACCCCAGCTTTTGCCGGGGTTTATTTTTAATATCGACCAAAATAGTATCCGCTATCAGGTACTTCTATAATATCATTGAGTAAGAATACATCACCCAGATTATTTCTGAATACAGCATCCTTCAAATAGATGTCGTGGTTATATAAGCCACCTGTTTCAGTTGTGGTAATTAGAACTTGCCCTCCAATCATTTGCCACTTCTGAATTGGCAAAGAAGGTACCTGAGATCCCTGATTACATATATTAGCTGAAGTAGCGGTGCTTTTATAAATATTAAATAATACTATATCCTCTGTATTTCCCTCTAGTTCAATTGTATCTGTCTCTACTTCGTTATCAAAAAGAGTATCAAAATTCGCAAGATCAAGCGAAAGTGTTCTTTCTGCTTTACGTGTATAAATAAGTTTGCTATTATTGGTACATGACTCTACATTAGGTACGTCAGTACCCTCTTGTATAAAATCGAAATCAAAATCAAAATCTTTATCTATATCACCAAATTCGCTGTTAACTATGGTAATTTTTTCATCACCCTGATTAAACGAAATATTTTCAAGTGTAATTGTGTGTCTGTAGCCTAATAGTTTACCAGTGTCTTTATCAATATTAGGAAGCGTAAGGACTGATAATGTTCCTTGTCCAGTCCAAATCCCATTTTCTTTGGCAGCAGGTATGTCTGATTTTGTACAAAGCGTGCCGGTAGGTTTGCTAACAAAATCGTAATAAGTAAGTGTGTTTGCAGTTCCAAGAGTTATTATTCTTGGTAGATTTTCTCCTGTATTAGGGTCTGGGTTAGTTGCATTTATAAGAGTTCCTTTAGCAATAATAAGTATGAGACCTTCTGTACCGGTTATTTTATAATAGGTTTCAGTGGTGGCAGATACATCGTCAACATTATTAGTGCAAGAAACAGGATCAACATCAGTAAAATCAAATGTTTTGTATCCCATGTCGCCATCGTCGCAACCGGCAATAAGTATAAGAGTAGCAACCAGGCAAAAAATCTTTTTCATATAAGAGTATTTTAAACAAAAATAGTGTTTTTAATCAGTTTCGGAAATGTTTTATAAGTACGAATGGTAAAATAAAAACGGCGAGCGTTTTTTTCTGTAATTTTGCAGCAATGAAAAAAGTATACCTTGATAATGCCTCTACTACTGCTTTACGTTATGAAGTAATACAGGAAGTAACGCATATACTTACAGAAAATTATGGAAACCCTTCTTCTACACATGCTATTGGCCGTAGTGCTAAAGTAATTGTAGAAACTTCCCGTAAAACAATTGCCGGATTGATTAATGCTGAAGCAAGGGAAATTATATTCACTTCGTGCGGTACAGAAGCCAATAACTGGATTGTTTTTAGCGCTGTAAAAGACTTAGGTGTTAAGCGTATCATCAGTAGTAAAATTGAGCATCATTCCGTTTTAAATGCTGTTGAGGAAGCCGGAAAGCAATATGAAATAAAGGTTGATTACGTTAATCTGTTGCAGGATGGAAGTGTAGACCTAACACATCTGGTTCAGTTGCTTTCTGAGGATTTACCTACTTTGGTTAGCCTAATTCATGTAAATAACGAAACCGGTACTGTTCTGGATCTTGAAAGAACAGGACGTATTTGTAAGCAGTACGGAGCTTACTTCCATAGCGATACAGTTCAGTCAATGGGTAAAACAGCACTTAACTTGAGGGAGCTTCCTGTTGATTTTATGGTTGCCAGTGCCCACAAATTTCATGGGCCTAAAGGCGTTGGATTTGCCTTTGTGAGAAAGAATACTATTTTAAAACCCATGATTTATGGAGGAGAACAGGAAAAAGGTTTCCGTGCCGGAACCGAAGCTGTTCACCAAATAGGAGGGATGGCGAAGGCATTAGAATTATCTTATGCTAATCTTGAAAATGACAAGACTCACATAAGTGATTTAAAATCCTATTTTATCACTCAACTCGATAAATGTTTTCCGGGATACAAAATCAATGGACAAAATGAAAATCTTTTTTACAATATTATTAATGTGATGCTTCCTTTATCAAATGATAAGACATCTATGATATTATTTCATTTAGATATGCAGGGTATTGCCGTATCTCGCGGTAGTGCCTGCCAGTCGGGGAGCGTTAAGCCATCGCATGTACTTAAAGAAATATTATCTGACGAAGATGTAAAGAAACCATCACTCCGAATTTCTTTTAGCCATTTTAATACCAAAGAAGATATTGATTTACTGATTGCAGCATTAAAGACACTATAACAAAAGCCACCTCAAGGTGGCTTTTTCTACAAATAAACTGACTGGATTAGAACTTCATACCAAAACCAAAACCAAGTAACCACGGGTCGATGTCCACGTCGGCCGGAATACTCAGTCCTGCTGCAAGATTTGAAGCATCTACTTTTACATCCGTATTAAGGAATAGTTTTTTAGCGTCCATATTAAAAAAGAACTTGTCATTTATCATATAATCAAAACCTAACTGAAAAGCATAGCCTAATGCGTTGTCATATTCCACTCCTTTTACGGTGTTCCCAGGTTTTACATCATAAAATATGGTATAATTGATACCGGCGCCAACATAAGGTTTAAAATCCTTATCGGCTAATGGATAAAAGTGGTATTGGAAGGTTAGGGTAGGTGGCAGTAAGCGCACGCTGCCAAGGTCTACATTCGCTTTTGTCGGACCCCCAACGGCAGAGATATCCGAACCTGTTGTGCTAACATCATGTTTTGAAGTACCAAGAATAAGTTCGGCAGCGAAATTTTTAGTAAAGAAATAGGTAAAGTCAAGTTCAGGGATAAAGGTAGACGATATAGAAGAGTTTCCTCCTATAGTGCCTATAGAAGCATTTTCATCAGGTACTACAGCCAACCCACGAAGGCGTATTTGCCATTTGCTGTAGTCGTTTGAAAGGTCTTCTTTTTCGGTTTGTGCTGATGCAGTTGTGATGCTTAATAATGATAATGCAATTGCAGATAATATCAACTTTTTCATTTGTGTGTGTTTTGAATTACACTTCAAATGTATGTTAGATAAACCCCGTGAATCCTGATATAAGTCATGGTTTGAGAACTACTTTTTGCTTTAAATATAGTTTTAAGATTTTTATTTAAAAACTGCTTTATACTGTAAATAAAAAATCCGTGAGGATTATTCACGGATCTTTATTTCTAAGTATTTTATTTTATTGCTCCTGAAACGCAGCCATGTTAACGGCAGGTAATACATCATTTTTAGGAGTCATTGATAGTGAAATGAAATCAAATTTCCATAAACCATCTTTTTTTATCAGATGTGATGTCATTCGCCACGGGATGTATTGTGTAAAAGCGATTGGAGTAAACTGATCTACCAAAACAGCAGATTGTCCGTTTTCAGCAATGTTAACTTCACGTCTGTCAATTTTGTAATCAATAGTTCCAATAGCAGGGTTGGTAAGTTTTTCTAAAAGGTATTTTTCAAAAGCCGTAGGGTTGAAAACTTCTTCCGGATCAGTACCCATATAAAAGCCGTTTTCAACGATAAGTGCTTTTATATCCTGGGACTTTTTAGTTTTAAAAGCTGTATGGAATTTATCAGCGACAGCAAATATTGCATTTTTTTCTGTTTCCGGATATGAAGATTCGGTTTGCACAGAAGCTTTATCGTTTTTACAACCGATAGCAGCCGACAGAGAAAATGCAAGTAGGATTAGTGTAATAATTTTTTTCATGGGTTTAGCTAAGTTTAGAAGGCTAAAATATGGAATTGTTTTTTAAATAAAAATCCGCCCTGAAAACTCAAAGCGGATTTTTATTATTTAGACAGTCGCATTACTGCTAACTGTGACTGTAAACTGAACACTATAAATGGATCACTTCATCGTAAGCAGCCGCAGCAGCTTCCATGATAGCCTCACTCATAGTAGGGTGAGGGTGAACCGATTTAATGATTTCATGACCTGTAGTTTCTAGTTTTCTTGCAACAACAGCTTCAGCGATCATATCAGTAACTCCGGCACCAATCATGTGGCAACCTAACCATTCGCCGTATTTAGCATCAAAGATTACTTTTACGAAACCGTCAGGAGTACCCGCAGCTTTTGCTTTACCTGAAGCTGAGAATGGGAATTTACCAACTTTTATCTCGTAACCTTTTTCTTTAGCTGCTTTTTCAGTAAGACCTACAGAAGCGATCTCAGGAGTAGCATAAGTGCATCCAGGGATATTTCCGTAATCAAGAGGTTCTACGTGAAGACCTGCGATTTTCTCAACACAAAGAATACCTTCAGCAGAAGCAACGTGTGCCAATGCCTGACCCGGTACGATATCACCAATAGCGTAGTAACCCGGTATGTTTGTTTGGTAGTAAGCGTTAACCAATACTTTATCTCTGTCAGTAGCAATACCTACTTCTTCAAGACCTATGTTTTCGATGTTAGATTTGATGCCTACAGCAGAAAGAAGGATATCTGCTTCAAGGATCTCTTCGCCTTTAGCTGTTTTTACAGTAGCTTTAACTCCTGAACCTGAAGTATCAACTTTCTCAACAGAAGAGTTAGTCATGATATCGATACCCGATTTTTTAAGCGAACGCTCAAATTGTTTTGATACCTCTTCATCCTCTACAGGAACGATGTTTGGCATAAACTCAACGATAGTTACTTTAGTGCCCATTGAGTTGTAGAAGTGAGCAAACTCAACTCCGATAGCACCTGAACCTACAACGATCATAGATTTAGGCTGCTCAGGAAGCGTCATTGCCTGACGGTACCCGATAACTTTTTTACCATCCTGAGGAAGGTTTGGAAGTTCACGTGAACGTGCACCTGTAGCGATGATGATATGGTCTGCGCTGTATTCGGTAGTAGCACCGTCTTTTGCTATTACATCAAGTTTTTTACCAGGCTTAAGTTTACCAGCACCTTCAATAACATCAATTTTATTTTTTTTCATAAGGAACTGAATACCTTTGCTCATACCGTCGGCTACGCCACGGCTGCGTTGTACTACAGCACCAAAGTCTTTGTCAAATTCGTTTACGGTAAGACCGTAGTCTGAAGCGTGTTTCAGGTAATCAAAAACCTGTGCACTTTTTAAAAGTGCTTTAGTTGGGATACAGCCCCAGTTAAGGCAGATACCGCCAAGGTTTTCTTTTTCCACAATTGCAGTTTTGAATCCTAATTGTGCTGCCCTGATTGCGGCTACATATCCGCCAGGACCACTTCCTAAAACAATAACATCGTATTTCATCAGTGTATAATTTCTGTATTAATTTGTGCCTACGAAAGTAAGTATTTATTTGGTTATTCTAAAATGTTTC
The DNA here is from genome assembly GCF_003350375.1 of Flavobacterium sp. AG291. GTDB lineage: Bacteria > Bacteroidota > Bacteroidia > Flavobacteriales > Flavobacteriaceae > Flavobacterium > Flavobacterium suzhouense. The sequence continues at coordinate 246,560 of NZ_QQAR01000002.1, read as the reverse complement.
AATATTTGATTGCTCATACTCCCGAGTGTTTGACACCCGGCTATTATATTTGACCCTTTCAGGGTCGAACTTGTATAACATTATTCAGGTGCGACTGAACACTGAACACTGAACACTACTGGCTAAGCCTCCTCTTCAGCTACAAACTGCGAATAATAAAGATTTTTGTAATAACCTTCTGCGCGGTTTATCAGTTCGTAATGTGATCCTGCTTCCACGATAAGGCCTTTATCCATCAAGATAATTTTATCAGCATTTACTACAGTAGCGAGCCGGTGGGCAATGATAATTGAGGTTCTGCCTTCGGTAATTTTGTCTGTAGCGTTTTGTATCAGCTCTTCTGAATAGGTGTCGATAGAAGATGTTGCTTCGTCTAATATCAATATACTCGGGTTACTTACCAATACACGAAGAAAAGCAATAAGCTGTCGCTGTCCTGATGAAAGCATTACTCCACGCTCTTTTACGTTATAATCATACCCTTCCGGCAAACTCATAATGAAATCATGTACGCCAATCTCTTTCGCGGCATTGATAACAGTTTCTCGGCTTATAGATGGATCATTCAGCGTAATATTGTTCAGGATAGTATCAGCAAAAAGGAAAACATCCTGTAATACAATACCAATCTGTTTTCTAAGGCTTTCAAGGGTAAATTCATTGATGTCAGTGCCATCAATCGTAATCTTACCACTACTTATTTCATAGAAACGGTTGAGCAGGTTAATAATAGTTGATTTACCCGCTCCGGTAGATCCTACGATTGCAATGGTGCTGCCGGCGTCAATCTTAAGGCTGATACCTTTTATCACTTCTTCGTTCTCAATATAGCTGAAGTGTACTTTTCTAAATTCAATTTCACCTTTAAAGTGGCTTGCTACCTGAGTTCCCGTTGTCTGTACAAGTTCTTCCATTTCAAGTAATTCAAACACCCTGTCCGAAGCAATTATACCCATCTGCATCTCGTTGAATTTATCAGCGATCTGTCTAAGCGGGTTGAAGAGCATGCCTATATACATAATGTAGGCAAACATATCTCCCGGTTGTGTTATGGTATCTCCGTTTAGGATATTGAAACCTGCATACCATATTACCATCCCCAGTGTTAAAGAAGAAATGGTATCGGCAACAGGGAAGAAGATGGAGTTGTAAAGGATGTTTTTTTGCCAGGCATCATTATGCTTTTTGTTTATCTCCTTGAATTTCTCGTATTCGATATCCTCACGGTTAAACAGCTGAACGATACGCATACCTGTAACACGTTCCTGTATGAAAGTATTTAGGTTGGCTACCTGTGTACGTACTTCTTCAAATGCGCCTTTCATCTTTTTCTGGAAAATACGGGTTGCATATACAAGTAACGGCATTGCAAGTAACACGACAATGCTCAGTTTCCAGTTCATATAGAACATAAATCCAAGGATAACAATCATTTTAAGAAGGTCACTCACGATCATGAATAATCCCTGACTGAAAATCTTTGAAATGGATTCGATATCAAAAACGGTACGTGTAACCAGTCGGCCTACAGCTTCGTTGTCAAAGAATTTCATCCTGAAGCTGTTGATGTGTGCGAAAAGTTTTTCACGGATATCTTTTACGATATCTTGCCCAAGCCAGTTTGCCAGATATACGAAGTAAAATTGTGATATTACCTCAAGCATAAGCACTATTGCCATCAGCACCACATAAAATAGTAGTCCTGAAGCATCCTTAGGTATAAGGTAAGCATCTACGGTCTGCTTTAGCAGGTAGGGTCTGGCTGCAGCAAATATTGAAAGGAATATTGAGAATAATATAACCCATATAAAACGGGACTTGTAAGGTTTTGCATATTGCATAACCTTTTTGAATGATGACGATTTTTTGGTTTTCATAATAATGGCCTAAAGATAGGGATAAATTACCTTAGTAAGATATAATCCATGTGCTGGAACTGAAAATCCCGCCCGATTTCTGTCACGGCTTTCTATAATGGTAGCTACGTCATTAAGGCTTATTTTACCAAGACCAACATTTACGAGTGTCCCCACAATGGCACGTACCATATTTCGCAAAAAACGATCGGCACTAACCGTAAACACAAGCTTATTGCTGTGTTGCTCCCAGCGGGCTTCCATAATATCGCAATTGAATGTCTTTACATCGGTATGCGTTTTCGAGAAGCATTTAAAGTCTGTATAATTGAAAAGAAGCTGCGCCGCTTCATTCATCTTTTCAACATCGAGTTTATGAAAATTATACCAGCTGCCTTCATGATCAAAAGCATCTTTAAAAGTATGTATATGGTATTCATATGTGCGTCGGGTAGCATCAAAACGGGCATGGGCGTCGTTATGCAGTGGAATAAACCTGTATACCACGATATCAGCGGGAAGAAATGAATTTAATCGTTTGACTAACTGTGCCGTGTCAACGATTTCTTCATGATCAAAATGGGCAAACATTTGTTTTGCATGAACCCCGGTATCGGTACGTCCGGCACCTACTACATCTATCTCTGTTTTAAGTAATGTTGATAGTGCTCTATTGAGTGTTTCCTGTACAGAGGGACTGTGTGGCTGAAACTGCCATCCGCAGTAGTTTTTACCGTTATATGCAAATTCTATAAAGTATCTCATGAGGATGCAAAGATAATTATTAAGTTATAAAGTTAGAAAGTCGAAAGTTGTAAAGTTTTAGTAGCAAAGTCACAAAGTAGCAGTGTTTCCGTAAAGGTGTTTTGCAGCCTGAATAAAACTTTGCAACTTTGTAATTCTGAAACTTTGTAACTCAAAAATGAAAAAGATCCTCCTTCTTAGCGATACCCACAGTCATATAGACGAAACAATACTTAAATATGTACGCCAGGCCGATGAAGTTTGGCATGCAGGGGATATAGGAGATCTGTCTGTTACCGATGCCCTGAAAAAAGAGAAGCCCTTAAGAGCAGTGTATGGTAACATTGATAGTAATGAAGCTCGTTTGGAATTCCCATTGAACAATCGTTTTATGTGCGAAGGTGTCGATGTCTGGATTACACATATTGGTGGTTATCACGGAAAATACAATCAGGCAGTGAGGGATGAAATCAATGCTAATCCACCGAAGCTCTTTATTTGCGGACATTCACATATATTAAAAGTACAGTTTGATCAAAAACTGGGATTATTGCACATGAATCCCGGAGCGGCAGGAGTGAGCGGATTCCACCAGGTACGGACTATGCTGCGCTTTGAAATTGATGGGGATAAAATTCAGAATCTTGAAGTGATAGAGATTGGGAAAAGGTAGTATTTATGATTTCAGATTTCAGATTTCAGATTTTCAGATTGAGCTTCACTCCAATTTTTAAGCGCTTGTATTACATCGTCTTTTCTAAGCACTAATGAAGAAATGGATAAAGCATAAAAACAAAAAATCCGGATACTATCCGGATTTTTTTACGCACTAATAAACTAAGTTAAAAGGTTTATCTCAGTCGGTCTACTGATTTTACGAGGTCTTCATCCTTCTTGATAGCTTTATTGGCTAAGCTTAGAAAAACGATAGAAACAATCGGGAGGATTACCCCAATACCCTTCTCTGAAACTACCCTGTCAGGGTCTGTCTCTCCGGATAAATTAAATAGCCTGAAAATAAATAATCCTAATAAAATTACATTTAATATTATGTTCAGCCTGCCCATTACAAACTGATTTTTTCTCTTTTTATAGGTCATGATGCTAACAATGCTAAGGGTAGTACTGAAAGCAAACAGCAAAACAAAAGCAAGATCACGGATAAAATAGTAATTTTCACCGTTTTTGGTTACCCAAAGAGGAAATGCAAACGGCAATACTCCCGTCGCGATTACCGCTATAATAAGATAAACTGTCTGTATTCTTTGTAACATTCTGCCTTTATTTGCACGACAAAAATATAGTTTCTTTTTGTAAAATACTATTGCTTACTAAAAATAAATTTGTATTATTGCAATACCAAATCATAACTGCTTCATTCTGAAGTAAAGGCTATTCCTAAAAATTGCTTTCCACCAAAAAAACATTGCGAGTTACACTATTTAATTTAACCAAAAGTTATTCATGTTTGATATTTCCGAGTTAAAAGAAATGAAGCTTCCTGAGCTTCAGGAAATTGCAAAAAAGGCAAAAATAAACAAATACAGAGGGCTTAAAAAAGATGAGCTGGTTTACCAGATTTTAGACCATCAGGCTGCAAATCCGGCAACTATAAAACCTCTATTTGACGACACTGCCGCTGCTCCCATAAAAGATGCTGCTGAAAAGCCTGCAGAAAAAACGAAAAGAGCAAGAATAGTTCCTGATGGGACTAAAAAAGATGTTCCTCAAAAGAAATCTACTCCGGTTAAAGAAACACCGGCACAATTACCTTTTACTGAGCCTGTATCTGAAGAACCTAAAGCCAAAGCAGAATTAAAAAAACCTGCGATAGCCAAAAAAACTTCAGAAGTGGAAGAAACTGTTACTGAGCCTGTTCAGGAAGATCTAGCTAAGACAGTACAGCAGCCTAAAAATGTTTCTCCTAAAGAAAAAGAAGATAACAAGAAAAATATACCTGTAAAAGACAATACACAGGCTAAACCTCAGAATGCTGAAATAAAGCCCAAACGACCACCTTTGACAGAGGAGGAAAGACTGGCGCAGATTGAAAGGGCTAATGCCAACAATCCTAATCACCCAAGTTATAAGGGTAACAAAAACAAAGAAAACACGCAAAACACCACAAACAATGCGCCGGCTGCCGAACAGGTTGTTTCGCAGCAGAACAAAAAACAAAACTTCCGCGAACCCGATTATGAGTTTGACGGAATTATAGAAAGCGAAGGTGTTCTTGAGATGATGCCGGACGGATATGGTTTCCTTCGCTCTTCAGACTACAACTACCTTGCATCTCCGGATGATATTTACCTTTCCAATTCACAAATACGCCTTTTCGGTCTTAAAACAGGAGATACAGTAAAAGGTGTGGTTCGGCCTCCAAAAGAAGGCGAAAAATACTTCCCATTAGTAAAAGTACTTAAAATTAACGGTCACGATCCTCAGGTTGTGCGCGACAGGGTGTCGTTTGAACACCTTACACCGCTTTTCCCTGAAGAGAAATTCAACCTTGCTGATAAGCAAAGCACTATTTCTACACGCATCATCGATTTGTTCTCGCCAATAGGTAAAGGACAAAGGGGTATGATCGTTGCACAGCCTAAAACAGGTAAAACAATGCTTCTTAAGGATATTGCTAATTCAATTGCTGCTAATCACCCTGAGGTTTACCTTTTGGTATTACTAATTGATGAGCGTCCGGAAGAGGTTACCGATATGCAGCGTAGCGTTAGGGGAGAGGTTATTGCTTCTACCTTTGATGAGCCTGCTGAGCGTCACGTAAAAGTGGCTAATATTGTTCTTGAAAAAGCAAAACGCCTTGTTGAGTGTGGGCACGATGTGGTTATCCTTCTGGATTCAATTACACGTCTTGCAAGAGCTTACAACACAGTACAACCTGCATCGGGTAAAGTATTGAGTGGTGGTGTTGATGCCAATGCATTACAGAAACCGAAACGTTTCTTTGGTGCGGCACGTAATATTGAAGGTGGAGGTTCGCTTAGTATCATTGCTACTGCACTTACGGATACTGGTTCTAAAATGGACGAGGTTATCTTTGAAGAGTTTAAAGGTACAGGTAACATGGAACTTCAACTTGACAGGAAAATCGCCAACAAACGCATTTTCCCTGCTATCGACCTTACGTCGTCAAGTACAAGAAGGGATGACCTTCTTCTTGATCCTAAGACGATACAGCGTATGTGGATTATGAGGAAATATCTTGCCGATATGAACCCGGTTGAAGCCATGGACTTCATTAACGACCGCTTCAAGAAAACAAGAAACAATGAAGAGTTCCTGATTTCAATGAATGACGATTAATAATTGAAATATATTAGTAATACAAAAGCCCGTTTAAAACGGGCTTTTGTATTTGATTTTTTTGAGTAATTTGCTGATTTTATCCATTAAACCAATTCAATGAAAAGGAACTATACTATTATTCTAGCTTGTTTCCTAACCGCTTTACTTTTTTCTTCCTGCAAAATGGGCCGTTTTGTGTATTACAATTTTGCCAATATTACCGATCATAAAATTTTCCCTTCAAGGGAATTACATAATGATTCTGTAAAATTTCATTTTGAAACCGCGGCTATACCCAAAGCACCTAAAAAGGCTACGATAGGAGAAAAGGAAATTACTTTTGAAGAATACCTGGCGCAAAACAAAACAGTCGCTTTCCTGATCATAAAAAATGATACTATTCAGTACGAAAACTACTTTAATGATTACAGCAGGGAGTCGATAGTGGCTTCGTTTTCAATGGCGAAGTCGGTTACCTCTATTTTAATTGGCTGTGCGATTGATGATGGTTTTATACAATCGGTAGATGAGCCTGTTGTAAAGTATGTCCCTGAGCTAAAAAAGAATGGTTTTACCGAAACACTTACCATAAAGCATTTGCTTCAGATGATGAGCGGAATTAAATTTAATGAGAGTTATTCTAATCCGTTTGGTGATGCGGCTACATATTATTATGGTACCAATCTTAGAAAAGCAATAAGTAAAATGAAACCCTTAGATGAGCCAGGAAAAGTATTTTCGTATAGTAGTGGTGATACACAGTTGCTAGGACTGGTGTTGGAACGTTCGTTGAAAGGCAAAACGATTACGTCTTATCTTGATGAAAAAATATGGCAACCATTAGGTATGGAATATGAAGCATCCTGGAGCCTTGACCGAAAGAAAAACGGATTGGAAAAAACGTATTGTTGTATTAACGCCCGGGCTTTGGATTTCGCTAAAATAGGAAGGCTTTACCTTAATAAGGGTAACTGGAATGGTAAACAGATACTTTCAAAAAAGTGGGTTGAAGAATCTACCGTAGCGGATAAAGGACCGAATGATGTTAATTACTATAAATATCAATGGTGGTTGTCGGGAGATGGTGCATTTTCGGCTGAAGGTATACTGGGGCAATATATTTATGTGAATCCTGCTAAAAAACTTATCATTGTGCGTTTAGGAGAAAAACGAGGTAATGACCAATGGGAAAGTTTGTTTAATAGTATTGCCAATCAGTTTTAGTGCTTAAAAATAAAAGCTCCCATTGGGAGCTTTTATTTTATATGAAGTCCTTGTTAGGAATTTTCAGTTTTCAATAAACTACTTATCTGTTCTGCGAGTTCTGTACCTATACGGTCCTGAGCCTCTAATGTAGCCGCTCCGATATGTGGCGTAAGCGATACTTTAGGGTTCATCAGTACCTGGATAGCAGGTGTAGGCTCTTCTTCAAATACGTCAAGGCCGGCAAAAGCAACTTTTCCTGAGTCAAGAGCATCAACAAGGGCAACTTCATCTACAATACCCCCACGTGAAGCATTAACAATACCAACACCATCTTTCATAGCATCAAGTTCTGCTTTACCAATTACGTAACCGGCATCCTGAGCAGGAACGTGAAGCGTAATAAAATCAGCATGTTTAAATATATCTTCCATTGGCTCGGTAACGATATCAACGTTGATGAACTGTCCGTTGTAGAAATCAACACGAATTTCTGCCTGACCCACAAATTTATCTGAAGCAATAACGCGCATTCCTAACCCAAGTGCTATTCTGGCTACAGAACGCCCTATACGGCCAAAACCAATAATTCCAAGGGTTTTTCCACGAAGTTCGATACCGTTAGCGTATGCTTTTTTCAGGCCTTCAAAATTGGTTTCGCCTTCAAGAGGCATATTGCGGTTTGAATCGTATAGAAAACGCACTCCGCTAAAAAGGTGTGCAAAAACAAGCTCTGCAACTGAGTCAGAAGACGAAGCAGGTGTGTTTATAACATGGATGCCCTTTTCACGTGCATAATCTACATCAATGTTATCCATGCCTACACCGCCACGGCCTATGATCTTAAGTCCCGGGCAGGCATCAATAATATCTTTGCGAACCTTTGTAGCACTACGTACCAACAGAACACTAATATTATTCGCGTTTATATAATTAGCAACCTGTTCCTGTGCTACTTTTGTTGTTATAACTTCAAATCCGCCATCTTCAAGGGCTATGATACCGCTTTTAGATATACCGTCATTTGCTAATACTTTCATAATGAGATTTTAGATGTTAGATTTCAGATTTAGACTGAGCTTAACTCATATTCTGTTATCCAAAACGTAAACGTATTATTTATTTGTTGCTATTAGCAACCTTAAACTTTAAACAAAATTAAACGCTTTTCTCAAGCTCCTGCATTGCCTCAACAAGTACCTGAACGCTTTCAATTGGCATAGCATTGTATATAGAAGCTCGGTAACCACCTACAGAACGGTGTCCGGGAAGTCCGCTAATACCTTTAGCTTTCCATATTTTGTCGAATTGCTCTGTATTGGCTTCCTCTTTAAGCAGGAAAGTAACATTCATTTTAGAACGATCCTCTGTATTTGCAGTTCCCTGAAATAAAGGATTACGATCTATCTCTGCATAAAGTAATGCGGCTTTTGCATCGTTTTTCTTTTCCATAGCTGTAATACCGCCATTTTCTTTAAGCCACTGTAATGTTAGGTAAGAAGTATAGATAGCAAATACTGACGGAGTGTTGTACATACTCTCTTTGTCAATGTGCTGTTTGTAATCAAGAATGTTTGGTATCTGTCTTCCTGTTTTACCCAGTATTTCTTCTTTTACGATGATAAGTGTAGTTCCTGCAGGCCCCATATTTTTCTGTGCACCGGCATAGATAAGGTCAAATTTAGAGAAGTCAAGCTGACGTGAAAATATATCAGAACTCATGTCGCAAACGACTGGTACTTTAGTTTCGGGGAAACTAAACATTTGTGTGCCAAAAATGGTATTGTTGCTTGTACAGTGGAAGTAATCAGCATCTTCCGGAATTGTATAATTCTTAGGGATGTAGGTATAATTATCAGCTTTAGAAGATGCTACCACAACTGTATCGCCAAATTGCTTTGCTTCTTTAATGGCTCCTGCTGCCCATGTTCCTGTATCAAGGTAAGCTGCTTTGCCGTGAAGCGTCATCAGGTTATAAGGGACTCTTAAGAATTCTAAGCTTGCACCTCCCGAAAGGAACAATGCCTGATAACCTTTGCCGGTAAGGCCTAAAAGCTCAAGTGCAAGTGCACGGGCTTCTTCCATTACGGCAACGAAATCTTTACTGCGGTGTGAAATTTCCAGCAGCGACAAGCCTGAACCATTAAAATCCAGTACTGCCTGTGCGGCTTTTTCGAATACTTCTTGTGGCAGGATAGAAGGGCCTGCGCTGAAATTATGTTTTTTCATTGAATGAGATGAATTTTGGTAGCACAAATTTCCAAATTAAAGCCCGAATAACAGCAAGAAAAATTATAAATAATTCAGCTATATTTTTGATAAAAATGCAATTGTGTCAATATTGTCAGCATAATCTAACAAGCCAGGTTTTTGAGTCTGTCCAAAAGGACTGCTGTTTTCTGTTAGGTTGTTACTTACAACACACTGAAGCTGATCTTGTTCCGCTTCAAGTTTTTGTTTAAGTGTATCTAAATTGTCATAGTACTCATAAAAAACGCTCGAAATAGGCGATGCATATCCGGAATCTTCTTTTATAGTCAAAAATTCGTTGTCTAACAGTTTGAAATTACTCATCAGAAAAACGGCTTTATTATAATCATAATTGTTAGCATATTTATCGTAATGGATAACATCCCTGTATTCATACATGGCTTCAAAAAAGTCTTTGAAGTCATAGCCTGTCGGCACAAAAAGTTTTGATACGTTTCGGCACCCCAAACCAAAATAACGGAAAATATCCTCACCGAGCCCGATAAGATCCTCACGTGATTCGTTACCTGTAAGTATGGCGGCAGAATTTCGGTTTTTACGGATAATTGATGGTTTGTCTTTAAAGTAATATTCAAAATAACGTGCTGTATTATTACTTCCTGTGGCAATAACAGCATCAAAGCCTTCAAGTTTTCCTTCGGTAAAGTTTATAAAATCTTTAAATTCAGGTTCTACGGTAATAAGGTACTTAGCTAAGAAAGGAAGTAGATGCTGATCGTTGCTTGATGTTTTGATCAGCGCTTTGTGTCCTGTTATAAGTACAGATAAGAAATCGTGGAAACCTACCAACGGAATATTTCCGGCAAGCACGAGTCCAACAGTTTTTGGTTTTATATTATCCAAATCATAATTGGAAAGCCATTTTTCAAGGTTTTCAGGAGTCAGTGCCTCTGCCCATGACTCCAGTGAAAAGAATACCTGTTCCTCAGTATACCAGCCATTATGAGATCTCGACGCCTGTATAAGGTTAAGCATATTTTCATAATAAGTATCATTATAAAGTACACCCTCTTTTTGCTGGCTATTGTCTAAATGGAACTGGCTTAAAAACTTTCCAAGCTCAATAAAAGCGTTTTTTCTTTTCGTTAACGTCATTATGTTTGCGTATGAATGGATTTGCACGTAATTTTGTCGCAAATTTAAGCTTTTAAATACTAAGATACGCTATGGCAATCATTATAACAGACGAATGTATTAACTGTGGGGCATGCGAGCCTGAATGTCCAAATACGGCAATTTATGAAGGAGCTGATGACTGGAGGTATAAAGACGGTACAAGCCTTCGAGGAAGAATAGTACTTCCTTCAGGAGAGGAAGTAGATGCTGATGAACCACGCACACCGGTTTCTGATGATATTTACTATATTGTTCCTGATAAATGTACTGAGTGTAAAGGTTTTCATGATGAACCGCAATGTGCTGCCGTTTGTCCGGTAGACTGTTGTGTTCCTGACGATAATCACGTAGAGAGTGAAGAAACACTTCTTAACCGACAGGCTTTCCTTCACGGAGACGAGTAATAAAAAAATCCTGAGTTTTAGCTCAGGATTTTTTATTTTAGCAATATGGCGAAACAATTCTTTATTCTGATTCTCATACTTACTTTAGCTAACTTTTGTTTTAAGGGTATTTACTATGCAACTTTTAATACCGTACAAGGTATTGTGACAGGATATTATGGATCCAGTGAAGTGAAACATTTAGAAGTTCAGGAGGGAAAAGATTTACAGAGGAAATTACTAAACCAATTATTGAATATCAGATTGAGGGAGTGAGTTATAGCGAGTCTCTTAAAAAATGGGGAGGTTTATGTCTTCCTGATTTAAATGAAAAGGTTACACTTCTTTATAAAGGAGATAAACATAATCCCGAATTGAACCGTTTTTTTTAATATTGGCTCACCCTAAGAGATGTGGGTCTGATCTTTTTGGGAAGTGCCCTTTTAAATATCATTTACCAACTTATAAAACTCTATAAAAAATCCTGAGCTAAAACTCAGGATTTTTTTATTTCATAGCAAATTTTAAAACGATTATGGAGTTTTGGTATAAACCTGTTTCGTCATGGTGTCAGTTTTGTCATCATAGCTTTCGACTACAAAATTTCCATTAGCATCAAAATAACCTATTGATGTTCTGTCCTGGGTTTTGTAGATGTAACTATTGTTTGATGTTCTTCTTATGATAGCATAGTTGGTATTGTTGGGTGAAGATATTCTATATCCCGCATTATCGGTAAGGAATTGATATCTTGTATTATCCATAGTGTAATAACTCGTGCTACTTACCTGTCTTGGCACACCGTTGGTTGATACAGTAGTAGTTGCAGTTACCTGGGTAGGTGTGGGTTTAATATCTTTATTCAGTTTTTTAGATTCAGCATCTTTAAGTTCAATGTTTTGTTCTGTGGTTACCTTTTCGGTTTTAGTAACTGTTCTGGGTGTAGAACCGTTATTTACAGTTGTGGTAGTTATCTTCGTTTCGTCTGTGACATTCTTATTCACCTGCGCATTAAGCCCAAAGCCTAATGATAGGAAAACTATTAAAGCTATATTTTTCATGACATTCTTGTTTTTAGGATTATTATACTTACAAAGTTATCCTGTTTATGTTAAACAAGTTTTTAGAAAAACATAAAGTATTGGTAAAGTTAGAGATATTAGATTTTAGATAATAGATGAGGGACTTTGTAACTCTGAAACTTTGCAACTCAAAACCAAAAGCCTATATTTGCACCCTCAAAAAAAGCCAATTCATGAAAGCAGGTATAGTAGGATTGCCAAACGTAGGTAAATCAACACTTTTCAATTGTTTGTCTAACGCTAAAGCACAGAGCGCTAACTTTCCGTTTTGTACTATCGAGCCTAATATCGGTGTGGTAAACGTACCGGATCCAAGACTTGAAAAACTGGAACAGCTTGTTAGCCCTGAGCGTGTACAGCCTGCAACTGTAGATATTGTTGATATCGCGGGTCTTGTAAAAGGAGCAAGTAAAGGTGAGGGGCTTGGTAACCAGTTCCTTGGTAACATCAGGGAGTGTAATGCGATCATCCACGTACTGCGTTGCTTTGATAATGATAACATAGTTCACGTTGACGGAAGCGTAAACCCTATCCGTGATAAAGAAACTATTGATATAGAGCTTCAGCTAAAAGATCTTGAGACCGTTGAAAAACGCCTTGAGAAAGCTAAGAAAACTGCAAAAACAGGAAACAAAGAAGCTCAGGTAGAAGCAGGACTTCTTGAAAGAATAAAAGATGCTTTATTACAGGCAAAATCGGCGAGGACTGTAGTGCCTCAGAATAATGATGAAGAGATTCTTATGGAATCTTTCCAGTTGATCACTACAAAACCGGTACTTTACGTTTGTAACGTAGACGAAAGTGCTGCTGCAACAGGTAACAAATATGTTGACCAGGTTCGCGAACTTGTAAAAGACGAGAATGCAGAGGTTATGTTCCTTGCTGTAGGTACTGAAGCTGATATCACTGAACTTGAAACATACGAAGAGCGTCAGATGTTCCTTGAAGATCTTGGTCTTAAAGAACCGGGAGCTTCTGCACTTATCAGAGGTGCTTATAAGCTACTTAACTTACAGACATACTTCACAGCAGGTGTAAAAGAAGTTCGTGCGTGGACTATCAACATCGGGGATACTGCGCCACAGGCTGCAGGTGTTATCCACACTGATTTTGAGAAAGGTTTCATCCGCGCAGAGGTTATCGCTTATGATGACTATGTGACTTTTGGTACTGAGGCTAAAGTAAAAGAAGCAGGTAAACTTCGTGTAGAAGGAAAAGAATATATCGTTAAAGATGGTGATGTAATGCACTTCAGGTTTAACGTGTAATTAGTATTGAAATTTTAGTACTGAGTATCGAGATAATAAAACGCCCTGCATTTGCAGGGCGTTTTATTTAATTACAATTTTGATTATAGGAATCACGTCCTTTTACCTGGCCTAGCTCGTTTAACAATTTCCAGTCTTCACACGCTTTAGTTTTATCACCATAATGAAAATTTATTGCAGCCCTACTGTATAGAGCATCAATATTATATTTGTCATAATTATACGATTGTGTAAAATATTCAATAGCTTTTTCAAGATCAGAATTTTGAATTGCAGTAAGTGCTTTATTATAAAATTCCTTTGAAAGCTGTATGTTTTCCAGTGAATTAGATTTTCTTGGTTCATTGATAAATGAAACAGTAATACCAGTTAACTTTGGTCCTCCTGATTGTTTCTGATCTATTCCAGAGATATAAAAAGGTATTTCTATAGTTTTGAATTGTTCAAAATCTGTAAAATCCCAGTTTTTATAACTGTCTTCTAGTTCTTTAGTAATACTTTTTAATAATTTATCGCTATTATTATCTGTTGAATCAATAATAGTATTTATCTTTTTATTTACTAAGTCAACTACTAATTGTCCCTTAATATTAAAATTAATTACAGGAACGTTTTTAAATGAAAATTGTTCTTTTAAAGTGGGGGTGAAAAAAGAATTCGCTATGTATGAGTCTTGCACCATTTCTGTTGTTTTTATTTTTTGAGCAATACTTTTCTGATTAATCAAATAAAATCGTTTAAGCTTATCATCGGTTCCTTCAAAATTTTCAGAAAGAATCAATGTGTCTTTGGTTATCTTTTCTACTGAATAGCCACTTATTGGTGAAGTTTGAATAGAACTTCCTCGTGTTGTAAAATCAATTTTAAAAGTAGATTTTTGGTTATTAGTTGGGTCAGACTCATGAGTTAAAGTATTATTTTTGAAAATAAATTTTATATAAGATTTTTCGCCCATTAACCTACTATAAGGTTTACTTCCATCTTTCATTTCTAATTTATAGCTAACCCATTCACCTTGGAGTTTGTTAGATAAATTTTGTGCATAAAACAATTGAATGTTCATTAGCAAACTTGCAATAATAAAAATATTTTTCATGGTTGAATTTTGTGGGCAAAAGTATTGTTTTTAATAATTACCCAATGCTTTTAGTTTCTGCTTTCTTAAATATTATTTCTACTTTTACCCTTCAACCAAAAATCACTCTATGAAACTACTAGCCTTTGGAGGAAGCAGCAGCAGACATTCTATCAATAAGCAGCTTGCAACCTATGCCGCATCCCTTTTTAATGCCGATGAAACCGAAATACTGGATCTTAACGATTACGAACTGCCTTTGTTTAGTGTAGATAAGGAAAAATTGATCGGTGCGCCGCCTATCGCAAAACAGTTTTATGAAAAGATAGAATGGGCAGATGTACTCGTAATTTCTGTTGCTGAGCATAATGGTGGGATGACGGCTGCTTTTAAGAACATCTACGACTGGGCTTCTCGTCAAAAGAAACTGGTGTTCAATAATACGCCATTGTTATTACTTTCTACTTCGCCAGGTAAGCGCGGTGGTGCAAGTTCGCTTGAGGCTGCACAAATCAGCATGAAATGGTATGGCGGTAATATTAAGGCGACCTTCTCATTGCCATCTTTCTTTGAAAATTTTGATACAGAATCCGGTAAAATATCCAATAAAGAATACGACGACGCGTTAAATGAAATTATACGCAATTTCGACTATGAACAAAAAGCTTAAGCAGGTTTTCCGTTTTACAGGCAGGTTTGTACTTGCCATCGTATTGTTTATTGTTGTTTATGTACTTTTTGCGTTTCTGTTGGCACACATTCCGGTAAATTCCAATCCTGAAAAAAGTGACGAAGTAACTATCTATATCAATTCCAATGGTGTACATACGGATATACTGGTTCCGGTAAAGAATGAGGTCAAAGACTGGGCTACCGAAATCAAATACGATCAGACCAAATCAAATGACAGCATAATGAATTTTGTAGCTTTTGGATGGGGTGATAAAGGCTTTTATCTTGATACCCCTGAGTGGAGCGACCTAAAAGCCAGTACGGCGGCTAAAGCTGCTTTTTATTTAGGAACATCAGCTATGCATACCCGATTTTATAATGCCGTTACAGAGGATGAGGAATGCGTAAAAGTTACTATCAGTAAGAAAGATTATGCCGATATGGTAAAGTACATAGAGGATAGCTTTCAGTTGGATGAAAACAATCATGTACAATGGATAGCCAATCGAAGCTATGGTAAATATGATGCTTTTTATGAAGGCAAGGGTAAGTACAGTCTGTTTTATACCTGTAACACCTGGGCTAACAACTGCCTAAAAGCCGGACATCAAAAAGCTGCATTATGGACGGTTTATGACAAGGGGATTTTTTATCATTATAAGTAGCAAAGTAGCAAAGTAGCAAAGTAGCAAAGTTTATTGCTAAAAGACTTTGAAACTTTGTCTCATTGAAACTCTGTAACTCAATTTGGCACTCTTTTTGTCTTGATTAAGGCATGAAAAACATATCTAAACGATTCAATATAATGCTTTTGCTTTTTCTTGCTCTTACTGCGAATGCCCAGGATTATGCAAAAGTAGATAACATTGTCAAAGCTTATTCAAAATCCTTTTCTTCGCCGGATAAATTAGCAGAACAGATCAATAAAGATTTTACGCGCGATGATGAGAAGGCCCGCGCTGTTTTTACATGGATCGCTACCAATATAAAATATGATTATGCTGCCTATGGCGTAAATGAGCGTCCTGTTGGTTTTACATACAAAACGCAGGCAGAAAAAGAAGCGAAGCAGAAAGCCATGAAGCAGGAGTTGGCTCAAAAGACACTCAAATCTAAAAAAGGAGTGTGTCAGGGGTACTCTACTTTGTATCTTGTTGTGGCAGAAAAGACCGGACTTGAATGTGAGATCATTCCCGGGACATCTAAATCCCATCCTTCGAATATTGGTAAGGCACCCGGTGCCAGTGACCATGCGTGGAATGCCGTGAAGATTGGCGATGAGTGGAAGCTGCTCGATGCTACCTGGGGTGCCGGTACGGTAACAGGAGAGAAACCTGAGTTTAAATTCAAGTTTAATGATAAGTATTTCTTTAGTGATCCGGATACTTTTTTTCTCAACCATTTCCCTGATGATAAGCGTTGGTTGCTAACAGATAAAACCGAAAAAGATTTTGCAAATCTGCCGTTGTATTATGGTGATTATCTGATGAAAGGTTATGAGTTTATGGCTCCCGAGGCGGGTGTTTTTAAAGCAGTACCTTCCGGATTTATTGAGTTTAAAGTGAATAATCTGAAACCTGATGATATGGTGCATTATGCATACAGCAGGGATAGGGTTATCAAAGAAATTAAGCCTGAATTCAAGGGTGAAACAGCCATATTTAAAGTGCCTTTGAACAATGGTTCTGTAGGTACACTTACAATTTATATCAATCAAAAATCAATAGCTTCTTACAGGATAAATAAAGCTTAGGATTAAAATATTTGATTAGTGCTTAAAATTGGCCGGATTGTATTGGAATCTTAATAAGTTTCTGCAATCCGGCTTTTATTTTTTACGTAGAAATGCTACATTAGCAGAAAATCCATAAAATTTTATGCTGGAGCAGAATCAGTACACTGAAGATAATATCCGTTCACTCGACTGGAAAGAACATATCCGTATGCGTCCGGGTATGTACATCGGTAAGCTGGGCGATGGCTCTTCTCCCGATGATGGTATCTATATCCTTATAAAAGAGGTTATTGATAACTCCATTGATGAGTTCGTCATGGGTACCGGAAAGACCATTGAAGTTACCCTGAAAGACAAAACCGTTAGCGTTCGTGACTTTGGCCGTGGTATTCCATTGGGTAAAGTGGTAGACGTAGTGTCTAAAATGAACACGGGTGGTAAGTATGACTCCAAGGCATTTAAGAAATCGGTTGGTCTGAACGGTGTCGGTACCAAGGCAGTAAATGCGCTGTCGAATTATTTTCGTGTTGAATCGGTACGTGATGGCATCATTAAAGCTGCCGAATTTTCTGCAGGTGAACTTACAAACGAAGAAGCAGAAACCGAAACCAGCAAGCGTAAAGGAACTAAAGTAACCTTTATTGCGGATGATACAATTTTCAAGAACTACAAATACCGTAATGAGTACATCATCAAGATGCTCAAGAATTATTGCTACCTGAATACAGGTCTGACGATAATTTATAACGGTGAAAAATATTTTAGCGAGGATGGTCTTAAAGACCTTCTTGCAGAAACTATAAGTGAAGAAGACAGGATCTATGATATCATCCATCTTAAAGATGATGATATTGAGATTGCTATGACCCACAGCAAGACGCAGTATAGTGAAGAGTATTATTCTTTCGTAAATGGTCAGAATACTACACAGGGTGGTACGCACTTAGGTGCTTTCCGTGAAGCTATAGTGAGAACGATCAAAGAATTTTACAATAAGCCTTTCGAAGCATCAGATATTCGAAAATCTATCGTTAGTGCAATAAGCGTTAAGGTTGAGGAGCCTGTATTCGAATCACAGACCAAAACCAAACTGGGCTCTACCGATATGGGACCTGATGCACCAAGTGTACGTACATTTGTAAATGACTTTATCAAAAACAAACTGGATAATTTCCTGCACCGTAATCCCGAAACTGCGGATGCGTTGCTTAAAAAGATACTACAGGCAGAACGTGAGCGTAAGGAACTTTCGGGTATCCGTAAGCTGGCAAGGGACAGGGCTAAGAAAGCGTCACTTCACAATAAGAAACTACGTGACTGTCGTGTACATCTTACCGATGCAAAGAATCCGCGAAGCCTTGAGAGTACGCTGTTCATTACTGAGGGGGACTCAGCTTCGGGTTCTATTACCAAATCGAGGGATGTGAATACCCAGGCGGTTTTCAGTTTGAGGGGTAAGCCTTTGAACTCGTATGGTATGACAAAGAAGATTGTGTACGAGAACGAAGAATTCAACCTGCTTCAGGCAGCATTGGATATCGAGGAAGAAATGGAAAACCTGCGTTACAACAATATTGTAATCGCTACCGATGCCGATGTCGATGGTATGCACATCCGACTGCTATTGATTACGTTCTTCCTGCAATTCTTCCCTGAACTGATAAAGGAAAACCACCTGTACATATTACAAACGCCATTATTCAGGGTTCGTAATAAAAAAGAAACCATTTACTGCTACTCAGAAGATGAGCGAAAAGCTGCAATAGAAAAGCTAAAAGGCAAACCTGAGATAACACGATTCAAGGGATTAGGTGAGATTTCACCAGATGAGTTCAAGCACTTTATAGGACAGGACATACGTCTTGATCCTGTTTTGATGGACAAGGCAACCTCTATAGAAACCTTATTGGAGTTCTATATGGGTAAAAATACCCCGGACAGGCAGGAATTCATCATCAATAACCTGAAGGTAGAACTTGACGCGGTTGATGAGTAAGACTTCCTGATCAGTCACAATTTGTAGTGGAGACGTAGCATTGTTACGTCTGTTGTGTTTAAAATCAAATTTCAAAATTCGGTAGTTAATACATGGACGAAGAAGAAGATATAAATTTCGAGCCTTCAAACGGAGAAGGAGAAGGTAACGGAGATCATTTTTACGATAAGGAAGAAAATCCTGAATCTGGCGATACGATTACCAAGGTAACCGGTATGTATAAGGATTGGTTCCTTGATTATGCTTCGTACGTAATCCTGGAGCGTGCGGTACCTGCTATTGAGGATGGTTTTAAACCCGTTCAGCGCAGGATCATGCACTCGCTTAAGGAACTTGATGATGGCCGTTACAACAAGGTTGCCAACGTAGTAGGGCATACTATGCAGTATCACCCGCACGGTGATGCGAGTATTGGTGATGCTATGGTACAGATAGGTCAGAAAGACCTTCTTATCGATACGCAGGGTAACTGGGGTAATATTCTTACCGGTGACGGTGCGGCAGCATCCCGTTATATTGAGGCCCGACTTTCTAAGTTTGGGCTTGAGGTGTTGTATAGCCCTAAGATTACTCCGTGGCAGCTATCCTATGATGGTAGGCGAAATGAACCTATCAATCTTCCGGTTAAATTCCCTTTACTATTGGCTCAGGGAGCCGAAGGTATTGCGGTAGGTTTATCTACCAAAGTACTTCCGCATAACTTTAATGAACTGATTGATGCGTCTATCAAGATACTAAAGAATAAACCATTTACGCTTTTCCCTGATTTTCCAACCGCGGGTATTGCCGACGTTTCTAATTATAACGACGGTATGCGTGGGGGACGTGTAAGGGTTCGTGCAAAGATTTCACAATTAGATAAAAGTACATTGGTTATCACGCAGATACCATTTAGTACTAATACTACTACTTTAATTGACAGTATCCTTAAAGCAAATGAAAAAGGAAAGATCAAAGTTCGTAAGATTGAAGATAATACCGCTGCTGATGTTGAGATTTTGATACATCTACCGGCTGGTGTTTCCCCGGATAAAACCATTGATGCGCTGTTTGCATTTACAGGCTGTGAAACATCAGTTGCGCCGCTTGGCTGTGTTATCGAAGACCATAAGCCGCGTTTCATTGGCGTAAGCGACATGCTTAAAATTTCTACCAACAGAACGGTAGATTTGCTGAAACGTGAGCTTGAGATACAGCTTGATGAGCTGGAAGAAAGCTGGCATTTTCAGTCATTAGAACGTATATTCATTGAGAATAGGATCTATCGTCTTATTGAGGAAGAAGAAACCTGGGAAGGTGTTATAAAAGCTATTGACGAGGGATTAAAACCTCATACAAAACATTTACGCCGTGCTGTAACTGAAGAAGATATTGTAAGACTTACGGAAATCCGAATCAAACGTATCTCTAAATTCGATATTGATAAAGCACAAGAGAAGATTGAGGCATTAGAAGGTGAGATCGAACAGGTAAAATACAACCTTGATCATATCATTGACTTTGCTGTTGATTATTTCCAGGGACTTAAAGACCGTTATGGTAAAGGACGTGAGCGCAAAACCGAACTTCGAAGCTTTGACAACATTGAAGCCACTAAAGTAGTTCTGCGTAATACCAAGCTTTACGTGAACCGCGAAGAAGGTTTTGTGGGTACAGGGCTTAAGAAAGATGAATACGTTGCCGAATGTTCTGATATAGATGATGTTATTGTATTCCTGCGTGATGGTAGTATGATGATTACCAAGGTTGATGTGAAGACCTTTGTGGGTAAAGATATCATCCACGTTGCAGTATTCGATAAGAACGATAAGCGTACAATCTATAACATGATTTACCGTGATGGTAAGTCGGGGCCATCGTATATAAAAAGATTCAATGTTTCCGGGGTTACGAGGGATAAGCCTTATGATCTCACTCAGGGTAATAAAGGTTCACAGGTTTTATACTTCTCAGGTAATCCTAATGGGGAAGCAGAAGTGGTAACCATACTATTGCGTCAGGTAGGTAGTGTGAAGAAACTCAAATTTGACCTTGATTTTGCTGATATGGCTATTAAAGGGCGTGCCTCAAGAGGAAACACCGTTACTAAATACCCTATTAAGAAAATTGAACTTAAGGAAAAAGGTATATCTACACTGAAACCGAGAAGGGTATGGTTTGACGATACTGTTCACAGGTTGAATGTTGATGGCAGGGGTGAGCTTTTAGGTGAGTTCAGGCCAAACGACAGATTGCTTATCATCAATCAGTCAGGTAAGCTTAAGACCATTATCCCTGAGCTTACAACGCACTTTGATGAGGATATGATAAAACTGGAGAAATGGAATCCTAAAAAACCGATTTCAGCGATCTATTATGATGGTGAAAAAGAACGTTACTATGTGAAGCGTTTCCTTGTGGAGAACGAGAATAAAGAAGAGACTTTTATTACAGAGCATGATAATTCCCAATTGGAGATTGTTTCTACAGATTACAGGCCTGTTGCTGAAGTTATATTTGCAAAGGTAAAAGGTGTGCAAAAAGACAATATTACGGTTGACTTGGAGAATTTTATTGCTGTAAAAGGTATTAAGGCACTTGGTAACCAATTAACAACTGATAAGGTAAAGCAAATTAATTTGCTTGATCCGTTGCCTTATGAAGAGCCTGAAGAAGAAATACCTGAAGAGATAGAGGTTAGTGGTGATACAGAAGTTGAAGAAACTAATACTACTCTTGAAGATGATGGACAGATTACATTATCATTAGATTAAAAACATACTCCCGCAATAGCGGGAGTTTTTTTATTGCATAAAAAAGGCTTCCATTTGGAAGCCTTTTTTGATTTGGAGATATATTATTTGGAAGCACCAGATTTCTGGTTTTTCATTTCTTTCTCAATCATGTCGTAGAACTGGTCAATTTTAGGAAGTACAAGGATTCTTGTTCTTCTGTTTGTAGCTCTTCCTTCAGCAGTATCATTAGAAGTTAAAGGTACATACTCGCCACGTCCTGATGCTACCAGACGCTTAGGGTCAATACCGAAGTCAGTCTGAAGTAATCTTACGATAGAGGTAGCACGCTTAACAGAAAGATCCCAGTTGTCCTGAAGTACAGGGTTTTTGATAGGCACGTTATCAGTGTGTCCTTCAACCATACATTCGAAGTCCGGTTTATCCTGAACGATTTTTGCAACTTTACCAAGGATTTCTTTAGCTCTGTCGCTTACCTGGTAGCTACCGCTTTTGAAAAGAAGTTTATCAGCAATAGAGATGTATACCACACCTTTCTCAACATTAACTTCAATATCCGGATCGTTTACACCAACTGCTCTCTTAATACTTGTAACAAGTGCAAGAGTAACAGAGTCTTTGCGTGTAAGTGCATCCTGAAGTCTTGTGATTTTAAGATCTTTCTCTTTAAGGCTTTCAAGAGATTTCTCAATGTTTTCAGCTCCTTTAGAAGATAGTGTGGTAAGATTACCTACAGTACTCATAAGGTCTGTATTGTTCTTTTTAAGATCATCCATGTGTTTTGCCATAGCATCTTTTTCAGCAAGGCAGGTGTTAAGCTTAACAGTAGCACTGTTTAGCATGTCCTGGATTTCTTTGTTTTTAGCTTCAAGCTCGGCAATCTTCTTTTTAGAACCGCATGAAGTCAGCGTCATCGCTGCTAACGTAAGTACTAGAATGGTTCTTCTCATAAAAATTCAAGTTTAGATTTCTAACAAAATTAAGTAATAATCAAAAAAATATAACGTACTTGTCTATAAAGTATTGTTAAATTTTTCATCAAATATCTTGCCTTTTCTTATGAAATACAAGTATACAATACTCTTTACTCTGAAATAATTATGGTATTGCTTTGAGCCTCTTTTGTTTATGAACCTGAAAAATTTTAAATAAAAATAAAAATGTGATTTTAAAATAGCCCAAAGATGAGCAAATTCTCCTTTCAAGGCATGTCTGATACCCGAAATTCCATCTTGTGAGAGTCTCAGAAAGAGTACAGGAAAGAGTTTTGAAGTGGGTAAATTCTTTAGCATCATCCATAGAGAATTCCTGTAATTAAGGAATGTTTTTTTTGGGTTTCCAGTGTTTAACGTTGCACCTCCCACATGGTATACAACGCTTTCACTACAATACATTGCCTTTAAATTATTGTTATACGCCCTCCAGCATAAATCTATTTCTTCCTGATGTGCAAAGAAATCTTCATCAAAGCCATTAAGTTTTCGGTAAACTTCTTTGCGGATAAAGAAGCATGCCCCTGAAGCCCAAAAGATTTGTGTAGTATCATTATATTGGCCTTTGTCTTCTTCAATAGTATCAAATATACGTCCCCGGCAGAACGCAAAACCATATTTGTCGATAAAACCTCCGGCAGCTCCGGCATACTCAAAGTTGTTTTTATTTTTATAATCCAGTATTTTTGGTTGAATGATGGCAGTTTCATTATCTTTCTCAAAAAGAGAAAGAATTGGCTGCAGCCAGTTTTGGGTTACTTCAATGTCAGAATTTACAAGAGCGTAAATATCTTCTTCAACCTCTTGTAAAGCCTCATTATATCCTTTTGCATAGCCAAAGTTACCTTTGTTCTGAATGATTTTCACTTCCGGATATGCTGCTCTGATAAACCCGACCGAATCATCTGTTGATGCATTATCGGCTATATGTATAGTTGCTTCAGGTGAATATTTTGTTACAGAAGGTAAAAACTGTTCAAGCAGGTTTTTTCCATTCCAGTTTAAAATTACTACAGCGATACTTTTCATTGATTAGTGGTGTATTCGGGTAAATCCTGAAGGAAAAAATACTTTTCCTGTTCATAGTCCATTTGACAAAAATAATGATTTAGGCCATTAGTGACCATCATGTAAATAGCATTTAACGACATATTATAACGTGCAATCTGATCGAAAGTATTTTGAGAGATAGTAACAGCGGGAGCTTTACACTCAACTAAAAGAAATATAGATCCATCCGGTTTAAAAACAACTATATCATATCGTTTATTTAAACCGTTTATTTTAACTATTTTTTCTACATTTACATGAGATTTTGGATATTTTTTCTCTTCCAGAAGAAAGCGAACTACATGTTGTCTTACCCATTCCTCGGGAGTGAGAATGATGAATTTTTTACGTATCTCATCAAAAATGGCGACCTTATTTTCACTATTTTTGAAACGGAATGTATAGTTGTTGAAGTTTAGCTTTTGCATAGAGCAAATGTAACTTTTTTAGTGCTACTTCCATATCTAATCAAATAAGCATAGTGGACGAAGTTATTAAGATCATAAACGAAATAAAACAGGGCAACATAAAGCCCATTTATTTTTTTATGGGTGAGGAGCCCTATTATATAGATAAACTTACTGAATATATTGAAGATAATGTTCTTTCGGAAGAAGACAAAGGTTTTAACCAAATGGTACTTTACGGAAAGGATGTTACAATTGAAGATGTAGTTTCGAATGCAAAACGCTATCCGATGATGGCCGACAGGCAGGTTGTTATAGTAAAAGAAGCACAAGAGCTTTCAAGAAATATTGAAAAATTAGAGAGCTATGCAGAAAATCCTCAGCCTACAACGGTGCTTGTTTTTGCTTATAAATATAAAACGCTTGATAAACGTAAAAAGGTAACTAAGGTTTTAGAAAAGAAAGGCGTGGTTTTCGAGAGCAAGAAAATGTATGAAAATCAGGTAGGTGAATGGATCAAGCGTGTATTGCAGGGTAAAAATTACACGATAGAACCTAAAGCAGCCGCAATGCTCGTTGAATTTTTAGGTACTGATTTGAGTAAGATAAGTAACGAGCTGGATAAGCTCATGATCATTTTGCCTAAAGGAAGTACAATAACTGCTCACGCAATTGAAGAGAATATAGGGATAAGTAAGGATTATAATGTATTTGAATTCCGTAAAGCGATAGGCGAACGCGATCAGCTGAAAGCTTACAAGATTGCTGATTATTTTTCCAACAATCCCAAGGACAATCCTATTGTAATGACAACAGGATTGGTATTTGGTTTCTTTTCCCAGTTGTTGCAGTATCACGGGCTAAAAGATAAGAATCCATCTAACATAGCAAAGGTTTTAAAGGTGAACCCTTATTTCGTAAAAGATTATGATGTCGCAGCACGTAATTACCCTATGAAAAAGGTCAGTGCTATTGTAGCTGCCCTAAGGGATGTAGATGTAAAAAGCAAGGGGGTTGGAGCAAATGCTATTCCGCAATCGGACCTGCTTAAAGAGATGCTTGTAAAGATTTTTAATTAAGCATTTTAATCACGATATTTGCGGGCTATAAAAATGAAGAAACACGATGGGAATGAATAAGAATACCATTTTAGGATGGGCAACTTTTATAATGATACTCATGGGCCTTTTGCTCATTGGGCTTGGCGCATTCAGGTATAACGATATTGCCGGTTATGGCTTTGCAGCTGTTGGAATAGGCTTTTTTGCTATTGCTTGGGTATTCAGTTCTTTAAAAGGGAGAGTGTAATTATACATTATTAAGAATAAACAACAAACATATGTCAGACGATAAGAAAGTAATATTTTCAATGTCCCGCGTAAATAAAACCTACCCGGGCGCACAAAAACCTGTTTTAAAAGATATTTATCTGAGTTTTTTCTATGGTGCCAAAATTGGTATCCTTGGTCTTAACGGATCGGGTAAATCATCACTACTAAAGATAATTGCAGGGGTTGATAAAAACTATCAGGGTGATGTAGTATTTTCTCCTGGATATACTGTAGGTTATCTTGAGCAGGAGCCACTTCTTGATGAAAATAAAACTGTTATTGAAATCGTTCGTGAGGGTGTTGCTGAGACTGTAGCGCTTCTTGATGAGTTCAACAAGATAAATGATAGTTTTGGCGATCCTGAGGTATATGAAGATGCTGATAAGATGCAGAAACTCATGGATCGTCAGGCAGAACTTCAGGATAAAATTGATGCTGCCGGCGCATGGGAACTGGATACCAAACTAGAGATTGCAATGGATGCTCTTCGTACTCCGGAAGCTGATACTCCAATTAAAGTACTTTCAGGTGGTGAGAAAAGAAGGGTGGCTTTATGTCGTCTTCTTTTACAACAGCCTGATGTATTACTACTGGATGAGCCTACCAACCACCTTGATGCGGAGAGCGTACTGTGGTTAGAGCAGCATTTAGCACAATATTCAGGAACTGTAATTGCCGTTACGCACGACCGTTATTTCCTTGATAACGTTGCGGGATGGATTCTTGAATTAGACAGGGGTGAGGGTATTCCTTGGAAAGGGAACTATTCATCTTGGCTTGATCAAAAATCTAAACGTATGGAGCAGGAAGAAAAAGTTGCTTCTAAACGCAGAAAAACCCTTGAGCGTGAGCTTGATTGGGTAAGACAGGGCGCAAAAGGACGTCAGACCAAACAAAAAGCGCGTCTTCAGAATTACGACAGGTTATTGAATGAAGATCAGAAAGAGCTTGACGAAAAACTGGAAATCTATATCCCGAACGGGCCAAGGCTTGGTACGAACGTAATCGAGGCCAAAGGTGTTGCTAAAGGATTTGGAGATAAACTTTTATATGATAACCTGAACTTTACTTTACCTCAGGCAGGTATCGTAGGTATTATTGGGCCGAACGGTGCCGGTAAAACTACCATCTTCAAAATGATCATGGGTCAGGAAACTCCTGATGCAGGTGAGTTTAGTGTAGGTGAAACAGTTAAGATTGCTTATGTAGACCAATCACATGCGAATATCGATCCTAACAAAACTATTTGGGAAAACTTCTGTGATGGACAGGAGCTTATCATGATGGGTGGAAGACAGGTTAATTCACGCGCTTACCTAAGCAGATTCAATTTCAGTGGTAGCGACCAGAATAAAAAGGTGGCTACATTATCAGGAGGGGAGCGTAACAGGCTTCACCTTGCGATTACACTAAAAGAAGAAGGAAACGTACTGTTACTGGATGAGCCTACGAATGACCTTGATATCAACACGCTTCGAGCTCTTGAAGAAGGTCTTGATAACTTTGCAGGTTGTGCTGTAGTAATTTCTCACGACAGATGGTTCCTTGACAGGATTTGTACTCACATCCTTGCTTTTGAAGGAAACTCTGAGGTATATTTCTTTGAAGGTAGTTTCTCTGAATATGAAGAGAACAGAAAGAAACGTCTGGGTACTGATATCACACCAAAACGTATCAAATACAGAAAGCTTATCAGATAATGATAATCTGATAAATATAAATCCCGCTTTAGGCGGGATTTTTTATTTGAAGCATAAAAAAATCCCCCGCCTAAGCGAGGGACCAGTCTAACCTTTGAAAGTTATTATTTAATGATAAATGTAACTCTTCTCACTACCTGACGGGCTTGTTTATTATCTTTATTTACTGATGAATCTTCACCATTTGCAATAATATTCAGTCTTGAACCGTCTATACCTGAATCAACAAGTATCTTCTTAACGTTTTCAGCTCTTCTTTGTGATAGTTGTTTGTTGTAATCACTGTTACCAATTTCGTCAGCATATCCTATAACATCAGCTTTAGCAGATGGATTCTCTTTCAGGTATTTGATCAGGAAGTTAATACCGGCAGTTGATTGTGCATTAGGCATATCTTTATTGAAATCGAAATATGCGTTAACATAACCTCCGTTGATAAGCCCCTGTAAATCTGTACCTGTAGTTGTTGTGTTAGTTTTTGTTTTGTTCTCAATGTAAGATTCTAACTCATCAGGTACGCCATTGTTATTAAGGTCAACAGCTCTACCTTTAGTATCAACAGCTACACCTGTTGTTGAATTTGGCTCTACATCAAGATAATCAGGAACACCATCTTTATCAGAATCGTTCATCATAGTTTCTACAGAACCAATTCTTTCTTCAAGTGCTGCTAGTTCATCTGTCTTAACATCTGTTGCCCAGTCAGCATGTTTTTCATGACCACCCAGATAAAAAGTAAGACCAAGTGTACCGTTCAGAATAAGTCCATCAACAGTTGTGCTAGTTTGAGACATTCCATCGAAATTCCAGTTTTGGAATCCATTTGCAATTCCTGTTACATCACCTGTTAGAACAACGTGGTCGGATAGTTTAAGTTGAGCTGTAAAACCTCCGATAAGATTAGCTCCCCAGTCTTCTCCGTCAAAACCATTATCGGCTTTTAACTGATAAACACCTCCACCCGCGTGCATTAATAAACCGATGCAACTCG
This sequence comes from Flavobacterium sp. AG291, assembly GCF_003350375.1. Classification (GTDB taxonomy): domain Bacteria; phylum Bacteroidota; class Bacteroidia; order Flavobacteriales; family Flavobacteriaceae; genus Flavobacterium; species Flavobacterium suzhouense. The sequence continues at coordinate 218,653 of NZ_QQAR01000002.1, read as the reverse complement.
TCCAATCTTCAAAATTTAATACTCTTCCCAGATTTACAACCCCCTGGATATCTCCTCTTAGGTAAGTACTTTCAAATTCAGGAGTTTCATCGTTGTTTTCAAATTTGTTATAACCAAAATCCAGTTTTAAACCGAATTTATTGTTAAACATGTACCTTGTTCCAAGATCTACAGTAAAGAAATTTACACGGTCTGTTCTAAATCCCGGTGTAAACGTCCTGAAGGGTTTATTTGCACCGCCGCTTACCTCAATAGACCATTTATTAAAGTCTTGGCCATCTGCAGTCATTTCCTGTGAATCCTGTGCTTTTAAACTTGCCGATGTAAGGCAAACTAATAATAAAGGGAATGCAATTTTCTTCATAATATTGGTTATTGTTTTGATGATTTTTTTTGTAAAAGTAGTAATTTAGAAAAATGAAAAAATCACGGTTTCTTAATGTAAAATGCTGTTAATCATGCAAAAAATCATAAAAACAATAAACCCTTTTAACAATAATTTCCTAGCGAACTACCAGTATTTAAATGAGGTAGAGATTTCGGAAGCAGTAAACGTTAGTCAGATAACCTTTACAGGCTGGAAAAATACAAATGTTAAAGAGCGGGTAGATTTTATCAAAACTTTAGGATTTGTTTTAACAAAACAACAACATTTGTTGGCTAAAACCTGTGTTTTGGAGATGGGAAAACCTTTAAAACAGGCTCTTGCCGAAGTACAAAAATGTGGAGTATTGTGCGACTTTTATGCCGAAAATGCAGAAGATTTTTTAGCTCCTGAAACCATAAAATCTGATGCTGCCGAAAGCTATGTTACTTATGAACCTCTCGGTGTTATATTGGGCGTAATGCCGTGGAATTTTCCTTACTGGCAGGTGTTCAGATTTGCTGTTCCTGCAATTCTTGCAGGTAATACCGTTTTGGTTAAGCATGCATCAAATGTTGCCGGTTGCGCTCAATTATTGGAAGACATTTTTTTGGAGGCTGGATTTCCGAAAGGAGTATATCAAAACTTACTGATAGCGAGTGGTCAGGTAGAAGAGGTTATCAATAATCCAATCATAAAAGCTGTATCCCTTACTGGAAGCGAAAAAGCAGGCGCTGCTGTGGCTTCTACAGCAGCTAAACAAATTAAGAAAGCTGTCTTAGAATTGGGAGGCAGTAATGCTTTTATCGTCTGTGAAGATGCTAATGTAGAAGATGCTGTATCGGTTGCTGTTACTGCCCGAATGCAGAATACAGGTCAAAGCTGTATAGCAGCTAAGAGATTCTTGGTACACGATTCTGTATTTGATATTTTTGTTGAAAAGTTTAGAAGTAAAGTAGAAGCATTACAGTCAGGAGATCCAATGTTGGAAACAACTGATATTGGTCCATTAGCTCGTGTAGATCTTGCGGAAGATGTTGAAAAACAGGTAAACAAATCAGTTGAAATGGGAGCTAAGGTTGTGACAGGCGGTACTAGAGAAGGAGCTTTTTACAGCCCTACTGTTCTTATAAATGTTACAACTGACATGCCGGTATTTAAAGAAGAAGTTTTTGGTCCTGCTGTTCCTGTAGTACCTTTTTCATCTTTTGAAGAAGCAGTAAATTTAAGTAATCAATCTGAATTTGGGCTTGGGGTAACAATTTTTTCCAAAGATGTTGAAAACATTAAACGCAAAGCTCATTTGTTTGAAGAAGGTGCAGTATTTATCAATGCAATGGTTAAATCAGATCCGGCATTGCCTTTTGGTGGAGTAAAGCGTTCAGGGTATGGACGAGAGTTAGCTGAAAACGGAATCAAAGAATTTGTGAATGTAAAAACAATATACATTAAATAGATAAAAATAAAACGCCCAACATATTGTTGGGCGTTTTATTGTATTCAAATTGTACCTATTAGTATAATTTAGGGAATTCATTAGGTTTTGCTTCGTGCATAATCGCATATACTTTCTCGAATATGTCTTCTGAAGAAGGCTTAGAGAAATAATCACCGTCTGTTCCGTATGAAGGGCGGTGCGCTTTAGCGGTAAGTGTTTCAGGTTTGCTGTCAAGGTATTTGTAAGCATTTTGTTCTTCAACGATTTGTTGAAGTATATAAGCAGATGCACCTCCGGGAACATCTTCATCAATAACAAGAAGCCTGTTTGTTTTAGCTACGCTTTTAACTATATCATGATTAATGTCGAAAGGAAGTAATGACTGAATATCTATAATTTCAGCATCAATACCAACTTCAAGCAATTCCTTTGCAGCCTGCTCAACGATACGTAATGTTGAACCATAAGAAACAAGCGTAATATCTTTACCTTCTTTTAGTGTTTCAACAACCCCAAGAGGTGTTTTGAATTCACCTAAGTTAGATGGCATCTTTTCTTTTAAGCGATAACCGTTAAGGCATTCAACTACAAGAGCAGGTTCATCAGTAGTTAATAAAGTATTATAGAAACCGGCAGCTTTAGTCATGTTTCTTGGTACAAGTACATGGATACCGCGGATAGCATTGATGATCATCCCCATAGGTGAACCTGAATGCCATATCCCTTCCAGTCTGTGACCACGTGTTCTGATGATAAGTGGCGCTTTTTGTCTTCCTGCTGTTCTGTACTGAAGCGTAGCAAGGTCATCACTCATAATCTGAATTGCGTAAAGCAAGTAATCCAGATATTGTATTTCAGCAATAGGACGAAGGCCTCTCATTGCCATACCGATTCCCTGTCCAAGGATAGTAGCTTCACGGATACCTGCATCACAAACACGGAAATCACCATATTTTTCCTGCATACCTTCAAGTCCTTGGTTTACGTCTCCAATATTTCCACAGTCTTCACCAAATACAAGTGCTTCAGGGTATTTGCTGAATATCGCGTCAAAGTTATTACGCATAACCATACGACCGTCAGCATCTTCAGCATCATCGTTGTATTGAGGTAGTACTTCTTTAATATTTAGAGCATTCTTATCTGATTGGGAGAATAAGTGAGAGCTGTACCTTGGTTGTGTCTTTTCTGTGTAATCCGTAATCCACTGTCCAAGGGTGTCTTTTCCAGCTTCTTTTACGATAAGGCGAAGAATTTTTCTTGCAGTAACCAACAGGTCTTTTCTTATCGGTTCTTTGATTGCTGATAACTCAGCCACATATTTATCAATAAAGACTTTATTTGGACTTTGAGCGGCAATGCTGTTAAGTACAGCTACAAGTTCTTTTTGTTCTTCTTTTATCGGATTAACATAAGCTGCCCATGCTGCTTTTTTACCTTCAAGGACTTCTTTTTTGATTTGTTCATCAAGAGAATCAAGTTCTTCTGTGGTAGCCATATTGTTTTCAAGCATCCACTTTTTCATTTGAGCGACACAGTCATATTCTGCTTCCCATGCAAGGCGGTCAGCATTTTTGTAACGTTCATGTGAACCTGATGTTGAGTGCCCCTGAGGTTGTGTTAGTTGGTAAACGTGAATAAGTACCGGTACATGTTCTGTACGTGCTATTTCGGCTGCTTTTTCATAAGCTGCTATAAGCTCAGGATAATCCCATCCTTTTACCTTTATAATCTCATAACCTTTACCATTCTCATCTCTCTGGAAACCTTTAAGGATTTCAGATATGTTTTCTTTGGTTGTCTGGTAGCGTGCATGAACAGAAATTCCATATTCATCATCCCATATACTCATTACCATAGGAACTTGTAGAACACCTGCAGCATTGATAGTTTCGAAAAATAAACCTTCAGAAGTACTTGCATTACCTATAGTACCCCATGCAATTTCATTTCCATTGATTGAAAAATTGGTTTTATTTTCTATACCTGTAACGTTACGGTATATTTTAGATGCCTGTGCTAAACCAAGAAGTCTTGGCATTTGTCCTGCAGTAGGAGAGATGTCAGAACTTGAGTTTTTCTGTAACGTAAGGTTTTTCCAGTTACCGTTCTCATCAAGACTATGCGTAGCAAAGTGCCCGCCCATCTGCCTTCCGGCAGACATTGGATCGTGATTTAGGTCACTGTGTCCGTAAAGTCCGGCAAAAAATTGCTGTATATTAAGTTGGCCAATAGCCATCATAAAGGTCTGGTCTCTATAATAGCCGGAACGGAAGTCTCCGTTCTTAAAAGCTTTAGCCATTGCGAGCTGTGGTACTTCTTTTCCATCACCAAATATTCCAAATTTGGCCTTTCCTGTTAGTACTTCACGGCGTCCTAAAAGGCTACATTCCCTGCTGGTTACAGCAATCTTATAGTCGTTTAGTACTTCAGTTTTGAAGTCTTCAAATGAAATCGATTTTTTTGTTTCTGTATCTGTCATAAAACCGGTTTAGTGGAAGTACAAATTTAGTTAAAAGAATGATATAGTAGCATAACATCAAAAAAAAATGATTTCAGTTTTGATAATAAAAGTTTCGATGTGTATGTTTTGAATGTTTTTATCTCATCAAAAACACATAAAAAATGTTTTTTGTGTAATTTTTAGAGGCTATTTCGTGTTTAGAGCCATTTTCTGGTAAACAATCCTACAAGTGTACTTGGACTTATGGTTACGACAAAACGTATCTTTTGGTCATAATTGCCTAATCCGGGCTCAAAACCATTACTTGAATATACAGGGAAATACAATTCGAAATAGTCAGGAAGAATATTCAGGCGTACACCACTATCGTAAACAAACTCAGCATCGGTATAATGACTCTTTATAAATCCTGCATCACCATACACTTCAATCCAGTTCCATATATTAAAACTGGCATTAGCTGTTGTCATCCATTGATTAGCATATCGGTTATCAAGTTTTGATTTAAAACCTCCTTCGGCCATAACATATTGCTGACTGAACAATCCAGTGGTTTCTGAACGTCCGTAGAGACTATAGTCAAACATATAATCAGTAGGTCTGTCCAATCCGAAACTAAAGAATTCAGAATCAGTGCTGCGATATATGAATGCACCGGCATACAATCTCAGGTTAATGCGCCTGTTGTCATTAAACAGCCTCCTGTATTGTATTTCTCCCGAAACCTTTCCGAAAGATCCTGATAATTGAAGATCAGTAAAGAAATTGTAATGACGTATTATTTCGGATTCATATCTGCTGTATCGAAGATTAAATACAGAATAGTTTTCATTTTGTTCATCAGTGGCGATGTAAGCAGACTTTTCCCTATTAACCAGTACCTGCCTAACTAAAATGCTCTGTTTTTTATTCTCACGATAATCGTCTTCGCGTAAACGGAAAAGTACCGATGGGTTGAATTTCAAATAACGGGCATCAGGAGCATAATGATATGTAGAACTACCTACTGCATATCGTATGCTGTATAGTTGTCCTATTCGGATGTATTGATTAAACAATAATGAAAACGAACCTATAAGCTCATTGGTTTTGATAGAGTAGGTTGGTTCGATGTCAAAGATAAATGGCTTGTCAAGTAATGATTTATTGTGAAAGCGTAACCCCGGCGAGAATCCATCATATATATTAAATACAAAGCTCGGTACGTAAAATATCTGATTATAATTTGGATCTTCAATATCCTGGAAGAAAGTAAATTTTAAAGGTTTATTGTTGGGGAAGAATTTATCCAGTCTTTTCCAGTTATTACGCCTGTTGAATTCCGGAATTTCATTATTAAAGTTAAGTGCAAGCCTGTCGGCATCCTGTCTGGCTACGGTTAAAGTAGTATCAGTCTTTATGCCTTCTAACCATTGTTTGAAAACAACTTTTCCTTTTTTAAGACCATATAATGAGACTGGAACCTCAGTTTCTTTCCTGTTTTTAATAGTTATTTTAAGTGAGTCCTTTTCTTCGATAACCCTTTTAAATTTAAAATCAATTATATCCCTTGTATCGACAACAGTATCGAAAAACCAATCGGTATTTTTTGTGGTTTTGCTATTAAGTATATTTTTAAAATAATTCCTGTTTGTAACTCTGCTGCTCAGGTTTACTTTGTAAAAATCAGTGAGTGTAGCGGGAACTATATTTTCGCCAAGGTAATCGTCCAGATAATATATACTCAGGCCAGCCCTGTATTTTCCTGATATTTGTTCATTGAATTTTATGAAAGTATTTTTAGGATCACCTATTGGCTGATCAAGGTTTTTCCTTGCTGTAAGCAGATAAACATAGCTATACTGATCATTAAAATCCATTTTAAATATCTTATGCCCTTTTAAGATACCCCAATTAGACAGCTTGCCCATCATTTTTCTGTCAGGGTGGTATTGTTCAATGTACTTTATCATTAGCTCAATCTGGATGGCATCATATATCCAGTTATCTTTACGAGGATCGAGTTTTAAGGTGTTTTTCAGGTAATTATTTAGATATGTCTTAAGGAATTTGATCTCAAAAATAAAAGAGTCAGGATAGGGGCTGATAAACGCAGGTAGCTGATTAATACCATACATAGGGTTACGGTCGTAATCAGTTTGGGTCACCATTATCTTTTCAAAAGGATATGAACCCAGTTTATCCTGCGTAAATAATGCTATCTGATTAATGATCGTATTTTTTTGAACTTCGGTAACACGGCCATCCCAAAAATTACAAACTACAGTAGCGTTTTCGGTTTTAAAGTCTTCAAACCTGTCAAACTGATCTAATGCAATGGTGAAACCTAAACGGTTATTCCCTTCAAGTTCATATACCCATAAACCTTTCTTATCATATTTGTCGTGTTCATTAAGATCAGTGGTGAGATAGTAGTTTTTTGGAACCGTAAGGTTTATATAGTAATCAGACGTTGCGTTGGCAATGTCGTCAAGGTTTTCGTTGCTGTATTTCGCAAACTGATTGTTTTCAAAACGGGCAGGAGTAAGAAACCAGTCTTTGAGTATTAATGATTTTGTTTTGTCATTGTAGCCATAGCGAGTAAACCTGTCAGCGGGGATCTTAACATGATAGTTAACTGTAATTTTAAATTGCCTTCCCGGAAGGATAGGTGAATTAAGACGAAGTTCAACCAAATCAGGATGTCCTTCAGGTCTTTGCCATGGAATACTAAGGCTGTATTGGTCGCTTACAGAATGTATGGTTGTATTACCACGATCATTATCACTTGCTAAATGAAATGCTCTTACAAATTCATCGGAAAAACGCTTTGCCAAAGGGGTGTCTTTAGCTGAATAAGCATTATTCCAGTCGTTAAGAATAACGGAGTGTAGTGTATCGTTTGTTTGATTATTAAAAGTTATTTCTTCTTTTACTGCCAATACCTGCTTTTCGGTATCTACTTCAGCAAACATCCTGACAAGATGCTGTGAATGTAGCTGTACCGAACATAACAGTAGAAGTATGAAAAAAAAATGTTTTTTAATTTCCAATTGCACTTAGAGATTTACCCGTTAAACTTTTTATAGTAGGTGTAAAATCAGGCGAATGGTTGCTTCGCCTGATGTTAAATATATAGTGCAATATATTAAAAGTTAGGGCTAAGGCTGTATTTCTTGTAAAAGTTATCAATAATCTCTACAACTTCTTCGGCAGTGTCTACAACTTTTATAAGGTTAAGGTCTTCAGGATTAGCATTATGGTGTTTCTCAATCAAAACGTTTTTTATCCAGTCCATCAGGCCTCCCCAAAACGAAGATCCAACAAGTATAATTGGAAATTTAGCAATCTTTTTTGTCTGGATAAGCGTTAATGCTTCAAACATCTCGTCGAGTGTACCAAAACCACCAGGCATTACCACAAATGCCTGTGAATACTTAACGAACATCACCTTTCTCACAAAAAAGTAGTCAAAATTTACGTTCTTATCCTGGTCGATGTAAGGGTTAAAATGCTGCTCAAAAGGAAGCTCAATATTAAGTCCTACCGATGGGCTGCTACCCTGGCTTGCACCTTTGTTACCGGCTTCCATAATACCGGGTCCTCCACCGGTAATAACGCCATAACCTGCATTAGATATTTTACAGGCAATCTTTTCGGCTAAAAGATAAGTAGGATCGTCAGGTTTTGTCCTGGCAGAACCAAATATAGAAACACAAGGACCTATCCTGGCCATGGTTTCGTAACCATTTACAAACTCGGCCATTATCTTAAAGATAACCCACGAGTCATTGCTTCTTATTTCATGCCAGGATCTTTGCTTTAGGCTGTCATTAATCCATTCGTCGTCGTTTTCAAACTTTTCTTTCATGGCTTTTTTAACTAAAAAAATGAGTAAAACAGGTTTCTAAGATAGTTCTTTTTTCAGGAAATGCGCTGTGTAACTCTTTTTGTTTTTGGCAACTTCTTCGGGTGTTCCTTTAGCAATAAGCTGTCCGCCGCCTTTACCACCCTCATAACCAATATCTATGATATAGTCTGCCAGTTTAATAACGTCAAGATTATGTTCTATGATCAGTACAGTATTTCCTTTGTCAACCAGTTTATTGATAACTTCCATCAATACGCGGATATCTTCAAAGTGAAGTCCCGTCGTGGGTTCATCAAGGATATAAAAGGTATTTCCGGTATCTTTTTTTGAAAGCTCTGTAGCCAGTTTAATACGCTGTGCCTCACCACCCGAAAGGGTAGTACTCTGCTGTCCAAGCGTTATATAGCCAAGCCCCACATCCTGTATGGTTTTTATCTTTCTATAGATCTTCGGGATGTTCTCAAAGAATGGAACAGCCTCGTCAACTGTCATATCCAGTACATCAGATATTGATTTGCCTTTATAACGTATTTCAAGCGTTTCACGGTTAAAACGCTTACCCTGACAGGTTTCGCACTCTACATATACATCTGGCAGGAAGCTCATCTCAATAACGCGTAATCCTGATCCTTCACAGGTTTCGCAACGGCCACCGCTTACGTTAAAGCTGAAACGTCCCGGTTTATAACCACGGATCATAGCCTCAGGTGTTTGTGTAAATAGTGAGCGTATCTCTGAGAAAACATCAGTATAAGTAGCAGGGTTAGACCTTGGCGTACGCCCGATAGGCGACTGGTCTATATCAATAACCTTGTCAATATGCTCAAGGCCTTCTATTTTTTTGTATGGTTGTGGTTTTTTAACCCCGTTGAAGAAGTGCGTATTCAGGATAGGGTATAGCGTTCCGTTGATAAGTGTTGACTTACCACTTCCCGAAACACCTGTAACACATATCATTTTTCCTAACGGAATTTCTATAGAAACGTTTTTAAGGTTATTTCCTGTTGCGCCGATAAGTTTTAAGGTTTTACCATTGCCCTCACGACGTTTTTTAGGAACTGCTATTTCTTTCTCACCGTTAAGGTAAGCAGCAGTAAGAGTGTGTTCTTTCAGTAATTCGGCAGGTGTACCTGCACTTACGATCTGTCCACCAAAACGTCCTGCAGCAGGGCCGATGTCAATAACATAATCAGCGCGCTCTATCATGTCTTTGTCGTGTTCTACCACAAGTACCGAGTTACCTATGTCACGAAGTGATTCCAGCGATTTAATAAGTTTCTCATTGTCGCGCTGGTGAAGTCCGATGCTCGGCTCATCAAGGATATATAATACACCCACAAGCTGTGAGCCTATCTGTGTTGCCAGCCTGATACGTTGTGCTTCACCTCCTGAAAGTGTTCCAGAACCGCGGTTTAGTGACAGGTAATTTAATCCCACGTCAACAAGGAAACTAAGGCGTGCCTTGATTTCTTTTACGATTTCCATCGCAATGACTTTCTGCTTTTCAGAAAGTTTATTGTCAAGTTCTTCAAACCATTCAGCAAGATCTGAGATATCCATTGATGAAAGCTCAGCAATATTCAGTCCGTTTACTTTAAAGTTAAGGGATTCCTGTCTTAGTCGTGTTCCGTGGCATACAGGGCAGTTTACCTCGTCCATGAAATCTTTGGCCCAACGCTTTAACGACGTACTGTTGCTGTCGTCATACTGGCTTTTGATGAAACTGGCAATACCTTCAAAATCAATTTTGTATTCACGGTTTACACCAAGTGATTTTGAATTTACAGAAAATTTCTCCTTACCGCCGTTCATGATCATATCCATTGCTTCTTCAGAGATGTTTTCGATAGGATCCGTAAGCTTAAAGCCAAATTTCTCACCAATCACTTCAATCTGCTTGAAGATCCATGAGCTTTTATATTCGCCAAGTGGCGCAAAACCGCCCTGCTTAACGCTAAGTTTAGGGTTAGGTATGATCTTTTTTATGTTGATCTCGTTAACTGTTCCCAGTCCGTTACAATGTGGACAAGCTCCTTTAGGGGAGTTGAACGAAAAATTATTCGGTTCAGGATTAGGGTAAGAGATACCCGAGGTAGGACACATCAGATTACGGCTATAATAGCGAGCCTCATTGGTGTCGTGCTCAATAACCATCATTACATCCTCACCGTGATACATCGCTGTTTTGATGCTTTCGGTAAGGCGTTTATCTGTATCATCCGAAGCATCAACAGCCATACGGTCAATAACCGTTTCAATATCGTGGTTTTTATAACGGTCGAGTTTCATTCCCGGTTCGATATCTTTTATTTCGCCATCCACACGTACTTTCAGGAAGCCCTGTTTCGATATTTGCTCAAAAAGTTCACGGTAATGCCCTTTACGGGTGCGGACAATCGGGGCAAGAATAGTAATACGTTTACCATCGAATTTCTCAACGATAAGCTCCTTGATCTGGTCGTCGCTGTAGCTCACCATCTTTTCGCCGGTAACGTAGCTATAGGCATCGGCTCCACGGGCATAGAGAAGGCGCAAAAAATCGTAGATTTCGGTGATTGTACCTACCGTAGAACGTGGACTCTTGCTCGTTGTTTTCTGCTCAATGGCAATAACGGGGCTAAGGCCATCGATCTTGTCGACATCCGGTCTTTCAAGGCCGCCAAGGAACTGACGCGCATAGGCAGAGAACGTCTCGATATAACGGCGCTGCCCTTCGGCATAAATGGTGTCAAACGCCAGTGATGATTTCCCTGAACCCGAAAGCCCGGTAATCACAACAAGTTTTTCACGCGGTATGGTAACATCTATATTCTTAAGGTTGTGCGCACGGGCACCTAACACTTCAATAGTCTCAGTAGTATCTAACATAGCATTTTTGTGCAAAACGCAAAGGTACTCATTTTTAAGCAGTTTTTATATATAGGTTAGGAGTAAGGAATTGTTAAAGTGGATGAGAAAATATTACTTTTAGTAAATAAAATAAAATGATATGACTAATGTAATACAGAGAATTGAAAAAGGGAAAGATACTGTTTACCATGAACTAGGCCATCTTTTGGGATATTGCTTATCTAATAAATTTAATATTACAGATTTAGGAGAAGTTGAGTTAATTCAAATAGGATTAAATATAAATTCTGTAAATCCTAAAAAACATTTTTACAATATCAAAAATTTTTTTGATCAAAGAAATGAAATTTTTGAGAATACTTCCAATATAGATAGAACTTTGGCTTGGTTTATAGAAGTTGTATCTGGATGTACTTTTCAGATTATTTATGAGAATACGAATTTTAAAAATTGTTTTGGAGCAGAGGATTATAAAATTGAGAGTATTGATTTTAATAATTTGAACGTTATTAGAAATATATCTTTTTTTAAATGGACATTTGATGATATCTATTCTCTTCAATCAGATTATCAAAATCTGATTGAAAGATTTAATATAGTTCCACTTTTACAACCTTTAGTTGAAAAACTAATTGAAAATATTAAAAATAGCGCTGATAATCAATTGTTAATAAAGGGAGATGAGTTGAAATATATTATTATAGAAATTAATAGTTTCTTGACGGAAGAATTTATTAATGAATATTTTGAGTTAATAAAAAAGTATAAATCAAAGTTTGATATATCAAATATTTAGTACTTCTTTCACTTTTTTCCAATCCTTAGGTATAAGAAGCTGAACTAATAATTATCAACCAATAATAAATTTAAATGACCCCAACCATCCAAACCATCCCATCCAAAAAACTAGTAGGCAAATGGCTTACCATGACCTTTGCCGAAAACAAAACTTTCGAACTATGGAGCAGTTTTATGCCGCACCGTAAAACTATTACCGGTGTGATCAATCCTGAGCAGATGTATTCACTTCAGGTATATGGGAAGGATTTTTTCAATCCGTTCAATCCAAAAGCTGAATTCATAAAATGGGCTGCTCATGAAACAACTGAAGATGCTGTTACGGCAGAGGGAATGGAAACTTTTACTATTCCTGCAGGGGAGTATGCTGTGTTTTATTATAAAGGTTCGCACAACAATGGGTTTGATGTATTCAGTTATATCTTTGGGGAATGGCTGCCTGTATCGGGTTATGAACTTGACGACCGTCCGCATTTTGAAATACTAGGCCCTAAATACAAAAACGGTGATCCGGATTCGGAAGAGGAGATTTGGATTCCAATCAGGTAGTAAAGTTATAATGTTCAAAGTTTTAAAGTAGTCTGAGGTCCGAAGTCCGAAGCTAACATAGTTGAGAATTCAGGCAGTCGAAAAATCAAAAAATCAAAAAATCTAAAATCCTTTGCAAGCAACCGACAACCTAAAAACCAATTTTTTTCACTACTTTTGCAAAAATTTTTCAGAAAATGCTATCAGTTTCAAATCTATCGGTTCAGTTCGGAAAGCGTATATTGTTTGACGAAGTAAACACAACTTTTACCCATGGCAACTGCTACGGTATCATTGGTGCTAACGGTGCAGGAAAATCTACTTTCCTTAAAATATTGGCAGGTGATATCGATCCTACATCAGGTCACGTACACCTTGAGCCTGGCAAACGTATGTCGGTGCTTAACCAGAATCACAATATGTTTGATGAGCATACTGTGCTTGAAACCGTAATGATGGGTAACAAAACCCTTTATGCGGTTAAGAAAGAAATGGACGAGATTTATCTTAAGCCTGACTTTTCTGATAAAGATGGTGAAAGGGTAGGAGAGCTTCAGGTAATTTTTGAAGAGATGAACGGCTGGAATGCTGATTCTGATGCGGCATCAATGCTTTCGAACTTAGGTATAGGTGAAGAATTCCACTATACATTAATGGGTGAGATGGACGGTAAACTTAAAGTACGTGTGCTATTGGCACAGGCGTTATTTGGTAACCCGGACGTACTTATCATGGATGAGCCTACCAATGACCTTGACTTTGAAACTATCGCATGGCTGGAGAACTTCCTTGCAAACTACGACAATACTGTAATTGTTGTATCGCACGACCGTCACTTCCTTGACGCAGTGTGTACACATATATCGGATATCGACTTCGGTAAGATCAATCACTTCTCAGGTAACTATACCTTCTGGTATGAGTCGAGCCAGCTTGCTGCAAGACAACGCGCTCAGCAGAATAAAAAAGCGGATGAGAAGAAGAAAGAGCTTCAGGAGTTCATCATGCGTTTCTCTGCCAACGTTGCGAAGTCTAAACAGGCTACAAGCCGTAAAAAAATGCTTGAAAAACTTAAGGTTGATGATATCAAGCCTTCAAGCAGAAGATATCCCGCAATCATCTTCGATCAGGAGCGTGAAGCAGGTGACCAGATTCTTAATGTAAAAGACCTTAGCGCATCTATTGATGGTGAGGTGTTGTTTAAGAATGTTGACCTTAACATGGCTAAAGGCGATAAGATCGTGGTATTCTCTAAAGATTCACGTGCTACATCGGCTTTCTACGAAATTATAAATGGAAACATGACTCCGGACAGCGGTTCGTTTGACTGGGGTATCACTACAATACAATCATACCTTCCGGCTGATAACCACGAATTCTTTGAAAACGACCTTACGCTTGTTGACTGGCTTCGTCAGTGGGCTAAGACAGAAGAAGAGCGTGATGAAGTTTATATCCGTGGATTCCTTGGTAAGATGATCTTCAGTGGAGAAGAGGCGTTAAAAACAGGAAGAGTACTATCTGGAGGTGAGAAAGTGCGTTGTATGCTATCGCGTATGATGATGCTTCGCGCTAACGTACTTATGCTTGATGAGCCTACAAACCACCTTGACCTTGAGTCAATCACGGCGTTCAATAACTCGTTGAAAAACTTTAAAGGTTCGGTACTGTTTACAACGCATGACCACGAGTTTGCACAGACTGTTGCTAACAGAGTGCTTGAGATTACTCCAAATGGTGTTATAGACCGTTACATGACATTCGATGATTATCTTGATGATGAAAAGATTCAGGAACTGAGAAAGAAAATGTACAATTAATATACAAAAACCCCGTAAGCAAGGCCTACGGGGTTTTTTATTACCAATAAAGAACGATTATTTTCTGAAGCGGCTAATTACCCAGACGATAAGTACAATTACGGCGATTACTATAAAAATTCCAACACCCATACCGGCCTGGAAAATATCTCCTACAAGTTCGCAGCTTGTTAGCATAGTACTGAATAACAGTGCTAGGAATCCTAATTTAAATATTCTGCTTTGCATGATTTTTGTTTTTTAGGTTATTAGTTTAAAGTTACCACTGCAAAAACCGAATTTTGTTAAAATTGAATCAATTGTATTTAATTTAATAAACTTATTATTTGATCAGTAACCTGACTAAATGCTTTACCTTTAAATTCCCACTCTTCAATAGCTTTAATAAAACGTTTAGACTGTTCATCTTTATCTTCAGTATAATAGGGTAAAAATTGATATTTTGGCAATTGTGTAAGTGCTATGGCAGCCTTATTTTCATTGTCCATCGCATCTTCTATCATTGAATTATCAATGCCAGAAAGTGTAAGAAGTTTTTCATACTTGCGCCAAGAAAATTCTCTAACTAAAATACAGACGATTTTTTTATTAGGATTGTTCTTCATTTCTAATAAAACTTTAAATAGTTCATCTTTTAATATATAGTCTGATGAAATGAAATTGATAGAGAGCATAAATACAACAATATCTGAACTTTTTAATTCATCCTGTATTTCATCATCCCAAAGACCTGGTGTAATTTCTTCACAACTCCAAGATTTTGCAAGTTTTAAATGTGAAAGTGGTTTTAAATGTTTTTCTAATTCCTTTTTGAAAAATATATCTTCGTTCGAATATGATATAAAAATTTTTTTCACTTTAGTAAATTTTTTATTAGTAAATATTTCAAATGGTTTTATTGGAATTTGCTTATATGCTATAAATTTATTGTCTTTATAATTATAAGTTTGGATAATACTTCTATTATCAATTGTTTCACCATTATCATCACCTTGAAGTTCAGAATGATTAACAAATTCCTTATCGTTAAATGATATATATAAGTCTTTTGGGTAATCAAAAAAGTCACAATAATATTCATACAACTTATTTTTAAAATCATCATTTATCTCTTTATCCGATAAGTCGTCGTTAGTATTATAATCTTTCCAGATTAAAAATTCTTCAAAAGTAAAAGGTGTATTTTTGTCTTTGTATAATGCTATAATCGTGTAAAATATATATTTTTTCTCCTCTAGGGTAATAGATTCGTTACAATGTAATCTTATTTCTAAACTTTCAATTTTTAATTCTATTAAGATTAATTTTTTATTGAAAGTAAATAATAACTGATCTCTCCAGAATTTTTTTTGTTCAGGATTGATTCCGAAAAAAATTGTAAGTAAGTTAATTAAACCAAATGGTATAAAATTTTTGAATTTGAGAATAAATATGGGAGATTTAATTGTATAAGAAAAAAAACTATAATCTCTATCATTTTTTGAAAGTTCTAAATAACTTGGTACAACATATTTAAATGTATTACCATAATGTGTTTTAAAAATTACTTTTTGACTTTCAAGTAATTGAGTTATTCCTGAACTTTCATGTTTTTCTAGGCTCTCTAGAGGCAATAGACCTTTGTTTCTTATTAGTACTTGTTTTTTTAGAACATCTGTATTTATATAATTGACTAGTGAGGATGGATTTAACCATATTTTGTCATTATCGTTATAATAGAGTATTAGTCCTTGCCTATGTAATTGCTTCAGATCATCTATGAAATAAATATGATCTCTTTTTGGGATTTTATATTTAGTAATTAAAAAATTTAAATTGACAGGATCGTGATTATAAACAGTCTCATCTAATATGTCTGTGAAAAGATTAATATACCACTTTTTCTTCCTTACTTCTTTTTTGTTTTGTTCAATTAATAAAAGAAGCATTGATTTAAAATGCTCCCTACTTTTTTCTAAGAGATTCTTAGTTTTTTCATTTCTTTTGTCATTCTCACTTTTTTTAAGACATAATTTAAATTCCCCCAAAATATTTAAATTTGTGCGTACTGAATTGCAAACTTCTGAATAAGGAACTTCCTTTGTGGAGTCTCTCTGAACCAATAAAACAGGGCTATTTTCAACTTCTTCAGCATTATTTTGTAAGTAAACAACTTTTGATTTAGTTTCTAAATATTTTTTTTGTTCTAACCAATACAAAAGATTATAGTTAATTGTCGCAACTTTATTCTTGTCAAAATCTATTATTTCGTTAAAATTACACTCTTCATTCCATAAAAGTATTTGTATAGCTCCAAAACTTAAAAAAACTCTGTATATGCCATGATAATAATCTTGTCCTCCGAAATCATAAAAAATAGCTTCAGGGATATTAGCATCTTTAGGATATTTTTCAATGTTTAAAATATGTGTTGAATTTGAATTGTTTAATAAAGTGTCATTTTGTAAAAAATTTAAAAGCGATGATTTACCACTGGCGTGATTTCCAAGCAACAATACTTTTGCGGGCAGTGTTAATTTTTGACTTTCTTTTGAATTAATCAAATTTAAAAGTGTAATTCTTTGATTTTCAATTTTACTAACAATTATATTATTGTTGCTGATTAGTGGGTTCTTTGCAATATTAATGAAGAAGTTTTTTTTATGTAATAAATTTTCTATGCTAAGTAAAGTGCGAATGTCTGAGATTTTATTGGAATGTAGCTCTAAATGATTTAATGCTTTTAATTTAGCAATAAACTCAATTTTTTCTATTAGATTATTACTTAAATTTAATTCTTGTAAATAATTTAAATGGATGTCATGGATTGTTTGAATGTAATTGTTGTTAATGTGTAATTTTTTAAGTTTTGTAAGACTTTTGAGAGTTTCAATATTTGAAAGATTATTATTACTGATATTAAGATGAATTAAATTTTTTAATCCTAGTAAATCGCTAACATCTCTAATTTTCCATTTTGATTTCTGCTTATCAGTATTCCAGTTCCCGCCTAAAATTAATTTTTTTAAATTAATTAAACTACTGATTTCATGAGGAATTCTGTTAATTACATTTGGTTTGTTTTTATTTTTACTAGTTATTCGATACCATCCTTGACTATTTCTCTCTGCCCATTCGTTACTCAATATCAGTTCTTCAACATGTTTACACTCTGCTAGTTCTTCTAATCCTATAAAATGTTGAATATTGCAATTTCCTAAATCAAGTAATTTCTTCTTCTCTTTCAGATTTTCTTTAATTAACTCTGCTGCATGTGCGTTACGATTCGCCGCCCATTTTAGAACTGTTATTGCTCCTTCTTTAACAACATCACTTGGAGGGTTTGCAATTGGGTTTTTATTTACAGCAATCATTTTACTTTGCCTACTAAAGAAGAAATCTACAAATTCTATATTTATACCATTTTGTAACAAGTGAAAAACTGGAGTCAAATCTGAAATTAGATTATTGGATACATTTAGAATGTCTAGCTTATTTAAATAAAATATTGGATCAAGATTTTTTATATTGTTGTTCGTTAAATAAAGATATTTTAATTCAGTTAAGTCTGAAATACTTTCGATGTTATGAATTCCATTATTTTCTAAATTCAATAAAACCAACTTTTTTAATCCCTTTAAGAAATTGGTTTCGATAATATCAGAGTTAGAAATATTTAAACCTTTTAAATTTGAGAGTCTTTCTAATTGAGTTAAGTCATTACCGCTAAAAATATTTAAAGATAAATTATTATTAGGTTCTAAATATTCTTTTTGTAAAGAGTAATAATTATGACCTAAATTTAGATTTTCTAGCCAATTGCATTCGAATAATTTTTCAGGTAATTCTCTGAGTGCACAATTTCCTAAATCTAAAAATTTACTTTTTGACTTAATATTCTCTTCAATTAATTTTAAGGCTAAATCTGACATGTAGTGAAGTTTGATTCTTACAAATATATTGTTTACTTCAATATAATCTTATAGTATAATTACCTGTTTTATTTTTTAAGATTTTTACCTACTTTTACAATCCAAACACAATACCGCATTATGAGCCACAAAATATTGCTTACTTCAAGAGAAGTCAATATCATTCTACACCGTTTGGCCTGCCAGTTGATTGAAAAACATCTAGATTTTTCAGATACCGTACTTATTGGTCTTCAGCCACGCGGACGTTTTCTTGCTGAGCGCATCAAACAGCTTTTGGAAGAAGAATACAATGTGTCAGGCATACAGCTTGGTTTTCTTGATATAACTTTCTTCAGGGATGATTTTCGCCGTTCAGACAAGCCTCTTGAGGCAAACAAGACTGAGATAGATTTTCTTGTTGAGAATAAAAAAGTGGTATTTATTGATGATGTTCTTTACACGGGGCGTAGTATTCGTGCCGCACTTACAGCAATACAATCATTCGGGCGTCCGTCAGAAATTGAATTACTGGTGCTGATTGATCGTCGTTTTAGCCGTCACCTGCCAATACAGCCTGATTATCGTGGGCGCCAGGTTGATGCTATCAATGATGAAAAAGTAAAAGTGACCTGGAAAGAAAATGAAGGGGAAGACAGTGTTTATTTAATATAAGGCTTAACTGCAACAGTAACAACAATGAAAGAATTAAGCGTTAATCATTTATTAGGTATAAAATATATCAACAAGAACGATATAGACCTTATTTTTGAAACTGCCGATCAATTTAAAGAAGTAATTAACCGACCAATAAAGAAAGTACCTTCGCTTAGGGATATTACAATAGCTAATATTTTCTTTGAGAACAGTACACGAACAAAACTGTCTTTTGAACTGGCACAAAAAAGGCTTTCTGCTGACGTGATAAGCTTTTCGGCAGCGCAGTCTTCGGTTAAGAAAGGTGAAACGCTTATCGATACTGTAAACAATATTCTTTCGATGAAAGTGGATATGGTGGTTATGCGTCACGAAAAGCCTGGAGCGGCACACTTTCTTTCGAGAAATGTTAATGCAAGTATAGTGAATGCCGGAGATGGCGCACACGAACATCCAACACAGGGTCTGCTTGATTCTTATACGATCCGTGAAAAGCTTGGTGGTGTTGAAGGAAAAAAAGTTGTTATTGTTGGCGATATCCTTCACTCAAGGGTAGCGCTTTCTAATATATTCGCACTACAAATGCAGGGTGCTGAAGTTAAGGTTTGTGGTCCAAATACGCTTATACCGAAGTACATTGAATCACTTGGAGTAAAAGTTGAACCAAATCTACGTAAAGCATTAGAATGGGCTGATGTAGCCAATATGTTAAGGGTACAGAATGAAAGACTGGATGTGAATTATTTCCCGTCTACGCGTGAGTATGCACAACAGTATGGAGTTGATAAAGCTTTACTTGACTCTTTGAATAAAGAAATAGTAATCATGCACCCGGGGCCAATTAATCGTGGTGTTGAGATTACAAGTGATGTTGCTGACTCACAGCAATCAGTAATCCTTGATCAGGTTGAGAATGGTGTTGCAGTAAGAATGGCTGTTATTTACCTTTTAGCTTCTAAGATCAAGCAATAAGTAAATTTTCAGCCTGCCTGCCGGCAAAGGCAGGTCACAGTCACAGTTTACAGCCCGGCTGTTTAAATTTATATTCAACTTTGTACCTTAGTAACTAAGAACCTAAGCTACTCAGTAACTCAAAAGAAATGAAAGTAGAACAAAAAGGACATACAGTTATTATTAAAGATACTCAGGGAGACGTAAAGGCCTTTTTGGATAAGATAACTGCCGAACATAATAATTATAAAGAGCAAAATATAATTCTTGATGTTAGTCAGGATAATGGAATAAGTCTGGATGTTTTGCTATCTTTCCTGCCTTTGTCCAATAAACACCGCAAAGCAAAGAAATCATTCGTTATGGTTGCGTCGGATATTGAATATTCTGATGTTCCTGATGAAATGGTAGTTGTTCCTACTTTGCTGGAAGCTCACGACATAATTGAAATGGAAGAGATTGAAAGAGATCTCGGCTTTTAAAAACTACAGGTTTTAAGTGTTTGGGCAACTTAAAGCCTGAAACTTGAAATTAAAAAAATGAATTTAACTATACTTGGCTGTTATGCCGCTACACCACGTTCGCTTACTAATCCTACTTCTCAGGTATTGGAAATGAAGAACAGAATGTTTCTTATAGATTGTGGTGAGGGTACACAGGTGCAGTTGAGAAAAAACAAGATTAAATTCTCACGAATTAATCACATTTTCATATCTCATTTACATGGAGATCATTTTTATGGCCTTATAGGGCTCATATCTACCTTTTCCTTATTGGGAAGGCAGAATGACCTTCATGTATATGGTCCTAAAGGTATAAAAGAGGTTATACTGCTTTTATTGAAAACGTCAGGTTCATGGACGAGCTACAATTTATATTTTCATGAACTTGATAGTAAAGAATCAGAAGTGATTTTTGAAGATGATAAGGTTGTTGTGAGTACTATTCCTTTAAAGCACAGGGTTTACACTAATGGTTTTTTGTTTCAGGAAAAAACCGGAGACAGAAAGCTGAATCCTGATGCTGTGAATGAGTATGGTATTGAAACCTGTTATTATAATAAAGTGAAAAGTGGTAGTGATATGACTCTCGAAGACGGAAGGGTTATACCAAATGAATTGCTGACTTTTGATCCTTATCCACCAATGAGTTATGCATTCTGTTCGGATACTTTATATGATGAAACTATAGTATCCCTTATAAGAGATGTTGATGTGCTTTATCATGAAAGTACTTTTCTGGATATTGATGAGCAGTATTGTGAGAAAACAATGCATTCAACAGCGAAACAAGCTGCTGAGATTGCTGTTAAAGCAAATGCAAAGCACCTGATTCTGGGACATTATTCTACAAGATACGGTTCTATTGAGCCTTTTAAAGAAGAAGCACAGACTGTTTTTGAGAATGTACATTTAGCAGATGACAGTAAGGTGTTTGAGTTTAATTAGATTCCTGATTATTCGATTGTTCGATTCTTAGAAGAAGATTATCCATAAATTTGTATTGCATAAAAAATCAAAAAATCTAATCATCCAATAAAATGACTGATTTAGGCAATTATCGTCGCTCTTATGAAAAGAGCGAACTTTTAGAGGGAAATCTTCCTGAAGACCCGATTAATCTTTTTAAAAAATGGTTTATTGAGGTTGAGGAATTTGATGGGCCCGGTGAGGTGAATGCCATGACAGTTTCGACCTTTGGATTGGATGGGTTCCCTAAAAGCCGTGTGGTGTTACTAAAGCAATATACCTACGAAGGTTTTATTTTCTTTACTAATTATGATTCTGAAAAAGGAAAAGCAATAGCTGCAAATCCTAATATTTGTCTTTCATTTTTTTGGGAAGGCATGGAACGTCAGGTTATCATAAAAGGAAAGGCTGAGAAAGTTTCTGAAAACATTTCTGACGGTTATTTTGAAAGCAGACCGGAAGGTAGCAGACTTGGAGCTTTAGTCTCTCCTCAAAGCCAGGTCATTCCTTCAAGAGAATTTTTAGAAGGAAATCTTAAAGATCTTGAACACGAATTTCATGGGAAAGAAATACCGAGACCGCTACATTGGGGAGGTTATTTAGTTCGCCCTGTTGAAATGGAATTTTGGCAGGGAAGGCCTAATAGATTACACGACCGAATCCGATATAGTTTGTTGCCTGATTACAGTTGGAAGACTGAAAGACTGGCGCCGTAATAGGTAGTGCTTAAAATTTAACAAAATTTATAGATAAAGGAGTAGTTATAATTCGGATATTTAATATGTAGATACATAACTATTTAAACCTTGACTCTATGAAAAACTTGATTTTAATCCGCCATGCTAAGTCGAGCTGGGATACTCCTTTGGTGGATAAAGACCGGCCTCTTTCTAACAGAGGCATAAATGATGCACATCTTGTGGCATCTGAAGTTGAGGGATATCTTCCAAAAACATATATTGTATGGAGTAGTACGGCTAAACGTGCTAAAAACACAGCGTATATTTTTGCAGAGAACCTTTCCATACCTTTGGATACAATTATTTTTAAGGATGATCTTTATACTTTTGATTCCAGGGCTCTGGAAAAAGTAATTAAAACCTGCAATAATCAATTTGATAACTTAATTCTTTTTGGACATAACGACGCTATTACTAATTTTGTTAATACCTTTGGGAACCTTGCTGTAGATAATGTACCTACTGCTGGTTTTGTTTCCCTTTCCTTTCAGGAAAATGACTGGAAGGATATACAAAAGGGAACAATAAAAAAAGTATTATTTCCAAGAGAATTAAAAAAGCATGATTCACCACTCACCGGTAAACCGATACATTGACAGAGAAAAAAGTTGGCTTGCATTTAACGCTAGAGTACTGCAAGAGGCAGGAGATGATAAAGTTCCACTGCTCGACAGGCTCAGGTTTTTAGGTATATTTTCAAATAATTTCGATGAATTTTTCAGGGTGCGTTATGCAGCCATAAGAAGGTTAAGCCTTACCGGACAAACAGGTGAAAAGATATTGGGTGGTATTTCTGCTCAAAAACTGCTTACAGAAATTACCGATATTGTTATTGAACAACAATCGGAAAGCTTACGCATTCTCAGCGTTATTGAAAAAGAGCTTGAGAAGGAAAACATTTTTATGGTAAGCGAAACACAACTTACCAAAGAGCAGGAAATATTTGTTAAAGATTTCTTCATCCAGAAAGTTAGTCCGGAGTTGGTAACCATCATTCTTAATGATCTTGATGAGTTTCCTCTTCTGAAAGATACTTCCGGTTATCTTGCAGTTAAACTCGTAATGAAGCCTAAGCCTATTGAAGGGCTTGAAATTCCTATAAGCGAAATAAGATATGCTGTTATAGAGATCCCTAAAACTATAAACAGGTTCGTTATACTGCCTTCAAATAACGAAAAACAGTATATAATTATGCTTGATGACGTTATACGTTACAATTTGCACAGTATTTTTAATATATTCAAGTATGAGAGTATTTCGGCTCACATGATTAAAATTACCCGTGACGCCCAGCTTGAAATTGATAGCGATCAGAGTAAGAGTCTTATGGAAAAGATTTCTACAAGTGTAAAAGACAGAAGAATAGGCGAACCAGTTCGATTTGTGTATGATCAGGCAATTGGGCAGGATACACTTGATTTTTTCCTTACACGAATGGAAATTGATTCTTCTGATAGTATTATTCCGGGAGGAAGATATCATAACAGGCGTGATTATATGGATTTTCCTAACATGGGCAGGCAGGATCTGCTTTATCAGCAAAATGTACCTTTACCTGTACCGGGTCTGAGCCTTGAGGGAAGCATACTCCATAGAATTAGACAAAAGGATTATCTTTTGAATGCGCCATATCAATCGTATGCCTATGTGATTAAGTTCTTAAGAGAGGCTGCGCTGGATCCTAAAGTTACATCAATAAGTATTACTTTATACCGACTTGCCAAGAATTCGCAAATTATAAGTTCGCTTGTTAATGCAGCAAAAAATGGTAAAAAAGTAACTGTTCAGATTGAGCTTCAGGCGCGTTTTGATGAGGCAAGTAATATATCGTATGCTGAGCAGATGCAAACTGAAGGCATTAATCTGATATTTGGCGTTAAAGGGTTGAAAGTACACAGTAAGATATGCGTTGTAGAACGTATGGAAAACAATAAAATTAAACGCTACGGTTTTATATCTACCGGTAACTTTAATGAATCTACTGCTAAAGTTTATACTGATGTGACCTTGTTTACAAGTCATCAGCATATACTTAGAGAGGTTCAGCGTATTTTCGAATTTTTTGAGGTTAACTATCGAGTGCACAGATATAAACATCTGTTCGTGTCGCCACATTACACCAGGACTAAATTCTATAAGCTTATAGACAGGGAAATATTAAATGCTATTGCCGGTAAGGAAGCCTATATCAAATTAAAAATGAATAGCCTTACTGACTATAAGATGATTGATAAGCTTTATGAAGCAAGTAGGGAAGGTGTCAAAATACAGTTGATAATAAGAGGTATTTGTTGTCTTATCCCGGGCATTCCGGGCATGAGTGAAAATATCGAAGCGATAAGCATCGTAGATAATTATCTCGAACATACAAGATGCTACATTTTTGCCAATTGCGGTGATCCTGAAGTGTTTATTTCATCAGCTGATTTCATGACGCGAAATCTTGATGCTAGGGTAGAAGTAACCTGTCCAATTTATGATGAAGATATTAAGGCTGAGCTGATTGATACTTTCAATATAGGATGGAAAGCTAATGTTAAAGCAAGACTACATTCAGAAAATCTGGAAAATAAATATAGGAAACGACCTGATGAAAAGCCTTTCCGGGCTCAGCTTGAAACCTATAATTATTACAGGAATAAGATGGATGTGATTTACGAACATATTAAATAAAAAAGCTTCCGCACTGCGTTAGTTAGGATTAAAGGAATGATTACTATAAAAAAATATGCTGCTATAGATATTGGCTCAAATGCCATGAGGTTACTTATTTCCAATATTGTAGAGCAGGAAGGTGCAGCGCCGCAATTTAATAAAAGCTCATTAGTAAGGGTACCTATACGTTTAGGGCAGGATGCTTTTACAGTAGGTGAAATAACTGATGAGAATATAGAGCGTATGGTTGATGCCATGAAAGCCTATAAGCTCCTTATGAAAGTTCATAAAGTTGAGAAATACATGGCCTGTGCAACATCTGCAATGCGTGAAGCTTATAATGGTAAGGAAGTAGCAGATTTAATAGAAGCTGAATCAGGCATCAAGATAGATATTATCGACGGAAAAAAAGAAGCAGCTATTATTGCTAATACCGACCTGCATCATTTGGTTAAAACGGATCAGACATATTTATATGTAGATGTAGGTGGCGGAAGTACTGAGTTTTCATTATTTGCCAATGGTAAGATCGTAGCGTCAAAATCATTCAAGAACGGTACTGTTCGTCTGTTAAATAACATGGTAAATGACGTGGTATGGCTTGAAATCGAGAAATGGATTAAAACTGTTTGTGAACCTTATGATACAATTACTCTGATTGGCTCTGGCGGAAACATCAATAAACTCTTTAAGATGTCAGGTAAACAACAGGAAAAACCACTTTCTTATTTCTATGTAAATAGTCAGTATCAATTTCTTAATGGTTTAAGCTACGAACAACGTATTGCTGAATTGGCACTGAATCCTGACCGTGCTGACGTTATCATTTATGCTGTACGCATTTATCTTAATGCAATGAAATGGAGTGGTGCGCGTAACATCTATGTTCCTAAGATAGGTCTTTCCGACGGTATCGTTAAGGCAATGTATTATGGTACTATATAGGGTGTAAAGTAAGTTGTGTAACTACATTATATAAAACTCATCTTTCGTTATTGGATCAGGTACATCATCTTCGTGAAGTAGTTGTCTGATATTAATCTCTATATTTCGTGCTATGGCAGTAACAGAAATGTCACTCGGCCTGTTCCTGAAGGGATCCTGCAAATAGTAGGCCGTTTTTTCAAGCATAAAGAATACTAAAGACAGAAGCATTAGTAAAGGGAGTTCATATAGTAATGTAACTCCTTTTAATGCTATAGAAAGTATGATTACGAAAAGGTAAATTGTAAAATGAAGGAACATCCTGTACGTTGTAGGAAATACGGTTGAGTTTATTCTTTCTGCAGCTCCCATACTGTCTGAAAAACGTACACAGGTATTGTTTAATTGTATATGCTCAAAATCACTTAAATTATTTTTATTTCTGATAGTACGAATATCTTCTACATTAAGTTGAAGGATTGCAAGAGTTTTATTTTTATGTGCATTTACCCTGTTTATCTCTTGTTCAGATAAAAATTCTTCGCAATTTTCCAATGCATTGAGTCCGCGTAATGACCGCCCAAGACAATAGCACCAAACTATTTGACGGTAACCGATTCTTTTAATGGTTTCTCTGTCGTTATCTTTCACGAATGCCTGAAGCTGTAGCACAAGACTACGGGAGTCGTTTACGATGGCGCCCCATATTTTACGTGCTTCCCACCAACGATCATACGACTGACTCATTTTGAAAGACAATAATACTGAAATAGCGGTACCTAAAAATGTTGCTATTGTAAGTGGCATTTCCGGAAGATAATCGTATATATGCTCAGTTATAAAATGAATACCTAAGGTAAGTATAAACACTATAAGCATTTCATATTTAACAAGGTTGAAAAGATATCGTATAGGTACACGTTTGTCTACAAGCATATAATAGTATTTTGGGTATACTATAAAGTTAGCGAAATGTTCAGTTAACTTTTATGTGCTTAATAAAATTTTACCAGTCTGATTTTGCTATTTGTGGTATCACATCCTGACGATGCTCTCCCATTTGTTTGTAAAACCTGCCATCAGGTTTAATAATTATGTAGTTGCAGTGTACTCCGTAAGGGAAAAGCATTTTTCTTATCTCATCATTTTTGTCTTCAAAAACAAACTTTTTAGAATATTTAAAGCCTATTTCTGTTATGTAAAATTGAGCGAATTGTTCTTTTCCTTTAAAAAAGTTTCTATATGATTTTTGAGAAGTGTAAAAATCTATACAATGTTTTTGATTTGGAATATCTTTCAGGAATGAAAAATTTATAATAATTGTTTGATTTTGATTTACAGTTGTACCTGTTACTTGTTTTAAGACTTTTAAGAGATTTCTTTTTTGTATCGTATCAATTCTGCCATAAGATTCCCTATAGATAAGCCTAATGTTTACAGAATCTTTAGTTTCATAATCAGTCCAGGTGTATTTCCCTGTTTTTGATTGATCATGAAATTTGTCTTGCGTTATTGTTTCTCCCTTCTCATTAAGAAAGTAACTGTGTTTCTTTTGATTTTGGCTAAGAGATTTATAGCTTAACAGTAGTAAGAATATTAATAATCTCATATGTTAAATATCAAGGTCAAACATTTTTCTAAGTGTTTCAACTGCTGGGTTTATTGATTTTAGCTTCTCGAACTTTTCAAGTGGGGTAAAAGCATGTTTAGAAGAAGTAACTTCATTTACATGTACTTCAATAGTAATGTCATGGTTATGAAGTTTGCCACGTAAATAACCCAAAAGTTCGTGCTTACCGCTGTCAAAGTCTACCTTAGAGCCTTCATTAGGTAATTCGAGTCTTATGGTGGTTCCATCGAGTACAGGGTCATTCATCTGCATATACGTAGATAAAATCTTTTGTCCCGAATCGCTTAATCGTTGAGCAAATTTGTTCCATTGCAGACGCATATCCGTCTCGTTAAACGCTTCACGAGGCAAATCGTCAGTGTTCCTGACCATATTTCTTTGGCTCTCCTGTAATTCTTTTTTTTGCTTAAGACCGGATAATGAAAAAGCAGATACTTTAGGAGTACCATCATCAGTAATTTTTGGTACAGGAGGCTTAACTATTTCGGGTGCTTCAACTTCCAGCTTAGTAGCCGGCAGGGGAGTTATAGGGGCAGGACTGATCTCTGTTGTTACATCTACAGACTCAAGTCTAATACTATCAGTTTGTACAATGGTTTCCTGTACCGATACTTTAACAAGTGCCGGTGCATTATCTTTAAAATAATGAGGAGGGATTATAAATTGGTCAGCTTTTTTTTTTCTCCATCGAATGTGATGGAGGCAAGCTGCATTAGGCAAAGCTCTACAAGTAATCTTTGGTTTTGACTTGCTTTGTATTTAAGATCACAATCATTAGCAATATCAATAGCCTTTAACAGAAAATCCTGAGAAGCTTTTTGAGATTGTTCCCTGTAAAGGTTTTGAGCTACTTCTCCGGCCTCAAGCAGAATAAGGGTTGCAGGATTTTGGCAAACCATTAAATCACGGAAATGTGAGGCTAAACCAGCTACAAAATGGTGACCGTCAAAACCTTTTGCCAATATTTCATTATAAGTCAGCAATAATTCAGGAATTCGATTTTCGAGAATCAGATCAGTTACCTTTATATAGTACTCATAATCCAGCACGTTTAGGTTTTCGGTTACAGCCTGGCGTGTAAGATTTGTACCGCAATAGCTTACTACCCTGTCAAAAATAGAAAGGGCATCACGCATCGCGCCGTCAGCTTTTTGAGCAATGATATGCAACGCATCATCTTCAAAAGTTATACCCTGACTACGGGCAACTTCTGCCAGATGCTCCTTAGCATCCTTTACCGTAATTCTTTTAAAATCAAATATCTGACAACGGGATAGAATCGTTGGTATGATTTTATGTTTTTCGGTAGTTGCCAGGATAAATATCGCATGCCTTGGCGGCTCTTCAAGTGTTTTTAGAAACGCATTGAAAGCTGCCTGTGAAAGCATGTGAACCTCATCGATGATGTATACTTTATATTTTCCTGTCTGAGGTGGTATACGAACCTGATCAATTAGATTACGGATGTCATCTACAGAGTTGTTTGAAGCGGCATCAAGTTCAAAAACATTAAAAGCGAAGTCTTCATACGGATCATCGTACCCCTCCTGATTAATCTTTCTGGCAAGTATACGTGCACAAGTTGTTTTTCCAACACCACGTGGACCGGTAAATAATAAAGCCTGTGCAAGGTGATTGTTGTCTATGGCATTAAGTAGCGTATTAGTAATAGCCTGTTGCCCAACAACATCCTTAAAGGTTTGCGGGCGGTATTTACGGGCTGATACTATAAACTGTTCCATAGGCTGTAAAGAGTTACAAATATAAAATTTTTACAGTGGGAACACTACTATTATAGCTTAATAATTTTTTCTTTTTTGCCATTTATTTCAGCGAAATATATTCCACCGGCTAAGTGGCTCAAATCTATTTTTATAGCATTTTCGTTTGCTTTATAAATTCCGGTTTCATGTCCGAGAGTGTCATAAAGTACTACTTTGATTTTATCGGAATTTTGTATTTCTATAAATAAAAAATCACTAATTGGATTAGGAAATAGTTGAACCGAAAACTCGTATGATGGGATGCTCATAACACTTTCGCAATATTCAATTCTCGGATTAAGATCATCTGAACATTTGAATTCGTAATTACTCTGATCAATTACTGCATGAGGATTTTCAAATTGCTGTAAGTTTGCCATACCTTCCGGCATAGTAAGTTGTGCAGCACTTCCATTTCCTAAGGCCATGTCTTTACCTGTTATATTTTCATTGAAAGTATAATCACTTATAGCATCAATAAAACGATAGTATGCATAGTAATCCAAAGCGTCAAATGCAGCGGATGTATTAGGCATATTATGAATCGCTGAATAGGTATAGCCATTTACTGTGGAAGATGGTACTAAAAGAAAATCTTTTTCTTCTGTAGAAACACTTATATGATTAAAAATGTCGATAGCCATTCTATGGTCATTAGTGGTGTCATCATTGAATACTTCTACAAGTACTTTTGTGTTTTCAGGGAAATCGTTAAGATTGTCCGGAGTTAAATTATAGGCATACCATTGAGCCAAAGCATAAATAAACCTTCCGTTTTCACCCCATCCGTCGACAGTAAAACATTCATGTGCAATACCAAAAGATGCGGCGCCTCCAAAAGAATGACCTAAAAATCCAACTTTTTGAGTATTTAAAATATCCGGATATAATTCAACAGCTTTACGGAAACCTGCAATTAGCTGACCGTAACGTTCTTCCACTGTAACATCTGTTGTAGTAGGGTAAGGAACAAATACTACTGCATATCCTTTTTTTGCTATAAATTCGAGTACGCCAATAATATTATCGGGATCGGTTCCACCATAGGCATGGCTATAAAAAATAGTTGGTACAGGTGTACTTATATCTTGCGGATGGTAAATTTTTATAGCATGTCCCGGAAAGTTGAGATTTACTATAGAAATTACATCTACTGTGTGAACACCATCTGAGCCATATCCTGATGTGGGCTTTGGGAAATTTGGATCGTTATATTGTGCATGAAGAATATTAGCTGCAAGTACAATAAGTAAAGAAACCAGTAATTTTTTCATTGTTTTTTGGAGTAAGAAATTACAGTAAAAATATGAAAAAAGGTTTATGCCAGTACCTCAGCGATGTCTTCGTTTATAAGAAGTTTTAATAATGCTTTTTCCTGTGAGTTAAATTCATCATTTTTACTATCCGGTTTGTAATTCCATATTGAACCTTTTTCATAAGATGCAATGACAGTAGGGTGAACATAATATTTTTTACAAACGGTACGTGTATTGCCTAGTTTTTCAGCGACTGAATCCAATACGGCTACAATTTTTCGTTTACAATCGGTTTCCGTTGTAAATTTACCTACTTCATGAAAGGCGCATAGTGCATTCAGGCTGCCTGCCCAGGCTCTGAAGTCTTTAGCTGTAAAATCTTCCCCTGTTATATTCTTTATGTAATTATTTACATCTGCCGAACCAATAGTATGCCTATGGTTGTTAGCGTCATAATATTGAAATAATTCTTGGCCAGGAATGTCCTTGCATTTTTTTACAAGATTAGCCATTTTACGGCTCTGTAGTTTTATTTTGTGTTTAATACCTTTTTTACCAATGAATTCAAACCACACAGTAGCACCGTCAAATTTTACATGTTTATCCCTTAGTGTGGTAAGGCCAAATGAACCATATAGTTTTTTATACGCATCATTGCCTATACGTATATTAGTCATTTCGATAAGACGTACAACCAAAGCAATTACTTTTTCATAGGGAAGTCCATTACGGTTTAAGTCTTTATCAACTTGCTCACGTATTTTAGGTAATGCATTAGCAAATCTTCTTAATCTAAAAAATTTAGACTGATTACGAATTTTATTCCAGTTGGGGTGATACCTGTATTGCTTTCTGCCTTTTGCGTCTGTTCCTGTAACCTGAAGGTGCCCGTTGTCGAAAGGTGATATCCAAACATGTTCCCATGCAGGAGGAATAACAAGTTTTTTTATCCTGTCAAGGATATCTTTGTCTTTTATGGTTTGGCCAGTTTCATTTATATAGCTAAAACCATTACCTTTTCTTTTTCTGTAGTATCCTATTTCAGAGTTTAAAGAATAGCGAAGACCAACAGCTTTTGCTGTTATTATAGGGTCTTTTCCTATTTTTTCGAGTTTTTTCTGAAGCCTGTTCATGGCTGTTTCTATTGTTCAGATCTTCCTTTGATAGACATATCCAGCAATATTTTTGCAGCTCCATTCTCAGTATATGCTCCCGGACTTGCAACAAATACTCCTTTTTCACCACTTTTAGCTTTTATTCCATAAACAGTAGCCTCATCTCCTGGGTCACTTTCACCTTCGTAACGATAGATATGTTGTATCTCAAAATCATCGCTATGTTTTTTTATACGATCTTCTTCAAGGTTAAAATCAGTAGTATAACCTTTATCATTTAATTCCTGTAATGCCTTTGATACTGTGGCATAATGATACATTTGCTGGTCCATAATGTTGTTATTTAAGTTAGTTTGTTTTATCAACTTAAAATTACTGCTTTAGCTTTTTTAGCCCAGCCAACGAAATGTTAAACATTTTCTCGCATTCTGAATACTACGTTAAAACTTAATCTTGTATTATAAATCAAGTAATTTTTTAAGTACGAATGAAAATACTACTTTTGCAGCCGCAGGCCATCTTATCGCTGCCCGCTCAGGCGGGGAGAGGAAAGTCCGGACACCATAGGGCAGCATAGCGGGTAATTCCCGTCACTCCGTTTCGGCGGGGGAGGACAAGTGCAGCAGAAAGTATGTACAGGTAATGCTGTAGTGAAACCAGGTAAACTCTATGCGGTGAAATGCCATGTATACCGGCAATTAAGGGCGGCTCGTCCGATGCCGGGGGGTAGGCAGATTGATCTCTCTCAGTAATGAAGAGACTAGATAAATGATAAGAAACCCCGCTTTAGGGCGGGGTTACAGAATCCGGCTTATAGGCCTGCTATTTTTTATTTTTTTTACAACTTGTAACAAAACATTATTCCTCCACGGTAAGGAAGCCATTCACCACTTTTGTTATAACCAGAATGCTCATAACGTTCTCCGGTATTGAGATGTCTGCCTACGTAATGGCCTTGTTGGTTTCCGCCACCAATAAACATATCAATCATCCATTTTTCATTAATTTTTATTTCATACCCTACTGAAACTCCAAAAAATAATGATTCTCCAGTTTGGTATTTATCGGAATTAATATAATTCCATTTTTGGAATTGAAACAAGCCACCTCCAATGTGACCACCTACATAAGGCCCGTTATATGCCTCCTTAAAATGATACCTTCCTTCAGCAAATACCATTAATACTTTAAGAGGTGCTCCATTAAAAGATTCCCAATAAGTACCTAAAACATCGCCTTCAAAAGTAATTTTTTTCCCTAATTTGGTTTCAACGCCAATTTGTGGAGCCCCCAGTAAGGTGGTAGGAGCATTAAATTTTATATAAGTTTGAGCTTGCGATAAAGTAACTACCAGTAAAACAACCAGTAAAAATATTTTTTTCATTAAATAGAAAAATAATTTATTAGCAAAATTTTTGCAGGAAAATTAAGCATTATCCTCATCATCGCCAACAATATCATCTTCTATTTCTTCGTCAAATTCAAAAAATGAAAATACTGAGCCACCATAATTTTTCTGGAAAGAAAAATTCATCATATGGCTGAGCTTAGTGTATTTAGAATGTTCAATAATCATCATACCATCCTGCTGTAACAATTCGTTATCCAGAACAAGAGTAACGATTTCTTCAAACAATGCCTGATCCATATCATATGGAGGATCGGCAAAAATAATATCATAAGAAGATTTACATCCCTTTAGGAACTTTATTACATCGCTTTTTACAGCTGTAATATCAAATTCAAATTCTGCACTAGTTTGTTTTATGAATTTTACGCAACCAAAATCGCCATCTACAGATGTAACGTCGGTCGCTCCTCTTGAAGCAAACTCATAGCTAATATTACCGGTGCCTGAAAAAAGATCAAGAACTTTTAGTCCGTCAAAATCAAAATGGTTATTGAGAATATTGAATAACGATTCTTTAGACATATCTGTCGTGGGACGCACCGGAAGGTTTTTTGGCGCGGTTATCCTTCTGCCTTTATATTTCCCTGAAATGATCCTCATGAGTTAAATAGTATAAAGTGTTGTAGTGATTCTTCTTTGTTTCTGTTCCATTTTTGTTGTAATGGCTGCGTATTGAATAAAGCCAAATGTCTTATATACGTATAAGCAATAGAATAGTTGGCATCATTTTCTTCTACTTTACCCAATAAAGCTACTTTAGCTGTTTCCGGATTTAGGAATAACTGCTCCATTGTAAATAATAAGAAATACAGGAAATCCTCAGGTGTTTTATATTCAAAAGAATTATAAAGCAAAAGCTTTTGATTACGTACAACAACTATTTCAAAATGATTTTCCTGAAAGTGAACAAATATGAGTTTGTCATCAATGTTTTTTGATGCGTCCAGTAATTTTGAAACCAGGACACTGTTGGCATTTTTATATTCAAACGCACCAAACTGATCTATTAAAAAGTTGTTTACATTCATCATAGGAACATAAACATTATGTAATTCATAGCTATCCAAATCGTCTACAGCAAAAAAATCGGTATCAAAAACCTTAGTATTATATTGCAGATAGCTGCCAGGGTAATTTGGGTCGAATATTGCAGCCGGTACGAATGTATTAAAGTTATTACTGTGTAGTACAACTATCTCATCATACTCATTGGTAAGTATAGGATTATTTACAAATACTTTCCATAGTTCTTCTTCAAGAGGGGAGTATTTAGAAAATGTCTCTGATATGCAATGTGTAACCACCCTGTTAAGCGTGTCAAAACAACAAAATGATATTCCATGTGCTGACACCAGTAGTGACAGCTTTTTGTAATTCTTGGAAGTTATGGTGTTGTTCATTCTTTAAGGAGGTTTCAATGCAAATTTACATTCTTTTTTGGTTTAGGACAGGTTACTCGTTAATTTCATGTTATCTTTGGGCTAATAAATATAATCCTTTCTTTTTTTAATGAATTCTGCCTCTTTTTATAAACTTCTGCGCCAGCGATTTCCGTTTGAACCAACAATAAAACAGGATATTTTTCTGCAGAAAGCGGCCGAATTTGTTACTAACAATAATAATGAAGAGATTTTTGTACTTAAAGGATATGCAGGTACCGGTAAGACTACTATAATTTCGACTATAGTGAATCATTTGGCTGAAGCCAGTAAAAAATATGTCTTGCTTGCACCAACAGGTCGTGCTGCAAAAGTAATTGCCAATTATTCCAATAAACCGGCTTTTACTATACATAAACGAATTTATTTTCCAAAAAAGGGTAGTGGTGGAGCAGTCGGTTTTACAATGCAGCCTAATAAGTTTACCAATACTATTTTTATAGTTGACGAGGCTTCCATGATTTCAGATACTATGCAGGAAACCAAAATGTATGAGAATGGTTCATTGCTCGATGATCTTATGTCTTATGTATACTCCGGTAAGAATTGTAAGTTATTATTAATAGGAGATACAGCGCAGTTGCCACCTGTGAATTCAGACATTAGTCCGGCACTCGATATTGATACACTTTCTATACATTATTTTAAGGATGTTCAACATATTGAACTCGACGAAGTAATGCGTCAGGAAGAAAATTCGGGAATTCTTTATAATGCGACAGAACTTCGTGAAGTACTTAAATCGGCTTTTGCAGATACTTTTCAGTTTAAGTTACGTGGATTTAAAGATATAATACGACTTGTAGATGGCTATGATATTCAGGATGCCATTAATTATGCCTATAGTAATTATAGTATTGAAGATACAGCATTTATAGTACGTTCCAATAAAAGAGCTAACCAATACAATCAGCAGATTCGTTCCCGCATTTTGTCACGTGAAAGTGAACTTTCTACAGGAGATTTCCTGATGGTAGTGAAGAATAACTATTTTTGGCTAGACGAAAAAAGTGAGGCCGGATTTATTGCTAATGGTGATATTATTGAAATACTGGAAATATTCAGGATAGAAGAACTCTACGGATTCAAATTTGCCAGGGTAAAGATCAGAATGGTGGATTATCCTAACCAAATTCCGATCGAAACCTATTTGTTACTTGATACTATTGAAACGGAAGCAGCTTCCTTGTCTTATGAAGATTCGAATCGCCTGTATCAGGAAGTGATGAAAGATTATGAGGGAGAGCCCCAATATAAAAAGTTCATGAAGGTGAAGAATAATCCGCACTTCAATGCTTTACAGGTTAAATTCTCCTATGCCATTACCTGTCACAAATCGCAGGGAGGGCAGTGGAATACTGTTTTTATAGAACAGCCATATTTGCCTGAAGGCATTACGACAGATTACATCCGCTGGCTGTATACGGCAGTTACACGGGCAAAGGATAAATTGTATCTTATTGGATTTAAAGACGATTATTTTGAAGAATAAGCTTTATGAGTAAGAAATGGAGAATTTTTCTAATTTGCTTAATTGTTACTGTATTGACTATAGTAGCATTTATAATTTATGGATTATTTCTTATGTCAATTGATGACTTTGGGAAATTGAATTAACTATACACAATTAAAGATTTAAAAAAATATACTACGATGAAAATCATAGCTGTTATACCTGCACGATATGCCTCGACCCGTTTTCCTGCAAAACTGATGCAGGACTTGGGAGGAAAAACCGTAATTACAAGAACCTATCAGGCTGCACTTGGCACAGGGCTGTTTGATGATGTGTTTGTTGTTACTGATTCTGATATTATTTATCAGGAAATAGTATCCAATGGAGGAAAAGCCATAATGAGCATCAAAGAGCACGAAAGTGGAAGCGATCGAATTGCAGAAGCCGTTGAAAGTCTTGATGTTGATATCGTTGTTAACGTTCAGGGTGATGAGCCTTTTATCAACAAAGAACCGTTGGCAGATGTACTCGAGGTTTTTAAGGGCGACACGGCTCATGAGATTGACCTGGCGTCGGTAATGATGCACATAACCGATTGGGATGATATTGAAAATCCTAACAACGTGAAGGTTATTGTCGACCAGAAAAAATTCGCATTGTATTTCTCACGTTCTGTAATCCCATATCCCAGGGATAAGGAAGCAGGTGTGAGTTATTATAAGCATATTGGTATTTATGCTTTTAGAAAACACGCTCTGATGGATTTTTACAATCTGCCAATGCAAACACTTGAAGCTTCAGAAAAACTGGAACAGCTTCGCTACCTTGAATATGGTAAGAAAATAAAAATGGTTGAAACCAGTCATGTCGGTATCGGTATTGATACTCCTGAGGATTTAGAAAAGGCAAAAAGGATGCTTTAATCAGTTTTCAGTCTCAGTCGCACAGTATTCAACAGCGACTGAGGCTGAAAACAGAATGTGGATTACCCTAATTTCTTTATCGTAAACAACTCATTATGTGTCTCTACTTTTGGGTACATTCTCACAGAATATTTACTACTGAAACGAGAGCGATAAGTTAAATTCCTGTCGAAATCTTTTTGCGTTAGTGTCATGGTATTGAATAAAATAAATCCATTTACATTAAGTAGAAAATTAATTCTGTCTATAAAGAATTCTTCAAACAAAAAGTTGGGCATTTGGGTATCCTGAAAGATGTCAATAATAATGAGATCATATTTTTCTTTTGTTTTTAAAACAAATTCAAAGGCATCATCAATAACGATTTCCAGATTTTCTATTTTATCAAGACCAAAGTACTTGTTAGCGATTTCAATTGCTGCAGGATCGATCTCAACTCCGGTAATTTTGCCTTGGAATTTTATTTCCTCAGCAAGGGTTTTTATAACACTCCCTCCGGCCACACCGAGTACAAGTATATTGTTAAACCCTCTTATTCTTTCAAATCCTATATAGTCAAGGCCTTTACGTAAAATACGCTGAAGGCTGCCGTAGGAATAGTTAGTGTTTTTTGAGTCCAGAACCAACTGCCCATTATTATAGGTAACTTCAAGTTTTTGGCTAATGGCTGAATTCTTTTTATAAATATTTACAGGAATGAAATAGCTGAGCAGCTTTTTAAACATGGAGTTCTATATTAGAGAAATTAATTCTTTCTGACCATTTTATATTTTCAGGCAATTCTATGTTACTGAATTCTATATGTATTACCCTCCTCCTCAAATCATTTACAGTTCTGCCGGAACTGTGTAGAAGAAGAGGCTTCATAAGCATTATTCCTCCTTTTGACACACTGCAGCTAACTTCTGTTTCTGTATTCCAATCAATGGTTTCAGGCCTGTATATCTTTTTTTTATGTGACTCAGGAATAACCTTTAGCGCACCATTTTCTTCATTGGTATCATCAAGATGAATTCGTATTGTAAAGATGTTTTCAAGAATATCTATCGGAGGCTGAACTGCAAACTGATTTTGTTTGACTGTCCAAGGACCAAAGCCTTCAATATCAGTTTTATTGTCTACTGAAATTGTAAGATCCTGATGATAAGCAACAAACCAATTGGAATCTCCTGGCTTGTCAAAATAAATTGATTTAACTGAAAAATAGTTTTTTCCCAGTGTATTTATAATTGCAGTAAGCTTGTTGTTAAAGATTATAGGTAATGTTTCCGGTATTTCTTTTAAAAATTGCCTTATAGCAAAAAGATTGGCAGATTTTCTAAAAGTATCCGAAGTGGTATCTGCGTGGTTAGTTATATTTAATAGATTATTTATCTCGTTACTACTATATATAGAATCAATTACCTGAAATCCATCTTTTTCAAACTGATTTAGCTTCTCTTGTAAGGTCATATTGCTTAGTTCGTTTGTATTTGTAAATATATGTTATTTTTACTGCTGTGTTTTTAGAAGATTATGAAAAAAATATATCAATTTATCTTTTTTAAGTTACTGGGTTGGCATATAAAAGGTTGGATGAATCCGGAAATTAAAAAGTGCGTTATTATAGTTGCTCCTCATACTAGCTGGATTGATTTTGCTATTGGGGTATTTTCAAGGGGAAGCATAGGTCAGGAGATGCACTTTGTTGCTAAAAAAGAGTTGTTTAAGTTTCCCTTCGGGGCTTATTTTAAATGGATGGGAGGCGCGCCACTCGACAGGCAGAAAAATGAGAATAAAGTAGATGCGATCGCGGCCATTTTTAAGGAGCGTGAAATATTCAGACTGGCAATCGCGCCGGAGGGAACTAGAAAAAAAGTAACAGAATGGAAAACCGGATTCTATTATATTGCCCTAAAAGCAGATGTGCCTGTTGTGGCAGTAGCTTTTGACTATAGTAGGAAAGAAGTTAAAATTGCAGCTCCGTATTACCTGACAGGGGATAAAGAAGAAGATTTTAAGGTGTTAGAGTCTAATTATAAAGGTGTCTTAGGATATGTACCACAGAATAGCTATAAAAATGATTAAGAATAGTTTAACTAACTATTTAATTTATTTAACATCAACTAGTTGTATCTTTACAATAAGAGAATAAGGAAAATAATTTATTGCCAATAAAGTATATATTGAATATCATTTCCCCGGGAAGAGGGGATTATCGAATTAAAGATAATTTGTGTTTGTTTTATTGGTTAATGGCCCCGGTCAGCTTTTTATAAAGCTATCGGGGTTTTTTAATTTTCAGGATTATAGTTTTTAAAAGTTCCATTTTTATAAAATACTACTATTCTTTCTATTGAGTTGGAATCTGTCGGTTTTATTGTTTCTGTTTGTTTTTGAACTGATGAAGAAAACAAGTCAGGTTCAGTTTTGTTTTCCGGGAACGGAACTTCTTTAGAAGAAAATAAATCAAATGCTTCCTCATTATTATTTTCAAAAAGAGAAGTAGAGGATAAAATAGGTACAGGCACTTCAGTTTTTGTATCTTTTGTTTCTTCGTTTTTTGGAAAATCACCGTCGCCATTCATTAGCCAGTAGAAATTAACTTCAGGGAAATTCTCAATTATTTTCATCACAAAATCTAAGCTAGGTTTATTTCGTCCGGACATAAGATGGGAGAGTCCTGAACGTTGTACGCCCATTTTATCAGCAAATACAGAAGCAGAAAGATTATAATAATCGAGTATTATTTCAAGTCGTTTTATAAAGTCATCGGTGTTTACCATTGTAACTTATTTTAAAAAGATTGTGATATTACAAATGTAAACAATTCAAATCACTTACAAAAGAAATCTTTAAATAATATAATATACTTAGACTAAAAGTTTACATTATATTGTTTAAATAATTGATTTTAAATAACTTAATATAGTATTTGATGCGGTAAGTATTTAACTAGAGTATAAATGGTTATAACAGTTTACAATTGTAAATAACTTTAAGTTTACAATTGTAAAAAATAAGATATTTACTTTTGTAACCAAATTAAAAACTATGAATCTACAGCAATTGCATAATCAATATAAAGAGGAAAGATTATTTGGACGTTATATTACCAATTCGCACATACAGCCAATTCTTGAGGAATTAAAAGAAGTTTTTGAATTAGATATTTTAGGCCACTCAGTATTAGGTGAACCTATATATAGTATTAAGGCAGGTAGTGGAACAACTAAACTATATATATGGTCTCAGATGCATGGTAATGAG
The DNA here is from genome assembly GCF_003350375.1 of Flavobacterium sp. AG291. GTDB lineage: Bacteria > Bacteroidota > Bacteroidia > Flavobacteriales > Flavobacteriaceae > Flavobacterium > Flavobacterium suzhouense. The sequence goes on along the minus strand of NZ_QQAR01000002.1, from coordinate 179,013 downwards.
TCGACAACCACTAAAGCTATTTTTGATCTCCTTAATCTTCTTAAAGGAGATTCTGATTTGGCTAAAGAGCTTAAAGATGCTTTTACCTTTTTGATTATTCCAATACTCAATCCTGATGGTGCGCGACTTTATACCAGAGCTAATGCCGTTGATGTAGATCTTAATAGAGATTCATTGAATCTTACCCAGCCCGAAAGCCAGATATTGCGTCAGACTTTTGAGTCTTTTAAACCTGATTTTTGCTATAATATGCATGATCAGCGTACCATATTTGGGGTTGGAAATATGCCGCTGCCTGCTACAGTCTCTTTTTTAGCTCCTTCTTATAATAATGAGCGTGATATAAATGAATGCCGACAAAAAGCTATAAATGTTATTGCAGCAATGAATGAAACATTGCAACAATATATTCCCGGGCAGGTAGGTAGATTTGATGATTCGTTCAATATCAACTGTATAGGTGATATGTTTCAGTCATTAGGAACTCCTACGGTGCTATTTGAAGCAGGTCATTATCAAAATGACTATGAAAGAGAAGAATCTCGTAAATATATCTTTTTTGCATTATTATCAGGATTTAATGCTATTTACGAAAACGTTATAGTTGTTAACAAAAAAACAGAATATTTCAATATTCCTCAAAATAAGATTATTTTTTATGACATCATCTACAAAAATGTTAAGATAAATTATGAAAATAAAGAAAAAATAACGAATTTTGCATCACAATATAAGGAAGTTCTATTTGAGAATTCTGTAATTTTTCAAGCTATAATTAGCGAAATAGGTAATTTGGACGGTTTTAGGGGTCACGAAGAATTTGACGTTTTAGACGAAGAATTTTCAGATTCAGAGCTTAATAAAATGCCAATAATTGGAAATAAAGCGGATTTTACAGTTGGTAAGACAAGAAAATTTGTTAACGGATTGGAAATAAAGTAGAACAAATCCTTATAAATGAATTTTTTAATAACAGGTTTTAAAAATTAGAATAAGAGAAACCAATTTTAACCTTTAAAAAGACACATTTATGAGCAAATTTCGTTTAGATGAAGTTGACCATCAGATTCTGGATATGCTGATTGACAACACAAGGGTTCCGTTTACTGATATTGCAAAAAAACTATTAATCTCTGCCGGAACTGTCCATGTAAGGGTTAAGAAAATGGAAGATGCAGGTATTATCATGGGGTCATCACTAACTCTTGATTATGAGAAGTTAGGTTATTCATTCATTGCCTATGTTGGTGTATTCCTTCATAATACTTCACAAACTAAATTCGTACTTGAAAGAATTAATGAGATACCTTTTGTTACTGTAGCTCATGTTACTACAGGTAAGTTCAATATCTTCTGTAAGATTAGAGCTAAAGACACTAAACACGCTAAAGAGGTAATCTTCATGATTGATGATATTGAAGGTGTTTACAGAACTGAAACCATGATATCTCTTGAAGAGAGCATCAATGATAAGAAAAGGCTTATGCATACGATATTTAAAGATCTGTAAGGATTTTTATTAAAATTTTAAACCCTCATGTTTTACTACATGAGGGTTTTTTATTAAATTGAACTACCAAAAAACATTTATATATGTATCCTTCTACATTGCTGGAGCGCTTTAATGAGCAAGTACAGCTCAAATATCAGATATTCAATAGTATATTCATGACTTTACCTTTTCAGGCTATAGATAATACCGGTAGTTTACTTCCGTTGTTTTCGGAAATGTGTGATGACGGTTTTAAGAATGAGCAAAGCCCTGAGCAGATTTTTAATGAGTTTGCCGAAAAGTATATGCCGGGCACAACTGAAAAGGAAAGGATAGGTATGATGTTCCGTTTTATTCAGTATGTTGAGCGTCAAATCGTATTATTCGACGCGATTGAGGATGCAGCTTTTACAAAAATGAATAATCTTGAAGGAAGTGGTTCATTGCGTTATAGCAGGGAAAAAGCCGAAAGTCAGGGGTTAATGCATGAATTACGTGATTTCCTGGATGATTTTCAGGTAAGAGCAGTCCTTACAGCTCATCCAACTCAATTCTATCCCGGATCAGTGCTTGGTATTATTACCGATCTGACTTTAGCAATAAAGAATAACAACCTTCCTGAGATAAAAGACTTGTTGTCTCAATTAGGAAAGACTCCTTTTATTAAGAAAGAGAAACCAACACCATACGATGAAGCAGTTAGTCTCATCTGGTATCTTGAGAATGTGTTTTATCACGCTGCGGGCGAAATGTCATCTTTTGTACAACAATCCGTTTATCGTGAGGGAGCATTAAGGCATCCGGTATTATCTTTTGGATTCTGGCCAGGTGGTGACCGTGATGGTAACCCTTTTGTTACTACTGAGATTACACTTAAGGTTGCTGATAGATTAAGGACATCGATTCTTAAATGTTATTATGGTGATATTCGAAAATTAAAACGAAAACTGACTTTTCCCGGGGTTGAAGCAATGATTACGGATATAGAAGGGAAGCTATACCGATCAGTATTTTATTCTGAGGGGGAATTGTATATAACTCTGGAGGAACTGAAACTTGCTCTTAACGAGGTTAGGGATTTAGTGGTTAATGAACATCAGGCGCTTTATGCTGACGAAATTGATGGGCTTATTAATAAGGTTAATCTTTTTGGATTTCATTTTGCATCTCTGGATATTCGTCAGAATAGCAGAATTCATGATGCAGTATTTAGTGATGTAATAAATTATTTAGCAAAAGAAAATACTGAAGCCGGGGATTATAAGAATCTGGATAATAAAGCTAAGATCCAATTATTAGGTAAGCTGAAAGGAAAAATTGAGCCTTCATTTTTTGAAAATGAGGATACGATAAAAACACTTGAATCTATTCTGGCTATAAAAAACATACAAGAAAATAATGGTCCTCAGGGAACCAACAGATATATTATAAGTAATAATGAAAGTGCGCTTAATGTTTTGGAGCTTTTAACGCTATTTAGACTTGTAGGTTTTGAAAACCCGCCGGTTGATATCGTCCCACTTTTTGAAACTGTAGATGATCTTAAAGATGCAGATGCTGTAATGAAACTTCTTTATGAAAATGAAGTGTATGCAAAACACCTGAAAAACAGGGGAAATAAACAAACTATAATGTTAGGATTCTCTGATGGTACTAAAGATGGCGGCTACTTAATGGCTAACTGGAGTATTTACAGAGCAAAAGAGAACCTGACGGCAATGGCACGCGAGCATGATGTTAAAGTTGTTTTTTTTGATGGCAGGGGAGGACCACCGGCAAGAGGAGGAGGTAAAACTCATAAATATTATGCTTCACAGGGAGCGACTATTGAAAATAATGAGATTCAAATAACTATTCAGGGGCAAACCATTAGTTCTAATTTTGGTACACTTGATACTTGTCGTTTCAATCTTGAAAATTTATTAAGTGCTGGTATAACCAATGGCGTATTTAATAAAGAGAAAAAACAATTTACCCAGGAGCAGCGTGAATTGATTGATCATTTATCGCTGTTAGGATATGAGAAGTATACTGATTTTAAAAACCATCCTAAGTTTTTATCATATCTGGATCAGATGAGTACGCTAAATTATTATGCGAAAACCAACATAGGGAGCCGACCTTCAAAAAGAAGTAAATCAGCTACTTTGGATTTCTCTGAATTGAGGGCAATTCCATTTGTTGGATCATGGAGTCAGCTAAAACAAAATGTACCCGGTTTTTATGGTGTAGGATATGCCTTGGGACGCTATGAAAAAAATGGGCAATGGGAAAAAGTACAGCAATTGTATAGCGATTCTTTGTTTTTCAGAACACTTTTAGAAAACAGTATGATGTCGTTGTCAAAATCTTTCTTCCCTCTTACAGCTTACATGAAGGAAGACCCTGAGTTTGGTGAATTCTGGCAAATCATTTACGATGAGTTTTTAGAAACTAAACGTCTGTTATTAAAAATATCAGGATACGATGAGTTGATGGATAATTATCCGGATGGCAAAGCATCCATAAAACTCAGAGAACATATTGTATTACCTTTGCTAACCATACAACAGTATGCCTTAAATAAAATTAGGGGTATTAAAAAGAACAATACCGATGATGCATTACTTGAGATTTACGAAAAAATAGTAACACGTTCCTTATTTGGGAACATAAATGCCAGCAGGAATTCTGCGTAACAAATGAAAATAAGTGATATTACACCAGATGAATATGCTCCTTATCAGGAATTATATATCAAGCTGGTAAATGATGAGTATAATCTTTTTGAAGAACTCGAAATTAGCGTTCATAATCTGGTGCATTTTGTCAGAGAGATTCCTATGGATAAATACGATTACAGATATGCAGAAGGGAAGTGGACTATTAAAGATATACTTCAGCATCTTATAGATACTGAAAGGATATTTGCCTACAGGGCATTACGTTTTGCCAGAGCTGATGAAACAGAACTCCCGGGATTCGATGAGACTTCATATGGTAATGCAGCACATGGATCGGAAAGGAGCATTAATGAACTGCTTACAGAAATGTCAGCATTACGCCATGCAAATATTATGATGTTTAAATCCTTTAGCTCCGAGGATTTACAGAGAAAGGGAACCGCATCGGGTTACAGGGTTTCGGTAAGAGCATTTGGTTTCTTGCTGATCGGTCATCAAAATCATCATATAAAGATATTTAAGGAAAGATATTTATAATAAAAAAGCCGCTTTAAGCGGCTTTTTTATGGACAATTAATTTTATTAATGTACAATGGTGTAGTTGATTTTAAGTTTTTATAACGATATACATCGTCATCTCCTTTGATCATTTCTCCAAATTTCACACCTGCTTTGTTATCTTCTATAGTGAAAACTATTTCCTCGCGAACAGATTTACCTTCACCTATAGCAGTGCCTACAGCGGTAACAGTATTGTCTTTCATACTTCCTCTAAAAACAATTGTTTTTTTGTCTTTTTCATAAGGGGTAGATTTGTATGTGCCAGATATTTTATCTCCGTTTTTTAGAACAGTAAGCATCAAAGTATCTTTTGAGACAATCTGCATAAAACACATTTCCTCATTTTCGGGTAAATTTTCGCTAGCAGAATCATTATTAACAACTTCTTCAACTGCTTTTTCAGTTTCAGTTTTTTCCTCTTTTTGCTGACATGAAGTAAAAAGTAAAAGGATTAAAGCTAATGATGTTATAGTATATTTCATTTTTGGTTTCTTTTTATAAAAGTAAGATATTACAAACAAAAAAAGAACTCTGTTAAGAGTTCTTTATATAATTATTGAAGCGATAAATTAATCCTCTTCATCTTCGTCATCTTCGTCATCTTCATCGTCGTCATCTTCATCGTCGTCATAATCACGATCTTCATCATCGTCCTCGTCATCGTCCTCCTCATCTTCGTCGTCATCATTTTCTTCATCTCCATCAGCTTTGACAGAACTACTTTTTTTACGGGATTTTTTTGAACTTGCATCGTCATCAGCGTCGTCATCGTCGGCAATTTCAAGGTCTTTCAATGTGTCGATATCATCAGCTGTGTCATCAATATCGTCATCATCATAATTTTCAATCCTGTCAGCAAGTTTAGTACTAACTTTCACAAGATATATAGTATCCTCAGTTCTTACCTCTACAGCCTCAATAGTTTCATTTTTGGCATTTTTAAAACGAATGATGTTAGAATCATCATAACCATCAGGAAACTTCTCAACCAAAAGGGTAAGAATTTCATTAGTTAGCTTGGCATAGTCAACTATAACTCTTTTCATAAATCTATTATAAATCTAATAAGTAAGCAAAAATTAGTGGGGCAACAATAGTTGCATCAGATTCAATTATAAATTTAGGGGTATTTATATCAAGTTTACCCCATGTAATCTTTTCATTCGGTACAGCACCTGAATAAGAACCATAACTGGTTGTTGAATCAGATATCTGACAGAAATAACTCCAGAATGGAACATCATGCATTTCCATATCCTGGTAAAGCATCGGAACAACACAGATAGGGAAATCTCCGGCAATACCTCCACCAATCTGGAAGAAACCAACACCTTTGCTGCTGTTCTTTGTGTACCAGTCAGCAAGGAATGTCATATATTCAATACCAGACTTCATTGTAGATGCTTTTAGTTCACCTTTGATTACGTATGAAGCGAAGATATTACCCATTGTACTGTCTTCCCAGCCTGGTACAATAATAGGTAAATTTTTCTCAGCTGCAGCATACATCCAGCTATCTTTTAGGTCAATTTCATAATATTCTTCTAAAACACCTGAAAGCAGCATTTTATACATGAATTCATGTGGAAAATAACGCTCTCCTTTTTCGTCAGCATCTTTCCATATTTTATGGATGTGCTTTTGTAGTCGACGAAAAGCTTCGTGTTCAGGAATACAAGTATCGGTAACACGATTAAGCCCTCTTTCTAAAAGATCCCATTCCTGCTGAGGCGTAAGGTCTCTGTAATTAGGAACACGCTCATAGTGAGAGTGAGCTACAAGGTTCATTATATCTTCTTCAAGGTTAGCTCCTGTACATGAAATTATCTGTACTTTATCCTGACGAATCATTTCGGCGAAAATTTTCCCAAGTTCTGCCGTACTCATAGCGCCCGCAAGCGTCACCATCATCTGGGCACCATCCTGCAGCTGTTTTTCATAGCCTTTAGCGGCATCTACAAGCGCAGCACTATTAAAGTGCAGATAGTACTTTTCAATAAACTGGCTAATTGGTCCTTTGCTCATTGTTTGTTGTATTTAAATTCAAGTATTATTTCTTTTCTCTGTTATAACCTAATATAGATAGTACTTCTTCAGCTTGTTGCTGTTCTGAGAATACTTCTGTTGCTAATATTCCGTTTTCGTCCCTGTCTATAAGGATATGTTTAGGTTGCGGAATAAGGCAGTGATGTAATCCTCCATAGCCACCAATTGTTTCCTGATAAGCACCTGTGTTGAAGAATCCAATATATAATGGTTTTTCTTTATTGTATTTAGGTAGGTAAATGGCATTCATGTTTTGCTCAGAGTTGTAATAGTCATCACTGTCGCAAGTTAGTCCGCCTAATAAAACCCTTTCATACTGATCATTCCATCTATTGATGGCAAGCATAATAAAACGTTTGTTTATCGCCCAGGTATCCGGAAGGGTAGTAATGAATGATGAATCAATCATATTCCATTTTTCCCTGTCATTTTGTTGTTTTTGATATAGAACCTGATAAATAGCTCCTCCACTTTCACCAACTGTAAACGAACCGAATTCTGTGTAGATATTAGGTACCGGAACTTCAGCATCATCACATGCAATCTTGATTTGATTAAGGATTTCATCAATCATATACTGGTAATCGTATTCAAATGCCAGTGAATTTTTGATTGGGAATCCTCCACCTATGTTAAGACTATCGAGGGTAGGGCATTCTTTTTTAAGATTAACATAAACCTTAAGACATTTTACCAACTCGTTCCAATAGTAAGAAGTATCTCTAATCCCTGTATTGATAAAGAAGTGAAGCATTTTAAGCTCTACTTTTTTATTTTCATGTATCTGTTTTCTGTAAAAAGGGAGTATGTTTTTGTAACCAATTCCAAGACGAGATGTATAGAACTCGAATTTAGGCTCCTCTTCAGCCGCAATACGAATACCTATTTTGAACTTGCCGTTGATTTGTTCCTGTAAAAGATCAAGTTCTTCGTAGTTATCAATAATAGGGATTGTTCGGCTGTGTCCGTTATTTATTAGTCTTGCAATGTTTTCTATATATTGGTCTCTTTTGAAGCCATTACAGATCACATAGGTATTCTTGTTGATTTTTCCTTTTTCAAGAAGCTTTTCAACAATATTTACGTCGAATGCAGCAGATGTCTCAATATGAATATTGTTCTTGAAAGCCTCATCCATGATATATTCAAAGTGAGAGCTTTTTGTACAATAACAATAGTAATATTTACCCTCATATTTGTTTTTTTCCATTGCATTTCTAAACCATCCTTTTGCTTTACGGATATTATTAGAGATTGCAGGAAGATATGTGAATTTAAGAGGAGTGCCGTATTGCTCAACAAGTTTCATTAAGTCAATATTATGAAACTGAAGATTGTCTTTATTAAGAGTGAATTCTTCCTGTGGGAAGTAAAAAGTTTGATTTATAAGGTCGTAATATTTTGTGTTCATTTGAAAATTAATGGATATTTTGATTATAAAAATAAGATTTATTCCTAAGATTATAATCTGATTTTCAAACTCTTATATTCGCATACATAATCTGTAGCTTTTCACGACAGGTAATTCCGGAATGAAATACAAACATGTCCGCAATTCTCCGTACAGCAAATACAGTACTGTTTGCCTGTGCAAAAGCCTTTAATTTACTGATGGTCCCAAAAAGGGAAAACATGCTTTGGTTCATTTTCATCAGGGCAAATGTAAAAAATATTAATTCGTATTTAAAAACAAATCTCTTAAAAAATTGTTAGGTTTTGTAGTCTGCGAAGGCCTTGACAATCAAAGAGTTTTCAACCGTTTTGTTGATTGCTGTTTTTCCAATTTTATCCAAAAGAACAAATTGAACCTCTCCGGATACATTTTTTTTATCATGTACCAGTAATTTAATGATTTCTGCTATATCGTTTTCGTTAAAATCAACCTTCTCAAAAATGTTCTCAATGACAGTTTTTATTTCGATATAGTCATTAATAGAAATAAGATTTTGTTGCAATGAAAGATATGCTTCTATAATCATTCCTATAGCAATGGCTTCACCATGTAGAAGAGGCTCTTTAGCAGAGTTTTGTAAAAAATAAGATTCAATAGCATGTCCGATTGTATGTCCGAAATTGAGCGCTTTACGAATTCCTTTCTCTTTAGGATCCTGCTCAACTATATTGTTCTTTATTAGTATTGATTCATGTATTAATTGGCCTAAATCATCAGTAGTCAGATTGTTCAGATCAAAGAATTGCGTCCAGTAATTTTTGTCGGCTATCAGCCCATGTTTTAGCATTTCGGCAAGACCTGACCGCATTTGATTGGAAGGTAAGGTGTCAAGAAAATTGATATCTATAAGTACAGCTGTAGGGTTATTGATAATGCCTATCTGATTTTTTAATATTCCCAAGTCTACACCGGTTTTACCTCCAACTGAAGCATCAACCATTGCTAAAAGGGAAGTAGGAACGTTAATAAAATCCATACCTCTTTTAAATGTTGAAGCAACAAATCCACCCAAATCGGTAACTACACCACCTCCAAGATTAATTACAATGCTTTTTCTGTCGGCACCAAGTTCAGTAAGCGCATGCCATACTTCAATACAGGTCTCGATGGATTTATTAATCTCCCCGGCTTCTATTTCAACAATTTCGATTGGTAGCTCGGTTGCTACCTGGGCTAAAAAATTTGGCAGACAATATTGTGAGGTATTTGTGTCGGCCAGGACAAATAAAGTGGAATAATTTTCGGGTAATAAAACCTCCTGCAAATAGGTATAGCAGTTCTCGTTAAAATATATAGTATAAGAGGATGTTTTGATGGCTTCCATAAAATTACATTAAAGAAAAAGCAAAATAAGGCAATTAATACTTTAAATTCTTGAACAGTCTTTATATTTGCACAAATTTTTTAAACACAATGGAAAAAATCTTCAATAATACTGCCGATGCATTTGCATTAAAAAGTGACACTGAACTTGACAGGGCTTATTTTCTATTTAAAATGATAGCTTCCCAACCATTGGTGAGGATAGGTACAGCGGTTACAAACTTTGCACTAAACCTTCATTTACCGGTAGAGGGGCTTATAAGGGCTACAGTTTTTGATCACTTTTGTGGTGGCACTACTGAAGAAGACTGTCTTCCGGTAGTAGATAAAATGTTTACTAAAGGAGTTTCTTCTGTACTTGATTATTCAGTTGAAGCGAAAGAGGATGAGTCTGAATTTGATAAAGCTTTAGAGAAGACTTTAAAAACTATTGAGTTTGCTAAAGAAAGAGCTGCAATTCCTTTTGCAGTATTCAAGCCTACAGGTTTCGGAAGATTTGATCTTTGGGTAAAACTTGGTGAAAGAAAAGCTTTTACAGCAGAGGAAACAACTGAATGGAAGAGGGTGGTAGAGCGTTTTGAAATTGTGTGTAAAACGGCTCATGATAATGATGTTGCACTTCTTATTGATGCTGAAGAGAGTTGGATGCAGGATGCTGCTGATGACCTTGTGGCTGATATGATGCGTAAATACAACAAGAACAAAGCTATTGTTTATAACACGCTTCAAATGTATCGATGGGACAGGCTGGATTATTTAAAAAAATTACATGAACAGGCTAAAACCGATGGCTTTCATATAGGTATGAAAGTTGTAAGAGGTGCTTATATGGAGAAAGAGAATAAGCGTGCTGAAGAAATGGGTTATCCAACCCCTATATGTGAATCAAAAGAGGCAACAGATATTAATTATGACAACTGTATAAAATATATGGTTGATCATATTGATTCTATGGCCATTTTTGCAGGTACACATAATGAAGACAGTTCATATAAGCTTATTGAACTTATGAAGCAAAAAGGCATTAGCGCTAATGATGAAAAAGTATTTTTTGGTCAACTTTATGGTATGAGTGATAATATCAGCTTCAATCTGGCTGCTCATGGTTATCATGTTGCAAAATATCTTCCTTTTGGTCCCGTTAGGGATGTTATGCCATACTTGATAAGGAGGGCAGAGGAAAATACTTCCGTTGCCGGACAAACTAGCCGTGAACTAAACCTTATTAGCGCAGAAAGAAAAAGAAGAAAACTTCAGGATTAAAATCTATATAAAATGAAATTAAAACACAGAATAGCTTATTATATCTTTGGACTGACACTTGGTTTTTTTCTTGTAGCTTTTATATTTAATAAACGAGGGCAAGACTTTTGTTACTTGCCAAATTGCCGGGTTTTAAAAGATTTTAAAACTAAAGGTTTAACCATTTCTAAAGAAGCTCAGGCTAAAATAAACGAGAAATGGGTAACTATGGAAGATATAAAAAATAGCCTTGAGAACGGAAATGTAGATTTTTCTAAAAGCAATAAGCCAAATCCGGGTGGTGGCAAAATTTACATATTAGAGTCTACTACTGCTAAAAATGAGATTGTTATATTTGAAATAATTAATCATACAGACAGGGTTATTTTAAAGGATATAAAAAAACAATAATTTTTTTTCGCAAAAGGCTTGCAAATACAAATACTAAGCGTATATTTGCACCCGTAATACTGAAACAAACAACGCTTCGGGATTGCAAAAAAAAGGGCGATTAGCTCAGTTGGTTCAGAGCATCTCGTTTACACCGAGAGGGTCGGGGGTTCGAATCCCTCATCGCCCACCACTTTTAAAACTCTTCAGGAAACTGAAGAGTTTTTTTTTATTTTAAGCATTCCTAATCTTGTTTAATCCAAGCGGAGTAAGGTTTATTTCTAGAACTTTGGAGATTCATCACAAACAAAAAAGACGAAGACTACATTTTGTTTTCTTACGCATTTAAGAATAGCCTTTAAGCGTTCATTTCATGATTTAATAGATGTCTAAAGCGAAAGGTTCTTGTTGTCCTAAATAAATTATTCTTTAGGCAGTATATTTCAAATTTAGATCTACATTAAAGTGTCTTCTGTCTAAAAACGAGTTTGGTAACTTTAAAAACGTTACTAAAGTCATCTGATTTTTTTAAGTCCATCCAAATTACTGTTCACTAAAATAACCACTAAAGTTTAAAAGCATGAGAAGTGCCGGTAATTGAAGCGCAATCTTTAACTCTGCACTAATGTGCAATCGGAGAAATGAATTTGAATTTAGCAGAACCCCCGGCATTTAAGCAAATTACTGTTGTTAGTTTGTGTTTTTAAAATTGCTTATCAAATGTCATTCCGTTGAATTTATAAACACAACCTTCTGCCATTCCAAAAAGCAAGTTTTTATTTTGGTCTTCATAAATGCTCCAAATCATTTGAGAGTTCAATTTTGGGTCAATTTTATAGTTCGTCAACGTTTTGCCGTCATATTTCCAAGCTCCAGAATCTCGATCTCCAAACCAGATGTTTCCTTTTGAATCTTCTTCAATGACAAAGACTGATTGCAACCCTGTATTTTTTGCAAATTGTTGCGTTTTAGTGTTCGCTTCAAACTCATTTATTGGGATGAATTTTCCTTGTTCTTTAGAGAAATGAGTTATGGAATCTCCTTCTTTTAATAATACTCCAATTCCATTATTTCCTATCCAAATTCGCCCTTTTGAATCTGCTAATACACTTCTTATGTGCAAAGTCTCATTGTCTTTAAGTTTTAAGGTTTTATGATCAAAAACAGTTACTGTTTTACCATCATAATTAAATAGTGCTGCATAGGTAGCAATCCAAACTTTACCGTTATGTTCTGTTGATATGTCTGTTACGCCATAAGAATTATTTTGGTTTTCATTTTTAGGTATTGGAAAAATTAGATAGTTCATATACTTTCCGTCAAAACGACTTATTCCGCCTTCTTCGTCTGCATAAAACCATAAATCCCCATTGGTTTTATTCCATTCATATTTTGGGTTATTAAAATTCGATGAATAAGTGACAAGCTTTTCTTTGTCATAAACATTTACTCCTTTTGAAGTCCCAATCCAAATTTTACCGTTATTGTCTTCCTGGATTGAACGAATTTGATTGTCTGATAAGCCGTCATTGGTTGTAAAGTATTCAAATGATATTCCGTTATAAATACTTACACCTTCATTATGACTTCCAAACCAATAATTACCTTTACTGTCTTGAAATATTGCACGTATGCCTGAGGTAAATTTCAATGTATCGATTTGTGAAGTCGCTACCAATTCTGACTTGTTTGTTTCCTTTTTAGTTAATTTTTTTTGGAAACAAGAAAAGTTGAGTGTCGATATGAGTATTAAGAAAATCAATTTTATTCTTTTATTCATTTTTGGTTTTATAATATATCGTACAATTGTTTAGATGTATGATAAAATTAAACATATTTGCTATAATATATTGGCTTGATGTACTTTTGATTCTGTTGTTTCCAAGAGCAACTTCTCCTTTTATGGTATACATATCAAAGATCATTGCTGTTTGAAATCTATTTTTCTTGAGGGGCTGTTTTTTTACATTAAGCTATAGAAATCCAGAAGAGATTATTAAAAGCTTGGTGTTCAGATTTTTAATACTTTTATTCAGAGTTAAGTGTATAAGTTAAACCCATTTATTTGACAAATGCAACAGAACAATTTTTGTGCGTTTTTGAAAATTTAGACAGAAATAAAAAAGCCTACAAATATGAAAATTTATAGGCTTAAAAGATTTTTGAGACGTTTTGTGTGTTTTTAGCAACTTTGAAAATTGTGCCTTAAACCGTCTTCGTGGAATCGCCGGGAATCGAACCCGGGTCCAAACAGGGAAGCAAAGAGCTTTCTACACGTTTAGTTTCTGCTTAATTTTTCGATGTTGTGCAAGGCCAGAAACTGCCACACAACACTTAGCTTCTAAAGTCTTGGGAATTTCGCGAAGCAAAAAACTCCCCAGGTCTATTTTTACGGTTCCCCATTACAAAACGCCATAAACCAGGGCTTTTTAGGAGAATCTCACTTTCCTGCCTTGCAGGACGTGGCTAAATCTTACTATAGTTCAGATTATTAAGCAGCAAGAGCGTAATTATTTTCGCCGTTTAAAAGTTCGGAGCTGATGAATTAACGAGAACCAACTCCTGTTCTCGACGTGCTTACTGTTCATTTCGGCCTGCTGTCAAAACCAGTCGACCCCATGTAAGTAGTTGGTAGTGATATTAAACAAAAATAATACCAAAACTATTGTGCAAATATAATGATATTTTTCTCCAATATTTATTGGCAAAGGAGAGAAATACTGTTATATTTGAAAATAATTTAAGCAATACTGTTATATAATTTAAAGGTAACGTTTGAAATTGACCTAAACTAACAATATACGTAGTAATAAACTTGACTTAAAATGAAATTTGGTATACTAAAGGAGAGAAAATCGCCGCCGGATAAAAGGGTAGTCTTTTCGCCTGAAATGTTGGAAAAGTTAAAAGAAAAATTTCCAGCTATCGAGATTAAGGTGGAGGCGTCCGATATTCGCATTTTCAATGACAGTGAATATATTTCAAAGGGATTTGAAGTAACAGATGATATATCAGATTGTGATGTGCTTATAGGTGTTAAGGAAATACCTGTCGATGCACTTATTCCTCATAAAAAGTATATTTTCTTTTCTCATACAATTAAGAAACAGCCTCATAACCAAAAGTTGCTTCAGGCAGTTATTGATAAGGAAATTGATCTCTACGATCATGAAACTTTTGTTGATGAAGAGGGTAAACGCCTTATAGGTTTTGGAAGATATGCAGGTAACGTAGGTGTATATAATGCTTTTAGGGCTTTTGGGCTTAAATATGAATTGTATAGTCTTTCTAAAGCCGAGACACTACCAGATAAAGCAGCACTTATTTCGCGCCTTAAGAAAATGATACTTCCACCCATAAAAATTGTATTAACAGGGCATGGCAAAGTTGGCATGGGAGCGAAAGAGATGCTTGATGCCATGAAAATTAAAGAGGTATCTATAGAAAATTATTTTTCTAAAAATTATAATGAGCCTGTATATGTTCATATTGATGTAGAGCATTATAATAAAAGGAAAGATGGTAAAGCTATGGATAAAACAGAGTTTTACAAAGATCCTTCGGCATACGAATCTGATTTTGGACGCTTTTCAACTGCATCAGACATGTTTATTGCAGGGCATTTTTACGGAACAGGAGCTCCTGTAATATTATCTGCTGATATGCTAAAGTCTGCTGATAATCGTATTAAGATTGTTGCTGACATATCATGTGATATCGCTGGCCCTATAGCCAGCACATTAAGGTCTTCAACTATCGCAGAACCTTTTTATGGTTATCACCCTTTTGAGGAAAAAGAAACCGATATGTTTCACCCTTCAGCAATTGTAGTTATGGCTGTAGACAATTTACCGTGCGAATTACCAAAAGATGCAAGTGTAGGCTTTGGTGAAATGTTTTTAGAACATATAATCCCGGCCTTTTTTAATGATGATAAAGATGGTGTATTAAGACGCTCCCAAATTACAGAAGGAGGGAAGCTCACAGAAAAATTCAGCTATCTCAAAGATTATATAAATGAAAAAGAAAGTGCGCCCCATATATAGGGGCCTTTTTTTTGGGTTCATTTTTATATATTTGATAAGCAAATCCCATACAATATGCGTTTAAAAGGCCTTCTTTTTTTATTGTTATTACAATTTATGATACCGGCATTCTCGCAGGAATTACTTCCTTTTGTGGAGAATTTTACGAAATCAGAATACAATGGCGATAATCAGGTATGGAATGTTGTACAGGGCAAAGATAATGCAATGTACTTCGCTAATAATCATTATTTTTTACGCTATGACGGTGTAAAATGGGAACGTTATTCTTTGCCAAACAAAACTATAATACGTTCTGTATTTGTAGAAGGTGATAAGATTTATTGCGGCTCTTACAAAGAATTTGGATATTGGAAAAGAGTTCATGGTAAGATGGAATATTTTTCCGTTTCAAAGGACAAAAACTTATTTCTTGGTAATGCAGACAACGAAGAAATATGGAAAATATTCTACCATAAGGGAAAGATATACTTTCAGTCTTTTAATGAGATTTACATATATAACGGTAAGAATGTTGACAAAATCAAATTCCCTGAACTCATCTCCTATTGCTATGTTATTGATGCAAGAATATATGTTGCAACGGTAAAGAGCGGAGTCTATATACTTGAGGGTAGGAAATTCAATAAGATCAAAAACTGGCAACAGCTTGACAACAATATTATTCACGGAATGGAGAAAAGGCATGGTGTCCTGTATGTTTTTACCAAAAATAATGGAATTTACACGGGAAATGAAACAGGTTTGTCTCCATGGAAAAGCAGTCTTAATAATCTCATAAAGGGAGATGTAATTGTTACCGCTAAATTCCTTAATGATTCTATTTTGGCAATTGGTACAGGTCTTAAAGGCTTATATATTATAAATATTAAAGATAACACCTTTAAAAACCTTAATAGAAAAAACAGTCTTAAGAACAATGCTGTACTTTCTTTAAGTCTTGATAATGAAAAGGATTTATGGTTGGGGCTGGACAACGGCATTTCTCATATTGAAATAAATTCACCTGTAAATATATTTTCTGATAATTTAGGCATATTGGGATCAGTATATTCTTTATCTACTATGCCTGAAGGCTATCTTTTTGTAACAAATCACGGAATATTTACCTATAAAAACAAAATTCTTAATGCGATACCTAATTCCCAAGGGCAGGTATGGGATATTTATAAGCATGGTAGTGAGTTTGTGATAGGTCACAATGATGGTACATTTGTTTATAATGATAACTCTCTAAAATGGGTGAATCCGGTTAATGGTGGGTGGAAGTTTTTAAAAAGCGATTTTGATAATGTTTACTTTCAGGCAAATTATTCTGGTATAGCCATTTATAAGGATATAAACGATTTGAGCAAATGGAAAATACTTGATAGTATTACAAAGCCAATCCGAAACATTGCTCAAAATAAAAAAGGTGAGCTTTGGGCTGCGGATAATTACAGGAGTCTTTACAGGATAACATATAACGAGAATTTCAAGGTTAAACGTGTAGAAAACGTTTCCAGAAGTAATAATATAACAAGTGACTTTGGTGTAAAAATATTTAACTTCAGGAATGAGATATTATTTTTAATAAATAATACCTGGTACGTATATAATGGTATTTCTGCTAAGCTTGAAAAGAATAAGATTTTCAACTCTGAATTCAGTAATATATCTGATATAATACCAATTGATGAGGATCATTTCATGGTTCTTAAGCAAGGTCTTCTTTACCTTATAGTACAAGACAAGAATGACTTTAAGTGGAGGCTGCTATCAGAGAAATATTATCAGGGTAGATTGATTATGGAAAATACTAGGGTCTATAAAGACGGTAATAAACTATTAATTAATCTTGATGATGGTTTTATAACTTTTGATCTTAGTAATGATAAACATAAAACTAATGACATTAAAATAGAGGCATACTACCTGGGTAATCTTATTGATGATGACACGGAAGTAAAATATAATCAGTCTGTAGATGTTCATTTGATTGCTGAATATTTTGGTTATGGGCGACCGGATTTGCTTTACAGGCATAACGATTCTGAACTCATTCCTGTAAAGGATGGGAATATAATTCTAAACAATTTGAGCAGTGGAAGGCAGTATTTAGAAATTTTTACAGTTTCAGGAAAGAACGATAATAAAGTTGCGGAATATTATTTTTATGTTTCCAGGCCCTGGTATTTTTCTATTTGGATGATATTGGTTTATATAGTAGTGATAAGTGGTAGTTTCTTTTTGTATTATCGATGGAATGCAATACGCTATAATCAGAAGCTAAAACTAAATGAAGAAGAGCTTAAACATCGAAAACAACTTCTTGAATTTGAAATGGAATCTGAAAACCGTTTGAGGCAACAGGAATTCGAGAAACATAGACTGGAAATGGAAGTGCAGAATAAAGCATCGGAAGTTGCCGGAAAATCACTTTCTATTGCTAAGCACAGTGAAATGATTGAAAGTATTCAGGAAGTTCTGAATAGTGAAATCAATGATGGTCAGCTTAAAACTAAGATAAGACAGATTATAAAAACGAATACTATCAGTAAAAACGAATGGCAGAGTTTTGAGAAAAATCTTTTCAAAAGCCACGAAGAGTTCGTTGAACGACTTTCTAAAAAACACCCATCCCTTACATCAAAAGATATTAAGCTATCCATATATTTAAAAATGAATTTATCTTCTAAAGAAATTGCTCCGTTAATGAACATTTCATTTAGAGGAGTAGAACTCCATCGATACAGATTGCGTAAGAAACTTGAACTTTCTCAGGATGAAAGTCTGTATAAGTTTATGATAAACATATAATTTTATTTAAAAATTTGCCTATTTAATATAAAAAAGCATTAATTTTTATATACTCTTTATACATCAATACTACATCATTAACACTTTTTATGATGTACAAAGGCTTGTTTCAATTATCTGTTTTTTAATATTTTATGTTGTTTTTATGGGTTTTTGATGTGTTAATGAGTACTGAATAGTTGATGTACTAAAACGTTTTAGTTCTTAATTTTGGGTTAATCATAATTTTTATAGCTAACCCATGAAGAAAACTTTACTCCATATTAGTTTCTCTTTACTAACGGTACCATTGTTTGCACAGGTGCCGCCTACTGCCCAACAACCCAATGATTCTATATTTAATGATTCCATCTTTTTTAAAAATCAGATGCAGGAAGTCGTTGTTATAGGTTATGGAACACGAAAGGCAGGTGCTGTTACCGGATCGGTTTCACAAATTAAAGCTGCCGACATTGTAAGAACTCCTGCACAGTCAGCAATGCAAGCAATTCAGGGAAAGGCTGCAGGTGTAAATATTGTTACTAATGATGAACCTGGACAAAATCCTACAGTACGTATAAGAGGATTAGGTACTATTACCGGTGCGAGAGATCCACTTTATGTAATTGATGGTATTGAAACTAATGGATTGAATGGCATTAATCCAAACGATATAGCTACGATAGACATTTTAAAAGATGCTTCTTCGCTTGCTATTTATGGTCAGAAAGGTTCCAATGGAGTAGTTCTTATCACTACCAAAAAAGGAAAAAAAGGAGACGTGAAAGTTTCAGTTGATAGCTACTATGGACAAAAGTACATTCAGCGAAAAGTAGATATGGCAGATTCATACCGTTATGCATACTACGGTAATGCTGCACTTGGTTCCAGCAGTTACTTTAATTTCAATCAACCTTATAACACTGATTGGCTTGACGAGATTACCAGTACTGGAGAAGTAATCAGTAATAGTATCTCATTGTCAGGTGCAGGTGAGAATGCTACGTA
Organism: Flavobacterium sp. AG291; assembly: GCF_003350375.1. Classification (GTDB taxonomy): domain Bacteria; phylum Bacteroidota; class Bacteroidia; order Flavobacteriales; family Flavobacteriaceae; genus Flavobacterium; species Flavobacterium suzhouense. The sequence continues at coordinate 160,011 of NZ_QQAR01000002.1, read as the reverse complement.
TTATTTTGGAGCATCTAATTATAAGGAAAAGGGTATTCTAAATGGTTCTGAATACGAAAGAACTAATGTTATAAGTAAAAACGAAATCCGATTGCTTAATGACAATATTAAAGTTTCTCCATTCTTTAATCTTTCAATTGATCATACTACTCCAAAACCATTAAGTGCTTTTACAAATGCTTACAAGCAGGCTCCGATTATGCCTGTTCGATTTGCCAATGGAAGATGGGTACAACCTTTACGTGACCCTAATACAGGTCTTGTTTCTATTGACGGTTCTGACAGGTTTAATAATGTTGCTAATCCGGTCGCTCAATTATATTATAATAACGAACAAAATAAAAATGTTACTCTTATAGGTGCGGTTAATGTAGAAGCCCAAATAGTTGATTTCTTAAAATTCACATCTAACTTTGGAGCAACAGCACTTTGGGGTAAAGGATATTCTTATACTCCAACGCGAAATTTATGGTTAGTCGCGAATCCTACTCAGGAGGTTGCGGATTATATAGCAGCTAATCCCAATAATCCTATCATAAATACACTACAGCAAAGAAGAAATACTTCCTATAGATATAACTGGGATAACTACTTCACTTTCGACAAAACATTCGCAGAAAAACATAACCTGACAGTAGTTGCAGGTATGTCTAAAACATCATTCCAGATTTCAGAATATATGAATGCAACAAGGTATGATGTTCCGGTTCAGTCAAATTACTGGAACCTTAATCTTTCGTCAAACAATATTGAAGTTGCTCCGGGATCTGTGGTGCAAAATGTTACAGAGACTCCAATAGTATCAGTAGCTTATTTTGGAAGGTTGGAATATGATTTTGATAATAAATATCTGTTATCAGCTTCAGTAAGGAGAGAAGGAGTGAGCACATTTGATGAGGATGACAGATTTGCAGTGTTTCCATCAGTATCGGCAGGATGGGTACTTACATCTGAAGAGTTTATGCAAGGTGTAAAATTCCTGAATAATTTCAAATTGCGTGGTGGTTATGGTGAAGTAGGTAATGGTTATACAGGCCAGTCGCTTAACTCAATTGTGTTTGGCTCAGGTTATAATTATTCTTTTGGAGGTACAGAAGTAATTAATCCGGGAACGAATGTACCAAATGACATTGATCGTAATCTGACTTGGGAAACAATGAAAGAAATAGATCTTGGTTTTGATTTTGCAATGTTAGATAACAGACTTTCCGGTGTATTTGATGCATATAGCAGAAAACAGGAAAATGCAATTTTACCGGTAGCAGTACCCTCGGTGTTATCACCAATAGCGGTTCCTCTAAACGTTGGAACGGTAAGTAATAAAGGTATTGAAGTTACTTTAAAATGGCAGGATGCTATAGGTACTGATTTTAATTACTGGGTTGGAGGTAATTATTCATACAACAAAAATGAATTAACTGAAGTAAACAGCTCTTTATTCGGAAATTATACAGGAGGAGGTTTAGGTAACGGGCAATATACCAAACAAGTACTGGTAGGGCAGCCTTTAGGTAGCTTTTATGTATATGATGTTACAGGATATAACTCTGACGGATTCTTAACATATAGCGATAACAGAGTAGTTGCAGGTTCTTATCTTCCAACTTTTACTTATGGACTAAACCTGGGGTTTACTTATAAAAGAATTGATTTTTCAGTAGATGCTTACGGCGTGGGAGGGAATAAACTTTACAATGGTAAAAAAGCACAACGTTTTGGAGGTGAGAATATAGAAAATGAGCTATTGACAGACTTTTGGACTCCATCTAATCCAAACGCAAGCAATCCAAGACCGTCTAACGAAGTTCCGCGTGCTTCAACTTATTACATCGAAAAGGGTGATTATTTAAGGATCAATAATATTACCGTAGGTTATGCTTTGCCACAGGTATTTAAAGGTGTTGATAAAATCAGGTTTTATGCAACGGCAATTAATCCATTCCTGTTTACCAAATTTACAGGTTTCTCACCTGAACTTAAAGGAGATGACAATGGCAACCCGCTTGGTACGGCCGGTATAGAACTGGATGCATACCCAACTAATAAGACTTTTTTATTCGGACTTAATGTAGGTTTTTAAGCTATGAAAAATATAAAATTAAATATGAGATTTACATATAACGCTTTAGTAGCATTATCTCTGGCATTGGTAACGCTTGTTTCCTGTGATGATGATTTAAATGTGGATCCAAACAATGTGATAAGCGAAGAAGATTTTCTTAATAATCCAGATAATGCTATTCAGCTTGTAAATGGTGTTTACAATAAAATGCTCGATTACAACATGTATTCCTTTTCATGGATTGGAATAACAAGTATTACTTCAGATGATGCTGATAAAGGATCGACAGCCAGTGATACAGGGACAGATAAGGCTAAAATGGATAATCTGACTTTTGATGCGCAGGATATATCATTTGAAGATGTGTGGAAAGGAAGATATGAAGGAGTTTACAGGGCAAATAATGCATTGTATTACCTGAATTTATTAGAAGCTGATCCTACATTAAAAAATAGACTTATTGGTGAAGTTAAGTTTTTGAGGTCTTTTTGGTATTTTGATTTGGTGCGTTGTTTTGGCGGAGTGCCATTAGTTCTTGAAAAAATCGACCTGAATGACACGGAAGCCATTAACGAAATTGTATTCACAAAGAGAACTAAAGAAGAGGTTTATGCACAAATAGAAGCAGATTTACTTGATGCTATCGATAAATTGCCAGCTAAATCACAATATGCCCCCAGTGATTTAGGAAGAGCAACAAAAGGAGCCGCCCAGGCATTATTGGCCAAAGTATACCTGTATCAAAAAAAATGGACCGATGCATATAATATGGCCGGTAATGTAATAGGATCAGGAGAATATGACCTTCTTCCAAATTATGCAGATGTTTGGCGTGAAGTAGGCGAAAATAAACAAGAATCTGTATTTGAAGTACAGGCTACCTTAACCAATGGATTAAGAGATTATACCAATGTACAGGGGCCGAGAGGAACACCTGATTTAGGTTGGGGATTCAATATACCTTCACAAGCTCTGGTAAATTCTTACGCAACCGGTGACTTGAGAAAAGATGCTACAATAATGTTTGTACCATCTACACTTTGGGATGGTTTTGAAGCGCCAAGTTCATGGACAAATCCACGATATAACTATAAAGCCTACCAAAGCAGCATTGCAGAATCATGGAATAATGATAAAGGAAATACAGCCAAAAATCTTAGACTTTTAAAATACAGCGATGTATTACTTATAAGGGCAGAAGCCGGATTTGAATCAGGGCAAACATCTGATTTGTCTGATATAATGCATCAGATTCGTGAAAGAGCAGGACTTGAGGATATTACAGGTATCACATTACAGGATATTTACAACGAAAGGAGATGGGAAATGGCTATGGAACACGACAGATGGTTTGATATCATAAGAACCGGACAGGGTCCTTCTGTCATGAGCGCTGTAGGAAAAACATTTGTAACAGGGAAACATGAGCTGTTTCCAATTCCGCAATCGCAGATAGCGACCAGTGGAGGAAGATTAATTCAAAATAACGGATACTAATACTAACACTTAATTTAAATTTAATTTATTATGAAGACAATCAAAATTTTAGCGTTTTCACTGGTGGCTACATCAGGTATATTACTTACTTCTTGTGGTAGCGACGATGATGGAGGCTCAACATTACCTCCAATCGGAGGTTATAATACCGCTGATGAAGTAGCAGCGACTGACCTTTTAGCTTACTGGCCATTAAATGGAGATGGAAAAGAAAGTATTTCAGGAGCAATGCCTGCAAATTCTGTTGGAGCAAGTTATGTTACTGCAGTCAAAGGGCAGGGAGTTAAACTTACTTCAGGATATTTAAACTATGGTTCTATTTCTAACCTTAATATTCAGAGCAGCAGCCTTACAATCAGTTGTTGGGTTAAGATATCTAACACTAAAATGACAGCTGATGGGCCCAGCGTAATTTCTCCAATTATCTCATTTGCAGGAGGTCCGGATGCTAACGTAGGTAACTTAAGTATTTTTGGAAATACTCACGGGTTAGTATCAAGCGATTCTATTCAGATGAAGGCTCAATACCAGTTTTCGAGACCGGATGGAACTCCATTTGGAGGTGACTGTGTAAACATGATCAAACAAGAATCATGGATGGATAACACACATACATGGAATGCTAACAAAATTGGTGGACAATGGGCACACGTGGTTTATACGTGGGATGCAGCTACTGCTACGAATAAACTTTATGTGAATGGTGCAAAAATTTCTAACTCTGCATGGGAAGAAAGAAATAACGATCCAGATGGGAATACACAGCCTATGCCTATGAGTTTCTTTACACCCAATCACCCAATCATTGGAGCACTTAACTCTGTTGTAGACGGTACCAATGCTGAAGCATGGAATGCGGCTCTTAACGGAGAGATTGATGAGATACGTGTTTTCAAAAAAGTACTTATCCAGGCAGATATTAATGCACTTTACGAGCTTGAAAAGGCTGGCAGATAATTCAAATTTTTAAATTAATTACCGGTAGTATACCTACCGGTAATTGTATCCTTTTTTACTGAGCAATATTGCCCCCAATTATATTGCTAATTCCCAAAAATATCATCAATCTAAAAAACAACTGTTGTGAAAATAGTACACTTTTTTATTATCCTTACTTTTTGTATGTCATGCTCATCGTGTGACTCTAAAAGTGATGATAATGATACTACCACACCACCTGTGGAAGAAACCCTTACTGATGAGCAAATCCTTGATTTAGCTCAAAAAGATGCACTCAAATATTTTTGGGACTATGCAGAGACTAATTCTAAACTGGCACGTGAACGTTATCATGTTGATGATACTTCACTAGATAGAAACCTTGTAACTACCGGAGGTTCCGGTTTTGGTATCATGACCATACTGGTAGGTATAGAAAGAGGATTTGTTCCTCGTGGTGAAGCTGTAGCACGATTACAGACTTCATTGAACTTCCTTGAGGATGCAGATAGATTTCACGGGGCATGGCCGCATTGGATAAATGGTACAAATGGAAAGGTTGTACCTTTTGGAAACGATGATAATGGAGGAGATCTTGTAGAAACCTCATTTTTATGCGAAGCACTGATATGCGTTCGCGAATATTTTAAAAATGGTTCTGCCGAAGAGCAGGCTCTGGCTCAACAGGCCGATGAACTTTGGAAAGGTGTTGAGTGGGACTGGTATACTAAAGGCGGCGAAAATGTTCTTTATTGGCATTGGTCACCAAATTATGAATGGGTTAAGAATTTTAAGCTTGAGGGTTACAATGAATGCCTTATCACCTATATAATGGCAGCGGCATCGCCTACACATCCTATTACAGCGGCACCTTATCATGAGGGCTGGGCAAGGAATGGTGGGATTAAGCACTCAGGTTCACGATATAATATTCCTGTTATATTCAATTATAACGGAGCAACAGGTAATGTAGGGCCAATGTTTTGGGCACATTATTCTTATTTAGGACTTGATCCGAGAGGATTGTCTGATACTTATGCTAATTACATGGATTTGGTTCAGAACCACACAAAAATAATGTATGCCTATTGTGTTGCTAATCCATGGCAATGGACGGGTTATAGTGATAGCTGTTGGGGACTTACAGCAAGTTATTCGAGAAATTCTAACGGTACAACAGGTTATAATGCGCATTCTCCGGTTAGTGATAAAGGGGTTATTTCTCCTACCGCAGCATTATCATCATTTCCTTATGCGCCTGAAGAGTGTATGAAAGCGCTTCGATTCTTTTATGAGAATAAGGACTGGAAAGACAAACTTATAGGAGTTGCAGGACCATATGATGCTTTCTCTCCACATTATGACTGGGTAACAAAACGCTATCTGGCAATAGATCAGGGTACCATTGCACCTATGATTGAAAACTACAGAACCGGAATGCTATGGAATCTTTTTATGGAGGCTCCTGAAGTAAAACAGGGATTACTGAATCTTGGCTTTCAGTCGACACAGCATCCGTTGAATTAATTTCAAAAAACAAGACTATTCAAAATTCACACAATGAAATTCACAAATACCATTTTCCTTTTATTGGCATGTTCGGCATCAATACATGCCCAAAAGGCCAAACCGGCTAAGATTAAACCCCGCAACGAGTTTGTTTCTGAACTTATGGCTAAAATGACCATTGACGAAAAAATAGCACAATTGGTTCAGTTTACTGCCGATGGTACGGTAACAGGGCCTAAAGGGGGAGACAATTTTATAGAGGAGATAAAAAAAGGAAATGTTGGTTCGATACTTAATGCTACAGGTGTTGAATATACCCGTAAGCTCCAAAAATTAAATTTAGACAATTCAAGGCTCAAGATACCTTTGCTGTTTGGTTATGATGTTATTCATGGCTATAGAACTATATTTCCAATTACATTAGGAGAAACCGCAAGTTGGGATCTTGATATTGCAAAACGTTCATCGGAAGTTGCTGCTGCTGAAGCTGCTGCTTCAGGCATACACTGGACTTTTGCCCCGATGGTTGATATTGCACGCGATCCTCGTTGGGGACGTGTTTCTGAAGGTGCAGGGGAGGATACTTACCTGGGATCTAAAATGGCATTTGCAAGGGTAAAAGGTTTTCAGGGTGAAGACCTGATGGCTACCAATACAATACTTGCCTGTACAAAACACTTTGCCGCTTATGGTGCTGCTGAAGCCGGACGTGACTATAATACTGTTGATATGAGTGAAAGGGTATTAAGAGAAACATATCTGCCTCCATTTAAAGCAACGGTAGATGCAGGAGTTGCAACGTTCATGACTTCGTTTAATGAAATTGCTGGGGTTCCTGCAACGGGAAGTAAATTCCTTTTAAGGGACATTCTGAAAGGAGAATGGAAATTCAACGGATTTGTAGTAACTGATTACACTGCCATAAATGAGCTGATACCTCATGGTTTTGCTAAGGATTCTGCGAATGCAGGAGAATTATCACTCAAAGCGGGAGTTGATATGGATATGGTAGGCGGGATTTACCTTAAAAACCTAAAGAAACTTTTGAATCAGGGTAAAGTAACTCAGGCACAAATTGATGATGCCTGTAAAAGAATCCTGGAAGCTAAATATGACTTGGGACTTTTTAATGATCCGTACTTATACAATGATGAGAAACGTGAAAAATCGACCATTTATAAAAAGGAATTTCTTGACGCTGCGTTATATGCGGCAAATAAATCGATGGTTTTGTTAAAGAACAATGGAATACTGCCATTGCGTAAAGAACAGAAGGTTGCATTTGTAGGTCCATTAGTGGGTGATGACTGGAATATTATAGGGTCGTGGGCAGCAACCGGCGACAGGACAGGATATGCTACCAGTATTCAGGAAGCCATAAACAAAATGATTACCGAAAAGGGTAAAGTAACTTTTGATAAAGGTGTTGAAATTGTTGATGCCCGTAAGGACATGATGCAAAAGGCGCTTGACAATGCTCGTTCTGCTGATGTTATAGTCGCTGTTATGGGTGAGTTTGAGAATATGACAGGTGAAGCTGCATCACGTACTGATATTGATCTGCCGGGTATTCAGAAAGAGTTTTTAGCTGAACTTAAAAAATTGGGTAAACCAATTGTTCTGGTATTAATGAACGGAAGGCCATTAACGCTATCATGGGAAAACGACAATATGGACGCTATACTGGAAGCGTGGTATCCGGGAACCATGGGAGGGGAGGCTGTTGCGCAAACCCTGTATGGAATCAATAACCCATCGGGTAAGTTGCCGATGACATTCCCTAGAAGTGTAGGGCAGGTACCAATTTATTATAATCATAAAAATACAGGAAGGCCATATCTAGGGGCAAAAGATCCTGAGCAAAAATACAAGTCGAGGTATATTGATTCAGATAACAGTCCACTTTATCCATTCGGTTATGGATTGAGTTACACCAAGTTTGAATATTCTAACTTAAAGATTTCATCGAATACTCTTAATGCAAATGGAAAACTGAAAATATCGGTTGATGTGGCCAATACAGGAAATTATGATGGAGAGGAAGTAGTACAGCTTTACGTTAAAGATGTTGTAGGTTCAGTAACCCGTCCTGTAAAAGAACTAAAAGGCTTTAAAAAGCTTTTACTTAAAAAAGGAACGAAACAAACAGTAGAATTTGAAATCTCACCGGATGATTTGAGGTTTTATAACATAGATATGCAATTTGTCGCAGAACCCGGAGACTTTGAGGTGTTTGTAGGCGGTAGTTCTGCCACAGGATTAAAAGATAAGTTTGTGTTAGTTATGTGAGTTTAAATTTTGTTGATCTTCACTTTCAAGGCCATCTCTCACATGATGGCCTTTTATTTTTTAAATTATCCTCACCTCAAACGATAGAATTCCTTAAAAAAATAAAGACAAGTTTAAAATTCGATAAGTTTTTTAGCAGATTGATTTATTATAAAACGTTAACTAATGGTTATATTTAGAAAATTTTTGACGATGAAAATTTCTATTGACCATTTACTTAAAATCAAATCTGACTTTATGCTTGTCGGGCTAAAATCATTTTAATACGATGAAAAAGTATATCACAGCAATAGCAGTTTTAGCGTTATCTTTTGGCTATAGCCAGCAAAAAACCTACTGTAACCCTATTAATATAGATTATGGTTACTGCCCGATACCGGATTTTGTAAAACAGGGTAAACATCGTGCAACAGCCGATCCTGTAATTACTTACTTTCAGGATAAATATTATCTGTTCTCAACAAACCAATGGGGCTACTGGCACAGTGATAATATGCTGGACTGGACATTCATTCCACGCAAATTCCTGAGACCTGAACATAAAGTGTATGATGAGCTTTGCGCACCATCAGTTTCATTTGTAAATGATACTTTGCTTGTTGTTGGTTCAACTCATACCAAAGAATTTCCTATCTGGATGAGTACAAATCCAAAAGTAGATGACTGGAAAGAATTGGTGCATAAGTTCGAAGCCGGTGCATGGGATCCTTATATATTTTGGGATAATGAAAAAGATGAAGTGTACCTGTACTACGGCTCGAGTAACCTGTATCCGCTATATGGCGTTCAACTGAATCGCAAAACCTTTCAGCCGGAAGGCGAAGTTATTCCGGTATTAGCACTTAATGATGATGAGCATGGCTGGGAACGCTTTGGCGAACATAACGATAATACCTTTCTGCAACCGTTTACCGAAGGTGCTTTTATGACAAAACATAATGGTAAGTACTATTTGCAATATGGTGCTCCCGGAACGGAATTCAGTGGTTATGCTGATGGTGTTTATGTTGGTAATAATGCTCTTGGCCCATTTGAGTATCAGTCATTCAATCCTTTCTCCTATAAACCCGGTGGTTTTGCAAGAGGGGCAGGGCATGGTGCAACCTATCAGGATAACAATAATGATTACTGGCATGTTTCTACGGTAGTGATATCTACTAAAAATAATTTTGAAAGACGATTAGGTATCTGGCCTTCGGGATTTGACGCCAATGGAGAGCTTTATTCTAATACAGCATATGGCGATTATCCAACTTTTTTGCCGTCTGAAAACAAAAGTCATAGCGGTTTATCATCATTCTCAGGATGGATGTTACTAAACTATAATAAACCACTACAAGTATCATCTACACTAGGGGGCTATCAGGCTAATTATAGTAACGATGAAGATATAAAAACCTATTGGTCGGCTAAAACAGCGAATAAAGGCGAATATGTTATTTCTGATCTTGGTGAAACCTCTACTATTAATGCCATCCAAATAAATTATGCCGATCAGGACGCGGAACTAATGGGTAAACCTTCATCAACAACAGGACATAAATACATTATTTATTCATCAATGGATGGTAAGAAATGGACTGAGCTTGTTGATAAAAGTAAAAATACAAAAGACGCTCCGCATGATTACATAGAGCTTCAAAAGCCTGCGAATGCACGCTTTATAAAACTAGAGAATCATGGAATGCCTACCGGGAAGTTTGCTTTAAGCGGACTGAGGGTATTCGGTAAGGGATCGGGGCAAAAGCCCGGGATGGTTCAGAATTTTGTTCCTTTGCGTTCGTCACCAAGAATAAAAGGGGAGCGCCGAAATGTGTGGTTTAAATGGCAGCAGGAGCCCAATGCAGATGGTTATGTTATCTATTTTGGTAAATCTCCTGAAAAATTATATGGCTCAATTATGGTATATGGCAAAAATGAGTATTATTTTAGCGGGCTGGATAGAAGCGATGCTTATTATTTCAGGATAGAAGCTTTTAATAATAATGGCATTGGCCCATCAACAGAAATAAAAAAATCAGAATAAAAACGTAAACATCTATAACCCAAATAAACATTCACATTAACATTTTAAACATCACTTATGAGTTCTGAAAATTCACAAACCAAATGGGGCCAGTTTATTCCGCTGGTAACCGTTTTCTTCTTTTGGGGTTTCGTTGCGGCGAGTAACGATATCCTGATTCCGGTATTTAAGAAAGCCTTTAATCTTGGGCAAACAGAAAGTATGCTTGTGGCAATTGCATTTTATGTAGCCTATACTGTAGGTTCGCTTATTTACATCGCTATATCTGCTATTACAAAAAAAGATATTGTAGAACGTCTTGGTTATAAAAACTCTCTGGCACTGGGACTTCTTATTTCAGCAGCGGGAACACTATTATTTTATCCGGCAGCAAATATGGGGTCATTCCCATTAATGCTTTCAGGTCTGTTTATTGTTGCACTTGGTTTTTCTTTACAGCAAACAGTTGCCAATCCACTGGCGATTGCTTTGGGGCCTATTACTACAGGTTCGCAGCGATTAACCCTTGCAGGAGGTATTAATAATTTAGGTACAACGATTGGTCCGCTTATTGTGAGTTTTGCAATTTTTGGAGCCGTGTCTGAAGCTAGTGCTGACGTAAGTGTGGAAAGTGTAAAAGTACCTTATCTTTGTCTTGGGGCTGCTTTTGTACTGGTTGCAATACTTCTTAAATTTTCTTCTTTACCAAACCACCCGCCTTTAGAAGAAGGCGTGAAAGAAGAAACTGTTGAAACAAAAAAATCGGTACTTAACTATCCACAGCTTTTAATGGGTATGCTGGCTATATTCCTTTATGTTGGAGTTGAAGTATCTACAGCAGCTAATTTACCTGCATATCTTGAAAAAGATCTTGGCTTCTTAACAAGCAGTGTTGCTCCATATATATCTTTATATTGGGCAAGTTTAATGATTGGTCGTTGGGGAGGTGCTGTTGAGGCATTTACTGATAATGTGTCATTACAAAAGGTATTTAAATTCGTCGCTCCATATTTGGCTTTCGGTGTATTTTTGGGAGTGAATGCATTCATGGATCATGATCTTGCTCCTTTCTACGTTTATGGACTGATTTTACTGGTTCTTATAGCTGCAGACTTTGCCAGTAAAGGTAATCCTGCCAGAATGTTATTGCTTTTCTCAGGTCTTGGTATTGTAGCATTGCTAACAGGTATGGCTACTACAGGTATGGTATCTGTGTATGCGTTTACAAGTGTTGGATTATTCTGTAGTACTTTGTGGCCTTGTATCTTTACCCTTGCGGTAAGTGGTCTTGGACATAAAACAACTCAGGGAAGTAACTTCCTTATCATGATGATTTGTGGTGGAGGTATCGTTAGTCTTATACAAGGTGCCGTTGCCGATGCTACTAATATTAAAATAAGTTATATCGTTGGTGTTATCTGTTTCGCTTACCTTGCTTTCTATGCATGGAAAGTAAAAGGTATCTTAAGAAGCCAGGGTATCGACTTTGATAAAAAGATTTCAGGGGGACATTAATAAACTGTCTTACTGATAGATATAATAGCGGCTGCAATTTGCAGCCGCTTTTTTTATAATAAGCTAACATTCATTAATACGAAAAGCCTTATCTTTGAGTAAAAGAAGCTAATATGAAGATTAAATTTTTATCAATAGCGTTTGTAGCAGTTGCTATTTTAGCGGTATCGTGCAATAAAAAAGCAGAAGAAACGACAACAGCAGAACCAGCAGTTCAGGAAGTTGCAGATACAGTATCTATACCTACACCTGCAGCAGAACCCGTTACTGAACATATCGACAATGATATTATTGAAGTTACCGGGAAAGTAACAGAGATCAATAAGGGTAAAGATGGTTATACTGCAAAAATAACTACAGCTAAAGGAAGTAATTTTGCAGCTACCATAAGCATTCCTAATCTTGATGATCCTAAACAATACAGGGCTGTTAAAGTAGGAGATAACATAACCGTTAAAGGTGTTGTTACTAATCTTGAGTCTGATGTACTCATTCGTGTAAAAGAACTTAAATAGTTATAATTGTTATATATAAAGTGGGAAACCCTGACCGAATCCGGTCAGGGTTTCTTTTTTGAATGGATCAGGTTGATTGGTTAAGATTATTTCCATTCAATTTTACGGGAGAAGTACATTACCGCACCCAATATGGCGAATAGCCCGATACTTCCAACTAGTAATGCATAATTTTCGAGTTGAATAATTACATAAATAAAACTGTACAGTGCACTTAATGATATAGCGATAAAAGCCGGGAATTTTTTATTTTTTAAAATGGAGATTGAATAAAGTGCAATCATAACTACTACAGATATTCCTGCAATAATGTAAGCAAGTCTGAAGGTACTGTGTTCAGTGATCGAAATAAGCAAAGTGTAGAACATAATAAGAGCCAAACCTATCATGGAATATTGAAATATGTGTATTGCTATTTTACTTACCGACTGGATAAGGAAAAATACAAGAAAGGTAAGTCCAATAACAAGGAAACCATATTTTGAGGCTCGTTCGTTCTGTTGGTACTGGTTTACGGGAATAAGGAATTTTACATCAAAAGTATTTGCCTGAAGGTTGGGCAGGGATCCAAAATGTTGCTGACCGAAACTTCTGTTTAAGTGTGATACCTTCCAGTTTGCGGAGAAACCTTTTTCGGTTATATTGCTGTTTTCCGGTAGAAAACTGCCATCAAAGCTGGGTGAAGGCCAGTTAGAAGTCATTGATGCATGTGTCATTTTACCTATAGGAACGATAGCAATTTTTTCACTTCCCTTGTAATTGATGTTCAGGTCAAATGAAGCCGGGCCTGTAGTGAAGGCTGTTATTAGATTTACAGGTTGGGTTTCTAATGAAGAAAGAGTATCATTTTCTTTATCGCTTGGAGCCGGCTCAAATGAATATTTCTTTCCGCCTATATTTACAGTAACACCTCCGGTAATGCTTTTTATATTATTGGTTTTAATCAGTATAGTTGCTTTATCCCAATGTATGTTTTCCGGTAAAGCATTATCGCCAAAAGAAGGGTAGGTATAGTTGCCTTTAAATTTCATAGCGGAGTTGTATACCACAGATTCATAATTGCTTCTGTTCTTTTCAAGCGTGTTTACATTAACATCGGCATTCAGTTCGTTCGGCAAGAAATAAGCAAACTGATCTATTCTTGAACGCTGGATGGTTACCTGCTTGGTTTTTTCATCAATCAGTTTGTTTTCTGTATAAGTGCTATAGGGTACTTTTAGGATAGGACCGCAAAAGTAAACTTGTCCACCCCATTTGCTGTTAATCTCGTTTACAACTTCTTTTTGACGTTCTGAACGTTCAAAAATTAAGCTTTTAACGTATTGCAATGGAATAAGTAAAACAAGTGTAAGAAGCCCTACCATTAAAATTTTTGCAGTACTTGACTGAAAGAAGTTTGGATTGTCGTTAAATTTGGGAGTAGGAGATGAATTGTAATCCTGATTTGTTTCCATGATAGTATTGTTTTAATAATTAGTGATTTGAAAAGCTAGAATAAGAGAGCTGAAAAGATTATAAACATATACAGGAAGGCAAAAGGTATATTGATTAATAGCATTCCGGCTCTTAACAATATGGATCGCCTGTAATATGAATACATAAATGAAAACACTACAAGTAGTAAAACAGCAGTTATATTTAAGACAAATGAAATGATCATATAAAAGAGAGCAATGGTCATTAATAAAGGCTTTTGATGTATGAATAAAAAAAGCAGAAATAAAATCAAGCCAGTTCCCAAAGTAATCTTAAACAGCCAATTACTTAGAAGCAGTATAAGGTCAACCCTGTTTTCTATAATGTCTTCGAATGTTTCCATGATTGTTTGTTTTGTGATTAATAATGATTTTTTAGTCCGAAAGGATCGTTAAAAACGATATATGCATACAGTATGGCTACAGGTATGTTTACGAATAATATTGCCGCCTGTTGTAAAACTCTGTTTTGCTGTTCCTTAAAAATGAACGAACAAATAATCAATGCTGCAAAAACTGAGGCGTTAATAAAGGCAGCTGTTAGTATATATAAAATACCTATTAAGAAAGCTCTTTTAAGTCTTCATCTCCAAATAAATTCAGTAGAAGTATAAGTGTACCAAACGTAAAGGATATACCAAATAACCATACTGGCAGCCTTAATAACTGAGTTAATCTATACTCCATAATTATCGGATTAAAAAAGTGTCTTTAATTCTTGCTAGTGGTAAGTGGAGCATCCTGAAATGGTTCAGGTCATAAAAGCGCAGGGCATTTCTTCCATCCTTGTATCTTTTATAGAAATACCTGAGTTTAAAAGGGTAGAGCAGAGAACCCGTCAGAATTACAAAAAGATTCTTTAATGCTAGATCGCCATTACCAAACAGATAGAAATGCATAGCAATCTCTTCTTTATCTGATACTTCTTCATTGATGAGAACCCTCAATATATCAATCATTTCGGGCTGTGGTTGAGCATCATGGCTGTGATTGAAAAGAAAATTACCCACATGAAAACCCAGAGTGTCTTTTGGATAACTGATTAGCTCATCCATTGTGACGGAAGCTTTTTTGTTATCGATTAGCGTGTCAATTAAATTCGTTATTGCTACCATATTGATTATTAATTTACTTTGAAATGCAAAGTGTTGTTATAAATTTTTTTTAGTTTTTGGTGTATGATATAAATTGAAGAGCAGGAACATAAGTGTGCCAAATCCTAAAGTAATGCCCCATGCCGGCTTACAGGTTTCAGCATTTGTAAGGCTACATAATATATCTACGGTTAATGCGTACGGTTTTTGTAAAATGTCCCAGGTGTTGTATCTCAGAAATCGGCCAACATACATCACAAATCCGCAAAATATTGAGACGACTGCCAACGCAATCCATGCGGTTCGCTCAGTTGTACGTTTTGCTATCATAGTAAACATTTCTTTCATGGATGCAAGTCCGAAAAGCATTCCACATGTTGAAAATGATGCTATAAGCAGTACTTCGAACCATACCGGAACATTAGTCTCTTTTTTCAGATGAATGAAGTCTGTGATAATGTATGGCACGTTAGGAAGTAAGACAAGCCATAAAAGTAGTGCAGGAGTGAACCAATACCATTTTTTCATAAAATAGCTTTGCTGTCGCATCAGAGATGTTATTGCCAGTGGAGTATAAGCAAGAAACAGATTCCAAATCAGAAAAAAGAAAAATATTGACTCTGTGATCTTTGCCCTCACGAGTAAAAGCGCTATACAGAAAGCTGCCAAGGCAAATAAAATATAATGCCTGCTGAAAGTTTTGATGAAAGATGTTGTTTTCATGTTTTTAATAGTACTTTGATTTACAAAGTAAATGTTTAAAAAAATAGCCTTACTAATTGTGAGACCATAATTTATAATTAAACGTTGAGACGATAAAGATGCTGTAAAGAACTTTGTTTTGCAAAGTAATTAATAAAATTTCAAATGACAATGGAATTTTGAAAAAAAAAATTTTTGTAATTTCATGCTTAATTCTAATACTTTATACATAAGAAATAGAGCAGAAGCATAACTAATATAAATGCTTATATAACTTATGCTTCTGCGGAATAGATTTAAAATTTTAATCAGTACGTTTTAATTGGCTTGAAAGATTTAATTGATTTTCTTAAATCTCTCTCCCAGTATAATTACATAACCCTGATCATAGGCTACAGTAGCTTCAATGCGATCATAAGTTCCTGCGCTTTCTCCTCTCCATCCTGTTTCACCATTACTACCATATAAAAGAATAAGCACCACCTGGTAATTATTATTGACCTCACTTTTTACTTTTTGAATCACACCGTTTTCATCAGTCTGTATCCAGTATTCTACAGGATAAGCTTTAACACCGTGCTTCTGAAATTGTCCCATACCGTCTTCGTTAATTTCTACTATAGGCTGTTTGGTTTTTTCATATTGGTAATAGCCTTTAATTTCTTCAGGTATTGCTTTTGTCCCATAATAGGTTTTATTATTTATGGTGAATTTTTGTACGCTTTGAGCTGTTACGGATACCGAATTAATCACCACGATGAAAATACCTATAACTTTTAGTAATTGTCTTGTTTTCATAATATTAAATGTTTTTATAAAGCTACCAAGTTCCCGTAATAAATAAAATCCCAATAAATAGGTATTTTTAAAATTATGATTGGTAAACGTTTATGTTTGCTTTAACGTAACTATTCATACAGAATGACTAAATTTATTGTCTTAACCAAAACTACAAATTACTATTCCAATGGCTCAGTTTATAAAGATTTATCCAGAGAACCCAAATGAGAGAGAGATAGATCGCGTAGTAAAGATTTTACGTGACGGCGGTCTTATTATTTATCCTACTGATACCGTATATGGAATGGGTTGTGATATTACTAATTCTAAAGCTTTAGAGCGAATTGCCAGGATTAAAGGTGTTAAGCTCGATAAAGCAAATTTTTCTTTTGTTTGTAGCGACTTAAGTAATCTTTCAGATTATGTAAAGCAGATAAATACTTCGACTTTTAAAATACTTAAAAGATCATTGCCGGGACCTTATACATTTATTCTTCCAGGAAATAATAATCTCCCAAAGGAATTTAAAAAGAAAACAACAGTAGGTATTCGTGTACCTGATAATAATATAGCATTAGAAATTGTACGTCAGTTAGGAAATCCGATCGTTTCAACATCTATTTATGACGAAGACGAGGTGTTAGAATATTTAACTGACCCTGAACTAATATTTGAAAAATGGCAAAATCTTGTTGATGCTGTTATTGATGGAGGATATGGAGACAATGTAGCTTCAACTATTATTGATTTATCAGGTGATGAGCCTATTGTAATTAGAGAAGGTAAAGGTGATCCTGATATTTTTTAACAGTAACATTCAAGGCAGCTTAACAGTACTATCTTTTGTTTATGTTGTTGTCTATACTTTGTTATAGTTAGCATAAATTAAAAACCCTTTAAATCAAAAAGATTTAAAGGGTTTATTTTTAAGCGGAGGAAGAGGGATTCGAACCCCCGGACCTGTTACAGTCAACAGTTTTCAAGACTGCCGCAATCGACCACTCTGCCATTCCTCCAATATGTTTTGCAATTCGTTCCCTCATTGCGGTTGCAAATATAGTAAGGTTTTTTGGTTTTGCAAATGAATAAGCCTTTATTTTTTAATAAAAAATTACAGATCAAAAACTAAACTATTTGGTCAATAAATTATTTAAAATTTTAAATGTTGTTTCTTAATTATATGTAGTCAAAACAGCTAAAATAAAAAGCCCTTTAGATAAAAATCTAAAGGGCTTTTTTAAGCGGAGGAAGAGGCTCCGTAACCTTTATTTTAATCCCTTTCAAAATGGGCGTTTTTCAATATGTATTCAATGAAAAGTAACCGATAGGGTAACTAAGAAGTTATTTTTCCATAGTAAATGTAATAATTTAATATGATATATTCTGCATAAAAAATAATTTCAGTCGATTACTTCTGACTTATAATAAAAAGCCGTCAGAAACATTGAGACATTTTTACAAGAGATTATAATTATTACAAAACTTGATACAGATTAACAATTCTTATATCTAAACGGATATTGATTTGCTAATATAAAATTACGGTTTTACCGTAATTTTATGTGAAATTACCTTTATAAATTTGCGCCGATTTAATAAAATTTTACAATGTATTGTCTGAACAAAATTAACTTTTATTTAGCACTCTTGTGCTGTCTGAACCTGCATGCCCAAGATTTATTATGGGAAAAATCTTTTGGAGGTAAACATGGGGATTATCTTTTCGATGTGCAGCCAACCGCTGACTATGGATTTATTCTTGCGGGAAGTTCGGTTTCAAAAAAAACCGGCAATAAAACATCCGATAATGAGGGAGACCTTGATTACTGGGTGTGGAAAATGAATGAGGATGGAGAACTGGATTGGCAAAAAAGTTTTGGAGGTTCCGGTGCCGATTTTTTAAACAGTATTCGTAATACTTCAGATGGAGGATTCATTCTCGCGGGATCCTCAGAATCGGGTATTGGACTTCATAAAAAAGATTCTTGTCGAGGGAATTTGGACTTTTGGATAATTAAATTGAACGCAAAAGGTAATGAAGAATGGCAAAGAACAATAGGTGGAAGTGGTAGAGATTTGGTTAAAACTATTATCCAAACACCTGATAAAGGTTATATAGTTGGAGGTAGCTCTGATTCCGATGTAAGTCTCAAAATTCTTAATGGAGGAAAAGACAAATATGGAAAGACTGAAAAAAGTTTGGGAAATACCGATTACTGGATCATCAAACTTGATGAAAATGGAGAAATCAAATGGCAAAAGACTTATGGAGGACAATATGCGGATGTTTTAGAAAGCCTAATCGTAACTGAAGATGGAGGCTTTTTAGTTGGGGGGTATTCTAATTCCCCAGCCTCAAAGGATAAATCTCATTCGGGATATGGTGAAGGTGATTTTTGGGTTTTAAAACTCAATAAAGATGGAGATATTGAATGGCAACAAACCCTCGGAGGAAACGATGATGACCATTTGTATTCAGTAGTTCAAACTAACGACAAAGGTTATATTATAGCTGGAGATTCAGCTTCAGCGACCTCGGGAAATAAAAGCAAATCAAACAAAAAGGGGACAGATTTCTGGGTTATTAAACTTGATGAAAAAGGAGAAATCCAGTGGCAGCAAACGTATGATACTGGTAAGACCGATATCTTGAGTTCTGCTGTTGAAAATGCCGATGGGACTATTTTATTGGGAGGCTATGCTCAAAGTGAAACTATGGGTACAAACAAAAAAGACAAAAAAGAGATCAATGATTATATCGCTTTAAAAATTTCTTCTGAGGGTGAAGAATTATGGAAAGAAACAGTAGGCAGTAACGGGGAGGATATACTTAGAAAAGTAGTTGAAACCCGTGACGGAGGATATATACTTGCGGGCACATCAAAGGGTGAAGTTTCACGTGACAGGAATAATGCACAGGGCAAGGCTGACTTTTGGGTTGTCAAGTTAAAAGATAAAGAAAAGAAAAAAGAAGAAAAGAAACTCAATCTGGAAGCCATTCCCAATCCTGCACTTCAGTTTACCAACATTATTGTTGGGTTTGAATATATGAACGGCACCTTATCCATTTTTGATCTTGCAGGGAGACAGTTGCAAAGTTTTTCGGTCAAAGACCGAACCATACCCATTGACTTAGGTTCTTATCCGGAAGGTATTTACATTGTTGAAGTGAGAACAGATAAGGGTGACGAATCTGTTAAAGTAATGAAAGGAAAAAATTAGAAATAACATACATGAGATATTTATATATAATCTGTTTATTATTCTCAATAAATGTATTGGGACAGGTTAACAGCAAGACATTAGCACCTGATATGATGCCAAAAAATCCACAGGCATCACAATTTATGAGGTTCGGTGATATGCCCATAGGCAAATATACAGGTACTCCTCAGGTAACCATTCCTATATATACGGTAAAAGCCAAAGGGCTGGAAATTCCTATTTCCTTATCTTATACTTCAAATGGTATCAAAGTTGTTGAGGAAGCCGGTTGGGTTGGGCTAGGTTGGGCTTTACAAGCTGAAGGTAGTATAGTACAAAACGTTCAGGGCACGGATGATTTCGGATACTATAAAAATAGAAATTATTCCGGCATTGACTGTATGATTGCTTATCAAAGCCCTGTAAATCCTGAAAGCCTTTGGGCTTCAAACACCCCTTTTTTTTTAGAGCGTTCTAATTTAGATGATTTGCTCGCATTTAATGCTTGTGGTTTCAATGAAATGTTGGCTACAGGCCTTATGGACACAACGCCTGATAAGTTTACATTTTCAGTGCTTAACTATTCCGGTGAATTTACGCTAGATTGGAAGACCGGAAAATTTGAATGTGTAACGGATAAAAATATAACTATCATTCCTTCCAATTCAAATACATCCAACCTGCAACCAAGTTTTGTTATAAGTGTTCCGGATGGGCACAGATTTCTATTTGAATTAAAAGAAGAAACACAGGCAATCCTAAATTTTTCCAATACAGAAACAGCAGGGCTTTCTTCAGCTATTGATATAACAAAATCTGAAGAGAAAACATCAAGAGTTTACAAGTTAACCCAAATAACAACAAATAATGGAGATGTAATTACTTATAATTACATTACAACCGCTGTTAGTAAAAATTTACCAATGATCAGTAAAAATTTTACTGATTACCAGATTTCAATGACTACAGGTATGGGGGGCTTTCCCCTAACTGACGGTGAAGTCACATCAAGACTTGCTACACAGCAGAATTATACATATTTGTCATCAATTAATTTTTCAGCAGGTACTGTTAATTTTGCTTCTTCATCCAGAACAGATTTAAAAGAAGGGCGTAAACTGGACAAAATTGAAGTTAGAAATACTAAAGGAGAATATATAAAAGATTTTAATTTCACGTACGATTATTTTGTAGCAAATACATCAGGTACAAATTGGGATACAGAATTAAATTTTGGAGGATATTCTGCGGATAAGACTACTCAGGAATTAACTCAAAGATTAAAACTTGTAGCTGTACAGGAGGTAGGTATTAAGCCATATACGTTTGAATATAATTCCCAGACACTGCCCAAGAAAACCTCCTATGCTGTAGATTTTTGGGGTTATTATAACGGAATTTCTGGTAACACATCTTTTATGCCTAACATCTATAGTTTCAATTTGGAACAAAATAATCAAAAATTTGTAAAATATTACAACAATAACCGCAGCCCATCACCACAATACTGTAGGGCTGGAATATTGGAAAAAATTAATTATCCGACCGGAGGATACACAACATTTAATTGGGAGATGAATACCTTTGACAATGTAGGAATACCTGATATTTCTTATGATGCGAATAAGTATATCAGTGTTTCAACTTTAACCCCTACAACCACACAATCAGTTTATCTTACAGCAGATTATACTTTGTTTAAGGGTAGTGCACAGTTAAGTACTTTAGGATGCACGGATCCAAATGCTTATGCAAATTGTTATGTGAAAATTCAGGTATTCAAGCCGGAACTGATGGCTTACCTTGAAAGTTTAGGGGGGCTGAGTTCATACGGACTGAATGGTGTGATGGGAATTAATGGATTTATCAATGGTACGAATTCTCAGTATAATACCTATATAAATAATGTTATTTATGTTCAAAAAGCCTACAACGATCCCATTGAAAAATTTATAAATGATCTTACTTTCAATCTGCCAAAAGGTATTATTGTATTTGAGGTACGAGGAGGCTGTGGGACATACAGCTATCCTTCGAATACAAGCCAGGCAAATCTTCAGTTAACTTTTAAAGACATAACTCCTCTACCGGCACTTTCAAAAGGTGCAGGAATGCGGCTGGCTTCCGTAGTTTCCCAAACAGGCGCCGGACAGATTGCTATGAAAAAGAACTATACGTATGAAGGAGGGAAATTAATGTCGGCTCCAGTTTTTTTGAATAAAGCTTCATTCAAATATTATTGGACGGAATTTCAAAGTGAAAACCAAATCCCACCGATGCGTACTTTTATAGGTACTAAATGTGTATTGTCTTCTAATAGTTTTATTTCTGCTTCACAAAATGCAAAAGGATTTCTTGTAGGATATGATAAAGTTACCGAAATCCAGGTTTCAAATGATCTCCAGAATACTCCAAATGGTGCTGTTGTCGAGTATTACCAAAATCAGCCTGTAAGTTCAGCTGCAATAGGGTATGGTGCATATACTGATCTGTCTATTCCGGAACCAATTCAGCTTCCTTCAAATGGTTTAATAAAGGTAATGGAAATAAAAAATGCAAGTGGAGCACTCATTAAAAAGCAAACCAATGAATATCAGAAAGTAGTAAATGATGTCAATTGGGGTATGAAGGTTGGAATACAAGGTAATTTTTACGTATATACTGACGAAACATATTACTATCCTGATTACCTAATAGGGTTTTATCCTATTATAAGTGGGCAAAGCCTTCTTAAAAAAACCATTACTGAAGAGTATATAACGGGTTCACCTGCGCTTGTTGAAAATATAAACTATAGTTACGATAGTTATAATCAACTGAGCTATGAACAAAAAACATCGATCACAGGTGATATAACAGAGAAATATTTCAAATATCCTTATAATTTTAATAGTAGTGACCCAAATTCTAATACATTACAACAAATGGTCGCTAACAATACTATTAATATACCAACTGAAATTAAAAGCTATATTAATTCTACTTTAGTAAGTACTGAAAGGACTGAATATTATAGAAGACTAGGTTCAAATGGTTATCAATATCCGGATATATTTCATCCCACCTTAAAAAAGCTTTATAAAGGAGACGAAAATCTAGGTTATAAAGTAAATTATTTAAGATATGATGCCAACGGGAATTTAATTGAATATGAAATTGGAGGGAAACGTACCTGCTTAATTTATGGATATAATTTATCCCTTCCTGTAGCAATGATTGAAAATATACAATATAGCGCAATTCCTTCCGGACTTATTTCTTCAATACAATCGGCTTCTGATACAGGTACAGAAACTACTTTGTTATCGGCTTTATCAGCGCTAAGAAACGACATAGCGTTAAAAGACAGTATGGTAACTTCTTACACCTATAAATTATTGCTGGGAATTTCTACTATTATCGATCCCAAAGGATTAAAAACTACTTATCAATATGACAGCGTTGGCCGTCTCGAATTTATTAGGGATGCTAATAATTATATTATGTCCGAATATAAATACAACTATAAGCCATAATCTATTTAAAATGAAAAACAAAATAATATATATATTACTTGTACTCCCTTTTATAATGATTGGGCAAACTACATCTAAGAATTATGTTAAGACTCTAACCTACAGAAATTTTACATCTGTATCTAATCCTGATCTTGCCCAGGTTGATGTAGTATATCTTGATGGATTAGGGAGGCCAATTCAACAAATACAAGGCAAAAAATCTGCAAGTGGAAAAGACATAATAACTCACATAGAATACGATAACTATGGGAGACAGGATAAGCAATACCTCCCATATCCGTCTGCTAATTCAAATCTTGAGTTTGATATGTCTCCGGTTGGCAATACTAATGCATATTATACAATGAACGGATTTTATGCACCGAATCCCTATAGTCAGACCATTTTTGAGGAATCACCACTTAGCAGGACTTTAAGACAGGCTGCTCCTGGTGGTGAATGGCAAGTTAGTACAACTGATCAAAATGATCATACTGTCAAATACGCATATTTAACAAATATTGCTAATGAGACAAAAAAATTAAATGCAACAGCTACATGGAATTCATCCACAAAGCTGTATGATATTACTTTTGTTTCCAATGGTAATTATGAAGCAGGAAAGCTGTATAAAACCATTATTCAGGATGAGAATAAAGCCGCAGCAATATATACAGGTTCTTTTACTGCATCAAAGATGAATACAACTGAAGAGTTTAAAGATGCCGACGGTAAACTAATTTTAAAAAGAGTATATAATTCATATACAGCTTCCTCGGGATTAACTACATATTCTGCACGGAATACATATTACGTATATGATCAATTCGGAAACCTGACTTATGTTCTACCCCCGCTTTCATCGAGTGCGCTCAGCGATGGGACATGTTATCAATATAAATATGATGATAGGAACAGAAATGTAGAAAAAAGAATTCCAGGAAAACAATGGGAATATATTGTTTATGATGCGCAAGACAGGGTAGTGGCAACAGGTCCGGTATACTCACCATTTGGTACTGGTGAGGAAGGATGGATGTATAATTTGTATGATGCTTATGGAAGGTTAAGTATTTCGGGATGGTTTCCAGCGACCGGCATTGATTCTTCAGCACGTGCAGCTCTACAAAATAATAATAATTCAACTATAAATTTGACACGTTACAATCAAGCAGGTTCAACTACCATAGATGGGGTTACTGTTGATTATATCTTGCCGTCAAACTTTGTTTTACCAATTGGATTTAAAATACTGAAGGTAAATTATTATGATAACTATAAGTTTGCAGGTTCCCCCGGAAATCCGCCATTTCTTAGTATTGAAGGACAAAGTGTAGCTTCTGTTGTAACGGGGCTTCCAACCGGTTCATGGACTCGGGTACCAACTACTGCATCTGAGACTAAAAATGAAGTTTCTTATATAATGTATGACGTTAAAGGTAGGGTTATTCGTAACAGAACAGCAAATCATTTGGGAGGATATGCCATAGTAAGTAATAAACTTGATTTTGATGGTTCTTTGGTTTATTCAATAACAAGTAACAGGCGTACATCCCTTTCTAATACATACACAACGAGAGAAGATTTAGTTTATACGAATCAGGACAGAATCTTGAGTCATAGTCATAAAATAGGTACTTTAGCACCTCAGCTTATGGCTTATAACACCTATAATGAAATTGGTCAGCTTATCAGGAAAAATGTTGGAGGTACTGATATTAGCGGAGTAGCAGCCTTACAAAAAGTGGACTATAAATATAATATAAGAGGTTGGCTAAAAGAAATAAATAATACAAAGGATTTAGCTTTACCAAATGATCCACAGGATCTCTTTGCCTTTAAAATAAGTTATCAGGATACTATATCCCAAACAATGAATGGTAGGGTTAAATCACTCTATAATGGAAATATTTCCGAGACATTTTGGCGTACTCCAAGTGATAATATAAAAAGAGCATATGGATACTCTTATGATTCGCAAGATCAGCTTACCGGAGCATACTATTATATTCCAACTGCCAGTGTACCTATCAGGAACTCTTATAATGAAATGATTTACTATGATGGGAACGGTAATATTAGAAATATTGAGCGTAATGGCGAAAGCGACACATCATCCTCGACTATAGAGATAGATGATCTCACCTATACTTACGATACTACAATTAAAGATAGGTTATTAAAAGTTGTTGATGCATCTGCTCATCCGAAGGGTTTTAAAGATAGTCCAACTAATACTGTAAATGATTATACATACGATAATAATGGGAATCTGACTTCGGATCAAAATAAGGGTATCACGTCAATAACTTACAATCATCGGAACTTGCCTTTGGTAATTGTGTTTAATAATAGTAGTACACAAAAAATTAACTATATTTACAATGCAGATGGTGCTAAAGTACAGAAAGTTGTAACCGACGGGAGTTTAATTACCACAACAGATTATTTGTCAGGATTTCAATATACTAATAACGTACTAGATTTTTATCCAACTCCGGAAGGATACGTAAAAGTAACTTGGGGAGTTAGTGCTCCAAGTTTAGGTATACATAATTATGTTTTCAATTACAAAGATCATTTAGGTAATACGAGGGTTAGCTATACTGTTGACCCTGCTGATGGTATTCTTAAAATACTTGAGGAAAATCACTATTATCCGTTTGGATTAAAGCATAATGGTTATACAAGTGCACAGCAAATGTTGAGGGAATTTCAGACTGAGCCATTTGTTGTAATAACACCAGTAATAAATGCTTCAGATGCTACTTATAAGTATAAGTACAACGGCAAAGAGCAGCAAGACGAGCTGGGGCTTAACTTGTACGATTATGGAGCAAGGAATTATGACCCTGCAATAGGTAGATGGTTTAATATTGACCCGTTGGCAGAACAAATGAGGAGACACAGTCCCTATAACTATTGTTTTAATAATCCTATGAGATTCATTGACCCAGATGGTATGGGGCCAGAAATAATTCATCCAACCTTTGCTAATGCAGCAAGTAAAACAGCTTATGAAGATACTGTTAAGCAAGGAACTGGTGGTATGTATACTGTAGGATATGATAAAAATGGTAATGTAACATTAAATTCTACAGGATATTCAGGTACAATAACTGCTCAACAGCAAGCATTTATCGATGTATTTAAAGATGCAATTAATAGTCCTGCCGTAGCAGATGTAGAAATTGTAAACAACGATGCATCTGTTACCGTTGCCTCTCTACAAGATAATATATTAGATATTGGCGACATGCAAGAATTTGATAAAGCAGGTCCTGGTGGAGCAACAACTGCTGGAGTACTAGCGCATGAAACAAAGGAACAACAATTGAAAGCAGAGGCTGGTGACATAAAAGGAACCTATCCAGCTGGAGCCACAGCTATGCATAAAATCGCGGTAAGGACTGCTGAAAATAAAGTTAATGATAATTATAGAGCAGAGGACCATTTAACTGGTGATAATATACATTACGAGCGAGACGGTACCAAAACATCACAAGTAGTAACTCCGAACGCTTCTACTGGAGGTATAAATGTAACAAAAACTAAAATCCCATAATTATGAAAAAGATATTAATTACAATTTTAATTCCAATTTTACTTTCGTGTAAATCGTCTAACTTAAATAGATGTGATGAAAACGTGCTATTTAAAGAAACTTTTTTTAATCATGTTAAAAATATTGAGGATAATATTGGGGTTTTGCAAGATGCAAAATTTAGACAATCTGTAATTTTTATTTCAAATTATGCACCCGTTTCGACTAATCAAATTATGAATTACTCCAGAACTTATCCAATAGGTGTATTCGAACGAGACCATAAAAAATGGATAGAATGGTACGAAGAAAATAAGTGTAAAAATATTCAATTTAAAGATACTTACGTTATTCCAGAACCTTATAGAAACGACTAAATAAGTTAAGAATTTTCTTGCGTTAAATCAGGATGTTTAAAAACTATAAAAAGGATGAGCAGCAATGTTCATCCTTTTGTTTTATAACCGTTTCCAAGTCCAATGCAGAACCGCTCCAACAATAACCAGTAAGGCAATAATAAGTTGCAACACGGCACCAACCAGTCCTAAGTCATTACCTATCGAAACAGGTGTGTTTCGTTTATGGTGGTTTGAGATACCAGCCATAAACTTGCTGGCTACTATATCTCTCGATAGTTATCGGGATTGAGTTGTGTAAATTGCCTGTAACCAAACGTTATAAAGATTTATAAATAATAAACTCTCTCCGAATCGGAGAGAGTTTATTTATTTTAGCTTTAATAATTTCAGAATGTTATAGAATAATATTTGTTATAAATTATTATGTATTTAAAACTTTATTAATGTTTTTTGGATCTGCTTCTAGTGTGAGGTCTGACATATGTACCATCTTTTCTGGTATACCCTTTTACATGTACTGATCCTCCGGATGACATATTATTACTTTTTGTTTGATAGCTTGATGTTGAAGTTGTTGTTTTAACTTCATTTACACTCTCTGTATATATTGGATTAATTACCCATCCATAGTAATTGTCATATTTTATTCTACGATATTTTTTATTTCTCTTTGAAAGATAAACTTGCGTGTTTGCAGGAATAACATGCAAAGAGTCATTTTTCTTTTTTGTTTTATAAAGGATTACTTCTTTTTCAAGGGTAACAGTTAGATAGGTTGTACATGAGGTAAAAAAGATTACTACTAGCAATAAAATAAAGTTTTTCATAAAAAATAGATTTGAATTATATAATTCAAATCTATTTTTTTACTTAATAATGATTTTACGGTTTCCTTTTTCCTACATCATTTTTTCTATTGGTAACATATCCTTCAATCATATATGAAGTAATAGCTTTTAGGGTTTTACCTGTTTCAGGATGAATTCCAGGAGCCGTAAAATATTCTAGCTCATTATCAGATATTTTATAGTACCAAATACAAGCTGTACCATCCTTATTGAAAAAAGTAGTGCTTGAGTCTACTTTTATCTTCTTCATATTTGAAAGGAGATATTCATTTAATTTTATATAAGATTTTCCTAAAGTATCATCTTCTATGGTTTTACAATCCACTTTTTCGTAATGATCATTTTTCCATACCATAAGATTGCAATCCATAATAAAGACATTGAATGATAAAATTCCAATAATCAATACAATGATTATAAATAATGGTGTCCATCTTCTATTTGATTTATTTTGAATTATTATTTGAGTTTCCGTTTCTTTCGGAATATTCTCAGAGGTATT
Organism: Flavobacterium sp. AG291; assembly: GCF_003350375.1. Taxonomy (GTDB): domain Bacteria; phylum Bacteroidota; class Bacteroidia; order Flavobacteriales; family Flavobacteriaceae; genus Flavobacterium; species Flavobacterium suzhouense. The sequence goes on along the minus strand of NZ_QQAR01000002.1, from coordinate 131,675 downwards.
TATAATGTCTTCTGGTTGATTTTCATTTTTTGACTGCTCTAAAGGATCTTCATTAAGATACTTCCCATATGGTCTTGGATTGAAATCAATTAAGATAGCTGTAAGCTCAACTATATAATTAGAAGGAGAATTTGTAATCCCCATTAAAAAAGATCTTAATGATCTTAATTTATCCGGACTAGATTCTTCAATCTGTTTATGACCTTCTTTATCTGATTTTAAACCATAGAAACGGTTAAAAATTTCTTTATCCTGAGATAAAGACTTATCATAACAAATCAATAATAGATCTTTTAAAGTACCTGTACTTGGTGAAATTAATTGTCCTGCATATAGGTCATTTTTCTTTTTTTCAAATTCATTCCTTACCAGAATTTGATAGTTATCAAAGGTTTTTGGAGGGTTCATGTGTAGGTGATTTATGGAAACATTTGGATTTTTCAGGAATTATTGGAAACATCTGGAAATGCTGGAAAAGCAATCGTTTCCAGCGCTATATCAGTATTTACTTTGCCATGAAATTAGTTCGGAACCATTAGCGCGATGGAGCCATGTACAAAACTAAAATCATCATAGTGTCGCTGTACGGACTGAGATAATTATCCGGGAAGTATAAAAATTTCTTTCCGTTTCAGCACACTATCCACTTCCCAGAATTATGAACGAAATCGGAGGTAAGAGCCTCTATCCGGAAATACCCGGAGGTGATTTCCCATGTCTAAATTTTAATATTTCTAAAATTATGAAAACTTTCATTTTCAAGGGTATAATGATTACATTTTTTACTTATTCATTAATTTCATGCTCAGTTGATGTTCCTAATCAGGATGGTACTGGTACACACGAGGAATATGCTACAGATGATGGCTATCTACCTACACCTCCGCCACCTCCGCCGCCGCCGCCACTGAAGTCAGGAATCGTAAAATCTAAACCATAATTAATTTTTTATAACTTAGGGGAATGAAATCAACCTTACGATTTTATTCCCTTTTTTTATCTATTCTTATCACATTCTTCATTGGATGCGATAAGAAAAGTATTACAGTTGACCAGCAAAAAAAACTATCGGTATCACCGAAACGACTTAAGTTAGCCCAAGAAGAGCTCCAAAAAGGTGAATTTTTTCATAAACGTAATGTCTATGATAGTTCACTTTATTATTATAACAAATCTCAAAAGAACTTCTTTTTAGCAGGCGACAGTTTAAGAGCAAATTATTCACTTTTAAAAATAGCTACGCTATATCACGGAACTGGGGACTACTATGGTAGTGAGTCCGCCGTAACTCAAATATTACCATATTTTGAAAAAGCTAAGAACACAGAATACCTTGCCGCAGCCTATAACTTATTAGGAATGGTAAAAAGAAAGCTTAAGGACTACGATGAGGCTTTGCGATATTACAACAAATCAAAATCTATAATTACGGATTCCCTTAGAAAAGGTATTATTGATAATAATATAGCCATGATTTACATGGAACAGGGGCACTTCGACGATGCCTTGAAACTATTAAATGATCTCATTAGGTCTAAAGCCATTTTAGATAATCCTAAATATAAGTCTTTGATATTAAGTAGTATTGGTGAGGTTTATGTTAAGTTGAATGATAGTAGGGGTATACATTATTTTTTAGAAGCATTAAATATTAGAGAACAGCAAAATGATAGCCAGGGAATCATAGCAAGTTGTTTACATCTGGCGGAATACTATTCTGATAAAGACATTAAGAGAACATATACGTATGCTTCTCAAGCTTATTTAAAAGCTAATGAAATAAAAAATGGAGATGAAAAATTAAAGGCCTTAAAATTTCTGATTAATAGTAGTGAAGGAAATATAAGAGACTATTATATAAATAGTTTTATGTATGTAACGGATAGTATTAATTCTTACCGCTTAAAGGCTGATAATAAATTTGCTAAGCTAAGATATGATGTGAAAGAAGAACAGAATAAAAATGATAAATTAGAAGAAAAGATAAAAAGAAAGAATCTTGAGTTTGAAAATGAACAGATTAAAAGTCAGTTTCTTTTCGCAGTAGCAATTCTAATTATCATTATTTCAATACTTATTCTATGGTTGTTGAGACTAAATTATAAAAAAGGTAAGGCCAAGGAAGTTTATAAAACGGAACAACGTTTATCTAAAAAAATCCATGACGAATTAGCCAATGATGTATTTAGAGTCCTGTCTTTTGCTGAGACATTAGAGGTGGATGAAAATAATAAAGATAAGCTTATTACCGGGCTAGATAATGTATATGAAAGAACAAGAAACATATCGCGTGAAAATAGTACAATTGATACGGGTGTTGGTTTTGCCGATAGTTTAAAAGAAATGCTATCTGAATACAATAGTTATAGTACCAAGGTTATCTTAGTTAATCTTCAAATGGAGACCATCAATTCTTTAAATGAATTAAAAAAGGTGGCAATTTATAGAGTTCTTCAAGAATTAATGATAAATATGAAAAAGCATAGTAACGCCACTACAGTAGCGATTAGATTTGTAAAAGTGAACTCTAGCCTGAAGATTGAGTATAAAGATAATGGTGTTGGTTTTGATAAAAATTCACTTTCTAATACAAATGGTTTAGCAAATACGGAAAACCGTATTTCTGTAATAAGCGGAAATATTATTTTTGAAAGTGAGTCTAATGGAGGACTCTCTGTAAGTATAACTTTTCCAGTTTAAATTATGTTTAAAAAAATTATTATCGCTGAAGATATTGATAGTATAAGTATTGGTTTGAAATCATTATTGAATGATCTAAAGGCACATGAGATTATATTCTGCAAATATTGTGATGAAACCCTATTGAAAATTAGAAAAGCGGAACTTAATAACGACCCTTTTGACCTTTTGATTACTGACCTATCATTTAAAAATAACTATAGAGATGAAAAAATTACCTCAGGTGAGGAGCTCATTACATCTATAATTGATTTAAATGTATCTATTAAAATAATAGTTTATTCAATAGATGAAAAAGGCTTCAAAATCAGACATTTGATGGATGATCTTGAAGTAGATGCATATGTATCAAAAGGTAGGGATAGTGCGATTGAATTATTAAATGCTATTAATGAAGTTTCTAAAGGTGAAAAATATATTTCTCCTCATCTAGCCCATTTAAGAAAACCTGCTGAAATAACAGAAATTGATGAATTGGATATTGATATTTTAAAACTTTTATCAACTGGAATGAGTCAACCTGAAGTTGTTAAAAGTCTAAAGAATCTGGGGAGAAGATTTGTAAGTTTAAGTAGTGTTGAGAAAAGAATAACTAAAATGAAAGCTTCTCTTCAAGCTACCAATACAACTCATCTAGTTAGTATTGCAAAAGATATAGGTCTGGTTTAGATATAAAAATATGGTTATAGAAACGTCTTCATTTATGAAGACGTTTTTTTTATTTGATGTTATCAAATAAAAATCCATTATAAGGGAAACCGTAAAATCTTGGGTTTTTAGATGTGTAGGTTTGTCATATAATTTTAAATCAAATTTATGGAAAGAAAATCAATTGGTACGACAGCAAGGACAGGTGAAATTTGTCCGGAGTCCGGAGTTTGGAGAGTTGGAGGCAAACCTAGTACTACAGCTCCAATTGCAAAAGGCAACAGAATGCCACCTTACGGCGGTGGAGCAGTTACATGGCAATTAATCCAGTATGCATAATTCTATGGGGCTAATATTAGCCCCATTTAAAGTTAAATTAATTCATAATTATAAATCATTAAAGCAATTAGTAATATGGAATATAAAGTAATACCATTTGTTGCAGAAATTGATCCCAAAAAAGGAAATTCTGGTCATGTAGCTGATCAATTAGCTACATTAATTAAAACTCATGAGGATATAGGATGGACTTATGTACGCTTAGAAAGCGTTACGACTTTCGTGCATCCAAATCCGGGATGTTTTGGTATTGGAGCTCAACCGGGTTATACAACAACTAATCAAATGGCTGTGTTTAAAAAATGAAATATATCTTAATGTTTGTTATACAATTATATTGGTTGATTCCTAAGAGAATGAGAAGGAAATGTTTATTTAAGAAAACATGCTCTGTCTATGTATATGAACATACCAAAAATGCAGGGGTAATTGCTGGTATGAAATCACTGGTTTATCGTTTCAAAAATTGTAGACATGGGGTACAATTATTTATAGATCCTACTAGTGGTGAAAAGAAAATGATTTTGCCGGATAATTCTATAATAAATCAAGAATATATATCTGAAAATATCTTGAAATCTATCTAAAACAATATTTAATAAATTAAAGTATCATGAAAAAATATTACGTAAACAATCGTGCACAATCTAATGGAGATCATGAAGTGCATCAGGAAGGATGTCGATATATGCCTTCCGATAAAAAGTACTTAGGGGAATTTTCCACTTGTACAGGGGCAGTGAAGGAGGCTAAAAAAACATATTCTACTGCTAACGGATGTAAAACATGTAGTGAACCTTGTCATACATCTTAAAATGGGATTTAGAGTTCAAAAAAGAATTAAACTGGGAGGTGGATTAGGATTGAATGTAAGTAGGTCTGGAATCTCTCCCAGTTTGAGAACAAAATATGGTACTATAAGTAATAAACGAACGTCTGTAAAAACAGGTATTAAAGGTGTTACTTATAGTAAAAAGTTTTCTGGTAAATCCAATAGTGGGTGTATACTACAGATAATATTATTGGCTGTATTAGGTATTTATTGCTTTAAATTTCTTTAGTATGAAATGGCTTAGTTTTATTTGTGCGATAGCTCTAATTGCGGCTGTTTTTCCATTACCAATACATTATTATACATTTCTTCGTTTCTTGGTTACTTTGTGTGCTATTTCATTAGCCATCAAAACATATCGAGAACTGTCATATAAGATTGCAATCTTATACATTATCACTGCGATTATTTTTAATCCAATACTGCCAGTTTATCTGTATAATAAGATATTATGGATACCAATAGATATACTGGCCGGGTTATTATTTCTTTTTTATTCTTTACAAAACTATATCAACAAATCAACAACTAAAAAAATGGAAGAGATTCAAATTGAAAATATTGAAGAAAAAGATCAGATTACTTATCATGATTATGGTTTTCAATCTGCAGAATATGCCAAATCAAGGCCACAAGCAATTTTAAATTTTTTAGAAAATGTTTATGAAAAATTTATCCAGGAACAAAAACTGGATGCAAAAGGCATTAAAGATAGAGTTGCCAAACTGAAAGCAGAGGTGTTACAGAGCAAGGCCAGGAAAAATGAAACTCAGGCAGAGTTAACAACTAATGAAACTTTAAAATCAAATAAAGAAAAAGTAATAGAGGAACTCGAACTTGAAAAAGTAGATATTAAAAACGGAGATAATGAAAATACTGATACAATTCCTTTCGTTATTGGAGCATTCATAACTGTTCTGTTGACTCTATATTTGTTTGTGTTTTATTCTTCATCGGGATATTCAGCTTTCTATGGTGTAAAAGAGGGGAGTTTAGGGTTTATTAATCCAAATATATTTGGTGAGGCCAAAAGTGGAGGTGTTTTAGCTTTGATAATACTCTTTCCAGTTATTTTTCTTGGCCTCGAGTTTTTAATACATTATTCTCTTGAAAAAAATAAAAAGAATGTAATAGAAGGAAAGCCTAAAAAATATTTGACCATAATTTTACTGTTATCACTTACATTAATTGCAGATGCCTTTATAGGCTATAAAATTTCACAGGGTGTACATACTAATGAATTTAATAGTGGTTTGACTTCAGAGTTATGGCAATATTCAATGATTTTCAAGGATATAAATTTTTATTTGGTTTTGGTGCTTGGATTTGTTGTGTATGTAATTTGGGGGGGTCTTTTGAATTACGTTCTGAGCCATCCTTATTTGAAAACGGTAAATGAAAGGGATAAGATACTTATTGGAAATATTGATAGTAAAATTGATGAAAGACGAGTTGAGTTGAGTGCAATAGTTTCGAAAATAAATAGCCTTTCAACTCTAATTTTAACGTTAACCGATGAAATTGCAGGTAAAGACCAAGATATTATAGGATATGAAAATGGAGTAATCCCTGTAAATATTCCTTCTTTTAGAGCTGCAGTAGGAGAATTTATGGGTGGCTGGGGTGCTTATACTGTGGGAGCATTTAGAATTAAAAGCAAAGAGTTATTATCAGATGCAGAATCTATCAGTAATCAATGGTTGGAGGAAAAGATTTTAAGTATAAAAACTGAGTATTCAAATGGAAAATTCTAATGCAAAAAAGAATAATAAAAGGTCTAAGAGGCCTCTTATATTATTAGGTGCTTCTTTTATTTTCTTCATTCTTTTTATGAGTCTTCTTTCAATGGATTCTAGTAGTCAGGAAGCGATTGATGAATTAAAGTCATGTTACAATGTAGCTGAAGTTAAAGAGGTTTGGCAAAAAAATAAAAAAGAGCTTCATGAAGACGATGAATTTGTTAATGCTTTGAAGAAAAGACTTATTAGTTTTAACCTGAATGATAAAGAACTTGAAGATTGTATAAGTTGGCTTCCACCGGCCCCGATAAATACTAATGTTATTGTGGTTCCGGATTTGTCAAATAGAATAATTGATTTGGTCAATAATCCGGATCAAATCAAAACTGACAAAATATTAATTAGATATGTTTGGGAAATTTTTAGAAAAGCTACGCAATTCAATAAAGGAACCAATGATCGGATGATAATAGATGTTACAGATAGGGAACAGGCTGGAGGAGCATTTTTGACAATTGCTGATAGTTTGATTTTTGATCTTTCTAAGAACAAAAAAGCGCAAATTAATAAGTTCTATTTTGATAAGAAGGAAAGTATATTTCAATCATCACTTGATAAAATGTATTCATTAGCTCAAAAGAAACCGGTCGGAGCAAACTACTTGACATATTTTAATAACAGTTTGCCGGAACGAATTCAGAAACCTGATCTTTTCAATAACTATAGAAATGTTTTGATTATTCTGACTGATGGCTATCTTGAAGCAGAAACTAAAGAAGAAACTGGTAGAGCTTTTTATACCGGTAGTTATGAAGAGAGAAAAAATTACTGTTTAAATAGAAAGAATAAAATCGAAGCTATTAATGATTGTAGGCGACACTTTCCAAATCTTGAAGTTTTGGTTTTAGAAGTCAATAAACGCAAAAAAGGAAGTAAACAAGAGAAGAAGGATCAAGGGACTAGTTGTGATGAGAATATTTTGCAAGAACAATGGCAGAATTGGTTTAAGCTTTTGGAAATCAAAAATGCAACAGACGACAATTTTAAATTGCACGATAACACTATTGAAATCACTAAAGGAAATATAAAAAAGTTTTTATATCCGGAGTCGAAATAGGCTTTCGTTTTAACAACAAAGTTCAATATTTAAATTGGACTTTGCTATTTATAACACAAGAGTTTGCTAATTGCGATTTAGATTCAATTAATTTTAGTAAAAAAAATCAGGAGCAAGAGACTCTAGAACCAGCCTGAAAAAGCCGTGATGTATTGGTTTTAAAATACCCAAAAGAAAATGAGTAACCTATAAGGTAACTTTCAAATTTTAACACTTTCAGGTAATATACAGAGCTACAGCGTCAGAAATTTTCCGGCATATTACTATCACGATAGGAGATGGAAGTTTTTCTTAAACGTATAACAACCTAATAAGTGAATCTGAATATTATATTGTTGAAAAAGTAATCTTTAATGGTGCTAAGGAAAAGTAATTATAACCTAAAAAGAAATTCTTGGTTATAGGATTGATATATATCATTAAAAGGGAGATTTATCGCATGTAAATCCCCTTTTTTTAAATAGAATTGAGCTGGACCTGATGCCAATACAATAATTGCGGCTTGATATCCCTAAGTTGCTTTAAAACAGAATATTTGTTGTCAATATCAGTAAATGCAAAATTTTTTGATATATGTATGGCAGTTTCACGTGGTATATTGAGTTCAATTAGTTTTCTTGTAATCGGAAGAAACGCTCCCAGTTCGATAAATCGTATAAACATATTTTCAGGCTGTTTGATGTCATATAGTGGTTTTAACAATAATGGTAAGCCATAGGAAATTTTATTCTGTATGTCGCTGATTGTTTTTTCAATTTTTGAAGCATCGTCATAATATGGATCTGAAAATAAGTCAACCAAAGGCTTTTCCTTTAGCCAACTTTCGGCTAGTATAGACATTCTTAAGATGTGCTGGAAGCCATTAGTGTTATTTATACCAAAGTAACGATTATAATATACTGGGAAATCTTCCTTCAGCTTTTGCAAAATTGTGTTCAACTTGTAGGATATGTTTGCTTCTGAGGCACTCGTTGGCAGTTGGTATAATTGTGCTGTTTCACTTAAATTAGACAAATCTACAGGATCCCAATAACGGTTCCTCGAGCAAACTTCCCTTTTAACTTTAAGCTTATTAACCGATAGTAGTATTCGTTCAAACTCTTTGTCACTTAAATAGATGCCTACTCGTGATAAAAATAATTGCGTATTTGTGCCGTGTCGCAGTACCGCTTGTCTTAAATATGTAGTCAGATAAGAGTATTCCTGGTTATCAATTGTGTTACCAACATTATTTTCGATGTCTGACGCTATTTGATTAGCATGTTGAATATAACGGTCTCCATACCCCACTTTTATCTCTTTGCCCGAATTTTTGGATAGATCCAGCTTCTCTTTTTTATCATTTTTAAAACTCTCTTCATCTAGGATAAAAGTCCTGCCTACGAAGTCCTTTAATAACCTGCCTGCACGACCTCTCAGATTAGCTATTTCGTAGTTTGATAATTTTACGCTTTCGTCTTTTTTCCGAATAAATAGATTCGGATTACGAATAATTATATTTTGTACAGGGAGATTTACACCCTGTAAAAGCGTTGTTGTTGAAATGATTGTTTTGATCTTCTTTTGTCTAATAGCGTCTTCTACTAATACACGAGCATGGAATGGCAATTTTCCATGATGATAAGCAACGCCTTTTTTAATCGTTTGTGACAGCGGAAAGGTGGGATGCACACTACCGGCAATAAAGTCACCTAGCTCTTCAAGGAAAATGTCTGAGCCTGTATTTACGTCGCTTATTGATTCCGCTATTTTGCTGCACTGATCAGATGTAGGTGAAAAAATGAGGCTACATTCGTCATTTTTAAATGATTCCATGAGTGTTTTTACATAACCTAAAAATGGATCATTATATAGCACCTTTCCATAACCTTGGATTTTCTCAGGGTATTCTATTTTCACATTCTCAACATTCTCTAATAGATCAGAATAGACATTCAGATAAAAATCCTTTCCAATCTTAGAAATGGAGTAGGTTAGGTTCAATACGGGAGATGCGTCGGTTTCATTTTTCTTTGCCTCTACTCCAAACAATGCAGTACCCAGTTCATCTATCTTAACGATTTTTGGACCAGAGATTACAACATGGTCGATTGCCGATGAATTCGATAATTCAATGATTAAGTCATATAATACTTTAGACCGTTGGTCATCGGAGTCGGCCACTTTTTCAACATTTTGGATTTCATCGATAACCACCATACGTACATCTCCAAAAGGATTTTCAGTTTGAGCAAATGCTGCAATAGCTTTTTCCTGAGTAAGGACATATATTGATTTTGTAGTTGTGCCAGCACTGTTATATGTTGACTCTAATGAATATTCTATGTTAAACATATTAAGGGCATTCCTAAAATCCATCATTACCTGCGATACCAAACTCAAGGTCGGTACAACATATATAATTATCCCTTCACGACGGTGCAGTAAGTGAATAGCCTTTAGAAGGATTATGAAAGATTTTCCTGCAGACGTAGGTGCAGAAATGCCAGCCACATTATGCTGGTCAATAGATTGCCAAATTTGTTTTTGAAATTCGCTGACAAGGAATGTTTTGCTAGCTACTGTAATTTCACAAGTCGCCTGTTCATAGGTTATTGCAAATTGATTAATAAGGCTGGGTGAACCTGAATATTGTGATTCTTGATAATTATCATCTACCATGATGGAGGACGGCGCAAAACCAGCTCTCGATAAAAAGAGTACTAAATAATTCTTTAGTCCGTCCCATGAGGGATCACGGTAGGTCCATAACAAGGCGCTGATGGCGACAAGTTGCTTTTTCTGCAGCTCATTGGGGCGGATGGAAAGTTCATTTAGAATCGAAATAGCTTCGATCAATATTGTCTCACTTAAGATTAACGAATTTGAAGGAGCTACCAAATTAAGTTTTTGAGCATTAGCCAAAAGTTCAAATCGATAAAGTGTTTTGAGAAGATTTAATGGTTGATTCATTTGCCGATAAGATTTTGGAATTGAATTATAAGCTGATCCAGATCCCACACAGGAAATATGATATAATTGAATCTTGGGTGTAAGCCAATATCGATCATTTCAAATACAGCACGTTCTACTTTAGCGCCCCTATCGGCAACTATTTTTTCAATCTCTTCCTTAATTTGCTTTTCGGATTTTTTTTCAAAAGTTTTTGTCTCTGAGTAAGTAATAATTGAAACCAGATGGATTTCTGCTTCTTTGAGTGTGCCGTTTTTGTAACTCCGTGCAATTTCAATCAGTTCATCACTGATGAAGGAATCATAGATATACAATCCCATCTCCTTTCGATGATTTTTGTAAGTGTTAAGTATGCTCTCAATAGCATCTTTGATCGCCTGATTGAAACGGTAGTTGGCTGTATAGGTTTTCGCTTCGCCAAGAAAAAAAAGATTTTTTCCATCTTTATAATTGTAATGTATTGCATCCGCACCAAATCTTTCCATAGCAGTCGAGGTGGTAATAGGCATTTTTCGAAGCAATGGAATCGCGTCAAAGAAATGCTGTAGGAAGTTAAATAATAAAAGCTCGCCAAATTGTCCTTGAAGAGTAATATCCCGGCTGTCACTGTTCCTGAACTTTTTAAAAGTATTTTGTCGTAAGGCGCTTTGTGCATTAAGGGTCGAGCGCCCCTCGGATAGTAAATCATTTAATATACATTCAGCTTTTGTATTACTATATACCCATTCCGGAATAGTATTTATGAGCTCTTCGCAAAATTCATCTCTGAATTCCTGCAAGTCTAAAAAGTTAATGCTGGTACCAAGATGCTCACGATTCGGCAAAAGTCCAAACGACTGCTGAAACCAATAAACATGGTTCATAAACATTTTGGTGCACGAGCGAAGTTTATTTAGTTCTTCTGCTGTCATCGATAAGCTGAAAGGTTTAACCTTATTATAAGTTACGACTTCTGTTATAATTTCAAGTTCATACGTTGCTTAACCTTTAAAGGTAAAAGGCAATTCATTTTAAAAGGAAATTTGCATCCTTTTACTTTATTAAATTAACAATAACAAATCTTAGTTATTAATATATAAAAAAAAATACCCATTAATGGGTATTTTTTTTCAAGACGTCTTAACATATATTTAAGCTAATTTTTATTAATAAGGTAAACTGTCCTCCCATAACTTTAAAGGTTTATATACCAAACTAATGACTACAAAAAGTAGTTTACATATTTGATAACTAATACTAAATATAACAAACTTAATTATGAAAGACATAGATATTGCTACTTTGAATCTTTATACATCCAAAGCTAGAGCTGATAAAGCTATTAGTTCATTAAAAGGATTATTGCTTGGAATAAATTTAGATGGTGAAGTAAATGAGACCGAGATTAAAGAACTCAAACTGTGGGCAAATGACCATAAAGAATTAATCAATCGAAATCCATTTAAAGAATTTATGGATGTTATTGACAGTACTATTTCGAACAAAATTCCACCTAAAGAAACAATTGAGGATTTGTATTGGTTGTGTCAAAAATATGAAAATGACAATTACTATTATGATACGGTAACTTCAGACCTGCAGATCTTGCAAGGGATTTGCCATGGTATATTAGCTGATGGTGTTATAAACGATAAAGAGATTTACGATCTTCAAAGATGGCTCCATGAAAATGAACATCTTAATACATATTATCCTTACGATGAAATTAGAAGTTTAGTGCTTTCGGTACTATCTGATAAGAAAATTGATGAAGAGGAAAAAATTGTTTTAATGGCATATTTTAGTCAATTCGCAAAAATTCAAAATAATGAAATCAGAAAGAAAATAAACGAAGATACCATTGATGTAAATATATCCGGACTTTGTACAAGCGAGCCAAATGTGTCATTTGAAGGAAAGACTTTTTGCATTACAGGTGTTTTAAAAAGAGGAAATAGGGAACATCTGCAAAGGGACATTCTTAAACTTGGTGGTATTCCTACCGATACCATTACAAAGAAAACAGATTATTTAATAGTAGGAGATAATGGAAATCCCGCATGGGCTTTTTCATGTTATGGCAGAAAGGTCGAAAAAGCAATAAACTTAAGAAAGGAGGGGCATACAATTACCCTCATTCATGAATTTGATTTTTCTGATATTATTGATGATTTATTATAACATAGCTCAAAATCAATGACCACATTTATAATTATAGTTCTTATATTCTTTATCGTTGGTGCTGCCAGTTCTAAAAAAAGTAAGCCACAAAAACAAAGGAATTCCTATCAGCCAAAACCATCTAGGGAACCAGTAAGACATAATACTTCCACCCGCTCACTTCCTAAAGTAACAATATCAAATTCAAAACCAATGGACAATTCCATTATTGATATAACTGGTAAATCATACAATTTACCAAACACTTCATCAAGTAACTCCAATGTACCATATTGGGGACATCAGTATGTTTATTCATATTCTGAGATTAACACTGCTACAAACGAACAACGCACTTTTTACAAAACCTTCAAAGCTAATTTTTTAAGTGAAATTTTCACTGATCTGCATGGAAATAATAATTATGCTTTCATATTGCTTTTTGACCTTTTAAACGAATTTGATAATCATAGAAATGTTACGCTTTTAGAAAAACAATTGAAAGCATTGGGGGATAATTATCCCAAAACAAAATCCTATTGTATTTCATTCCTAATTAAAAAATTAGAAGAAAAAGGTGAGAATAGTGCAGTAGAAAGAATTAGGCAACAAGAAAGTTATTACAACAATTATTATGATTATGATTACTGGAAATTAGGTACCCAATATAAAGCAAAACTTAATCTTAACAATGAGGATGTAACATTGTTAAATAAACTTTGGAATCCAAGTAACAACTTCTTCAATATTGAATTTTGTGGTCTTGAGATCATAAAATTATATTTAGCTGTAATTAAGAAATTAGACGAAAAATATCAAAAAGAATCATCTTCGTTAAAAGATGAGCTTCTTAAAGTTGCCGACATCATAGCTCGTAAGCATTATAGTTATAGAAAAGGAAGTGGGAATTATACATATTCACTGGAGACAATTGTAAATGAACTCAATTCTCACATTTTCAAATATTGTGAGAACGCGGTTCGTGAAAACTATGGACATAAAAGAAAGCTTAATGTTGAGATGCCATATGCTTCAGCTGATGTAAAAGCAGAATATGATGACAAACTAGTAGTAAGATTAAAAAAAATTATTGAAGTTTATACCCCTACAATTTCTCAACTTGATCACAAGACGGAGCTCGAACTTAATACTCAAAACACAACTCGTTGGAAAATCAAATTTGATCAGTTAACTGATAAATACAATAATGATTCTAAGAAATTCATAAATGACATCATTAGCTTAGGGAATTCAAATAAAAATAATCCCTCAATTGAAAATATTTTCTATGAGGCTTCTAAATTTATTGCAAACCACGATAAGGAAGCATCCCTAACCCTGTATATTTACTATCTACATTATGATCTTAAATCTGTAAAGTTTGACAATAAGCAATTAAACAAGACAATACAAAAAAGTTTGTTTAAGACTAATGAACAATTACATGATTTTCAAATTATCATTAGTCAATTCGTACAGGATAAAGATTTAGAAAAGGCATTAAAAGCAGTCCCTTCTGTTTATGCCATTAAAAGAAAAAAAATACAATTAGATAGAAATACTATCCAGGAAGTTCACGATAAACACTCGGGAACCGTTGAATTACTAAACGAGTACTTAAAAGATGAGTATGAAGATGAATCCAATACTTTTAAAACTCAGGAAATCAATAATGAAGAGGTGGTAATGGAAATTATTTCCAAATTAGACAATAATGATGTTTCCCCTTTTGATAATTCATTAAACTTTACGAAGATACAACACGAGGTCCTTGAGATTTTCTCAAAGGCAAACTTGTCCATTCTGCAAACTGATTTAGAAATGTTTGCGAAATCTAAAGGAATGTTTAAAAATCAAATAATTGAAAGTATTAATGAGACCTGCTATGAAATATTAGATGATGTTTTGATTGAAGAAGATGAAGAGTTTTACACGATAAATGAAAATTACTACAACCAAATTTTAGCAAAATGATAGACAATATAAAACCAAAAGAAGCAACCGCGATTATAAATTCATTAATTGGTGGTGTAGTCCCTAAAATAGGCGTGCAACATATTACAGTAGGACGTTCTGAAGAAATAAATGCACTTGTGACTGCATTGGAAGATGTTAAAAATGGCCACAGTATGGTTAAATTTTGGATTGGAGATTTCGGATCCGGAAAATCATTTATGCTACACCTGTTAAACACAGTAGCCTTAAAACAAAAGTTCGTCGTGACTAACGCGGATTTTACACCTGACAACAGACTTTATTCGAATGATGGCAAAGGTGTAGCTTTATATTCTGCTATTATGGATAATATCGCCATACAAACCAAGCCAGAAGGTGGTGCATTGCCTACATTAATGGAGAAATGGATTGAACAGGTAGTTATGAAAACTGCTCAGGAAAACAATATACCATTGGAAAATGTTAGAGATGAACAGTATTTAGCTCTTATTCAAAACAACATAGTGAAAACCATTAATGAAATCACTGAAGTTGGTGGTTTTGATTTTGGAACGGTTGTGATGAAATATTATGAAGGTTATATAAAAGATGATGAGCAGTTAAGAAGAAATGCTTTGAAATGGCTGAAAGGTGAGTATCATACTAAAACAGAGGCAAAACAAGATTTAGGAGTAAGGGAAACTATAAATGACCTAAACTATTATGATATGCTTAAAAATTTTTGCAAGTTATTCGTAAGCATGGGATATAGCGGCTTTATGATTAATCTTGACGAGGCTATCAATCTGTATAAGATTTCAACTTCTGTAATGAGAGAGAAAAACTACGAAAAGATTTTATCTATCTACAATGACTGTTTTCAGGGAAAAGTAAGCAATCTGTTTTTCAATTTTGCCGGAACCAAAGAGGTTTTGGAAAATGAAAGGCGTGGCTTATTCAGCTATCATGCTTTAAAATCCCGTTTGGAAACAAATAAATTTGAAACTGCTGAAATAAGAGATTTTGCACAGCCTGTAATCAAATTACTACCACTTGATCATAACGAAATATTTGTTCTTTTAAAGAAACTAAAAGCAATCTTTGATTATAATTATAAAATCTCGACAAATATTTCAGATGATGAAATACAGAGTTTCATGGAAGAAATGTTCAATAAGCCTGGAGCATCTGAGTTTTTAACTCCAAGAGAAGTTATAAGGGACTTCTTAAATATCCTAAATATAATCAGACAAAATCCGGATTTAGATAAAGCAAAATTGTTTGGAGATATAGAGATTTCAGATGAGAGACCTGACACAGTTTTAATTGATAGTATAGAAGAATTATAATGTCGTTCGAATTACTTTCAGAACCGATCAGGAAATATATTCGTGATAAACGTTGGGAGCAGCTGCGTCCGATACAAAATGCCGCAATTTCAAGAATCCTGACTACTAATAATAACTATATTTTAGCATCAAGAACTGCTTCGGGTAAAACTGAGGCAGCTTTCTTACCTATTCTTTCCAAAGTAAACTTCAATGAAAAAGGTGTACAAGTATTATACATCTCCCCACTTATTGCGCTCATAAATGATCAATTCTACCGTGTTGAGGAACTCTGCAAAAACTTAGAGGTTAATGTTGTCAAATGGCATGGAGAAGCTAACAAAACTCTAAAAGACAGGTTAATTAAAGCCCCTTCAGGCGTTGTTTTAATGACTCCGGAATCATTGGAGGCAATGTTTGTAAATAAGCCTTACAACGTTAAGCAGCTTTTTTCAAATCTGAAATTTGTTGTTATAGACGAAATTCATTCTTTCATAGGAACAGATCGTGGAATACAATTGAAATCTTTATTGTCAAGACTTCAGGATGTCAATATAAGCTCTTTTAATGTTATTGGCCTCTCAGCTACAATTGGCGATTATAATGAAGCAAAAAAGTTTACCGGTAATGAATCAAACACAAAGGTTTTACTGGATAAGACATATAAAGAAATAAATGCAGTATTCAGGTATTTCAAAAGTGATAATAAGGAACTCTCTGTTGAATTATTCGATAACTTATATAGTGAGACTAAAGATAATAAGGTTTTAATATTTCCAAATAGCCGAGGACGCGCTGAAGAAGTTGCTGTAAAATTGAAAAAGATTTCCGAGAGATTTAAAGGCCATCCTCATTATTTTTCGCATCATTCATCTGTTGACAAAGAAGTCAGGGAGTACGTTGAGTATTTTGCCAAAAATAACGATCGTAAAAACTTTTGTATTGCATGTACTTCAACGTTGGAGTTAGGTATCGATATTGGGAATGTAGATGAAGTTGTTCAAATAGATGCTACACATAGTATTTCTTCTTTGATACAAAGAGTTGGTAGAAGTGGTAGAAAAGACGGGGCAACAAGTAATCTTTTCCTATATGCTACTAATCAATGGAGTTTGCTTCAATCTTTAGCTTGCTGGTTACTTTATAAAGAAGGATATATTGAACCACCTGCAATATGTAATAAACCTTACGATTTGTTATTACACCAAGCTTTGTCTGTTGTCAAAGGGCGTTCAGGTATAATTATATCTGATTTGGTTGAAAGCCTAAAAAGAAATTTTGCTTTTAAAGAGATTGAAGAAGATGAAATTACAGACGTTTTAAACTATTTGATAGAAACCGATTTGTTAGAAAAGATTCAAAATGAAGTAATAATAGGAGTAGAAGGTGAAAAGATAGTGAATGGGAGAGAATTTTATAGTGTCTTTAAATCTGAAGAAAATTTCAAAATAAGTCATGCTGGAAATACCATCGGAGAAATACCCATTTCTCCACAGATAGCAGAAGACGAAAACATTTTATTAGCCGCGAAAATATGGAAAATTACATTCATAGATTTTGCTGCTAAAAAAATTGAAGTTATTCCTGCAAAAGATGGTAAAGCACCTTCGTTTTCAGGTAATGGAGGAATTGTCGATTCTAAGATTAGGGAAAAAATGTTGGAGATATTATATAGTGATGATCAATATGATATTTTAGAAGATTCATCCTCTGAAGAATTAAGAATCCTGAGAGATGAATTCTCCGTTTTTAATATCAAAGATCTGCAAAGCCAAAGACCACTACTAATCTCAGAAAAGCATTTAGAATTCTATACGTTTACCGGCACAAAAATTAATCGTGCAATTCAACTACTTTTAAAACTATCTGGCATCGATAACCACTTTGACGACCCAAGCGTCTGCTTTAAGATAAATACAACCCCAGAAGCGCTTAAAATAAGTTTTACAAATATTAGCAACATAACTGATGGCATTGATGATGCTCTAAAAGAAATCATAGAAAAAGGCTCAATAGACTTAAATTCTAAATGGGGATATTTATTACCAATTGAATATCAGATAAAGTTGGTTAAGCAAAAGTATTATGATTTCACAGGTGCATTGAGATTTCTAAAACAAATAGAGGCTGTTGTAAATTATTAGTTATATGAAACATGAATCAAAAGGTGATGCCGGAGAAGACTATGTCAACAACTTAGCTTATAAGTCATACCTTAAATATTGGTGCTATCCCAATCCTAAAGATATTACGGGAGACAAGAAGGAAATTTGTGATTTACTAATAATGTTCAGAGATGTGCTTTTAATTATTTCTGTAAAAAACCATACGTTTGAGGGCAACTATGAAAGATACAAAAAACGAGTAATTGAAAAATCTTCCAATCAATTAAATGGTGCTGAACGTAAATTATTTAATTCTTCGAGGGATATTTTTATAAAACATCCTGAAAGAGAACAAGAACTTTTTAATCCCAAAACTTACACGAAAATATTCAAAATTACAATTAATGTAGGAGAACAATTTGAATTTTACGATTTAGGAGATAAAAAAGAATATAAGGGTATAATAAATATACTCAACAAAGAATCCTTTGAAAGAATAATCCAAGAATTAAATACTATTCATGATTTCACAGATTATTTGGAAGAACGTGAAAAACTTTTACAAGCTTATAAGCATATAGCCCTTAATTGCTCAGAAAGTGATCTTTTAGCAATTTATCTAAGGAACGTACGCAAGTTCCCTACCGAATTTTATAACGCAAGTACGGAAAAAATATCACTAAATCTAAAAGGAGAATGGCAGAAATATAATTCTGACGAAAGAGTAAAATTAAAAAGGGATGAAGACAAGTATAGTTATTTCATCGATAATCTTGTACAGACAGATGTGTTACCATTACCTAATGGAGAAATGCTTGCAAAAGAACTAATGGCATTAAGAAGAACAGAAAGAAGGTTTATATCTAAAGCACTTTTAACCTTAATTGCAAAATATCAAAAAGACCTGGAAACAGAGTTTGCGAGAAGGTATCTTGAATATAATGGCTTTGGATATCTTATGATTTACTACAGTAAGACGGTTACTAATCAAAAAGATTTAGATTTATTAATTTTTGAAATTGCCCCTGCTCTCTATGCTTACATGAGAAATTGCCAAGAAAAACAAATCATAGTTTTGGCGGGTAATGATTATTTAAAACAGTGGAAATTTGGCTTTTTTGTAGCACCAGAACTACCATATCCTCCGGAGGCTATCAGACATCTTGAAAATCTTAAAGCATCATTAGGATGGTTTACTAATATGAAAGGTTTTATTTATAAAGAAAATGAGTATCCCGAAAAATAACCTGTATCAGTTTCTAATCTTAATATAAAATTATGCAATTATTAAAGCCTACACCTTACAATAGAATTGAAAATCAAGACTATTCTGAACTAACTATAAAAATCTTAAAACAGGTATTTACAAGTGTAATTTTTACAGATGGCCAAATGACATTTAGCTTTTCGAATTGCAAGTTCAAAAAACTTATAATCGAAAATAATGAAGACATTGAATTTGAAAATATCAGTATTAGTTTTTTAAACTGCTATATTGAAGAACTTGAGGTAAAGAACATTCAATCTAAAAATATATCGATATCGTTTTATTCAACTTTATTGTCAGGCATCATAGAAAATGACAATATAAAATCAGTGCATTGTAACAATTGTTTGATTTTAGATAATTTATTTTTAATTAAAATAAAATCAGTACATATCTCTTATACTGAAGAAAATATTTTCCCTATAAGATGGCGTAGATTATTTAAAAGTTTAAGAGTCGATTACAAATATATTTTAAAAAGAAAGCAAACATATAGGATCTACGACTGTTCAAATTTACATTTTTCTTCAAATGAGAACCGTTTGGAAAAAAGGGGCGTATATCGCCGAAATCACGAAAATCTTCATGAATATAAAATTGGTTATTTCCTGACTGATGACCAAAAGGCATTGTTTGATATAAATCTACATATAAAATATTCTCCGGAAATAGATCATAAGGAAACAAAGATTATAAACACAAAATTGAATTCTCTCAGCTTGGCAGGGCATGTAAAAGGACATTTATCAATTGAAAGTACAAAAGTCAATAATTGGTATATCCGAGATTTTACAACAGAATTTGGTGCATCATTTTATAATATTTTACCATCTAATATTACTGATAGTAAAATAGAAATTCACAAAGCAAATCTGGACAAAAGTTGGTTTGACAATATTGCGTTCTCGTCATACAAAATCGTGTCTTTTTATAGAACCAAATTCGGGAAAACAACTTTTACGTCATGCGATTTTCCGACCAATTCAACAAGTTTTGAAAGTTTTAAAGCATTAGAAAATATACATTATCCCGATAAAAAACCTGATAAATATTATAAAGATCAATATGAAATTTTTTTACAATTAAAAGTACAATTAGAAGGAACAGGCAATTTTTATGAATCTCAAAAACTACAAGCGATTTCTAATGATGCTTTAATGAAAATTGAAGATATATCATGTTGGGATAAATTTATTCTTCATACAAATAGTTTATCCAACAATCATGGATTATCTATAGCACGTCCTTTAAAATGGTTTGCTCTGTTTTCATTTGTACTGTATATATTATATTTAATTAGTGTGAGACGAATACTTCTTAATACAGATTTCGACCCAACTTTAATAGGCTATTATTTTTCCTTTATTGACTTAACACATCGGAATGATTTTTTAGTAGGAAAAGAAGACTTTAGTGCCTGGACTTTATCGATTGACTATATAAATAAAGTTTTGACAGGTTATTTTATATATCAGTTTATTTCCGCCTTTAGGAAGTATGGTAAAAAATAAGGACGATGGCTATTAATCTAACTAAGAATACTAATGAATTATATTAAAAATATACAAGGCGAAACAGTTAAACAAAGTTATGAAAAAGCTGATTTACAGATCGCAAAATACTTATTTGGAACTGAGAAGAATATTGAAATTTTCTATGCTCCCTTTGAATATATCAATAAAGATGCAAAAATTGTTATTGTTGGAATAACTCCGGGATGGACACAAATGGAGGAATCATATAGATCAGCGATCAATACTTTCAATATAAGTCAAAATTGGGAAGAAGCCATCAAAGAAGTTAAAAAACAAGCAAGTTTTGCAGGAAGTATGAGAGATAACCTTATAACCATGTTGGATGGATTAGAATTAAACAAAAAACTAAACATTCAAACAACAGCACAACTTTTTGATGAGTATAATTCTATTATACATTCAACTTCAATAATTAAATATCCCACGTTCAATAAGGGTAAAAATTATAAAGGCGGAACTCCCTCACCTATAAAAACTGAAATACTAATTAATTTCATTAAAACACACTTTGTACCTGAAATAAATAATTTCGAAAATAAATTGATTATACCTTTAGGGACTTGCGTAAGTAAAGTTATAGCAAAGTTAAATGAGGAGAAGCTACTTAATAATAATATCTATTTGAGTCATTTTCCTCATCCATCAGGAGGTAATGGTCACAGGCATAAACAATTTAAAGAATATAAGACTCAAATGTTTAATCAGATTAAAGATTGGAAAATTGAAAATTGAAAATTGAAAATTGAAAATTGAAGATATTGTATTAGTTGATATAAAAAAAGTGATTATTACTACTTTCATCGGATGTGTTTTGATATTAAATCAATCAATTCAATTGATTCTTACTCAAAAATCAATCAGACCATTGATTTGATACAAATTAATACATCTCCATGCGCATTAAAACGTATTAATACGCTTAAATTCTCGAGTTTAAAAAAGTAATTTGTACCATGTATGAGACTAATTATATTTACTACATTTGAATCATTAAAATCAATGACATGAATTAAAAAAATCAATACATACATATAACATTAGCGTAAGCTATTAATCTCTGTAAACGAAAACCGCCAAATATTTCAATTTACCACAAGATTAATAAGTGTAACGCTCTCGCTATGCGTGGGCTTCTCTTATTTGTGGTAATGGTGCTTGGCGGTACCTCGTTGCAAGATTTGAGTTTGTCCCACGCTCTTGTTTTATACTAATCTTAAAACTCTTTGGGGCGAGGGTACAACCAACACAAATGAAAACAATTATTTTAAGGTCATTTCTTTGGCTATTGTTCTTAACCGCAGTAATTGCATGTTCTTCAGATTCTGATTCAAAACCAATTGATTTATGTGCTTCTACTAACTGTCAAAATGGAGGGGAATGTATTGATGGCACTTGCCATTGTCCGGAAGGTTATTATGGAGTAAATTGTGAAACAGAAAAAAGGCCAATTTTCGTAAAAGTAACCAATGTGGTAGTTAAGAAATTTAATGGTAGTCCTGCCGACATCTATATTGAAATTTTACGACAAACATCCAGCGGATTTACCAGTGTATACGAAAGTGACACCTACTACGGAGATGCTTTTTCTCCCGGAGCCTATAATTTCGAAACTAACTTAAATATATCTTCTGTAGATACTCCCCACGTAATCTCATTATTTGACTATAATGAAGTAGCTGATGATCATATAGGGGACATTGCATTTTTTCCATATAATCCAGGAGAAAAATTCCCGGCTAAGACTACGATTTCATATCAAGGATTTGAAGCTGATGTGTACTTCTCATATCAATGGTAGCCAATTTGTTATTTTTAAAAATAACGATGTTATTTTAGAAAATAATTATGGGCCTGTTTAAGGCCCATAATTATTAGTTTGTTTCATCCCGATACTCCTTTATTACAAAGAAAACACCCATTAATGCTATTCCAATCATGGTATACATAAGTATTTTATTTTGAACTTTTAATGCTTTGTTTTCTCGGATCAAAATTTCGGGTGCTTCGTACGTTTTTATAAGTGATAAATCAGTCATTTTTTCTTACGGTTATTTTTTCAGTTGATATTTCAGTAATCATGTATTGATACAGGCATGGATAGTCTGTTCCTTCAAAATTATCGTAATGAGTCATAACAGTGAAGTCGAACCCTTTTCCTTTAAGAAACTCCCGATGAAATGTTACCTTAGTTTTGTTAGTCAATAATTCATCAAGAATTTTCACATTTTTGATCAGAGGTTTATTTATATAGTCGTGTTCTATTCTAAAATTACGAGCCTTTTGATTGTTGAACTTAATTCTATTAGCTGAATTTTCAAATATTTGATTCGACCTTTTGGGAATAAACTCTTTACCTGTCAAAGGATCAATCTTCATGTCCATATCAACCTATATTTGATTATCCTTTAGTATTTTCTCTATTTTGACAACTTCATATAAATAGATTTCCCCAAGTTTAGTAAAGGGTAAAATACCTGTTTCTCTGTATTTTATGATAGTATTGTTTGACAGCCCAAACAATCTTTTGAGGTCCTCATTCCTATAATATTTTGGACTAGTTGAAGTAGCCTTGTTTTGTACGTTGCCGTCAATGTTATCTAACCTGATAAGTATCGGCTCCAGCAATTTTTTAATCGCTGAAACCGATGGGATTTTGAATTCGTCGCTTTCCATAATGATATAATTTTACACGAAGTAATGTTGAATCGGGAAAAAGACAAGGGAATCTTAGGGAATTCCCTTATTATACTTTAGTATTATCGCGATAGTGAGTTATATTCTTAATTAATCGCGTTAGAAAAGAAACGTAATTTTTCTTATTCTCTCTATCGTTAATTATTGAAAACTGTTTATTAATATTTTTGATTTCAACAATTTCACCTTTTTTATCACGGTAATTGAAGTTGTCTTCAATAAATTGATTCATGAGACGTGCATTTCGATAAGGATCATTTTCATCGAAGAAGAAAATTTTTGACTCCTTCAAAAAACGAAATAGGTGAGCAAGGTCAATTTTTTGTAAGCTTGTATTACATTTCAAGTTGTTAATTACTCTATCAGCAATTTCAAAATCAATTTTGCTGAGGTCAGTAGTGGGTAAGTCCATTTGCCACTGGTATAAGTATCCATGAATTTCATAGACGGCTTCTTTATAAAGTTCCAAACAATACATTAACTGAACTTTTTCTAGATCTGTAGGTTTCTGATAATTGTTAAGCTCCTTGATATATCTTGTCAAAGTATAGAAATAATCCAGATCATCATTAAGCGCTAGAAATCGATTCTCATACTCTAGCATTTCCTCTTCAGTATAATCAATGAAAAACTCCGAAACAATTTTTTGTTCCGGAGGTATTGTATCCATTGATTTATTTTTTAGCGCTAAGCTATCTATATAAGAAACTTTATGTATTTCGGTTTCTGAAAGCCAGTTTACCGTATTACCGGTCATTTCAACTAAGTCATTCAGTACCGTTTCGTTATTTCTACCATGTTTCAATTGTTTATGAAACAATTGTTTAATTTCTGAGATTTTCTCATCAAAATAGCTTTTGTCTATTTCGTTAGCCCATTTATCGAAAAAGATATATTTGTTGTGTTCCGTATTAAATGAGATAGTATGTTTTAAAAACATATAGAGTTTATTGTTCAGATCAGTTGTATACATAAATTCATTTTTAATTGAATTAAATATACTACATTTTTTTACTGATATTTTGAATTTAATTTCATCATATCATTCATAACACTTGTATCTAAGACCTTGGCATAGTGCTGGGTTTGTTTGATATTTGTATGGCCAAGCATAGCTGAAACATTCTCAATTTTAATCCCATTTGCTAAGGTAATGGTAGTGGCAAACGTGTGTCGGGATACATACCAGGTTAAATTCTTCTGGATATTACATACGTCTGCAATTTCCTTAAGATATGCGTTCATTTTTTGGTTTGATATTTTTGGCAACAATCCTTGCTGCTGTTCCCTGTATTTATCAATAATGCGCAGAGTAGGAGGTAAGACAGGTACATTGGCTTTAATAGCCGTTTTAGCTCTAATTGTCCTTATCCATAGATTTCCTGAGTTATCTTGAAAAAGGTTCTCAGAAGTAAGATTTAAAGCATCAATAGGTGCGTATCCTGTATAGCAGCTAAAAAGAAATATATCCTTAACTTTTTCTAATCGATTCGTTGAAAACTGTTTTTGTTCAATAGCGTCCAATTCTTGCTGGGTCAAGAATTGTGCTTCCTTGATGTTTATTTTTCCTTCGTAAATATCAAATGGATTTTTAGTAACCAGATTCATTTTAATCGCATATGCACAGATAGTTTTGAAGTTTCGGATGTACTTAACTACGGAATTATTCTTGATACCTACCTTGCCTTTATAGACGCTCTCGTATTTAAGGAAGGATTCAAGGTTGTATACAAAGGAACTATTGATTTCATCAATAGGGTAATCATCGAAACTATAATACTTTTTAATATAGCTTTTAAGCAGGTCTTTTGATCTGGTATATTTCTGCATGGAGGCTTTTGTACGTTCGCCAGCTTCAACCTTTCTTTTGAAATAGGTATTATGCTTTTCAAAAGCTTCCATAATTCCTATTGATTTGGCTTTTGGGCGAAGGCGCTTGCCCTTTAATTCGGCTCTGAGATCATTTAATGATATATCTAATCCAAGCTTGGATAACTCGAGATATTTCTTCTCAATAGTTATTAGGAGGTTATCCAGATATTGCTTGATAACTTTTTCCTTTTCCACTTTCAGCGGATTCCTAAGTTTATTAGTAAACAGCCATCTCTCCCTGGAAATGAATTTACCGGTACTGATGGTGATTGATTTTTGATTATGAGATATCTTAATAAAGATAGGAGAGTCTCCGTTTGGAGTCTTTTCAGTTTTGAGGTAACAGATTGCTTTTAACATGACTATGAATTTAAATTAATACCAAATTGATTTAAAAACTTCGTATGTCCCTAGGAATCTCAGGGAATTCCCTGAGATCAGTTACCTTTTTTCATCCTTAAAAAAGATGTTTTTCAAAAGGTAACTAAAAAAGTAACTATTCTTTGAAATTATATGTGTCTGATGACAACTGCCATAAAATGAAAAAACCTCTAAATCAAGGGATTTAAAGGTTTTTTGACTTTTAAAGTTTCAGGTGAAACTCTATGTGGCGGAGGAAGAGGGATTCGAACCCCCGGACCTGTTACAGTCAACAGTTTTCAAGACTGCCGCAATCGACCACTCTGCCATTCCTCCAATATGTGTTGCAATTTGTTCCCTTATTGCGGTTGCAAATATAGTAAGGTTTTTCGTTTTCCCAAAAACTATTTTGCTTTAAAACACATTTTATTTTTCATTATTTCCTAAACATTTCATTACCTAATATTTAAGAATGAAAGTTTTTTTTAAAATTCTGCGTATTCTGTTATTTCAAGGCCATAACCTATCATTCCAACACGTTTTGTCTGTGCGGAATTGGTTAGTAAACGTATTTTAGAGATGTCAATATCATGTAATATCTGAGCGCCTATACCAAAGTCTCTGTCGTCCATTTTAGGCTGCGGTGCTTTATTTATGCCTTGTGACTGTAATTCTTTAAGCTCTTTTATCCGGCCAAGTAATTCAATAGGAGAGGTCTCCTGATTAATAAACAGAATAGCTCCTTTACCTTCTTCATTAATACGTTTAAACATATTGTCAAGTTTGGTATCGGCATTATTGGTAAGTGTACCAAGAATATCATTATTTATCTGGGTTGAGTTTATTCTCGTCAGTACCGGTTCGCCTATGTTCCAGCTGCCTTTTGTAAGAGCAATATGAACTTGCTTATTTGTAGTTTGTACATAAGCTCTCATACGGAAGGTTCCAAAGCGTGTTTCCACTTCAAAATCCTCTTTTTTCTGAATAAGACTGTCATGTTGCATTCTGTAGGCAACAAGATCTTCTATAGATACCAGTTTAAGATCAAATTTCTGAGCAACTTCATACAATTCCGGTAAGCGTGCCATTGTACCGTCTTCGTTCATAATCTCACAGATAACCCCAGCCGGTTTGAATCCGGCAAGTCTGGCAAAATCAATAGCCGCTTCTGTGTGTCCTGTTCTTCTTAAAACACCACCTTCTTTAGCAATTAGAGGGAATATGTGTCCGGGTCTTCCTAAATCATGTGGTTTTGTATCGGAATCAGTAAGTGCTTCAACTGTCTTGGATCTATCCTGCGCCGAAATTCCTGTAGTTACCCCTTTTCCTTTAAGGTCTATCGATACAGTGAATGCAGTTTCCATTGAATCGGTATTATTACTTACCATAGGATGAAGTCCAAGTTCTTTACAACGTTTTTCGGTTAGGGGAGTACATATAAGCCCCTTTCCATGTGTTGCCATAAAGTTTATCATTTCCGGTGTTACTTTGTCAGCAGCAGCAAGAAAATCGCCTTCATTCTCACGGTCTTCGTCATCAACAACTATAATGATTTTACCATTACGGATATCCTCAATGGCTTCTTCAATGGTATTAAGTTTAATTTTTATATCAGTCGACATTATTTCTGTTCTTTTGATTTTGATTTAAATAATTTTTCAAATGGAGTTGTTAACCAGTCGAAATTGATGCTTACTCCTTTATCATTAGTTGCTCTGTATGTTAAGAGTATTGCAAAAGGAGTTAGTACAAAAGATGACATCCACGATCCCAGGAAAGGAGGGATACCATTTTCGCTGGCTAATTTTCTTCCAAATGTATTTATGAAATGGAAAATAATAAATATTAGTACCGCAAATACTATAGGGAGTCCAAGTCCTCCTTTACGGATGATAGCGCCCAACGGAGCCCCAATAAAGAACATCAGCAGACATGAAAAAGCAATTACAAATTTTTCATAAAGAGCGAGCCAGTGTCCGTTAATGTTTTTAGTTTTATCAAAAAGCTGCGCTTTTCCGGAAACCATAAAAAATTCAGAGCTGTTGATGTTATTTTTTGCATTTTCAAGAACTCTTACTTTGTTTTTTTCATCTTTTACCAAATCAAGAAGATTTTTCGGCATACTGTTTTTGACAACAGAAGAATCTATTAAACCAATATTTTTAGATGTAATATTTTCATTAAGCGTTACATTATATCTTTGGTTAATGTTATCGGCAATGCTTTTTGATTCTTTGGTATAGTTTGTTTCAAGTGAATCGAGAGTATATCTCAATTCGTTGATATTTAACATTGTATTGGTGTTGGCAATTTTTTCATCGTCCATGTCATTAGAGTTAAGCATGGTAAGATCGATGTTCATCACCTGTTTAGAGAAGCTACTTTTAGCAAAAGGCTGTTTTTGGCGTTCAACTGGATTTTTAGAATTTACTTCTTCATAATAATAACCATCAAATAGCTCGAGCTGAAGTAAATTTGATTTATCATTACTTTTTAAAAGTCCGGTTTTAGAGCGTATGATAGTAGCATATGATGCTCCCGGATTTCTTTTGTGAATGGTAACGCCTGAGAGTTTTTCGCCATTTTCACCTGATTTTTTATCAACTTTTATATTAAAATTTCCAATTGCGTTGAACTGGCCTTCGGCTATTGCCATAGCGGGTTTACGCTGAATGATATTTTTGCGGAGATTTATAAATTTATATTCTGCTTTAGGGATCACATTATTTGCAAAAAAGAAAGCAACAATGCTAAGTGCAAAAATAAATATAGCCAGGCTACGCATGGCTCTGTTCAGTGAAATGCCTGAAGATTTCATGGCAGCAAACTCATAATTCTCTGCAAAATTACCAAAGGTCATGATTGATGCCAACAGGATAGAAAGCGGCAATACCAAAGGAACAATTTTTGGAGCATAGAAAGCCAAAAACTTAATAATTAACCATATATCAAGATCTTTACCTGCCAGTTCAGCGATAAAAAGCCATATAGCCTGTAATACAAAAATGAAAAACAGGATAATAAATACCGACGCAAAGGTCTGAATGAACGAAGTAAGGATGTAACGGTCTAATATTTTCACCAAAAATTAGTCTAATCTATTAATATAGTAGTTAGGGTATTTACTTTCGGTAAAGGTAAAATGATTTTTTGACAAAGGCTGATTTGTTTTAAAAGAATTTATTGTAATGAGTATTTTGGTACCATCCTTTTCTGTCTGAATAAAATTGTAAATATGTTTTGTCTGCACATCAACACCTATCAGCACTTCCTTTGTGTTATCTTTTGCATTTAATGGGTTTAACTTTACATATTGGATTTTTCTTCCCTTAATGTTTTGAAGTATATCCCATGAATATTTATAACCCGAATTAAAAAAAGTTAACATTTTAGCAGGAGTAAGGTCATCGCTTTTCTGATCATCATATTTTGATATTGATATCTCTTCATCTTCAGGAACGATGTTGTAGACCTTTTTACCGTCAAATATCCGGGTTGTACCCATGAAATCTAACTTATATAGATTTCCTTTTAGCGTAACGCTGCCTTTGCTTTCCTGATTAAGGTTTTGTCTGGAATTACTCATGGAGTATCTGAAATCTATGGCAATATTTTCATAGCTTTTTACCTTAGCACTTACCTGATCAAGTAATGCTTTGGCTTTATCAGAATTCTGTGCCTGAAGGTTTAAGGTAATTGTAAGTAATAAAAACAGGAATATCCCTTTAATCGTACGCATGCTAAAAGTTATTTTCTTCATTTTTGAAAAACTGCTCAAGAGCTGTAAGATCAGGAATTAATACATTTCGCGCTTTACTCCCTTCAAAAGGACCAACAATACCGGCAGCTTCAAGCTGATCGATCAGCCTTCCGGCTCTGTTATATCCTAATTTTAATTTACGCTGAAGTAATGAGGCAGAGCCCTGTTGAGCTGTTACAATTACTTCTGCTGCATCCCTGAACATCGAATCTCTTTCAGATATATCTATATCAAGATTGATGCCACTTTCTTCGCCAACATATTCAGGAAGATGGTAGGCCTGAGGATATGCTTTTTGCGAACCAATGAATTCAGTTATTTTTTCGACTTCAGGAGTATCAACAAATGCACATTGTACACGCGTCAGGTCATTGCCCTGAGTGTAAAGCATATCTCCGCGACCAATAAGCTGATCAGCTCCCTGACTGTCAAGAATAGTTCGGGAATCTATTTTTGATGTTACCCTGAATGCAATTCTTGCCGGGAAGTTGGCTTTAATAATACCTGTAATTACGTTTACTGACGGACGCTGTGTTGCTATAATAAGGTGAATACCAATAGCACGTGCAAGCTGAGCCAGACGGGCAATTGGGGTTTCAACTTCTTTTCCTGCAGTCATAATAAGATCAGCAAACTCATCGACAACCAAAACAATGTATGGAAGGAAGCGGTGTCCATTCTCAGGATTCAGTTTCCTTTGACGGAATTTCTCGTTGTATTCTTTAATGTTTCTAACCATTGCATCCTTAAGGAGGCTATAACGGTTGTCCATTTCAATACATAGTGAGTTAAGTGTATTGATAACCTTTGTATTGTCTGTAATGATGGCATCACCATCATCCGGTAATTTGGCAAGGTAATGTCTTTCTATTTTGTTAAACAGTGTTAGTTCAACCTTTTTAGGGTCTACCAATACAAATTTTACTTCAGCAGGGTGTTTTTTGTAAAGTAATGAGGTAAGAACTGCATTCAAACCAACCGATTTACCCTGTCCGGTTGCACCTGCCATAAGAAGGTGAGGCATCTTGGCAAGATCTACTACAAATGTTTCATTTGAGATTGTTTTACCTAAAGCAATAGGTAGCTCCATCTCTGCAGTCTGAAATTTAGGTGCAGCTATAACACTCCTCATTGAAACCATAGTAGGAGTCTTGTTTGGTACCTCAATACCAATAGTTCCTTTACCCGGTATAGGGGCAATGATACGGATTCCCAACGCTGATAACGAAAGGGCAATATCATCCTCAAGACTTTTGATCTTAGATATTCTTATACCTGCTTCGGGTACTATTTCATATAAAGTAACTGTTGGTCCTACAGTAGCTTTAATCTGAGCAATGTCAATTTTATAATTTCGAAGTGTTTCTACAATTCTGTTCTTGTTTTCTTCAAGCTCTTCCTGATTAATGGTAATTCCTCCCGAAGAATAGTCCTTTAGTAATTCTATAGAAGGGAACTGATAATTAGACAGGTCTAAGGTAGGGTCAAACTCACCAAAATCTTTTACTAGCCTTGCTGCAAGATTTTCTTCAACCGTAGATTCTTCTTCAATCTTTTCAATGACAAAATTTTTATCATTGGTTTCAATTATTTCGTGATGCGGCTCCGGCTGTTTTGTTTTGCCCGGATCAAGATTAATTTCAGAGGCGTGCTCAATGGTAGGTTTAAGTGCCTCTCTGTTAATCTCGAATTGAGAAGGAGCAGGAGGAGGGGTTGGAATTGTTTTTACCTCAATATTTGCAAGTTGTTCGTCTTCCTCATCTTCAGTGTAGTCACTGCAATTGTCTTCAGGGTCGTTGTTTTTTTCTGGTTGTAATGCAACAGCAGGCTTTACAGGACTCTGAACTGCAACAGGAGGGATTACAACATCTTTTTCAGTATTTTCTTCTTCGGTTTCTTCTTCTTCAAATTTACGCTCGAAGAAAGTTTTAATTGCATCAGGAGAAATTCTTACTTTAAAAATAAGGAATACAAATAGTGCAAAAACAAGTACAAGTATAGTACCTATTTTCCCAAGATAATCCTGCATGAAAAGATTCATCTCAAAGCCTATAACACCACCTAATTCAGGGATATATGCATTGAAAAAACCAAAAAGTATTGACACTATTATTACCAGGTAAAGATCCCAGAATAGAGTTTTCTTTAATTTTTTAACCGGAAGGTCTAAAACCAGGTAAGCACCGGTTAAAAAGAAAAAACGGATAAGGATAAAAGAGGCCACACCAAAGCCGTGGTAAAGGAAAAAATCCGCAAGCGAAGCTCCAAATTTTCCTAGCCAGTTATGTACGGTTTCTTTCCTGTCATCAAAAGCAGTTAAAGTACTCTGGTCAAATTCCCAATACAGGAAATATGAAATGAATGATAATAATAATGCTATAGAGAATAAAAAGAACAAAATCCCAATCAGCACTTTGTGTTGTCGGGATAGTGTCCATTTTTTCTTTTCTGATACAGGTTTTTCTGATGTTTCTTTTTTACTCTTCGCCATTTAGAATAAGTGTCTTGACTGTAAAAATATCAATAAATTAAAAAAGCAGAACTACTTTTGGGTAATATATAATTGCGCCCACTGCAATGGCAGCCATGGCAGCAAAAAAAACTGCCCCTGAAGCTATATCTTTAATGAAACCTATTTTTTCATGATATTCGGGATGAATGAAGTCAGCTATTTTTTCAGCAGCAGTATTCAGACCTTCTATTGAAAGTACAAGTCCTATTGCAAGTGTTTGCAGCATCCATTCTGTTGATGAGATGTTAAAACAAAAACCAGCTATAGTTACAACAATACCAATGAAAAACTGAACCATTACGCTGTGCTCAGTAGTAATAAGCTTATAAGCTCCTTTTACTGAGTACTCCATACTTTTCATTCTTCCTATTACAAACCTGTTATCTTTCATTCAGTTCAGGTTTTATTAAAGAGCAGCTAGAGCGTTTTCATAGTTTGGCTCATCTTTTATATCAGCCACCTGCTCTGTATATTTTACATTACCCTGCTCATCAAGTACTATAACTACCCTTGAATGAAGTCCCTGAAGCGGGCCATTAGCAACAGTAAGTCCATAAGCATTACCAAAGCTACCGTCTCTAAAGTCTGATAGTGAAATTACATTTTCAAGGCCTTCAGCTCCACAAAAACGATTTTGTGCAAATGGAAGATCACGTGAAATGCATAATACTTTTGTGTTTTGAAGGCTTGAAGCTTTCTCATTGAATTTTCTAACTGAAGTAGCACAAGTGCCTGTGTCAATGCTTGGGAATATGTTTAAAACCAGTTTGCTTCCGTTGAAATCAGAAAGCGATACGGTTGAAAGATCAGTTTTTACCAGAGTAAAGTCAGGTGCTTTTGTACCGGTTTGAGGTAATTCTCCAGTTGTTGAGATAGGGTTTCCACCCAATAAAATATTAGCCATTTTAGATTGTTTTAGAAAAGCAAAAGTAACAATTTCTGCTTTGGAATTATACATAAATTCTTAAGCTTATAATAAAAAACGCTTCCAAAATGGAAGCGTTTGGGTTCTTATTCATTTATAAGGGATTATAATAGCATTACCAGCATAATAACACTCATTGCTATCATAATACCATCTTCTATAATAGTCACAGTACTCATTGGTAAGTTAAATACAGCTCCAAGGCAGGCACATTGTATTTTTTTCTTATTCATAACGCTTTGTAGCACACCAATTAAGCTAACTGACATTAATATTGCAGTAAAAGCATTGGTAAAGACCGGACCAAAATTTATAGCAAAAGCTAATCCTAATGCCAATTCAAGAAAAGCGTAGATATAACCCCAACGATTGATTTTTTTTGCAACAATGTCATACATCGCATAACTTTCTGCAAAACCTTTTAAATCAAGCATTTTAAAAAAGGAAAACGTAAGGAAAAAACCTGCCATGAAAACACGCATAAATGTCATTCCTTTGAAAGATCCTTCAGCTAAAGAAACAATCAATGATATTGTAGTTATATATATAAATATCAACACGATAGGCTTGTAAGTTTCTATCCATGTTCTTTTATCTTCCTGTACTTCCTGTTGTTCTGAAAATATATTCCTTTCCGGTTTATGAGACTGCATTTCTATTTCAGAAAGCTGGTATTTAGGATACTCCTTGAGAGCATTTTGAAGTTCAGGAGTAGGTATGTGTTTACTCATAGAAATATCTGCCTCTCCTTTTTCAAGATTTATTGCAACATCAGTTACATTGGGCAATTGTTTTATGAGATGGCTCACTTTTGCTGAACATCCTTCGCATGTCATTCCGGTAATTTTATATGTATGTGTCATTATTAATTGTTAATTACGGTTTATAGTACAAATTTCGTCATAACAATTAAATCTATAGTTACGGAATTTTTCGAATCATTAACGAGATTTACAGTTCGTTTATATTTATACGTTTTGTTTCTTTTATAGATTTATAGAAGGTAGGAGTGAGCCCAGTTACTTTTTTAAACTGATTGGAAAGGTATGCAGCACTGCTATATCCTAAGGCATCAGCGATTTCTGCAAGTGAAAGTTCGTCATAGACTAATAGTTCTTTTACTTTTTCAACGCGTTGGGTTATATAATATTTTTCGATAGTAGTTCCTTCTACTTCCGAGAACAGATTACTTAAATAAGTATAGTCATATCGAAGTTTGTCTGCTAACCAAGTAGATAAGTTTGTTTTGATTATCTCGTCAGAGTGGTGAACCAGATACACTATTTCAGTTTTTATTTGTTCAATAATACGCCCTTTACGATCGCCTATAAGTTCAAAACCAAGTTTTTTGAGCGATTCTTCAAGTTTTTGTAATGTTTCTGCTAATATTTCACCTTCTATTTCTGCTTCGCCCAGTTCTACCGAACTGATTTTGAATTTCATTTGTTCGAGTTCATTTCTTACAGCCGTAATACAGCGAGGACAAACCATGTTTTTTATATATAGGTGCATTGTTGATAGTTTATGATTGTAAAAATAATGATTCTATAACAAAAAACGCTCCCGTTTCCGTAAGCGTTTTAGTAATGAGTATTATTTTATTACCTCACAAAAACGTCACCACCAATTTTAATTTTATCTGCGGTAATAAAAGTTATTGTTTCCTGGGCAGGCTCAGGTTCACCCGTTGTTGTAATTGTTATTATATTTCCATTTAGGATATATGTGCCATCTTCTGAATAATTATCCGTTGTTACAGTATCTGTTTCATCAGAAATGACGACGCAATTCTCATTAATACTAACATTACCATTAACTATAATATCTGTTCCTGTCTGGTTAAAGGTGGTTTCTGTGAAAGTTATTGTTAAATTTTGTGTGGTATAAGATCCTGTAACAACATTAGGGCACATTTCGAATCCATAATTTGTGATAGGTTCACCTGGTGCATGTCCATTTTCAAAAGACTCCATAATCCATACACCTACTAGCGAGTTTTCTTTTTCAACTGATATAGGTACTTTACCAGTAAATGAATTAAAGCTGTCACTATAACTATAGTTAAGATATGTTTCAATTGGACCCGCAGGAGGATTACCAGAAACTTTAACTTTAATGGTTAATTGATTCTGTTGATTTAGATTAACTGAAACAATTGAAATATATTCATTATTAATACTGAAACTAATCTTGTTGAATATTTCCTGATTTACAGGGGTGTTTTCTGCCTGACTTGAAGTCCCTAGACTTACTATTGGAGCTTTATTTATATTTACAAATGGAATAGTGTTCAATGCATCAATGACTGTATTAAGCTTAGAAATCCAACCATTGAATTTATCATGATCCTCAAAGTATTCTTTAATACCTTCAGCGTTGCTATTTCTGTCGCTTTCAACAATTCCTCTGTCAGAAGTACTTAAACTTATAGTTGCGGCAACATTATCTACAAGATTGATTCCGTTCCCTCCTCGATCATTAGTTCCTAATATTTCATCTACCACTAGTCCTACTGTATTTAAGTTTCTTTCTGCAAGTTGATTATGAAACTCTTTGGCTTTATGGCAACCTATTCTTGCTATGATCGCACAAGCAACTTTTTCCAGAGGGGTAGGAGTTAATATAACACCGGCAACACCCAGTCCTGCTGCACCGACAGCAAAACTAAACTTTCCAAGTAGTATAATATCATCAGCTGTAATCCTTCCATTTGCGTTGTCGAAATTATTAAGAATTAAACCATCAAACAACTGTTTGTTTGACTGATAGAATAAAGCCATTTGATTTTTTTCCTCATCAGTCAGACTTTCATAATAGGTGTTGAAATTCTCTATTGTTTCTTTAATTTCATTTGATTCAGTATCATCAGCAAGTGAAGCTGAAAATGTAGCCATATTAGTTTGAAGCCCTCCAATGATTTCATCCGCGGATCCATTCAATGTGCTTTGATGGCTTTCATAGCTTATATTAGCATTAAGTGCAGGTATTGAGAGGACCGAATCGCCTGTTTGTGTTGAAGGAACATAAAATGTTAACTCAAATTCACCTGTTTTTAAAAGTTTAACTGGTACTGTACCAAAAGTGCCTTCATATTCATCTTGTGATAGCTGGGTATTAGGCAGATTGATTTTTACAAATTGAGATGTAAGTATTTCACCTCCATTCTGATTTACAGGCTCAGTATTGGTATCGTCGTCCTTTGAACAGGATACAGTTAATAAAATTACCGCTGTAGTGACTAAAATTTGTAGTAATAATCTTTTCATATTGTGTCGATTTTGCTTTATAAAACAAAATTATGGCAACTTGTGAATGCCTACAATCCCTATTTTTAGGGATATTTAGAAACTTCACACAATAAAAAAACGCTTCCGGAAACGGAAGCGTTTTTAGTATTTAAAGTAAGCTTTAGTCTTTATCGATGGCACCAAGAACCCTTTTCATAAATGTATTCAGGGCTTCTTTTTTGTCGGTTCCGTCTTTAATCATTTTGTTTACCTCGAGTGCACCATACATGTTCGAGATAAGTTCACCAATAACATCAAGTTCTTCATCTTTTAATGAGGGAACTTCTGTGAGTGCTTCAAGTACCTCAAGAGTTTCTATGATGTAATCCTGGTCGTTGTCCTCAATGAATTGGGTAAGGTGTTTAATTACTGGTAACTTCATTGACTAAATCTGTTAAAACTTCGACTTTATTTGTTTGTACCTGATTTACAAGCGCACCATTTTTAAAGGTAGCAAATGTAGGCAGGTTATCAACCTTTGCAAGTTTCCTTGATTCAGGGAAATTTTCAGCATCGGCAATTACAAACGTTACATTTTCATTTTCAGTAGCCATTTTTTTGAATTTTGGCTTCATGATCCTGCAGTTACCGCACCATCCGGCTGAGTACTGTACTACAACAGTTTCATTACCGGCAACGATCTCTGCTAAATTATCCTTTTCAAGTTCTTGCAACATGATCTTTATTTTTAATTAGTTGGCAGAAAGGTAAGCAGCTACACCTGTACGGTCAGCAGTCATTGCTTCTTTTCCTTCTTCCCAGTTTGCAGGGCAAACTTCACCTTTAGTTTGTACGTGGGTATAAGCATCGATAAGTCTCAGGTACTCAGCTACGTTACGCCCAAGAGGCATATCGTTAACGCTTTCGTGGAAAATTTTTCCTGTTTCGTCAACAAGGTAAGTAGCTCTGTAAGTTACATTAGAACCTGTAAGGATTACTGAATCCGTTTCGTCATTGTACTCTGAAGATTCGATATCAAGGATACCAAGTACATTAGAAAGGTTTCTGTTAGTGTCAGCAAGAAGAGGGTAAGTTACACCTTCGATTCCACCTTTATCTTTTGGAGTATTTAACCATGCAAAGTGAACTTCGTTAGTGTCACATGATGCACCGATTACAACAGTGTTTCTTTTTTCGAATTCACCAAGAGCTGCCTGGAAAGCGTGAAGTTCAGTTGGACAAACAAAAGTAAAATCTTTAGGATACCAGAATAGTAGTACTTTTTTGTTGTTGTTTACTGCTTCTTCGAAAATGTTGATTGATAGATTGTCTCCCATTTCAGAGATCGCATCAACAGCAATGCTAGGGAATTTTTTTCCTACTAATGACATAATGTAAATTTTAGGGTTATTAATTTTTTACCGTTGCAAAAATAGGTAATAAGGCCAATGTTTTCGTATGACATTAATCATAATTTCTTATGTATTCATAGAAAATGCCTATGTAATCAAAATGACGGTTTATATTATGAATTATGCAAAACCAACCTTTCTTTTTTCGATTAAGTTTATATATTTGTTAACTTCATTAATAAAGCATTTTAAAAATTATACCTAACTAAATGGCATTAAAAGATTTATTCAGGAAAAAGTCAATTCAAAAGATAGTTCAGCAGGGTGGTGACGGCGAACATGGTGGGCTTCAGAAAGTATTAACTGTTCGTGACCTGACTTTTTTCGGTATTGCTGCTATTATTGGTGGAGGAACTTTTAGTGCTATCGGAAATGCATGTTTTTCAGGTGGTCCCGGAGTAACGCTTTTATACGTAATATGTGCTATTGCCTGTGGTTTTACTGCTATGTGCTATGCAGAATTCGCTTCAAGAGTACCAGTTTCCGGTAGTGCTTATACATATGCTTATGTGTCTTTCGGAGAGCTTTTTGCATGGATAATAGGTTGGGCCCTTATTATGGAATATTCTATAGGTAACATTTATATTGCCTTTTCATGGAGCGGTTATTTTACAAATCTTCTGGAAGCGGTCAATATTCATCTTCCTGAATGGCTTACCATAAATCACCACGCCGCTCACGAAGCTTTTTTAGCTAATAAACCGGGAGAAGGCTTATCGGCATGGCAAACTGCGCCTATGATTGGAAGCCTTAAAGTAATATTCGATTTACCGGCCGTAGTAATCAATTTATTGATTACCTATCTGGTTTACAGAGGTACAAAAGAATCTAAGAACTTCAGTAATGCAATGGTATATGTAAAATTGCTTATCATATTGCTAATTATTGTTGTAGGAGCCTTTTATATTGATATTGAAAACTGGACTCCCTTTATGCCACACGGTTTTGGTGGTGTAATGGCAGGGGTTTCGGCTGTTTTTTTTGCTTATATTGGTTTTGATGCTGTATCTACACTAGCAGAAGAATCCAAGAATCCTCAGCGTGACCTGCCAAAAGGTATGATCTATTCGTTAGTTATTTGTACAGTATTATATATAATACTTGCTCTGGTTCTTACCGGAATGGTGTCTTATGAACTATTGGGAGTAAGTGATCCTTTGGCCGAAATATTTAAGCTTAAAGGGGTAAAATGGATGCTGTATATAGTATCTGTAGCTGCTGTGGTAGCTATGACTAGTGTTATGCTTGTTTTCCAGCTTGGTCAGCCCCGTATATGGATGACCATGAGCCGCGACGGTCTTATGCCTGAAAAATTCTCTAAAATACATCCTAAATACAAGACTCCGGGATTTGCAACTATTATTACGGGTATTGTTGTAGGATTACCAATTTTCTTTACCGATGAGAATTTTGTACTTGATTTTACCAGCATAGGTACACTGTTTGCTTTTGTACTTGTATGTGGCGGTGTACTGATGCTTTCTCCTCAGAGTGCTGAAGAAATGGCCGAAAGACAAACCAGAGGAAAATTTAGGATACCGTATATTAATTCGAAATATATTTTCCCTATACTATTAGTTCTGTCAACAGTAATTGTTCATTATGCTTTTCCTGATTTCTTTAGCAACTCGTTCGATTTTTCCGGAGATAGCAATGCTTTGACTGCTAATATATCAATGGATATATTCTTTTTATTCTGTATTGTAATGGCTGTATTGGCCTTTTTGAAAAACCTTTCCCTTATACCATTGTTAGGGCTTGTGTCTTGCTGCTATCTGCTTACAGGTATGGCATTGTCTAACTGGAAATGGTTTGGATTATGGCTACTTATAGGCTTAGTGATTTATTTCCTATACAGCAGGAATAATAGTAAATTGAATACAACAGCAGAGATAGCTGAATAATCAGAACCCTTCAAATACTCCAAGGCCAAACAAAGCAAAATCATATTTTACGGGATCATTAGCGTCCATAAGGCGTAGTTGAGTATCAAGTTCATGCAATGCTTTAGCATCATTTTGCTTACGGGTAAGAATTCCAAGCTTTCGGGCTACATTACCTGAATGTACATCAAGAGGGCATGATAGGGTAGAAGTAGAGATACTCTTCCAGATACCAAGGTCTACACCTGAATTATCATTACGTACCATCCATCTAAGGTACATGTTTATGCGTTTCGCCGCTGAACCTGCCAGAGGATCGGAAACATGTTTTTGTGTACGGTTTTGATGTTCTATCTCAAAGAAAACCTTTTTGAATTCATGTATGGCTTTCTGCATGCCTTCTTTTTGCTGATGTTTTGCAAAAACGGCTTCCAGTCCGTTATGATTTTGGTAGATATTTTGGAGTGCCTTAATGAATGTAGTGAAGTCAGAACCGTTAAATGTACGATGAACAAAATTTTCTAAATCATCAAGATGATGGTCTTTGTGATTAATGATAAAATCATATGGACTATTTCCCATTAGATTCACCATCTTTTTAGCATTATTGATAATCATTTTTCTGTTGCCCCACGCTATGGTAGCAGCCAAAAAACCTGCAATTTCAACATCTTCTTTTTGGGTAAATAAGTGTGGTATTTGTACAGGATCGGTATCTATAAAATCCTGATTGTTGTATTGAATTACTTTTTCGTCAAGGAATGAGCGTAACTCATCGGCATTCATTTTCATTTCCATGAGGCAAAGATATTCAATAAAGACTTATCTTATGACTGCGACTGCGACTGAAAACTAACCTTGAGAAACAATCAGCCCATCGCTCATTACAAGCTTCCTGTCTGCCATATTGGCCAGCTCTTCGTTGTGGGTAACAATAACAAATGTCTGGCCCATTTCATCACGAAGTTTGAAGAATAGCTGATGTAGGTTTTCTGCAGATGCAGTGTCCAGGTTTCCAGATGGTTCGTCAGCAAATATTACAGCAGGTTTGTTGATAAGTGCTCTGGCTACTGCAACACGCTGTTGTTCACCTCCTGAAAGCTCCCCTGGTTTATGGTCAATCCTGTGTGACAAACCTAAGTATTCTAAGAGACGTTTTGCTTCAGTTTCCGTTTCCGTTTTTGGTTTTCCTGCAATGTAGGCCGGAATGCAAACATTTTCTAATGCTGTAAATTCTGGTAGGAGTTGGTGAAACTGAAAAATAAATCCAAGTTGCAGGTTACGAAACTTAGACAGGGTTTTATCCTTCATTTTAAGGACATCTTCATTATTGATAATAAGGTTTGTGCCGCTTTCTTTACCTGGTTTATCAAGTGTGCCTAATATTTGCAGCAATGTTGTTTTTCCCGCACCCGATGCACCAACTATAGAGACGATTTCCCCCTTTTTTATATGGAGATCAACGCCTTTTAAAACATGAAGTTTGTCGTAATATTTATGAATGTTTGAAGCCTGTATCATCAATGTTCGTTTTTCACAAAGAAACAAACAATTTAAAAGATAATAAATCTTTTTTGGCACAATATTTCGTATGTATATTTTAAAACATGGTTAATGTTTTTTCATAAAAAGCTTATATCATTAACTTAGATGACAAATATGAAAAATGTACTTGTAGTCGTGTTGGCATTGGTTTCTTTATCATGTCAGTCGAAACAAAATCCTGAAACGGGAGCAATAAAATCTAAAGAGGGAGATTTAAAAATGGATAACAAAAAAATGGAAACTGCTATTTTTGCAGGTGGCTGCTTTTGGTGTACAGAAGCATTTTTTACTGATCTGAAAGGGGTTGAAAAGGTTACTTCAGGATACATTGGTGGTAAGACAGAAAATCCTACTTACAGAGAGGTTTGTACAGGTAATACAGGGCATGCAGAAGCAATTAAAATTGAATTCAATCCGGATGAAGTAGCTTATGAGGATTTACTGGAAATCTTTTTTGCAACTCATGACCCTACCACCTTAAACAAACAAGGGGCTGATGTTGGTACGCAATACAGAAGTGAAATTTTTTATACTTCAGAAGCACAAAAGTCTGCAGCTGAAAACTTTATAAAGTTGCTGACAGATCAGCATATTTATGGTAAAAATATTGTTACAAAAGTAAGTAAGGCATCAGTGTTCTATCCTGCGGAAGATTATCATCAGGATTATTATGCTCAAAATCCTAATCAGCCTTACTGTTCAGCTGTAATTACACCTAAACTGGATAAGCTTAAAAAGAATTATAAATCAAAACTTAAGCAGTAATCAGTTATAGTAATGTTGGTTTTAAAAGCTCTCTATTCAGAGGGCTTTTCATTTTTAAAAAGAAAACCAAGTCCTAATGATTTCAGCATTTTTTTTTCAAACCACCAGAAAAATTTAAATTGGCCAAATATAAATCCATAAGATAATAATAATACCTGATAGATAGGGAAGATTAGCACAACATAAAGAGGCCAATAGAGCAAAGGCGAAAATGTATCCCTTGTAATTCCTATCCAGGCTAATACAGGTTTAGCCAGGTAAGCTGATGTAGATCCTGTAAGTGCAAAAACAATTAATATTATAACAAACTGAAAATTGTTTGTAATTCCCCAACGCTGTTTTAAATTTCCCATTTCGGCTATTAAAGTAGCAAATATACCGGTTTTGGTCTTGCTTAGCAAGCTTTTAAGAGTATTATTTATAATTATTCCAAATTATAAATTTATTCTATTGTGGGATTATTCCACCTAGTTTTTGGTTATTAGTTACCTGAAAGAAAACAAGATAATTGTAAAGAAGATAGTTTACCTCATAACCATAATTTATTTGTGGTTTATAGTCTATCTGCATTTGATAAAGTTCTCCAAAGCGCTGAGGATTCATAGCACGGGCATTCCATTCGTTGACCCAAAACCTGTTTTTATTCTCAAGATAAGGTTGTCCGTAAAATCCTCTTGGTTTGGCACGGGATGCAAGCCAGGAATTAAACCCCGGATCAATAATTATTATTTCATACTCAAGAGAATCATTTGCAATACGGATGGTATCATTTTTAGATCTGATCTCACTTAAATCTTTATTATTGGAAGCTACATTGTTTTTGGTGCTACAGGCTATTATTAATGCAATTAAACCTGAAAGCAGTAAGATATTATATTTCATAGCCATGATTTTTATATAAATGTAAAAAACAAAAGCTCCTTATTCTAGAATAAGGAGCTTTTATTAAGTATGCAATTAAAATTATGCTCTTGCTGTAGGTGTAGTTTTAGCGGTATCAACTGCTTTATCAGCTTGAGACGCTAATTTGTCTGCAATTTCGCCACCTTTTTCTACAACTTCATCAAATTTTTTGCGTGCTGATTCTTTAATGTTAGAATATTTATCAGCAAGATCGCTTCCCAACTCTTCAGCTTTACCGATGATGCCATCTAAATGTCCTCTTCTTTTAAGGATGATACCTACAACTGCTAAGGCTGCAACTCCCGCTGCAATACCTAAAATCATTTTTTTGTTACTCATAGCTTTACTTTTTAATAGATATTTATTGAACCTGAAAAGATTCTTTTTTATTATATTCACTAAGTTAACTATTGTAAAACCAAAGCTTTCCTAAGGTTGTCTTAAAGTTTCAGGATTTAACTTTTTGTTTAGTAAAGGGCTTAAAATCAATATTTTTTGTTAAATATTTCGATTTTAAAATTCAGAATTGAATGGGTTTAAAAGGGTATAGCACCCCAAAAGGGGTGCTTATTTTGGTTTAGTTATTTTGTTGTTGATTAGACAAAAAGAGGATATTCGTCTTCGTCATAAACATCAAAATCGCCTTCTTCGTCAAATTCAGCTTCAGTTATGTAACCAAAGAATTTTACCAGCCCAAAACCAGCCACGGCTGCCAGGATAAATTTTAAGTATTTCATGTCGCTCTCGTTTTTTAATTTGATTTCTTTTTTCATGGCTTTTACAATTTTTAACCGATTTATATGCTGAATTTACGAAAAAGCCACGTTTCGAAAGGTATGTTTTAGTAAAATTTTAATAGTTAATCCTTTAATTTGAAGCGAAAAGGAAATTTCGTGTAACGAAATTTTTAATAGAGAAAGCTTGAATAATATAAATAGGGGATAAAGCTGTTTTTACAAATGTTTTACCATTGTGATTTTGTCTGCCGGATTTTCTTTTTCAAAGAAGTTTTTTATCAGCCCGCATTGCTCAAATCCAAATTTCTCATAAAGCTTAATGCCTCCAATATTTGTACTATATACTTCAAGCCAGATGATGCGTAATTGAGATTTTGATGTAGCCCAATTGATTAAGCTGTCCATTAAAAAACTTCCAATTTTTTTGTTCTGCCATTGATAAGCTATCCCCATGCCAATCATACCGGTGTGAAATAACTTTTTACGTTGGTTGCCATTAAGATCAATGTTACCAATGAGTTTATTCTCGTGCTCAGCTACGAGTAAAAGACTGTTAGATTCATTGGTAAATCGGTTTATCCATTCTTTTTCCATATGAATATCGTTTTTATATTCAAATTCATATAAAGGAATACTCATGGTGTTTTTAATATAACTTTTTTTGAGCTCGATTAACTCAGCAGCATCTTCTTCGGTAGCTTCCCGAATTATGATTTCTTTACCGTCTTTGGTAAAGCGGATTACAGCTTCTGTTTTCATATCAGGGAAGTTTAAATTCCAAGTTGTAGATTAATCCAATAATGTTATCCCATGGATCTTTTACTGAGGCAACAATAATTTCTCCTCCAATATTTTGTGGTTCTCATGTTCTGTCGATTCTAAGCTCAGGAATTTTTCATATTCATTATGAATGTTTTCAATTCCCCCATATGTAACAATATTATCACCTT
The DNA here is from genome assembly GCF_003350375.1 of Flavobacterium sp. AG291. GTDB lineage: Bacteria > Bacteroidota > Bacteroidia > Flavobacteriales > Flavobacteriaceae > Flavobacterium > Flavobacterium suzhouense. The sequence goes on along the minus strand of NZ_QQAR01000002.1, from coordinate 87,494 downwards.
TAATACTATCAATGGGCTGTAAGCCTAATTCATAACCGGCAATATTGAAGCCAACATAAAAAGGCTCTGTATTAAAGGCCTTTGCGTACCATTCTTTTGCTTTATTAATATCGCTTACTTTATGTACAACGGTTCTTAATCCTAGTATGGTTTGCATGATTGATGATTTTAAATGAATGTATTACAAATTTAATTAAGATAATTAAGGCAAAAACAAAAAACGACTCCTTTTAAACAATAAACATTTTGCTATATTTGTCACTTTGTAAAGAAACAAACTGAAACAAATTATGAAATTATTAGAAGGAAAAACGGCAATTATAACTGGTGCTAGTCGTGGTATTGGCCGAGGTGTTGCTGTAGTTTTTGCTAAGCATGGTGCTAATGTAGCTTTTACTTACAGTGCATCTGCAGAAGCAGCAAAACAACTTGAAGAAGAACTTAAAGGTTATGGTGTCCAGGCAAAAGGTTATCAGTCTGATGCAGCAAAATTTGACGAAGCTCAAAAACTTGTTGACGATGTTCTTGAAACATTTGGCACCATTGATATTCTTATAAACAATGCAGGTATCACTAAAGATAATCTGTTGATGCGTATTTCTGAAGAAGATTTTGATAAAGTGATTGAGGTAAACCTTAAATCGGTTTTCAATATGACCAAAGCTGTTCAGAGACCGATGCTAAAACAACGTCACGGATCTATCATTAATATGAGTTCTGTTGTTGGTGTAAAAGGAAATGCAGGACAGTCTAACTATGCTGCTTCTAAAGCCGGTGTACTTGGATTTACTAAATCTATCGCATTAGAGTTAGGTTCGAGAAACATTCGTTGTAATGCAATAGCTCCCGGTTTTATAGAAACAGAAATGACCGCAAAGCTTCCTGAAGATGTTGTAAAAGGATGGGCTGAAAGTATTCCGCTAAAAAGAGGAGGTTCTACTGAAGATGTTGCTAATGCATGTCTTTTCCTTGCTTCAGATATGTCAGCTTATGTAACCGGTCAGACACTTAACGTGGATGGTGGTATGCTAACATAATAAACTTATAAACTAAATTCGTAAAACACCTGATAATTAAAAATGACTGCATCTACAATTCTATTGTTAGTATTATCTGCATTTGCAGCCATTGGATTGTCGTTTTACCAATATATTTTTAAAGCCAAAAAGCCAGGGCGATTGCACTACTTTTTGGCTTTTCTTCGTTTTATCGCATTCTTCTTGGTCTTTTTGCTTTTAATCAATCCTTTTATAACAACAAAAGACCTTGAAACAGTAAAAACTCCGCTACCTATACTTGTTGATAATTCGCAGTCTATTAAAGAACTTGGAGCTGACAGCATTGCAAAGCTGATTTCTGAGAAGTTAGCTCATAATAAGTCGCTAAAAGATAAATATGATGTGCAGCTATATAGTTTTGCAGATGGTTTTGAAAATGCGGATTCTTTAAATTTTAAAGGGAAACAAACGCATATAGATCAGGCGGCTCAAAATCTTAAGCAACTTTACAGAAATACAAACTATCCTGTTGTAATGCTTACTGATGGTAATCAGACCATAGGTAATGATTATGTGTATAGTTTTAGAGAAAATACTGCAGTATACCCGTTGGTATTAGGGGATACAACCACTTTTCTTGATTTGAAAGTAAATCAGGTTAATGTTAATAAGTATGCTTTTTTAAAGAATAAATTCCCTGTTGAAGTTTTTTTGCAGTATAGCGGAAATAAACCTGTTAATGGTGTGTTTAATATTACTCAAGGTAATTCGGTACTTTATAAGCAAAATGTAAGTTTTTCAAAAGACAAAAAAGCGATTTCGTTATCACTATTGCTAGATGCTGATAAAGTAGGAGTAAAGACCTTTAAGGCGCAGATTACCTCTTTAGAAGCGGAGAAGAATCGTTATAACAATATTAAGAATTTTGCTGTTGAAATTATTGATCAGCGCTCTGAAGTTGCAATAGTTTCATCAATTAATCATCCGGATCTTGGAGCGCTTAAGCGTGCCATCGAAACTAATCAGCAGCGTAAAGTAACTATTCTTAAACCTGCAGATGTAAAATCACTTCAGGATTATAATGTACTTGTTTTATATCAGCCTGATGCATCTTTTAAGACTATACTTGAGGAAAATAAAAATGCCGGATTAAATACACTTATCATTACGGGATTGAGTACTGATTTTAATTTGCTCAATCAATCTCAAAATGTGCTTAGTTTCAAAATGACATCTCAAAGTGAAGACTATCTGGCAGATTTTGTTCCAGGATTCAATTCGTTTGCAATAGACAATATCGGTTTTGAGCAGTTCCCCCCATTGGAGAATCCTTATGGAACGGTTACTCTCAAGTCTAATGCAAACACGCTTTTGCAAGCAAGAATAAGGAATGTAAAAATGGATAGCCCGCTAATGGTGTTTTCAGAAACGGGACCCTCACGAAATGCATTTATTTTAGGAGAAAATATTTGGAAATGGAGACTTGAGAGTCATCTGAATACAAAATCTTTTGAGCAATTTGATATTTTTATTGATAAGACCATTCAATATCTCGCTTCTAATTCAAAAAGGAAATCATTGGTTGTAACTCATGAAAGTTTTTACAATTCGGGTGAAGTTATTCCTATATCAGCTCAGTATTTCAATAAAAACTATGAATTTGATGAGAACGCAAGATTGACTATCCAGTTAAAGAATAAAAAAGATAATACATCAAAAACATACGATTTCTTAAAAGGAACAGGAGAATACAAAGTAAATCTTGACGGTCTTAATGCCGGAGTATATATCTTTACAGTAACCGAAAACACGTCTAAAACCAGCTATAATGGTTCCTTTGAGGTGCTTGATTTCGAGATAGAAAAACAATTTGTAAATCCAGACCTTACAAGGCTTCAGCAAGTTGCAGCTACTACAAATGGGAAAGTATTTTATCCGGATACCACGGATAAACTTATTGAAATGCTGCTTGCGAATGACAGCTACAAAGCGATTCAAAAAGTTATTACTAAAAAGTCACCTTTAATTGACTGGGTTTGGATTCTTGTATTGCTTGCAATAACGCTCGCAGCGGAGTGGTTTATACGTAAATATAACGGACTTCTTTAAAAATTTACTAAAGATTTTATTTCAGCGTTTTTTGTTCTTAAATTTGATTCTCATATTAAAATCTGAATCAGATGAAAAAACTAATGTTTGCTTTTTATGTAGTTTTTGCCACATTAATTATAACAAGTTGCAAGTGCACTAAAGGTGCGGTCTCTAAAGATACTTTGGTATCTTCAGGTTGGGTATTGTCCGCAATGAATGGTAGTAATGATCTAAAATCTAAATTTCCTAATAAACTGCCTAATATAACTTTTACTGCTGATAACAAAGTTTCCGGTAACGGAGGATGTAATCAGTATGGAGGAGCTTATACGCTTGATGCCGATGGTAGATTATCACTAGGACAGATGATGGCTACAAAAATGTTTTGTCAGGGCGTGGCTGAAGATGAATATTTAAAAATTCTTTCAAAAGCTGATAAAGCAAAAATTGAAGATAAAAACCTTGTTTTATATTCTGGTAATCAAGCCGTGCTGGTTTTTGTTCCAAAAACTGCTGAGTAATGGTTTCAAAAGAAATTTTAGATTTTTTAGACTTACTAAGTAAGAATAACAATCGCGAATGGTTTACTGCTAATAAAGCTGAATTCCAGAAAATTGAAAAGCAGGCCAAGTTTTTCTTTAATGATATTGGAAATGAATTGCAAAAATCAGATTCCATAGAAAACATCCAGATGTATAGAATATATAGGGATGTACGCTTTTCAAAGGACAAATCTCCTTATAAAAATTATCTGGGAGCATGGTATTCACGAACAAAACCTTTTTTTAGGGGAAGCTACTATGTTCATCTGGAACCTGGTAATTGTTTCGTTGAAGGAGGCTTTTGGATGCCTAATGCAGAAGATCTTAAAAGGATAAGGAAAGAATTTGAGCTTGATGACAGTGAGATCCGTGAAATCATAAATTCATCAGATTTTAAAAAGTATTTTGGAACCATTAGGGGAGAAGAGCTAAAGACTGCTCCAAAAGATTTTGACAAAAGTCATAAAGCAATTGACCTGATTAGGAAAAAACAGTTTTTGGCTGTGAGGAAATTTACAGATGCAGAAGTGCTGGATAAGAGTTTCAATAACGAAGTTTTTAAAACCTTTGCAGCAATGCGCCCTTACTTTGATTATATGAGTGATGTATTAACAACAAATCTTAATGGTGAGAGTATTATAAAATAGTGTCATTAAATCAGTTTAAACATCATTTATTAGTTTTCTGGCAGCTGTTTGTACAGGATCCCAAACGGGTGAGAAGGGGGGAGCGTAGGAAAGATCCAGATCAATTATATTTTGAAGCGTCAGGTTATGAGTAAGAGCCATTGCTAATACATCTATGCGTTTTGCAGCACCTTCTTCTCCGATAATCTGCCCACCTAATAATCTGCCACTGTTTTTCTCAGCTAATAATTTTACTGTGATATCTTTTGATTTAGGATAATAATGTGCTCTTGTTCTGCTTTTTATTGTGCCTTTTACGTATTCTATTCCGAGCTCTTTCAGATCTTTTTCAAGCAGTCCTGTTCGGGCTACCTCATAGCTGCAAATTTTACAAACGGCGGTTCCTACAACACCGGGGAAATGTGGATTTTCTCCGGAAATACTACCTCCTGCAACCACACCTGTTTTATTAGCGATTGTTCCCAATGCTATATAAGTATGTTTATGACTAATAAGATGTAGTGATTCAGCGCAATCTCCCGCTGCCCAGATATCTTTTATATTGGTTTGCATCTGAGAATTTACTTTTATAGCATTCCTGACGCCAAACTCAATTCCGGAACCTTTTAAAAAATCAGTATTTGGGGCACTTCCCATCCCAAAAACAACCATGTCAGCAGGAATCGATTGTCTATTAGTTATTACAGCATTAATAGTATTATTATTCAAGTCAAATGCTTTTAACTCTTCCTCACAATAAACCGTTACTCCAAGTTTCCGCATTGCTTCAGAAACCATTTCACCCATATCAGGATCAAGGGTATTCATCAGCTGCTTACCGCGATTGATGATCGATACTTTAAGACCTCTTATGAGCAACGCTTCAGCCATCTCAAGGCCAATATATCCTCCACCAATAATTACGGCAGACTGAGGCTTTTTATCTTCTATAAATTTTTCAATATTAATTCCACTTTTAAGTGTCGAAACGCCAAAAGCATTTTCGGCATCTTTGCCCGGTATATCCGGACAATATGATTTTCCTCCTGTTGCTATTAGTAACTGATCATAAGGCTGCCAAAACTCTTCATTTCTTTCTTTATCAAGAACTTTTATTTTCTTATTTTGGGTATCAACTTCCAGTACCAGATGCATTGTCCTCACGTCAATATTATACTTTTCCCTAAATGTTTCCGGACTACGCACAACAAGTTCATCAATCGATTTGACCGTCTCAGATATAAAATAGGGAATTCCGCACGCAGAGTATGAAGTATAGGCCGATTTTTCAAAGACAATAATTTTCCTCTCCGGCTGCGAACGTCTGACCTTTGATGCTGCAGACATCCCGGCAGCATCGCCTCCAATAATTACTAATGTGTTTTCTGTCATATGTCTGAAAAAAATAGCCAAAACTTCAGGTGTTTTGGCTAAATATTATATAAAAAGTTTAGGTGATGATTGGTTACAGAATATGTTGGCTCAAAATCATGTAAACTTCATTGATGTTATTGTCTTTACCAAACTGCTTTTTTATAGGCATTGCTTCACCACGTACCCATATCTTCAATTCAGCATCCAGATCAAGCAGACCGGCGCTTTCTTTTGAAAATTTAGTTATGCTGTGATAAGGAATTGACTGATAATCAACTTTTGAACCGGTAAGACCTTGTTTATCAACTAATATTAGCCTTTTATTAGTAAAAACAAACATATCTCTTATTAATTTAAAGGCTTTTTCAATCTTCTCTCCTTCAATAAGCATTGGCTGGAATTCTCCCTGGATTTTTTCAGTATCTACAGCTGAAGCATTGCCCATAATGGCATTAAATAGTCCCATGTGTTATATAATTGGTGTTATAAATTTCCTTAAAATTAAGGAGTAATTTTCGATTAAAGAAATTTGTTTCTTTATTTTTAGATGGACACTAAGAGTTGCGTTTAATTCCGTATTTTCGATTTTTAAACCAAATCAATTTATTTCAATGAAAAATGTAATTAAAGTATTCTCTACTATCCTTATCATTGTACTAAGCTTTATAAGTGCAAATGCCCAGGAGCCAAAACAAAAAACTACTCAAACGGCTGTAATCAAAACCGCTATTTATTGTGATCATTGTAAGGCGTGTGAATCTTGTGGAGACCGACTGGAAAAAACATTACTTAAAGAAAAAGGGGTACAGATGATTACGCTTGATGAAAAAGCAATGACAATTAAAGTAGTTTACAATTCCAGGAAAACAGATATTACCAAAATAAAAACTGCGATCAGTAAATTGGGCTACGATGCTGATGATATAAAAGCTGATGTAGTTGCTTACGAAAGTCTTGATGGCTGTTGTAAGAAATAAGATTTTAAAATAGAATTATATACGCCATTCAAAATAAATTATATGCTGATAAAAGTCTTTGGTAGTGCCGTTTTTGGTGTAGAAGCTACCACTATTACTATTGAAGTCAATATTGACAAAGGAGTAGGGTATCACCTTGTAGGCCTTCCTGACAGTGCTATTAAAGAAAGTAGTTACCGAATAGCTGCTGCACTTAAAAATAACGGATACCAGTTACCTGGAAAGAAAATTACAATAAATATGGCTCCGGCCGATTTGCGTAAAGAAGGTTCTGCTTATGATTTAACGCTTGCTGTAGGTATACTTGCCGCTTCAGGACAGATCGTTTCTGATGAAGTGGATAAATATGTTATTATGGGCGAATTGTCCCTTGATGGTAGCCTTCAGCCTATAAAAGGAGCACTGCCAATTGCAATAAAAGCAAGAGAAGAAGGCTTCAAAGGTTTCTTTTTGCCAAAACAAAACGTAAAAGAAGCGGCAATTGTTGATGGACTTGATGTATACGGAATAGAAAATGTTCTTGAGGTTATTGATTTCCTTGAAGGAAGAGGCGATTTGAAACCTACTGTTTTTGATACGCGTGAGGAATTCTATAAAACGCTTGATTTTCCTGAATTTGACTTTAGCGATGTAAAAGGACAGGAGTCAATAAAGCGTTGCATGGAAATTGCTGCTGCAGGTGGCCATAATATTATACTTATAGGACCACCGGGAGCAGGAAAAACAATGCTGGCTAAAAGATTGCCAAGCATTTTACCTCCAATGACCTTGAAAGAAGCTCTGGAAACAACTAAGATACATAGTGTTGCAGGAAAGGTCAAGGAAGGCGGACTAATGAATCAACGCCCATTTAGAAGTCCACACCATACGATTTCAAATGTAGCATTGGTAGGAGGGGGGAGTTATCCCCAACCCGGTGAAATATCTATGGCCCATAATGGTGTATTATTTCTTGATGAGCTTCCAGAATTCAAGCGTGAAGTACTTGAAGTTATGCGTCAGCCGCTCGAAGACAGGGAGGTAACCATTTCAAGGGCTAAGTTCACCATAACTTATCCTTCTTCATTCATGCTTGTTGCAAGTATGAACCCAAGTCCGGGAGGATATTTTAATGATCCGGATGCACCTGTTAGTTCTTCACCTCATGAAATGCAGCGCTATTTAAGTAAAATATCAGGCCCTTTGTTAGACAGGATTGATATTCATATTGAAGTGACACCTGTACCTTTTGAAAAACTGTCAGATAAACAAAAAGCTGAAAGCAGCATAGAAATTCGTCAGCGTGTAACAAAGGCAAGAGAGTTACAGACAATGCGTTTTGCGCATCTTGAGAATGTACACTATAATGCGCAAATGAACACAAAGCAGATACGTGAATACTGCGAACTGGATGAAACTTCACTACAACTTCTTAAGACCGCTATGGAAAGGCTTAATCTTTCTGCAAGGGCCTATGACAGGATTTTAAAAGTATCGCGTACTATTGCCGATCTGGAAGCCTCTGAAAATGTACAACAACATCATATAGCCGAAGCCATACAATACAGAAGCCTTGACAGAGATGGATGGTTAGGTTAATAATAAAAACCCGAAGTGATTATGATAAAACAGCAATTAGAAGAACTTTTTAATGGGATGCCCAATATAGTTCAGGAGAAATTAAAGCCGGTGATGGAAAATTTACTGGAAAGAGCAGCCGACCTTGATGCTGCAGGAATGGAAGATCCCGATTACGAAGATGAACTGGAATCTATTACTAAAGAAGTAAATAAGGTAAAGTACTTAAATGACCAGTGGCAGATAATGAATGCAAAAAAGAACAATTAATATTGTTCTTTTTTATTTTATAGTTGAAAATTCTCCCTGATTTATATCTCCGGTTTCAAATCCTTTTTTAAACCAATACATTCTTTGTTCCGAACTACCATGCGTAAAAGAGTCGGGGACTACATGCCCCTGCATACGTTTCTGAATCGCATCATCACCTACGGCGTTTGCAGCACTTAAAGCTTCTTCTATATCACCTTCTTCAAGGATATCATGCATTTTTTGGTCATAATGCGCCCATATACCTGCATAAAAATCAGCTTGCAGTTCTAGTTTTACTGATAGTTTGTTAGCACCGGCTTCATCAGTTTCTGTCTGAAGCTGTCTCATTTTAGAAGACGTTCCCAATAGCGTCTGAACGTGGTGACCAATTTCATGCGCAATAACGTATGCAATAGCAAAATCTCCACCTTTAGCACCAAAACGACTTTGTAATTCATCAAAAAATGCTAAGTCCATATATACCTTACGATCTGAAGGACAATAAAACGGACCTGAGGCGGAAGATGCTCCTCCACAGGCGGTCTGAACAGCATCACGGAAAAGTACAAGTTTTGGTTCTTCGTAAGTCATGCCGTTTTCAGCAAAAATTTTACCCCAAACATCTTCAGTATCTGCCAACACAGTAGCAACAAATTCTCCCATTTCCTTGTCATGGGCACTAAGCTCTACGGGTTCACCGGAAGCTGCATTTTGTTGCTGTATCTGGTTGTTTATATCATTCAGTATAGCTGAATTATCGCCACCCATAAACATGTTGATCAGCAATATAATAACACCAATTACACCACCACCGGCAACTAATTTACCTCCGGAAATACCACGGCGGTCTTCCATATTATCACTTTGTCTTCTTCCTGACCATTTCATATAACGATGATTTTATTTAATGAAGTTACTTAATAAATTTCATTCATAATATTCTTTTACAAAGAATTAGTAAAATAAAAAGCCGTATCTGTTTGGGATACGGCTTTAAAATAAAATTATTCAATTTTAGAATCCGAAACGGAATCCAAGATAAGCATCAACTTGTTTTGAATCACTTATTAAAGCAGTAATTGCTGAACCTGATCCCATATAAAATCCACCTACGCGGAATCCTACACCTGTTGTGAAACCAGATATCTCATTAGTTGAGAATGGAACATATGCTTCAAATTTTTCTGTAGAATATCTCGGGGTTACTGTAAAAACATTCTGGACCGCAATCTGAGCATTATTATTCGCTTTATTCAGCTTTTGCTGAAGGAAACCAGTAACATACCATTGGTTGTAAACTTTTACATCTCCGTATACTGATAATACTGATGGTAATTTTACTTTGAAATCCCTGTTTGTTTCATCAAGAGTAACTAAACCGCTTTGAAGTAAAAGATCTTCAACTTCTTCAATGGTTTCTACATCTTCAAACTGGCTAAGGTTTAACTCATCACCAGGTTGCATTGCTAATGTATAATTGTTTGAAACATTATTATCATCTTTAAATGTCATTTTACCAAGGTTTCTAACCGATACACCTGCATTAAGTTTATAGCCATTATCATCAGAGTTAACATCTTTCCAACGGTAATTGAAACCCAGATCTGCAGCAAAACCATTCAGGCCTCCTGCAAAGAAATCAGTAAAATTACTCATATCATTAAAACCATTTGCTAATGAACCGGAATAAGCAAAGTTTAGGTTTGCTTCACCATCTTTTAATACCATATCACCAACATTTTCAGGATGATTAACTACATCAGTACCGATTGTAACTCTACCTTTAAATTGATCAGCAGACATATTTGCATACGATCCAGGGAATAACAGTTTAAAAGTTACACCTCCGGAAATTTTGTGTTCTTCAGTTTCGTAAATATCCCTTGCTACAGAAAAACCAATTTCTCCCCATGCAGTACCGGAAACACGTTGGTTATAGTTTGTATTGATAATATCTACAGCGTCGGTAATAGTAGGGTCGGTTGTTAATGCTCGACCTAATTCCGGGCTAACATCAATAATATTAGCTTTTATTTTAGCAGCAGTAGTGACCGCAAAAGCCCATTTTTCGTGTTTAAATGCATAAGCAGGCCCAAGTATTTCGACATCGGTACTCATATTTACAGGCTCACTGCCTGAAAAAATTAATTCTTCAAAATCAGTATCGCTATCGAAGAGATCACTCATTTTAACCTTATTATTAGAAACATTGACGCTTAAATTCAATACGTTAACCTCATGATCATTTTTTAGATTAGTCAGTTCAGCCGGATTGACCACTGCGTTAATAATACCAGTCCTTCTGGAAGTATTAATACCCGAAAAATGTTCCTGGGCATAAAGTCCTGTACTTAAGAGAGTAAAAATAAATAGTAATGGTCTTTTCATAGAGGGTGATTGATTATTTGTTTGTATTATATCTTTAAAATGGCTACATAACAAAAGTTAAAAATTTGTTCTCGTTGTGGCATAGTGTTAAAATGCATACAAATATTAAAAAATATTAACCAAAAAAAAATACCCAGATTTGGGTATTTTATTCATATATTAATTATCGTTGAAATGATAACTTTAAATTGCTTTCCAGATAACATCATCGGGGACCGGAGCTGTTATTTCAATGTTTTCTTTAGAAACAGGATGGATAAATTTCAATTTCCGGGCGTGAAGATGTATCCCTCCATCTGGGTTACTTCTGTCAAAACCATATTTTAGATCTCCTTTGATAGGAGAGCCAATAGCTGACAGTTGTGAACGTATCTGATGGTGCCTTCCTGTATGCAGATTAATTTCCAGAGCTGTATAATTATTTAGCTCTTTTATTATAGTATAATCTAAACTGGCCTGTTTGCTATCAGGTACTTCTTTAGTGTGAGCTTTAGAAGTATTGGACTTTTCGTTACGCTTAAGGTAGTGAACCAGTGTAGCCGATCTTTGGGATGGCTTGTTTTTAACTACCGCCCAATAGGTCTTCTTGGTTTCACGGTTTTTGAATAATTCATTTAAGCGTGTCAAAGCCTTTGAAGTACGGGCAAACAAAACAATACCGGTAGTAGGCCTGTCCAATCGGTGTACAACACCTAAAAACACCTCTCCTGGTTTGTTATACTTGTCCTTAATATATTCTTTTACCACCTCACTAAGCGGCTTGTCACCGGTTTTATCTCCCTGTACAATATCACCCACACGTTTATTAACCACAATAATGTGGTTGTCTTCATAAAGAACCTGAAGGTTGGTTTTATCTGAAACGATTTTCATTATTAATACGATTCATTCGCATTAGGGAAATCTTTCGATTTTACGTCGTCTGAATATTGAGATATAGCTTTGGTCATATCCTCATAAAGGTTCATATATCTTCTAAGGAAACGAGGGCTAAATTCATTATTCATTCCAAGCATATCATGAATAACCAATACCTGGCCATCAACACCTCCTCCGGCACCAATACCAATAACAGGTATAGAAATACTTTCCGCTACTTTCTGAGCTAATTGTGCAGGTATTTTTTCAAGAACAACAGCAAAACATCCAATTCGTTCCAGCATTTTAGCATCCTCAATCAGTTTTTCAGCTTCTGCATCTTCTTTAGCACGAACAGTATATGTTCCGAATTTATAGATAGATTGAGGAGTAAGTCCCAGGTGTCCCATTACAGGGATACCAGCGTTAAGTATTTTTTTAATAGAATCTTTAATTTCACTCCCGCCTTCAAGTTTTACAGCATGTCCTCCGCTTTCTTTCATTATACGAATAGATGATCTTAATGCTTCTTTAGGATCTGACTGATAGCTTCCAAAGGGTAGATCTACTACTACAAGCGCTCTGTTTGCTGCACGCACAACTGAAGAGGCATGATAAATCATCTGATCCAGAGTAATTGGCAATGTTGTTTCATGGCCGGCCATCACGTTTGATGCTGAATCACCCACAAGAATAACATCAACACCGGCAGCATCAACAATGCGGGCCATAGTGAAGTCATAAGCAGTAAGCATAGAGATTTTCTCTCCATTAGCCTTCATTTCAATCAGTGATCTTGTAGTGATTCTTTTATAATCTTTTTTAGCAACAGACATAGTTTTTGTTTTTAGAAATGTAAAATTAATGAATTGAACCAACAATACCCCGAAACTTCTAATTTTATTAGCCTATTGTAACAAAATGAGATTCGTGCTACTAATAATAAAATCATTTGAATCATGAAGAAAATAATTGTTATCCTGTTGCTGTTTTGTGTTCAAATAACTGTTGCTCAGGAAGCTGAAATTAAGAAAAGCATAGCTGCTTTTTTTGAAGGACTGCATACCGCTGATACACTAAAAATTAAATCAGTATGTAAGGATTTAATCCTTCAGTCTGTTTCAGAGAAAAATGGAATGATAAAACTTCACAACGAACCCATAGATGAGTTTTATAAATCGATTGCTTCAATACCGAAAACAATGAAAATAGAGGAGAGGCTGCTGGATTATAAAATACAAGTTGACGGAGCGATGGCTCATGTTTGGACACCCTATGAATTTTATATAAATGGAAAACTAAGTCATAAAGGCGTGAATTCATTTCAGCTCTTTAAAGATGGTGAAACATGGAAGATCATTTATATAATTGATACAAGGAGAAAATAAAAATAGCCGCTATTATGCGGCTATTTTTATACTTTAAATAATAAAAGTTAACAATCTGCATTGTTGACAGTTACAGCAAGACCACCTTCTGATGTTTCTTTGTATTTATTATTCATATCCTGGGCCGTTTGCCACATAGTATTTACAACCTTATCCAATGGTACTTTAGCATTTTTAGGATCGGTTTCAAGGGCAAGCTCGGCAGCATTTATGGCTTTAATTGCACCCATAGTGTTACGCTCAATACATGGTATCTGTACCAGTCCGCCAATAGGATCGCACGTCATACCTAAATGATGCTCCATGGCTATTTCAGCAGCCATAAGACACTGTTCTGGAGTACCTCCCATAACTTCACAAAGTGCTGCTGCAGCCATTGCAGATGATACGCCAATTTCTGCCTGGCATCCTCCCATTGCAGCAGAAATAGTAGCTCCTTTTTTAAAGATACTTCCAACTTCTCCTGCTACCATAAGGAATTGTTTGATGTGGCTTTCGTCTGCATCATGGTTTTCAATTACCATATAATACATCAACACAGCCGGTATTACACCAGAACTACCATTTGTAGGAGCCGTTACAACACGACCAAGTGCAGCGTTTACTTCGTTTACCGCAAGTGCAAAACAGCTTACCCATTTTAATATCTGGCGGAATTTAACCTCCGTTTTACGAATTACCTGTAACCATTCCTGCGGCGAGTTGTATGGCAGTTCGCCAATAAGGTTTTGGTGCATATCAAAAGCCCTGCGGCGTACATTCAATCCACCCGGCAATATACCGCCAGTGTGGCATCCTGTATACATACACTCAAGCATGGTATTCCACACACGCATCAATTCATGATGAATCTCTTCTTCAGTACGTATGGATTTTTCATTCTCATACACAATTTCTGAAATACTTTTGTTTTCAGTCCTGGTATAAGCCAAAAGTTCATCAGCCTTATCAATAGGGAAAGGGAAGGCACATTTTATAATAGCGTTTTCTTTTGCGTTTGTACGTTCTTCCTTAACCACAAAACCACCGCCAATAGAATAGAAGGTAGATTCATATTCCTGTCCATCTTCGGTATATGCAGTAAACATAAAACCATTAGCATGGAAAGGTAGGAAGTTTTTATTGAAAACGATATCTGTATTTATAAAGAAAGGAATTGTTCTTTCCCCACCCAGATTAAGCTGGTATGATACACTTATCGTATCTATGATAGATGAAATACTATCAATAGGCACATATTCAGGATCAGCACCGCTAAGGCCAAGCATAACAGCAAGGTCAGTTGCGTGGCCTTTCCCTGTAAGGGACAAAGAACCATAAAGGTCAACCTTAACACGGTTTACCGAATCAAAAATACCTTCTTCGCGAAGTTCTTTCAAAAAGCGTTCGGCACCACGCCAAGGTCCAAGGGTATGAGAACTGGATGGTCCCACACCAATTTTGAGCATATCAAAAACGGAAATACATTCGTTCATAGCAGTTTATAGCAATTCTTGTAAAGATAGTTTATTTGCAGCCTGTAAAGGTATATAAATTGTCAAAACTACAACGATGTAGCAATAAAATTGTTTATTTAATAAAATGGAAATAACAAAGAGGTTTGAAGATGTTATATTAGTCGATTAATTATCGACAAGTATAAACTTCAATTCTTTCATTGGAGGACAATAATAATGCAAAAGGAAATTATTATAAATAAAACTTCCGATTTCCCGGGAGTCACGATTTAAAATAGAGGAGACTAACACTATCTCCTTATAAGCATCGCAAGCTTTTCGTTAAGCGAATTGACTTCCTGCAATGTTGTGTTTTCAATGGGTTTAGCAAGCTGAATAAACCAATCGGGATGTTTATCACGCTTACCTGTCTGCATATTTATATGAATGAATTTTGTCCATAATAATGCTTTAAGTTGTGTTTCCTGCTCGTTCCACATAGACATTTCTACAAGTAAAGTATCGTCAGAAAGTTTTAAAAGTAAGGACTTAATACAAACGTTTTCATTATACAGGGCAGGAGCAAGGTATACTATCTCATGTTTATTGACCATCCAGCCACAGCCTTTTTCATAAAGCATTGTCATACTTATATCATGAAAATCTTTGAGATGATCTTCACGAGCATTGAGCATATAATCTATATAGCCCGAATTATGTAGGTGTTTGAAAGAATCACAGTCGGTAAAGCGAATTTTGTAAAACGTTTTTGGTTCCATTTGCAGTTGTTTTTAATACCACAAATTTGGATTGTTGCCTAATCTTTTCCTTTGACAAATATCAAAAAGTCACTTTGGCCCGGATTCTGCTTAAAGTTTCCTGGGTAATACCCAGGTAAGAAGAAATAATTCCAAGCGGTACACGCTGAAATAGGGAAGGGGTGGTTTCTAAAAGAGAATTATAGCGCTCTTCAGCTGATTTAAATTGCAGATTACTAAGCCGGTTTTGAAGCTCAACAACATCTTTTGTGATGATATACCTGCCGAGGCGTTCTATCTCGTGGTGCTCGTCATAAAGTTTTTCCAGTGTTTCGTAAGGCATAGTCCAGATGATTGAAGGCTCTAACAATTCAATCTGTCTTCCATCAGGTGTATTAGTCAGGTATGCTGCCATGGAACAGGTAAATGAATTCTCAGCACAGAATCTTTCAGTAACTTCTTTGCTGTCTTTTAGGTAAAAGGTTCGGGTCAGGCCTTTTTCAAGATAATATACACTTTTGCATATTCCATTAAAAGGAACCAGTACATGGCCTTTTGGCAGCGAAAGCTTGGTCATATTAGACAATACTATTTGCCTGCTTATAGGGTTAAGCTTTACAAAAGGTGCAATGCTATCAAAAAAACTGACTGGTTTTATCGTATTTTCCATACCCAAAGTTAGAAAATAAAAAACCTCCCGATTGGGAGGTTAGATATTATTTATTCTTTCTTTCAAGCAGTGCCATATAAAAACCGTCAAATCCGCTTTCTGATGCTAATACTTTCTGGTCTTTTATAAAGGTAAATTCTTTTCCGATTTCAGTTTTAAGGAATTTTTCAACCTGTTCCTGATTTTCTGAAGGTAGTACCGAACATGTAGCGTATACCATTTTCCCTCCCGGTTTTACAATTTTAGAATAGCTTTCAAGCACTTCTGCCTGTACTTTTCTGATATTGTCTACAAACTCAGGCTGAAGTTTCCATTTACTGTCAGGGTTACGCTTAAGTACTCCTAATCCGCTACATGGGGCATCGATAAGTACACGGTCAGCTTTTTCATGAAGTTTCTTAATAACCTTTGTGCTGTCAATAATACGGTATTCAATATTGAAGGCACTATTTCTTTTTGCGCGAAGCTTAAGTTGCTTCAGTTTACTTTCGTAAAGATCCATTGCAATAAGCTGACCTTTATTCTGCATTAACGAAGCCATGTGTAATGTTTTACCTCCTGCACCGGCACAGGTGTCAACTACACGCATACCAGGTTCTACTTCAAGAAAACGGGCTACAAGCTGCGACGATGCATCCTGAACTTCAAACAATCCTTCTTTAAAAGCATCGGTAAGGAATACATTTGCTCTTTCTTTAAGGATAAGTGCATCAGGATAATCCTTTTCAATTATAGTATCAATGTTTAAATCCATCAGGATAGCTCTAAGCTTCTCTCTGGTAGTTTTAAGTGTGTTTACCCGAAGTATTACTTTAGCCTGTTCATTTTGTGCTGCAAGCTCAGTTTCCCATTTCTTTTCGCCAAGTTCTTTTACACCAAGTTCGTCCATCCAGTCAGGAATAGACTCCCTGAATTTCCTTATCTTAGAAAGCTCATCATAACGGCCTTTGATACGACGCACAGGAGTTTCCTCGAAATATTTCCAGTCCGGCAGGGTGATACCTCTTAGTACCGCCCAAACGGCAAAAATCCTCCATAATTTATCACGATCTAACGGATCCTTTACTTCAGCAATTTCCATGTAAAGTCTTTTCCATCTCACGATCTCATATATAGTTTCGGCAACGAACTTTCTGTCGGCGCTGCCCCAACGTTTATCTTTTTTTAGCGCACGGGCCACAACTTTATCAGCATATTCGCCATCGTTAAAGATAAAGCCCAGTGAATCGATAACCGTAAAAACTAAATTTCTGTGTAATCTCATTTTTGTAAATTGAAGCTGCAAAGGTATCAATTTTTAAGGAGATTGCCTAAGCTGTTGACAAGGCTTAATACCTTTTCAGAAAAGCCGATGGGGTAGTACCTGTTTTCTTTGTGAAAATTCTGGAAAAATAAGCATAATCATCATAACCTAAAGAATAGGCAATATCAGCAAAACCTTGTTTTTGAAGTATTATTTCCTTTTTAGCTTCCAGTATTACACGTTCCATTATTACATCCGAAGCCGTCTTGCCAACCACTTCCTGTGATATCCTGTTAAGATGTTTAGATGTTATACTCAATATATCTGCATAGGCTGAAGGTAACTTAATATTTCTGAATTCTTTTTCTACAAGCTCCTCAAAAGCCCTGAATTTACTATAATATTTATCCTTATTATTTATCACTCCGGGATTACTGAGAATATAAGTACGAGTCGATAAAGAGTAAATAATATCTATATAGCTAATAAGCATTTCTTTAGCCAAAAAGGCGTTGGCAAGATATTCTTTCAGCAGCATTTCAAAAAAAGGCAATAGTGTTTTAAGCTTTACATTGTTCAGATAGATACATGGATTACTATATATACTATAGTAAAAAGGAAAAGAACTTATACTATTGTTAGTGTAGTGCAAATCGTAGAAGCTTTGTGTATGAAGGAAAATATACCCATCGGTATCATCCGACAATTCCCAGTGATGAGTCTGTCCCGGATTTAGAAAGAACAGAGCCCCTGGCTTTACCTCATAACACGTGAAATCGACTTCATGAATGCCTGCTCCTTTAGTAAACAAAACAGTTACATAAAAATCATGTTTATGTGGTAAATGAATATCCTTATGTCGGGTAACCAAATGATCTTTTAGGGTGTTAGTATGAAATTCCTCGGTAGCGTCATCAAGATGGAACTGCTGTATATTTAATATGCTTACTTTTTTCATAATACTATAGAATGTCCTAAAAGTACAAATTATTGAGTAGATATACTATTTATTCAAAACTCTGTCATGACTAAATTTGTAATAAAAAAAGTATGTCACAGTTAACAGATATAATGAGCGAAAAATGTCCTAAATGTGGTGTAGGACATGTGTTTTCAAAAAAGGGAAATCCTTTACTTTTTCAAATCCCCAAAATGAATGAACACTGCAGTGAGTGCGGGCATAAATTTGAACGCGAACCAGGGTACTTTTTTGGTTCAATGTATGTAAGCTATGCTCTAACAATAGCAGAGATGGTAGGGGTGTTTATAATATCACGTTTCATTTTTGGTTTGAGTTACGTAAATATTGTAATCGCAATTGGGATTATATCATTTCTTTTAGGAGCTTTTAATTTCAGGTTATCAAGAATGCTATGGATTTACATGTTTGACGGAAGACATAAGCAGGCTTAACAGCATTTTTTTTCGACGAATTACATGTTTTAAAAGGAGCTCTTGATGGCTCCTTTTATTGTATTCAAAAGCTTTTTTTACGACTTTTTCACAAAATATAAGTTATTTGTATATAAAATTCACTTAACCTTAGATAAGTATGTTGTTTTTTTAGTATATTAGCAAACCAAATTTATCTGATGAAGAAAGTGTTATTTTTTTTAGTGACAGCTTCTTTTTTCTCTTGCAAAAAGGAAGAAAACAAAGATTTCAAAGCTTCTTTTACAGCTGTTACTATTGATACACTTTTAAATGAAGAAATTAGCATAAGGGCAATTACTCCCGATAACGATAAACTTTGGTATGCCGGTAGTAATGGAAAATATGGATGGGTGTCACTTAGTGGCGGCACTAATTTTAATGGTGTAGCAGTTCAGGACTCTATACTTCCCGAATTCCGAGCCATTGCCCAAACAAAATCTGATATATTTATAATAAATGCCGGCTCTCCTGCATTACTTTATAAAATATCTAAAAATGGTAAGCAGGTAAAACTTGTTTACACAGAAATGGGTGAGAAGGTGTTCTATGACAGTATGCAATTTAGAAATGATAGCGAAGGGATGGCTATTGGCGATCCAACAGATGGATGTCTTTCTATAATTATGACTAATGATGGAGGTAACACCTGGATAAAAAAGAATTGCGGTACAATACCAGGAACAACTGAAGGTGAGGCCGCTTTTGCTGCCAGCAATACAAACCTGATTTTAAAAGGAAATAAAACCTGGATAGCATCAGGAGGAAAAAAGTCGAGGATTTTCTTTTCTGATGATAAAGGAAATAACTGGAACGTGTTTGGTACACCAATAGTTCAGGGTAGTGAGATGACCGGTCTTTTTTCTGTTGATTTTTATAATGATAAAATAGGTTTTGCTGTAGGCGGTGATTATGAACAACCTAATAAAAACAACGCGAATAAGATAATTACTGAAGATGGAGGTAAAACATGGAGACTTATCGGAGAAAACAAAGGTTTCGGGTACGCATCATGTGTTCAGTATTTACCCGATAGTGACGGAAATGAATTAATCACAGTAGGCCCTTCAGGCATTTACTATTCCTTTGACAGGGGAGAAAACTGGAAAAAAATCGCAGACGATACAACACTGCACACCATACGATTTAAAGATAAAAAAACTGCTTTAGCAGCAGGTAAAAATAAAATTATCCGATTATCATTTAAATAAATTTAATTATAATCGAAATTACAGGCGGATTGACGGTTGAGAAGGTTTCTTTGAAAAGGCTGAAAATTGTAGGTTATGAGGTTATATAAAAAGAGAAAGAGAAGCTGTAACTTCCCTTTCCCAAACTTAAACTAAACATAAACTAACTAATTGGATAATCATCCCGATTACGCCAATTAACTTTCATAAACTACTTTAATCTTTTTTGCCTTTGTATTTACTAAGAAGAAGCTTGTTGAAATCGTCTTCCGCTTTTCTTAATTTTAATATCTTTTTTGGACCTATAACAGGTTTTAAATCATTAATCAATTTTTTGTGAAGATTAAATATTTCTTCTTCCGCTGTCTCAAGAAGTATTAGGTTAGTAAGAGCTTCTTTTTGAGAAAGAGCATCAATACCACCCTTTTCTTCTAACTTATTGTTTATAGGACGTATTTTATTATGCCTTATTTCATATTCTCTTTCTTCACTATTCAGGTACAAAGGCCAGAATTTTTGAGATTCAGCAGCCGTAAGATTAAGGGCTGCAGCAATCCTTGCAGATTTTAACTGCTTTATCTGATCTCTCTTATCGGCCTGTCCAAAAGAAAGGAGTGTAAGTAAAACTAGGATTGATAATATTTTCGTTACTTTCATAGTTTTAATTTGTTTGATTAGATAGGTATTCAAAGTCAATATTTTCTTCTATCAGCTCATCACTGATATTTTCAACAGCCTGCTCATTTAATTCTTTAATATCATCAGTACTAAGATTAGCTAAAATATCAGATGCTTCAATCCCTGATTGATTTAAAATATAATCTTCAGAAATTGATACAGATGACAAAGAAGGTGCTTTCGACTCGTGCTTTGTGAGTATTAAAGAAAAAGATAAGACTAGAGCTGCCGCTGCAGAAGTAACCCATACCGGTTTTCTTCTGTACAAAGGAATTACTTTGACCTCTTCAACAGGGATATTCATCATTATCCTTTCGGAAAGATTTTCGAAATATCCATCAGGGGTTTTAAAACCTGATTTAATTGTATCCCTATTATCTAATTTAAAATCGTTCATACTTCTTAGACTGAATTAAATTAAAAAAGTTTAATTGCTATTAATAAAATCTTCAATTTTTTTTACTGCATGATGGTATGAAGCCTTCAAGGCTCCCACGGAAGTGCCTAATATCTCGGATATTTCATCATATTTCAGGTCTTCAAAATATTTCATTTTAAAAACCAGTTGTTGCTTTTCCGGAAGTGACGCTATAGCTTGCTGAAGTTTTAATTGCATTGCATCACCTTCAAAATATTCGTCTGCCTCTAAATTTTTTAATACTTTTTGCTGAACCTCCTCATTAGTAATGTTACTTTTTTTTGCTTTGGAGCTAATAAAGGTTATGGCTTCATTAGTTGCAATGCGGTAAACCCAGGAAAAAAGTTTACTTTCTCCTTTAAAGTTTTTTAAATTCTGAAATACTTTAATAAAAGTATTCTGCAGGACATCATCTGTATCGTCATGATCGATAACTATATTTCTTATGTGGCTATACAGAGGCCTGCTGTATTGGGATACAAGTTGCCTAAACGCTGATTCCTGCGTTTTTGGATCTAGCAATAAAGCTATAAAGGCCTTCTCGTCCTGCAAGTTTAGAATTGTTTTTAAGTAAGACTAAAAATAGAATAAAAGGTTTAATTATTAACGATATTCCATTTTAATCACAAAGGTTTAACAAAGCACTAAATATAGGGCTTTTAAAAATGGTAAAGCTATTAAATTAACATCAGGTTATAGGATTGATTGTGACTTTTTAATTTTGATGTTGTACTTTTGCGCTTTATAATATATTTATGATTAAGACAGTAATTTTTGATATGGACGGCGTTATAGTTGATACTGAACCTGTTCATCATTATGCTTACCATCAACATTTTAAACATCTTAATATTGATGTTACTCAGGAAATGTATGCTTCATTTACAGGTAACTCGACTAAGAATGTTTACCAACGCCTAAAGGAAACTTTCGATATTCTTGACGAAGTTGAGGATTTGGTACAAAAAAAACGCTCACTTTTCAATGATGCTTTTGATGAAAAAGAAGACCTGGATTTACTTCCCGGTGTAAGAGAGCTTATAGTGGATCTTCATTCAAACGGAATTCAGCTTATCCTTGCTTCATCAGCGTCTAAAGTTACTATTGAACGTGTTTTCAACCGTTTTGACCTGCATAAATATTTCACTCATATTGTAAGTGGTGAAGATTTCCCTAAATCAAAACCGCATCCTGCTATTTTTGAACATGCAGCTTCACTTTCGATTGCTCCTAAAGAAGAATGTATCGTTATTGAAGACAGTACTAACGGTATCAAAGCAGCTAAAGGTGCAGGTATATATTGTGTTGGCTACATGAGCGAGAACTCACACTTACAGGAACTTGCAGAAGCAGATATGGTTATAAATCATTTTAATGATCTTAATGCTGAAAAAGTAAAAGCACTTAAATAATGGTAAAAGCAGTAATCTTTGATATGGATGGGGTAGTGGTAAACACCGAGCCTATTGGATATCGCGCTAATCAGGAATTATATAAATCATTAAATATTAGAGTTTCCGATGATGTTTATGGAACTTTTATTGGCAACTCTGACAAAATGATTGTGCAAAAACTAAAGGATTTGTATTCAATTTCGCTTAGTCATGAAGAATTGCTTAACGAAAAATACAGACATTACTTTAATGCTTTTGACACGGCAGAAGATCTTGAAATGCTCCCGGGTGTAAAAGACCTGATTGTTGACCTTTATGAAAATGGAATCAGGTTGATCCTTGCATCTTCAGCTTCTAACAGAAAAATTGAAAAGGTTTTTACACGCTTTGGATTACATCAATATTTCGACCATGCAATAAGTGGCGAAGACTTTGAAGAATCGAAACCAAATCCTGCAATTTTCATAGAAGCCGTTCATAAGTCGGGATTTCCTAAGGAAGAATGTATTGTTATTGAAGACAGTACCAACGGCATCAAAGCAGCCAAAGCAGCCGGAATTTTTTGTATTGGCTATAATAGTGGCCATACAATGGGTCAGGATACTTCACTTGCTGATATGGTAATTACCGACTTCGCCCAATTAAGTGCTGATAGCATTAAAAAAACTTTATAATTGTTAAAATATTAATCCAAAATACTATCTTTAATCATAACAAGATAAAGATAGTATTATGGATAAATTAGTGCGTTCTATAAAGTTTCCTTTCTCTTTCGATACTAAAAAACTAAAGGATGATTTTAGAAAAGTAGTTAACTTTGACTGGGTAGATCATTATAATAAGAGTGATTATAACGGCAAATGGGCTTCGATAGCACTACTTTCTAAAAATGGAAATTACGACGCCATTAATGCCTTAACTAGTAATGAACCTTTATTACCGACAGAAGTATTACAGTCCTGTGCTTACTTTAACGAAATCCTGAATAGTTTTCTTTTTGAAAAAACAGCTGTTCGCTTAATGCAACTTGACCCAGGTGCAATAATAAAACCTCATACAGATCATTGTCTTGGTTATGAAGATGGCTCTTTCAGGCTTCACATCCCTGTAATTACCAATGCCGGAGTAGAATTCATTCTTGATGGTAATCGATTGATAATGAACGAAGGGGAATGCTGGTATATTGATGCTAATTTTACACATTCTGTTGCAAACTATGGTACTGAAAGCCGCATACATCTTGTAATTGATGGTATAAGAAACGAATGGACCGATACAATGTTTTATAAAGAAGCTGAAAGCGAACGATTCGTTAAACCACAAAAAGTATCAAGCCCAGAGGAAAAAGAACTTATAATAGCCGAACTATTGAAAATGAATACACCTGCGGCTAATGCTATAATAAAAGAAATGGAAAATTAAGACGTTCGTTTTTCTAGAACATAGTTCTCCATAACCAATATGTCTAAAGCCGTTATTTTAAATAAATCGATAGCTTCTTGGGGGGTTTCAACAATGGGCATTCCTTTTTTATTCAGGCTTGTGTTGAGGACTACTGCTATTCCGCTTTGCTTATAAAACTCTTCGAGAAGTCTATTAAATAAAAGATTCCAATCTTTTTCAACAGTCTGAACCCTTGCAGAACCATTTCTGTGGGTTACATTACAAAGTTTAGAAATAAATTCAGGTCGCGTTTTATCAACCAAAATCATGTAAGGGCTATTCCTTCCGTTTATAAAATATTCACCAACCTTATTTTTTAAAACGGCTGGAGCAAAAGGACGGAAATCTTCTCTGAATTTTATATTTAGATTAATATGATCTTTCATACCTTCAATGCCCGGATGGGCAAGAATACTTCTTCTTCCTAATGAGCGAGGACCAAATTCACATCCTGACTGAAACCAACCAATTGTTTTACCATCAACAAGTTTTTTGGCACAATATTCCAACAAATCAGTTTCGTTAGAAAAAATTTGATTGCTGGTATTTTCAGTTTGATTATTCGTTATTGCTTCACTGATGTCCTTATCTGTATATTTCTTCCCAAAACAGGTGCTTCCATCATGAGTTACTTTAGTCATTCCTAAATACTCAATCCAGCCATAAAAAGCACAACCCAATGCAAGTCCATTGTCAGCAGCTGCCGGTTCTAAATATAAATTTTCAGATATCCTACTATCTTCAAGAAGGGCGTTAGCGACTGCGTTTAACGCAACACCTCCAGAATAACATAAATTTTTATGGTAGAATTTACCTATTCGATTCCCAATACATTCTAAAATGGCTTTTTCAACTTGTTCCTGAGCCCAATACGCTACGTTAGCATAGTACTCAAAGTTTTGTTTAAAATATTCATAGCCTTTAGATGGGTTAGTAAATTCTTGTTTCCAGTTATCTTTTACAAATAAAGAATTGTCAACAAATTCAAATGCTTCTGATTTAAAAACTCCGGGATTACCATAGGGAGCAAGTCCCATCAGTTTTCCCACATCATCCATATCCCCAAAAACATAGTTACTTATTGCTGCATAAAACCCTCCAATAGAATGTTCTGTAGTGGGTAAAGAAAATGTATTATTTTTTAAATCAGACATTTTACTGAAATCTTTCACTAAAGGGATTAATTTTTTACCATTAAAGTGATAAAAACTATCTTTTTCACAGACCATTTCTGTCTGATTTAGAAAAGCTTTTTCTATAAAGTCTTTCTGTTCAGGATGAATTTCTAAAAATTGATCCAAGGGACTACCACATCCATCTATCACCATAACATTACATTCATCAAAAGGGCACGTTCCAACAGCACTGTAAGCATGAGCAAGATGATGAGATATATTTATTACTTCAGGTAAATTACTTTCGGAAAATATTCGTTTACCGTTATAGTAGTTCCTTTTAGGGATCTCAAAATTAGCACATTGAACAACAAGAGTTACATCGTCAAGCGTGATACCCTCAGTGTCAAGACAATACTGAATTGCAAGAGAATCGTTGCCGCCATCATGTTTTTTACGACTAAGACGTTCCTTTTCAATACCTACACATATACGTCCATCTTTTAGTAAAACTGCAGACCCATTATGCGAAAGTCCGGTACCTAATATATATACAGGAGATTTCATTAAATTTTAATAGAAGTTTAGTTAATATTTAGTTGTACGTAAATATATACAAACCAATATTATTGTACAGCTTCTTTATAAATTTTCAAGGCTCTTTCTCTTGCCATTTTATGATCAACTATTGGTAGATAATCAAGCGATTCAAACTCCGGTACCCATTTACGAATATATTTCAGGCTTTTATCAAATTTTTTAGTTTGTTCTGTAGGATTGAATATCCTGAAATAGGGTGCAGCATCCACACCACTTCCTGCAGCCCATTGCCAGTTACCAACATTACTTGATTGTTCATAATCCAGAAGCTTTTCTGCAAAATAAGCCTCACCCCAGCGCCAGTCTATAAGCAAATGCTTGCATAAAAAACTAGCCGTAATCATCCGAACACGATTATGCATTAATCCTGTAGTGTTCAATTCACGCATTCCGGCATCAACCATAGGGTAACCGGTTTTCCCTTCGCACCATGCTTTAAATTCAACTTCATTATTTCGCCATTTAATATCATCATATTTTGGTCTGAAGCTTTTTGTGACCGTATTTGGAAAATGCCATAATATCTGCATGAAAAACTCTCTCCAGATAAGTTCATTAAGAAATGTTTCTTTTTTATTTTGGTAAGCAACACTTACTATTTCACGCGTACTTACAGAACCAAAACGCAAATAAGCACTAAGATGGGACGTGCCATCTAAAGATGGAAAATCACGCGTTTCCTGATAATCTGAAATTAATGAATCTGAAATATCAAAAGAAGGAGGTTGAATATCACTCTTTTTAAATCCAATATCGTCAAGGCTTAAAAAAGGGTAGGAGTGTTCGAAAATATTTGAGATATGTTCTATCGAAGATGATTTTTCAATGTTTTCATTTTTAAATTTTTCTTTCCATTTTTTCATGTATGGCGTATAAACAACATACGGAGTACCATCATCCTTTACTACTTCATTCTTTTCAAAAATCACACTGTCTTTGAATAGTTTAAATTCAACATTGTTATCAGATAATAATTGATTAATCTCATTATCCCTTTTTAATGCATAAGGCTCATAATCCTGATTTGTATATACTGCACTTATTGGGTTTTCATTTATTAGTTTTTTGAATACTGCTTTTGGTTCATCAAAAAAAACAGCCAGCGATTTATTATGTTCCTTTAATTCATTATTGATAGTTTCCAGGAGTTTATGAATAAACATTACTCTGGCATCATCAGGCGGTAAATCATTCAGTATATTTTTATCAAATATAAAAACAGGAAGAGTTTCTTTATCAGAGCTTAAAGCTTTATAAAGACCTACGTTGTCATTGAGGCGTAAATCACGCCTGAACCAAAATATGTTCATTTAAAATATATTATTCTATTTCTCCAAAAAGTTCTTTAAGCTTAGTTTTTCGGTAGTCAAAAATTGCTTTAAGTTTAGGTTCTACTAAAAACGGGTGCACGATTCTACCTATAAAACCAAATGGTAATTTATAATGGATTATATCCTCCATGATAACACCTCCGGGAATTTCTTTTAAAAAGTGTTTATGATGCCAAAATTTATATGGTCCGAAGCGTTGTTCATCAACAAAATATTCCTTGTTTTGAAGATGAGTTATTTCAGTTACCCATTCCACACTCATTCCAAAAAGAGGAGTTACTGTATAATGAATTACCTGACCGCTAAACATTTGCCTATCATCTCCGGATAAAGTTTTAAATCCCATTGAAGGGGGTGTAATTACGGCAAGGTTTTTGGGAGAAGAAATAAATTCCCATACTTCCTCTAAGGAAGCGCTAAGTTTTTGCGTTCTTTTAAAAGTATATAGCATAGATTTGGTGACTAAGATATAAAGGTAAGAAGGAGAATGAGATTATAACAAATATAGACTCTTATTTTTAATATTTTTTAACAATCATACACCGTAGAATTATTAATTTCGCATAGATAACAATGTAACAAAATCACAACAAATTTTATGAAAAAAATATTCATTACCGCGGCTTTTGTGCTGGCATTTATGGCAAACGGCTCGGCTCAAATAACGACACCTCAATTGAGTCCAAAAGCTGTTATTGAGCAGAAAGTAGGATTAACAGATGTTAAGATTGAGTATTCTCGCCCAAGCGCTAAAGGCAGATCTGTTTACGGAGAACTTGTGCCATTCGGAAGAATGTGGAGAACAGGTGCAAATGCTAATACAATAATTACATTTAGCAATGATGTGGTTATTGGAGGTAAAACACTTAAAGCAGGTAGTTATGCATTATACACACAACCAAAAGCAGATGCATGGGATGTGGTTTTCTATGATGACACCAATAACTGGGGACTTCCTGAAAAATATGATGATTCGAAAGAAGCTTTAAGAACATCTGTAAAACCTGAATTTTTAAGCAGAAACGTAGAAACACTTACTATCGGCGTTAACAATCTTGATACAGATTATGGATTCCTGGAAATTGCATGGGAAAAAACTATGGTAGCTGTTAAGTTTGAAGTACCTACTAAGGCTATTGCTATGAAAAGTATAGATGCAGCAATGTCAGGACCTTCTGCAAATGATTATTTTGCTGCAGCGCAGTACTACTATCAGTCAAATGGCGATCAGACAAAAGCTTTAAACTGGATTAATC
Source organism: Flavobacterium sp. AG291 (assembly GCF_003350375.1). Lineage (GTDB taxonomy): Bacteria > Bacteroidota > Bacteroidia > Flavobacteriales > Flavobacteriaceae > Flavobacterium > Flavobacterium suzhouense. Next base: position 59,480 of record NZ_QQAR01000002.1, on the reverse strand, counting down.
AATCTATAGCAAAATCGGGAGGTCAGGATGCACCTTATTACATCTTAAGACAAAAATCTCTTATCCAGGCAAAAATGGGTGATAAAAAAGGAGCAATAGAAACTGCACAATTATCACTTGCCGGTGCTGAAAAAGCCAAAAACCTTGATTACGTAAAAATGAACAAGGACTCTATTCAGGAATGGAGTAAAAAATAAACCAAACATTATAAATAAAATGGCTGCCAATTCTGGCAGCCATTTTATTTATAAGTAGATTGTACTATTCTATGTAGGAACTTTCAGGATCATTTTTTGTCCCTATTAGCAATTGTAGTAACAATGCTATAACTATTGTTAATGAAGCTCCAATTACATTAAGCCATAAATAGCTAAGTATATCCAGCTTATAAATTATCAATACAATAGTTTGGGTTACAACAGCACTCCAAAAAATAGCTTCTGCTTTAATGAATTTAATGTAGAAGGCTACAAGGAAAATTCCAAGTACAGTACCGTAAAATATCGAACCGATGATATTCACCATCTGTATAAGATTATCAAAAAGAGAACCCATACATGCAAACAGAATAGCTATAACACCCCAAATTAGTGTAAATAATCTGGTTGAGTTTACAAAATGTTTATCGGTTTTGTCGCCTTTAACATGGCGTTTGTAAATATCTATTGTTGTGGTAGAGGCAAGGGCGTTTAATCCTGAAGCTGAAGATGACATCGCAGCAGATATTATAACAGCAAGCAATAAGCCTATTAGTCCCTTAGGTAAAAAATTAAGTATGAAATAAAGAAAGACGTAATCTTTGTCATTAGTTTCAGCTTTTTTATCAATCTGATGGATTAGTTCTTTGGCCTGATCCCTTAAATCTTTTTCCCTGCTATTCAGGGCTATCATTTTGTTATGCAGCTCTTTATTATCAAAATCTTTACTTAATTGATCGACATAAAGCATGCTTATTTCTTTTTTCTCACCAGCCACAGCATCAAGTTGTTTCTCAAGGTTATTATATTTAGACTTGTAAGCTGAATTCTCAATTAGCTTTGTATTGTTTGGATTAAAATGTAATGGTGCAGAATGGAACTGAAAAAACACAAATACCATTACTCCGATAAGTAATATAAAAAACTGCATCGGCACTTTTAAGAAACCATTCATAATAAGTCCCATTTGGCTTTCACGAACTGATTTCCCCGACAAATAACGCTGTACCTGCGACTGATCTGTTCCAAAATAAGCCAGTGCAAGAAAGAAACCTCCGGCTATCCCACTCCAAATGGTATATCTTTTCTCCGGATCGAATGAAAAATCAAGAATATTTAGCTTTTCATTTGCTCCTGCAATATGTAGTGCATTGTTAAAATCTAGTTCTTCAGGAAGCAGATCTAAAATGATAAAGAAAGCTATTATCATTCCTGTAAAAATCACAAACATTTGTTGCTTATGCGTAACATTTACGGCCTTGGTTCCCCCTGACATAGTGTAAATAATAATCATAACACCAATGACAACATTCATCAGATTCAGGTTCCAGCCTAATAAAGATGAAAGTATAATTGCTGGAGCATAAATGGTAAAACCAGTTCCCAAACCTCGCTGAACTAAAAAGATAAGTGCTGCCAATGATCTGGTTTTTACATCAAATCGCTGTTCAAGATACTCGTAGGCTGTATATACCTTAAGTTTATGATAAATAGGAATAAAAGTTATGCAGATAACCACCATAGCTAATGGTAGTCCGAAGTAAAATTGAACAAACCCCATACCATCATGATAAGCCTGTCCGGGAGTAGAAAGGAAGGTAATGGCACTTGCCTGAGTTGCCATAACAGATAAACCTACAGTCCACCATGGCGTTTCATTATTTCCTAATATGTATTCGTTAACATTCTTACTCCCTTTGGTTTTTATAGCGCCATAGGCGACAATAAACAAAAGAGTAGCCGAAAGAATAATCCAGTCTAATAGCTGCATATTAATAAATTTGCATTATAAAATAAAACAGCACGATGTAAATAATATTAAGCAAAAGCACCAGCGAGTAGCTTTTTTTCCAGCCTGCGGATTTATCTTTCATTTGTGTTTTATTTTTAGTTTTTAATAAGACTCATTTCTTGTTGGTTTGTTACATTATTTACCAATAGCAATCAGGTTTGCCATAAGCCTGTATGCTCCGGAAACTCCTTCGGGTAGCTCTCTGAAAAAGCTTAAGCCTGTATAAATGTAATATCCCTTACCGTATTTTGCGACCAATAAACCACCTTTTTTTGCTTCTTCACCTTTATCATGAGAAGTGAATATTGGAGTAAATTCTTTGCCCCATTCATCAGGATAATACAATCCCTGTTCCTGAACCCAACCTGTAAAATCTTTCTCAGTTATCTTATTAGGATAATTTAGCACAGGGTGTTTCGTATCCAGGAAATTAACTTTGGCATCTTCTTCAGTTACCCTATCTCTTGATATCCTCAATGGGTAAGGAGCTATATCTCTTGTAACTAAATCTCCGGTTGTGTTATATTGCACCACCATCGTTCCTCCATTAGCAACGTAATCAAATAATACCTGTTGTTTGAAAACTATGCCATCCAAAACATTGTAAGCACGTATACCTACAACGACAGCATCATAAGAACTTAATGTTTGCATAGTTATTACTTCCGGAGTCAACAATGTTACATTATATCCCATTTGCCTAAGGCTTTCCGGAACAGAATCTCCTGCACCCATGATATAAGCGATACTATTTCCCTCTATTTTAAGGTCGACTTTGGTAAACTTAGCTGTTGAAGGCATTAATACCTGTTGTATAGAAATATGAGGATAATTAATTATTACCTGTTCCCTGTCAAAATCTTCGCCATCAATAGTAGCTATACTTTTTGCGGTTACTTCAGAAGGACTGTCAGGAGGCGTTATTTCAAAGTTTACAATTGTTTCACTTCCTTTTCTAACAAGTTCAAACGGTATTGACGCCGGCGAAACCTTCCAACCATCAGGTAATTCTAAACGCAGTTCGCCTTTGCAATTGTCTTTTCCTGCTTTAATTTTAACACTGGCAGTTTGTCTTTTATTATCCTTAAACAACTGAACCTTATTCATTATACTTGTTGTAACGGAAGGTATAATGTCAAGAGGTTCATACACTTCCCCCTTTACAGGATCATTATATTTATAAACTATTGTACGTTCAAAAGGAATAGATACATCGCCAAACTTTACTGTAAAAGTAGCTGACATTTCCCTTATGATATCAGGAATCCCTATTTTTTGAAGATCATTTACAGTATACATTCCTTTATCTCCTTTTTCTGTCAACCAATAGGGAGAAGTAAAGTTTGCTGATTTAGGTATAACAACATCAAAAGAATTATCAACGCTTATGTTGTTAGCTAACAGTGTATCCTGTGTAATTGTTTTTCCTTCCGGATACAAAGCAACCGAACTAAGTTTCATTACAATATTGCTACGGTTAGTTGCTTCCCATCTGATCTTTAAATTGCTACCGGGCGTGGCAGACTGATTCTCGGCAGTTGCTTCAAGATAAAGACCAGTACATAATGCAATAATTTCTTTTATCTCTTTGGATTTTAAACTTTTCCAGTGTTTATCTTCAAGCTTTAAAATAGAAGAATATACTTTTAAAAGTTCAGGCACAGAAGCTGAGGGATTTCTGAAATCATAATTTTTAATTATAACTGCAATAGCATCTCCAATTGCTTTACCACCTTCAACTCGGTTCCATGAAGTATCAATTCCTTCAAAAAGGTTTTGTTTATCTTTCAGGTTATCGCCTTTAATCAGCTCAAGGTATTCCATATCGTCGCCACGAACGCCTGTAGTACCAAATCCTTGTGATTTATGTTTGCTCCTGCTTAAAGCAGCAATTTCCTGATTGGATAAACCAAGAGTAGGGTAGTAGTCTCCTGTCTGAAGGTTAATATATTTTGATTTATCTGCCTTCTCAAATTTGTCTTTCCCTCCAAAAAACCACCATGAAACGTTAAACATCACCCTTTTTGGTTGCCACAACTGTACATATTTCAGCTGTTCAGGCTCATAATTAGGATCTGCGGCGAGTGAATAGGCTTCTTGTGTCAACATAGCTGAAGACGTGTGGTGACCGTGAGTAGTTCCCGGAGAACGGTGATCAAAACGATTAATGATGATATCCGGCTGGAATTTTCTTATTATCCATACCATATCCTGCAAAACTTTTTCTTTATCCCAAATCTGGAGTGTTTCGTTAGGGACTTTAGAAAAACCAAAATCATTAGCGCGACTAAAGAATTGTTCTCCACCGTCTACCTTTCTAGCTTCAATAAGTTCCTGAGTACGGATTACTCCTAACTGCTCCCTTAATTCCAGACCTATCAGATTCTGTCCTCCATCACCACGGGTTAGTGATAAATAGCCTGTTCTTGCTTTTAATTTATTAGCCAGATAGGAAATAAGCCTTGTATTCTCATCATCGGGGTGCGCAGCAATGTATAAAGCACTTCCTAAAAAATTCAATTTTTCAAGTTTATTGTATATCTCAGCAGAAGCAGGTTTTTGAGGTTGAGTAAAACCTAAAGTGTAACTTAAAATAAATATTAATAATGATATGTTCTTCATTTAATTAGTCGTAAAATTCTTTGTCTTCCTGTCTAATTGGTACTATACTAACACCTTTTTGCAACAGTAAATTATTAGGATAAGTTATTACTTCTCCATCCCTGGTTTTTATGAGCGTATGAAAGGCTTTTATATCTTCAATCTGTCCTTCAATAGGAAAATCTTTGTCGTGTACTTTTATCACATCGCCAATACGGAAAGGGAAGCTAAAAAAAAGTATGATTCCCGAAGTAATGTTACTAAGTATAGACCACTGGGCAAAAAAAGCTACTCCAATAACTGTGAGGGCTCCTGAAATGTAAGTAAAAATTAATTCGGCCTGAAGCCCCCATATTGCAATTATTATAATGATATAGAATATCATTATAAAGAAGTTAATATATTTTGCAATAAGGTTAGTTCTGTGTTCCGATAACTCAGCAGAACGTGCATATCTTTTTATTAGCCTTTTTACTATGTAACCTACTATAAAAAAAACCGCCGATGTTATCAGGGTAATCATTAGTTGGGTATATACATAAGATTCTGACATTATTAAGCAAGCTTCATTAAGTATTGATACACTTTATCTACAGGCATGCCTACTACATTAGCATAAGAGCCTTCAATTTTTGCGATTGCAACAAGGCCAATCCATTCCTGAATACCATAAGAACCGGCTTTATCATAAGGTTTATACTCTTCAAGATAATAGGCTATCTCCTCATCGGTAAGTGGATTGAAAGTTACCTTAGTTGTTTCGTTAAATGTTTCGCTCTTCCGTGTATTTTTGATACAAACAGAGGTTATAACTTCATGTGTCTTGCCTGAAAGAGATTTAATCATATTAAAAGCATCCTCTTTATCCTTAGGTTTGCCAAGGGCTATCCCTTCGTGCCATACAATAGTGTCACTTGTAATTAGTATCTCATCATCGGAGAGTGTTTCTTCTAATGCAGAAGCCTTAAGTTCAGCCAGATAATCTGTAATTTCGGCACCTTTCAATGAATCAGGATAAATCTCTTCTACTTCCTTAAGGCGCACTTCAAAGTTTGCATCGAGCTCCCTAAGGAATTGCTGCCTTCTGGGAGATCCTGACGCAAGCACTATAGTATACCCTTTTAGTTTTTCCTTAAGCATTGCTATTAATATTAAAAGTTATTACTGCTATCGATAATGAGGTGAAAAATATTACGGCTTTAATCACAATTTCAAGTACTGCAAAATCTTTACTCGTTTTAGCTGACCATAAATTGATAAGGCAATAAATAACAGGCCCCAATACAAAAACCAATAAATAACCCATAGCCCATAAAAGTTCCTTCAGGTAAGCATTAATGTAATACAACACAAGACCTGCTACAATTATACCTACTCCAAAAGTAATTTTTGCTGCTCTTTCTTTCCCTATTGCAATTGGTAGAGTATTTAGTCCTTCATTATAGTCAAGATCAGTATTTTTAAGATCATTAAGAAGTGTAACAAGTAAACCTAAGGCAACCGAAAAGATTGAATAATGCTTTATAACTTCATATATATTTGCAAGATGTACAGGATCACCATTACCAAAAACAGGGTAAACGGTAAAGAATCCAATAATCATTATGCTTAATCCCATAACAATCGCAATTGCAATATTACCTAGCAATAGGCTTTGCCTTAAATTAGTTGAATAGAAATACAGAGTAGCTACCGGAATAGCAAAAGCCATCAAAAAACTAGTTCTTCCTATTATATCAGTTAAAAAATATCCTATAATTAATCCACCGATAGTTAGTGCTCCATATATATAAAATGCTACCGACTCATTCAGTCCGTAACTTTCACTTCCATTGGCTGTTATATTATTAATTAAGAAACCTCCTGCAGCAATCATGACACTTGCTAACACTAAAAGGTTGTAATAGGCATCACTGAGATTTAATATTATACCCGGTTGATAATCCAAAAAACCATATTTAAAGATAAATTGGGCAAAAGCAAGCAATATGAGATGGCCGAAACCTATTAGTTTTAAAAATTTCATTGGTAAGTTTTAAAGTTTGAACAAAATAAAAAATGAATAAATATTAGTCGTATCTGGCATTAAAATGTTCCATCCATTTGCCTTGTACTTTCATTACCTGTTCGATAACATCTCTTACACAGCCAGTTCCTCCATTTTTATGAGAGATATACTTGCTGATTTCTTTAATTTCCGGAGCTGCATCCTGAGGACAGGTTGGCAGTCCTACTAATTGCATTACATGAAAATCAGGAATATCATCTCCCATATATAACACCTGCTCCGGCTTTATATTATAAATATCTATAAATTCATCAAATGTCTCAACCTTATTAGGTACTCCGAGATAAATATCTGTAATTCCAAGGTTTCTGAGACGTATACGCACTCCTTCATTTAATCCACCCGATATAATACACACAGTATATCCATTTTCAACCGCTGCTTTCATGGCATACCCATCACGGATATTCATATTTCGCAACATTTCTCCGGTAGGTGTTACATGTATTGTACCATCTGTCAAAACACCATCCACATCAAAAATAAATGTGGTGATGTCATTCATTAATTCTTTATAGCTTTTAGCCATTTGTTCTTTGTATCGATTGAGTTAATAACCTATATATGTCTTTTTGCATAGGATCCTTAATAAAATCAAGATGCCTTTGTATTGTCGTTTTATCATTTCTCTTAGCAGGTCCGGTTTGGGCATTAATCGGAGAAACTGTCTTTATCTTGTCAGCCGTTTCGTGTATCAACGGCTTTAATATATCAAACGGAATATTATTTTCATCACAAACTCTACTCCCTAATACGTATAAATGGTTTGTGAAATTATTTACAAATACAGCTGCCACATGCAAAGCTTGTCTCTGTTCAGAACTAATACTGTAGGTTAGGGGAGAGATGCTTTTAGCTAATTCTTCTAATGCATTGTAATCATCAGGATGTTCTGCTTCTAGACATAATGGTATCTCTTTAAAATCAACATCTTTGTTTTTTGAAAAGGTTTGAAGAGGATAAAACACACCTCTTCTGTTTTTAGCATCTGATTTTTCAAGTGGAGTACTGCCTGAAGTATGCACTACAAGTCTGTTGCTAAAAGGCAATTGTTTCGATACGTTGTCAATGGCATCATCTGTAACAGAAATAATATACACATCAGCTTCCTTAAGATCCTGAATTGAATCAGTTATATATTCTAAAGAAAGAATATGTTCGAGTTTTCCAGGATTACGGGCATAAGCCTGCACTAATTCTACTTTTCCAGAATTTTTGAAAGCCTTTATCAAATGCTGTGCAACATTGCCCGAACCTATTACTATTACTTTTAGCATGCCGCTAAATTAGTAAAAAACTTTCAGGTATACCGACTATTGGAGGGTGTCAAAATGATGTATTCAATTCGTCAAAGCAACAAAAAAGCGGTTTAATTTTTAAACCGCTTTTTGTTATTCTTTTATCCAGGAATTATTAGATCCGTCAACATCAGGTAATATTCTGGAAGGATCAATATCAACAGCTTTTACCTTTTTAGACGATCTAAGCAGGTATTCCCATTCGTTAGTACGCTGCCAAACTTCTACAGGCAGTGTTTTTATCTCTTTTGAATCATCTTCATAAATTACTTTAAACACTATCGGCATTGGAACATCTCCTTTATTTGTAAAGGTAATAATCGCTGAATCCTGATTTTGTACTACATTACTAATTCCAAGATCAATATTGCCACTACCCATAAACCATCCTCTCCAGAACCAGTTCAGATTTTCACCTGCTCCGTTTTCCATAGCATTAAAGAAGTCTGATGGCTGAGGATGTTTGTATGACCAGTTTTTTATGTAAGCTTTAAAAGCATTATCAAAACGCTCTGCACCAAGAATATATTCACGAAGCATGATTAATCCTAATGCAGGTTTAGAATAAGCAGTGTAGCCTAAGTTCATAGGTCTTGCTACATCAGGGTAAGTATTGATGCCTTCTCTGTTTTTTGAGCGGTACCAAAACACCTGGTTACGGCCTTTAGCAGCGTCAGATGGATATTCTCCTTTATTGAATTCAAGTGTACTGTAATGATTGATAAAAGTATTAAAACCTTCATCCATCCATGCATATAGACGTTCGTTAGATCCAACTATCATCGGAAACCAGTTGTGTCCAAACTCATGATCAGTAACTTCCCAAAGATCCTGACCCTTACTGCGCGCATGACAGAAAGAAACACCTGGATATTCCATACCACCAACATTTGAAGCCACATTTACGGCATTAGGATAAGGATACTCAAACCACTTTGATGAGTAATTTTCTATAGATGCTTTTGTATACTCTGTAGATCGGCTCCATGCCTTAGGCCCGTCACTTTCTTTTGTATAAACAGATTGTGCTACTGCTTTCTTTCCACTTGGCAAATTGATACGTGCTGCATCCCATATAAAGCCTCTCGAAGCTGCAAAAACGGCATCACGGCTGTTTTTTATCCTGAAATGCCATGTTGTTTTACCATTTTGCGAAGGTCTTGTCAGTTTAGTATTCCCAATTTCATTGGGAGCTATCAGATAAACAGTTTTATCACTTTGAGATGCTTTATCCCAACGGTTTTGCAATTCTTTTGAAAGTACTTCTTTTGGGTTAACCAATTCTCCTGAACCTACAACTATAAAATCATAAGGTACAGTGACTTTAAAATCATAATCTCCATAGTCAAGATAAAACTCTCCGGCTCCAAGATATGGTTCGGTATTCCATCCTTTTACATCATCAAAAACAGCAACTCTCGGATACCATTGTGCAACAGAGTATATAATACCATCTTTGGTTTTAAGTTGTCCCATACGATCCATGCCTTCTTCCGGTATTTTAAATTCAAAATTCATTGAAACAGTCGCAATACCTCCTTTAGCTGCAATAGGTTCATTAAAGAAAACCTGCATGCGGGTATCAGTTATAAGATATTTTGAAGAAGCATCACCCTTTACTTTTGCTGAAAGCGATGATATCTTAAATCCACCATCAGTATCTCCCGCATAACGGTTTCTGCCTTCAATAGGAGTGGTAAGTGTTCCTCTTGAATCTTCAGTAAAACGATTTTGTTCAACATACATCCATACATAGTTCAGTTCTTCAGGACTATTGTTATGGTATGTCATTGTTAGTTTACCTTTCAATACGTTTGCTTTTTCATCAAGCTCAACATCAATATTGTAATCTGCTCTGTTTTGCCAGTATTGAGGACCAGGCACGCCGGATGCGCTACGATAAACGTTACCGCGACGATACATTATCTCGTCAAATTTAGACTGGTTGTTAGGAACAACTTCCTGTGCAAAAGCAGTCAAACTACTGAAGCAGAACAGTAAAAGAAATTTAGGAATTCTCATTAATGACTTAAGTTAGTTGGGAATAGTTTAGTTTGCGTTAAGAGTAAACGCCAAATATACCCAACTTCTTGCTATTATAAAAAAATATTTGACAATCTAAATTGGTCATTTTTTCTGATAAAATAAGGTTCGCGACTTAAGTTTTGAGTACTTTTGCAACAATTTATAAAACAACTTTCCGTACTCATGGATAAAATTATATCGTTCTTTTCTTCAACACGTTTAATGGCAGTGCTTTTCCTTGTTTTTGCCTTAGCAATGGGAATAGGTACCTTTATCGAAGATGCTTATAATACCGATACAGCACGAATCTACATTTACAATGCAAAATGGTTTGAAGCTATTATGTTTTTGTTTATTATAAACTTTATTGGAAACATTAAGCGCTATCAACTTCATAAAAAAGAGAAATGGGCTACGCTTTTATTGCACCTGTCTTTCATACTTATTATAGTTGGAGCATTCATTACCCGTTATATAAGTTATGAGGGGATGATGCCTATTCGTGAAGGAGCTACTGAAAGTCGTTTTTATTCTGACAAAACTTATCTGACTGTTCTTGTTGATGGTCAATATAAAGGAGAAATGCGCCGCAGGCCTTTTGAGGAAAAATTATTGCTATCACCTGTAGCTAATAATGATTTCACCATGAAAGGTCAGTTTGACGAAATCCCTTTTGAAGTAGTTTATAAGGATTTTAAACTAGGTGCTAAAGAAACTATAGTAAAAGATGCAAACGGAATTCATTATTTAAAAATGGTTGAAGCTGGTGACGGTGGCCGTCATGAGCATTACCTTAAAGAAGGTCAGGTTGAAAATATCCATAATATTTTGTTTGCTTTCAATGCACCAACAGAAGGTGCTATCAATATTACACTAAAAGATGGTAATTACAGCATAAAAACACCTTTTGAGGGTGATTTCATGCGAATGGCCGATCAGTTTAAAGGAATAGTATCTAAAGATGCAGATCAACCTTTAATGTTCCGTTCATTATATAATGTTGCCAATGCACGTTTTGTATTCCCTGAAGCGGCTATAAAAGGCAAGGTTGATTATGTTTCGAATAATGATTATAAGACTAAAGAAGATGCTGCACTTACTGTTGTAGTAAAGGCGGAAGGGGAAGAACATGAGGTAACTTTATTAGGAGGTAAAGGAAAAATGGGTGTACCACAATCGTTCAAGTTGGGTAATTTAGAATATACCCTTATCTATGGAAGCAGACAATATGATTTGCCATTCTCAATAAAAGTTAATGATTTTATAGCTAAGAAGTATCCTGGAACAGAGTCAAGCTATGAATCTTTTGAAAGCAAAGTGACTGTTGAGGATAAGGAAAAAAATAACAGTTTTGACGCACGTATTTTCATGAATAATGTACTTGACTATAGAGGCTACAGGTTCTTCCAGGCCTCATTTGATCAGGACGAGAAAGGAACTGTACTTTCTGTCAACCATGACTTTTATGGTACATGGACTTCTTATATTGGTTATTTCCTTCTGTATATAGGTTTAATGGCTATATTATTTGACAAAAACACTCGCTTTGGTGATTTAAAACAAAAGGTTGAAAAAATAAAAGCTAAAAAGGCTACGCTTTCTGTCATATTTTTATTCTTCTTTGTTCTTAATGGTTATTCTCAAAACCATTTGCATGAAAAGCCTACTGAAAAACAGATGGATTCACTTATTATGAAATATAAAGTAAGTGAAGAACATGCTGCTAAATTTGGGCGCCTTGTTATACAGGATGCTGGAGGAAGAATGAAGCCAATCAATACTTTTTCATCTGAGCTACTTCGTAAAGTAAGCAAAAGCGATACTTATAAAGGACTTAATGCCGATCAGGTATTCCTTTCTATGGCAATGATGGATCAGATGTGGTTCAGTATGCCAATTATCAAACTTGAAAGAGGTAATGACAGTTTGAGAATTGTAGCAGGTGTTGAAAAGCAAGCCGAATTTGCTGCATTAGCAGATTTCTTTGACGCACAGGGCAATTATAAACTTTCAAAAATTTTGGAGCGTGCTCATAGAGACAAAGAACCTACAAAGTTTGAAAAAGACTATATAAATATTGATAAAAGGATAAATCTTTTATATTCAGCATTGACAGGACAGATATTAAAAGTATATCCTATTCCCGGAGACAAAAACAATAAATGGGTATCGTACCTGGAGATACCTGAAGTAAACAATGCAGAACTTAATAAAATTAAGAACATACTGCCATTTTATATGCAGGCATTAGCCGAGGCGACTCAAAATAATGATTACAAAGTAGCTAATAGCCTTATCGAAGGGCTAACAAAATACCAGCATAAATTTGGTGGTAAAATAATGCCTTCTGATGATAAAGTAGATGCTGAGATATTGTATAACAAATATGATATCTTTAAAAAACTATTTTCTTGGTATTGCTATGCGGGGGTAATAATGTTTTTATTTGTCATCATTAAAATATTCAATTCCCGTAAATGGGTAAACTACACCGTTAAAACTTTCCACGGAATTATAATAATCTTATTTCTTCTTCATACACTGGGCTTGATTTACCGTTGGTATATTTCGGGTCACGCACCGTGGAGTAATGCTTACGAATCTGTTATTTATGTTGGCTGGGCAACAATGTTTTTTGGTCTTGCCTTTGGACGTAAATCTTCATTGACAGTAGCATCTACTGCTTTTGTAGCTTCAATGGTGTTGATGGTCGCACATTGGAACTGGACAGATCCGGAAATTGGTAATCTTGTTCCTGTATTAAATTCGTATTGGTTAATGATCCACGTTGCTGTTATCGTAGGTAGTTATGGTCCGTTTACACTTGGAATGGTTTTAGGTGTTGTAGCAATGATACTTATGCTGCTTACCAATGAAAAGAACAAGAAAAAAATGGATCTCAACATCAAAGAACTTACCTACATTAATGAAATGGCACTTACAGTTGGCCTAGTAATGCTTACTATAGGTAATTTCCTTGGAGGGCAGTGGGCCAATGAGAGTTGGGGTCGTTACTGGGGATGGGATCCAAAAGAAACATGGGCACTAGTGAGCATCATGGTTTATGCTTTTGTTATCCACATGCGTTTTGTACCGGCATTAAGAGGTAAATGGATTTTTAACTTCTTTAGTGTTTTAGCATTCGCATCTATCCTTATGACCTATTTTGGAGTAAACTTCTACCTTACCGGACTACATTCTTATGCCAGCGGTGAAGTAAGAACTCCAATGTATTTCTTCTGGATGGCTTTAGGAGTTTTTATTTTAGGGGGGCTTTCGTATATACAATATAAGAAACACTTTAAGAAATAATTTTTCGTAATTTTATAGAAATAAATCATCACGATGAAAAAACTTGCAATAGCAATAATGGGGTTAGCACTTTTGTTCAGTTGCCAGAATCAGGCGCAGACTAAAAAAAGTAAAACCAATAAAGAAACAACTAAGACAATGTCAGCATCAAACATTTATCAGTTTAAAGTAACTGATCTTTCGGGCAACGAATTTGATTTTGCAACTCTGAAAGGTAAAAAAGTAATGATTGTTAATACAGCTTCAAAATGCGGATTAACGCCTCAATACAAAGATCTTGAAGCTTTATATAAAGAATACAAGGATAAAGGTTTTGTAATAATTGGTTTTCCTGCAAATAACTTTGCTGCTCAGGAGCCTGGGACAAGTAAAGAAATTGCCGAATTCTGTCAGCTTAATTATGGCGTAACTTTTCCTATGATGGATAAAATATCTGTAAAAGGAGCTGATATGGCTCCGATTTACCATTTCCTGACTGAAAAAAGCAAAAACGGACTTCAGGATAGCGAGGTGGAGTGGAACTTCCAAAAATACCTTATCAATGAAAAAGGTGAGCTTGTAAAAGTTATTAGTCCCCGCACATTGCCGACAGATCCTGAAATCGTAAACTGGATCAAATCCTAAACCCAAAAAATACAATCCCGGTCTTATCCGGGATTTTTAAATTCCAAAAAATGATCTACCCTAAAATACCTTTAGCCCAAAGCATCATAGAAATATGCCGTGCTAAAGGAGTGATTGATATAATTATATCTCCCGGTTCACGTAATGCGCCATTAACAATTGGTTTTGCTAATAACCAAAATTTTACCTGCTATAGTGTTGCAGATGAACGTTGCGCAGCTTTTTTCGCCACGGGAATGTCCCAACAGCTTAAAAAGCCAACTGCAATTGTTTGTACATCAGGTTCTGCCTTACTGAACTATTATCCTGCAGTTGCAGAGGCATTTTACAGCCAAATTCCGCTTATCATAATATCTGCTGACAGACCTCATGATAAAATAGATATTGGGGATGGCCAGACCATTCGTCAGGAGAATGTATATGCAAATCATATTCTTTTTAACGCAAATCTATTAGAGGAAGCTTCTGCGGATAATGACAAACTGATAAATGAAGCAATAAATACAGCTATTTTAAAAAAAGGCCCAGTACATATAAATGCTCCTTTTGAAGAGCCATTATATGAAACGGTAGAGGGGCTATCTGTAACGCCAAATATAAACCATAGTAGTCCACGTCATCCGTTTAATGAAGATTTATCTGCTTATGTCGAGAAATGGAATTCTGCCAGGAAGAAACTTATTTTAGTTGGAGTAAACGATCCTGAATCAATTGATAAAACAATTATTGATCAGCTGGCTAATGATCCATCGGTAGTCGTAATGACCGAGACTACTTCAAACATGCACCATCCTACGTTTCTGAATAATATAGATACAATTATAACTCCTTTTACTCAGGAAGATTTTGAAAACTGGAGTCCGGATATATTGCTTACTTTCGGCGGAATGATAGTTTCTAAACGTGTAAAAGCCTGGTTAAGAAAATATAGTCCTTCTGAACACTGGCATATCGATACACTTAGGGCTTACGATACTTTTGGAGCACTTACAAAACATTTTGAAACAGATGCTAGTACTTTTCTTAGAGCATTCATGCCTCAAACTGTAGCTGTTGAAAGTAATTATAGTCAAACGGCTCAGCAATTAAAAGATTTCAGAAAAGTGAAACATGATGAGTATGTATCGAAGATTCCTTTTACCGATTTTAAAGCTTTTGAAATAATACTTCCTGAATTAAAAGATAATTCACAGCTACAGATAAGCAACAGTTCTGCAATACGTTACATTCAGCTACTTGATGTAAAAGATTCCATTGAAGTATTCTGTAATCGTGGCACGAGTGGCATTGACGGAAGCAGTTCTACTGCAATTGGAGCAGCTGTAGCAAGCGGAAAAGAAACAGTTCTAATAACAGGAGATATCAGTTTCCTGTATGACAGTAATGCCCTTTGGAATAATTATATCCCGAAAGATTTTAAAATAATTATCATCAATAATGGTGGGGGAGGTATCTTCAGGATATTACCGGGACATCAGGAAACCCCCGTATTCAACACATACTTTGAAACCGAGCATCATTTAACAGCGGAACACTTAGCAAAAATGTTTGGTTTCAGTTATCAAAGTGCTTCTGACGAGGCTGAGTTAAAAACTGAATTGAACACATTTATGCAAAACGGTGAAGAACCTAAAATTTTAGAAGTATTCACACCAATGCTGGAGAACGATAAAATCCTGTTACAGTATTTTAAAGAGTTAACATAAACAAAGCCGGATAATACCGGCTTTGTTGTTTTATAAGCTTTCCCTTTATATTGTTCAATTCTTTGTACCTTTGCACTTGAAATTTACCGTAATGATCGAAATAGGAAAATACAATACGCTTAAGATAGCAAGAGATACTCAAATAGGACTTTATCTTACTGATGGCAATCAGGATATATTATTACCCAATAAATATGTACCAAGAGAGTTTGAAATAGGAGAGGAGATTATTGTCTTTGTTTACCTTGATCAGGAAGAACGGCCAGTGGCTACTACGCTTGAGCCCTACATTTACCTGAATGAGTTTGCCTTATTGCGTGTAAATTTCATCAATAAATTTGGTGCTTTTCTGGATATGGGGCTTGAAAAAGACTTGTTTGTTCCTTTTAGAGAACAAGCCCGCGAAATGGAAAAGGGGAAGCGCTACCTTGTATTCATGTACCTTGACGAAAAATCGAACCGATTAGTCGGAACCAGCAAAATCAACCAATTCCTGAGTAACGATGAGATAACTGTCGAAAAAGGTGAAGAAGTTGACCTTATCATATCACATATTACAGATATGGGAATCAATGTTATCATTAACGAGCAGCACAAAGGCTTACTTTACAAAGATGAAGTATATGAAGATGTTCGTACCGGCGACAGAATGAAAGGATACATCAAAAATATCCGCCCTGACAAAAAAATAGACGTTACGCTACAACAAGCAGGATTTGCCGGAATAGAGCCTAATGCTGAAAAAGTACTTGATGAGCTTCGTGCGAGCCGTGGTTTTCTTCGTTTAAATGATGATAGCCACCCAGAGGATATAAAGACTGTACTTAAAATGAGTAAAAAGACTTTTAAAAAAGCAATAGGTACACTTTACAAACAGAAACTTATCGAAATAAAAGAAGACGGCATTTATCTCGTTAAGGAATAATCTATTTGGTTTGTAAAACATAACTCTGATACCATTTACTTAACGAAAATGCATTCTCAATCACAATAAGTAAGTAAACCGCCAGTAAAACCAACTCGGGGTATCCTTGACTATAAAATAAATAGGCTAAAAGTATTGCAAGACGTGCGTATTCGAGATAATATATCCATTTACGTTGTTCCAGCAATGCACCGCAATTTACAAGTGTGATGAGTATAAAACTCAAATAGAATAGTTTGTCAACTATAGTTTGAGTATTATAAAAAAACGTAAACCAACTAAGAAGCGTAACCGATATAACTATTTGGAATGTGAGATAATTTTTGAATCTAAGTTCTCTCAAACGAAATCTTCTGTCCTGTAAAAAACGCTTTTCAAGTTCAAGGCGTATATCCTGATCCATAACTGCCGGACTTCCGAAAACAGCACAGAATTTTCCTTTTAAAGTATTGGCACGTTTGTAAGATTCATATATCTCAAAATAATAATGAAAATGCATCCAAAGGAAACTATAACTTTTAAGCGAATGCGTTAGTCCATAGGTTGGTTGCTCTTCCTCTTCCTGAAATGTACCAAATATCTTGTCCCAAAAAACAAACATATCTCCATAGTTCTTATCAAGATATTTTTCATCCGATGCATGGTGAACTCCATGCAACGATGGTGTTATGAATACATATTCAAGCCATTTTACTCTTTTTAAAACCTGGGTGTGAGTAAAAAAGGAATATGCCCCATGAACAAGCAACATTGTTATAACCATAGTAGGGTGGAATCCTATTAATGGCAATATGCACCAAAAAACTGTGCGTATCAGTGCCTGAATCGTGGTAATTCTCGCCGAGGCGGTTAAATTAAATTCTTCACTCTGATGATGTACAATATGTGCTGCCCAAAAAAGATTTACTTCATGCCCAAGCCTATGATACCAATACCAAACGAAATCAGTTGCCAGAATTAATACAATCCACAAACCCCAATTACTGGGAATATCGAATATTGCATAGTTATTATATACCCAATAGTAAACCTGATAGAAACTGGCCGAAACGAAAAGGTTTATCAAACGTTCAGCTATACCAATACTTATATTAGAAACAGAACTTTCATATTTAAACAAGTGTCCTTTTTTTCTATACTGAGCAAGTTTATATTCCAGATACAAAAACAAAAAGAATGCTGGCATTGCAAACGCCAGATAATTTAGGTTTTCCATAATTGTGTCTTATTTTTGAACAAATATAATTATTAGTCTATAGATTTAGTAGACTATTTATTAACAGCCATGGTTAATAAACAACAAAGCCCTTAGAAATAAGGGCTTTGTATTATAATTCTAAATCTTCGTTTTTATCCGGTTTAATAGGGTATTTACCAAAAGCAGGAGATAGTTTCCAGATTTTGTATGGTTTATACGAAAACTTATTTGAAAGGCAAATAAGTGTAACTGTATCTTTTTTAAGAGTTATATAAGAAGATGTATTACCGTGCCACCAACCGTTATGATAAAATAATTTTTCTCCGGTTTCCCATTCATGCATACGAATACCAAGTCCATAGTTTTTAGTTCCTTTATGCTCGTAACTGTACCCCTGAAACACTTCTTTGTACAGTTTGGAATTCAGAAACTTCTTAGAATAAGTTGCTAAATCAAATTTAAGCAAATCACGAGGAGTTGAATAGATATTTTTGTCGCCATAAACATCATCCAGAAAATCCCATCCGTACAAAACATTATTTCCTTTATATGATCTGCTGGCAGTTTCACGGTCTCTTTGATAATCAAACACATAAGTATTCTTCATCCCAAGCGGATCAAAAAGTATCTTTTTCATTGCATCACGATAATTCATATGCGTAACCTTTTCAATAATCAGTGCCAGCATTGCATAATTAGTATTACAATATCCAAATTTTTTATCGGGCTTAAAGTAAAGGTCAAATTTATGCTGTGCAAAAAGCTCTAAAATGTCCTTATTTGTCAGCATACTTCTATCCCAAATAGCACGATCGTCCAGCACATATGCATAATTTGGTAATCCGCTTCTGTGGTTAAGCAGCATTCTTACTGTTATTTCGTTATAAGGAAACTCCGGAAGCAGCGTATTTACTTTCGCATTAAGATCCAGTTTATTTCTGTCAATCAGCTTTAAAACAACTGCAGCTGTTAATACTTTACTCACAGACGCTATATGAACAGGTGTATTCGCAGAAATTTCTTCTTTTTCACTCCTGTTAGCATAGCCTCCATATTTTTCAAAAAGTATTTTACCATTCTTGGCTACCAAAAATCCACCACTTAAATCATTTCTGCTCCATAATTTATGATAAAAATGTTCTATAGTAGCTGTTTTCGAATTTATAAAAGCTCTACTCGGTTTGGTTAATTTTGTATTTAAAGGAGTAATGTGCAATACTGTATCTACAGTCTCTTCGTTAGTGTTTTCGGCGAGAGTAGATTTTTCTTTCAAACAAGAAATACAGGTAAATGCAATTATATAGGGAAATATTCTTAAAAACTTCATTTGGTGATCACGTAAATGACAAATATAACTAAACAATAATTTTATAAAAGCATTTTAAACAAGGTTAACATTTAAAAAAAATGTTTTTTTTAATGCAATTTGGATAAAGTTTTGAATATAAATAATTTATGATCAAAACTTTTTTAATTGATTTTTCATATCATAAATACCATGTTAGTTCAATATCTATTTTCATTGGTGAATGCAAAAAATGCTTTATTTTTACGGTAAATATTAATATAGCATGAGCAATATAAACTGGAAAACCGTAAAAGAATTCGAAGATATTACCTATAAAAAATGTGATGGTGTTGCACGTATCGCGTTTAACAGACCTGATGTAAGAAATGCTTTCAGGCCAAAAACTACGGCCGAACTTTTTGAAGCTTTTCTGGATGCCAGGGAAGACACTTCAATAGGAGTTGTTTTGCTATCCGCTGAAGGTCCGTCGTCTAAAGATGGAGTGTATTCATTTTGCAGTGGTGGTGATCAAAAAGCAAGAGGCCATCAGGGGTATGTAGGTGATGATGGTATGCACCGTTTGAATATTCTTGAAGTGCAACGACTTATTCGTTTTATGCCAAAGGTTGTTATTGCTGTTGTTCCCGGTTGGGCCGTAGGAGGGGGGCATAGCCTTCATGTTGTATGTGATCTTACATTAGCCAGTAAAGAACACGCGATTTTCAAGCAAACAGATGCTGACGTAACCAGTTTTGATGGAGGATATGGATCTGCATATCTTGCTAAAATGGTAGGTCAGAAACGTGCACGTGAAATTTTCTTTTTAGGCCGTAATTATTCAGCTCAGGATGCTTATGAAATGGGAATGGTAAATGCTGTTATACCTCATGCTGAACTTGAAGACACAGCTTATGAATGGGCGCAGGAAATATTAGACAAATCACCTACATCTATAAAAATGCTGAAATTTGCCTTTAATCTTACTGATGACGGTATGGTGGGACAACAGGTATTTGCCGGTGAGGCAACCCGTCTTACATATATGACAGAAGAAGCTAAAGAAGGCCGTGATGCATTCCTTGAAAAAAGAAAGCCTAACTTTAGGGATATCAAATGGATACCTTAATCTCAAAGTATTCCAATGGAACGATTTACTAACGAAACAATAGATACACTTTCTTTACCTAAGTTTGAAGAAACCGTACTTTCACCTCTTAATATAAATTATAAGAAGATTATTTACTTTAATCTTGGGCTTACATTTTTAATTTTGGCTACGATTATAGGTGTAGTCCTGTATTTTATTGAGGAGTCAAGAGCATATGTAATTCCGGCAATCCTGGCTTACGTCGTATTGTTGTTGTTTAGCATAGCTGTAAATCTTATCAGTTTCAGAAACAGAGGATTTGCTTTTAGGGATCATGATGTTATTTACAAGAGTGGAGCTATCGTTTTAGAAACTACTATAATTCCTTATAACAGAGTGCAACATGTAACTTTACACGAAGGTTTTATTTCAAGAAAGTTGGGATTGGCTACTATAGAAATATTTACTGCCGGAGGTATTAATAGTGATATTAAGGTCCCAGGAGTAGAAAAGGAACATGCGGAAAAGATAAAACAATTACTAATTGGTAAAATTCTTAAACAGAATACTATTAATGAATAATGATTTCAGCAATCCGCAGCGACAATCACTGATAGGTGTTTTAATAATGTTTGCCGACACTTTGCAAAGTGCAATAAGAGCATTATTTCCGATTTTAATCGTATGGATCATTAAGATAGATCAAATGAATAAGATCTACCTTACTATTGGAATACTAGCAGTTTTTGTATTAGTTGCTGTTATTGCATATTTAAAATACATCAACTTTACCTTTTATCTCGATGAAGAGAACGAAGAGTTTGTAATTAAAAGAGGAATTATTAATAAAAGTAGGTTAGGTATTCCTTTAGATAAGATTCAACAGGTAAATATAAATCAGTCATTTTTACAAAAGATAATTGGTGTTCATGCTCTGGAAGTTGATACAGCTGGTACAGCTCAGAAAGAAGTTACTATAAAAGCAATTACTCACGACCTTGCTCAGTCACTAAAATCAAGATTACTTGAAGGAATCAAAACAACATCAGATAACTCTAAGGTTGAAACTGAATCGTATGATACAGTAGCGAAACATGCTTTTATTCAAATAAGCCTGCTAAGCCTTTTTAAAACAGGTATTACATCAAACTACGTAAGGAGCTTTGGTATATTACTTGCGTTTTTTATTACAATGTTTCAATACATTGAAGACTTTATAAAGTATGCGGAAATAGAAGATGATCCTTTAGATAATTACCTAAGGACCGATGTCATTCTGAAATTCATAATGTTCATTATCCTGGCTATTATGGCTATGGTAATAGTGGTTAATCTGGGACGCACAATTTTAAAGTTCTTTAATTTCAGGATAACGAAGCAAAATGATTCATTGCTACTTTCCCATGGATTGCTAAACACCAAGAACACTATTATAAAACCTGAAAAAGTTCAGATTGTAACTGTCGGGCGAAATTATTTTCAGAAAAAACTGGATGTACTTGATATAAAAATTCGTCAGGCTTCAAGTCAGGAGGCTAATAATCAGGATAACAAAAAAACAGCTATTGAGATACCGGGATGTAATACAGCTGAAAAAGATATGCTATTAAAATTCCTTTTGCATGAAATTCCTCAGGAAGGTATTGTTCTTAAGCCTAATATTAGAAAAATACTAATGCAGTCTATTAAATTCCTGATAATCCCTTTAGGAGCTTATTTTTTATTAGCCAATTATGCTTTTACAGAATTAAAAGAATATATGCTGTTTTTACCAGTTTATATACTATTTATAAGTCTCGTAATGTATTTTGGTTTTAGAAACAGCAGGCTTTTTGTAAATAATGAGTTTATTATTAAACAGGGAGGAGCATGGGATGTAGATAAAGATTACATTGCACCTCATAAAATACATGCTATCTCGGTTCACCAATATTTTTGGCATAAAGGTTTAGATATTGGAATTTTAAATCTTTACACTGCAGGTGGAAAAATATCATTTGGGCTGGCTGATTATACTACACTTAAACAGTTCGTAAATTATTGGCTGTATCAGGTTGAAACTACTAACAAAAACTGGATGTAACGCATCTTAATATATCTTGAAATTTAATGGCAAACGCTAAAGCTTGGCTTCAGGCCGCACGATTAAGAACACTACCTTTATCTGTATCGGGGATACTTGTTGGATGTTTTTATGCATTTTCACAAGGGTTTACCAATTATTCAATCCTGGGTTTCGCACTACTTACAACCTTAGGATTACAGATACTTTCCAATTTTGCAAATGATTATGGCGATGGAATAAAAGGTACGGATAACGAAAACAGAATTGGCCCTCAAAGAGCAATACAAAGTGGGGCCATTACCGTTGGAGAAATGAAAAAGGGTATTATAATAACTTCTTTACTTACTTTGGTAGCAGCGATTGTATTGATTTACCTTTCATTCGGTAAAGATAACTTTGGGTATTCAGTATTCTTTTTCTTCCTTGGTTTAGCAGCTATCGCAGCGGCGATAAAATATACTGTTGGGAATTCTGCCTATGGATATAGAGGACTTGGAGATTTGTTTGTGTTCATTTTCTTTGGGCTTGTTAGTGTTATAGGCTGTTATTTCCTATTTGCCAAACAGATTGATACGCTTGTTCTTTTACCGGCAATAACAATCGGATTGCTAAGTGTAGCGGTACTAAATCTGAATAATATGCGCGATCAGGCTTCAGATGCTTTATCGGGTAAAAATACTATTGTCGTTAAAATGGGGGCAAAAAATGCTAAAATATATCATTACACGGTAATTATAACAGCATTAGTACTGACTCTTGTTTTTGCAATACTATCAGATTTTAAAGCCATTCAGTATATATTTTTAATAGCATATATTCCATTTATATTGCACGTAAAAACAGTAGCAAAAAATACTGAACCACGTGCATTAGATCCGGAACTTAAAAAAGTAGCCTTAGGTACTTTTTTCCTTTCAGTATTGCTTTGTATAGCATTACAGTTATAATTTTATAATTCCAATAATAAAAAACATTCTTATGAAAATTACATTTTACGGCCATGCAAGCTTAGGAATAGAGGTAGGCGGCAAGCACCTAATAGTTGACCCGTTTATCTCCGCTAACGAACTTGCAAAAGATATTGACATTATGCAGTTAAAAGCAGATTATATACTGCTAACGCATGCTCACGGCGACCATATTCTTGATGCTGATGCCATAGCTAACAATACTGGTGCGGTAATAGTTTCTAATGCTGAAATCACAGGCTATTTTGAGAAAAAAGGGCATAAGGTACATCCTATGAATCATGGAGGTAGCTGGAATTTTGACTTTGGTAAAGTTAAATACGTTGTAGGTCATCACTCAAGTTCTTTCCCTGATGGCTCTTATGGTGGTAATCCCGGAGGTTTTGTTATTGAAGGTGAACATAAAAATATTTATATCGCCGGAGATACAGCAGTGACATTTGATATGAAACTGATTCCAATGCGTACAAAACTTGACCTTGTGGTTTTACCGGTTGGAAATAACTTCACTATGGATATTGAAGACGCTATCATAGCATCCGATTTCCTTGAATGCGATAAAGTACTTGGTTATCACTTTGATACTTTTGGATACATTAAAATTAATCATGACGATGCGATAAAAAAATTCTTCAATAAAGGAAAAGACCTTATGTTACTTGAAATAGGAGAATCGTTAGAGCTTTAATAATGAAAGCATCATACAAAAAATATATTCTTGACTTTAAACGCCCCAGCGGAACATCGCGGGGCGTTCTTACTCAAAAAGAAACCTGGTTCCTTATCCTTGAAGATAATGGAAAAACCGGAATAGGGGAGTGTGGTATACTTCGAACCCTAAGCATTGATGACAGGCCGGATTATGAAGAAAAGCTAAAATGGTCTTGTGAAAACATACATTTAGGAGAAGAATACCTTTGGAATTCCCTTAACGAATTTCCATCAATTCAATTTGGACTTGAAATGGCATTTCAATCTCTAAAATCAAATAATCCATATCTTTTATTTCCGTCAGCTTTTACTGATGGAACGAAAGGTATTGCTATCAATGGCCTTGTCTGGATGGGAGAGGAGAGCTACATGAAACAACAAATTGAAGAAAAATTACAGCAGGGATTTGATTGTATTAAACTAAAGATCGGAGCTATTGATTTTGATAAAGAACTCAATTTATTAGATTTCATAAGATCTAATTTTAGTGCTGAAGAGATAGAAATCCGTGTAGATGCTAATGGTGCATTTTCCTCAACAGATGCATTAGATAAATTAATACAACTTAATACATTTCAATTACATAGCATTGAACAACCTGTGAAACAAGGTCAGTTTGATTTAATGACTAATCTTTGTAATAAAACACCCTTTCCTATCGCTTTGGATGAAGAGCTTATCGGTGTATTTGGATATAAAAATAAAGAGGCCTTACTTCAAAAAATAAAGCCTCAGTATATAATTTTAAAACCAAGTCTCATAGGTGGTTTCCGTGGTTCCCGAGAGTGGATTGATATAGCAGAAAAAATGAATATTGGCTGGTGGATAACTTCTGCGCTTGAGAGTAATATTGGCCTCAATGCAATTGCACAATGGACATTTCTTCAAAACAACCCAATGCCACAGGGTTTAGGTACAGGATCACTATATACAAATAATTTTGACTCGCCGTTGGAGGTTGTCAATGGAAAATTAATTTATAATCCTGATATTATATGGCAGGTTAATTTTTAGGCTTCAGCAGCTTTATTAGTTACAATAGCACCAAGACAACTATCCGGTATGTTAAAAGCATCAACCAGAGGAACAGCATCCTGCCTGATTTCCCAACATAACTGACTCACAAGCTTGCGCACAGCTTTAGTTTTAACGCCTTCCATGTAACCCTGTTCAAGATACCAGGCTTTATGCTCTTCAATTTTATTTAATGCAAATAGATTATACACACGTTCCATTACTTCCTTAATTCCTTCATCGGTAATAGTAGATAACTTATCCTGAAACTGCTCCAGAAAAATACGGTCAAGATAACTGTCAGCAATCTGAATCATATGAGGATGCATTACATTAGCGGCATCAAAAGCATCTAAACCGTTATCTACAAGTTTTTTAAATCTTTTTGCAGCTGAACTGACTATCTCATTCTCCCTGTAACGGAAAGCATGAGTGTGGAATTCTTTATCTTTAAGATGAGAATCATCGGTGTTTCGGGTTGCAAAAGGATTCTTTTCAGTGATAGATGTCTTTGCCTGGTCCAATACGTAATTAAATATACCGGATACACTCATTTGACCAAATTGCTTACGGAACTCACCCAAACGGTTTTTAGCAGTAAGCTGCATTAACACTGTATTATCACCTTCAAAAGTAGTATATATTTCTGTGTCATTTTTAAGATCATCTATCCTGTTTTCTGAAAGATATCCTTTACCACCACAAGCTTCACGACACTCCTGAAGTGTGCCCCTTGTATTCCATGTGGAATATGACTTCATGCCTGCCGCCAAGGCTTCAATTTCCTGCATTTCTTCTTCTTTTCTATTTACAAAGCGCTTAGTAAGATATTGCAAACCAAAATGAATTGCGTAAGCATTTGCTAAATAAGGCATTAATCTCTTCTGATGCATTCTGTAATTAAGAATGGGAACTTCAAGGCCTCCATCGGGGCCAAATTGCCTACGCTTATCACCATATTTTACAGCAATAGTTAAGCCTGTCTTAGCGGCGGCTAATGCTGAACGCGGAATTCCAATCCTTCCTCCAACAAGTGTTCCTAACATTGTAAAGAAACGTCTGTTATCACTCGGTATAGGGCTTTCAAATTCTCCATTTTCATTTACCTGAGCAAAACGATCTAGCATATTATCATAAGGTATAATGACATTCTTAAAAGTTAAAATCCCATTATCAACCCCGTTTAGCCCCATTTTATGACCACAATCTTCAATAGTTACACCTTCAAGTACATTTTTATTTTTATCACGAATTGGCACTATAAAAGCATTAACACCATAATCTTTTTCATCGATGATCAGTTTAGCAAAAACAGTAACCATCTCACCATGATTAGCTGTATTGCCTATATATTCTTTACGGTCGTATTTTTCAGGAGTGTTGATTGTAAACGTCCTGTCTTTATGATTATAAACAGCTGTTGTCTGTACACCTTTTACATTCGAGCCATGATGTGTTTCTGTCATAGCAAATCCGCCTGGTAGGTTTAATGTGCCAACATCTTTAAGGTATTTAGCGTAATGTTTTTCAGTTCCCAGAGATAGTATACTCATTCCCCAAAGTCCAAACTGAACACCAAATTTTATCACAAGACTTAAATCGTGATAACTTAACGTCTCCATTATTGAAAAATAGCCTTCTATATCGGCTTTGCCTCCATATTCTTTAGGATAGGCATAATTTCCCATTCCTTCTTTAGCCAGTATTTTACACCAATCAAGTACTCTTTCACGATACTCAGCTGTATCTGAAATGGTTGCCAGCCTAAATTCTGGTGAAGAAATGATTCTTTTTACCTTATTAATATGAACTGATTGATCTCCATCGAGTAGCTCCGTTAACTTATTTACATCAAAGCTTTTAACAGTACCATATTTAGTAGTTATAGTATCCGTTTTAGATTTCAATCCGGCAATAGCCTCCTGTCCCATAATTCCCAGTTCAGATTCCATCTTTGCAAAAGCAGGGGCAATTTTAAGGATATCATCTTCTGTTAGTGCAGGTCTTTCCGAATTAGCTATAAGAATGCCTAATTCTGTAAGATTAGCAGGATTGGATTTATTAATTAAAGTATCAATTTTTTCTTTCCATTTAAAGAATTCTGAACGGCTAGGAGGGGAGATATAATCTATTTTTGTTTTAAGAAAGTCTTTTTCAGCTTTTGTGAGCCATTCCTGATTATTTATGAATCCTGCCAACGCAGAAAATTCTTTTTTAGTAAGGAAATCATCCTGCCATGCTACATAAAAAACAGGAATTAATATACTAAGTTTAGGATTGTTATTGAATGTAATGTCCATAAGGATGGTTTTTATTATAAAAATAAGCAATTACTTACAGTCACTAATAAAAATAGTGTTAAACTAAATCATGAATTTTAGCATACTGAAGAAGCATTATTGTTTTAGCATCCATAATTTCTCCGGTTTCGATCATCCTTAATGAATCATTAAAATTAAGTTCAAGTACTTCAATATTTTCCTGCTCATTATCTAATCCACCGCCTGTTCCGGTTTTCATATCATCTGAATACGCGCCAACGAAAAAATAAAGAATTTCTGTGACAGATCCCGGAGACATATACACTTCCATAATTTTTCTTACGTCAGATAAATTATAGCCGGTTTCTTCTTCAGTTTCTTTTTTAATACAATCTTCAGGATCCATTTCGTCAAGCATCCCTGCACAGGCTTCGATCATTTGTCCGTCTGTATTTCCATTAAACCATGTAGGCAATCTAAACTGTCTGGTTAAAATTACAGTTCCTTTGTTTTTGTTATATAGTAAAATTACAGCGCCATTGCCGCGATTATAAACTTCACGTTCCTGAGTTTGCCAGCTTCCGTCCTTAAGCTGATATTTATATGTAACCTTATTAAGTTTTCCCCAGTTGTCAGATAATAGTACTGTTGATTCAATTTTTACTTTTTCAGACATTATGTTAAATATTGATTTGATGATTTACAATTTACAAACGCTACAGGCGTTTTGATATTACATTTTATTTAGCAGTTAAAACTACATATTTAAAGACAACATAATTTTTAAAGGATTTATAAAAATTTTATATTTACTGAAAATAAAATCTAATAAACCAAAATGAAAAAACTATTAATCTGTTTACTGTTGGCTTTGGCCTTTAACATGAATGCCCAGGATAAATCTGTGCCATTATCAATTAAAAATTATGAGCTGTATTCAATTCTAAAAAAAGGAATTTCTTTTAAAGATTTCCCTGCGTTGCCGGAAACTGTAACAGAACATTATGTTGGTGGAGAACTTCAATATACAGTTGCAGAAACTGAAAAATTTACGCTTAAAATTATGGCGGACGGAGAATTTAGATTTAAAATGAAAAAACCGGCAACAACATTTGTAGAGCAATTATATTATATAAGATTTCCAAACAATACTGTGTTTGGTTATGCCATGCAAACCAGAAAAGACGGTGTAGTTCAAGTAACAGCTTATCAGGGTGATAAATTCGTTTATACTGGAGAAGTAAAAAAATAAAGACATTTTAGCGGGTTTATCCCGCTATTCTTACCATCTATATTGACTTATAATATATATTATGTAAAATAATAACTGAATATATTAAATAAAAAACGGCATTGAATATCAATGCCGCTCTGAATTATGTAAGCCTTATTATTTAACAGATACCGGTATATCTATGTTTTCCCAGCTTAACGTTATATTATTTTTGTTTATGTTATAAACAAGACTTTCATTCATTTTAGAAGATTTTCTTGTTTTTACCTGAACTCTTAAAGCATCTTTAGCTTCATCATAATTGTAAGCACTCATTTTAGGATCTTTTCCAAAAATTACTGTAGCCGATCCATTTTCAGGAATTACATAAATTGAATATTTTCCTGCAGCTAATTCTTTACCTTCAATTTTAAGGTTTTTATCAGTTTCAATTGTTGTTGGTGCATTAGCACCGGCACGCCAAACTTTTCCGTAAGGAACTAATTCTCCCCAGATTGTTCTTCCTTTTACAAACGGGCTGCTGTATTCTATCGTAATATTGGCACCGCTAATATTACCTTTTGCTGTTGCAGCAGGACTTGCTGGCTTTTTATCCTGTGCGAATGCACCAATTGTAAAAAATACAGAGAAAATCAGAATCGTAAACTTTGTAGTAAATTTCATTTTAAAAAATTGATTATAGTTATTTTGTAAATTTAAGCAGATTATCAACTAATTTAAAATTTTAACAAAGCTTTGAGATTTTTACTGTAGCTATTTTCTTTTATAGATTCCCAAAAAACATTACTTTTAAATCTCATTTGATTATATATGAAAAACCCTGTCGCCCAAAGTATTGCTGATTTTCTGAAACACTTCCCTCCTTTCGAAATACTCGAAAATGCTGAACTTGTAAATATAGCTGAACAGTCAAGGATTATTTATCTTGATAAGAATCAGATATTATTTAAAGGAGGAGATTCAGTTCACAATGATTTTTATATTATTAAAAATGGGGCTATTGGTCTTTCAATAACTTCTGATGCTGAAGAAACATTAATTGATAAATGTGATGAAGGTGATATATTAGGGTTAAGACCTTATTTTGCAAAAGAATACTACTTAATGTCTGCAAAATCCAGAGAAGAATCTATCATCATTGCAATTCCTATAGCTTTTTTTGAACCTTATATATTCTCAAACCAAAACATTCTTTCTTTTTTCCTGGAAAGCTTTGCTTCTCAAACACGCAATCCATACGATAAAGAACGTAAAGGTAAGCTTATATCGGAAAATATGATTGTTAGCGATCAGGTTGCCGACTTACAATACTATCAGCCTATTAAATACACAAAAAATCCTATTACTGCCAATCCCGATGACGTTTTGAGATTTATTGCTAAAACAATGGCTAACAGTGCTATTGGAAGTGTAATTATAGAACAAAACCAATTACCAATAGGTATAATTACAGACAGGGACTTGAGAGCAAAAATTGCAACAGGGCAATACCCTATTGATATAGATGCCCGAACAATAATGAAAAGCCCTGTAATAACTGTACCGGAAAATATTTCTGTAGCGGAGGCGCAAATGGTAATGCTAAAACATGGCGTTGGTCATTTATGTGTAACAAAAGACGGTAGTAATAAATCTGCCATAACAGGTATAATCAGTGAACACGATGTTATTGCTGCCCAATCAAATACTCCAGGAGTACTTTTAAAACAAACACGCCGAGCCGGTAATGCTAAAGAACTGAAATATGTACGCGAAAAACTTACCGACCTTATCCAGAATTCAATCGATACTAATATTCCTATTTCACACATATCAAATATAGTAGCTGAAATTAATATTGAGCTAACCCGTAGGGCAATAGAATTGTCAGTGGAAAAAATGGGCACCCCTCCTCCTGCTCTCTTTACCTGGGTAAATATTGGTAGCCAGGGCAGAAAAGAACAATTATTAAAAACGGATCAGGGTAACGCTTTAATTTTTGAAGATGTTGAGCCTGAAATCTATGATAATGTAAAATCATATTTTCTTGAATTGGCAGAAAGTGTAAATGAATTTCTTGAAAAGGTTGGCTACGAACCATCTCCAAAGGGATTACTTGCAAGCAATTCACTTTGGTGTAAATCTTTGTCAGGCTGGATAAAACAATACAACAGCTGGATTAATACCCCAGCTGAAAAAGGAGTTGAAGTTAGTACAGCTTTTTTTGATTTTGACTTTATTTATGGCGCTCCGGATATTGAAGATGCATTAATGGAAAATATCCGAAATAATATGGGGCATAATAAAAAGTTCTTCGGATTTCTTGCGGCTGATACTCTTCGAAATCCTCCTGCTCTGGGCTTTTTCAGACAGTTTTTACTTGAAGGTGATGGTGATCATAAAGACAAGTTTGATATTAAAGCCCGTGCTCTTGAGCCATTAATAGACTCTGCAAGAGCATTAGCATTAAGCCATAATTTACTTGAAGTAACGAATACTTATCATCGTTTTAAACAACTTGCGGAGCTTGAACCAAAAAACGCAGAGCTTTATGAAGAATGCGCTGAAGCCTATAACACACTTATGCGCTTTAGGACCGAAGAAGGTTTGACTAATGATTCTGACGGTAGATACATTGATATAAATGAACTATCTAAAACCGATAAAGGAAAACTTAAAAATTTTATTGAGCCAATTAATGAAATTCAGGATATTATTAAAAACAGATTTTCTATAACTTATATCAATTAATCATGGCATTTGACTGGCTTACTGGAAATAATCTCCCGCAATTCTGGAAAAATTATGTTTCCCTTTTCGATAATGATGAAGGAAATAGTGAAAAGCGTTATGTAGTTTTTGATATGGAAACAACCGGTCAGGACTGGAAAGAAGATGTAATATTATCTATTGGAGCAATTGGATTAAGTAATAATTCTATTGCTGTAGGTGATTTTTTTGAAGTTGTATTACTCCAGGAAAAATTCAGTACACAACCTACTTCTCAAAAAACAGTAATAAAAGAAAGTGCAGAAAAAGTTGTAGAAGCTGAAGCAATGATTCGCTTTCTAAATTTTATAAAAGACTCTACATTGGTTGGACATAATATAAATCTTGATATTGAGATGCTTAATTTCGCCTTAAAACGTCTGGATTTAGGCAGGGTTAGGAATCAATTTATGGATACAAACGTTTTATATCAAAGATGGAAGAATTTACCGGAAGATTCTCAATCAAGCCTTGATGAAGTTTGTGATATGCTTAAGGTTAAAAAAAATGAAATGCATACAGCATCCGGAAACGCATATATAACATCACTTATTTTTTTAAAACTAAGAAATAAATTGGGTATCAGGGACTAAATTTCTGATATTTTATAAAAAATATAATCTGTCACTAAAGGCGTTATATCATTATTTTTAAAATCTGAAGCGATTTGTCCCCTGTGGTATGTGGAATGATTTATTACATGGAATAAAATATCCTGTATACTATTAATATAAGTTTGTCCTTTAGTATTAGTATATTTAATTTGTCTATCAAAATCTAAATTACCAATTATGGCAAGAGAATTATAATAATTCACTTCGTTAATTGCTTTCAAATCCTGAAGAGGACTTATCCCCCAAACATCAACATTGTGATTTTTATCTTCAATTCTTGAATTCCATATCTCATGCGAGTTAACAATGTGATTAATCAGTTTTACTGATTTTACAGGCGGGTTATTGATTTCAGTTAAAGCATCAATAACTTTATTGTTAAAATGAAATGTGTATTCCAGGCCTTGCACAAAAAATAGTTTCATAATTTTACGTTTAAAAAACAAAAAAGCAGCCATAAGACTGCTTTCTTTTATAATTTACCATTTTTAATTTCGTCTACAATTTCAGGATTAAGCAATGTTGTTGTATCTCCAAAATTAGAAAAATCACCCTCAGCTATTTTTCTAAGAATCCTTCTCATAATTTTACCTGAACGCGTTTTAGGTAAACCCGATACAAACTGAATTTTATCCAGTTTTGCAATTGGGCCAATATGGCTTGAAATATGTTCATTAATTTCTTTACTAAGATTTTCCCTGTCACGCCCGGCCCCAGATTCTTTCAGGATAATAAAACCATAAAGAGCATTACCTTTCACATCATGCGGGAAGCCAACAATGGCTGACTCAGCTACAGCAGGATGTTCATTGATAGCATCTTCAATTGGTGCTGTACCAAGATTATGTCCGGAAACTATTACCACATCATCAACTCGACCTGTTATTCTGTAATACCCTACTTCATCTCTTAATGCACCATCTCCTGTAAAATATTTACCAGGGAAAGTAGAAAAATAAGTTTCTTTAAAGCGCTGATGGTCCCCCCAAATGGTTCTTGCCATACCCGGCCACGGGAATTTAATACATAAACTTCCAACTACCTGATTTCCCTCAATCTCATTTCTAAGCTCGTCCATTAGAACAGGCTGGATACCAGGTAATGGTAATGTTGCATACGTAGGTTTTGTAGGTGTTACAAACGGGATTGGTGATATCATTATCCCTCCTGTTTCTGTTTGCCACCATGTATCAACGATAGGTGATTTCTTTTTACCAACATGGTCATTATACCAGTGCCAAGCTTCTTCATTTATTGGCTCTCCTACTGAACCAATAACTTTTAGAGTACTTAGATCATGCTTGTTAACCCATTCCCAATTCTCTTTAGCAAGAGAACGGATTGCTGTAGGTGCAGTATAAAACTGTGTTACTTTATGTTTATCAATTACTTCCCAAAAACGACCGAAATCAGGATATGATGGAATGCCTTCAAAAAGTACCGTTGTAGCACCATTAAGTAATGGGCCATATAAAATATATGAGTGCCCTGTAATCCAGCCTATATCAGCAGTACACCAATATATGTCATTTTCTTCATAAGCAAAGATGTTCTTAAAAGTATAAGCAGTATGTACCATGTATCCTGCAGTAGTATGCAGCATTCCTTTAGGCTTACCGGTAGATCCAGACGTATACAGAATAAAAAGAGGATCTTCAGCATCCATAATTTCCGCTACATTGTTCGGTATTGCAGCGTCAATCAAAGGCTGAAGCCATTTATCACGGCCTTCCTCCATTTTTATATCAGAATTGGTTCTTTTTACGACCAATACATTCTCAACACACTGGCATTTTTGAAGAGCTTCATCAACAATACTTTTCAATTCGATTGTTTTACTGCCTCTATATCCACCGTCAGAAGTTATTACCATTTTACATCCCGAATCATTAATCCTGCTTGTAACAGCTGATGCAGAGAAACCTGCAAAAATAACGGAATGTATTGCACCTATTCTGGCGCAAGCTAATACAGAAATTGCAAGTTCCGGTATCATTGGAAGATAAATACAAACTCTGTCTCCTTTTTTGATTCCCTGATCTCGTAAAACATTAGCCATCCTCGAAACACGATCATACAATTCATTGTATGTAATATGTTTTGCATCTTCATTTGGGTTATTGGGTTCAAAAATAATTGCCGTCTTCCCTCCTCTTTTTGCCAAATGCCTGTCAATACAATTTTTAGTAATATTTACTTTTGCATTAACAAACCACTTTACATCGGCTTCCTGCATATCAAACTCAACTACTTTATCCCACTTTTGATACCATGTGAAATTTTCATCGGCTATTTTATCCCAAAACTTCCTAGGCTCTCGGATGGATTTATTATAATGCTTAAAATATTGCTCCAAGCTTTTTATCTGATAATAACTCATTATTGTATTAATGTTTAAATTGGAAAGAATCTATGTTTAGTAAATATACACATCTTAAAATTATTACTTAATTCTTTTTAAGAAATATCGTACCCTCAGTGTATTTTCGAAATATTATCTGCAAATTTTATTTATCTCATCTTCTTTCATCGGGTAATTTCTCTCTTTAGCAAGCTTAAAATATTCACAAGCTTTTTCTAAATTATTCAACTTCATATAACTAACTGCTGTATAGTACTCCGTATGACCATCATATAACCCGGGCTTCTTTAATGCATTCTGAAAATAATCAATTGCTTTGGCTATTTGTCCATTATTAAAATAATGAAAGCCAATGTTTTGAAGCGCATATATATTTCCCGGATCTATCTGAAGTGCTTTTTTATAGCATGCTAACGATTTTTCAGGATTTCCAATAGAGGCATATTTCTGACCTTCCACAAGTTGGTCTGTTACCATGAAATCCTTTTGCTGTCGGATTAAAATGGAATCATTAGGTATTACTTTAAGTCCGCTATTTATGAATTTATGTAACCCATTTCGACTATATCCGGCACTTTGCAATGCCTGGCCTGTTTGTTTCCATGCTAAAGCAGAATTAGTATACTTAGCAAACAAATCATGTTCTTTCAATATTTCAAGGGTATCTCTTTTTGATGCGGCAACATTAATTGATTTATTATAATAGCTGGCATTTTTTGGACGCCAATAAAAAGCTCTTTTTACATAATAATATGAACTGTCCGCATTTCCCTTTTCTTCAAAAACTAAATGTTTATAAAAATCGACTCTTCCCAGATAAGGATTTATTTTGTCGGCCATATTGAGATACTTAATTGCTTTATCATATTTTTTCTCTCTGAAATAATAAATCCCTGCATATTCTAAAAACGATTCAGAAGAGCCAAAAACATTAGGATATAGAGGCAGGCGCCTAATTACTTCATCTCCATTTAAAATACCACTTGCGTTTACATTTATGTCATCTGTTTTAATAAGATATTCGAGATTAGATGCTTTAAAAACAATATATGCTGAGAAAGTACTTACTAAAGAAATTACTATGATAAGCAATGAAGGATTTATCTTCTTTATATTTACAATATTATTGTTAAGCTGGCTACTATTTACAATAGTTAATGCAAACAATAAACTCATAAAGATTTGCATAGTTGGTCTATACATTGGAAAGTTGAACATTGAATCAACACCATAGACTATAACTAAAAGTAAGGTTATTAAAGCTATTATTCTATTTAATTCATTTTTCGATTTTATGACTCTAGTAAGGTTTATAAAAAATATTGAGACAAAAAGCGATAAATAAATAATACTATTAATCAACCCTGTTTCAGACAATATCTCCAGAAAATCATTATGGGCATGCAGACTAACTATGCTACTGTCTATGGACTTGCTTTCGTGAGGGATAGATTCAAT
This sequence comes from Flavobacterium sp. AG291, assembly GCF_003350375.1. GTDB lineage: Bacteria > Bacteroidota > Bacteroidia > Flavobacteriales > Flavobacteriaceae > Flavobacterium > Flavobacterium suzhouense. Next base: position 23,924 of record NZ_QQAR01000002.1, on the reverse strand, counting down.
ACGGTAATTACCCAAACCTATTCCTAACACAGGACTGCTTTTCCATAATTTTAAAGCATCATCCCACATTGTGAGCCTCATTTTTGCCGAAGCATCATTAGTCTTTATCTGTTCTATTCTTTTCGTAACTGAGCTATATCTTTCACTCGCATTTCTAGTTTTCGCAAAAATCAAATTTGAAACGACAATAGAAAAAATCAATGGCAAAAGCAGTGTTGTTAGCTTTAAAAATACTGTTTTAGAGACCGGGTTAGTTTTAAACAGATAAACAATGTAAATAGAAAACACTAAAAAAAGATTTATCAAACCTGATCTTGCTCCGGTTAACAGTATAGTTAAAATAGCCAAAAATAAAGTTGCTGTTACAAACCATTTTTTATAACCCGAAAACTGAGTAATACCAAGCAATAAAAAAGGAATTTTTATGCTCATACTTGCGGCAAGTATGTTAATATTACCTGTTTTCCATTTTAATTGTCCGAGCCCTTCAATAACAGATGTTTTATTGGCGTGTACAAATGCATCATATAGTTCATTGAAAGATTGCAGAAATGTACTTATACAAATAACAAAAACTATTTTATAAAAAAGATTGAGTTTGTCTTTTAATAAAACACTAAGATTTACAAATAATACAAACACAATAAGTATCTCTGTAAGGTTAGCGATTACCAAAGAAACATTTTTAGCAGCAAAAACAGACACACCACACATGACTACAAAAACAAGATAAAAAAGAGCTAACCTACTTTTCTTTACTGCAACGAAACTATTATTAATAATATCCTTTGGGCTAAAATAAAAATACATTCCCATAAGTACATTTATAACAGAAAGATATAAAAATTGAGGATGTATTATTTCAATTGTTTTGAAGTAAGGCAAAAAATCAGTTGCCAAAATTAAGACAATGAAAAAAAGAACTGTAAAGTCAGAGATAACTAGGGGTTTCTTATCTGTTAATGACATAAAATTGTTTTGATTTTGCTTAAACAAATATAAATAGTTTTACAGATATTATTATCGTGTTGGTTAACATTGTTCTTCGAGATAAGACGAATACATAACTAGCTAACATTAAAAATCTAAAACAGTACAAATACCCACAAATAATCAATAATTATATACTTCTATTGAATTATTATCATTTTTCATATTCTTACAATGCATCTGAAAATCAATTAGTATTTATATAAATTTTAAATATTAATTACATAGACTATATTTTATAACAAAAATCTTTAAAATAAGACCACATATTTTCTTTTATTTGCAGTATTCATTTTTTTGATCATGAAAATAGATCCGGCACAAACTAGCCAAAAAGACGTTTACAAAATACTGACAGGTTCAGTTATACCACGACCTATAGGATGGATATCATCTATAAGTAAAGATGGTTATTTAAACCTGGCTCCCTTTTCTTTTTTTAATGCTGTAGGCGAAGATCCTCCACACGTAATGTTTTCTACTGTCCGAAGTGGCAACACTAACAAAGACACGCTAAACAATGTTTTAGAAACAAAGCAATTTGTGGTAAACATGGCGACAGAAGAATTAGTGGAAGCAATGAACGCAACGTCGGTAAACTTACCTCCTGATGGTAATGAATTTGAATTTGCCGGACTTACACCAATAGCATCAGACCTGATAAACCCTCCAAGAGTAAAAGAAAGTCCAATATCATTTGAGTGTGAACTAGTACACCATTATAATCTTGAAGACCATAAAGATGGTGGCGCAACTATCATGATCGGACGCATTGTAATGTTTCATGTTGATGAATCGGTTTTATTACCGGACTACAAGATAAATATGGAAACTTATCGTCCTATAGCCCGCCTGGCAGGCTATAATTACGCTAAGCTGGGAGAAATTTTTGCAATTAAAAGACCTTTTATATAAAATGAAAATAACAGTTATAGGCGGTGGACCGGGCGGATTGTACTTTTCGATCCTGCTAAAGAAAGCAATGCCTGATTGTAGTATAGATATTTACGAACGCAATAAAGCCGATGATTCTTTTGGTTTTGGCGTGGTTTTCTCAGATGAAACACTGAGTGAATTCCTTACAAGAGACCCTCAGTCTTACGAACTAATACGCACTAAATTCGCATATTGGGATGAACTTGATGTTGCCCGTGATGGTGAAAAAGTCCGCATTACAGGAAATGGTTTTTGTGGCTGCTCACGAAAAACATTACTCCAATTGTTACAGCAGCGTTGCCGTGAAGAAGGTGTAAATCTTCATTTTAAGGCTAATGTTGATGATTTAAGCCAATTTGCTGATTCAGACATAATAGTTGCTGCAGATGGTATCAATAGCAGTGTGCGTGAAAAATTTGCATCTGATTTCGGAACTATAACCGAAATGAAAAGTAATCGTTTCGTATGGATGGGTTCTACCCGACCACTTGATGCGTTTACCTATTTCTTCAGAACCACACCTTACGGCACTTTTGTAGCTCATACCTATCAATATGAGGAAGGAATGAGTACATGGATTTTTGAAACTACTGACGAAACCTGGCAAAAAGCAGGTTTTAGTGTTACGGATGAGGAAGACACTATTAAAAAGCTTTCAGAGTTATTTAAAGAAGAACTTGATGGGCATGGACTGATTTCCAACCGTTCGCACTGGAGGCAATTCCCTGCTATAACTAATAAAAACTGGAGTAAAGACAATATTGTCCTATTGGGTGATGCCAAGGCTACCGCCCACTACTCTATCGGTTCCGGAACAAAGCTGGCAATGGAATGTGCCATAGCACTTGCAGATTCAGTCATAAAATTCAAAACTGACATCCCATCAGTATTTGCCAATTATGAAAAGTTACGCCGTAACCGTGTTGAAATGATTCAGCATGCTGCAAATGTTTCTCTTGATTGGTTTGAACATATGGACAGGCATATCCAACATCCTTTTCAGCAGTTTGCTTTTAGCGTTATGACAAGAGCCAAGAAAGTAACATTTGAGAATCTTGCGCTACGAGATCCTTCTTTCCCACAAAAAGTACAAGCGGAATTTAATACCGCAATCAATACACCTGAAAATACCTCACCGGCATTCACTCCTTTCACATTACGTGGAATGACTGTAGAGAACCGAATAGTGATGAGTCCGATGGAACAATACTCTGCTAAAGACGGGCTTGTGTCCGACTGGCATCTTATGCATTATGGATCAAGAGCCACAGGAGGTTTAGGGTTAATTCTTACTGAAGCAACAGCTATATCGCCAGAAGGGAGAATAACTTTAGGTTGTCCGGGTATTTATTCTGAAGATCAGATAGTTGCATGGAAAAGAATAACTGAATTTATTCACTTGAACAGTACTTCCAAAATAGGTATACAATTAGGACATTCTGGCCGTAAGGGAGCTGTACAGTTTCCTTGGGAAGATGCCGGAAGCCCTGTAGAAAATGCGTGGGAACTAATATCTGCCTCTCCTATTCCATTTAATAGTAAAATGGCAACTCCACGAGAAATGACTATTGCTGATATGGATACCATAACAACAGAATTTGTCAATGCCACTAAGAATGCTGAAAAAGCAGGATTTGATATGGTTGAGCTACAGGCGCATCATGGATTCCTATTAGCTTCTTTCCTTTCTCCCTTAACCAACATCCGAACAGATGAATTTGGAGGAAACGTACATAACAGACTTAAATTCCCGACAAGAGTATTTAAGGCAATGCGCGAAGCATTTCCACAAAATAAACCAATGAGTGTTCGTATTTCGGCATCTGACTGGGCTGAAGGCGGAATTACCGAAGAAGACGTTCTGATCATTGCACAGGCATTTAAAGATGCTGGAGCGGATATCATAAACGTATCAACAGGATTAACTGTTGAAAAACAAAAACCGGCTGTTGGAAGAATGTGGCAGACACCTTTCTCTGATATGGTGCGTAACGAAGTACATATACCAACAATTACTGCGGGTTATATTCAGGATATTGACCAGATAAACACCATATTGCTAAACGGGCGTGCCGATTTGGTAGCGCTTGGTAAAACCTTATTGCTTGACACTTCTTTTGTACGAAATGCCCAGGCGTATGAGCATTACAGAGCTGATGACCTGCAATCAGTTGGTATACCAAAACAATATATGTCGGCAGCGTCACACCACTATCCATATAAAGCTGGTGAACGTAAAGCTGTTGAAGGAATGAAAAAAGCACTTAAACCGGTAACTCATAAAAAGTAAGAACACGCTAGTGATGAAACATTACGAAGATAATTTTGCACACGACCATCTGCCTCATGCTTCTTTACACGCAGAGTGCTTTACAAGTCATCCGGATTTTGAGTTTCCGGAAGACCTGAATTGTGTGGAAAAACTTTTAGACAGACATATTACAGAGGGGAACGGCGACAGGATTGCTATCCGCACCTTTGATATAACATGGACATTTAATGACCTGTATGAAAAGGCAAATCAAATTGCCCATGTACTAACTGAAAACCTTGATTTTAAACCAGGTAACAGGGTACTGATACGTTCGGCAAATAACCCCATGTATGTTGCCTGTTGGTTTGGTATACTAAAAGCCGGAGGAATCGTGGTGGCCACTATGCCCTTACTACGTGAAAAAGAACTTACTGTAATGGTTGACAGTGCCGAAATATCACATGCTTTTTGTGATTACAGGCTTGAAGATGCTATAATGGAAGTAAAATCACCATTTCTGAAACATGTAATAACATTTGATGGTTCAGGAGAAGGCTTTTCAAAACTTGAAACCCTGATGGGCAATAAACCAAAGGAGTTTAAGAATTATCCAACCAAAGCTGATTCACTTTCTATAATAGGTTTTACATCAGGAACGACAGGAAAACCTAAAATGACGTCGCATTATCACAAAGACATCTTATTGATATGTGAGGCTTTCCCTATATATTCACTTCAGCCTACACCTGAGGACGTGTTTACCGGAAGCCCACCACTTGGTTTTACTTTTGGTCTTGGTGGACTGGTATTATTTCCATTTTATTATGGAGCATCAACATTTCTAATAGAAAAACCGTCACCGGAATTATTACTACAAGCCATTCAGGATTTTAAGGTAACTATTTGCTTTACTGCACCTACCGCATGGAGAGTATTGACTACCAAAGTAAATGAATTTGATATTTCATCACTACGCAAATGTGTATCAGCTGGAGAAACTTTGCCACTAAAAGTATGGGAAGACTGGTATGAAGCTACAGGCCTGAAAATAATTGATGGTATTGGCTCAACCGAAATACTACATATCTTTATATCCTCTAATGAGGAAAATATGCGTAAAGGTGCAACAGGATTACCTGTACGAGGTTATGAAGCCAGGATTGTTGACAAAAAAGGAAATGAGCTTCCTGTAGGCACACCGGGACGACTTGCCGTTCGCGGTATTACAGGTTGCAAATACCTGAATAGCCCGGAAAAACAAAAGGAATACGTAGAAAACGGCTGGAATATTACCGGAGACATTTTCCGTCAGGACGAAGATGGTTACTTTTGGTTTGTAGCCCGTGGAGATGATATGATCATTTCATCAGGATATAATATAGCAGCCATTGAGGTTGAAACTGTACTACTTACCCACGAAGATATCGCCGAGTGCGCCGTAGTAGGACTTCCTGACGAAAATCGAGGCATGCTGGTATGCGCTTACATAGTATTAAAAGATAAAGAAAAAGCCTGCGATGCTTTAACCAAAACCATACAGGACTGGTTTAAGCAGGTTGCAGCACCCTATAAATACCCTAGAGAAATTCGCTATATGGATTCCCTCCCAAAAACGGAAACAGGTAAAATACAGCGATTTAAATTAAAGACAACAGTACAAGCCTAATGGAAAACGCATTTATAAAAAAAGAGAAAGTACGCTTTCAGCATGTAGATTACGCAGGGATAGTATTCTATCCGCGATTTTTAGAAATGCTAAATTGCCTTGTAGAAGATTTTTATGAGGAAGCATTAAATATGCCTTTCAAGAACATTCACAAAACCGGAGGAATACCTACCGTTGACCTAAAAGTGAAGTTTAAAAAAGCAGCGCGCCTTGGTGACGAGCTGACAAAATACTTTTGGATAAAAAATCTAGGCGGATCTTCAATGAACTGTGGATTCAAATTTGAGCATGAAGACGGCTCTGTTTGTCTTGAAGGTGAAGTAACGCTAGTAAAAGTAGATTTCCTTAATGACAGAGGTGATATAAAATCGAGTCCTTTCACGGAAGAAATGAGAGGAATCCTTGAAAAATATAGAATTCAAAATTAATACTATGTTGAATTTATCAAAATTTAAAGCAGCGGCAGTACAGGCCTCCCCTGTTTTCTTAAACGTTAATGCTACTGTAGACAAGTCAATTTCTATTATTAAAGAAGCGGCAGGAAATGGTGCCTCTTTAGTTGCTTTTCCGGAAGTATTTGTTGCCGGTTATCCCTACTGGAACTGGATAATGACACCTGTTCAGGGTAGCAAATGGTATGAGCAGCTATATGTAAATTCTATAGCGGTTCCTGGGCCTGAAGTTGACCGTATTTGCGAAGCTGCAAAAGAAAATAATATTCATATAGTGATTGGTGTAAACGAACGCGGACAAAGTTTTGGCGAACTATATAACACCAACCTAATTATTGATAACAAAGGAAATCTTGTTGGCAAGCACCGTAAACTTGTCCCTACATGGGCCGAAAAGCTTACGTGGACCGGAGGTGATGGTTCTTCATTAAAAGTATACAATACTGAAATTGGACCTATCGGCACACTGGCATGTGGTGAAAACACTAATACACTGGCTCGCTTTACCCTTCTTTCACAAGGTGAATTAATACACATAGCAAATTATATATCATTGCCTGTAGCGCCACCGGATTATAACATGGCCGAGGCTATTAAGATCAGGGCAGCTGCACATTCATTTGAAGGAAAGCTATTTACCATAGTGTCATGCTCAACAATCACTAAAGAGATTATTGATACTATGAAAGATGATGTACCTAACGCTGAAGAACTGCTTACCCGTAAGAACAGCGCATTCTCAGGTGTTATTGGCCCGAATGGGGCTGTCATAGGCGAGCCGCTTATTGATGAAGAAGGTATTGTATATGCTGATATTGATTTATCAAAATGTATTCAGCCAAAACAAATGCACGACATTCTTGGACACTATAACCGTTTTGATATCTTCGATCTTAGGGTAAATACTGCACCAAGAAAAAATATTACTTTTACGGGTACCGAAGAAGATTTTAATGATCTATAAAGACAAGGGCTTAGCTATCGTAGCTTCAGTATCGTTAGTTGGATGTGTTTTTCTTTTATCAGGAGAGCTTAATAACCTGGAAATACAAAAGACTGGTAAAAGAGTTGAAGTTAGAATAGTAGATGTTCGACAGAATAGTGGCAATCGTAATAGTTCCTATTTTAGATTTGAATATTTAGGTAAAGTACATATCAAAAACTTAATCGCATCTCAAAGCGACTATGTTTTAAATCACAAAACAATTGTACTAAAGACCAATAATGAAAATTCAGATTTTCTCTTTGAGGATGAAGATGGAACATCAGAAGTTGGAGCAATCGTTTTACTAATGCTCGTTTTAGCATTCTGCGTTTTCAAAGGCTTAAGAAAAAGAAAAAAGAAAAATTAATTCCTTACGACAAGGGAATTATAAAAAAGAAAAGAAACCAAGACAACCTAAAACAGGAAGGTATGGAAACAAAATATGACGATAGTGTATTAGGCCGTGCCCGTGTTCAGGACACTCCTGAACTGGAAGCCTATTATAAAGAGCTTGAAGGCCTTGGTGCAGGAGCACTCTGGACTGTAGCTAACGATATTGAACCATGGGAACCTCGATCTTCATCAGTACCCATGCTTTGGAAATATGAGAATCTAAGAGAACTTGTTCTTAAATCATCCGAACTGGTTACACCTGAACAGGCAGGTCGCCGTGTGGTTTACCTTGTAAACGACAAACGTAAAGACGTTAGCGCTGCTGTAGGTTGGTTATATACCGGAATTCAGGTAACGCGCCCGGGTGAAAGCACATCTGCCCATAGGCATAAAGCTTCTGCACTTCGTTTTATTATGGAAGGAGAAGGCGGCTATACCGTTGTTGATGGCAACAAGATCATGCTTGAGGTTAATGACTTTGTTATTACACCTAACAGCACCTGGCATGAGCACGGCGTTGAAGAAGGCGGTAAAACATGTATTTGGCAGGATGGGCTTGATATTCCTCTTGTAAATGCGCTGGAAGCCAACGATTATGCTGTTTATGATGGTAAACAACCATTGGTTGCACCTGTAAATCATTTACCGATGACTTATGGTAGCAGTGCAGGTATAGTTCCGGCTGATATTGCCTGGAATAAACCCTACTCTCCTCTTTTTAAATATTCATGGAAAAAAGTATACCCTGCATTATTAGAGGCTGCAAAAGTAAATGATGGTTCTCCTTTTGACGGTATTCTAATGCATTATACCAATCCAGTAACCGGAGGTCATGTAATGCAAACCATGGGAGCATCCATACAGCTACTAAGAGCCGGTGAACATACCAAAGCCCATAAACATACCGGATCTTTTGTATACCAGTGCGCCAAAGGCCATGGTTACTCAATTATCAACGGTAAACGATTTGACTGGAAAGAACGTGATATTTTCTGCGTGCCTTCATGGGCATATCATGAGCACGTAAATCTTTCTGAAACTGAAGACGCTTGTCTTTTCTCTTTTAATGATCTGCCTGTTATCCAGTCATTAGGATTATACCAGGAGAAAGAACATCCGGATGGTTACCAAAAAATAGATTAATACAGAATAAATACAACAAACGTAAATAATGAAATTAGTTACTTACAGAATAAACCATACCCCTGCCCGTTTAGGCTTTATTGAAGAGCAGATGATTATTGACGCGGAGAAACTGGGGCATATCAAACAAAGTCTGCTACCTGATAATATGCTTGACTTTATCGACTTAGGTATTGATGGGATTAACCATGCCGTTCGCCTAATTAATACAGCGACAAAAGAAGAACTGGAAGAATGTTCTATCCCATTAGCCAACGCTACATTATTAGCACCAATACCAAGACCTCGTAAAAACATCTTTGGTATTGGACTTAATTACACAGAACACGTTGCTGAATCAGCCCGTACGCTTGACACTTCAAAAGAATTACCACAGGAGCCTGTAATCTTCTCTAAGCCCACTACTGCGGTTACCGGACCTGATACTAATATCATCCACAACCAAAAGATTACCAAACAACTTGACTGGGAAGTTGAGCTTGGGGTAATTATTGGTAAAGGAGGAAAAAACATTTCCAGAGAAAATGCGATGGATCACGTATATGGCTACACAGTTATAAACGACATCAGTGCCCGTGACTGTCGTCGTGCAGGACAATGGATTGTTTCTAAAGGTCAGGATACCTTTGCCCCTATGGGACCGGTATTGGTTACACGTGATGAAATTGCAGACCCGCACAACCTTAACCTTCGTCTTACTGTAAATGGTGTAGAAAAACAGAATTCGAATACTAAATTCATGCTGTTCAATATCAATGACCTGATACATGATTTAAGTACAGTATTTACTCTTGACACAGCTGATATCATTGCTACAGGCACTCCTGCCGGTGTTGGAGCAGGTCGGAGTCCACAGGAATTTATGTGGCCCGGCGACGTAGTTGAGGCTACTGTTGAAGGAATAGGAACATTAAGAAATACCGTTGTAGACTCTGAAGAGGTTTAATAAATAATAAAATGACTAAGAAAACATATAGAATCGGCCAGATAGTACCTAGTTCAAACGTTACTATGGAAACCGAAATACCTGCATTACTACGTTCGCGTGAAACCATTTCACCTGAACGTTTTACATTCCATTCAAGCCGAATGAGAATGAAAAAAGTAACTAAGGAAGAGCTTGAAGCAATGGATGCACAGAGCCTTAAATGTGCTCAGGAACTTTCCGATGCTCGTGTAGACGTTATGGGTTATGCCTGTCTTGTAGCTATTATGAGTATGGGACGTGGTTACCACTGTGTATCGGAAACCAATCTTTACGAAGAAACAGTAAAGAACGATGCCCCTGCTCCTATTGTTACCAGTGCCGGCGCGCTGATTAATGGGCTTAATGTGTTAGGAGCTAAAAAAGTAGCTGTTATTACACCTTATATGAAACCACTTACTCAACTTGTAGTTGATTATATCGAACATCAGGGATTTGAAGTAGTTGATTCAATAGCACTTGAAATAGCTGATAATCTTGAAGTTGCTGCTCAGGATCCAATGAACCTGCTTGATATCTATAAACGTTTAAATCTTGAAGGTGTAGATGTACTTGTAGTTTCAGCCTGTGTACAAATGCCTTCACTTGAAGCAATCGACGCAATCGAAAAAGAAATAGGTATACCTGTTACTTCTGCAGCAGTGTGTACTACATACGAAATGCTTAAAAAACTCGGGCTTGACACTAAGGTGCCAATGGGTGGTGCTCTATTAAGTGGAAAATATTAATATCTCAATCCCCTCAAATGAGGGGATTTTTACTTCGCACATTTATAATTACCTGTAAATTCCCAGCGAAAAAATATATGAATCTATTACTGATAAAATATTATAAAAAAAGCAGCTGCAATAAATGCAGCTGCAATAATCAAATATAATAATAGGTATTCGGGGGCGTGTCTAAACTATTTTAACAAATCAGTTATTGTAAAATTGTTATACAAACTTAGCCCTGAAAGCCTGAAAAAAGAAATATTTGGCATAGACAAGTAATAGACAAAAACACAAAATGTTAATATTTTTCTTGATACAACCATGCAATGCCACTAAAAATATTAACTCAAATAAAAAAATCCCCAATATAAATATATTGGGGATCTAAAAAATATATCGTTAATAGCGTTCATTTGTCTCTTCAAAATCCTCATCATCACTTGATATGGATTTATTTTGATCTTCATCAAGATCTATATTGTCATCAAGCAAGTAATCATCCTGGTTAAATGCTTCAGAATTTCTACTGTTGCCTCCCAGATCATTCCATTTTCTTTTTCTGCTTTCTGAAGTAAAATCCATCTGGTCTGAATTTATTGTGGGGTCACCTTCAGGAGTATAGGTTACTCCTTGTTGCTCCATAGCGAGATATTTGTCGGTTTCCTCAACTCCATCAACAGGATGATTTTTATTAAGATCATTCTTTTCAGAACCTGATGGTAAATTTCCAACCTCTTTTTTATTATCTCTGTTTTTTTGATGATTTTCCATGATATTTTATTTAAAGTAATAATATGGTGCTTATCTCATTGAATTTTAAGAGCATCAGATTGTTCCTTAAAAGGTTAGTAAGCAATAAGCTACATGATACTTCCTGATTTTGTTCTTTTTCAGCCATAAATTGAGCAGTCGCTTTTTCATAAGAAAGCGCATTATATTCGTTTGCATTTTCAGTATGTATAATAATACGTTCCATATATATAATGTTTTAATGTGGTGTAGCTCTTTTGGATATTCTAAAGTTACTTACTAAAAATGTAATAACAGTATAAGATTGTATTAAATTAAAGCCAATTTCTTTATGCTGCAAGTTTTTTCGGCGAATCGGTATTTTACTGCTGTCAATAACAGATTTACGATAAAATTCACCTGAGGATAACTTTTTAGTTATTCATCAGAATGGTATTTATAAAACATACTACCTATCATTACACCCAGCCTGTTTTTGTAATCTTCTATCAGCCACTCTCTGTAATTTTTTGTTGTCTTAGCTAATAGTTTGGCATATTGCTTCACACGGTATTCAATATCCGGGTCTAAAAGCCGGGCAAGTTTTCTGGCCTCAGGGACTGAATCAGCATTCTCAATACACATAATAGCATGCTGGTGTATTGATTTATCAATGACCGCTTTTGGTTTATGCCTTTGTTCCGCAGCAAGACGAAATTCTTCTTCAACATCAAAAGATATATCCGTGCTTTTGGCAAACTTTTCTCTTACTTCGTCAGGCATACTATACGTATGATAACTCTCTATCTCAGCATCTGTTCTTATGTTTTCAAGGAATTGTTCGGGATGCCTGAATATATATTGCCAGTCAACCGGATCACTCCATAAGCCAAAACGCTGCGCATTATTTCCAAGGTCAATTACCGTGAATATATCTTTATGAGGCAGTTTACGTGAACCGCGACCGATCATCTGAAAATACAGCGTTAAAGATCTGGTCGCCCTGTTTAATATAATTGCTTCTACTGTAGGCTCGTCAAATCCAGTAGTAAGGATTGAAACAGAAGTAAGAATGGCATCCGGAGTTTTTTTAAACCACGAAAGTATCTTTTTACGTTCCATTTCCGGTGTTTTATTATCAAGGTGTTTAATAGGTAAACCGGCAGCTCTAAAGGTTTCATAAACATAGAGCGAAGTGTTTATACCATTATTAAATATCAATGTCTTTTTTCCCTGGGCACGCGATACGTAAGATTGTAATAGCAAATCCTGCATAGCCGTACGCGAATACAGCTCATCAGAAGAACTAACTGTATAGTCTCCGTTTATTCCGAGCTTAAGCGAGGTAAGCTCAACATCATAACCAAACATTTGAGCATTAGCCAAAAATCCTTTGTTGATTAGTGACTGAATTGGCTCGCCAACAATTAATTCACTATACGTCTCATACATTGGAAGTTCTATATTAGAACTCAAAGGAGTAGCTGTTACCCCCAAAAAAAGTGAATTCTTAAAGTAAGTGAATAGTTTTCGAAATGAGTTATAATGCGCTTCGTCTACAATTACCAATCCCACATAATCCATGTGGAATTTTTTATCCTTAAGACGATTATTAAGGGTTTCAACCATCGCCACATAACAGGAATAATCATTGTTTTCGGGCAGGTCCTTTACATTACTATCAATAATGGTATTCTTAACCCCAAAACTTTTAAGCATTTGTGAAGTTTGCTTACTTAGCTCTATCCTGTGTGTAAGCACAAGTACCTTACGCTGGTATTTTTCAATATAGCGACGGGCGATTTCAGAAAATATGACAGTTTTGCCACCTCCCGTAGGAAGCTGGTATAAAAGATGGAAGTTATTTGGTTTGCCCTCAAACTTCTCAAATATAGCATCTATATCGTCTTTCTGATAGTGGTACAGCTCTTTCCTGTCCTCGACATTTTCTTCTCTTTCCATGTAGGTATGATAATTCCCAAAAATATGGTATTTAAGCACATTTATCTGCATAGAAAATCATAATTCTGAGAACTTAAACAAAATTTAATGAAACATTATGAATAGCCATCAGCAAATCAATGCTTTAATAAGTAAATTTGATTTGAAGGAAAATAACTATGTACAACTACGATTCCACTTCAATAACCGAAGCCACCGAGATACAGAATTACTTAAGAAACAAGGTTTCTTTGGTAACTGATATCGAAAATATCACAACGATAGCCGGTGGTGACATTTCTCATAATAAAGATACTGATGTAGTTTATGCCGGCATTGTAGTTTTGAGTTATCCTGAAATGAAGTTACTATCCTATTCGCTTGTTTTAGCTAAAACCACTTTCCCTTATGTACCCGGCTATCTTGGATTTCGTGAAGTTCCAGCCCTATTACAGGCATGGGAACAACTACCTGAAAAGCCTGACCTTATGATACTGGACGGACAGGGTGTTACACATCCAAGGCGTATGGGTATTGCTTCACACTTTGGGGTTTTAACCAATCACCCCACTATTGGCTGTGCAAAAAATATGCTATATGGAAACTATAGCCCTTTGGGACTAGAGAAATTCAGCACCAGCCCTATTATTAGCCAAAATGAACATTTAGGCTATGCCGTACGCACAAAAGACAATGTAAAGCCGGTCTATATTTCTCCCGGACACAAAGTATCTGTTGAGGACAGTTTAAAATTCATGAAACCATGCATACTGAAACACAGAATACCAGAACCTACACGTCTTGCTCATGAAAAAGTAAACTTATTCAGAGTTGGAAAATTAAAAGAAGGCTTTCATATAACTGATATACAACCCGATTTATTTTCAGGGTTTTAATTATTCAAAGTTATCCCAAACCCTTTCAAACTCCTTTCGGTTTTCCCAACGTTGCCTGAAAGCTTCATCCAGTATCTTTTTGATACGCCCCATAAAATTATCGTTCATACCATTTGCTGCCACGTATTCAACAGCCTGCTTGTACGAATTAAATATACTCTTATAAAATGTGGAAGAACTGAATTCTTTCCTTTCAGAATATGTTTGCGCAATTTCTATATTATAAAGCATTACATCAGCTACAACATAAGGGTCTACCCCTATCGTCAAAAAATGCTTTATATATTTTTGTGCTGTAGAGCGGCGTAACTTCGGACGCTTTCCTTTTACCGGAAAGTATTCATTAGCAATCTTGATCTTAGCTTCCTGTTCGAGCTTATCTTCTTTAGGGTTGAATATAAAATCGTAATACGTTTTTACTTCACTAAACTTTTCATACAATGAAAGCATTTGATCTTCCAATTCTTCTTTTGGCAATGATGCCAGGTACTTTTTTAGGTCGCGTTTACTCATGGTTCTCAAAAATAAGCCTTAATTTTGCTACAAGCAATAAAATCTGAAAAAGAGTATTGAAAAACTAGATAAAGTAGTATTTTTGCAATCCTTTTAAACAAAGTCAAAACTAAATAACTTTTACTGTGGAAAATCCGAGTGCACAAAAACTGATCAACAAAATACAGTTGGACCTTTTTAAGAAAGGCTTCGATGCAGAAACATTAATTGCCGATCTGAAAAAATTACGCGAATATTCCCTTGAAGAGCAAAACCCGGTACTTACTAAGGCACTACGTCTTACTTATGAGCACCTTGAGGCTAACGGAGCTTTTCTTATTCCTATTCCTGATGATGAGCCTGTAGACGAGGAAACAGAATTGGTAACTGATGCTGTAAACGGTAACGAAAACAACCTTGAAAGCCTTGAATACCTTATTTCACTTTTCAGTGATTTGACTAAAAAGAATAATCTTCTGGATCTTAGAGAATACAACAAAGCATTCCTTGCATTTTAATCTCTATTAATTGGTTATATAATTTAAAGCTGTTTGTTTTCAAACAGCTTTTTTTATGTTTTAACAATATTTCGCCTGTTATTTGTTTTTTTGACTAAAGTCTATACCCTACATTTGCACTATTACCATTAATCTCCCAAGTATGACTCGCTTATTTAAAATCGTTGCCACCCTGGAGGGTGTTTCTCTTTTAGCTTTATTATTTATTGCCATGCCATTAAAATATGTATGGGACATGCCAGAGTATGTTCGCGTGGTAGGTATGGCTCACGGACTTTTATTTATTGTATACATCATCATTGCCAGTATGCTTAAATCTGAGCTGAAGTGGTCATTAAGCAAGTACTTAATTATTTGCCTGGCTTCAGTTATACCCTTCGGAACATTTTATATTGAATATAAGTATTTCAAAAATATCGAAAACTAAATTCATAAGTAAATAAATGGAGCTATTTAACTGGGCATATAAATTACTGACAGGTATTGGCCTTGGCCATGTTACGGCTATATACATTAATCTGGTAATTAATCTTATTATCATTGGCATCATAGCCTATGTTATCGACAAGATTGCCAAAAGAGTATTTATTCTTGGTTTTATTATTCTTGCCAGAAGTACAAAAACCTCTTTTGATGATTTTTTGGTAAGAAATAAAACCTCAAAATTTATTGCCCATTTAATTCCATTATATTTTATTTATAAAACAGTTCCGGTTGCATTAAAAGATTTTACCTACTGGGAATACATCTTCTCAAAGGGTATAACCACTTTCATTATTCTCATCAGCCTTTGGACTGCAAGGAGTATCTTCAATGCTTTTGGTGACTATCTTAAGCAGAAACCGGATTACAACGACAAACCTATTGATAGCTACGTACAAGTAGTAATGCTAATACTTTGGATTTTTGGCGTTATATCAATAATCCTCATGCTTTTTGATATTAAAATGGACAAGCTTTTAGCTACTTTCGGAGCTATTTCCGCTGTCATAATAATAGTATTCAAAGACACCATCCTTGGAGTTGTAGCCAGTATACAGGTTACTGTAAATGACATTGTGCGCATAGGCGACTGGATTACCATTGAAAAATTTGGGGCCGATGGCGACGTTATCGAAATCAACCTTGCAACGGTTAAGGTTAAGAACTTCGACAATACCACTACCACAATACCAACTTACAGCCTTATTTCCGATTCATTTAAAAACTGGAGAGGAATGCAAAGCTCGCCGGGAAGAAGGATTAAAAGGCACATACTGATTAAGGCCAACACCGTGCGTTTCCTGCACAAAGAAGAACTGGCTGACCTGAAAAAAATCCATCTCGTATCTGCTTATATCGACCAAAGACAACATGATATTGACCGATATAACGAGCAAAACGGTATCGATAAATCCCTTTCTATTAATGGGCGTAACCTGACTAACCTTGGTATATTCAGGAAGTATATCAATAATTATATTGAAACGCATCCGGGAGCTAATAAAGAGATGACCATCATGTGCCGTCACCTGCAACCAACCGAGAAAGGCATTCCTATTGAAATTTATTTGTTTACCTCTGATAAACGCTGGATAAACCACGAATATATCATGGCTGATATCTTTGACCACATCATTGCTTCAGTGGCTTATTTTGACCTTGAAATATTTGAATTACCTTCAGGTAAAGGTTATATCGACGCTTAAGGTTTAGATATCCTGTCCTTAACGTATTCTATCTTCGTTTTACCGTGAGCCGAAGGACGTCCAAAACTATCAAGGTTTACCATAGTGATATTATCAACAGTAATAATCTTTTCGTGTGTCATTTTATTACGCACCTCCGATTTTAAAACCAGTGAAGTAGTACCAAAGCGCACCACATCAATACCAATTTCTACGATATCGCCCTGTTTAGCAGAGCTCATAAAATTGATCTCCGACATATGTTTTGTTACCACACGCTGATTTTCAAGCTGTATAATAGAATATAGTGCTGCTTCTTCGTCAATCCAGGCCAGCAATTTCCCTCCAAATAAAGTTCCGTTAGGGTTAAGGTCTTCGGGTTTTACCCATTTTCTTGTGTGAAATCTCATAAGTGATGTTTTTCAAGAGCTAATTGTATGATATCCGCATGGTCAAACGCAAGTTCAGGCAAAGCTGAAACAGCAAACCATTCCGCTTCATCAGCATCATCAGCACCTATTGCCTGAGCATCTGCCTCTGCAAATCCTGAATAGGCTATAGAAACCGTATGGCTTCTTGGATCACGCCCCGGTTTACCGAACGCTCCAAGCTGCTCGAGGTTATCCAAAACGAGCCCTGTTTCCTCCTGAAGCTCTCTTTTGGCAGCAACAGCCAAATCTTCACCTTCGTCAACAAAACCGCCGGGCAATGCCCATTTCCCTTTAAAAGGTTCTTTTTTCCTTTTAATAAGAAGCAGTTCATTTCCCGCGTTAGATTTTCTGAACACAACAGCGTCAACCGTTACAAATATCTTTGATGTTCTCATACCTCAAAGTTAAGAAAAACCCGATCTCCTTTATGACAATTTTTAAGTGATTTTATTTATGATATGATAGATTTAAAGTGGTAAAGATTCGATAGTCACAAAGTAGCAAAGCTGCAAAGTGACAAAGTTATGATATAGATACAAAGCAACAGAGTTCCAAAGTAACAAAGTCTTAGACTTTGTTACTTTGGAACTCTTATATTATACAACGTAACTGAAAACTCAGCTACTTTGGAACTCTGCCACTTTGCTACTGCCTAGTATGCCATCAACTCCTGTAAAGCTGTTTCAAAACGTTGCTTAGGCAAATATTGGTCTTCCAGTGCTTTTGTAAACGGAATAGCACTCTCAAGGCTACCTACACGTTTTACAGGGCCATCCAGATATTCGAAACAATTTTCCATGATCATAGCTGAGATATCGCTCGCCACACCACCAAATAATGTATCTTCCTGAAGCACTATCACTTTACCTGTTTTCTTAACCGATTTATATATCGTTTCGGTATCAAGTGGCTGAAGCGTTCTTAAATCAATAAGATCAGCTTTTATATGCGGATGCTTATCAAGCGTTTCAAGTGCCCAGTGAACACCGGCACCAAAAGTTATGATAGTCACTTCTTCCCCTTCTTTAAGCAATGCTGCCTGACCGAAAGGAATTGTGTAATAATCTTTTGGAACATCCTGATAAATACTTCTGTACAACGCTTTGTGCTCAAAGAACATTACCGGATTCGGGTCGTTGATAGCAGTAGCCAAAAGCCCTTTTGCATCATAAGGGAATGCAGGATAAACAACTTTAAGCCCCGGGGTTTTGGTAAACCACGCCTCATTGGTCTGTGAATGGAAAGGCCCTGCCTGTACTCCTGCCCCACAAGGCATACGCACTACTACATCGGCATTTTCTTGCCAACGGTAGTGTACTTTAGCCAAATAGTTCACGATTGGGTTAAAGCCTGTTGACACGAAATCGGCAAACTGCATTTCGATAACCGATTTATAACCGTTAATGGAAAGCCCCATACCGGCAGATACAACAGCCGATTCACAGATAGGTGTATTGCGCACACGGTCTTTGCCAAACTCAGCCACAAAGCCATCTGTTATCTTGAAGGCACCGCCATATTCGGCGATATCCTGTCCCATTATCACAAGGTTCTCGTGACGCTCCATTGATTGCTTAAGCCCTTGTGAAATAGCATCGATCATACGAACGTTTTCCTTATCCTCTTTTGAAGTAACTTCTTCAAATTGATAAGGTTTATATACATCATTTAACTCTTCACTTAAACTTGCTTCGATAGCAGGTTCAGCAGAAGCTTTTTGATAATTCTCGTCAATTTCTTTCTTAAGTTCAGCTCTTAAAGCTTCGTCAGCTTCTTCGGTAAGCACACCTTCTTCCTTAAGATATTTTCTGTAATTATCTACCGGATCTTTGATAGCCCACATATCCATCAATTCCTGCGGAACGTATTTGGTACCACTCGCCTCTTCGTGCCCACGCATCCTGAAGGTTTTGAACTCTAATAATACCGGACGTGGGTTTTCACGTAGTGAAGCTACGATATCAGTCAGCTTGGTAAACACTTCAAGAATATTGTTACCATCAATAATATGCGATTCCATTCCGAAACCTACCCCTTTATCGGCAATGTTTTCGCAACGGTATTGCTCATTAGTTGGTGTAGAAAGTCCGTAACCATTATTCTCAACGATAAACAGTACCGGAAGCTCCCATACCGCAGCAATGTTCAATGCTTCGTGGAAATCGCCTTCAGAAGTAGCTCCTTCACCGGTAAATACAGCAGTAACTTTCTTCTCATCCCTTAGTTTGTGCGCTAAAGCGATACCATCAGCCACACCCAATTGCGGACCTAGGTGCGATATCATACCAATGATCTTGTATTCTTGTGTACCAAAGTGGAAAGAACGGTCACGCCCCTTAGTAAAACCATTAGCCTTACCCTGCCATTGCGAGAACAGTCTGTATAGCGGAATATCACGACCTGTGAACACACCAAGGTTACGGTGCATAGGCAGGATATATTCGTCTTTATCCAGAACAGCGGTAACACCTACAGAGATAGCCTCCTGCCCGATACCGGAAAACCATTTGGATACTTTGCCCTGGCGGATAAGAATGAGCATTTTCTCTTCTATCAGCCTTGGCTTTATTAATTTCTTATATAAATCGAGTAATTGTTCGTTGGTTAATTGTTTTCTATCGAAATTCATTGTGATTTTTGAATAATCATTAAACGCACCCAAATGTAATAAAATAACAGGATGTAAATAAAATGTTAGGAAAATTTATTTTGAACTTTAAACTTAATAATACACATGCATTTATCTGTACAGTCCTGCTTATATTTTTAATACCAATTAATAGAATTATAGTATCTATTAAATATATTTGTTTAAAACTTTGGAATATGAAGGTTATCATAAATGAATTAGGAGCTATTAAATCAGGAACAATAGATTTGTCCAAAAAAATTAATATTTTTTGTGGTCCTAATGGTACAGGTAAAACATACGTTGCTTATGCCATATATGGATTGTTAAAATCTAAAATTCATGTAGGCTTTAATCGTGAATTAGTTAATGAATTAATAGAAAATAAAAAGGCTGAGTTTAAAATTAATTATGACGCATTAAAAAATTATCGTGTAGAACTGGTAAAAAACTTCAAAGACAACTTAGACGGCTTATTTGGTATTGGAACGGAATTTGCGAAACAACATTTCAGCGATTCTTCTGTAAATTTTAATGATACTGATGAAGATTTTCAACAATTCTTACATTCAAGTGAAATTAATTCAAAAATCTTAATCGGAAAATTTGAGATAGGAATAATTAAAAACATTAATCTAAATTCTTTAAAATTAGAATTATTAGATTCAACAATATCAAGTGATGATATTGAAGCTCTTAACGTTTATTTGAATTCAACTATTATTGACTTTTTAGCAACCTACCCAATAACTTCTACTTATATTCTTCCCGTAGAGAGAAATTCAATTTTTACATTCAGTAAAGAATTATCCATACGTAAACAAGAGGCTGTAGATCATTTTCATGCAATGACAAGCAAAGGAAAAGTAGATAAGTTTGAATTATTATTTAATAAGACTACAAGATACCCACTGCCAATCAAAGATGGATTATTGGTAGCGGACGATTTGGCTGAAATTAAAAAAAATAAAAGTGCATATTATGATTTTGCTTCAAGAATTGAAACTGATTTACTTAATGGAACTGTAGAAATTAGTAATGATGGTGAAATTCAATTTAAACCAAAACAGTCTCCAAAAAAAGTACTACCCATACATATGACAGCTTCAATTATAAAGTCATTATCAAGTTTAGTCGTATATCTTAAGCATATAGCTCAGCCTAATGATTTAATAATTATTGATGAACCTGAGATTAATTTGCATCCTGATAATCAAATTATTTTAACTCGCTTATTTGCAAGACTTATTAATAATGGCTTTCGTTTATTAATAAGCACACATAGTGATTATGTAGTAAGAGAATTAAATAATTTAATAATGCTTTCTGAAAAAAATACAGAGATTGAAAAATTAAGGACGAAATTTCACTATGATAACAGTGAAACTCTTACAAAACAAGATATTGATGTCCATTATTTTAATTATCCAAAAAAAATGAGGGGGAATAAACAGGTTATTATTCAAAAAATAGAGATAACTGATAGTGGTTTTGAAATACCATCAGTAGATGCTGTAATAAATAAACAAAATGAAATTGCCGAAGAACTATATTATGCATTAAAATTTGGAAATGAAGATGAATAAATTACTGCATATTTCAAATGTCTTGGATGATTTTTTCAAAGAAGAGACAATATCCAAGCTTGTCGAAATTCAAGAAAATATGTCTATAGATTTTATTAGTGAAAAGCAAAAATATCTTTCATTTAGTTTTGATAAAAGACTCCCTGCTAATGAATTTCCGAAGGGTTTATTCCCTTTTTTTAATCGGGGACAGGCTGGAGTTTGTTCATTTTGCGATTATGTTATTTTCACTGAAAGAGCTGGACAGTTATTCATTTTACTGATAGAACTAAAGAAAGGAAAAGACAATGTAACAAAACAACTTAATGCTGGGCACTGTTTTGCTGAATTTGTAATAAATACCCTTAATAGAGTGTATAATTCTAATATAACACCACAAATAAGGAAAATTTCCATTAGAGAACGTCATATAAAACCAAAACAAAAACAGAAAGAAATAATTTATGATAACAATTTTTGCACGTTTAGTGATAGCAAATTTTGGTTAAAGAAATATTTAGTATAGCTATCCCCGGATTGCGCGGATTTGTAATCAGTGTAGATTTATACAAAGGTTATTTCCCT
The DNA here is from genome assembly GCF_003350375.1 of Flavobacterium sp. AG291. GTDB lineage: Bacteria > Bacteroidota > Bacteroidia > Flavobacteriales > Flavobacteriaceae > Flavobacterium > Flavobacterium suzhouense. Next base: position 1,954 of record NZ_QQAR01000002.1, on the reverse strand, counting down.
ACCTTTGAATTTTGCAACAAAATTCAAAGTCATGAATATTGAGAATAAAACCCTTGAGGATTTCTATAAAGAAGCTGCCATCTTTACCGGAAGGGAAATTGATACACTGCTACCACCAGGCATTACCAAAGAGATAGGACACTTTAATATATTTGATATTGCAGATACTATCCGAGAGGTAAAACGCAAGAACCAAATGCCTTACAACCGCAGGGCGTATTACAAGATAAGCCTTATCCGTGGTAAGAACCGCGCTGAATATGCCGATAAGGTAATTGATGTTCAAAAGAATGCATTGTTATTTGCAACCCCTAAAGTACCCTATCATTGGGTACCGCAGGACGAGAACCAGTCGGGATCATTCATCGTATTTACAGATGATTTCATGATAAAGAACAAAAGCGGCGTAATGCTGGATGAGCTTCCTATCTTCAGGTCGGGCGGCTATCCTGTATTTGAGATATCCGATGAAGAAGCTGATGAGATTGAGCTTACATTCAAAAAAATGAAGAAGGAAATCGCTTCGGATTACGAATTCAAATACGACTTGTTACGCAATTACGTACTGGAACTCATCCATTACGGACAAAAACTACAACCGGCAACTACCATACAGTCAACACATAATGCCTCACAACGCATTATAGCATTGTTTATAGAATTACTAGAGCGTCAGTTCCCTATTGAGTCTACTTCCCAAAAGCTGTCATTGCGTTCAGCCAAAGAATATGCCGACAGGCTTGCAGTGCACGTTAACCACCTTAATAAGGTCCTTAAAGAAAACACAGGCAAAACTACTACTGAAATCATTACGGGACGCATGATACAGGAAGCCAAAATATTACTCAAGCAAACCGACTGGAATGTCTCTGAAATAGCCTACAGCCTGGGCTTTGACGAAGTAGCACATTTCTCTAACTTCTTTAAAAAACAGACCGAAATGGCTCCGCTAGCCTACCGGATATAATTGAGATTTGAATTTTGCAAATCAGGGATTGTAATTTGCAAACACCCGCCTCCCCTTCTTACCGAACTTTGTACCATCAATTAATAACAAGAATTATATAAAAATGGAAACAAAAAAAAATAAGATCGCAGTAGTAACCGGCGGAAGCCGCGGACTGGGTAGGGATATGGCTATTTCCCTTGCTAAAAAAGGCCTTGACGTAATATTCACCTATAACAGCAACAAAGCAGCAGCTGACGAAGTGGTTGCCGAAATCCAGTCGTTAGGACAAAAAGCCATCGCCTACCAGCTTGATACTTCTAAACCTGCTGAATTTGACAGCTTTTTAAGCGAGGTCGGTTCACACCTTAAGGAGCATACCGGAAGCTCAAACTTTGACTTCCTTATCAACAATGCGGGTACGGCACTTTACAGTCCGTTTGCTGACACTACCGAAGAACAACTGGACGATATGATAAACATCCATTACAAAGGTGTTTATATGCTTACCCAAAAAGCATTGAACTATTTGAATGATGGCGGTGGTATCGTAAACATTTCTTCAGGTCTGGCGCGTTTTACACAACCGGGTTCATCTGCTTACGGCGCCATGAAATCAGCTGTTGAATCACTTACCCGTTACCTAGCAAGAGAACTTGGCTCAAGAGGCATCAGGGCTAATGTAGTAGCTCCGGGACCTATTGCAACAGACTTTGGCGGTGGCCGTGTAAGAGACACTAAAGAAATCAACGACTTCCTGTCCAGCATCACTCCACTGGGTCGTGTTGGCCTTGCCGATGATATTGGAGGTGTAGTAGCCTTTTTATGTACCGATGACGCCAAATGGGTTAACGGACAACGCATTGAAGCATCAGGAGGTATTTTTATATAATACACATTGAGTACCGTTTGTCATTTCGATTTCTATGATATAACCAAATCTTTTTGATAAAAGGTTTGGTTTTTTATTACCGCAAAAACCCGATGGATTATTTTATTTCTAACAGC
>NZ_QQAR01000001.1:430969-432007 GCF_003350375.1 Flavobacterium sp. AG291 | reverse complement strand
CCTTGTATTCCTTGTGGACCTTGTGCTCCTGTTGCTCCTGTCTCTCCTTGTATTCCTTGTGGACCTTGTGCGCCTGTTGCTCCAGTTTCTCCTTGGATTCCTTGTGGACCCTGTGCTCCTGTTGCTCCTGTCTCTCCTTGGATTCCTTGTATTCCTTGTGGACCTTGTGCGCCTGTTGCACCAGTTTCTCCTTGTATTCCTTGTGGACCCTGTGCTCCTGTTGCTCCTGTCTCTCCTTGGATACCTTGTATTCCTTGTGGACCCTGAGCTCCTGTTGCACCTGTCTCTCCTTGTATTCCTTGTGGACCTTGTGCTCCTGTTGCTCCTGTCTCTCCTTGTATTCCTTGTGGACCTTGTGCGCCTGTTGCTCCAGTTTCTCCTTGTATTCCTTGTGGACCCTGTGCTCCTGTTGCTCCTGTCTCTCCTTGTATTCCTTGTGGACCTTGTGGACCTTGTGCTCCTGTTGCTCCTGTCTCTCCTTGTATTCCTTGTATTCCCTGAGGACCTACTGCTCCGTCTGCTCCTGTAGCTCCCTGAGGACCCTGAGCTCCGGTTGCACCAGTCTCACCCTGGATTCCTTGTATTCCCTGAGGACCTTGTGGACCTACTGCTCCGTCTGCTCCTGTAGCTCCCTGAGGACCCTGAGCTCCGGTTGCACCAGTCTCACCCTGGATTCCTTGTATTCCCTGAGGACCTTGTGGACCTACTGCTCCGTCGGCTCCTGTAGCTCCCGTTGCTCCTGTATTACCTTGTATTCCCTGAGGACCTTGAGGACCTTGCGGACCTACCGCTCCGTCTGCTCCTGTGGCTCCCTGAGGACCAGCAACACCATCGTTTCCTGTAACTCCTTGTGGACCCTGGATACCTTGTGTTCCTGTTGCTCCCTGTGGACCTGTCAGGTTTGAAGTAGTGAAAGAAGTACCGTCTGTATAATTGATAGTAAATGTACCGTTTCCGTTATCTGTTGTACTAGCAATACCCTTTCCATCAGCTCCCGTTGCTCCTTGAGGACCGGCAACACCATCGTTTCCTGTAGCT
>NZ_QQAR01000001.1:0-430873 GCF_003350375.1 Flavobacterium sp. AG291 | reverse complement strand
AGTAAATGTACCGTTTCCGTTATCTGTTGTACTAGCAATACCCTTTCCATCAGCTCCCGTTGCTCCTTGAGGACCGGCAACACCATCGTTTCCTGTAGCTCCTTGTGGACCCTGGATACCTTGTGTTCCGGTTGCGCCTTGTGGACCTGTCAGGTTTGAAGTAGTGAAAGAAGTACCGTCTGTATAATTGATCGTAAATGTACCGTTACCATTATCAACTGTGCTTGCAATACCTTTCCCGTCAGCTCCTGTTGCTCCCTGAGGACCAGCAACACCATCGTTTCCTGTAGCTCCTTGTGGACCCTGGATACCTTGTGTTCCTGTTGCGCCTTGTGGACCTGTTAGATTTGAAGTAGTGAAAGAAGTACCGTCTGTATAATTGATCGTAAATGTACCGTTTCCGTTATCTGTTGTACTAGCAATACCCTTTCCATCAGCTCCCGTTGCTCCTTGAGGACCGGCAACACCATCGTTTCCTGTAGCTCCTTGTGGACCCTGGATACCTTGTGTTCCGGTTGCGCCTTGTGGACCTGTCAGGTTTGAAGTAGTGAAAGAAGTACCGTCTGTATAGTTGATCGTGAATGTACCGTTACCATTATCAACTGTAGTTGCAATACCTTTTCCATCAGCTCCCGTTGCTCCCTGAGGACCAGCAACACCATCGTTTCCGGTTGCTCCTTGTGGACCCTGGATACCTTGTGTTCCTGTTGCTCCCTGAGGACCTGTCAGGTTTGAAGTGGTAAACGAAGTACCGTCTGTAAAGTTGATCGTGAATGTACCATTTCCGTTATCTGTTGTACTTACAATACCTTTTCCGTCTGCTCCTGTGGCTCCCTGAGCTCCTGTTGCTCCGGTTAGGTTTGAAGTAGTGAATGAAGTACCGTCAGTATAGTTAATAGTAAATGTACCGTTTCCATTATCTGTTGTACTTGTAATACCTTTTCCATCGGCTCCTGTTGCTCCGGCAACACCTTGTGCACCAGTAGCACCAACAGGTCCCTGAGGACCTAATAAACTTGTTGTTGTAAATGATGTACCGTTAGTATAATTTATAGTGAATGTACCGTCTCCATTGTCAACCGTACTTGCAATACCAACTCCCGGGGCAGCTGCAGGACCAGCCTGTCCTTGAGGACCCTGAGGACCAGTTAGATTTGAAGTTGTAAACGAAGTACCATCAGTATAATTGATTGTAAATGTACCATCTCCATTATCAACTGTGCTTGCAATACCAACACCTTGTGTACCTCCTGCCAGATTAATCGTAGTAGCTACACCAGCCTCATTAGTAAAAGTTACAGTTCCGTTGCCATTATCAACTAAAGTAGTAACAGTTTCGGAAGCTTTAACAACCGCATCAAGATCTATAACTGTATTAAATCCGTTCTCTGCTGTATAAGTCAAAGTTTTAGCCGTTGGGTTATAAACAAGAAAAGTCAGGGTTTGATTACCCGGAACATCAATTGTAGTAACTGACCCATCAGGATTAGTATAGGTATATGTACCATTACCATTATCGATAATAGGCTGTGCAGAATCACCCTGACCTGCATCTCCGTCAGACAAAAGCCTGTACCACTTATTAACGTACCAATAATAATAACCAGGTTTGATTTGGCTATTAGAGGTAATGTTATACACCAATAAACTCTGCACGTTACCATTGGTAATAGTCGTAGTATCGGTGGTACTGGTTAACTGAACCTGAGGTATTAAAACACCTTTATCGCCAGAAACAATTTGTAACTGGGCAGAAGGATTAGGTGTTGTAGTACCTATACCTACCTGGGCGTTGGCTGTGTAAACACCCAAGAGTATCAATAATACAGGTAATAGTCTTTTCATTGTAAATAGAATTTAATATTTGGGGGTATGCTAAATTTATTTTTATCATTTAAAGCCCGGGGGTTGCAACAATTTGCATCCCTCAGAACCTAATAACAAAAAACTGCCCTTGTGTAAAAAATCCCTCAGTACTAGATATAGCGAACTATATCAGCATACCATTGATAAGACTCTAAAACCGATGAAGAACCACCGGCGACAATTGAAGTAGAAGCAGGAACAAAAAAAGCCTCACCCGTCGCAGCCGTGTTGGCAGGGTAAAGCTCAATGCTCTTAAATAGAGCCATTCCTCCTTTATTCGAGATTGAAATAAAGAGTAATAAAAATAGAATAGTATACTTTGGGGGCAGCTTACTGTTCATTTTAATTATTAATTATGGTGCAAAGATGCGAAAAAAACTTAATTAAACGTTAAACTCAATCGGGTTTTTGACTCAATATGAGCTGGTTTAGCATAGATAAAATATAGACAAACCCTTATTTGCCTACCATACTAAACTGACACAAATGTATGATATACAAGAGGAAACAGCAAAAAAACACGGTAAACACATACTATATATCGGTAAACGGAGTATTGACAAACCTAAACCTGCAAAAATCACTTAAAATCGAATTATTCTCATAAATTTCGGATTAAAAAAGCTCTTAACCGGAATTAACGAACAACAAATTAAGGCCTAATTCACTTACAAATTACATGTCAGTTTAGCTTAAAACTATCAATTCAGTTTAAAAAAATCAAAAAAACTCTGATACAGTAATTTCAAACTTTAATCCCAATTAATACTTTTATGAACTTTTCATACAATTTCGAACAGTCTTTAGTATATTTGACGCACAAGCCTTGACCAATGAAGCTTTTTTGTAATTATATCTTAAAACTACTCCTTTTGCTGCTATTTAGCCAGCAAATGACATCGCAGCAAAACTACAATTACCAATGGTTTTCTGCAGACAGCAAACATTTACCTCAAAATAGTGTAAAATCAATTACCGCTGACAAGTATGGATATATCTGGCTCTCTACTGAAAACGGAATTGTAAGGTATGATGGTCAAAACTTTAACATCTATAATTCTGAGAATACTAAGGGACTTTCTTCCAACAGGATGTTGCTATTTACCGGCAGTGTTGCAAAAGACAGCATAATCATACTCAACGAAAGATCGGAAACACTTTTGATTCATGAAAGAGCCGTGAAAAACATGGATACCATAAAGTATCGCAAAAAACTGTATACACTATTAAGCAGAGATGCTTACTTTCAGGATTATTATAAGCAAAGACAAAAACCTCTTGCTATTTCTGTGAAGGACAGAACCTATATTTTCACACAGGATAGCGTTAGCATTTACAACTCAAATTACAAGCTGACTCAGCAAAAAAAGCATATCTTTAATCAATCTGATAAATTTTTTGTAAGCTCGGGTGACCTGTATATCGTTAATGAAAAAAATGAATATTCTTTATTTTCTGAAATAAACAAAAGCTTTCAAAAGTTTGGGTACGACTTCACTAAAAAAATTGAAATCTTCTCTAATAATATTGCCCAACAAGCCTTCCTGTTCTCTGATGATAAATTGTTTTACCTTAGAAAAACAAATGATCATCTTGTAAAAGAATTGATTTTTGAGGGCTTTAACTATAAAGCCAACAACATTGTTTCTGCTTATTACGATGAAAAAAATGAGGTCTTATATCTTGGCAGTAGCAACAAAGGGCTTCTCGTTGTAAAACGTAACGATTTCCGGCATAACATTGCTCCAAATGAAGAAAGTAATGGCAATAGCAATATTTACTATGCCTTAACGCAACTTGGAGACAATAAAATACTAACATCTACAGGAGAAATTTTTAGCGATAAAGGCGAAAAGTCAGCAATAGATATTGAAAAATATAGCGATAAGTTTGCAGTTCTTACTGATAAAAACGGTAATATCTGGACAAAAAAACTAAATTCAGTATACCGATTTACTAAAAAAAGTAACTTTAAAAAATTTAACACCTGGGACCTAAACCGTTCTGCAAGATGCATTGCCAAAGGAGCAAATGGAAACATTTACATAGGAGCATATAGCCAGGCAGATAAAGGCGCATTGTATACCATAAATCCTAATGAAGATTCACCTGCACCTCAACTTATTTCAAAAATTGATTTCCCACCAACTGAAATTGTAGAGGTAGACGGAAAAACACTATGGTGCGGATCATGGGAGGGACTCTACAAATTTAACCTTAATACAAAAAAAACCGAAAGAGTAAAAGAAATAAGCAGCACCACCCATGTTAGAAGCATTTATGCCTCCAGTCCTGGTGAAATATGGCTAGGCACTTATAATAATGGTTTCTTCCTTTACCGAAAGGGCAAATTTACGCATATGCCAAAAGACAGGTATGGTTACCTGCTTACAACACACTGCATTATTGAAGACAAAGAAGGTGTAATGTGGCTAACAACCAATAAAGGGCTTTTTGCCGCACAAAAACAGGACCTTTTTGACTATGCTGACAACAAGACAAAAACCGTTTACTATAATTTATACGATAAAAGCCTTGGGTTCCTTAATAACGAATTCAATGGTGGCTGTACACCTTGTGGCGTAAACGTGAACCAAAAAACTATATTTTTCCCTTCTATGGATGGGATTGTGTACTTTAATCCTTTGAGTGTTCACAAGAGATTGCCCGACAGTGGTATTTATCTTGATGAAATAGAGGTTGATTCAACTACTTACGCTTATAATAATTCCAAATTTGTATTTGACAGGCATTTTGGGAAAATCAAATTTTTCATCAGCAGTCCATTCTTCGGGAATGCTTATAATAAAAATATTGAAACCAGGCTTGAAGGTCCTGTTGTTCAGAACTGGACACCTATGACCGAAACCAATGTATCTTTCTCTACTTTACCTCCGGGGGAATATACCTTAAAAATTCGCAAATTATCCGGATTTGGATCAAAGTACATTTACAAAGACATACAATTCAGCATAACACCAGCTTTTTGGCAAACAGGCTGGTTTACCGTTGTACTTGTTGCTTTGGGGCTACTTGTAATATACTTATCTGTGAAACTTAGGATTCGTTACATCAAACATAAGAACATACAGCTTGAAAAACAGGTGGTACTACGAACTGAACAGTTACAATCTACTGTTTTGACGTTGAGAAAAACAAAAGAAGACCTTAGTGTACAGGTAAAAAACCACAAAAATCTTATAAAGACTATAACACATGATATAAAGAGTCCCCTAAAGTTTATAGCTCTTACCGGGAAATACCTGTATAATAATCTGGAAAAGACAGGATCAGTGGAAAAAGAGGATGTAAAAGCTATACATACCTCATCGACACAATTATATCATTTTGTTGACAATTTCCTGGAGTATGCAAAGGAAACTGATTTGAATAATACCGAATCGGAACCCTACTCTATCCGAAACCTTGCAGAGGAAAAAATAACATTCTTTAAAAACATAGCCACAGCTGCAAAAACAAAACTATACAATTATACCGACAGCAGCCTGTTCATTACAATTAACAGACACTTACTGTCGATAGTTTTACACAATCTCCTGGACAATGCTCTAAAGCATACTTTTGACGGAAGTATCACTATAACCTCATCACAAAAGGATAATGAATTATCTATTACTGTGACGGACACCGGTAAAGGGATGAGTGCTGAAATGGTGAATTTTTACAACAATCTTGCACAGGGAAATAAGCCATCCGGAAAACCAACCGGAATGGGATTGCATATGATCATTGAACTTTTAGTTATCATTGGAGGAAGCCTGTATATAACTTCCTCCGAAAAAGGGACAACTATAACGATAAGCTTTATTCGACCAAATTAGTTTTTATAATGCCAGTATTTTTCTGCCATTGTTAAAACATTGGTCACTCCTAGTTTTTCAAATATCCTGCTTTTATAAGTACTCACTGTAGACATACCTATCCCTAACTTATTAGAGATTTCAAGGTTACCTTCACCTTTTACAAGCATACCGGCAATTTCAAGCTCTCTGGCCGAAAGTGTCTCTAAAGGATTTATAGATTTTACAGATGGAGCACCTAATGAATTCCCAAAAAACAGGCCTCCATCCAGTACTGCATTCACAGCCTGAAGAATTGTTTCTTCGGAGCTTAGTTTATTAACATAACCCTGAGCACCTGCCTGATAATAACGAAGACCGTACTGGTCTTCATCATAAGCCGAAAACATAAGTACTTTTAAATCACTCTGAAGCCCCCTTACATCAGCGATCATAGTATCTGTATCGCCTCCTGGTAAATTTATATCCAAAAGAAGTAAGTCGAACTCAATATCCTTAACAAGGTTCAGTGTTTCATAAAAACTGTCCGCTTGTTCAATTTCAAGACTATCAAAAGCGTCTCTTAACATTAAAGAGACACCTTGTCTTATTACACTGTGGTCATCAGCAAGTAAAATTTTCATTACGTTTCATTTAGTAGTTTAGCCGGCTGAAAGATAAAACACTTATTTTAAAACTTAAACAGTCTAAAAAAGAATATTTTCCGGGGTGCATATCTTTTTTTTTACAACACATTAACAGCCAGCGCATTTAATATTTTAGAAATAATAGCTAAATTTATAAATAAATACTCATTTAGAGTCTAAAAGCAGTGATTATGAAACCATTTAAACTTATTTTAAGGATTGTAATGGCATTATTCATCACAAACTTACCGGCACAATCACTTGTAAAATGTAACAACAATATGGCATATTGGATAATACCTGACAATGATTTATTGTATGCTATAGCACTAAAAGGCGATGTAGACTTAAGCGAAAACCCCGATATTATTAATATTAACGAAACGGCTCTTCAGTATATCTTACTTGACAAATCGAACTATTTAGACAAGAAAAATGATGACGAACCCCTATTATTAAGATACATAGCAACTGAACAGGAACATCTCCGAAACATTTTTGCAACCCGTTCTCTTCTTATTACCAGTGAAATTATACTCCTGCCCGCATTAGGCAAAAAGGCAGTGTTTTGGAGTTTTGATTTACCGGAAGGTAAAAACAGTGAAGTAGTTTCACAGCTCTTTTTAAACATTGTATCAGAAGGTAATATATTAGGCCTTGGCACTCCCCTTTTTACAGACTCTGATTTTAGTGAAGCAAAGAAACTATTAATTGATGCACTCGAGACTTTGCATACAATACCAAACACTGAATCATTATGTCAGGAATAATACTTTACACCAAATATATTTATGTATGCATACTTTTTTATATATTTAATTTCTCAAACAAACACTTACAATACAAACTATGGCTTATACAGATAAGATGCTTCGCGATAATGCATTGCAGGACAAAATAATTGTGGTTACCGGTGGAGGCAGCGGCCTTGGTAAATCGATGACCAAATACTTTATGGAACTCGGTGCTAAGGTTGCCATTACTTCCCGCGATCTTGAAAAACTTAAAACAACCGCACAGGAACTGGAAGCAGAAACAGGAGGTAAATGTCTGGCCGTACAGTGCGACGTACGTCATTATGAAGAAGTAGAAAATATGCTTCAGGCCGTATTAAAAGAATATGGCAGGGTTGACGTTTTGCTTAACAATGCAGCGGGTAACTTTATTTCACCTACAGAACGTTTATCTGCCAATGCTTTTGATACCGTTATAGACATCGTGCTTAAAGGCTCAAAAAACTGTACCCTTGCATTCGGGAAACACTGGATAGATACTAAACAGGAAAAATCGACCATCCTTAATATAGTAACTACTTATGCATGGACAGGGTCTGCCTATGTAGTGCCAAGTGCTACCGCCAAAGCCGGAGTACTGGCAATGACACGAAGCCTGGCTGTAGAATGGGCCAAATACGGCATCCGATCAAATGCGATTGCACCGGGCCCCTTTCCTACTAAAGGTGCCTGGGACAGGTTATTGCCCGGTGACCTGAAAGATAAATTTGACCTGGCTAAAAAAGTACCGTTAAAACGTGTAGGCGATCATCAGGAATTGGCTAACATTGCAGCTTACCTTGTTTCAGATTTCTCTGCCTATGTAAACGGTGAAGTGATAACTATTGATGGCGGAGAATGGCTTAAAGGCGCAGGGCAATTCAATTTACTTGAGGCCATCCCCGAAGAAATGTGGGATATGCTTGAGGCCATGATTAAAGCGAAAAAAAATAAATAAACAGATATTTCTGAATTTTAAAAAGCTCCTGATTTAAGATCAGGAGCTTTTTTTATGCAATTCTATGAACTTCATATTTAAACACCTCTTTTTTCATCCTCTATTCAAACAATATCCCGGGTTTTTAACAATAACATACTTATAAAAAATCAAATCATTTATTTAGACTTAGTTTAAATAAATTTATATATTTGCGACGTAAATTATTTTTAATAAATCTAAATAAAATATCAAATGAAAAAAAATCTACTCCTGGTAGCTGCTCTTTTCGCCGGTATCGCTTCTTATGCACAATGTGAAGCAGTAGCAACACTAAATGAAGACTTTGTTGATTTTACAATTACTAGTAATTCAGCTCAGGCATTCCCACAACAATGTTGGAGTTCTATAGGTGCAGCAGCACAAGGCCCATGGATTTATACAGCCGAAGCAGGAACACCTTCAAACCAATATGCTGTTTATTACACGCACATGACAGGAGCTAACGTAGCGGGTTACATCATTGCCCCTGAATTAATTACAGTTGATGGAACTCACCAGCTTTCTTTCGACACCTTCAAACCTGCAGGACAAGGAGGACAAACGCCAACAGGTGTTGTTACTGTTGAAGTAGGATTAGTATCAAGCCCAACTGACGCTACAGATTTTGAAGCGATTGGTTCTGCTTACACTATCGCAGCAGAACTTACAACACATGCTAACATTGTAATCCCAGCATCAGAAACAAAAAAATACATAGCATTTAAGTTCTTATCAGCAGATGCTTTCAATGCAGCGGCTTTGGATAACGTAGTTTACAACGAAATTCCAAACCCATGCCCTGCTGTTACAACTCTTGATGAGGATTTCAGCAACTTTACACCATCTTTTAATGCTATCAGCGAATATTGCTGGTCATCTACATCATCACCTCTTGTTTACACTACTGCAAGTCAGGACCAAACAAATCAATATGCTGCCTATTATAACATGACAGCAGCAGGTGCAGCAGGCTACCTTGTGACTCCTGAACTTTCTACAATTGACGGTAATCATGAACTTTCGTTCGATACTTTCAAACTGGCAGGTCAAAACGGTTTCCCAGCAGGAGACATGACTGTACAGGTCGGTACTCTAGCTACTGCGGGTGATTTTGAAAACTTTGTTGCTGTTGGCGAACCATTCGTTGTAACTGAAACTTCTGAAACACATGCCAATATTGCAATCCCTGCATCAGAAACTCAAAAATTCATTGCTTTCAAAATTATCGGTACAGGTACGCACAATGCAGTTGCTATCGATAACGTAAAATGGTCTGAGGTAACGGCAACCCCATGTGCTGCTGTTGCAACGCTTAACGAAGACTTCAACTCATTTACAGATGTTAACGAAAATTGTTGGTCAACAATAACTAATGGAGCAATGCTCTACATAGACGGAGCAGAAAACGAAAACTTTGTAACTTTTTATGCTTCAGGAGCTCCAAATACAGATTCATTTCTAATAAGCCCGGAACTTACATCACTTGGCGGAAGCTACAGCTTATCTTTTGATTCAGACAGAGTAGTTATGGGCGCAGGTCCAGCACCTGGTGAAGTTACTATCCAGTTAGGAACCTTTAGCGATAATACTGACGCTACAACATTCGTTGCTTCCGGAGATCCAATCATCATAGCTGATGAATTAACTAACCATACTAATATAGCTATAACAGCTACTGAGGGCCAAAAATATATTGGATTCAAAATTATTGGAAGCATAGCTCACACAGCTGCACTAATTGACAATGTAAAATGGTCTGAAGCAGTAGCAGGTATTAACGACCTTAACAAAACTACATTCGGCATTTTCCCTAACCCATCAGTAGACGGAAACGTAACTATCAACAATAATCTTGAGGCAAACGGTACAGTTAATGTGTTTACTCTTACAGGTGCTAACGTATTCTCTTCTATATTAAATCAGGGAACTCAAAACCTAAACCTTTCTGGTCTTTCAGCTGGTATGTATATCGTAAAAGTTGAATCAGGAAATTATTCTGAGTCTAAAAAACTAATCATCAAATAAGTCATAGATTCGCCAGTCTTATACCAAAAGCCCCGCGTAAAAAAGCGGGGCTTTTATATTTGTCTAATGTTAACAAATTCCGTTTTCATAAACCATAAATAATTGTATTTTTACGGTTCAAAATTTACAATCACAAATGGGTAAGATTATTGCCATTGCCAACCAAAAAGGGGGCGTAGGAAAAACAACTACTTCTGTAAATCTGGCCGCTGCGCTGGGTGTACTTGAAAAAAAAGTATTACTTATAGATGCTGACCCTCAGGCTAATGCCAGTTCGGGACTGGGTATTGATGTAGAAACCGTAGAAAAAGGCACCTACCAGATACTGGAACATAGCAATACTCCGGAAGAAGCGACGCTGGAATGCAACTCGCCAAATGTATGGGTAATTCCTGCGCATATTGACCTTGTAGCTATCGAAATTGAATTAGTAGACAAAGAAAACAGGGAATATATGCTTAAACAGGCATTAGAAAGTGTTAAGGATAAATATGATTATATCCTTATCGACTGTGCTCCTTCATTAGGTTTGCTTACCCTTAATGCCCTGACAGCAGCAGATTCTGTTGTTATCCCTATCCAGTGCGAATATTTCGCCCTTGAAGGTCTTGGAAAGTTATTGAACACGATAAAAAGCGTACAAAAAATACACAACCCTCAACTTGACATCGAAGGATTGCTGTTGACTATGTATGATTCCCGCCTTCGCCTGTCTAACCAGGTGGTGGAGGAAGTACAAAAGCACTTCCATGATATGGTTTTCGATACCGTGATACAACGTAATGTAAAACTTAGTGAGGCACCAAGTTTTGGTGAAAGCATTATCAATTATGACGCAACGAGCAAAGGTGCTGTAAATTACATTAACCTTGCAGAAGAAATTATAAAGAAAAACACAGTAGTACAAGAGTAGGTTTATGACAAAAGCAATTAAAAAACAAGCACTGGGCAGGGGTTTATCAGCATTATTAAAAGATCCGGACAACGATATCAAATCGGTTGAGGATGCAGGTGCTGATAAAGTTGTAGGTAATATCATTGAGCTTGAACTTGATGCTATTGAAATAAATCCTTTCCAGCCCAGAACTAACTTTAACGAAGAAACGCTTAAGGAACTTAGCACTTCGATAAAAGAACTTGGTGTAATACAACCTATAACCGTAAGAAAACTGGATTACAACAAATACCAGTTAATTTCGGGAGAGCGACGTCTTCGCGCTTCGAAACTTGCAGGACTGGCTACTGTACCTGCTTATGTTCGTCTTGCAGACGATAACGAATCGCTGGTAATGGCTCTTGTTGAGAATATTCAGCGTCATGACCTTGACCCTATAGAAATAGCCCTTTCATACCAGAGGCTAATAGACGAGATACAGCTTACTCAGGAACAAATGAGTGACCGTGTAGGTAAAAAACGTTCTACAATCGCTAACTACCTGCGACTATTAAAGCTTGACCCAATAATCCAGACGGGAATCCGTGACGGATTTATCACCATGGGTCACGGCCGTGCCATCATCAATATCGAAGATCACGATGCTCAGGCTGATATTTACCAAAAGATTGTTAGCGGAAACCTATCGGTAAGAGAGACTGAAGCTTTGGTGAAAAATTACCATGAGAGCCTGTTGCCATCTACTGCGAAAGCAGTAAAAAGCAGTTCATTCACTGTACAGGATGACCAGAAAAAAGCTTTTACCGGATTTTTTGGCGCTAAAGTAGATGTAAAAGTAGATGCTAAAGGTAAAGGTAAGATTACTATACCTTTCCATTCAGAAGAAGACTTCAACAGAATCATTAAACTTATAAACGGTTAGTGAAGAAGCTGTCATTAATATTTATTTCTCTTTTATTGCTTTCCTCCTTTAATGCGCTGGCACAGGATGAAAAAGTACTTATAATAGAGAAAGATTCAACAAAACTTCCAAAAAGTTATCCGGCTCCTAACCCACTGGCTCCGGCTAAAGCCGCTTTCTATTCGGCTGTATTTCCCGGAGGCGGACAGATATACAACAAAAGGTACTGGAAAGCACCTATTGTATGGGGAGCTATGGGTACCAGCATATACTTTTATGCATGGAATAATAAAAAATATCACGAATACCGTGATGCTTACAAAGATTTGCTGCAAGGCAAAACACCCAAGGGAGAACTATCTGTAATTACCGATCCGGATAGGCTTGTCCGCGGTCAGAAATTCCACCAGAAGAACAGGGACCTTTCGGCGCTACTTACTGCCGGGTTTTATGTGCTGCAAATAGTTGAGGCTAACGTAAACGCACACCTAATGCAGTTTAATGTAAATGAAAACCTCTCGCTGCGTCCTGAAATGCAGCAAAACGACATAGATTACAAATATAATATGGGCTTTAAGCTCAGTTACCAATTTTAAAACATGAAAATCGCATTATTAGGCTACGGAAGAATGGGGAAAGTGATTGAAAGAATCGCTTTAGAAAGAGGACACGAAATTGTATTGAGAAAAAATGCCGAGGATACTTTTGACGGTCTTGAAAATGCCGATGTAGCCATCGATTTTAGTATTCCTGATGCTGCTGTAGAAAATATTTCTGCATGTCTTAACAACAATGTACCTGTAGTTTCAGGAACAACAGGCTGGCTGGAGCACTATCACAACATGGTTGAACTTTGTGAACAGAAACAAGGTGCTTTTATTTACGGATCTAACTTTAGCCTTGGTGTAAATATCTTTTTTGAACTGAATACCCATCTTGCCAAGATGATGAGTAACCTTAAGCAATATAAGGTTTCAATGAACGAAATACATCACCTTCAAAAGCTTGATGCTCCAAGCGGCACTGCTATTTCGCTTGCTAATGACATTATTGCCAACTCAGACTACTCGAGCTGGGCACTTGAAAACGCTAAAGAAGATGAAATTCATATTGATGCTATTCGCGAAGAAGGAATTCCTGGAACACACAGCGTTTTTTATGACTCCGAAGTAGATTCAATAGAAATTAAACATACTGCACACAGCCGCGAAGGGTTTGCCTTTGGTGCCGTTGTGGCCGCAGAATGGCTTTACGGTAAAAAAGGCATCTATACGATGAAAGATGTTTTAGGTTTGTAGTAACATTTTGCCAAGAAAGTATACATATATATAAAAACTTACAGACGATGACACTATTACAATGGTTTATTTTTTTCCTTGCTGTACAGGTAATACATTTTGCAGGCACATGGAAATTATATGAAAAAGCAGGCAGAAAACCCTGGGAAGCCGCAGTACCTGTATATAACGCGATGATTTTAATGCAAATCATCGGAAGGCCACGCTGGTGGACCATCCTGTTGTTCATACCTATTGTAAACCTGATCATGTTTCCTGTTGTATGGGTACTTACCCTAAAAGCATTTGGTAAAAAAACATCAACAGATGCTATCATTGGTATTGTTACGCTTGGACTATATATTTATGCGTTAAACTATAGCGGCACAGCACAATATACTCCTGAAGAAGAGAAAAAGGACAGTACGTTAAGTTCGTTACTGTTTGCTGTAGTTGTTGCAACTATTGTACATACTTATGTTATGCAGCCATTTACCATTCCTACTTCTTCTTTGGAAAAAACGCTATTAGTAGGTGACTTCCTTTTTGTAAGCAAATTCAATTATGGTGCCCGTACACCTATGACTACTATTGCGGCACCAATGGTACATGACTCTATACCATTGATCCATACAAAATCGTACTTCAATAAACCTCAGTTACCGTATTTCAGGTTTCCCGGCTTTGAAAAAGTTGAAAAGAATGATATTGTGGTATTCAACTGGCCTATAGATACTGTGAGATTCTTCAGGGATAAAAACAGTATTGGTATACGTAAGCCAATTGACAAAAAATCTAACTACGTAAAACGTTGTGTGGCAACACCCGGAGATAAATTTGAGCTAAAAGATGGCATCGTATTTATTGATGGTAAAGAACTTATACTTTCAGATAGGGCTAAACCACAATACTCTTATTTTGTATATGTAGACAGAGGTACTCAGATCAACGAAATGTACCTTCAGAAAGAATTGGATATTACTGACGGTCATGGCTTAGTTAATGACAGTACTTATGTATTCATTTCGCTTACCAAAGACAGTGCGGAAAGACTTAAAAGCTATCCGGGCGTAAAGGCAGTGACAAGACGTGTTGCAAAAGCAGGTGACGAAGGAACAGCTTTATTCCCTCATAATCAGCCAACATGGACTGTAGACAATATAGGACCTATTACAATCCCTCAAAAAGGTAAAACGGTTGAACTGAACAAGGAAACACTTCCTCTGTACAAAATGATTATTAAAGAATATGAGAATAATGAGCTTACTGTAAATGGTGATGATATACGTATCAATGGTCAGGTGGCAACTTCTTATACTTTTAAGCAGAATTACTACTGGATGATGGGAGATAACCGTCATAATTCAGAAGACAGCCGCTACTGGGGATTTGTACCTGAAGACCATATTGTTGGAAAACCGGTGTTTATCTGGATGAGCTTAGATGGTAAAATGAAACCGCGTTGGGAAAGATTCTTTACTACTGTAGGTGGTGATGGCGAACCGGTATCCTACCTTAAATATTTCCTGATTGCTCTGGCAGTATGGTTTGTTGGAAGCTACTTTTGGAAAAAAAGGAAAGAGAAGGAAGCGTAATTAAATTTGAAAATTATTCAATTTGAAGATTTGAAAATGATCACACAGGTCACTTTCAAATCTTCTTATTTTAATCAAATAACCGAATAACCAAATGAACATATTAATCCACCCTACATATTTCCCTTCAATTAGTCATTTTGTAGCAATGGCGAAAGCTGATGCTATAACTTTTGAAGTTGAGGATAACTTTCAGAAGCAAACAAACCGTAACAGGATGTACATATACAGTCCTAATGGTATTCAGCTTTTGAACATCCCTGTAAAGCATTCCAAAACGGCACACCAAAAGTTTAAGGACACCCGTCTTGAACACGCATTCGATTGGCAAAAACAGCATTTTAAATCGCTTGAAGCCGCTTATAGGACTTCTCCCTTCTTCGAGTATTTTGAAGACGATATAAGGCCTATATTCGAGAAAAAGCACGAGTTTATGATGGATTTGAATTTTGAGGCTATGGAAATTGTTACCTCATGTTTGGGTATGGATTTTTCATACGAAAAGACAACAGAATATTTCCATGAAGTTGAGGGAGTAAATGACTTACGCCATTTGGCTAATGGCAAAAAAGACACCGCAAATTTTGAACCTTACACGCAAGTGTTTGAAGAAAAACATGACTTCATCAACAATCTGAGCATTCTTGATTTGTTGTTTAACGAAGGTCGCTATGCTATGGAGTATCTAAAGAATCAGGAACTCTAATTACTCTTCCTCTTCCTTAAAAGCAAGACGAGTCATTACCGGAAAATGATCTGAATAGGCAAAAGTATCAAAAGTGGTATACTGCTTAACGTCAATTTGCCTGTCAGTAAAAACATAGTCTATCCTTGCAGGATAATATTTGTAATTATAAGACTTACCAAAGCCTTTTCCGGCTTCTTCAAAGGCATCTTTCATTTTCCCTTTTACACTTCGGTAAACATAAGAAAAAGCACTGTTATTAAGATCTCCACAAATGATCATCGGATAAGTACAGTCTTTTTTATGTGCATCAAAAAGTTCTGCCTGCAATTGCTGCTTTTTAAATGCATCACTTAATCGTCCAAAAATAATCTTCGACTTTTCTTCATCAATGGTTTCGTGTATATCCGGACTTATTTTTACCGACTGCATATGCATACTGTAAACCCTTAGGGTATCTATTCCCTTTTTTATATCGGCAAATATTACATTATTACCTGAGTGAGGAAACTCAATATGACCGCTGTCGATAATAGGATATTTAGAAAGTATGGCCTGTCCCATCATGCCTGAGCGGCCAAAAATGAATTTGTGCTTATAACCGGGAAACTTTACATTACCACGCTTTGTATACTCCTGAAGGCAAACAATATCAGCATCCTGTTCCTTTACAAAATCTTTTATTTTTTGTGGAATATCGGTATCGGGAAGCCATTCATACAGATTGAACATCCTTACGTTATAACTTAGTAATTTAAAATCTGCCTTGTCCTCCGGCAGGTTCTTAGAAGAAAAACGGTAACATTTACTAACGAATGTAATCCCTAAAAGAAGAACCAGTCCGGAAAGAAGCATTTGGCGCTTGGTCTGTAGCAACCAGTACATAAAAAACAAAAAATTCAGTACAAGCATTAGCGGCATGACCAATGTAAATACAGAAAGTATAGGAAAAAGCTTTGGTGCCAGAAAAGGAAGTATATAGGCAATGAAGGTCAATACGGTCAAAACCATATTAAACACAAACATCATCTTATTGAATCCCGATAGCTTTTTCATAGTATACGCTTAACTCAAATCTACTTATTATTTACCAACTTTAAATAAAAATTCTTTTTCTTCTTTGGTTAAACTATCGTATCCCGACTTACTTATCTTATCAAGTATATCGTCAATTTGCTTTTGTGTAATATCTTTTTGAGGTTTTGCTGTTACACGCTGAGTAGGCGTAGGATTGCGATGCACTTCTCTAAATGGCGTTTTTTTACCCGGTTTAAATAAGTTGGTAAAAAAATCAAGCGCAGCCGATACACCTTTAGTAAGATCGGTACCGTTCTGCAGCATCTTTACATACAAAACCCCAAAGAGCGAACCGGCAAGATGTGCCAGGTGACCGCCTGAGTTCTCTACCGAAGCATAAATAAGATCCAGCAATACAAAAACAACCGCTATATGCCATAACTTAACCGTTCCTATTAGCAATAACCGCACTTCATATTGTGGGGAATAAACCGCCGTAGAAATAAGAATCGCCATAATAGCTGCCGAAGCACCAACCATTTTAGAAACTCCGCTACCGGCAAGCATAGGTAGTGTATTATAACTTAGTATGTACACAAGCCCTGCAAAGATTGCTGAAAGCAGGTAAACACCAAACAATTGCTTTTGAGTAAAGAAAGTAAGGAATAACCTTCCTGCAAAAACCAGCATTAGCATATTGAAAAGAATATGCATAAATCCTGCATGTAAAAATGCATAGGTTATAAGCGACCACGGCTTCCATAACAGATTTACAGGATCTGACGAAAGACTAAGCCAATCGATAGTAAATGGCATATCCCAACGTAGGAAAGGCACCTGCACTCCAAAAAGTGCAAGAATACTGAAAACTACCATTGGAATAGCAAAAAGCCCAACATTCCAATAAATAAGCTTCTGTACAATACCACCAATGCGGTATTCCATCTTTAGGTCATCTATGATACCCATATATTAATTCCAGCGATTATTATTAAATTGATTTTTGTTCCAGTACCACATCATGATAAAACCAATCAAAGCCCCGCCCAGATGGGCAAAATGAGCAATACCATCACCTCCGCCAAATATCGCCTGTCCTTTAAGTCCTAAAAATAAGTCGATGGCAAGTAGCCCCGGAACAAAATATTTAGCTTTAATGGGGATTGGTAAAAACAAAAGCATCAGTTCTGCATTAGGCACTATAAAGGCAAACGCTACAAGTATACCATAAATTGCACCAGAAGCACCTACCATGGGCAATTGGTTATTCAATGCTGCATCAAACAATATATGAAGTTCCGGTTGTCCAACATCTTTAACACCTCCCAATAAACCAGGCACCTCATTATTAAAAGCATCAACAAAAACACGACCATTTTCAAGTACTGGAATATTAATAATTTTATGTATTAAATCTGGAGACAAGTTAAGGTAGGATATTTGATGTAACATGTTCTGCATTTCAAGATAAGATATTCCTAAATGCAGTAAAGCCGCACCGACACCACATGAAACATAAAAGAAGATAAATTTCTTCGCTCCCCACATATTTTCTAAGAGCCCTCCAAAAGAAAACAATGCAAACATATTGAAAAGTATATGCATAATTCCACCATGCATAAACATATGAGTAAAAAGTTGCCAAACCTGAAACTTATCGCTTTGAAAAGAATGCAACGCAAGAAGATCCTGAGTCGGCGGCCCCACTAAATAACTTCCTACAAAAAATAAAATATTAATAATAATCAACTGTTTAACAGTCTCTGTAATACGCATCATATTGCAAATCGTTTATCAAGGTCTTCCACACTAATGGTGATGAAAGTTGGTTTATTAAAAGGTGATACATTAGGCTCTTTGCAGGCAAAAAGCGAATTGACCATATTTTCCTGTTCTTTTTCAGGCATAATTACACCCGTTTTAATCGCAAGACTGCGCGCCATCGACTTGGCAATGCTGTCAGTCTGGCTAAAACTGCTGTCAGGCACTTCCTGCTGAAGATCATTTAAAAGCTCCTCCAAAAGTATAGAAACCTCACTTTCAGCAACATTTACCGGAAGCCCAGATACAACTATATGGTCGTTATTAAACTCTGCAAAAACAAAGCCAGTATTCTCTAAAGCACCACGCATTTCCTGAATTAAAGCAAGTTCCGACATATTATAATATAACATTAACGGGAAAAGCAATTGCTGGCTTGCCGCATGGTGTACAGTAATGTTAGTCAGGAATTGTTCGTAAAGCACGCGTTGGTGCGCCCTCTTCTGGTCAATGATCAAAAGACCCGACTTAATAGGGCTTACGATATATTTTTTATGGATCTGATAGGTTTTCTGAACTGCCTGCTCTACTTCTGTATCATTGAAAAGCGAGCCTGTAACTTCCTCCGATTCAAAGCTAATCTCATTTAAAGGTGTTATTTCTTCGGCAGCTTCTGTCAGCCCCGTATAAAGGCTTTCCCAAACAGGTGCTTTTTCTTTTTTGAATGAAGGTGTCCACCCTCCTCCACCTGAAGAAGAAAACGATGACGAAGATGATGATCCCGAATTGGTTTTAGCAGGTTTCTCATCGGCAAAAGGGTTATAGCTCCTGTCTACCTGAACCATCGGCATTACTGCCTCTTTACTTTCGTAATTGTAAGGCGTATCAAGGTTGGCATCACGGTCAAAATCAAGCACCGGAGCCACATTAAACTGACCCAGACTGTGTTTTATAGAAGAACGCAATATCGCATATAGCGCGTGCTCATCATCAAACTTAATTTCAGTCTTTGTTGGATGTATGTTGACATCTATAGTATTAGGTGGCACATCAAGATAAAGGAAATATCCCGGTTGTGAACCATCTTTCAGTAAGCCTTCATAGGCAGCCATCACCGCATGGTGCAGGTAACCGCTTTTGATAAATCGGTCGTTTACAAAAAAGAATTGCTCTCCCCTGTTCTTCTTAGCGAATTCAGGTTTGCATACAAATCCCTGTATATTTACGATCTCGGTACTTTCAGAAACCGGAACCAGCTTTTCATTAGTACGGCCTCCAAATATATTTACGATACGTTGGCGCTGATTAGACCCAGGCAGGTTGAACATCTCGCTGCCATTGTGGTACAGCATAAAGCCTATATTAGCGTGTGCCAAAGCTACACGCTCAAACTCGTCAACGATATGGCGAAACTCTACCGTATCGCTCTTAAGGAAGTTTCGGCGGGCCGGAATATTGAAAAACAGATTTTTGATTGAAAACGACGTTCCTTTTGGCAGCACGGCAACATCCTGGGAAACAAATTTACTTCCTTCGATAACGATGTGCGTACCCAGTTCGTCCTGTTCCTGGCGGGTTTTCATCTCCACATGGGCAACCGCAGCAATGGAAGCCAAAGCCTCTCCCCTAAACCCCTTTGTATGCAGCGAAAATAAATCTTCAGCATGGCGAATTTTAGACGTAGCATGACGCTCAAAGCAAAGGCGGGAGTCGGTAACGCTCATGCCCTTTCCGTTGTCTATTACCTGAACTAAGGTTTTACCGGCATCCTTAACCACCAGTTTTACCTCAGTCGCGCCGGCATCGACGGCATTTTCAAGCAATTCCTTAACGATGGAAGCCGGCCTTTGCACCACCTCTCCGGCAGCTATCTGGTTGGCAACGTGGTCAGGAAGTAATTGAATGATACTGGACATGGGAAACGGAAAATAGTTTTAGTGAATAGCTTCAAAGTTAAGGAAATATTGTTGATGGGGAAAGAAGCTAATCGTGTTAATATGGCTAGTTTACTTAAAAAAAAGATTGTATGTTTAACCTCAGTAAAATAGATTATTATGAATAAAATAGAATGGGCTGAGAGTTTAAGAGTAATAGCAACTATTAGCGTAATATTATTGCACACTGCTGCACCGGGAGTTGTCAGCCTCGGATCTATTGACTTTTTTGACTGGAATATAGCTAATGCTTTCGATAGTGCTGTTAGGTTTTGTGTTCCAGTGTTTGTAATGATAACCGGAACTTTTCTATTAAATAAAGACTACGAAATAAAAGACCTGCTTACAAATAAGCTTTTTAAAATCTTCATCCCATTTCTGTTTTACAGCCTGATTTACATTATTTACACCTATGGTTGGCGAAGAATCTTCAACTTGGATATAGCAGATTTACCCATTCACATTCTTAGAAGCTTAGTAAACGGTAGTTATTACCATTTATGGTACATATATATGCTATTTGGCTTATATCTCATTACACCCATAATACGGGTTTACACCAAAAACGCTACAAAGGATAATTTAAAATACTTCATTATCCTTTGGTTTATCTTCAATACAATTTATAGCTATTCATTAAACTATTATATCCCAAATTTACAAATTTCCCTCTTTTTTAACTATACCGGATTTTATATCCTTGGTTACTATTTATCGAAACACAACACTTTTACAACTCTGCAGGGCTTGTCGATGTATCTAGTAGGTACAGCGATAACCATAGGAGGCATGTATTATTATGCCGTTAAGGAAAACAGACTAAACGAAATGTTTTATAGTTATCAAAGCCTGAATGTTATGCTACAAAGTATTGGCGTGTATGTTCTTGTATTTAAAACCGATATTAAAAACACTATACTTAAAAAATCAGTCAATTTAGTTTCGGCTCATAGTTTTACAATTTATCTGATACATGCATTACTGCTTACTATAATGGTAAAACGTGGTTTAACATGGAATTTTATTAATCCTGTTATTGGAATCGTAACGTCAACTATTGTATGCTTGCTACTAAGCCTCCTGATAAGCATAGTTATCAAAAAGATTCCTTTTATAAGGAGGTATCTATAGATAGTAGGATCTATAAACTTTAAATCCGACAATGAAAAAGATATATCTCTTATCACTATTAGGAATTTTAAATCTATCATGTAGTGAATCTTATCAGGAAATAGATCCTGAAAATTTTAATTCAAAAATTAAAGGACTCACCGATATAAAGACTCCTCAGGAACTGATAATTCTTTATAACAATTACCCAAAAAACGAAGCCAGGCCTCAATATGAAATCAGCACCATCACTAAAGATGTTATTTATGAAATCACATTGATTCATAACAATATCCCAGACGATTCATTGCTAAGCGAGAAGATAATTATGACTGCAAAAAAGAATAAAGAAGTTTCTTGGTCAGTTTTAAAAATTCTAAAGAACTGGAAATGTCATAACGACAGAGGCCATACTAATTGGGGAACAGAAATATGTAATTGATTTTTAGCAAGTAACACCATAATCAACCTAAAGCATAACAATACAAGCATTCATCTAACATAATTAGTTTTGTAACTTCATTTATATAAAATTCATGTCAAAAATTATACTCATCTTTGGAGGAATCACGTTTGTTATAGCCTATCCTTTTTTTGTGATAAAGTACTTCGAAACAAAGCCTGCATTACTTATGATATCGCATTACTGGCTAATTCCGACGACAATATTAATAACTATTTTTTTTCCAATACTTTATTTTAAAAAACTAAAGGGAGATCAGTCTGGAAAATCAAAAATAAGACGTATCAATGAAAGCTTTTGGAGTATTTTAGTCGGCGGTCTTTGTAGCATAGCTCTAATCAACGCTGTAATATATTCTATAATTATAACAACAAATACGTGGGTTATAAATCCGACAAAAGAACATATTAAAACTCCTGTTATAGAATATAAAACAGGTGTTACAAGTAAAGGAAGGAGGACATATGACATTAAATTTGTACAGCAAAATGACACAATCTCATTAGGGGTACGCCGCCCATATAGGGTAGGCGAGGTTTTTACCAAAACTATGAATCGTGGCCGATGGGGATTTTTATATTCTAAAGAATAATCTCTATAAAAGACAACTAAATATTTAACCAATAAAAAAACCCTTTCATTACTGAAAGGGTTTTCTATTTTTATTAAGCCTGTCCTGCAGGACCAAAGGTCAAAGGAATAGCGGGTTGTTCCGTATCGCTTATCTGGCCGTGAGTGGCTTCAAAGCGGTGGATATTCTCCCCTAGTGCCTTTAGCAGCCTTTTAGCATGCTGTGGCGTTAATACAATGCGGGATTTCACTTTAGCCTTAGGCACGCCCGGCATAATCGTTACGAAATCCACAACAAATTCAGAAGCAGAGTGGTTGATGATTGCAAGGTTACTGTATGTTCCCTCTGCTGTTTTCTCATCCAGCTCGATCTGAAGCTGTGCCTGATTATTTTGGTCACTCATTGTATTAGTAGTTATATTCCTCCTTAGGAGTTAATAGCTCATTGTATTCATCTTTAGAACCTACGATAGTGTTGTCGTAGTCTCTCATACCTGTACCAGCAGGTATTCTGTGACCAACGATTACATTCTCTTTAAGTCCTTCAAGTCCGTCAACTTTACCGGCAACCGCAGCTTCGTTCAGTACTTTTGTAGTTTCCTGGAACGATGCAGCAGAGATGAACGATTTAGTTTGAAGCGACGCCCTTGTGATACCCTGAAGTACCGGAGTAGCTGTTGCAGGAACTACGTCCCTTGCTACTACAAGGTTTTGGTCGTTACGCTTAAGTAATGAATTCTCATCTCTAAGCTCACGTGGAGTAACGATCTGACCCGGTTTAAGGTTTTCAGAGTCACCTGCGTCTTCAACAACTTTCATTCCGTATAGTTTGTCGTTCTCAACGATAAAGTCAGATGTATGGATTAGCTGATCCTCTAGGAATAGCGTATCACCCGGATCCTGAACCTGTACTTTACGCATCATCTGGCGGATAACCACCTCAAAGTGCTTATCGTTGATTTTTACACCCTGAAGACGGTAAACTTCCTGAATCTCGTTCACTAAGTACTGCTGTACAGCAGATGGTCCCTGGATCCTAAGGATATCCTCAGGA
Organism: Flavobacterium sp. AG291; assembly: GCF_003350375.1. Taxonomy (GTDB): domain Bacteria; phylum Bacteroidota; class Bacteroidia; order Flavobacteriales; family Flavobacteriaceae; genus Flavobacterium; species Flavobacterium suzhouense. The sequence continues at coordinate 407,521 of NZ_QQAR01000001.1, read as the reverse complement.
GTAATAGCACCGTCTGATAGCGGCATACCTGCTTTAACGTAGTCATTCTCCTGAACAAGGATCTGATTAGAAAGTTTCACAAGATACTTCTTAATCTCACCAAATTTAGACTCGATCACGATCTCGCGGTTACCCCTCTTGATCTTACCGAATGAAACAACACCGTCGATTTCAGAAACCACAGCCGGGTTAGAAGGGTTACGTGCTTCAAGAAGCTCAGTAATCCTAGGAAGACCTCCCGTGATATCGCCTGCTTTAGATGAACGTCTTGGAATCTTAACAAGGATCTTACCAGCCTTAATCTTCTCGCCGTTGTCAACCATAAGGTGAGCACCTACCGGAAGGTTGTACGAACGGATAAGTTCGCCATCGTTTCCGTATACAAGAAGCGTAGGGATAAGTTTTTTATTTCTTGCCTCAGAGATTACTTTCTCCTGGAATCCGGTTTGCTCATCGATCTCAACCATGAATGATTGTCCTTGTTCGATATCTTCATAAGCGATTTTACCCGTAAATTCAGAGATAATAACTCCATTATAAGGGTCCCATTTACAAATTACAGCACCTTTTTCAACAACGTCACCGTCTTTTACATAGATACTTGAACCGTAAGGGATGTTATGAGTATTTAATACAATACCTGTGTTTTCGTCAACAAGCTTAAGCTCTGTAGAACGTGAAACAACGATATCAGTTGGGTTACCATCGATATCTTCACCTTTTACAGTTTTAAGATCTTCAATCTCTAATCTACCTGCAAAACGAGTGATGATGCTAGACTCCTCAGAAATACCACCCGCAACACCACCAACGTGGAATGTACGAAGTGTAAGCTGAGTACCCGGCTCACCAATAGACTGTGCAGCAATTACACCTACAGCCTCACCTCTTTGTGTCATCTTACCGGTAGCAAGGTTACGACCGTAACACTTAGCACAGATACCTTTAGTAGCCTCACATGTTAGTGGAGAACGTACTTCAACTTTCTCGATTGGCGCAGCGTTGATAGCTTTAACCTCTGCTTCAGTAATCTGAACACCGGCAGCTACAAGCACTTCGCTTGTAAGCGGGTTGATAACATCCTGAAGTGCCACACGGCCAAGAATTCTTTCACCAAGAGATTCAACGATTTCCTCATTTTTCTTAAGTGCAGAAACCTCGATACCTCTAAGTGTACCACAGTCAACAGAGTTAACTATAACGTCCTGAGAAACGTCGTGCAGCCTCCTTGTAAGGTAACCTGCATCCGCCGTTTTAAGAGCCGTATCCGCAAGACCTTTACGTGCACCGTGCGTAGAGATGAAGTACTCAAGAATCGAAAGACCTTCTTTAAAGTTAGAAAGGATCGGGTTCTCGATAATCTCACCACCACCAGCGGTAGATTTTTTAGGCTTAGCCATCAAACCACGCATACCTGTAAGCTGACGAATCTGCTCCTTAGAACCCCTCGCCCCAGAGTCAAGCATCATGTACACCGAGTTGAATCCTTGCTGATCCTCACGAATGTTTTTCATGGCAAGCTCTGTAAGCAATGCGTTTGTAGAAGTCCATACGTCAATTACCTGGTTGTAACGCTCGTTGTTGGTAATTAGACCCATGTTATAATTCATAGAGATAGCATCAACCTGCTCGTTAGCATCAGCAATAAGCTCCTGCTTTCTTTCAGGGATGATGATATCACCTAAGCTGAATGAAAGACCACCTCGGAATGCGAAACGGTATCCCATATCTTTCATATTATCAAGGAAAGCAGCCGTTGTAGGTACATCGGTAACACTTAAAATAGCACCGATAATATCTCTTAATGACTTCTTAGTAAGGATCTCATTGATGTATCCTGCCGCTTCCGGCACCACCTCGTTGAATAATACCCTACCTGCAGTTGTCTGGATAATTTTCCAAACAAGCTCTCCGTTTTCGTTGAAATCTTTAGCGCGTATTTTCACACGTGCATTAAGCTCAAGTCTACCTTCGTTTAGTGCGATGTGTACCTCTTCTGCCGAATAGAAAGTAAGGCCTTCACCTAATATTTTCTTTTCAGGAGTTGAAAGACGTTCTTTGGTCATATAGTAAAGACCAAGTACCATGTCCTGAGAAGGTACAGTAATCGGAGCACCGTTAGCAGGGTTAAGGATATTGTGAGAAGCAAGCATCAATAGCTGCGCTTCAAGGATAGCCTCAGGCCCAAGCGGAAGGTGAACCGCCATCTGGTCACCATCGAAATCCGCGTTGAATGCCGTACATACCAATGGGTGAAGCTGAATCGCTTTTCCTTCGATAAGTTTCGGCTGGAACGCCTGGATACCTAAACGGTGAAGAGTAGGAGCACGGTTTAGTAATACAGGGTGACCTTTAATTACGTTTTCAAGGATATCCCAAACTACAGGCTCTTTTTTATCGATTATCTTTTTAGCAGACTTAACTGTTTTTACAATACCTCTTTCGATAAGCTTACGGATAACGAATGGTTTGTAAAGCTCAGCCGCCATATCTTTTGGAAGACCACACTCATAAAGTTTCATCTCAGGTCCAACGACAATTACCGAACGTGCAGAATAGTCAACACGTTTACCAAGTAGGTTTTGACGGAAACGTCCTTGTTTACCTTTTAATGAATCAGAAAGTGATTTAAGCGGTCTGTTCGATTCTGTTTTAACAGCAGATGCTTTTCTTGTATTATCGAATAGTGAATCTACAGATTCCTGTAGCATACGCTTTTCGTTACGAAGGATAACCTCCGGAGCTTTGATCTCCATCAACCTCTTAAGACGGTTATTACGGATGATCACCCTACGGTAAAGGTCATTCAAATCTGATGTTGCAAAACGACCACCATCAAGCGGCACCAATGGGCGAAGCTCAGGCGGGATAACAGGTATAACTTTTAGGATCATCCACTCAGGACGGTTTTCCCTGTTAAGGTTAGACTCACGGAATGATTCTACAACCTGAAGCCTTTTAAGAGCTTCAGTTTTACGCTGTTTAGATGTTTCAGTGTTAGCACTGTGGCGTAACTGGTACGAAAGCTCGTTCAGGTCAATCCTTGCAAGCAGGTCCATGATACACTCAGCACCCATCTTAGCAACAAACTTGTTAGGGTCTGTATCATCTAAGTATTGGTTTTCCATCGGAAGGGTATCAAGAATGTTCAGGTACTCTTCTTCAGTTAGGAAATCAAGTCTGTTAAGGGTTTCCCCATCCGGTCCTTTAGCGATACCCGGCTGAATAACCACATACCTTTCATAGTATATGATCATGTCTAATTTTTTAGACGGAAGACCAAGGATATAACCAATTTTATTAGGAAGCGAACGGAAATACCATATGTGGGCGATAGGCACAACAAGGTTGATGTGTCCTACCCTGTCACGGCGTACTTTCTTTTCGGTAACTTCAACACCACATCGGTCACAAACAATCCCTTTATAACGGATCCTTTTATATTTACCACAAGCACATTCAAAATCCTTTACAGGACCAAATATACGCTCGCAGAAAAGGCCGTCTCTTTCCGGTTTGTGGGTACGATAGTTAATCGTTTCCGGCTTAAGAACTTCACCTCTTGATTCAGCAAGTATTGATTCCGGCGAAGCAAGTCCGATAGAAATCTTGTCGAATCTTTTAATGGTATTTTTATCTTTTAATTTCGTCATGATATGTAATCTATCAATTTATTAAAAAAGTATAGAAGGGAATGGCACAATGTACCATTCCCGTGGAAATTTATTCTTCTAATCTGATGTCAAGTCCAAGACCCTTAAGCTCATGCATCAATACATTGAACGATTCAGGTAATCCCGGTTCCGGCATAGTTTCACCCTTAACGATAGCTTCGTAAGTTTTAGCCCTACCGATAACGTCATCCGATTTAACAGTCAGTATCTCCCTTAAAGTACTTGACGCACCATAAGCCTCAAGAGCCCAAACCTCCATCTCTCCAAAACGCTGACCACCAAATTGCGCTTTACCTCCAAGAGGCTGCTGCGTGATAAGCGAGTAAGGACCGATAGAACGCGCGTGCATCTTATCATCTACCATGTGACCTAGTTTCAGCATGTAGATTACACCTACTGTAGCCGCCTGGTGGAAACGCTCTCCGGTTCCTCCATCGTATAGGTAAGTGTGGCCAAATCTTGGTATACCTGCCTCATCTGTTAGAGCATTGATCTGGTCAAGAGAAGCACCGTCGAAAATAGGAGTAGCAAATTTCCTTCCTAAGTCCATACCAGCCCATCCAAGAACCGTTTCATAAATCTGACCGATGTTCATACGTGAAGGTACACCAAGCGGGTTAAGCACGATGTCCACAGGAGTACCATCCTCAAGGAACGGCATATCTTCCTGACGTACGATTTTAGCAACGATACCTTTGTTACCGTGGCGTCCCGCCATCTTATCACCCACTTTAAGCTTACGTTTCTTAGCGATGTAAACTTTAGCAAGTTTCAAGATACCTGACGGAAGCTCATCACCCACAGTAATGGTGAATTTTTCCCTTCTTAGGGCTCCCTGAAGGTCGTTCAGCTTAATTTTATAGTTGTGGATAAGGTCGTTAACCATTGCATTGGTTTCGTCATCCGTAGTCCACTGACCTTTAGTCAAGTGAGCGAAATCTTCAACAGCATACAGCATTTTCTGAGTATATTTCTTACCTTTTGGTAATACTTCCTCACCCAGATCATTCATCACTCCCTGTGAAGTTTTTCCGTTAACGATATTAAATAACTTGTCAATAAGTCTATCCTTAAGCTCGTTGAACTTAACTTCAAAATCCATTTCAAGTTTTCCTAAATCGTCTTTATCTTTTGTACGTTTACGTTTATCCTTAACGGCACGCGCAAACAGTTTTTTATCAAGTACAACACCATGTAATGACGGAGATGCTTTTAATGAAGCATCCTTAACATCACCTGCTTTGTCTCCAAAGATAGCACGAAGAAGTTTTTCTTCCGGTGTTGGATCAGACTCACCTTTTGGAGTAATCTTACCAATAAGGATGTCACCAGGTTTAACCTCGGCACCAATCCTGATCATACCGTTTTCGTCCAGATCTTTAGTAGCTTCCTCACTTACGTTAGGGATATCGTTAGTTAACTCTTCGTTACCTAATTTAGTGTCCCTTACCTCAAGAGAGTAATCATCTACGTGGATAGACGTAAAGATATCATCACGAACCACTTTTTCAGAAATCACGATCGCATCCTCGAAGTTGTAACCTTTCCAAGGCATGAATGCCACTTTAAGGTTACGACCAAGAGCAAGTTCACCATTTTGTGTAGCATAACCTTCACAAAGAACCTGACCCGGTTTAACTCTGTCACCTTTTCTTACGATAGGCTTAAGGTTAATACTTGTACTCTGGTTCGTTTTTCTGAACTTGATAAGCTGGTATGTTTTCTCATCCGGATCAAAGCTCACGCTTCTCTCACGGTCAGTTCTGTCATATTTAATTGTAATTTCGTTAGCATCAACATACTCAACAGTACCATGCCCTTCAGCATTGATAAGTACCCTAGAGTCAGAAGCTACCTGGCGCTCCAATCCTGTACCCACAATTGGGGCTTCCGGACGTAAAAGAGGAACAGCCTGGCGCATCATGTTCGATCCCATCAACGCACGGTTCGCATCATCGTGCTCAAGGAAAGGAATCAATGAAGCCGAGATAGAAGCGATCTGGTTAGGAGCAACGTCAGTATAGTGAGCTGCAGTAGGTTCAACAACCGGAAAATCACCTTCTTCTCGAACAATGATCTTATCGGCAGTAATAACACCACTTCCATCCATTTCAATGTTTGCCTGAGCAATCATCTTACCTTCTTCTTCTTCAGCACTTAGATAAATAGGAGCCGATTCAAGGTCTACTTTACCTTCAGTAACTTTACGGTAAGGCGTTTCAATAAAGCCCATTCCGTTTACCTTAGCATAAACACCAAGAGACGAGATCAAACCAATGTTTGGTCCCTCAGGCGTTTCGATAGGACATAAACGGCCATAGTGCGTATAGTGAACGTCTCGAACCTCGAAACCTGCTCTCTCTCTTGAAAGACCACCTGGTCCAAGTGCTGATAACCTTCTCTTGTGAGTGATTTCTGCAAGTGGATTCGTCTGGTCCATGAACTGAGAAAGCTGGTTAGTACCAAAGAACGAGTTTATAACCGACGACAATGTTTTAGCATTGATAAGGTCGATTGGTGTAAACACCTCGTTATCCCTAACGTTCATACGCTCTCTGATTGTTCTTGCCATACGGGCAAGACCAACGCCAAACTGAGCTGAAAGCTGCTCACCTACTGTACGTACACGACGGTTTGATAAGTGGTCAATATCATCAATCTCTGCTTTAGAGTTGATAAGCTCAATAAGGTATTTAACTATCGTAATGATATCCTCTTTGGTAAGCACCTGCTTATCCATAGGAATATCAAGATTAAGTTTTTTGTTCATTCTGTAACGACCTACTTCACCAAGGTTGTAACGTTGGTCAGAGAAGAACAATTTATCTATAATGCCTCGAGCCGTTTCCTCATCAGGTGGTTCTGCATTACGCAGCTGACGGTAAATATGCTCTACAGCTTCTTTTTCTGAGTTAGTAGGGTCTTTCTGTAAAGTATTGTGGATAATAGCATAATCTGCCTGATTGTTATCCTCTTTGTGTAACAGAATTGTTTTTACGTTAGAGTCGATGATCTCTTCAACATTATCTTTGTCGATGATAGTGTCACGATCTAATATAATTTCGTTACGCTCGATAGAAACCACCTCACCTGTATCCTCATCCACGAAATCTTCGTGCCAAGTGTTCAATACACGTGCAGCAAGTCTTCTTCCGATATACTTTTTAAGACCTGTTTTTGAAACCTTGATTTCTTCAGCAAGGTCAAATATTTCAAGGATATCTTTATCCCTTTCAAAACCAATAGCTCTGAATAGCGTAGTAACAGGAAGTTTTTTCTTTCTGTCGATATAAGCATACATTACACTGTTAATGTCTGTAGCGAATTCTATCCAAGAACCTTTAAAAGGAATTACCCTTGCAGAGTATAATTTTGTTCCGTTTGCGTGGAATGACTGGCCAAAGAAAACACCAGGAGACCTGTGAAGCTGTGATACAACCACACGTTCAGCACCGTTGATAACAAAAGTACCGCTTGGTGTCATATAAGGGATAGTTCCCAAATATACATCCTGTACAATAGTTTCAAAATCTTCATGCTCAGGGTCTGTACAGTAAAGTTTAAGCCTTGCTTTAAGCGGCACACTGTATGTAAGTCCCCTGTCTATACACTCTTCAATTGTATAACGTGGCGGATCAACAAAGTAATCAAGGAACTCCAATACAAACTGATTTCTTGTATCAGTAATCGGAAAGTTTTCCATGAAGGTGTTATAAAGACCTTCGTTGCCTCTTTCATCTGATTTCGTTTCAAGCTGGAAAAAATCTTTAAAAGATTTTACCTGTATGTCAAGGAAGTCCGGGTAATCAGGAATGTTTTTTGTTGAGGCAAAATTTAATCTTTCAGTCTGATTTGTTATCATCAATGGACAAAATTTTGATTAAAAAAATTTAGTAAAAAGCGTATAAAATGTTATTATACGAAAAATGGTTTAGGCCTTTGAGAGTACTTCTCAAGGCCTAAACCTGGGTTTTGTAACCGATGTAAGCTTATTTAAGCTCAACAACAGCTCCAGCTTCTTCTAAAGCTTTCTTAAGACCTTCAGCCTCTTCTTTAGAAACAGCTTCTTTTACGTTTGTTGGAGCAGCATCTACAAGATCTTTAGCTTCTTTAAGTCCTAAACCTGTAAGTTCTTTTACAGCTTTAACAACACCAAGTTTAGAAGCACCAGCATCTTTAAGAACTACAGTGAACTCAGTTTGCTCAGCAGCAGCAGGAGCATCACCTCCAGCAGCAGGACCAGCAGCAACTACTGCAGCAGCAGCAGGCTCGATTCCATACTCATCTTTTAATATTGTAGCTAGTTCGTTAACTTCTTTAACTGTTAAGTTAACTAGTTGTTCTGCGAATTGTTTCAAATCTGCCATTTTTTCTATCGTTTTAAATAGTTTGTAATATATAATTTATAAAGTGCGTTCTCGCGGGGTTATTATCTTTCAGATAATGTTTTAACAAGTCCTGCAATTGTACTACCACCTGATTTAAGTGCAGAAACAACGTTTTTAGCAGGAGATTGAAGAAGACCGATGATTTCTCCGATAACTTCGTCTTTAGATTTAAGTGCTACAAGGGCGTCAAGCTGGTTGTCACCGATGAATACAGCCTCATGGATGTAAGCACCTTTAAGAACTGGTTTATCAGATTTTTTACGGAATTCTTTGATGATTTTAGCAGGAGCGTTACCGTTCTCTGCAATCATGATAGAAGTACTTCCTTTTAGGATAGAAGGTAGTTCACCATAGTTGTTATCTAAGCTACCCATAGCTTTTTCAAGAAGGGTATTTTTAACAACCTCAAGTTTGATACCAGCTTTAAAACAAGCTCTTCTTAAGTTTGAAGTATTCTCTGCATTAAGTCCTGAAATATCTGTTACATAAACAACGTTTGTACCAGCCAACTGTGCAGTTAAATCTTCAATAACTCTTGATTTTTCTTCTTTGGTCATAATAAAACTTTTTAACTACCAATTATACTGCTTTAGGATCTAAAGCGATAGCAGGGCTCATAGTAGAAGAGATGTGGATACTCTTAATGTATGTACCTTTAGCTGCAGTTGGTTTCAATTTGATTAATGTTTGAATAATTTCGTGCGCGTTCTCAGTAATCTTGTCAGCCTCAAAAGAGATTCTTCCGATTCCTGCATGAACGATACCGGTTTTATCAACTTTAAAGTCGATTTTACCAGCTTTAACATCAGCAACAGCTTTACCTACTTCCATAGTAACAGTTCCTGTTTTAGGGTTTGGCATTAGACCACGAGGACCTAATATTCTACCTAGAGGACCTAATTTACCCATAACTGCAGGTACAGTGATGATAACATCAACATCTGTCCATCCGTCTTTAATTTTTTGAAGGTAATCATCTAAACCTACGTAGTCAGCACCAGCAGCTTTAGCCTCAGCTTCTTTATCAGGTGTAACAAGAGCAAGAACTCTTACATCTTTACCTGTACCATGAGGAAGCGTTACAACACCTCTCACCATTTGATTCGCTTTTCTTGGATCTACACCCAGACGTACTGCGATATCAACAGACTCATCAAATTTTGCAGAAGCAACTGTTTTGATTAATGCAGAAGCATCTTTCAATGAATACAGCTTGTTCTTCTCAATTTTTGAAGCAGCCTCTTTCTGTTTTTTTGTCAATTTTGCCATGTCTTCTTTTTCTTTTTAGATTAAAAAGGAGCTGCTCCTGATACTGTTATACCCATAGACCTTGCTGTACCAGCTACCATACTCATAGCTTTCTCGATTGTGAAAGCATTTAGGTCAGCCATTTTGTCTTCAGCAATAGTCCTGATCTGATCCCAGGTAACGCTTGCTACTTTCTTACGGTTTGGCTCACCAGAACCTCCTTTAAGTTTAGCAGCTTCCAGTAGTTGGATTGCAGCCGGTGGCGTTTTAACAACAAACTCGAAAGATTTGTCTTTGTACACAGTAATTTGTACTGGTAGAACTTTACCGGGTTTATCTTGTGTTCTGGCATTAAATTGCTTACAGAACTCCATGATATTAACCCCAGCAGCTCCCAATGCAGGTCCAACCGGTGGCGACGGATTCGCAGCACCTCCCTTAACTTGTAGTTTAACTACTTTACTAATTTCTTTAGCCATTTCTTTAAAAAAATTTAGCACATCTTCATTTGGAAGCGAATGATGTGATTTATAATAAGTGTAACAAAATTATACTTTCTCAACCTGCATAAAACTTAGCTCAAGCGGAGTCTTTCTTCCAAAGATCTTCACCATCACCTCAAGCTTACGCTTTTCTTCATTAACTTTTTCAACGTTTCCGTTAAAACCGTTAAATGGTCCGTCAATAACTTTTACCGTCTCTCCTACCGCAAATGGTATAGAAACGTTATCAGTTTTAACAGACAATTCGTCTACTTTACCAAGCATTCTGTTTACTTCAGCTAAACGTAAAGGAACAGCATCGCCACCTTTAGTCTCTCCTAGAAAACCGATAACACCGGTAATAGACTTTATAATATGCGGTATTTCACCGGTTAAATTAGCCTCAATCATTACATAGCCAGGAAAGTAAACACGGTCTTTGCTGATTTTTTTTCCATCACGAACCTGAACCACCTTTTCAGTTGGAACAAGTACCTGAGAAATATAATCAGACATCCCTAGTCTGCTAATTTCTGTTTCTATGTAGTTTTTAACTTTATTTTCCTGACCGCTTACAGCTCTAACCACATACCACTTTTTGACATTGTTATCAGTCATTGTAATAAAATTAGTTTTTTAATAAAGCATAAAACTTAGCGACAAGAACTTCAAAGCCTTTATCCACTCCAAAAGTAACCAACGCAAATATTACTGAAAATACAGCAACAATAATAGTCAAACGTTGAACTTCAGCCCATTCAGGCCATGTTACATTTGATTTAAGCTCAGTAAATGCTTCTGATATGTAATTAGTAACTTTTGCCATTGTTATATTGTTTTTGCACGGGCGGAGGGATTCGAACCCCCATCAACGGTTTTGGAGACCGCTATTCTACCCTTGAACTACGCCCGTTTGTTAAAAGCCAGCTGATGCATCAGCACCAGGCTGGCTTTTTATTTTAACTATAAATTAGTCTAGTATTTCAGTAACCTGACCTGCACCTACTGTACGACCACCCTCACGGATAGCGAAACGTAGACCTACGCTAAGAGCGATTGGGCTAAGTAGTTGCACATCGATAGTAAGGTTATCACCTGGCATTACCATCTCAACACCTGCAGGAAGAGAAATTGTTCCTGTTACGTCAGTTGTACGAACGTAGAACTGAGGACGGTAGTTGTTGTGGAATGGAGTGTGACGTCCACCTTCTTCTTTTTTAAGGATATAAACCTCTGCTTTAAAGTGAGCGTGTGGTTTAACAGATCCTGGCTTGATGATAACCATACCTCTTTTGATATCAGCTTTATCGATACCACGTAGAAGTAGACCTACGTTATCTCCAGCTTCACCTCTGTCAAGGATTTTACGGAACATCTCAACACCAGTAATAGTTGAAGTAAGTTTCTCAGCACCCATACCGATGATTTCAACTGCGTCACCTGTATTAGCAACACCTGTTTCGATACGACCTGTAGCAACAGTACCACGACCAGTAATTGTGAATACGTCTTCAACCGGCATTAGGAATGGCTTATCAACGTCACGAGCAGGAAGCTCAATCCAGTTATCAACCGCATCCATCAATTGCATTACAGTATCAACCCATTTTGGTTCACCGTTAAGCGCACCTAGAGCAGAACCCTGGATAACTGGTCCGTTATCACCATCATATTGATAGAAAGAAAGTAGATCTCTGATTTCCATTTCAACTAGCTCAAGAAGCTCAGCATCATCAACCATATCCACTTTGTTCATAAATACAACCATTCTTGGAACACCTACCTGGCGACCTAGAAGGATGTGCTCACGAGTTTGTGGCATCGGTCCGTCAGTTGCAGCAACTACAAGGATAGCACCGTCCATCTGAGCAGCACCAGTAACCATGTTCTTAACGTAATCCGCGTGACCTGGACAGTCAACGTGAGCGTAGTGACGGTTAGCTGTAGCATACTCTACGTGAGAAGTATTAATAGTAATACCCCTTTCTTTTTCTTCAGGAGCGTTATCAATTTGGTCAAATGATTTAGCCTCAGAAAGACCTGCATCAGCTAATACTTTTGTAATAGCAGCAGTCAAAGTAGTTTTACCGTGGTCAACGTGCCCGATTGTACCTATATTAAGGTGCGGCTTCGACCTATCAAAAGTTTCCTTTGCCATGATTTAATAATTTAATCTTAGTTATATAATTAGTGTTCAAATTCTTTTAAACTTGAGCCAATGACGGGATTTGAACCCGTGACCTCTTCCTTACCAAGGAAGCACTCTACCCCTGAGCTACACCGGCCTGTCTCGTCATCTCAACATGAATTTTAAACCCTAAGCCAAAAACAGCTTATTATTCACAACTCAATACTCAAATAACTTTTTTTTGTGGGGAGAGCAGGATTCGAACCTGCGAAGGTTTCCCAACGGATTTACAGTCCGTCCTCGTTGGCCGCTTGAGTATCTCCCCTAACCTTTACTTTTCAGTTGCTTTTTCTTCAAAAACCTTAAGAACAAATTTGTGATTTTCTTTCAAATAATTGACAATCAAAAACTTAATCAAATCTCACAAAGCTCTTTATTTTAGAGCCGATGGAGGGACTCGAACCCACGACCTGCTGATTACAAATCAGCTGCTCTAGCCAGCTGAGCTACACCGGCAACTTACAATAAAAAAGTCCGCTATTTCTAACGGACTGCAAATGTATAGAATTTATTTTTTAATCAAAACATTTTTCAGGTTTTTTTTCTTTTTATGAATGCGTCCTGATTTTTTGCTTTCTTTTCATCAATAAACGTTCCATGGAATCTGCCGCAAGCTCAACCGCCTCCTCGAATGATTTACACTGCTTTTTAACTATAAACTCATCCCCCGGGACTGCTATTTTAATCTCTGCGATCTTATTTTGCTTTTCACTCGTATTATCCAGTTTAAAATACACATCAGAATTCACAACCCTGTCATAATACTTTTCAAGTCTATTCAACCTGTCCTGAACATAACCAACCAGCTTCCTGTCAACATTAAAGTTGACTGCATGAACATTTACTTTCATAATCTAAAACTTTTAATCGTTAAACGTTGAGGAATCGCCCCGATTACGCGGATGCGCATCACCGTACACTTTTTTCAACTCAGCAAGACTGCTGTGGGTATATATTTGTGTAGAAGATAAGCTCGCATGACCCAGCAATTCCTTTACTGAATTCAAGTCGGCTCCGTTATTGAGAAGATGCGTTGCAAAGGTATGCCGAAGCACGTGCGGACTTTTCTTTACCTTACCGGAGACAACACTAAAGTAACCATTTATTAACCTATAAACAAATGATTCACTCACTTTATTGCCCCGATTATTCAAAATTAACACATCAGCATCGTTAATCTCCGCCAAAGCTCTCCTTTCCACCATATACCTACCCAGCAATTGAGCCGTACAAGGCAAAACAGGCAGCATCCGTTCCTTATTCCGTTTACCCAACACCTTCAGCGTTCCGTTCCCGGAATCATAACTACCCAACTTTAAACCTATAAGTTCAGCGCGACGAATACCCGTAGTATAAAAAAGCTCAATTATCAACCTATTTCTAATCCCTTCAAAATCATCAGTGTATTCTATATCAGCCACCACATCATTCAACTCTTTTTCAGAAAAGGGTATCTGAACTTTCTTTTCAGTCTTTAGCGACTTATGTTGCTGCAAAGGATTTACAGAAATTTGTTTTGAACGCAATAGAAATTTATAAAACGATTTTAGTGAAGAAATTTTCCTGTTAACCGACTTATTAGCCACACCACCTTCAACAAGATGAACCACCCAGCTTCGTACGTGACTATAAACAACATTTTCAAGCTCAGCATCTTCATCCTGCTCTTTAATAAATCGCTCAAATGCAGACACATCATCCGTATAAGCACGAAGTGTCAGGAGAGAATAATTCTTCTCCTTTAAAAGATAATCTGCGTATGCCTGTTTAGAATTAACCATAAAAAAAAACCGTTAACAGCAAAGTTATAAAACTTTCCTGCTAACGGTAATATCATTAATCCTTAAAATTAATTAATTCTCTAGAGAATCTCTTAATCCCTGGATATAACTTGCTTTTTGTATTTGAGCTCTTCTTACAACCGAAGGTTTGATGAAAGCCTGACGACTTCTTAGCTGACGCACTACACCAGTTTTATCAAATTTTCTTTTGTAACGCTTAAGCGCTCTATCAATATTTTCTCCGTCTTTAATTGGTATAATCAACATAATATAACACCTCCTCTCGTTAAGGCTGCAAAACTACATCTTTTTTTATACCTGACAAATAAAATGTACTTTTTATTTTACCGACCATACAGTATAGCCATGCGGAGGCGCCTGAACCTTAACCCATGTATCAGCCTGCGTTACAGGCTCCCACGTTGACGCTCCTGTATAATCTTTAATGGTTGTACTTGCCCAGTTCGTATCTACCCATCTTTCCTGCCATGAATTACTATTATTAATATATACTATAAGACCCGGCGTTCCATTCCTGCGTGCTACATATTCATCATTATCCGCGTAAAGATACGTTGTAGACCCCGAAGCTTTGTTATTATGGATCCATATAAGGTTATTCAGCTTATTCTTATCAAGCCATTCTTCATAATCACGATAGAACACACATGGATAACCTTCGTGTGTCAGTATATAAGCATAGGCTAATATCTTATTATTATAAATCTCGTCCGTATCATGGTTTGCTACAAAAGTTACCGCCCTGTAGGCATTACGCTTTAAAAGCATATCACCATTAAGCTGTGTCAGATCATTATTCTGTAATGCATCACGCATTTTATAATAACAGGCAAAATCAAAAGCACTTACTTCAGCCGAATTAGCCCACCATTCAAGGGTTGCAGCATTAGCATCCCAATACTCCCCAACCGCAAATCCGGGAGCTGCATTTTTAAAGTTTTTTACCACCCAAGGCTCAAATCCTTTCACATAATCAAACCTCCAACCATCAAACTTCATAGTGTTCTTATAATACTTGGCAACAGAATTGGAATTATTATACAGCCAATCCTGTACATAGGTCTTATCATGACACAGATCAGGGAAACCTCCAAAAGAACCTGCATCAGAAGCATGGAGATTGTTGGGATGAAAATCGTTGTACGAACGGATAAATAAACCTGAAGCAGGCTGAAAATCGGTCCAGGTATTAGAACCTGTATAAGGGTTAGCTTGTGAAGCGCCTCCACTGTTATGATTCAGAACAATATCAGCAATAACACTCAGATTATTATTATGCGCCGTAGTAATAAGAGAATTAATTTCAGCAAGAGAACCAAAGCGTGTTTCCACACTACCCATTTGGTTATAACTTCCAAAATCGAAATAATCAAAAGGATCATACCCCATTGAATATCCCCCATTTTGTGCTTTACTAGCCGGAGGAAGCCAAATAGCATCAAACCCGGCACTATTCCACGAAGGAACTTTTCCTTTAATAGTATTCCACCAGATTCCTCCAGCAGGAACATCCCAGTAGAAAGCCTGAATCATAACCTTAGAGCCTATAACTTTTGTTTGCACAGCGGCATTATTAGCCGTCGACAGATTTTTTTCCTGTGATATTTCAGGATCATTTGAACAGCTCCACAGTAGTAGTGCAGAAGCAGTAATAGTAAATATGTATTTCATAATTAATAGGTTTGGATTTTACCTAATTTATAAAAACAAACTTCAAAAATTACACATTTGACAACAAATACGCTACTACAACGTTGTAATGTTAATAAATAAAATTAAAAAGGGGTTTGTGTAATACACAAACCCCTTTTTCAAATATCTATATTTTAACTATTACTCTTTCAGTAAGTTACGAGAAATAACAAGTTTTTGTATTTCAGTAGTACCTTCTCCAATAGTACATAGCTTAGAATCCCTGTAAAATTTCTCAACCGGATAATCTTTGGTATAACCATAACCTCCGTGAATCTGAACTGCCTCATTAGAAACCTTCACACATATCTCAGAAGAATACATTTTGCCCATAGCTCCTGCTACAGTCATTGGTTTGTGGTTGTTTTTAAGATAAGCAGCTTTGTGAAGTAATAATTCAGAAGCTTCGATTTCAGTAGCCATATCTGCAAGCTTAAAGGCAATTCCCTGGAAGTTACTTATCGGCTGACCAAACTGGTAACGCTCTTTAGAATATTTAAGTGCAGCTTCATAAGCACCTTTAGCAATACCTAATGATAATGCACCGATAGAAATACGACCTCCGTCAAGTACTTTCATTGCCTGAATAAACCCTTGCCCTACTTCTCCAAGTCTGTTCGCATCCGGTATACGGCAGTTGTCAAATATAAGCTCTGCGGTCTCACTTGCACGCATACCTAATTTATTTTCTTTTTTCCCGCTTGTAAAACCTGGCATTCCTTTTTCGAATACAAAAGCAGTCATTCCTTTAGAATCACCTTTTTCTCCTGTACGAACAATTACTACAGCTATATCTCCCGATTTAGCATGTGTAATGAAGTTCTTAGCACCATTAACAATCCAATGGTCACCATCCTTAACAGCAGTAGTATTCATACCACCTGCATCAGAACCCGTATTGTGTTCTGTAAGACCCCAGGCACCAATATGCTCGGCAGTAGCTAATTTAGGAAGCCATTTCTTTTTTTGTTCTTCGTTTCCGAAAGTAAGGATATGATTTGTACATAGCGAATTGTGTGCCGCTACCGACAAACCTATAGATGGATCTACTTTAGAGATTTCTTCAACAACAGTAATGTATTCATGGTAACCTAAGCCCGAACCTCCGTACTCTTCAGGAACTAAAACACCCATATATCCCATTTCGCCTAATTTCTTAAACAAGTCTACCGGAAAATGTTGGGCCTCATCCCATTCCATAATGTTCGGACGTATGTGCTGTTCTGCAAAATCCCTGATCGATTGAGCGATCATATTTTGCGTTTCATTATATTCAAAGTTCATTTTTGTTTGATTTTTTTAGAATTCCAAATATAAGGCAATTATTTTTACTTTATCAACAGGAAAATTCTGAATTTCTAACAAATCATCAATTTTTCTGATTTTACCATCCATGCTACGTTGTGTAATTACACTTCTGGCAATATCTTTATTGAAATAAGGAAACCGCGAAAGTTGTAATAGTGATGCCGTGTTTACATTTATTTTTTCTATTTCAGGAATTTTAGAAACACTAAAGTACTTTTTAAGTTCTGATTTAGCCTCAGCCGACAAGGTTGAAAAATCATCCATCTGATCCATACTAACAAAGCCTCCCAAAACACTTCGCCGTTTAAGTATCTCCTTGGCATAATAAGGCCCAATACCGTAAACTTTTATTAAATCCTCCTCAATGGCTTCGTTAATATCAATAACCTTTACTGCCTTAGAATCGGAAGCAAACCTACTACGGGAATATTCTTTTACACTAGAAGTATTATTATTATAATATAAAGGCTTATTACCAAATTTAAAGTATGGTTCCAATTTTAGCAGTAATGTATCATGCACACCGGTAATCTGCTTAAAATCTGATACTGAATTAATAAACCTACCTGACGCTCTATAAGCATGCAGTTTATCCAGTTGCGAAGTAGAAAGCCCAAGAATATAGCCTTTATAATCGGTAATAAAATTTGGATTGAAAGGATATATCGTATCCTTAGTTGTAGTTTTTTCTTTTAGTGCATTTATTTCATCCTGATGTGCCAGCCATTCGTTTTGTTCATTTGATTTTTTTCGTTCAGAGGCAAAATCAAAAGATGTGAGAATAAAATAAATTATCTGAAAAACAATTATCAGCCCAAACAGCACCATTATGCCCTTTTGCTGATCTTTAGTAAATCTGAAAAAGAATCTGAAAGCCTTCATCGACTATAGGTTTTACAGATCGAAAACCGAGCTTCTTTTGGTATATACCATATCTTTTAGCCTAAGCAGAAAAGCGAGCGTTAAATAAACACCAAACCAAAGCCCTACGGTCACAAATGATATATATATAAAGAACAGCCTTACGTTTGTAGGTCGCATACCCAACCTGTCAGACAATCGTTGCAGGACTTCAAAACCGTGTTTTTCAAAAAAATGACGTATGTTGGTTATAAAGGACATTCTTCTATGTTTAGTTTACCAAATGTAATGGTTTCGCAAACAGTTTGTATAAGTTTTTCTACTTTTTTAATAGTTCCAAACCTACTGCACACTGCAGGCAGCGTTTATTAGCACAATATTCATTTTTAAGCTGCAATAAAGACTGTGTATCAAAAGCAGACTTCATTTCAACATTAAATTGAGTGAATTTATCAATTATAGCATTCTTTTCAGGCTTTATCGCCTGCAACATAGCTATGAGCTTTTCCGGATCTTCTTTACCGATACTTCTTTCATAAGCAAACCTAAAAGGCACAATGGTATTAACAATCAGCAGGTCAACAAATGATGTTGTGAGCGATTTTCGTTTTTTAGTGCTCACCTTATCAAAAGTATAATGTGTTTGCCAATACGGAGAAACTTGTATATCAAAAATATTGTAAATCTGTTCAACAGAAACTCCTTCCGTAAGCTTAGAAAACAGATTCTGATGCTTATGGTATAACTGAGCCAGCTGTGACAGACGTATAGTAGGAAAATTATCGGGGCGATGCTTGAAGAACTGAACGGGATCAACATACACCTTGTCTAACCTGTACTTATGGCAGATGTAATCATATCGCGATTTCAAATCTTTAAAATATAAATCTTCATGATTGTCTTCCAGCAAACCTACCCTTCCAAAAAACAAAGCCTCAAGATTTTCAAACTCGAATCCCTCTCTTCTAATTACCGAAAATGGCAATGATTGTACCACGCGGTAAAATATCTCTCCATTGGTATTAAGCCCAAAACTTTTAGCAAGAAAAGAAAACAAAACAGCTTCCCAATCATTCCCAGTTGCTTTTGCCAGTTCAAGAATTGGTAAAGCTTTACGTTCGAGTCGCTCAAAAAATAAACGCTCTTTCCAATTAGAAAACATAAAGGCATCTACATGCGCCAATTCCTTCTCGCAATATATCCAAGATTTAGTAACAGCCAGGTTATTATAATTATTGAGCGTTTCAGCAGAGACATAATGCTTAAGTTCGAAAACAGGAATTTCGGTGTTATCCTTTCTAAAAACTTCTGTATCGTGTTCCCATACTACATGAAGGATCACATTGTCATAAGCAGTATCCTTCTCATGGCTGTGGTGATACCAATCTGAAGATTTAATATGAATCTCTACATTACCGGCCCACTTTTGGCTACCGATGGCAAGCTGTGCATTAAAGAAGTCAGGTCCGGCCAACTGTAGGTATTGCCCGGTATTTACCACAACAATATCTTCACCCTGAACCGTTTTCAGGTTGAGGGTGTCAAACTTTTTAAATTGCCATACGTAATGCAGAAAATCTTCTTTCATTAGTACGAAAATACACAAAAAACTTAATCTACAAATGTAGTTTTACCTGTCCGTCATGAAGAAGATATAATTTAGCACAGGCACGAGCATCTGACAAGGCTTCATGGTGATTTAATTCAATTCCGTTTCGTTCGCTGCAAGCCTTTAGATTTGTAGGTTTGTAACCTTTAGCCTTGTATATCTTACAGGTACACTCCCAACGATTGGCCAATTCAAGCTCATCATAATACAAACCATAATAATGCATGGTTTTCATAAGAACATTACGATCAAAAGACTCATTATGTGCCACAAGTTTTTTACCCTGTAGCCTTTTACGAATCTCGGGAAACACACCGTCAAAAGTTGGCAGGTTAAGTGTTTCAGCAGGCTTAATACCATGTACCATAATGTTTCGATACCAGTATTCATTATAAGGCGGCTGTATGAGTGTATGATATTCCTCTGTAATAACACCGTCTTCAACCGTAACAATCCCAACGGCACACGCACTGTAGGCATAGCCGGTAGCTGTTTCAAAATCGATAGCAGTAAAGGTCATAGGATAAAATGGAAAAAGAGCCCGAAGGCTCTTTCAAATATATAAAAATACTTTTATTTGATTGAACTGATGATATCATGTTTCGTAATGATATGGTGTTTACCATTACCTAAATCAACAAGAACAGCCTGATTATCCTTATTGATAAGTTTAGATATTTCTTCTATCGAGGTATTAGCCTTAACAACCGGATAAGGTTTACCCATTATCTCACGAATAGGCTTATCAGCAATATCCTTATCTTCCACATAGCTGCGGAAAAGATCCGTTTCGTCTATAGACCCAACAAAACCGTTAGTATCTATAACCGGAATCTGAGATATCTTATATTTACGAAGACGATCAATCGCATGAGAAACAAGTTCTTCTGTACGAACAATCACCAGCGGTTTATCTGAGTGGTCTTTAATAAGATCTTCGGCTTTTGTAATTTCCTCATCAAGGAAACCACGCTCACGCATCCAGTCATCATTGAACATTTTACCCACGTAACGGCTTCCGCTATCGTGGAAAAGTACCACAACCACATCATCCGGTTTAAACTCATCTTTAAGCTGTAGTAAGCCTTTAATGGCAGCTCCGGCTGAATTCCCCACAAAAATCCCTTCTTCAAGAGCCAGTCTTCTGGTATAAACGGCAGCATCCTTGTCAGTTACTTTAGTAAAACCATCAATAAGAGAAAAATCAACGTTCTTAGGAAGGATGTCTTCACCTATACCTTCAGTTATATATGAATAGATCTCATTCTCATCAAAAACACCTGTTTCATGGTATTTTTTGAATACCGATCCGTACGTATCGATACCCCAAATCTTGATATTGGGATTCTTCTCCTTAAGGAATTTAGCAACACCGGAAATTGTTCCACCCGTACCAACACCAACAACAAAATGGGTGATTTTACCTTCAGTCTGCTCCCATATCTCCGGCCCGGTCTGCTCATAATGAGCAGCAGTATTAGACATGTTGTCATACTGGTTAACATACCATGAATTAGGAGTTTCTTCAGCCAGGCGCTTAGAAACCGAATAATAAGAACGCGGATCTGTTGGTTCAACATCAGTAGGACAAACAACTACCCTCGCACCTACTGCACGAAGAATATCCATTTTTTCCTTAGACTGTTTATCTGATATTACGCATATCAACTTATATCCTTTTACGATTGCACCCAAAGCAAGTCCCATACCGGTATTACCTGAAGTACCTTCAATAATAGTACCTCCCGGTTTTAACCTTCCGTCTGCCTCCGCATCTTCAATCATTTTTACAGCCATCCTGTCTTTTACAGAATTTCCGGGATTGAACGTTTCAACTTTTGCTAACACAAGTGCATCTATGTCTTCAGTAAGCTTGTTTAGTTTAACCATTGGTGTATTACCAATAGTTTCTAATATGTTTTTAGCGTATTTCATTTTAATTTATTTAGAAGCCATTAAGATGACTTTCAGTAGCAAAGATAAAAAATACAATTATAAGATTAAGAGAAGAAGTCCCAAACAACTCCAAAACGGATTGTAAAGTCCATATAAGGATAATTAGGAGCCGAGAAATAATTATAACCCGAAAAACTCGAATTTAAATGTTCGGCCTTAATAAATAACCTAAACTCTTGAATTTTGGCATTGATAAAGAAATCGATTAAAGGGAAATTACCGGTTTTCGTAGCATCCTGACTATAAAACTCACCAATTACAGGATTATATCCATTAGTATAATATTCAGTAAAATACTGGAAAGTCACCCCTGTTTGAAAGAATAAAGCTTTTTTAAAGGCACGATCTGTATAATACAGTGTATTCCTTGTAAGCAATGAAGGCACATTCAGTACATTAGCGCTTTGCTGTACATTCTGGAATAAAACTGTATTATCAAGGGCAAATTTACCCAGCCTGAATTCACGGTTAGCCTTAACCGAAAGATAATTTATCGTACCATCAAACTGTTGTGGTCTTACAAATAAAGGCTCAACTTCATCTTCCGCCGGAGCCGGATCAGGATAAACCCTGTTAAAAAATAAATGATCATTCAGTATAGAATACTGAACTGACGCATTTAGCCATTTGGTTTTAGCCTCAAATTCAAAATTATTAATCTTTTCATTCTTAAAGCCAGTTTTCAAACCATTATCATCCTCTTCAACATCATAAGGCCAGTTGTAACTTTTATAAGTACTCTGATATAACTGGTAGTTATTATCCGGCAACTTATTCATGTTTTGATATTTACCCGAAAACTCAAAATCATCATTTAATTTATAACGCACAGAAGCCTCTATATTAGCCAAAGACTGATCTGTAATCGAATTAGAAACCAGAACACTACCTTTCCATTTATCCTTCTGATAAATATATTTGGCACCATAAGTAACTATATCATCGCTAATTGAATTTGGTGTTGCCAGCTGACCATCAGCAATTATCACACTCTTATAAAAATAATTATATCTAAAATCATCCAGGTAAAATTCAAGCTTACCAATTTTTTCATTAGCATATGCGGCACCAATCAGGTTATACATCCTATTATAGCGTGTTTTATTATTAACAATTGACGCATAGGAATCTCCAAATCTTTCACTTACCCCAACTGACGTATTGGTACCGGCACTAAATTCATAGGATTTATTCTCATAATTGAATTGATGGTGAAAAACCAGGCTGTTTGGATTTGTTTTACTCAACCTGAAAGTATGATCTACAAAATAGCGATTCCCTTTTAAGACTGATTTACCATCACGCATGTAAACCTCAAGGCGCTCCCTTTGGTTAAAAGGAGGATCACTTTGTTCAAATAGTTCGGGTTCAACAATCCCACCATTTTCCTGATTAGAAAAATCCTGCCCGGTAAAGTGTGCTCTAAGCACATATCTTTTATCCGTAGTATTGTAGCTACCGCTTAGCTTAAAAATACCATTACTTGAAAGCTCGTTGATATAACGCCCTAAAGAACGCAGTCCTTTATAACCTGCAGAAAAATTCAGATTCTCGGATGTGTTTAAAGTAATAAAAGCATCGAGTATTTGTCCCTGTCCCAAAACAGAACGATACATAAGATCAGTGTAAGGAGTAGCAACATTATAATACTTTATATCTTCTACTTCCTGATAAGCAACATGCTTTGCCTTAAAGCCCATCTGCGGAAAAGGATCAAATTTATTCAACCCAAAATCAAGTACATTGTAGGCCCCACCATCGTTAGAAAGCGAAAGAAGCCCAAAATTGTCTTTTCTTAGATAATTAACTTCATATTCCTTTTTTAAAGTTAATGCAGTATCGACATAGGTCGTATCTCTGTCAAAGGAAATGATTTTATACATGTCAATAGTGGCAACGCTGTCTTTAGGCGAGCTTGCTGCCTTATCCTTATCCTTATCTGATATAGTTTTTTGATTAGACGGATTAGACCTTGCATTAAGTTTACCCTTCTTCTGGGAAAACGCAAACAGAGGAAGCAAACATAAAAAAACGAAAAGGCTCTTTTTTAACATGCACATTTAGAGTTTGGGCAAAGGTACTTATTTTTATATATCACGAAAGCTAAAAATAAAGCAAAAAAAAAGGCTTTCCGAAGAAAGCCTCTTAAATTATATAAGCTGTAATTAGTTACAGACTATTGTTGAGGAATTGTAAACACAGTAGTCTCAGTAAGAGAACCAAGTCCATCAATAGTAGTAGTACCACTAACAATCATTCTCCAATTGTCTTTGTTAGTACCTAGTGTTGAATAACTACCTGTAGCAGAGAAAAGGATGTTATATGTTTTACCTTCCGAAGTATAACATTTTTCACACCATAATTGCTCGTAAGCAGAAATAGTACCAGATGAAGCAGGAACTGCAGAACCATTAGGAGCAAAAGCAAATCTAATTGGAGCTGCCTGAGTACGTCCTAATCCAGAGAAATCTCCTGAAATAAGAAGCTGGTTACAAGATGCATCTTCAGTAATTTCAGCCTCAGCCTCCCCTTCATAATCACCACCACCAGATGTTGTGAAGTTAAGTTTTCCTAGGAAAGCGAAAGATGTTGTTGTACAGTCATCGTTTACGATAAGAAATCTTTTATCACGAGAATAATCATCATTTAAACCTAAAGTAATATTACTATCGTCTATTGCAGTAAGCTTAATATCTAAAGATTTAGAATCGTTAAGAATTGTATTATCTATAACCTGGATACTAATATAACCAGTAGTTTCACCAGCAGGAATAACTACCTGAGTATTCAAAAGATTATAATGTGTTCCGGCAAGTGCACCATTTTCAGCAACCTGAAAGTCTACAGTTACATCGTGAGACACAGGAAAAGCCATGTTAACTGGAACTTCAGAGGTACCCCCATTTTCAAAGAAAGGAAAATTTCTTTTAGCTACTTCATCAAAAGTAACAAAATTCTGACCTCCATAAGTAACAGTATCTTCTTCACAACTTACAAGTGTAGTAACACCTAAAGCTACAAAAGCTAATTTTAAAAAATATTTTTTCATATAGTTTTTTTTTATTATTATGGGGTAGCAACACCGTACCCAGGATTTTGTTGGATATTAGGATTTGCAGCCTGCTCATCCCTTGGAATTGGTAATCTCCATCTGTAATCATCAACAGGAAGATCAATCAGACCGCCAACTGTCACATAATCCGACGCAACTCTATCAACATTCACACCTGCTTTAGCACCAATACGTTTAATATCTAAATAACGGTGACCTTCAAATGCAAATTCAATTCTTCTTTCATTAAGGATAGCTCTCCAAGCTTCCTCAGATGTTGTTGGCACAGCAATATTACCTGAAGTATTACCAAAACGAACAGATCTGATTCTGTTTACCATCGCAGCTACATTAGTAAAATCATTATTGTTTGCATAAGCTTCAGCAGCAATCAAAACCATTTCCGAATTTCTGAAAATCTTGATATCACCCAAAAGATTCTGGCTTTCAGATTTACTGTATTTTCCAACAGGTCTTATAGTGTAGCTAGGAGCAGCACTAGGATCAATAACAACCTGACGACGAATATCACTAGCAGCTAGCTGATTGAACAAAGCAGTACTAACTTCGAAGAATGGAGAACCTGTAGTTGTACTGTTAACCGATGCCCAAATCTGGTAGAAGTTACCGGTAGCATCACTGTCTACCGTTCTTTCAAGTTTCCAGATAATCTCATTAACGTTTGTATCAAGGAACATTGCTACATATTGACTGTTAGTTAAAGTAGTTCCTTTAGTCGCTAACGTTAAACTTCCTGGAACACCAATCTGATTAACATAGCTCAAAGCAAGATCATACTGGCCTCTATAAAGTGCCATACGAGCTCTTAAAGCTTTAATAGCAGCCTTGCTAGCTCCTGTTTTGTTAGCAAACATACCTCCGGCAATACCATCATTAAGATTTGCTTCAGCAAAAGTAAGATCGCTATCAATCAGAGCAAATATTTCAGCATTTGTGTTTCTAGGTAGCTGAACTTTTGTTGTAGGAACAAAATCCATAAGAATAACACCCAAAGCACTATCGTTAGTCATATCTTCAGAGAAGAAAGACATTAACTGGAAGTGTCCAAATGCTCTTAAGAAATAAGCCTGCGCAAGGATAGTGTTATATCTATCAGTATCTTCACCATCTATCTCATCATTAGGAACTACATTCTGAGCTCCGGCAATGATACGGTTAGATAAGTTTATAAGATAATAATTAGACAACCAGATAGATGCAGCATCACCAGATGTATTATTTAATACAAAAGCAAGCTCCCCATCCGTTCCCTGACCACCATTACTAACTCCCAATTTTACCTCATCAGTAAAAAGCGATGTAAACTTAATAATGTTCTCTCCAGGTATTGCTGCGTAAGCACCATTAAGGCCAAGTTTCAAATCTTCAACAGTTTCGTAAGTATCTATAGGAAGTAACTCACTCGGCTGTGTAATATCTATAGCATCGTTACAGCCAGCAAACAAAGAAGCTACTGCAACAAATAGTAATACTTTAAAGTTTTTCATGATAATTTTTTTTTAAAATTGTAGTTCAAGACCAACTGAAACAATACGTGGAGTTGGGTACTGAGACTGATCACCAGCTCTGTTACTTTCAGCATCCCATCCTCTCCATTTTGACCATGTTACAAGATTCTCTCCCTGAACAAAAGCTTTAATACCTTTGAAAGGAGTCTTAGCCAACAATTCATTTGAGAAAGTATAACCTAAAGTAGCATAACGCAATCTTACGTATGAAGCATCTTTAAGATATCTGTCTGAAGCACCATCATATCCTTTGTTTGTAACGAAGATAGATGGCATATCAGTAATTCTGTTGTCAGGAGTCCAGGCGTTTAACAAATCTGTAGACTTATTAAATTGTCCCATATCTGAAGTATCCTGAAGTCCTTCTAGGTCAAAGTCAAACCTCCAGATATCAGCAACATAGTTAAACTGTGTTGTTAAGTAGAAACCTTTATATTCAGCATCGAAACCAAAACCTCCCTGATAGATTGGAGCAAGAGATTTATTCGTAAATCTTCTGTCAACTTCCGGATCCGGGTTTTCAGTTAAGCTACCATCAGCTTTGTAAAACAATAAGTTACCATTAGTTGGGTTAACACCTGCATATTTGATTAGGTAGTACTCATTGATTGGACCACCTTCGTGAAGCACAGTGTTCCCATTATTTTGAAGACCACCTTCATCCGGAATATCAAGAACAATGTTTCTATTGTAAGATCCGTTGAAGTTAAGTGTTAATTTGAAGTCTTTACCGTTGATAAGACCATAAGAAACTAAGGCTTCAACACCACTGTTTCTCATATCACCATTGTTAGAAAGTAACCCATAAGTACCATTAACACCAGAAATTGGAGTTGTAAGGAATAGATCTTTAGTTGTTCTTTGGTAAACATCAAGATTACCTCTTAAACGGCTTTTCCAAAGTTCAAAATCTAAACCGATGTTAAATTGCTCATTTGTTTCCCATTTAAGATCCGGGTTACCAAGCTGATCAACAAAATACGCAGGAAGGTTAGCATAACCTGTACCAGAAGCCATTAACTCTCTTGAGTTATTTGGAGCAGAGAAAGAACTCTGACCTAAAATGTTCTGGTTACCTGTAGTACCATAAGAAGCTCTTAACTTAAGCATGTTAAATGCTGTATTTTGCATGAAAGCTTCTTTGTCGATATTCCAACGTCCAGAAACCGACCAGAAAGTACCCCATCTGTTTGTTTCAGAGAAACGGTAAGAAGCATCTCTACGAACTGTAGCAGACACACCATATTTTTGATCGTAAGAATAATCCGCAGAACCAAAATAAGAGAATAGACCTGCAGTAGCTTTAGCAGCTCCAACTTCCGGAACATAGAAAGCAGGACTACCTGCACCGTCAGCAGGGAATGGATTATGAGGTATAAAACCTGCACCATTACCTGGCACAAAAACTTTAGAATTTAAACCATTCTGAGTATATTGGAATGATTTAAGGTGAGATTTATAATACTCAGTAAATACTGAAACATCAAGTGCATGTTTTTGAGCAAAAACTTTGTTATAATTCAAGCTAGTATTAGCATTGAAGTTAAACTCTCTTGTAACAGCCTCCGTTTGGAAACCTAGATAATCTTCCTCATCACGTTGAAATACGTAAGCATTGAATGAATGAGGATCCTCAACAAAAAGCGTCATATTCTCAGTAAAATCTCCACCAATTGAAGTACCTAAAGTAAGGTCATCAGTAAGTTTGTAAGAAGCCTGAATATTAGAGATCATTTTAATCTCATTTGTCTCATTAGTAAAGGTTTTTAGTTTATCCATTAGCATCAACGGAGTTAACAATAGGTTACCTTTAGTAATATTTGGCGCTCCAAGAGCAGCAGCTGATTCTGAAGGAATACCAGAAGCATACCAGTTATTAAGTTCCTGACCATTAGTGTACCAAGACGGACTTAAATAAGGAGCTCCCTGATTTGCAGCAATAATAGGGTTTTGGTTAACCGCACCTGTACCAAGGTTAGTAGCCTCGTTTCTTACAGAGTAGTTAATTGTAGTAGCTGTAGAGTAGTTAAACCTACCATCGCTGCTTTTTCCGTTAAGGTTATTTCTGAAGTTAAATCTTTTCAGACCTGTACCTCTAACAATACCTTCCATATCATAGTAACCAAACGACGTGAAAGACGAAAGGTTTTCACTACCACTTGTTAAACTCAATACGTGATTTTGAGAAACACCTGTTCTGAATATTTGATCATACCAATCAGTATTTACACCGTAGTTATTGATTTCATCATCAGTCATTGCACCACCTGCAGCACCTCCTGAAGCACCTAAACCTCTACCATAAGCTCTCTCAAGAGTAAGCAATTGTTTAGCGTTCATTTTGTTATAATCATTACCTTGTAATGAAGTGAAGCTAGTAGTTCCAGTATATTTAATATCTAACTGAGATTTAAAACCTCCTTTTTTAGTTTTAACAATGATAACACCATTAGCACCCCTGTTACCGTAAATCGAAGTTGCACCAGCATCTTTAAGTACTGAAATCGACGCGATATCGTTCGGGTTGATACTTCTAAAGTTATCAACACTCATTGGAACGTTATCAATAACATATAAAGGCTCTATATTACCATTAACAGAACCATAACCCCTAAGGATAACAGTACTGTTAGCACCAGGCTGACCAGAACCAGTTGAAATATTCAAACCAGGAACCTGACCTTGTAGCGTCTGGATAAAGTTAGCATTTGGCCTTCCTTCAATAGTCTCAGATGTAATTGTTGTTACCGCTACGTTTGATTGAGATTTTGTAGTTGTTCTGTAAGCTTCAACAACTACATCTTTAAGAATCTGAGCATCATCTTCCAGTTTTACAGAAATAGTATTTGACGCACCAACTTTAACAGTTTGTGGAGCCATACCTACAAAAGAGAAAACCAGCTTCTGACCCACAGATGCTGTGATGGCATATTTACCATCAAAATCAGTCTGAACACCTTGCGAAGTACCTTCAATTACTACGTTAGCTCCCGGAACCGGCATACCAGTACCGTCAGTTACGACCCCAGTAATGGTCTTCTCCTGCGCAAAGGAAAACTGAATAAAAAACGCCAGTAACAGCGTAAAAATCCAAGTAAACTTTGATTTCATATTGAATTAATTTGAGTTAGTTAAGTTGCAAATCTATTAATTTATTTTAATATAACAAACTTTTAACATTGCCCCGCAACGCTAAATTTTCATTTTTTTTAACGTAAATGAAAAATCCACAACAGATTAATAATTATTGACCACATTTTGCATCTTTTTTTAAATTAAAAAGAAACGCCAACAATTAAGCCGACGTTTCTTTTTAGATGCAAACTTTCTTAAAAGGTTGCGTGATTTTATATATTTTTTAGAAAATTATTTCACAATAAATTTCTTAGTGGTATTTGTTTTACCATTTTCAACATTTACCATATAAATACCTGAACTTAAATTTTCTATATTTAATTCAGTATTAGCAGAAGAAATAGCACTCTTAAGCACAACCCTTCCTTGTATATCATAAATAGTTGCTTTTGCTCCTACTTCAACATCAGATGCCATAGAAATATTTAAATGACCTTGCGCAGGGTTCGGCCACACACTAAAAGTTTCCTGAACGAATTCCTCGTTAGCAAGTGTAGCATCAAATCCAGTTATAACCAACGAATAAATCTGAAGAGGCTCTGTAACAGGATTCGGATCATCAAATGATGGCGGCGGCGCAGGATTAACCAACGTATTTCCTTTATGAGAAATTCTGATTGTATAAGTACCTGAAGCATTTTCAACCTCAACCTTCTCAATATTATCTTTACTATTATCTCCTTTTATTGCCGGTGAACTCGGCGTAGTACCTAACTTCCAAGGAAAAAACTCAGAAGTACCTTTTTCAATCTTAATATCAAGATCATTAACCTGAGGCGTTGAATCTATCCCACTTGAAGGCATAACCGGAGCAGGATCAGTCCAAGCTAATGTAGCAATAAGCGGCTCACCACCTAAAGCCTGCACCTCATAAGTATGCTCTTCGCCCGGCCTCAGCGTAAGCTGGATAATTGTAGACGACACACCTTCATTGGTTATAACATCAGCCATTTTTCGAGCATCAAGCACACCCCATCCGAATTTAGCATCAGGACCAGGATTATCTCCAGCTTCTAAAGCCGTATGCGCCATAAGGGCCCTAAGTGACGATGACAGCATAAACGTTTTATTCTCAATTCCAGGACCCGCACCTTCAGGCGTATGCTTTTCTGCATAATATTGCTGTATCAAAGCAAAAGCCCCGGTAACCCCTGGACAGGCCATAGATGTTCCTTGCAAATTACCATAAGCCGAAGAGCTACTATTTAACGAAGAGAAAACAGCAACACCCTTAGCTGAAATATCCGGTTTAATCCTGTTATCGCTAGTAGGTCCAAAGCTACTGAAATCAGAAATAGCAGGCACAGTAGTAGTAACATGATCTAACTCATAAATAGCCGCAACAGTAACAGCATTTTTAGCAATACCTCTATCACCCATTCTGTTATAAGAAACACCATTACCTTCATTACCCGCCGCAATTACCGGCTGATAACGACGTGAAAAAAACATTATCTCATCTACCTCTTTTGCATAATTCGTATAAACACCTCTTTGCAAATCTGGAATACCATAGGAATGGTTAGAAAGTATAAGGGTAGCAGCATTTGCCGCCATTTCAGCAAAATCAAGATTAAAGTTAAAAACTTTACCCGTTGCCTCATAAGCCATTCCCTGTGCCTGAGGATTCACCCCTGTAGCAATCATCGTTCCTAAAACGTGTGTGGGATGAGGTGCACTTGCACTTGGAGGCCCATCTCCACTATCAAAACGTTGACCATCGGGAGAAAGAAATTCCTGATGACTTAACAATGGATATTCACCATCCCAAATACCTAATTGCATATAAGTACCATCTTCGAACTTACCCGTAAGACCTAAATTAGAAGAACCACCAGGATGAAGTTCATTAACCCTGGATGTAATAGCAGAACCAGCATTATATGTTTCCGTATAGACAGGATTACCTGAAGCGTCTACTGCAGTAAGTTTTCTGTACCCACCTTCTTTAGTATGCTCTTCAACAGGCCAGTTGTTTACCTCAGCAAGTCTTAAAGCATCCGCAAGCTCTTTTTCATATTTAGCGCGGTACTTGTCACTAAGCCCTTTCAAGGCTGCCTGATTAGGCTTAAAGTCTTCCGACTCCAGCTTCCTGTTCTGAGCCGTAGCAACAAGGCTACCTCCCAGCGCAAGTGCAAGAACGAAAAGCTTCAAAGTATTTTTTTTCATAACTGTTCTTTTAGTTTTTATTTAATCAATTTAATAGCACTATTTAAAAACAAGATGCAAAATGTTTTTTTATAGAAAAGCAAAAATATAAATTATTATCAATCAACAACTAAATTGCAACATTAAAAATTACAATTTAATTAATAAACATTTTACATTTGACCCACAAAAGTTACTTTTACAAACATTACCTACAAATAATCAAAATGCTTTTATCTAACTTCTCCGGATTGCAAAATGAAACCGGAACCGACGAAGCCGGACGTGGTTGCTTGGCAGGACCGGTTACTGCAGCAGCTATAATTCTTCCGGAAGATTTTAAACTCGAATTACTCAATGACTCAAAGCAACTTTCAGAAAAGGTACGTGAAAATCTTCGGCCGTTAATACAGGAAAAAGCCATTTGTTATCACATCATCCATATAGAACCGGAAATTATCGACGAGATCAATATCTTAAACGCCTCCATTAAGGCTATGCAGGAATGCATAAAAAACCTAAATCCCACGCCTAATTATATTATAGTAGACGGCAACCGTTTTAAACCCGTAGACAACATCCCTCACAACTGCATTATAAAAGGCGACAGCAAATACCTGAGTATTGCAGCAGCCTCGGTACTTGCCAAAACCTACCGCGATGATTACATGAATATGATCCACGAAGAATACCCTATGTATAACTGGAAAAAAAACAAAGGCTACCCCACGACCGAACACAGGGAAGCCATTAGAAAATACGGAATCACAAAATACCACCGTAAATCATTCCGGCTTTTACCCGATCAGCTCGAGATTGATTTTGGATCATAATTACACCTATATATTATAGGTATAAAGTTTCTATTTTTTTAGATACAATTTCTGCTTCAAAAAGCTCTGCAAAATATTTAAGCACTTTTTGCTTTACTTCTTCTTCATCTACTTTATACACCTTAAGTTCAGTATTAAGGCTCGCTACCATTTTTCCACGTATTCCACACGGAACAATATTATCAAAATAGCCTAAATCAGAATTTACATTAAATGCAAAACCATGCATTGTCACCCATCGTGATGCACGTACCCCCATTGCACAAATCTTCCTTGCAAACGGCGTACCTACATCAAGCCACACTCCGGTCTCACCATCACTACGCGTACCTTTTAACCCATAATCAGCCATTACTTTGATTATAACTTCTTCAAGAAAGCGAAGGTATTTATGAATATCTGTAAAAAAGTTCTCAAGATCCAATATAGGATAGCCTACTAACTGTCCCGGACCATGATATGTTATATCACCTCCCCTGTTAATTTTATAAAAAGTCGCACCTTTTAGCTCAAGTTGTTTTTCATTGATAAGCAGATTCTCTATATCTCCGCTTTTACCAAGGGTATAAACATGCGGATGCTCAACAAATAATAAATAATTGGGAGTCTCAAGCGAAAGCTCTTCCCTCCTGTTTCTTATTTTTATATCTAAAATTTCCTGAAATAGTTTTTCCTGAAACTCCCACGTATCTTTATAATCTCTAACCCCAAGATCAGAAAACTGCACTTTTTTATTCATCTTCATTTAAGCTTAAATCGCATTACAAATTTACAAAACTTATTGCCTCCTGTAACATTAATCCTGTCCACAAAAAACAGGCCTTAACCTGTTTTGATGATGATAAAATTTCTATTTCACAAATTCGACCTCTAACCCCATTTTCTTAGGGTCGGACAAATAATCTGAAAACGAATAAACCAAAGTAAGCGATTTACCGTCCTGACCAATAACTGCCTTCTTGTCTGAAACAGATTTTATTTTCTTAGGAAATTTATACTTCAAGACATACTCCGATGCACCCATCATTTCCATATAAGCATTAAGACTATCCGGAAGCTTTTGAAACGTTTCAGGAAGCTCAACCTTTCTGATGAATTTTTTCCCGTCATACGAATATTTAACTACTGAATTATTATTCATCATTCCCGCAGCCTCACCTAATCCGTTCTTATCCATATTACGCGCTTCATTAATAAGCTTCATCATATCCTGAAGTTCATCAATTTTTTTAAAATCTGAAATCATATCAAACTTAAACTCCGATGTTTCAGGATCCATCAGCATTTTTATTTTCATATTGCTTAACGCCTGCAGCATTCTCCTTTCCTGTTCCGGCATTTTAGCAATGCTGTCTTTTTTATCTTTTAAAAGCGCGCTAAAATCCATAATCGTATCTGTTCTTTTTCCTCCCGTTTCACTCGCAATCTCTTCTCCTGCCAGGGCCATAAGTGTAGAACCATCCATAGCCATGGTCATATTACCCGAACCATCAGGATTTATAGTAATATTTTCGGTAAAATCACACGAGGTCGTAAATACAAGCAGCAGTAATGCTAAAACAGTATATAATTTTGTTTTCATTGGTGTTTGTAAAATTGTTTTGAATGCCAAATATACAATAAAGCGCAACCTAAAAAGCTTTTAGAAAGCACAATCTGCAAATTGATTATTTGTTAATAATCATTATCTTTGCAGGCTTAAAAAACATTATAAATCATGCAGCTTTCAGAACAAGAAATCATTCGTAGAGTAAAACTGGATGCGCTGAGAAAACTCGGCATCAATCCGTATCCCGCAAACCTTTATCCTGTAGATCATACATCTAAACAGGTAAAGAACGATTTTTCTGAAAGTAAGAAGGTTGTAGTTGCAGGACGTTTAATGTCTATCCGCGACCAGGGTAAAGCTGCTTTTGCTCAGCTTCAGGACAGCGAAGGACGCGTACAGGTTTACATTAACCGTGACGAAATCTGTCCCGGAGAAGATAAAACACTTTACACGGAAGTATTCAAAAAACTAATTGACCTTGGTGATTTTGTAGGTGTAAAAGGTGAGCTTTTCACAACTCAGGTTGGTGAGAAATCAATCCGCGTAAAAGAACTTACGCTGTTAAGCAAAACACTTCGTCCGCTTCCTATGCCTAAAACAGATGCTGACGGAAATGTGTTTGATAGCTTCAGCGACCCTGAGCTTCGTTACCGCCAGCGTTATGTAGACCTTGTGGTAAACCCTCAGGTAAAAGAAGTATTCGTTAAAAGAACAAAATTGTTCAACGCAATGCGTAACTTCTTTAACGACAAAGGTTATTTTGAAGTAGAAACACCTATCCTCCAATCAATTCCGGGTGGAGCATCGGCAAGACCTTTCATCACTCACCACAACAGCCTTGATATTCCTTTGTATATGAGGATTGCTAATGAGCTTTACTTAAAAAGACTTATTGTGGGTGGTTTTGACGGTGTTTATGAATTCTCTAAAAACTTTCGTAATGAAGGTATGGACAGGACGCACAATCCTGAATTTACCGCGATGGAAATATATGTAGCCTACAAGGACTACAACTGGATGATGGAATTTACCGAAAACCTGCTTGAGCACTGTGCAATGGAGGTAAATGGTACTCCTGAAGCCACTTTTGGAGAACACAAAGTAAGCTTTAAAGCTCCTTATGCACGTGTTACTATGACAGATGCCATCAAACAGTTTACAGGTTTTGATATTACAGGCAAAACTGAAGAAGAACTATATGAAGCTGCTAAAGGCATGGGTATCGCTGTTGACGACACTATGGGTAAAGGCAAGCTTATCGACGAAATATTTGGTGAAAAATGTGAAGGTAACTTCATTCAGCCAACCTTTATTACTGACTATCCAAAAGAGATGAGTCCGCTTTGTAAAGAGCACCGTGACAATCCGGAACTTACCGAGCGTTTCGAGCTTATGGTATGTGGTAAAGAGATTGCTAATGCATATTCAGAGCTTAACGACCCTATCGACCAGAGAGAGCGTTTTGAAGCGCAGCTTAAACTATCAGAGCGTGGCGACGTTGAAGCAGCTCAATTTATTGACAATGACTTCCTTAGAGCGCTTGAATATGGTATGCCACCTACATCAGGCTTAGGTATAGGTATGGACAGACTTATCATGTTCCTTACCAACAACCCATCTATTCAGGAAGTTCTGTTCTTCCCTCAGATGCGTCCGGAGAAAAAAGGCCCTGAGCTTACCGAAGATGAAAAAGCGGTAGCTGAACTACTTAAAGCGGCCGGACAACTTGCTCTTGACGCCCTTAAAACCCAGGCAGGATTAAGCGGAAAGAAATGGGATGCTGCCATGAAAGGATTAGCTAAACACGGACTTGTAAAAGTTACTGTAGAAGGCGAATCTAAAACAGTAGAATACAAAGGATAATTTCCTTGCATATATAAGTAAAGGCTCCCAATGGGAGCCTTTTTTTTACTTACCTCACAATTACAAACTATAATTCAGATTGATTGCCAACCTGTAGTTTGCTTCTACCTTACCTCCTGTAAGATTCTGATTTATTGGCAGCATAGCATTTACGCCCAAAGAAAATTTACCGCTCCCCACTTCAAGTCCTGCCTTTCCGAAAAGAATATCTCCTTTGGTATTAGGAACATCCTCATCATATTGTCGGTTAGAAGCATATACTTCCCCTGCCAAACCAACCTGAGGCACCAGGGTGAGCTTTTCTTTCTCTACTACATAAAACAATGTACCGGCATAATTAAACTGATCACCAAACTGATAATACTCATCATTTTTTGTCTTTAAGATATAGTTGAGCATAGTATTGAAACCCCATTGTTTATGTTTTATAACATACTCTGTAGCCAGCATATAATCCCAGCTTCCAGTACCCAACTGAAAGCTCGGATTTACACTGCCATTATTAGCATCGTTATATTTACCCGTTGGCGCTTTTACTCCGGCACCAGCCTGTAATGTATGCACAAAAAGAGTACTATCTTTATGGGTCTGGTAAACGGTATATAAACCTAATACTGTAATGTCCCCAATACCTTCTATCGTTTGTTTTCCCGTAGACGGCCTACGACTGTTAAAATGATAGGGAACCAATGCAGACACCTGAAAATTTTTAAACACAGGTATCCTGGCCCAGGCCTGAATGGTATTAAAATTCTCATCGATCCACGGAGAATTATTAAAGATCCCCTCACGGCTGGTATAACTTTGATACATATAACGCAGACCTACAAAATTTTGATTCAGCATAGAACTAAAACCCATACCCCCGCCACTTGCAGAGCAGCCACAGGCATCACAAAAATCCTCAAACTCATACACAGGGACATACCTGCTATAATTCAAGTCTAAACTATCTTTAGCAGTGCTTGCGAGTGTAGTCTGGCATATTAAAAGAACAATTATTATATATTTTTTCATTCGTTATGTTTTATAATAGAACAAAGGATTATTGATATACTCCTCATCTGTTAGGGTTTTAAGAAACGCTATAATAGCATCTTTTTCTTCTTGGGTAATTGAGAGTCCCAATGTCCCATTTTGATTTAAAATTGGATCGAGTGTTTCATTCTGCCTTACTCCGTTTGAATAATGATTCAGTACCGACTCCAATGACCCGAAGCGTCCATCATGCATGTAAGGTGCCGTAAGCGCAACATTTCGTAAGCTAGGCACTTTAAATTTATATCTGTCTGTTTCAAAGCCGGTCACCACTTCCCTGCCCTTATCATTTAAGTTAGGATTGGGCGGCAATCCATTATTACGAAACGCACTATCGGTGAATAAATCAGTTTTATGGCATGAAGCACACTTTTGCTGAAAAAGCTGCATCCCCAGTAATTCCTGCTGAGAAAAAACACCACCTTCATTTCGCACATATTTATCATATCTTGAATTGGCAGAAACTATCATCGTCATAAACTGAGCCAATGCTTTAAGCACATTACCCGAAGAAACCTGCTGATCCTCAAAAGCCTGCTTAAAGAGCCTTACGTACTCCTTGTCCTGTTTCAGTTTAGCCACAATACCCTCAAGCGTTTCATTCATTTCTACCGGATTGTGAATTGGTGCAATTGACAGCATTTCAATACTGTTAGAAGCACCATCATAAAAATATTCACTCTGAAAAGCCATGTTTTGCACCGCAGGTGCATTACGAATCCCTTCAAGATTATTAATACCATGACTTAGCTGATGTCCGTGATGTGTAAAGGCTGTAGCCTGCTCATGACAAAATGAACAGGAAATGGCATTATCTGCCGAAAGCCTGCCATCGTAAAACAGCTTTCGCCCAAGCTCAAACCCCTTTTGGGTAGGATAATTATAGGATATATCCTGTGCCATTGGTGGAAAATTAGCCGGAACATTCAATTCCAGCTGTTCATTTATTTCCTCATAAAGATCAGCATCATCATTCCCGCACGATAAAAGCAACAGGAATGACAATACTGCTAATAATACATTTTTCATGAGAGTTTATTCATGATGACTACCTGCCCCATTGTGCACGTGATCTACCGTAAACATTTTCAATGAATTTGCCGCAATATCAATCAGGTTCTGACCTCCCATAATAGCAGCAGCAGTGCCGGCGCCGTTAAGGTTGTTTTGCAATAATATTTTAGTATCGCCGTCAAGCAAAACATTTATATCTGTTTTAATATGGATGCTCGGCTGCTCGTTTTCACGAACACGAGCAGTAGTAGGCAAATCAAGCGTTACCTCTCTGTAGTTATCAGTTGCTGTATTACTGCCCTGATGCACCTGGAACGGTTTGGCTTCTGTGCCAGCAGTTGAAGTAAATGCTCCCTCAAAGTTTATAAAACGGTATCCTGTAGACCACGTCCAGGTAAGATCGTTAGCCGCAGCAAGATCCCAAAAGCTTTGTTGCGCTGTTTCTCCCTGAAGGTAACGCTGCTGATCTACGCCTATCCCGAAACGTATCTTTTTATAATCTCCGGCAGCTACCCCTTCCAGATGAACTGTTTGCAACTCATCAGCATGGTTGATAACAAAATAACTTTCTTCTTTTGGATAAATGTACTCTGTACCATCTTCCCTGATCAAAACAACATTACTAATGATGTAATTAAAACGATTAATGGTTAGTGATTCACCATTAGAATTAGTGTATGTATTGCCTATTATAAGTGCATCTCCGGCAACTCCATTATCAAAAAAAAGTTCGGCATCACCATGTGTACCTTCAACAATTGCAGAATCATCATCGTTATTACATGACACAAAAAGGCTTACTGCAGCCAATACAGCTGCAAAATATTTTATTTGGAATTTCATTTGGTTTAATTTTTTAAAGTATACGGTTAGAACCCCCGAAAGCCATGGCTAACAGGATAAATAAAACATATGCAGGCCACAAAAGCAGCACAACATATTTCAGGACAAATAACTTTAAGAAATAAACACGGGGGGATGAAAAAAAGAAACAGTATTACTATGCGAATACAAGTTGCAATAAACTGTTTCATTTTTAGAATAAGGAATCGCTATTACCGGAGAGAAAGCAAATTCAACCGGAGCCTGAAAAAAAAGCACCTCAGCATTTTCCTGGGCGGATTTTCTGTCTGACTCCTGCTTTTGCTCTTCTGCAGCTTTGGCAAGCTCTTTCATAAGATGACACTTCCCGTTACAGTGCATTTGAGGTTTTGTCTTGTTCTCACAAAGCTCTTTAGCAATATAATCGTAATTGATGACGTAATCCAAAACCGGCATTACAGGCTTTAGTAACATTATTACAATTACTATGAATATTGCTTTTTTCACGCCGCAAAGATAAAGCCCATTTGTTAAATAAAAAGTTTAACAGTTAAAAAAATTAAACCTTTATTCTATCTAAAATGTCTAATGGATATAACTTTAAAAATTATAATTATGAAAATGTGGATTTTAGCAATGGCAATGACAATGACTGTAGGCGCTAATGCACAACAAAAAAATGACAAACCGGAACCTCTAAAACCGGAACAAAGAGCAGAATTGCAATCTAAAAAAATGACGCTGGCACTAAACCTTAACGAAAAGCAGCAAAAAGATGTTAAGGAGCTTCTTGTTGAACAAGGCAAACAACGTGCAGAATTCAGAAGGCAGCACATGCCGGAAAGGCAGGCAGGCAAAAAATTGACAGCAGATGAGCGATTCGCCCTTAAAAACAAAATGCTTGACAACAGAATCGCGATGAACCGCGAAATGAAAAAAATTCTTTCTGAAGACCAATTCACGAAGTTCGAACAACTTAGAAAAGAAAAACATCACGAATTGAGAAAAAACGAAAGAAAACACAAAATTCATAACAGAGGGTAATTTTTTTGTGTAAAGTTTTGTGTTAATAATCAAATTAATTAGATTTGATGTTATATAAACATAAACTTTCTACCAAAAACTTTAAAATTATGAAAAAAATAGTTGCACTTTTCGTTGTGATGCTTGCTTTCGGGATTAATGCAAATGCACAACAAAAAAAAGCAGTTGCTACCAAGCCTGCTGCCAATCAGGAAGCATTAAGCAAAAAGGCTGCTTTCAGCGAAGCTGCTATTAAAGATGTTAATACGCTTTCTGAGTTTGTAAAACTTAATGCAGATCAAAAAGTAAAACTAAAAGGGCTTTTTGAGCAAAAACACATGGATTTAGCTCAAGACCTAAGCAGTGAGCGTAAAGCTGTTCTTGCAGACTACGTAGAAGCGCAAATGAAATCATACCTTGAGCCTGCTCAGGTTGCTAAAGTTGAAGGCAATGCTCAGCTAATGAACATCCTTACCCACTAAAACCGGGATTATGTTATAAAAAAAGCTTCCGTATTGCGGAAGCTTTTTGTTTATAGCTATTTGTGTATTTACAAAGTTTGAGCAACTCTGCCAATCGCTGCAATTGTAGCATCTAAATCTTCATAAGTCAATGCATCGGTAATAAACCACGTTTCGTAAGCCGAAGGAGCAATATAAACACCTTCTTTTAGTAATCCGTGGAAGAATTTTTTAAAGGTTTCATTATCGCCATTAGCCGCCGATTTAAAATCGGTTACCGGAGCAGCATCAAAATGAACCGATATCATAGAACCTCTTCTGTTTATGGTATAAACAACGTTAGCCTCATCTAATTGTTTGCGAATTCCAACTTCAAGATAAGCCGTCTTTTCCTCAAGCCTTTTAAACACATCAGTATCATTGTTCAGTGCTTTAAGCATTTCAAGACCTGCTGCCATTGCTAATGGATTCCCTGACAATGTACCCGCCTGATATACCGGGCCGAGTGGCGCAAGGTAATTCATGATTTCATTACGGGCTGCAAATGCACCAACAGGCAATCCTCCGCCTATCACTTTACCAAAGGCAACAATATCGGCTTTAATATTAAAAAGTTCCTGCGCTCCGCCCTTTGCAAGTCTGAATCCGGTCATAACCTCATCGAATATAAGCAATGTACCGTTTTCATCGCAGAGCTGCCTTAAACCTTCTAAAAAGCCCTCTGCCGGCGGAACACAGCCCATATTTCCGGCAACAGGTTCAATGATTATGGCTGCTATCTCATTTTTATTGGCTGCAAAAAGATCTGCAACATTTTGAAGATCGTTATAATTAGCAAGTAAAGTATCTTTTGCAGTTCCCTGTGTTACACCGGGACTGTTTGGTGTACCAAAAGTAACAGCACCACTACCGGCCTGAATAAGGAATGAATCCGAATGACCATGATAGCATCCTGCAAATTTTATGATCTTATCGCGTTTTGTATACCCTCTTGCAAGACGTATGGCACTCATACATGCTTCTGTCCCGGAATTCACAAAACGAATTTTATCGATATTAGGCACCATAGATACTGCAAGTGCAGCGATCTCTGTTTCAAGGGCCGTAGGAGTTCCAAAAGACGTCCCTTTTTTAGCCCTGTCAATTACAGCATTTACTACTGGCTCATAAGCATGCCCCAAAATCATTGGACCCCATGAGTTAATATAATCTATAAGCTTATTACCATCCTCATCATAAATATAAGGCCCTTTAGCTTCTTTAATAAAAATTGGAGTTCCTCCTACTGCTTTAAAGGCACGTACAGGAGAGTTCACGCCGCCTGGAATAACCTGTTCTGCCTCAGCGAACAGCTGGCTGCTTCTTTGATATAACATATTTATTTAACTTTTAATACCTGACCTATTGATAATGCATTGCTCGACATATCGTTAAGCTGCATTAGCTGATCTACAGTAAGATTATGTTTTTTTGAAATAGAATAAAGTGTGTCACCTTTTTGAACGGTATAGGTACCATATTTAGGGGCAGTTGATGAAGGCTGTGATACACTAGCCACAGGAGCTGTAGTTTTAGGCTTTGCTTCATACTTTTTGTTAAGTACTTCGGCATCATATTGTGCAAGCCCATAATTTTCAATCAGGCCGATAAGTTTTGCCGGATATTTAGGATCGGTTGCATAACCGGCTGCCTTTAAACCATGTGCCCAGCCTTCATAATCATCTTTATCTAGCTTGAATAATGATGCATACCTGCTTCTTGAAGTAAGAAAAAGGGCATGATCCTCATAAGAACCCGCCGGATCTTTATACTTACGAAAACATTCCTGCTCAGAGTCATCATCATGATATACCTTATCACCTGTCCAGTCAGTATGGCACTTTATTCCAAAATGATTATTAGCTGAAATACAAAGCGTACCTCTTCCTGCACCAGATTCAAGAATACCCTGCGCTAAAATAATACTTGCCGGGATACCATGACTGCGCATATTACCCTTTGCCACTTCTTTAAAATCCTGAATATAGGCCTTTACAACCTCTGCATATACAACTGTTTTTGAAGTAGACTCCAGGGTCTCTGTGTTTTTTGTTGAAGACGAAGCCGTGCCTGTTGTAGTTTTTATTGCAGGTTTGGTATTTCTTGCAGTCCTTGTTTTGGCTGTACCGTTTTTAGTTGTCTGCACTCGTGATTTAGACGATCCGCAGCTTAACAAAAAACAACTTAGTACAGTTAAAGCCAAAATTCTTTTTAACATATATCAGGTTTTAATTATAGGTAGTTTCTTTCTTAGTAATTCATTGTTCATTCCGGCAATCCCCTGGAGTCCACCCGTATGGATAAGCAAAATATCCGAGTTCTCAGGAAAATAACCTTTATGAATTAAATCTATAACGCCAAAAAACAGCTTTCCTGTATAAACAGGATCTAAAGGTATTCCGGTTTTATCAAAAAAATCATTTATAAAAACGATAAGCTCCTCTGTTACTTTACCATAGCCTCCAAAATGATACTCCGTTACCAATTGCCAGTTTCTCTGAGGGACAAATTTACAAATATCATCTGATAAACCTTCACCCTTAAGTGCCGGAAAGCCCAGTACTTC
Organism: Flavobacterium sp. AG291; assembly: GCF_003350375.1. GTDB lineage: Bacteria > Bacteroidota > Bacteroidia > Flavobacteriales > Flavobacteriaceae > Flavobacterium > Flavobacterium suzhouense. The sequence continues at coordinate 365,241 of NZ_QQAR01000001.1, read as the reverse complement.
CTGCCCGGGAAATGCTGACCGAATTAGTCCCGAAATAGTACCTCCTGTGCCTACAGCACATGCAACATGTGTAAATCGTTGATCTTCCGGCAACAATATCTCTTCACATCCTTTTACAGCAAGCTCGTTTGTCCCTCCTTCAGGAACAAGATAAAAATCACCAAACTCCGCTTCAAGCTTTTTAATAAACTCAGCGTCAGCCTTAAGTCTATACTCACCCCTTGTTACAAATTTAAGCTGCATGCCGCATTGCTGTGCAAACTTTAGTGTTGGGTTATCCCCAATTTTATTAACCAGTTCTTCTCCCCTTATCACTCCTATTGTAGCAAAGCCATATTCTTTTCCTGCGGCGGCAGTAGCCGCGATATGGTTAGAAAAAGCACCTCCAAATGTTAGTAAAGCCTTCTTTTGGAGTTTCTTCGCTTCGAGTATATTGTATTTGAGTTTTCGAAACTTATTCCCTGAAATATGAGGATGCAGCAAGTCTTCCCTTTTTACGGTAAGTGAAATTTTGTCAGGAAAAGATAAGTTTACAGGCTGATTCATGCAAATGGTATGATATATGCAAAATAAGCATAAAATAACAATCCTTCAAAACACCGTCATAAGGTTCTGAAAATTAATCTTGAACTATGACAAGAAATGCACCCTTTTAATTATTGAATGTTAAAATTACCTACCTTTACATTAAATAAATTTTCTACAATGAAAATGGATGATGAAAATGAAATTATAAGTCCGCTGGTTGCACGCATCTCCTTCCATAAAGTACTGGAAGCCCTTGAGAAGATAGCCGAATCGGATGTAGACTACCGCTCAGACTATGCAAAGGCACTGTTGAGGCACACTTCTCCTTTTCCGGAGCTACGTGATGGAATTTCGGACCTTTCGCAACTCGAAAAACATAAAGACCTTATAAAAAACCTGCTTGCCGATCTTTTCCCGACTGCTCTTCAAAAAAACGAGATAAAGGCCGCAGCAATACCTTTTTTTAATTTTACCTTCAACCGTACTGAACGTTTTGAAGATATTCTTGCCAATGCCGGTGACGATTTTGGCATGGCCATACGTAATTTTGAGCAGCATGAATTTTATGTTTTTTGCTGTTGCCTTGTATTAAATGGTTATTACGGCCAGCATTTTGATTTCAGCAGGCCTTTGTTTTATGATATTCCTGATCAGGACGGCATCATGAAACATTATCGTATTTTATACAATGCCGATTTTTTAGAGATAATCCCTACTGAAAAGGCCATAGCAATTACTCCCGAGGACATAACACTCCTTATGAATAATTTTGATGACCTTGAGCTCTGGAAACAAAAATTCCCTCCGGAAAGCTGGGTAGTAAAAGGATTTGGTATCATTTCGCTATTTGATGCTACAAGCGAAATTGCTATTTCTAACTTAAAAACGAATTTATTATTAGCTAACAGTAGTCATCCTGATAAAGCTGCTATTAAAGAAAAATTTGAGGACATTTTCAGGTCAATCTACCGTATACCTGATTTACACATTGGTTTTACCGAGATAAGCATGGAAGACAACATGTTTAAGATCGCGCCTTTTAAACCCCTAAAAAGTTATATATTATCCGGCTGTAACGAGATGAACTGCAATGAAGTTTTCTGCCATGAAACACTTCAGACCATGCTCGACGAGAAAAAGAGCTACATCATATCTGATGTAGAAGCTTATCTCGAAAACAATGCTGTTGATAAAGACTTTGCGGAACATTTGCTGTCGCAAAACATTAAGAGCTGTATTCTGGCTCCCATCATAAAAAATGAAAAGCTATTAGGCTTTTTTGAAGTAGTCTCAGCAAGACCACGTGAACTAAACAGCATCAACGCCGTTAAGCTTGATTATGTACTACCATTCCTTACTGATACCATTGACCGTAACTATTCTGAGCTGCAAAACGAAATCGATGCTATAATCCAGAATGAATATACTGCCATACACCATAGCGTTTACTGGAAATTCAAGGAAGAAGCACTTAAGCATATTGTTAGCCCGGATAAAGAGAACCTGGCGTATAAAGAAATCGTTTTTAAGGAAGTATACCCGCTTTACGGACAAATTGACATTAAAGGATCTTCTACAGCACGAAACGAATCAATAGAAAAAGACCTGATTCGCCAGATTGAAAAACTTTTATCAGTATTCCGTTTTATACACAAACAGGAAAAGCTCCCTCTAATTGAGCAGCACATCTACGAACTGGAGAACATGGAGGGCGAACTTAAAAACTCGCTAAAAGCCGATACCGAATCTATAGTTCAAAGTTATATTGCTAATGAAATACATCCGGTTCTTCAGCATTTTGACACTACAAACGATGAAGTGCACGAAAAAATAAAGGCTTACTTTGACACACTCGACAGTAAAGTAAAAATGGTTTACGAAAGCCGTAAGGATTTTGACGATACGCTATCGATGATCAACAAACAAATGGCTGAAGTGCTTGACAGGAAGCAAGCAGAGGCGCAAGCCTTTTTCCCTCATTATTATGAGCGTTTTAAAACCGATGGCGTAGAGCATAACCTGTATATAGGAGCCTCAATATCACCTAACCAAAACTATAGCCCGCTATACCTGAGTAATCTTAGATTATGGCAGTTACAGGCCATGTGCGAAATGGAAAATGAGTATTACAGGATTCGCCCTACCCTGCCTTATGACCTTGACGTAACTTCTTTGATACTTGTATTCAGTTCGCCTATTTCGATACGTTTCAGGATGGACGAAAAACGCTTTGACGTAGACGGCACCTATAATGCCCGCTATGAAGTTGTAAAAAAACGTATTGATAAAGCTTTTATAAAAGGTACGACACAGCGTATTACCGAAAAAGGTAAAATTACAATCGTTTATTCGCACCGCCAGGAAGAAATCGAGTATAAAAGATACATACAGTACCTTCAGCATAACAATATGCTCGACAATAACATTGAGAGTTTTGAAGTAGAAGACCTTCAGGGCGTAACAGGATTAAAAGCACTCCGAGTGGGCATTCTTTACAGCAACAACCTCAACTCAACTGAGATGATGAGCTACGAAAATCTTTTAAAGGAAATATCAAACAAATAAAAAAATGCCACTTTATCAGTGGCATTTTTTTTTTACATTGCTTTGAAAGCATATACGAACGCTATTACCGAACTTATTATACCAATCATGAATATGGTATAGGTAATACGCAGTAATTTATATTTTCGGTTCAGGACCAAACCCAGGTAATACAAATCCTTTATCATGGAGTTGTAAAGATAATCCCTGTCTTTCATCATCTCATTCATTGCCCACTCATACTCAGTTATAGGCATTTTATAAAAGTTTCCAAAGAAAAGCAGGTTTACCTTTTTATCTTCGATATCTTTTCGGGTAAAGGTCCCGCTGGTTACCTTGGGCCTTGTTGACATTATGGCAAATATGATAGATACTACGCTAAAAAACACCATAATGAATGTTGGTATTATTAAATGGGCATTACTTGCACTGTCAAGCTTTGGTATAAGCGTACTAAGCGACACCGAAATAATAATAGCATTTACAGAAAGCAAGATATTGGCCTTACTGTCGGCAATATCACTAAGACGGGTATGATTACTTAAGGTTACACGAAACATGGTATCAATACCTCTCTCCGACTTCCCTTCCTTCTCTTTCTTATCTTTTTCCTTCTTCTCTTTCTTTTCCTTGTCTTTAGAATCGTCTTTCTGCTTCTGTTCTATTTCAGATATTACATTTTGCAGCCTGGCAATATTTGCTTCTTTAAGCGGTTGCAGCTTTTCTTTACCATAATCTGAATAAAAACGGTGCTCATGTATCAGTACATTTCTGTTAATAAGCGCCCATTCCATATCGCTAAATTCTTTGCCCTGTGTTATTTTCCATTCTTCTCGCAACAGTTGTGAAAGATCACAGTAATTAGGGTCCGAAAAATGGGAACAATCTGCATCTCTCATAATCTTTTCATCGCGAGTTTCCGGACTGGTACCCAGCTTAGTTACCTTTATAAGTGATGCCACTTTGGCAACTGCATCGTCTCCGTATCCTTTTTCACGTAAAAAATCTCCGGCTATAACGCCACTACGCTCTTCGTGGTTAACAGGACCGTCGATATAAGCCGAATCATGAAACCATGCAGCAAGGAGTAGTAATTCGGTATCTTCCTTACTAACACCTTCAGCAGCTGCAATAATCCGCACATTGTTAACCACACGCAAAGTATGGTTAAAATTGTGGTATATATAATCAGGAGATAGTTTATCTTTGAATAAACCAAAAACAAAATTTTCGGCTTCTTGAACAATATTCATAAGCAGGAATTTAACACCACCAAATTATGAAATTCTTTTGGCGTAACATAATAGTAAAAGCAAATATAAAACTCTTAGTTTTTCTTTTTATTGCATTAGTATTAAATTCTTGCGCTACGCATAAACCACAGTATGGAAAAGCAGCTACCTTACCTGTAAAAGACAGTACTGAAACTAATGCTTCACAAAGCGAGCAAAGCATTTTTCTTGTTGGAGATGCCGGCTATGCTACACAACCTAACTCGCAGCAGTTGCTTGCTAAGGTTGCCGAAAGACTTAAGACTTCAGGAAAGAATGCCACTTTAGTTTATCTTGGCGACAACATATACCCTCTTGGAATGCCACCAAAAAATGCCGTTGAGGAAAGAAAAGAAGCAGAAGCATCTTTAAACAGCCAGATGGCTCTTGCATCGGTTTTTGATGGCAAAACCTACTTCATTCCCGGCAACCACGACTGGTATTATGGTTTAAAAGGTCTTGAGGAAGAAGAAGCGTTCATAAAATCAGGATTGAAAGAAAAAAAGTCCTTCCTTCCCGGCAAGGGATGTGGTATCAATGATGTCAAATTAGGCGATAGCACCCTGCTTATAACCATAGACAGCCAATGGTATATTGAGGACTGGGATAAATACCCCACAATTAATGATGATTGTACCCTTAAAACCCGCGAAGATCTTTTTGAAGAACTTGAAGGCCTGCTTAATAAGAATTCAGACAAAACAATACTGTTAGCGATACATCATCCATTATTGAGCAATGGTACACATGGCGGGCAATTTTCACTTGAAAAAAACTTATTTCCCTTCCAGAGCAAAATCCCTTTACCAGTATTGGGCTCTGTTATCAATTTATTACGCAAAACATCAGGTGCAAGCACACAGGATCAGCAAAGCCCAATATATGCGACACTTTCAAAAAGGATAAAAACATTAATCCAGGATAAAGACAATGTTATTGTAGTTTCAGGCCATGACCATAACCTGCAATACATTTACTTTGAAAATATCCATCAGATAATAAGTGGTTCCGGATCTAAAGAAGAAGCTGCAAGAGCCATATATGACAATGACTTTTCTTATGGCGGGAACGGTTATGCTGTAGTTGACATTTTAAAAAATGGCAACTCTAAGGTAACCTACTACGGAGTAAAAGACAATATAGAAACCAAACTATTTGAAACTCCTTTACTTAAAAAACCGGAACCATTTACAACAACATACCCTAACACATTTCCGGCTACCGTAACAACATCGGTGTATACTCCTGAAATGACCAAAAGAAGCGGCGTATACAGCTTTTTAATGGGTACACATTATCGACAGTATTTCAGCTTACCGATTACAGTTCCTTCAGCATCATTAGATACACTTTATGGAGGACTTACCCCTGGGAGAGCCGGAGGTGGGCATCAGTCGATGTCAGTCAGGCTATTGGATAAAAACGGAAAAGAATATGTAATGCGTGGCGTAAAGAAAAGCGCTACCCGTTTCCTTCAGGCCGTTGCTTTTAAAACACGATACATAGGCGATTCATACGAAGGAACTTATGTAGAAGATTTTCTTTTGGATTTTTACACTACAAATCATCCTTATACGCCTTTTATTATGGATGATCTTGCCGATGCTGCCGGCATATACCATACTAATCCTGAATTGTATTACATTCCCAAACAAAATGCACTGAAAGAATTCAATATAGAGTATGGCGATCAACTGTACATGGTCGAAGAACGCCCTTCGGATGAACATAAAGACCTTGGAAGTTTTGGTAAACCTGATGCCATTGAAAGTACAGATGATGTATTGCTTAATCTTCAAAAGGACAAAAAATATGTCATCGATGAGCCGACCTATATCAAAGCACGTCTTTTTGATATGCTTACCGGCGATTGGGACAGGCATTCTGACCAATGGCGCTGGTCGAGATTCAATACTAAAGACAGTATTTATTACAGACCCATTCCCCGCGATCGCGATCAGGCATTTGCTAAATATGGCGGAGTTGCCTTAACCCTAATTATGACGGCTCCACCGTTACGACACATGAGAAGCTTTAAAGACCATATTCCTAGCATAAAATGGTTCAATATGGAAGCTTATCCGCAGGATTTGGCATTCATAACAAAATCAGGGGAAAGCGTATGGATAAAAGCAGCTCAGGAACTACAAAACGAACTTAACGATGAGGCTATAGAAAAAGCTTTCGCTGGCCTCCCTCAGGAAGTACAGGACGAAACTATTGCTAAAATTAAAGAAACTCTAAAAAAGCGTAGGTCAGATCTTCAAAAATATGCCCTTGAATATCGTGAGGTATTATTAAAAACTGTACTAATTGCCGGTACAGATAAAAAAGAAAGATTCAGCATTACCCGAATGCCACATGGCAATACTCAGATTAAAATGTACTGCATTAAAAAAGATGGCACCGAAATACTGACGCTGGACAAAACATACAATAAGCGTGAGACAAAAGAAATATGGATCTATGGGCTAGATGATGACGACATTTATGAAGTAACAGGCAAGCCTGAAAAAGCCATATCCATAAGGCTGCTGGGCGGACAGAACAATGACACCTACAACATTCAAAACGGCAAAAAAGTTAAGGTTTATGACTTTAAAAGTAAACCAAACACTTATACTGTAGACCATAAAACCAGACTGTTGCTGACCAATGATTACGAAACCAACAGTTATGATTACAAAAAACCTAAGTATAATGTATGGACGCTTTATCCTACGATTGGCTACAATCCCGATGACGGGGTAAAAATGGGGGCTGCCGGAGGTTACACCATCAACAACTTTAACAGAAGGCCATTTTCTCAAAAACATGAGGTAAAAGCAAACTATTATTTTGCAACCAATGGTTTTGAGCTGATATACAAAGGCAAATTCATGAATGTTGCCAGCAAGTGGAACATTGGCCTTGATGCCTTGTACACAAGCCCTAACTTCAGTATCAACTATTTTGGGAATGGAAACGAAACCCTAAATTTTGACGATGATTTGGGAATGGATTATAACAGGGTAAAACTTCAGGTATTCAGAGCTGCGCCTTCTTTGTTCAGAAATGGAAGAAATAACAGCACTGTCGAATTCCAAATACCCTTTGAATCTATTGAAGTAGATGAAACTGCAGGTCGTTTTGTAAGCCAACCGGGAGCTTTAAACGATTATCTACATGAGCATCGTCAGTTTATGGGAGCGACCGCACGCTACAGTTTCTCGAGTTACGACAATAAATCTCTACCGGCACTGGGACTTGAATTCAACCTTTTGGGAGGATGGAAAACAAGTCTTGACCAATTAGAGCGTAATTTCCCCTATCTGGAAAGTTACCTGAATATTGTGCATAAAATTTCGCATGATGACGTGTTTATATTTGCCACTTCGTTTAAAACAAAGTTGTTATTCAACAATAATTATGAATTTTATCAGGCAGCCACTCTTGGTGCCGATACAGGCTTAAGAGGTTACCGGCAGCAGCGTTTTACCGGAAAGCAGGGATATGTACAAAGCAGTGACCTGAGACTAATGCTTGGCCGTTGGAAAAGCGCCTTTCTCCCTATGCAGTACGGAATATTAGGCGGATTTGATTATGGACGGGTATGGCTGGAAAATGACAACTCTCGTAAGTGGCACAACAGCTACGGTGGCGGCATATGGGTAAATGCAGCAGGAGCCGCTACAGCAAGGGTAACTTACTTTCAGGGGTCAGAAGGCGGACGTGTCGCTTTTGGTTTCTCATTTGGCTTTTAAATCCGATAATTTAAGCTGATAAAGCTTACCTCCTGCATGTTTGTCTTTCTCATCAGCGATGAGCAGGGTATCATTATCTATAAAACAAAGGCCTTCCTTTTGGGAAACAAAACCTAACTCAAACATTTCAGTTTTTCCGTTAGCAAAATTACCCGATTCAAAATCGCTGATAACAACTATCTTATCGCCTGTTAGCAGTATCGCTTTATTTACGTCCGGACTTATATCGGCAGCGGTTATGGCGCAGCGGTTAAAGTTTTTACAGGTAGTCATTACTCCCAGCAACTGTGCTTTATGGTTTCCGGGTATATTAGGCACTTTATAAACATAAAAACTCCCATCAAATTTTGCACTCCTGTTCTTGGTAAACAAGTAAAAATTACCTTTGAATTCGAAGAATGCTTCGCAATCAAACATCATTTTCGATTTCTTAGGAGGAAACTCCGTTTGTTCGGGATATGAAAATGAAACCTTATCTGTAGCTTCAGCTGTTTTTTGGTTAAGCTGGGCATTATCTATCTTATATATTGCAAGATCTGTTCTTTTATTATCGTTATTTCCAAAATCACCAATATACAGATTCTCCTGCCCATCTGAAGTTAGCTCTTCCCAATCGGTGTTTTTAAGGTTTGTTATAGTAAGTTCACTAAGTGTTTTACCATCCTTATCCAGTTTATAAAGCTTGTTTTTATTCCCGCTATCTTCCAGGCTCCACAAAGCTTCTGATTGCGGAAGATATTCCAGCGCAGATATTTCTTTAAGGTCGGTTTTACCTAATTCCTTTAAATGCTGGCCGTTTCCGGAACACGACATTATAAAAACAGATAAAACTGAGGCCAGTAGACGAAATGGTTTCATAGTGATGTTTTGTGTAAATGTAAGAAGCATTTGCCCAAAAACAAAAAACCACCACATAAGGTGATGGTTCTTCTACTATTAAAAATCAAAAATTAGAACAGTGGCGATTCATACCAAATAGAAGCCGAATTACAAAAGGGCAATTTCTGGCCAGTAGATATTCCTTCGAAAACAAACCTCCATTTATAGCACAGTGGCATACTGCCAGGCAAGACAGAGATTGAAGGTGGTGCCGCAATAACGTTTTGCACGGTTCCTGAAGGTCCAAAAGTAAGCAGGGACCCCGTGTTGCTATTCATATCGTCGCAATCAGATAATGGCTGCACCTCTACTCTTACCCTGTAGGTTGTGGTTGCCGGAACCGAACCTGAAATAACCGGTGTAAAAACAACCACCGGATTTCCCAATCCATTCGACAAATTAACACTTACCTGAGCTGAAAGATTTATAAAACAAGACCTTGTTGCTAAAACTGTAGATTCAGAAACATCTGTTTTTTGAGTAGCCGAATTATCGTACTGCACATCATTCCCTTCCATATCTGCAGAACAGCTTCCTACTACTATAGCAACCAAAATTATCAGCAAAATCTTTTTCATATTCTCCCTACATTATTTGACATACACAAACATAAATCTGAAGATAAAACTGATAAAACAAAAAAAGATAAAAACGTTAAAATGCTCTTTTTCTTCGATAAACAACAAATATTAAAACACTGTTAATCAACCGTTAATTATAGAACCCTTAAGATATTGTGGCCAAATAAGTCCTTAACTTTAATAAGCTTTAAATTTATAATTTATACATCATGGAAAATCTAAAAAACAAATCTGATAGATCTAAAAAAGAGTTCAACCTGCCCTATGAAGACCCGGCAATCACAAATCCCCAGGAACTGGCATCATTTCCAAAACCTTCACAAATAATGGACGCAAAAGAAGTTGAACACGAAAGTGAAAACCATTTGGTTAATAAAAGAACACCCGTCAGAGAAGGACGTAATATTATAAGAACTGATAACAACCCTGAAAATGACGGATTCATGTAATAAAAAGAGCCTTTCTTAAGGCTTTTTTTATTTAATTATTACACATCATTAAAAATTAACTACCTATAACGTTTTCGTAAAATTATAATTTGTATCTTTAATCTATAAATCAGACGATTATGGCAAATTATTTATCTAACCGCCACGATCTGGGAGACCTTGGCGGAAACCCGAACCTTATGAACAATTCATACGATAATTTTACTTTTCCGTATGAAGACCCGGCAATCATCAATCCGGACGAACTAGCGTCCTTCCCTAAAACAACATGCCCTTCACACAATGGTAATTTCCCTCATCACGAAAGCCATTTGGTCAACCGAAGGAATCCATTGAGGGATGGAAAGAACATCACTATAACAGATAATCATCTTGATTAAGATGGCTATATGATTAATCAACTTTACTTTAAAATGGACTAAGGAGCTAAAAGCTCCTTTCTTTTTGGCTTAAAGGCTATAATTAAACCACAATTCAACGCAAATGTTATAGTATTCACAATTAGATTTTTGTTGGCAAAATCCCTTTATTATTTTAAATAATTTTAAGGTAGAGACTTACAAAACCCTAAGACATGAAAACAATAACCTTAATAAAACAATTTGCATTTAGTGTGGGAATTGTTGCCGGAATGAATGTTTTTACATCATGTAACAGTTGTGACAGAAAAACGCAGACAACTACTGAAAGCACTACTGTAACTTATGAAGATACCGTTTCAACCAATGAAACAACTACCACAGTTAGTGATGGAACAACTACATCTACTTCTATTAATGCAACAGGATCTGGCAGCGGAAGTATTAAAAAACCAACTAGCACCTCATCAGGCACCACAAGTTCAGGTTCATCAGCAACTACTGCTAAAGACGAGGCCGCTAGACAACAGGCTATTACTGACAGGATTGAAAACAGCGATGTAAATAATGCTGTAGACAAAAATGGAAACCCTTTAAGAAGCAGTGGTGCTGCAGGCAGTGGTTCCGGGACAGGCACAGGAAGTACTGGAAACAATTCAAAAGTTACAACCCGAGAAGCACAGAGAACGAATTAAAACCCAATACAATGAAAGTCGTAAAAGAAGCAATTTATACTTCTATTTTTGGAAGTACTACATTTCATAATCCGGAAATAACTCCCTTTTATGAGAGTGAAGGGATAAACAATGTTGACAGGTTACCAACTCAAAGTATATAAAATGATACCCCACACCGACAAGCCTGATAAAAAGCCTTCAAAAAAAGCAAATCAGAACAAGCCTGACACTTCAGCTAAGAATGTGCAGAAAAAAGATAATGAAAAATTTAGCCCCGGCGAACCTGAAGACTATGATGCCGAGAAATTCGCCACCGACTAAATAGAATAATCAAAAACTTGTGACAAATAAAAAAGCATCAGGATAGACCTGATGCTTTTTTATATAGCTCCGAGAAAACTACTATGCTAAGATTTATGGCACTCTTCCCTGATTCGTTGTATTTGATGCAGGCAACGTAGTTTGTTTATTATTTGTCCCTCCGGGATCTTCGGTTGTAATTGCTGTTCCGGGCTGTAAAGCACCCTGCGGTTTTGGATAAGCCAGTGTTCTTCCCGGATACGGAGACTCAGCTCCATTAATAGGATTTGCTAAAGGCACCTGCTTTGGTACTGTCGAAGAAGGCGTCGTAGTAGTCGGCGAATTTGTTTTATAAGCCTGTTCACGGTTTATCTCCTGTGTTGCATTTTCTGTAGGCGGTGTTCCCGGAGACGGCATAGCCGTAGGCGGATCAACCTTATTTACCTGTGCTGAGGCAATACCAAAAACCAGCATTAGCGTCAGCATAAAAATTGTTTTTCTCATGATGCGTGTTTTTGCGTTTCTATAAAGTTACAAAACACTTTTTAAGCTAACAGGTTAATTAACCAATGTTTAACCCAAATAAAAGCATATTAACTTTAGCTATTGCATTTATAAATACTCTTATCATTTGACAGGATATTATTAGGTTCAGCAGATAATTATTTCGACTTTGCAGAAGAAAAAAACGATTACGAAAATGAAAAAGTACAGCCTTCTTATAGCTGCTCTGCTTATTACTTATATGTCGGCCTTTGCCAATGTATCATTGCCTTCTTTCTTTTCAGACAATATGGTTTTACAGCGTAACAGCGAAGTAAAACTTTGGGGATGGGCAAGCCCATTCGAAGAAATCACCATCAAGCCATCATGGACAGACAAGGAATATAAAGTTACACCCGGAAATGATGCCTATTGGGAAATTTTAGTAAAAACAACTGAAGCGGGCGGTCCTTATACGGTAAACATAAAAGGCTATAATGAATTCTCGCTAAAAAATGTGATGTTAGGTGAAGTGTGGTTCTGCTCCGGACAATCAAACATGGAGTGGACAGCAAGCTCCGGAATAGATAACGCAGAAGCAGAAATTGCAAAAGGTAACTATCCCAACATACGATTTTTTGCAGCCCCTAAGCTTTCTTCACCTTACCCTCAGATGAATGTTCCCGGGGAATGGAAAATATGCACACCAGAAACGATGAAGTACTTTAGTGCTATAGGTTATTTTTTTGCAGAACGCCTTCAAAAAGAACTTAAAAATATACCTATCGGTATAATAAATTCCAGTTGGGGAGGGTCACCCGCCGAGATATGGATACCTGAAACTTACGTTAACAGCAATCCTGTAATGGCTTCAGCAGCGGCAAAACTATCAGCTATGTCCTGGAGTCCTATTGAATCCGGAAGAACTTACAATACCATGATTCATCCGTTTGTTGGCTACAAGATAGCGGGTGTATTATGGTACCAGGGAGAATCTAACGTTGGATCTGATGTATACGATACTACGTTGGGAGGGCTTATAAAATCTTGGCGCGAAGCATGGAAAGAGGAGTTCCCTTTTTACTATGTGCAGATAGCATCGTATAAATATGAAGGAGGAAATTATCAGGGAGTGACCATAAGAGACGCGCAACGTAAAGTACTTAATCAGGTTGCAAAAACAGCAATGGTTGTTATAAACGACATCAGTACTACGGAAGATATACATCCGCGCAATAAAAAGCCGGTCGCAGAAAGGCTTGCCAATTTGGCCTTAAGTAATACATATGGCTTAAATAAGGGGATGGTTAATGGACCTTTATTTAAAGACCTGAAAACAGACAATACTAAAATTATCCTGAATTTTAACTATGCCGATGGATTGCACTTTAAGGGAAAGACTTCAACACAATTTGAAATTGCAGGGGAAGATGGTATTTTTTATGAAGCTCAGCCCAAAATAGTAAACAATACCGTTGTACTGACTTCAAAAAAGGTTAAAAAACCTGTACATGCTCGCTATGCTTGGCTAAACATCGCAGTTGCAGACGTGTTTAACAGCGTAGGATTGCCAATGTCTTCTTTCAAAACTGAATAACATAAGAAAAGGGCCTTAAAGGCTCTTTTCTATTAACTTAACTAACTCAAATTATTTAGCATGAAGCCATATTTCGTGCTTTTTGATTGATGCTAATTATATAATACATAATGTGTGCCAAAACCAATATTTCAATAAAAAATATTTACTTTTTCCAGCTATCAAGCCTGTAGGCACTATCCCAAAATAAATACTCTAAACGACTGGCGCTCAAAAAAGCTTCACTCATTAGCTGTTGCTGTTCAAAGGTTGCTTTTTCTGCTGCCAGATCACAAATAGCAATAGCCTTGTCTACGAGCTGACCAAACTCTTCACCTGCATAGGTCGCAATCCAGTTCTGATAAGGATTGTTGTCTATACTGGCTATTGAAAGGATATGATCTCCAACCTTTTTGTATATCCAGAAACACGGCAATACCGCAGCCATACCTATGGCATTATCGGCCATGTAACCATTACTCTGCAGATAGTGTACATAATGATGGCATACGGGTGACATAGCCACTCGTTCATTCAGATTATAATCTTTAAAATAAGAATCGTGTAGTGCACGTTCCACTACGATAGCCCCTTCCGAAAAGCGAATAAAATCCAGCATTATATCAACATCCCGTGTCTTAGCTGCTATTATTGCCAAAACCCGTGCGAAATACTCCAGGTAATGCGCATCCTGCTGAAGATAATACTTGAATTTTTCAACATCGAGTGTTCCGGCTGCCAGTTCTGTAATAAAAGGCATATTTATAATATCGTTGTATACAGGCAAAGTTTCTGCCCATATCTTTTCAGACCATTTCATTTTTTATCATTTTTTGAGGGTTATAGGAATGGTTTAAAGGCCCATTCCCTTTACCGATTACGACATCGGCAGCATTAAAAATTGCTCCATGAACATACTCCTGCGCTTTGGCTACAGCATCCCGAATGGTGTCACCAATTGCAAGGTAAGAAGCTATCGCTGAAGAAAGGGTACATCCTGAACCATGCATGTTTTTTGTATCTATTTTATCCGAATGATACTCCTGAATCAACCCCGCGGCATTTACCAGCATTGAAGTCAATTTTTCAGATTGCAGATGTCCTCCCTTTAAGAGTAAAGATTTCGGTTTCATTTGCATTATCATCGCTGCAGCTTCCTGCATATCATCAATTCCTTTTACCGGAATTCCTGTCAAAAAAGAAGCTTCATCCATATTAGGCGTAATGACCGCCGACAACGGAAATAATTTTTCTACAATAGCAGCGACGGTATCCTCTTCAATAAGGCGGTGCCCGCTAGTAGCGATCATAACCGGATCAAAAACGACAGGAATATCCGGATAAGCTGCCAGTATATCGACAATAACATCCACAAGCCCCACACTATGCACCATGCCTATTTTTATGGCATTGGGTCTTATATCTTCAAGTACCGCTAAAAGCTGTTCCCTGACAAATTCAGGTGGCACACTATGTATTGCCCTTACACCACAGGTATTTTGGGCTACCAATGCCGTAACTACGCTCATACCATAACAGCCCAATGCCGCAAAAGTTTTAAGATCGGCCTGTATGCCCGCTCCTCCTGAGGGATCAGTTCCCGCAATAGTCAGTACTGTTGGATATGTATATTTTTTCATAAGGCTTTTTCAATTTGATTTCTTAAAACTTCGGCAGATTTTAAAGGATCTTTGGCACCACAAATAGCTGAAACTACCGCAATGCAGTCGGCACCCGCTTTTATTACATCAAAAGCATTGCTTTCATTCATGTTGCCTATAGCCACAAGGGGTTTATCGGTAAGCTTTCTTATTTGAGTTATTCCTTCCAGTCCCCATTCTGTTACAGTATCCGTTTTAGTCGCGGTAGAAAACACAGGACTTACTCCCAAATAATCAGCAAATGCTATTTCAGCATTTGTAAGTTGCTCCAAATACTCAATCGAATATCCAAGCATATCGCAATCAGCCCATTGTATTTTTATCTGAGATGGCGGAATATCGCTATTACCTACGTGAATACCATAGGCTCCCGATGCTTTAGCTACACTAACATTATCATTTATGATCAATGGAACATTATGTCTGTCGAGCATATTTTTGAGCTGAATGGCCGTTTCTGTAAACTCCTGAACCGATAAGTTTTTTTCGCGCAACTGAACCATATCTACACCACCCATAATGGCCTGTTCGGTAACCGTTACAATATCACGCCCCCGGCAAGCCTCCCTGCTTACTACCAGATAAAGCCTGCTAAGAAACTTATTATCCATTATCTTCCTGAGCTTTAAGGTATGTAAAGAAATCCTCCTGAGTAATAGTATATAGTTTATCCAGAATATTTAACTGGAGACTACCCGGACCGGCACTCTCTTTTTGTGCCAACTCTCCTGCTATCCCTAGCAATGCCATTGCAGCGGCAGTTGCCGTTAGTTTATCATTGCTAACCGCAGCAAATGCCCCCGTTAATGCCGAGGCTGTACAGCCCAAGCCTGTAACCAGCTGCATGAGCGGATGACCATTACTGATTAGTATTTTTTTATTTCCGGAAACGATTACATCCGTTGCACCGGAAACACAAACTACGCTGCCATAAGTATTGGATAGCCATTGCGCAGCGCCTGTAGCTTCCGTACTTTGATGCACACTGTCTACACCTTTTGATTTTGCTTCGCCTACTTTGGCCAGAGCCATTATTTCTGAGGCATTTCCACGAATGATAGTGGGTTTATAAGCTAACAGGCTTGCTACGGTTTCATTTCGATAAGCCGTTGCACCTGCACCCACAGGATCTAAAACCCAGGGCTTATTCAGCTCATGAGCTTTTTTAGCAGTTTTAAGCATGCTTTCAACCCAATATTCATCTAAGGTTCCAATATTTACAACCGATGCCCCGCAAAAAGTTACCATATCTTCTACTTCAGCATGAGCATGAGCCATAATGGGCGATGCACCGGCAGCAAGCAGGGCATTAGCAGTGTTATTCATTACCACGTAATTGGTAATATTGTGTACTAAAGGAGAATTTTCACGAACAGAAAGGATAGAATTCCAAAGAGACTCTTTCATATTTTTATAAACTGATTAATAAAATATGGCTATAGGTCTCCTATACAGAAGTGAAGGAATAAGAATACTATTCCTGCGCTTTTCCCTACGTCGGTGTTAACCGTATCAGGTTCAAAGGGACTCTCTCAATTCTTTTCAGAATACCCCTAAAGCCAAAGTTCAAATATACTGATTGTATTTATAAAACAAAAAAGACAGGTGTTAATACCTGTCTTTCATCACTTATTATTTTGGAAAGGATATTTCAAAATTCATTTCGAACTCCTCACCTTCATTGATATGCCTTACTCCGGGATGCGAATCCCTTATCCCTTTTACCGAAAGGGTAACCTTATTGTTTATGATTGGTCTCCATCCTTCTTTAGTTACAGTCTGGCTTTTATTGTCTACACGTTCATATAGTGTATATTTCAGGTAATTGTTCTTACCCTCTTTTACGACATCAAAAGCTATAGAAAAAATATCCGACAGCCTTACCATCTTAGACCTGTAAGCATCCATAGTACCTTCTTTCACAACCGGCTCTATGGTTTTATTATGCCTGAACTGCCCTACTGTAAAACTTTTTACTTCTACTTTAAATTTGCTGTAACCGGGTACATCAGTTTTTCCTACGCCCTCTGTCATATAGTTTGGCTCAGACTCAACTTCTTTCTTAGCCTTAGCAATACCTTCTTTAGAAAGTGGTAACGGAATTGTTGCCTGTAACAGGTGTTCTGTAGCATTATAGAAATGGGAATCAGGACAACGTGAAAAATTATTTTTTACAAAAGTTTCGAGCCCCTTCCAGACTTTTACTTCTTTCTGTTCTTTTTTCCCATAGTTTGTATAATAACCAATTTTCTTTATCGCTCCGGCTTCTGTCAGATCGAGAGCCGCAGTAATCTGGTTAGTCTTTGGGGTGTAGATTTTTATAGAGTCAAGGTTTGTGAGCACAAAATCGTATGTACTTACCTGTAACTGCCTCACATCACAATTTTTTTCCTGAGCCGATCCATTAACTGAAAAGAACATAAATAGTGATGCCGAAAGCAATAATTGTATTTTCATTGTGTAGTTGTCTTTTTATGAATGTAATAACGAGGCTGTAACCGCAATTGTTATGCCGCTTATGTAAAACAGTGCAACAAGCGTTTTCCCTACCATATATATCCAAAGATAATAAAACCTAATATTAGGTTCATTGTAGTTTTTTAAATCTCTTCGATTTCCACATATAAATTTCAGGAGCAGTTTTATAAAAGCAAGTATAGTGTGTGAAATTATCGTCTGTAAATAATCCGGAATCAACAATAATCATTTTACTGTCCTTTTTATAGGTAAAGCCAAATCTCCCCTCCCCTTCAGCCGAAGCCAGCATTCCCTCTGTGAAAATTTCACCATTACTTCTATCCACAATAAAAATATGCTCGCACATACACCCACAACTTTTCTGAATATTAGTATATCTGCCTGCAAAATTAATTCCGTTGTTTTTACAGCCTTCCGTTATAAAATCTACATATTCTTTATCACCGGCATATGGATTTCCTTCAAAGTTTGGAGCGACTAATTCACCTGTATACATTTTAACTTTGAATGCACTGAACTTATATGAGGTAGTAAATTTTTTTATGCAGGTAGTTTCATGAGGCGCTAGCCCATCTAAGGTATCCTTTACCTTATCCTTCTGAATGATTACCTTCGTTATTGAGTCTTTTGTTGTTGTTGTTGTTGTTGTGTTAGATACAGTAAAATTTTGCTTCACGACAGCTTTATGCTCTTTTTTTGAACAGGAAAGCATTGACACAATAAAAGGATTATATAAAAAGGCTTCATAAGTTGTATAAGTAATCAAATATATACAAAACACAAACAAAAAAGGGCCAAAGCCCTTTTATAAATATTAGAATCTGTTATCTCCATCAAGAAGGTTTCCGAGACCGCCTAATATACTGCCCTCACCTCTTTGCTGTCCGCCACCCTGAGGTGCCGAGGCATAAATCCTTCCGGCCAGCCTGCTAAATGGTAGTGACTGTATGTAAACCACACCAGGTCCCTGAAGTGTTGCGTAAAATAAGCCTTCACCACCAAAAATGGTGTTTTTTATACCTCCAATAAATTCAATATCATAATCTACCGTTTGCGAAAAACCTACTATACATCCGGTATCAACCTTAAGTACTTCGCCAGCTTGCAATTCTTTTCTGGCAAGCGTACCTCCTGCATGTACAAAAGCCAGGCCATCGCCTTCCAGCTTCTGCATGATAAAGCCTTCGCCACCAAAAAGGCCACGCCCAAGTTTACGTGAAAACTCTATCCCTACCGATACTCCTTTTGCTGCACAAAGAAAAGCATCTTTCTGGCAGATGAACTTACCGCCAAACTGCGTTAAATCCAGCGGAACGATTTTACCAGGGTAAGGCGAAGCAAAACTTACTTTTCTTTTAGTATGATACTGGTTAAGAAAAACGGTCATAAACAGGCTTTCTCCTGTTAGCATTCGTTTTCCTGCAGAAAACAATTTGCCCATTATACTTTCATTCTGATTAGAGCCATCCCCAAAAATAGTTTCCATCTGAACACCACTTTCCATCATCATAAAGCTTCCTGCTTCGGCAACTACAGCCTCCTGAGGATCGAGCTCTATTTCTACATATTGCATTTCTTCACCATAAATATGGTAGTCAATTTCGTGTGCAAGCATTTTATTTACGTTTTAGATTGATTCGTTTATAAAACTATTAGACGAAAAGAACAATTATTCGTTACAGAACAAAAATAAAATCGCTCTAGTTGTAACGAAAACCCATTTTTAACTACTAATGATTTAAATCATCGGGTCAATCATCAATCACCGAAATTTATTTGAATTAGTTAGAAAATAGAAAAGCCTTTCCGTTTGGAAAGGCTTTTTGTTTTGAAATACTATTCACTACGGTGTTTTATTAAGTTTCCAGTATGATAATATATCAGCAATTAACTTTTTGTATCCCGAAAAAGTAACCGGCTTTGCAAAATATCCCTGAACCGATCTCTGATAGGCTCTCGAAATGTAATCTGAGGTATCTGAGGTAGTCAGAAAAAGATATGGCGAACAACGTTCGCTTAGTTCAGGATCTTTAGTAATAAGGTCACGAAGGGTAAAGCCATCAACCTTTGGCATATTGATATCTGACAGAAGTAAAAAAGGCTCAGTTCCTGTAGACTTAAGATAATTAATTACAACAGAACTGTCTTCTATAACTACCAGTCGGTTATCATAATTATTTTCGGTCATTACCTGATCAAATGCTTCAATCAGGATTTCCCTGTCGTCAGCATCATCTTCAATGAGTATTATGTCTCCATTTGTTTTCATACTCAAATATATCTAAAAATTAAATATTACATTCATCTCGTCTTAAGTTGTAAGGAATTAGGTAAAATTTTAATACATTTTCAACCAATTTACGACAATAATAACCTTGCGGTTTTACAATTTCATTACATTCGCATATAAATCGACAAGATGCATCAATAGAAACGCAATAGACAAAACACCTATATTTTTGCTTATCAATTTACCAGATTAATGAAATTTCAGATACTTTTATACTTCAATAACTAAAGCTCATGAAAAAACTTATTTTTTTATTTTCAATATGTCTTATATCACTTAGTGGATTTGCACAAAAAATTACCTCAAAAGAGCTTGAGGGCAACTGGAAACTTGCAGGGTATAATCAAAATGGCATTACTGTTGATGTAGCTACAGGAGCAATAACTGTATCGCCTGAACTGAAAAACCAGATATCTCCTGAAATGATGTCTCAGATTGATCAAAGTTTTAAACAACTGCTTGAACCGCTAAGAGCTTCAAACGTTACTTTTACAAACAACAATGTGGTTCAGCACATGGCGGGTAAAACAAAAAACGGAACATTTGTTATTAAAGATAAAGATGGGCAGCAGGTAATGACTACGTCATGGAGCGATCAGACCACTTCAGAAACGTCAGTATGGATTAAAGACAAACAGCTATAT
The DNA here is from genome assembly GCF_003350375.1 of Flavobacterium sp. AG291. GTDB lineage: Bacteria > Bacteroidota > Bacteroidia > Flavobacteriales > Flavobacteriaceae > Flavobacterium > Flavobacterium suzhouense. The sequence goes on along the minus strand of NZ_QQAR01000001.1, from coordinate 344,778 downwards.
ATATTTAAGTATGAACAAGGCCAAAGTGCCGAATTCGTTTTTAATAAAGTTTAATTTCACAGAAAAAAGGATTTCTAATTATGAAAAATTTTCTTTGCGCTCTTGTTGCGTTTCTTTTAACAGCACCAATGTGGGCGCAAAAATATACTACCAAAGACATTAAGGGCAACTGGAAACTGGTTACATACAATGTTCATGGTGCCAGCCTGGACGTTATGTCTGGAAAAGCTACACTAACCGAAAAGGATGATAGCCCTCTAATGGCTGCAATGGGACCTAAGCTTATTGCCGATATGGAAAGCTATACCGATAACCTTAGGATGTCTTCTCTCGAAATAACTGAAGACACTTTTACGCAGATAATTTTCGACTTCATGAGAAATGGGACATATAAATTAACCGAGGAAAAAGGGCAACAATTTATTTCGGCTAATTTTGACAATGGTACCAAAGATGAAATTGCCTTTAAATTCATCGATGGAAAGCTTTGTCTTTTCAGTGTAAAAGGTCCAAAACAATACATCTATACAAAACTTTAAAAGCAGAATATTAATTTTTCAATAAATAAATCAGTTGATGCATTTTGAGATGTTTTTTTTCTATTTTTATGTAAATTAAACTCAAAACCAACTATTTATGAAAAACCTTTTACTCTCCGTTTTTTTATTTATTACCGTTTCACCCTTGTGGGCTCAGGCCGTAGCTGAAGTTTACACTGAAAAAGACCTTCAGGGCAAATGGAAACTGGTTACTTACCGTGAAAAAAGTGTTAGTCTGGATGTAGCATCCGGAAAGGCAACTATTGATGAGCCTATTGAAAAAACCATAAAGTATGACGAAGTAGCCGCAATGCTTAGAACAAATCTAGAAAGTGAGGCAGAACATTATCAGGAAGGTTATTTGAATGTGTCAGGAAAAAACTTTAAAATGTTTGTACACGAAAACCTGAACAAAGGTACTTTTAGGATTACACGCGATAAAGACAACAATCAGGTAATCGTTGGTACATTTAAAGACAAAACCAAAACAACAGTACCCGTTAAGTTTAAAGATGGCCGATTGATTATAGAACAGCCTTATACACATCGAATTTTTACTTTCGAGAGAATAGAAGAATAAAAAAATGCCCGTTGAAAATCAGCGGGCATTTTAGTATTATTCAGCAGATGCAACTATTTTCACAGCACTTCTGTATAAATATGTTCCGTATATGTGTCTACGTGCAAAACGTGCCGGAGATTCGGCATTGATCATTTTTATGTATACATTTTTGGGTACACCAAAATACTCATAGCTGCTGCCGTCTAAAAAATGGATATATAAAACCTGGTTATCCATATAAAACTCATGAATTCCCGAAGCAGTGGTCGTTTTAGTATATTCTGAAAAGTTTTTCTCAGCAGTTTCAGGAGCTACGCTCACTAAAAAATGATACGCCTCAATAATTTCCTTACTTTTTTCTTCTGCAGCATTACGCTCTTCGTCAGTTGTACAGGTGTCCGGATGGCAATCCTTCATACTGTTCCTGTAAATGGTTTTCAGTTCTTTTAGCGTGGCTGTTTTTGTTACGTCGAGTAGCTTTCTGTACTCAACAATTTTTTTCATGTTCATATATCCTGATATTGTGTATCTTAATTAGAGCGCGCAAAAGTAGTCATTTTGAACGAAGAATAAGCAATCTTTTAAAGATATCTGAAAATTAACAGCTTACAACAACTAAAGTTACAATATATGAGGTCTTAATCCAGAGTCCAGCGGTGGATAAGAATCTGAACTAGTATTAAAAATATCTTTAAAAACAAAAAAGCTTCAGATTTGTCTGAAGCTTTACTAGTAGTTCGACACTGCGAACACCTCGAACCTGTGTCCGCCGCGGCGGATATAAGCTAGGAGAGCTGCCATAAACGAAAAAAGAGAACCATTGATGATTCTCTTTTAATTAGTAGCGGGAACAGCACTCGAACCGTGTCCGCCGTGGAGGATAGGAGCCGTTCAACATGCTATAAATAAAAAAGCTCCACATTTCTGTGAAGTTTTACCTAGTAGTTCGCCACTGCGAATACCTCGAACCTGTGTCCGCCGCGGCGGATATAAGCCAGAAGAGCTGCCATAAACGAAAAAAGAGAACCATTGATGATTCTCTTTTACTTAGTAGCGGGAACAGGACTCGAACCTGTGACCTTCGGGTTATGAGCCCGACGAGCTGCCTACTGCTCTATCCCGCGATGTTCAGTGCAAATATACAACATTTTATTGATTTAAACCTACTATATCCCCATTTAGTCATTATAAATCTACAAGACCATCTATTTCAAAGGGATAGATACCATAATTTTGTGTCATTTTATAATTTGCTACAAACTTAAAGCTTACCATATCCCTTCCACAATACCTCATATTTCTTAATAAAGTAGTCGAATATAAAATCTCATGAAAGAAAAAATATTTTTATAAATCTGATTTGAATATTCTGCAAAAAACATAGTGCTTTAAGCAAGAAAACTACTGCATATGATTATCACACATAACAGAAACTAATTTAAATGACTAGTTTTTAACATTTATTTAGTTTTTAAGGATTAACTTTGAGTATAACATTAAAAAATACATATATGAAAAATATTACTTTATCAGTGTTTTCAGTACTATGTTTTACATGTGTTTTTGGACAAGCCAGAAAAGAATTAAATTTTGGCCTTATAGGTGTTAATTACGAAATACCTGTCCATAGAGATATTACTATTGCTCCGGGTGTTGGAACCAGTCTGGATCTTGACTGGCTAAACTTAGGAGTAAAAGGTAATTATTATTTTGACAATCTCTTTGGGATTACAAGCGCTGCATGGGATGTATATGCCGGACCTAATGTGGGATATACTATTGACATGAGGGATAACAAAGGTCATGATGACAGCGATCTCAACTTTGGGCTTCAGGTTGGAGGAAGGTGGTTTTGGAATGACAAATGGGGAGTATATGCCGAACTTTCCGGTGGCAACGTCTCCGGTTTTTCCCCGGGAATTGGACTAACAGTGAAGCTTTAATAATTGCAATATCTGAAAAATTAAAGCCTGAGAAATTTTATTTCTCAGGCTTTAATTTTTATCTAACCTCGGTCCTCCGCGGCGGATAAGAGCCCACGAGATGTCATAAACGAAAAAAGAGAACCATTGCTGATTCTCTTTTTCTTAGTAGTTCGCCACAGCGAAGACTCGAACCTGTGTCCGCCGCGGCAGATAAGAGCCCGACTTGCATTAGAATATCTTTAAAAGAAAAAGGCTTCACAAATGTGAAGCCTTACTTAGTAGCGGGAACAGGACTCGAACCTGTGACCTTCGGGTTATGAGCCCGACGAGCTGCCTACTGCTCTATCCCGCGATGTTTCGAGTGCAAAAGTACTACGATTTATTAGAATTCCAAGTAAAAAAGATAAAATTCTTTTATTTTCTGCTTTATTTCTACTATTCCCCTGATATGACTACCTTTGCAGCTTAATTATTTTTTTATGTCACACAAAGCAGGCTTTGTAAATATCATTGGTAACCCTAACGTAGGTAAATCTACCCTTATGAACGCTTTTGTTGGGGAGCGCCTTTCTATCATTACTTCTAAGGCACAAACCACTCGCCACCGTATACTGGGAATTGTAAACGGTGATGATTTTCAGGTTGTGTTATCAGACACACCCGGTATCATTAAACCCGCCTATGAACTTCAGGCTAACATGATGGATTTTGTAAAATCTGCTTTTGAAGATGCCGATGTTCTTATTTACATGGTAGAAACAGGTGAAAAAGAACTTAAGGATGAAGCTTTCTTTAAAAAAATAATTAATGCTAAAATTCCGGTTTTACTATTACTGAATAAAATAGATAAATCATCTCAGGAACAACTTGAAGAACAGGTAGCACTTTGGAAAGAAAAAGTACCTAATGCTGAACTGTATCCAATATCTGCCCTTGAAAACTTTAACGTAAAAGAGGTTTTTGACCGCATACTTGAGCTATTACCTGAATCTCCTCCATACTATCCTAAAGATGCTCTTACCGATAAACCGGAACGTTTCTTTGTGAATGAGACCATTCGCGAAAAAATCCTTTTGCATTACGACAAAGAAATTCCCTATGCCGTAGAGATAGAGACTGAACAGTTTATTGAAGATGATGACATCATCCGTATCAGTGCCCTGATAATGGTGGAGCGTGAAACACAAAAAGGAATTATTATTGGTCATAAAGGTGCTGCCCTTAAAAAAGTGGGAATTGAAGCCCGAACTGATCTTGAAAAGTTCTTTGGAAAGAAAATACACCTGCAAATGTTCGTGAAAGTGAACAAAAACTGGAGAAGCAATTCTTACCAGTTGCGCAGGTTTGGATATGACCAGAAATAGTTTACAGTGGTCAGTTTACAGTTTACAGTCGCCAATGACTTTAGACTTTTAAACTTTATGACTTTATAAACTTATAATACGTACTTTTGCAAAAAATTTAAAAACAGTAATGAATAATATAGTAGCTATAGTAGGAAGGCCAAATGTAGGTAAGTCTACTTTTTTTAACCGACTGATACAGCGAAGAGAAGCTATCGTAGACTCTGTTAGCGGTGTAACCCGTGACAGGAACTACGGTAAAAGCGAATGGAACGGAAAAGAATTTTCTGTAATCGACACAGGTGGTTACATTAAAGGTTCTGAAGATATTTTCGAAGCTGAGATTCGCCGTCAGGTAGAACTTGCCATAGATGAGTCTGACGTTATCGTGTTTGTGGTTGATGTTGAGGAAGGCATAACTCCTATGGATGAAGAGGTAGCTAAACTGCTAAGAAAAGTTACTAAGCCTGTACTTCTTGCTGTAAACAAGGTTGATAATGCCATGCGTGAAAAAGACGCCGTTGAGTTCTACAACCTTGGACTTGGTGATTATTATACCATCGCAGGTATGAACGGATCGGGTACAGGAGAGCTTCTAGATGCTCTTGTAGACCTTCTTCCTGAAGCGGAAGCGCCGGATGAAAACGCCGAAGCACTTCCACGCTTTGCTGTAGTTGGACGTCCTAATGCTGGTAAATCATCATTCATCAATGCACTAATTGGTGAAGACCGTTATATCGTTACTGACATTGCCGGTACTACCCGCGATGCTATTGATACTAAATACAACCGTTTCGGATTTGAATTCAACCTTGTTGATACCGCAGGTATACGCCGTAAAGCCAAGGTTAAGGAAGATCTTGAATTTTACTCGGTAATGCGTTCGGTAAGGGCTATTGAACACAGTGATATCTGTATACTTGTAATTGATGCTACCCGTGGTTTTGAAGGTCAGGATCAGAGTATCTTCTGGCTTGCCGAAAAGAACCGTAAAGGAGTTGTTATTCTTGTAAACAAATGGGATCTTGTTGAAAAAGACACCATGACTACGCGTGATTACGAGCGTAAGATACGTGAAGAACTTCAGCCGTTTACCGATGTGCCTATCCTTTTCGTATCGGCTCTTACAAAACAACGTTTATTAAAAGCTCTTGAGACTGCCGTTGAGGTATTTGAAAACAGAAAACAGCGTATCGCTACTTCTAAACTTAACGAAACCATGCTGCCTATTATTGAGAACATGCCACCTCCGGCACTTAAAGGTAAGTATGTGAAAATTAAGTTCTGTATGCAGCTGCCTACACCAACACCTCAGTTTGTATTCTTCTGTAACCTGCCACAGTATGTAAAAGAACCGTACAAACGTTTCCTTGAAAATAAAATGCGTGAAATATACAATCTATCGGGTGTGCCGATTGATATCTATTTCCGTCAGAAATAATTTTTACCCCCGATTTTTCGGGGGTATTTTTTTACATAAGCTCAATTAGTCATTTTTAACATTACTTTTTAGCAGGTTTCTTGCTTTTAAGATACTAATATGGTTAATTAGCTGTTTTTAAGGAATAACCTTACTAACAGCATATTATGCCCAGAATATTTACCCTGCTACTACTCTTATGTTCTTATTTAGGTTTTAGTCAAACCATATCCCTGAAAGGAAAAATCACTGATTCACAGGATTTTCCTTTAGAATCGGCAACAATTTATCTGTCATCGGTTAAAGATTCATCCGTTATTGACTATACTATATCAGGAAAGACAGGCTTATGGGAAATAAAAACGAAAAAGATTACCAACCCGATATTCCTGAAGGTTTCTTATGTAGGTTTGCAAAACTACAAAGAACAATTTCAGTCTTTGGAACAGGATCGTGATTTTGGAACCATAAAATTAGCCGACCAGTCAACTGAACTGAATGAGGTAGTAATACAAAGCGAAGTGCCTCCTATACGTATTAAAAAAGATACGTTGGAGTTTAATGCGGCATCGTTTAAGGTACGACCTGACGCCAATGTAGAAACCCTTTTGAAGCAACTCCCTGGTGTAGACATTGATGCCGACGGTAAGATAACCGTAAACGGTAAGGGAGTAAACCAAATCCTTGTAAATGGAAAGCCTTTTTTTGATTCTAACGGACAGATCGCCATTAAAAACCTACCCGCAGAAATTATTGAAAAAGTACAGGTAAGTGACACCAAAACCAAGAAAGAAGAACTTGCAGGACAAAAAGCCAGTGGAGATAATTCCAGTATAAACCTTACCATTAAAAAAGACAAAAATAAAGGCTTTTTTGGTAAAGTAATGGGAGGCTACGGTACTGACGACCGTTATGAAAGCAACCTCATCGTAAACTATTTTAAAAATAAAATGAAACTTAGCCTGTTGGCAGCCTCAAACAACATTAACTCATCTGGTTTTACATTCAATGAAGTATTTGACAGCATGGGTAGTGGACGTAATGCTTCAGGATTGCTCAATACCGGCAGCGGAAAGGGTATCACCAGAACCGACCTTGTAGGATTTAATTATGCGGATGAATGGTTTAAAGGATTTGATTCAGGTTTGAGCTATAACTATACAGGCACAAATACCGAAAACAATAACCGCACAACTTCAACAAATTATCTTCCGGTTAGCGAGGACGAAGATAATCCCGGGACTGCTATAGACAAGAGCTATACAACACAATCGGTTTCTAAAACCGAAAACGAGAGGTATTCAAATATTTTCAACAGTGACTTTAAGTACAAAATAGACTCTACGTCTACACTGCATTTTGCACCAAGATTTAATGTTACCAATTCAAGATCGAATAGTGAATCACAAAGATTTTCTGACCGTATTGCCGATGGAAAACGCATGAACGAAAGCAACTCTTTCAGTAACAGCGAGACCAATTCAAATTCATTTAGCAACCAGTTTACCTACAATAAGCAGTTTACCTCCCGAAAAGGAAGAGGAATAAGTGCTGAATTTGGAAACTCCAATACAAAAAATGATGACAAGAGCTTAAATCATTCAAGCACTTTAAAATACAGGTATCCGGGAACTGAAACAATCATCGAGACGGATGACAGGAACCAGACAATTAACACCAACTCTTATTCAGACTCCTACAATGCACTCATAGAATATACCGAGCCTATTACCGACTCTCTTGAACTTAACCTGAGTACAGAATATAATTTTACCCGTGCTGTCGACGATAGAAACACTTATGATTATGATGAAACAACCGGTAATTACTCAACTTATAATGATGCTTTATCAAACTACCTAACCTCAACAACTTCTACTTTTTCACCTAGGGCAGGTGTTCGTTTCGATTTAGGCAAACTCTTTGTAAATGCCGGTGCAGGAACCAATGTTGCATCTTTTAATAATTATGCATCTTACATGGGGCAAAATTACAGGCTCAATAAAGATTACCTTTTACCATTGGCCGACATGAACCTTAGGTATTCGTTTGCAAAAAGCAAATCGATGAATTTCAATTACAACTACTCTGTAGGTTTTCCTCAGTCTTCGCAAATATTACCGGTAACCGACCTTAGTAACCCATTAAACACTACCGTTGGTAATCCTGATCTAAACCCAAACAAATCGCACAGATTAAGAGCCGGATATCGCAACTTTAATATGGCTTCAAAAAGTGGTTTCAATTTATGGCTAAGCTCTACATTTTATGAGAGCCAGGTTTCTCAATATACTATTACCGACAATAGCGGTAAAAACACTACTACTTATAAAAATATTTCGGGAACCATGAGCAGCTCACTTAGCGTGAACTGGAACAAGACCATAAAAAGTGATGCGCATACCTATCGCTTAAGTCTTTCGGGATCTACAGGATATAGTGTTGACAAAGGGTTTTTAAATGAACAGCTATACGACAGTAAATCTATCCGATTAAGTCCTTCTGTGAATTTTACTTATGAGTATGGTGAGCTGCTCGTTATAAATCCTTCGTATACGTACACTTACAATGAATATAATTATACCAATTACAGAATCAGTTCCAGTTCAAACTATGTACATCGCTTAAATCTCCAAACTACCAGCTACTGGCCTAAACATGTAGTGTTAGGTAATGACTTTGGATATACTTATAATTCTAACATTGCTAATGGTTATAAAAAGGATTTTTACCTATGGAATACCAGTATCGGTTATAACTTCCTGAACGACGACCTGCTGTTCAAAGTAAAAGTATATGATGTATTGAATCAAAACCTAGGGACTTCGAGAACAATTGGCCCAACAAGTATTGTTGACCAGGAAAACACGGTATTAAAGCGATATGTAATGTTTTCACTTACTTACAAGCTGGAAAAATTTGGAGGTGTAAAAGGTAATAATGCGCCTCGGGGAAGACGTTTTGAAATGAGAAGAATAGACTAATTTTTAAAATTTTAACATTACTATTCATACTAAAGTATTTACTTAGCTGTTTTATAAGGATAACCTTACTAACCAGCCAATCGTTTCATGCAAAAATTACTAATACTGTTGCTCTTTTTTACTACTATACTCGTATCAGGGCAAAACATTACGCTTAAAGGGAAAGTTACAGATGACCAAAATTTTCCACTTGAATCTGCAACTGTATATCTTACTGCTGTAAAAGATTCTTCAATAGTAAACTACACCATTACAGATAAAAATGGTAATTGGGAACTTAAAACCCGAAAACTCAGTAATCCTGTATTCTTAAAAGTATCGTATGTGGGGCTTGCAGATTACAGGCAGGAAATACAAAGTGTTACAGAAGACAGAGATTTTGGTACGCTAAAGCTTGCCGACAAATCAACAGAACTAAATGAACTTGTAATTGAGAACGAAATCCCTCCTATCCGTGTAAAAAAAGATACACTGGAATTTAATGCTGCTTCGTTTAAAGTACGCCCCGATGCTAACGTAAAAACCCTGCTTGAGCAACTCCCCGGTGTTACGGTTGACGATGAAGGGAAAATTAAAGTAAACGGGAAAGAGGTTAACCAGATATTAGTTAATGGCAAACCTTTTTTTGATAAAGACGGTAAAATTGCTTTAGAGAACCTACCGGCCGAAATCATCAATAAAGTTCAGGTAACCGATACCAAAACAAAAGAGGAAGAATATACAGGAAAGGCAGCTGAAGGTAACAATGCCAGTATAAACCTGACCATAGACGAAGACAAGAACAAAGGATTCTTCAGCCGTTTTGTAGGTGGATACGGAAGTGACAAGCGCTATGAAGCCAATGCTTTGGTAAACTATTTTAAAGGAAACCGAAAGATAAGTTTACTCGCCTCTTCCAACAATATAAACACCACCGGTTTCAGCATGAATGAAGTGTTTGACAGCATGAGCGGCGGACGTGGCAACAACAGCATTTATATGAGTGGCGACGGCAGTTTCGGGATAAACGGAATGCATTTTGGCGGAGGAAATGGTATTACCCGCACTAATATTTTTGGCATCACTTATGGTGATCAGTGGTTTAAGGGTTTTGACCCTAATATCAATTATTTTTATACCGGTGCCGACACGGAAAACAGAAGCAAAACGAGATCGGAAACCTTTTTGCCAACGGAAGATAACGGCACTCCAAATACATCTTCAAACAAAAGCCTTATAAGCGAATCAGAATCAAAAACGGATACCTTTAAATATGCCCATAACTTTAGCTCAGAATTTGAATTTAAGGTAGATTCGACTACTACTTTATACTTTGCTCCAAAATTTGTAAAAGCAAGCGAAAGGACAAACAGTGAATCGAGAAGCAATACAAAAAACCAGGATGGAAAACTACTTAACGAAAGCAGTGGTGCCAACAGTAATAACAATGACAATAACGGTTTTGAAACTGAGCTTACAGCAACAAAAATGCTAAACAAAAGAGGCAGATCGATCAGCCTTGAGTTAAGTACTGAAAACAATACTGAAGACCGTTCGCAGTATACCAATTCTTCTACTTTCTTTTATGAAGACACCAATGATGACGGTATAGATGAAACCCGGGCCGATATAAGAAATCAACTAGTTACCAACGGAAACAAAAAAGACTATTACGATGCACGCATTAATTTCACCGAACCCATAACCGATTCCCTTCGTATTAAAGTTGGTACCCAGTTAAGGGATGAAACTAATGTTCAAAACCGTAAGGGTTTTAATTTTAATGACGGCACCAACAGCTTTTCAGACATATCAGATGAGCTTACAAATTATACAAGAGGCAATACAACCAAAATAACACCTTATGCAGGTTTTAATCTGGTTAAAAAGAAATACAGCTTTGGGGCTTCTTTAGGTACATCGGTAATTAATTTCAGGAATTTCGGTTCTTATATGGGTACAGATTATACTGTAAACCGCAATTACATGCTGCCTTATGCTAATGCCAATGCTCATTTAAAATTAGGCAAATCGCAGTCGGTATATGTCAACTACAACTATAATGCAAATATGCCATTGGCATCTCAGATATTACCTATTACCGACCTGAGCAGTCCTATGTATACGACCACAGGAAACGAAAACCTGAACCCTAATGTCGCGCACTCTGTGTACCTTAGTTTTTACGATTATGACTGGGCTACTAACAGTGGCTACTCATTTTATGGCGGTGCGACCTACAACGAGAACGAAGTAATAACTTTTACCGATGTAGACGCAAGTGCTAAACGAACCGTTCAGTATGGCAATATGAACGGAACCTATGACGCCTGGCTGGGTGGAAACTGGAGTAAAAAAATAAAAACAGAAGGAGCAAGCAAATACGGTCTCAATTTTAACCTTCACACATATTTACAATTTAACAAAGGTATTACCAATGATCTGCAGTATGATGCAACTTCATACTCTATTGTACCAAAAATAGGTTTTAGCTATGACTATGGCGAATTACTGAATATAAGCCCTATATACAGCTTTACATACAACGAATCGCATTACACCAACTACGCTACCGATTTCCAGTCGAATTTTGTTCACAAAGCAGGATTACAAACGACAAGCTACTGGCCAAAGCATATTGTATGGGGTAATGACTTTACCTATACCTACAATTCTAATTTAGGAGATGGATTTAAAAAAGATTTCTTTTTGTGGAATACCAGTCTTGGGTATAATTTCTTAAGCAACAAACTAATGTTTAAGGTTAAGGTATACGACATCCTGAATCAAAACCAGGGGACTTCACGATACATATCACCTACTGCGGTAACCGATATGCAAAACACAGTGCTTAAACGTTATGTAATGTTCTCACTGAGTCTTAAGCTTGATAAATTCGGAACCAAGGAAAAAGACGACGACGGTGACAATCGTTTCTGGTTCTTCTAAATAAGAAAGGCTGCAATTGCAGCCTTTCTTGTTATTTTTACCAGCTTCCTCCTGCACCGCCTCCACTGAAGCCGCCACCGCCAAAGCCGCCGCCAAATCCGCCGCCGCCGGAACTTCCACCGAAGCCTCCAAATCCACCACGTGAACCTCCTCCACGGCCGAGGCTGCTTAAAATAAGAATATCTGTAAGTGTCGATCCAAAATCACCACCTCCATTATTTCCTCCACGACCACCGCCCCTTCTGGAAAGGATAATTATGATAATAATGAAGATTATAATAAAAATAAAGATTCCGCCGCCTCCACCATCGCCTTTGCCTTTTTTAAGGTTTTTACGTTCTTCTTTATATTTTCCTTTTAAGAGTTGAAAAATAGCATCTGAACCTTTATCAAGTCCATTATAATAACTGCCTGCTTTAAATTCAGGTATTATTACATCACGGGTCATTTGTCCCACTATTCCGGCACTAAGCCTGTCTTCAACACCATATCCGGGAGATATCCATATCTGATGTTCCTTTTCTGCGAGAAGGATTAAAACACCGTTATCTTTATCAGCCTGTCCTATTCCCCATTCATGGGCCCATTTTGGGGTAAGTAATCCGATACTTTCCCCTTTAATAGTTTCAACTGTAATTACAACAATTTGCGTAGAAGTAGAATCTGAATATCTTATAAGCTTTTGTTCAAGTGCTGTCTTTTCAGAAGCACTTAAAATTCCGGCATAATCATAAACACTGGTTTGTAAATCAGGTTTGGGAGGAATATCAAACTGTGCAAAACCTATTGCCGGCAACAGAAATGAAATCAGCAGAAGCAAAAGGCTCAATTGTTTTATTTTTTTCATTTATCCTTTAGATATAGTATCAGGCAATTCGTTTTTGTCGTCATCAGCATAAGGGAAATAGGTTTTTAGCCTTTCGCCTGCCCTAAGTATCCCTGCAACAAGTCCATCTTTAAAACGTTTCTCCTTAAAATGATTAATAATCACATCTTTTGTACAGTCCCAAAAATCATTTTCAACAGCTTTATCAATACCCTCATCACCAATAATGGCAAAACTGCGGTCATTAATACCAACATAAAACAATACGCCGTTTCGCATTGCGGTATTATGCATCTCTAATTGATAAAAAACCTCCTGAGCTCTTTCGAGAGGAGGTTTTTCACTATGATTTTCGATATGCACCCTAATTTCTCCCGAAGTATTCTTTTCGGCCTGCTGTATAGCTGCAACTATTGCCTCTTCATCAGCAGAAGTCAGGAAATCATTGTTTGTGGGCATAACGCTTTGATTAGAATTTAACTTCTACAGGTTTGTCAGCACCTTCTACCGATTTAAAGTATGGTTTTTCTTTATATTCGCCTAAGAACATAGAGTTAGGAAACCTAAGCACATAATTGTTGTAATCCTGTACACTCTCATTGTAACGCGTGCGAACGGTTTGAATAGTATTCTCCGTCGAAGCCAACTCATCCTGAAGTTTAAGGAAATTTTGGTTTGCTTTCAGTTCAGGGTATTTTTCTACAGTAACATTACCTATCAACTTGTTAACTGACCCCATAAGATTAGCTTGCGCTTTACTGAATGCCTCAAGTTGTTCAGGAGTTGCATCGGCAGCATTTACCTGTACTGATGTAGCTTTACTTCTTGCTTCTATAACTTCTACCAGAGTGCTTTTTTCAAAGTTAGCAGCCCCTTTTACTGTTTCAACCAAATTACCAATAAGGTCATTTCTACGTTGGTATGCGGTTTCAACGTTACCCCATGCACTTCCTACTGCCTGGCTTTTTCCTAAAGCCCCATTCTTAATACCCATTGCCCAAAAAAAGCCAATTATTACTATTGCTGCAATAATTACTACGGGGATAATCCATTTTTTCATGTTTGTTGGTTTTTAAAGTTCGTTTTTAAGGTTTATCAAATTTGTTTTAATTGATTCTAATTTACTGATAATTTCAAATTTATCGAGTGTTTTTTTCTGTCCTTCCTTAAGATGCACTTTTGCACCTTCTAATGTAAAGCCACGCTCTTTTACCAAATGGTAAATCAGCTGCAGGTTCTTTACATCTTCGGGAGTGAACATACGGTTGCCTTTCGCGTTTTTCTTAGGTTTAAGAATATCAAATTCCTTATCCCAAAAACGGATGAGCGATGCATTAACATTGAATGCTTTGGCGAGTTCGCCTATACTGTAATATCTTTTTTCAGGCAGTTCTAAATGCATTAGTCAAGCGATTGGTTTTCCTGGTTAGCTAATTTAGAAATTAAAATGTATTCTTTGGCAGAAATATTTCCATAATAGAAGTTAAGCGGGTTTACAACCTCTCCATTTTTATGCACTTCATAATGAAGGTGCGGAGCCTCACTACGTCCGGTGCTACCCACATAGCCTATAACATCTCCCCTTTTTACCTTCTGTCCGGCTTTCGCTTTAAAACGGCTCATGTGCCCATACAGGGTTTCATAACCAAATCCATGACGTATAACAACACGATTACCATAACCCGAAAGCCTGTTATCTGCCGCTACTACCACACCATCACCTGTAGCATAGATGGGAGTTCCTGTTCTTGCAGAGAAATCCATACCCGCATGAAACTTACGAATCTTGGTAAAAGGGTCGCTACGGTATCCAAAACCCGATGCCATCTGGCGGAGATCTTCGTTCTTTACAGGCTGTATTGCCGGAATAGAAGCTAACAGTTTTTCTTTATCCTTTGCCAGCTTCGCAATTTCATCAAGTGACTTAGACTGTATTACCAGCTCTTTGGAAATGATATCAAGACGTTTGGTGGTTCCTATCACAAGTTCTGAATTATCAAAACCTTCAAGATCCTTATAGCGGTTAACCCCTCCAAATCCAGCCTTTCGTTGTTCGTCGGGAATGGCAGAAGCATTAAAATAAGCACGGTAAAGATTGTTATCACGATCTTCAACTTCTTCGAGCACCTCATCAATCTGGTCCATTTTATGATTCAGTATCTCATAACGGATTTTCATGTTTTCGATCTCACGGGCCTGAAGTTTATCTTTCGGAGTTTCAAAGTATGGGGTATTAAGCAACACTACAAAACAAAGGAATCCGAACAGGGCTGCAGAGAACAAAAACAGCAGGACTACGCCTATTTTTTTTCCTCTTACAGGTTTTATGATACGGTATGCTAAGTTTTCTGCGTCGTAATAATATTTTACCTTCGCCATGTCTTAAATTATTCTATTTTTGCACCTTAGGTAAAATACCTGCCGCGACTATAAGTGATAAACGAACAAATGTAGTAAATGTTACAGTTTTAGCACCAATTTTTAAGGCAGCACCTGCTAATAAACATTAAATAAATTTCTGTCCGTATATGAAATCCCAGGATATAAGAAAACAATTCTTAGAATTCTTTAAGGAGAAAGGCCATCTTATTGTGCCTTCGGCTCCTATTGTTACCAAAGATGATCCAACGCTTATGTTTAACAATTCGGGTATGGCGCAGTTCAAGGAATTTTTCCTTGGCAATGGCACCCCGAAAAGCAAACGTATAGCCGATACCCAAAAATGTCTTCGCGTTTCGGGTAAGCATAATGACCTGGAAGATGTAGGTTTTGATACTTACCACCATACCATGTTTGAAATGCTTGGAAACTGGAGCTTTGGCGACTATTTCAAAAGAGAAGCCATTAACTGGGCTTGGGAACTATTGACAGAAGTATACAAAATACCAAAAGACATCCTTTATGTAAGTGTGTTTGAAGGAAGTCCTGAAGAGAATGTTCCGTTCGATCAGGAGGCTTATGACATCTGGAAAGAGCTTATTGACGAAGACAGAATCATTCTTGGAAACAAGAAAGATAACTTCTGGGAAATGGGTGACCAGGGACCCTGCGGACCATGTTCTGAAATTCACGTTGACATCCGTTCAGCGGAAGAGAAAGCATTGGTTTCAGGAAAATCTCTTGTCAACAATGACCACCCACAGGTAGTAGAGATATGGAACAACGTATTTATGGAATTTAACCGTAAAGCCGATGGGTCTCTTGAAAAACTACCGGCACAGCACGTTGATACCGGTATGGGCTTTGAGCGTCTTTGCATGGTATTACAGAATGTAACATCAAACTACGACACAGACGTTTTCACGCCGCTTATCTCTAAAATTGAAGAGCTTACAGGTGCTAAATACACAATTAAGGCAGCTAACGATGCCGAAGAAAAAGTAAATATCGCTATCCGTGTAATTGCTGACCACGTTCGTGCAGTAGCTTTTGCTATCGCTGACGGGCAGCTTCCATCTAACGGTGGTGCAGGATATGTTATACGCAGAATATTAAGAAGGGCTATCCGTTACGGATTTACCTTCCTTAATAAAAAAGAGCCATTCATCAATGAGCTTGTAACTGTACTGGCTGCTCAGATGGGTGAATTCTTCCCTGAAATCAAATCGCAGCAGTCATTGGCAACCAATGTTATCCGTGAAGAAGAAGCTTCGTTCCTTAGAACACTGGATCAGGGACTTCAACTATTAGAAAATGTAGTTGCCCAGACAGAAGGAAAAGAAGTATCAGGTGCAAAAGCATTTGAACTTTATGACACTTTTGGTTTCCCTGAAGACCTTACAGCACTAATCCTTAAAGAAAAAGGACTTTCTTACGACAAAGCAGGTTTTGATGCCGAGCTTAAGAAACAAAAAGACCGTTCGCGTGCTGCTTCTGAAGTAGCTACCGACGACTGGGTTCTGCTTGCAGAAGGTAACATCGAAACTTTTGTTGGTTACGACCAAACGGAAAACGAAGTAAAAATTACACGTTACCGCAAAGTAGATTCTAAAAAAGACGGTATTCTTTACCAAATAGTTCTTGACAATACTCCTTTCTACCCTGAAGGTGGTGGACAGGTAGGTGACAAAGGAACTTTAGTTTCCCTTAATGAAACTATAGAAATACTTGACACTAAAAAAGAGAACAACCTTATACTGCATATCGCTAAAAAGCTTCCTGAAAACGTAAATGGTTCTTTTACCGCTAAAGTAAACGAGAAACTACGCAGTGATTCTGCAAGCAATCACTCGGCTACGCACTTATTGCACCAGGCACTAAGGTCTATCCTTGGTACGCATGTGGAGCAAAAGGGATCGTTAGTAAGCCCTAATTACCTGCGTTTTGACTTCTCTCACTTCTCTAAAGTGACTGACGAAGAATTAAAACAGGTTGAGGATTTTGTAAATGCAAGAATTCAGGAGCATCTTCCGCTGATTGAACGCAGAAGCATTCCGTTTAAACAGGCTCTTGAAGAAGGTGCTATGGCACTTTTCGGTGAGAAATACGGTGACAATGTACGTGCCATCAAATTTGGCGAAAGCATGGAGCTTTGTGGTGGAATCCACGTTAGGAATACTGCCGACATATGGTACTTTAAAATAGTAAGCGAAAGCGCAGTTGCTGCCGGTATCCGCAGAATTGAAGCTATTACTAATGAGGCGGTAAAAGCTTATTTTGCTACTCAGGAAAAAGATCTTGAAGACATAAATGCTGCTCTTAAGAATCCGCAGGACACGTTAAAAGCTGTGGTATCGCTTCAGGAAGAAAACACAAAATTGAAGAAACAGCTTGAGGCATTGCTTCGCGATAAGGCTAAAAACCTTAAAGGCGAACTTGCAGCCGAGCTTAAAGAAATAAACGGAGTTAAGTTCCTTGCAAAGCAGGTTGATCTTGACGCTACAGGTGCCAAAGATCTTGCTTATGAACTTGGAACATTAAGTACTAACCTTTTCCTTGTATTGGCAACTGCCGAAGAAGGAAAACCAATGCTTACCTGCTACATCTCTAAAGAGCTTGTCGCTGAAAAAGGCCTTAATGCCGGACAGGTAGTACGCGAACTGGGTAAGTTCATCCAGGGAGGCGGAGGCGGACAGCCGTTCTTTGCAACCGCAGGTGGTAAGAATGTTGCCGGAATAGCCGAAGCTTTAACAGCTGCCGAAGGTTTTATAAAATAAGAACCAATAAAATTAATTTAATAGCCGTAATACTTTATGTGTTAAATACACGTTTAATATTACGGCTCTTTTATTTAGAACATAAATTCACATACCAATTATTAAAAACCAAATCTTAAAAAATGAAAAAAATTCTTGCAATGGCAGCTATTGCCTTATTTATGGTGTCATGTACTGATGATGATTCTAACAGCACTCAGACAGGGAACAAACTAATAAAAGTTACAGAAACAGATTCTGACGGCGACTTTGTTAGCACCCTTACTTATGACGGCAACAAACTAATCGAGATAAACAGCAATGATGGCGAAAAAAGCGTGATTACTTATACAGGAGATCTTATAACCGAATGGAAATCATATGATGCCGACAATCAATTGATCTACAAAGATACTTACGAATACAATTCTCAAAACCAACTGGTAACATATACTGAATTCGCTTATGATGACGAATTTGGAGACGATGTATATAAAACTACATACGTACATAATTCTAACGGAACAATAACATTCACTGAATATTACAGCGATAATATTGACAACCCGGATAGTTTCACTCAGGATGCAACAGGAACTATTACTGAAACCACTCTTACTACAGTTTATGGCACTGGGGAGGACACCGAAGTTTATACCTATACGTTTGATGGAAAAAACAATCCGCTAAAAGGCATCACCGGTATGGACAAAATTGCTTTTGCCAATACTATGGGAACTACAAAATTCTATAATGAAAATGTAGTATCACAATCCTATTCCTATAATGGAGATGCTTCTGTTGTGGAAAGCACAACTGTATACACCTACAATGCAGCTAATTATCCATTAACGCAGACAGAAACACAAGTAAACGGTGGTTACACAAGTACTACTGTATACACCTACGAATAATACTTTCTAAAGTTATATAATTAAGAACCCAAACACTATGTGTTTGGGCTTTCTTTTTTAATAGCATTACGTGTTTTAAATCTAACCTTGACAAACATTTTATAATTACTACATTTACATCCAATATTAACCAATTATTTCAAATGAAAAAAGTTTTCTCACTGGCAGCTATTGCCTTATTAATTTTTACTTCATGCTCAAGCGATGACAACACAAACGTAACAACACCACAAGACAATACCCTTTTAAAGAAAACAGTTACAACTGATCAGCAAGGAAATACACAAGCTAGTTTTTATACTTATGACGGTAATAAAATAGTCAGCATATTAGATGAAAATGGAAAAAGCAGGGAATATACTTACACCGGAAATCTAATAACTAATATTAAAGTTGTTGGGAGTAATTATGAAGATGAAAGAAATTTCGAATACAACAGCAACAACCAAAAGACTTCACTAATTATACATTACAAATACAATAGTGGCGGCTCAATATATGAGCAATGGACTAAATACATATACACATATAATCAGAACGGAACTGTTACGGCCCAAATATATGTAGCTGAGCAAGAAAATGAATGGACTTTTAGAGACACTAGCAATATATCTTATACTGAAAACAGCATTAAGCAAAAAACAACAGAAACAACTATAACAACAGAAACAACTATAACAACAGTTTACGACACCAAAAATGGCCCTATGAAAAATGTATTAGGCTTTAAAGAGTATATGCTACCAGAGGGTTTTTTAAATAATGCTGTCTCTGAATCCATAGAAGGCAGCAGTAATGAAACTTATACCTACAATCACACATATAACAATAATAATTACCCGATATCCTCATCTATTCTATACGAGTATGAAGGTCAATCACCAATAACAAACACAACACAATACTTCTACGAATAATCCTCACAAAGGTTATATAATAAAGAACCCAGACACTGAGTGTTTGGGTTTTCTTTTTTAAGTTTACATTCAAAATTAAAGCAATGCAATTCAGTACGCCTATACCTATCGCAAAAAGCAATCACCCCATTGATTACAATTCTAAAATAGTCTCTTTGGGCTCGTGCTTTGCAGTTAATATTGGGCAGAAATTCGATTATTTTAAATTTAGAAATACAACCAATCCGTTCGGGATATTGTTTCATCCATTAGCTCTCGAGAAATTCATTGGGTATGCACTACAGCAAAAGCAATTCACTGATTCTGACATCTTTCAGCTTAACGATCTCTGGCATTGCTTTGATGCACATTCTGACCTAAGCCATCGCGATAAAGAAGTATTACTAAATAATCTTAATTCGGCCGGTTCTCTGGCGTATGCCGAATTAAAAGAAGCTACACACCTCATCATAACATTAGGTACTGCATGGGTATACCGCAACATTGCTTCAGGTAATCTCGTTGCCAATTGCCATAAGGTTCCGCAAAAAGAGTTCACTAAAGAGCTTCTTTCTCCTGAGACCATCAAACAAAGCCTCGAAAGTATCATTGCAAGGGTAACAGAAGTAAATCCTAAACTGAATTTCATATTTACCGTTTCGCCGGTACGCCACATCAAAGACGGCTTTACCGAAAACCAATGGAGCAAAGCGAACCTTATTTCTGCACTTCATCAAACGATAAACAACAAACAGCAAACGATAAACTACTTCCCGTCTTACGAAATAATGATGGACGAGCTACGCGATTATCGCTTCTATGCCGAAGACATGATACATCCATCGGCAATTGCCGTAGATTATATCTGGGAACGCTTTACAGAGGCTTATACCGCCTCTGAAGCGCAACAAACCATGAAATTGGCAGACAACATTCAAAAAGGTTTATCGCATCGCTCTTTTAATCCGGACACAGAACAACATCGGGCATTTTTGCAAAAACTGTATGAGAAGATAAAAACATTACAAAAACAATATCCACATATAACATTTTAAGTCAACCATAACAGAGGGCTCTGTAAATTCTCCTTATATTTAAAATAAAAATGGTACGCAAAATACTACTCGGTATAATAGGGATAGCACTGATAATGTTGGCTTTCCATTACTGCGAATTCAAAAAGAAAGACACTTCAGTTCTAGAAGAAACAACTTTAATACAGGAACAACTACGCAATGTAAGGAAGCTGGTGGTTACCGAAGGACATTACTCAGAGGTACTGACTTTCAAAGACCAGCAGAAATACTTTTTAATTCCATTTGAAAAGAAGGCTTTGGTTGTAGTCAATGCAGATGTAACCGTAAGTTACGATCTTAGCAAAATTGAATATGACATTAATGAAGCCAACAAAACTATTACCATCAAAAACATCCCCAAAGAAGAAATAAAGATCAGTCCCGATCTGAAGTTTTACGACATTCAGGAAAGCACTTTTAATGAATTCTCTCATGAAGATTACAATAAGATCAACAAACAGGTAAAGGAAAGTCTTCGCAAAAAGATTGAAAAGTCTACATTAAAATCCAATGCGCAAAACAGGCTAATAAGTGAGTTATCTAAAATACTTATACTAACCAATACTATGGGCTGGACACTGCAATACAATGGAGAAGTAGTGAATGAGCAGTCTATAAATGTATTGTTATAAAAAAAAAGAGCGCTTTCGCGCTCTTTAGTAATTAAGAAACTTTCTCTTTTTCAAAAATAAGCTCTAATCCGTCATCAATAAGATGTGCCACTTCAGGGCGTTTCTTCTTAACAGCATCCAGGTGCAGCATTACATCCTGCAGTAATTCCTGATTATTATTTTTATGGGCCAGCTCGGCAATTTCTACCGAAAGCAGCCAGTCGTTTGTATGTCTTTCTTTTACTGAAGCAAAAATGTTGCCAAAGTTTCCATTTGAGTCTTTTCCTTCGCGAATGTTTCTTATGCTCAAATACAGGCTTTCAAGATCTTCACGCTCAGCCGATTTTTTTGCTTTAATGGTTTTGCTTGATGGAACGTGTGTTACCAAATCAAAACTGTTTACATCAGCAGGCCCCGAGAAAGCAGAAACTACTTTTTTTCCTACTGCCATATCGTAGATACCCCATTCCGGCTGGAATAGCACTGTATCACCATGCGTAACGGTACAGTCCTTAAAGCTGATGATAATAATCTTACCCTGAATATTTCTTGTGCCTGTAATAATCTCACCACTAACAGTAATATCGCCTTCAAATTCAAGAGTAACACGTTTGCCTTCATAAATATCGTATGCCATCAGGTCACGCGGACTCATATCTTCCACCGAAAGGTTAATGCCTTTCAGTTTCCCTACCGGGCTACCAAAACCTTCAGCATGATACGATGTACCATGACCTACAAGCTCTTTTTCCCTGAATGATAATGCCGTTTTACCGGTTGACTGTATATAAACAGATTTACCTTCGTTTTCGATTACGTTTGTAAACACACCTGAAATCTGAATTCCGGTACTAAGTTCAATTGTACCCAGCGCTTTTGATTTTATAAGTTTCTGTACACCGCTAAGCCCTCCTGTACGCAATGCCATTTTATTAGCAAACTCTTCAAGTACAAGGCTGAGGTAAGCAAAATCAGGTGTTACATAAAGCTGTGGTTGAGGTTTTGTAATATCAAACCCCTGATAAGCTGCTTCTATGGTATAAGGCACTTTTTTTACATTCTCAGTCATGCACCATGCGCTTTCTCCAATAGATGAAAGCAATCCTGCACCATATATTTTAGGATCTTCAACAGTTCCTATAAGTCCGTATTCAACGGTCCACCAATGCAGGTTACGGATAAGTGCCATTTCTGAAGGTTCAACAACTGCATTCTGCAACTCGTCTACCCTCTTTTCAACAGCTTCAATCTCTTCCTGTGGTGTACCTTCCGCTTCTTTTAAAATTGACAACAAGCGGATAGCCTCGTATATTTCATAATCATGAGCCGAAGAGATTGCTTTACATCCTATCTCTCCAAAACGCCTTAAATATTCAGCATATTCAGGATTTGCAATAATAGGTGCGTGTCCTGCCCCTTCGTGAATGATATCCGGAGCGGGAGTATATTCTATATGTTCAAGCTGTCTGATATCCGAAGCTATTACAAGCACATTATATGCCTGAAATTCCATGAATGCATTAGGTGGAATAAAACCATCTACCGCAACAGCGGCCCAGCCTATTTCCTGCAATATCCTGTTCATACCATACATACTTGGGATATTATCAATTTCAATACCCGTTTTCTTAAGACCTTCAAGATATGAACTGTGCGCTACCCTGCTCAGATAGTCTACATTCTTGCGCATAACATAGCGCCATACCGCCTGGTTTATAGGGGTATAACCATTATAATCCTGAGGTTTAATAAACTGCTTCAGATGTTTTGGAAGCCTGTCTATAAGCGGGTTTGTCTCAATAGGTGCATTCATAATGTGCTGAACAATATTTACCGGGTAAAATTACGAATTTCTCACTTAATATTATTAAATCGTAATATATATATTTTAATTACTCTAATTTTCAGAGTGATGTTAAAAATTAGTCAGGATTTAAAAAGCAAAGCCACGGCCGGAGCCGTGGCAAACAGAAACAAAGTAATAATTGAAATAACAATTGATTAAAACAGTAAATAAATAACGTGCTTTAACAATCTTTTATTATATATTTTCTTAAAAATTTTACAAATAAAAAATCCGGGCTAAAAACCCGGATTCTATTGTTTTATTTCGTTTTCTTCTGCGGAGGATATTGCTTCATGATCTCGGCAACAAACTCATTGATTCTTGCCTGTTTCTTTTCACGGTCAAGCGTCAGCACTCCTGTACCTACACCCTGCCAAATCAGTTCTTTCTTATTAGTGTCGACCAGATCAATAAAAAGTGTTCCTTCGGTAGATTCCGTTACTGTGGTATAGTTTCCTCCCCAGTATCCGGGGCCTCCCCAACCCCAGCCATAACCCCAACCCCAGCCAAATCCGGCTCCGTAACCCCATTGGTTTACGTTAACCTCTTTGTTTGCTTTGGTAAAAAAGTTGATCAGTACGGCAGGATTATCACTTTTTGTAAATCCTTTCTTCTGAAACTCGGCATCAATAGCATTTATTATCCTCTTTTTATCAAGGTCAGATATTTCAGCCTTCTCTATAGCCTTATCAAGAAAGCCATAAGTCTTATACTGCGTAAAATCGGTAGCATCATCATAATCAGAATTTACCGATATAGAACTGCACGAAGCCGCAATGGCCGTTATAAACAGTAACGAGAGCAATTTTACAGTCTTCATAATTTTAAAAGTTAATGGTTCATAGCAATTAAAAACAATGCGCCGATAATTAACTTTCGTAATTATCTAGCCCAGTAAAGCGTCGTCAACTATATTTGGCAATGTTACCTTTAGCAGCGGCTGAACTTCCATAGCTCTTTTTATAGCATAAACAGCTTCTTCATTCCTTGCCCAGCTTCGGCGTGCTATTCCGTTATTCACATCCCAGAAAAGCATTGATTCTAAACGTCTTGACGCCTCCGTAGAACCATCAAGAACCATACCAAATCCACCGTTTATAACCTCTCCCCAGCCTACACCTCCACCGTTATGGATACTTACCCAGGTTGCCCCTCGGAAACTGTCTCCAATAACGTTATGGATGGCCATATCGGCTGTAAAGCGTGAACCGTCATAAATGTTAGATGTTTCACGGTACGGAGAATCTGTACCCGATACATCATGATGATCGCGGCCTAAAACTACAGGACCTATTTCACCTTTAGCAATCGCTTTATTGAATGCTTCGGCAATGTTTATCCTACCCTGCGCATCGGCATATAATATACGTGCCTGAGAACCCACCACAAGTTTGTTCTCCTGTGCACCGTGTATCCATTTAATGTTGTCCTGCATTTGTTGTTTGATCTCGCCCGGAGCCGTTTTAGCCATTTCTTCCAATACAGAAGCAGCAATAGCATCGGTTTTAGCTAAATCTTCAGGTTTACCTGAAGCACATACCCAACGGAATGGTCCGAATCCGTAATCAAAACACATTGGCCCCATAATATCCTGAACATAGCTTGGATATTTAAAATCAATACCATTAGCTGCCATAATATCTGCTCCGGCACGCGATGCTTCTAAAAGGAAAGCATTTCCGTAATCAAAGAAATAGGTTCCTTTTACCGTGTGTTTGTTGATAGCAGCAGCCTGACGACGTAGTGACTCCTGTACTTTTTCTTTGAATAGCTCAGGATTTTCGGCCATCATTACATTAGACTCCTCTAACGATAAGCCTACGGGATAATAACCTCCCGCCCACGGATTGTGCAGCGATGTCTGGTCACTACCCAAGTCTACATAAATATTATGTTTATCAAATGCTTCCCATACCTCTACCACGTTGCCCTGGTAAGCTATAGAAACCACTTCTTTGTTGGCCTTAGCCAATTCAACTCTTTTTATAAGTGCGTCAACGTCGGTTATCACTTCATCCACCCATCCCTGAGAATGACGCGTATGTACCGCTTTAGGATTTACCTCGGCACAAATAGTAATACAACCGGCAATGTTACCCGCTTTAGGCTGAGCACCACTCATACCTCCAAGACCCGATGTAACAAACACTTTGCCTTCAAGGCCTTCTCCGTTCTTAGATATTTTTCTTCCACCATTAAGAACTGTGATGGTTGTACCATGTACAATTCCCTGCGGACCTATATACATATAGCTACCGGCAGTCATCTGGCCGTATTGGGTAACACCAAGTGCATTGAATTTCTCCCAATCATCCGGTTTAGAATAGTTAGGAATCATCATACCATTAGTTACAACTACCCTTGGAGCTTCCTTATGCGAAGGAAACAACCCCATTGGGTGGCCTGAATACATAACCAGCGTTTGCTCGTCAGTCATTTCGCTTAGGTATTTCATGGTAAGCCTGTACTGCGCCCAGTTCGAGAATACCGCTCCGTTACCACCATAGGTAATAAGTTCATGCGGATGCTGCGCCACTGCATAATCCAGATTGTTCTGTATCATGAGCATAATAGCTTTTGCCTGGGTCGATTTTCCCGGATACTCATCAATAGGTCTGGCATACATTTTATAATCAGGGCGAAGACGGTACATATAAATACGTCCGTATTTTTCAAGCTCTTCCGTAAATTCTTTAATCAATTCTGCATGATGCTGCGGTTCAAAATAACGGAGCGCATTGCGAAGCGCCAGTTTTTTTTCCTCTGCAGTTAGAATCTCTTTACGTTTCGGAGCATGATTGATGTCCGTTTCATAGGGCTTAACAGCCGGTAAAACCGAAGGTATCCCTTCCTGAATTTGTTCCTGAAATGTCATATTTTATAGTGTTCAGTGTTCAGTTTCCAGTGTTCAGTTTTGCATAGATGCCTACTGATCACTGACCACTGCTTACTTTTTAAATGTTCCTGTTTTTTTATCGTAACCGTAAGGACAATGTCGGCATCCGCTTTTACAGCAGTAACCGCGCTTTAAATGAAACCTTTCGGTAAACACTTTGTACCCTTCGGGTGAAAGATAATAATCTTCACCTTCGGTTAATTTATTTTCAGAATTTTGCCCTGTCATACGCGCAAATTTATGAACTTTACATTTAATGATACTAATCACATCTAAATATTTAATCCCGAAAGGATATGCCGGCATGGCGTTATTTCCATTTATCATTTTACACGATAAAAGGATGAAAGAAAATCACAGGCTTATCAATCACGAACGTATTCACCTGCGCCAACAGGCAGAAATGCTTATAATTCCCTTTTACATCTGGTATGTATGCGAATATATAATACGCCTTATAAGCTGTAAGGATAGAAAAGAAGCTTACCGGAGTATCTGTTTTGAAAAAGAGGCATACAGTAACGAATCAGATACTAATTACCTAAAAAACAGACCTTTTTGGAACTTCATAAAATTCTTAGGCTGAAAAAAGTAATTATTCAATTTTTAGATATCCGTTCACAAAAAAACATAAATTTGTTATACCAAACACTAAAACAAAACAATTATGCAAATCAATTTTCCAGCTATTCTTGTAGCCGCATTAGCAACATTACCTGTTGGTTTCATCTGGTATAACCCAAAAGTATTCGGAACGATCTGGATGAATGAAACCGGAATGACTGAAGAGAAAGCAAAAGGCGCTAACATGTTTAAAATTTTTGGCCTTACTATCCTGTTTTCATTTATGATTGCTTTTATTCTTGAATTTCTTGTTATCCACCAGTTTGGAGCATCAGGAATGGTTGGAGGGCCTGCCGCAGCTGATATCAAACCATCTTACCATGCTTTCATGGCTGACTATGGCACGGCTTACAGAACCTTCAAACATGGTGCCCTTCACGGATTCATGACCGGGCTTTTCTTTGCTTTACCTATAGTAGGCATCAATGCACTTTTTGAAAGAAAGAGCTGGAAGTATATCCTTATCAACGGAGGCTATTTCATTGTTTGTCTTACCATTATGGGTGGTATCATCTGTGCATGGGAAAACTAAATAATATACAATGAATCTCCTTCGGGAGATTTGTTGTTTTATAACCCTATTGAACGGACTTCAGAACAAAGTAAAAAGACTTTGTAACAAAACAGCATACCGGTCGTCATCTCTATATTTGCTATAAGCTCGTAAAGCAGTACCAACATTATCTCATTGAAACCAGACTTATCATTTCGTATATATTCAACTTCGGCTTCACTTCCCGAAGACTGGGATACTATTTCCAAAAACAACATATTTCTTTCTGTTGCTTACCTGTCCATTATTGAAAAAGCAGCTCCGGAAAACATGGATTGCCTTTTTATAGGCCTTTTTAGGAATGATAAACTTTGTGGTATTGCATTGGCTCAGCACATTGACCTCAGTAAGGTAAATACATTTGTAGAAGAAAAGAAAAGCTTTTGCTTTAAAGATTATATTTTTGGTCTGTTTACAACATATACCCTTGTAGTAGGCAATAATATGCTTACAGGGCAAAATGCTTTTTTACTCACCGACGAAATACCCACATCTGAGGCTTTAGAATTAATTCAAAAAGCCATAAAAGAATTAACCCTTATTTATAGAAAGAAGGGAATACGAATAAATATGCTTGCGGTAAAAGATTTTAACGCTCAGGAATTACCTGACTTTAAAACTGCCGGATTTAAAGGATATTATCAGTTTTGCACACAGCCTAACATGATATTTGACATCAAACCGGAATGGCTGTCTATTGATGATTATCTATCTGACCTAAACACCAAATACCGCACACAATATAACCGTGCCCGAAAAAAAGCAGAAGGAATTGAGAAAAGAAAACTTACTGCGCAGGATATAAAAGAACAGGAACAAAGAATTCATGATCTGTACATGACTGTTGCCCGCAATGCATCCTTTAATACCTTTCATCTACCCGAAGATCATTTTACAATTTTCAAACAGCAATTGCAGGACTACTTCTTATTCTACGGTTATTTCATCAATGATGAGATTGTTGGATTTAGCACACTTATCAGAAACGGTTGTGATATGGATACCTATTTTTTAGGTTATGACGACAAAGTTCAAAAAGAAAAAATGCTCTACCTGAATATGCTTTACGATATGGTTAGTTATGCCATAAAAAAGCAATTCAAACATGTAATATTCGCCAGGTCTGCGATGGAAATAAAAAGCTCTGTAGGAGCAAGAGCAGAGCAGGTTTTTGGCATTATCAAACACACCAATCCTATCATTAATCTTTTCATGCCGAGGCTATTCCCTTATTTTGACCCAAAAATTGATTGGAAAGAACGTAATCCTTTTAAATAATTACGGTATGGCAACACGCATCTGCCTGTGCAATATTTTTATTTCCAATCGTTCTTCTTCCCCACAATACTCGCCATCTATTTGAAAACTGACAGGTTTGTTTGTCGTTATAATTGCTTCTTGAGTTGAAATAATCTCTACATCTTCATCAGTATCCAGGGGCATATTGCCCGTAAGTATTTTTCCTATTAGAAATATATTAAGGCTTTTAAGGATAACAATTTCAAATTTACCGTCATCCATAACCCCAATAGGATTAATGGTTACACCTGTCCCATACTTCTGTGTGTTGGCTATTACTACCATTCGCGCCTCAGTAGTCAGAGTCATGCCATTTGCATAAATCGTAACCTCAAAAGGATCATCAAGTTCGGTTAGCGTATTAATTGCCTGCAAACCATAACCTAATTTCCCTCTTAGTGAACTATTCTCATAATTACGTATAAGTTCGGCATTAGCTCCAATATCACTTAAGTGCAGACTTTTTTTCCCATTAATGGAAACCATATCCATTTCCATAACAGAATCTCCAAAAGCAATATCCAGATTTTCTTTCAAATCTACCGAGAGCTTAAGATCTACAGACAGACCATTGGCCGATCCGGCAGGCAATACCCCAATAATGACATCATGGTGTTCAACAGCTTCAGCAACCATTTTTATGGTTCCGTCACCGCCAGCCACTAATATACGCTCCGGTTTATGTTCTTTGTAAAGTTGATGAATTGCCCTTTCATCATCTTTTCCAGTGGTTTCAAACAAAACAAGTTCTACCCCTTTTTCTTCGGCGTATAGCTTTGTAATCCCAATCAGTTCTGTCTTATCATTACCGCCCGCGATAGGATTAACAACCAATAAACATTTTCTTAAGGAGTCCATCTTATTTTTTTTACTAAATTTAGATAAATTGAAACACGAAACTCTTATCAAATTTATAAATTTTCATGAAGCCCATCTTAAAACTATACCGCGGCTATGCCAACGAAGAAGAGCTTATCGTTTTTGGACACGTTGCAAGAACATCTTCACCCGGAAATTATGAATTTGAAAAGAAACGTTTTAAAAATGCAAAATCAGTACTACAGGTATTTCGCATAAAAACCATACCCAATGCTGATGTTTACCTGGAACATAATGGAATAAAAATACATACTAAAGCTTTAGACGACGGTTATTTTAAATTCTGCATCCCTCTAAAAGAAAAAGAGAGAGCAGGACACGGCTGGATGGACTACCAAGTGAGCACATTTCATGAAGGAAAAGAAATTATCGAAAAGGGAAGCTTTATAAGACCTCACGAAGGCAACTTAGGTTTTATATCTGATATTGACGATACTTTTCTTGTTTCCCACACCCGTAATGTATTTAAAAAAATATACATATTACTGTTTAGAAACGTAAATGACCGAAAGATATTCCAGGATGTTGTACCCCACTATCAGGCACTGAGTACTGCGGGGAGAAATAAAAAAGACGAGCAAAATGCCTTTTTCTACGTTTCGAGCAGTGAATGGAACCTGTATCGGTTCATTGTAAAATTTACTGAAAAACATGATTTGCCAAGGGCGGTAATGCTATTAAAAGACATTAAAACCAGCCTCATGGATTTTTTGGTAACAGGGCGTGGAAATCACGGACATAAATTTGATAAGATAAAACACATACTCGAATTTTACCCTCACCTGCAATATACCCTTTTGGGTGACGACTCGCAGCACGATCCATTTTTATACGAAGATGTATGCAAAATATTCCCTTTAACCGTCAAGGCTGTTTACATACGCCAAACAGGATCAGCTAAAAAAGAAAAAGCAGTTAGAGCCGTTAAAAATATGGAATCTATGGGTGTTGCTGTCTGCTATTTCAAGGAAAGCAAAGAAGCTATAGAGCATTCAAAACGAATAGGGTTAATATCTTAAAATTAAGTTATTTATAGATTTATCTATTTTCAAAAACTGTAATTTTAACAAATAAACCAGGTAACACTTAAGATCATGAAAAAATTAATTGTTATGTCAGGCCTTGCCATACTGCTTATGGCATCCTGTAAAAAGAAAGAAGAACCAGTTCCTCCACCGGCCCCACCACCTGTTGAAGATCCCGCTCCACCACCAGCACCGGAACCTCAGACACAAACAACTACAACTACTAATGTAACTGTTCAGAAGACTGAAGAAAATCCTGACGGAACCTCAGTTAGTGTAAGTAATGACGGATTCAGTGTAAAGAATAAAAATGGTGAGGCGACTAACAACGTAACCATTTCCAAGAAAAAAGCTGAAGTAGAAATCAAAACGCCATAAAAAAATCCCGCAGATGCGGGATTTTTTTATGCGTTCTCTAAATCTTCCTGAACCTGTTCCCAGTCTTGCATGAGTTTTTCCAGTTCTTTTTTCTTATTTTCATAAGCAGTAAAAAAAGCGGCATCAGCCATTAGCTTCTCGTAATCTCCAGCCAAAAGCTTATCATCGTGCTGAATTTGTTTTTCCACTTCGGCAATCTGGCTTTCTATTTTGCTTAATCTGTTCTGAAGAGTTTTATTCTTTTTCTGATCCTCATAAGAAACCTGCTTTTTTGGAGCTTCCTTTTCTTTTTCTTTTACCACTACATCCCTTTTCTCAACTTCACGCATATTCTGCATATTGCGCTGCTCAAGATAGAAATTGATATCCCCAAGATATTCCCTTATCTTCTGATCTTTGAATTCATAAACAATATTACTCATCCCCTGAAGAAAATCCCTGTCGTGAGATACTAGCAACAAAGTACCCTCAAACTTCTGTAATGCAGCTTTCAGAACGTTCTTAGATTTAATATCAAGGTGATTCGTAGGCTCATCCATTACAAGCACATTGATCGGCTGAAGCAACAGCTTACACAATGCCAGACGATTCCTTTCACCTCCCGAAAGTACTTTTACTTTCTTTTCTACATCATCTCCCCTGAAAAGGAAAGCACCAAGCATATCGCGCACCTTAGAACGGTTAGTGTCAGTAGCAGCATTTTCCATTGTTTCAAGAAGCGTAATTTCGCCATCAAGATATTCGGCCTGATTCTGGGCAAAATAACCTAACTGCACGTTATGTCCTAACTTAATCGTTCCCTGATAATCTATATCCTTAGTAATAGCTTTGATCAGTGTAGATTTGCCCTGGCCATTCTGCCCAACAAAAGCAATCTTACTTCCGCGTTCAACAAGCAAACTAATATCTTTAAGAATGGTTTTTTCACCATATTTTTTAGTTACGTGTTCAGCTTCAACAACCACACGCCCCGGCGTAATCGAAACCGGGAATGATATGTTCATTACCGAATTATCATCTTCATCAACCTCTATACGCTCTACTTTATCCAGTTTTTTGATAAGTGATTGTGCCATCGAAGCCTTTGAAGCCTTCGCCCTGAATTTCTCGATCAGCTTTTCAGTCTGTTCGATTTTCTTTTCCTGATTCTTTTGTGTAGCAAGTTGTTTCTCTCTAAGCTCCTGCCTTAATTCAAGATACTGCGAATAGGGTTTACTAAAATCGTAGGCTTTTCCTAACGATATTTCAATGGTTCTGTTGGTAACATTATCAAGGAACATCTTATCGTGCGATACGATAACCACTACCCCCGGATACGTTCTTAAGAATGACTCCAACCAGATGATACTCTCGATATCAAGGTGGTTGGTAGGCTCATCCAGAAGTAGTACATCATTGTATTGCAACAGCAGCTTTGCCAGTTCGATACGCATACGCCATCCTCCTGAGAAAGTATCCGTTGCCTTATCAAAATCTTCGCGTTTAAAACCAAGACCTAATAATATTTTTTCAGTATCGCCAACATAATTGTATCCGCCAAGAATCTCATAATGATGTGTAACATCACTCAGATCTTCAATCAGCTGAGAGTATTCAGCACTTTCATAGTCGGTACGGGTAGCCAACTGATGGTTGATCTTATCGATTTTCTCCTCAGCTTTTTTGATTTCAACAAATGCCTGATAAGCTTCTTCAAGAACAGTCCTGCCTTTGATGAAATCGATATCCTGTTTCAGGAAACCAATCTTAATCTCTTTTTCAGTAGCGATTACACCCGAGTCATATTGCTGTTCGCCTGAAAGTATTTTCAGCATGGTCGATTTTCCTGCACCATTCTTCCCAACAAGACCAACCCTGTCTCCGGCACCAAGCCTGAAAGTAACTTCCTCAAACAAATATGTCCCTCCGAAAGAAACTGATAAATTATGTATGTTAAGCATTATTCTTTATGTCTTATTAATCGTAAATTTGTGTATCAACAAATTTTTTGCAAATGTTAAAAAAAGGATCGAAACTATATAGCATTTTAACAGGAACCTGTCCCCGATGCCACGAAGAAAGTATGTATATTGATAAAAACCCCTTCAATCTGGCTAAAATATACAAAATGCACGAGCGATGCAGCCATTGCGGGCAACCTTACAAAATTGAGCCATCATTTTATTTTGGCGCAATGTACGTCAGTTATGCACTTGGTGTGGCTATCAGCGTTGCTATATTTATTATCTGCTTCTCATTTATAGGTACAGATCTAAAAACAGCATTCATCAGTATAATCGTCGGACTCGTACTCCTCATGCCTTACATTATGAGAATATCCCGAAACATTTGGATAAACTTCTTTGTAGGCTATGATAAGGACTGGAATAAACCTAGAGATTCTTAAATCTCTGAATTCCCACTTCTCTCCTAACCGGGTTACCGGTAATTATGGAATCATACAATTCTTTGGCCATAGAAGGTCCAAGCATTACCCCACGAGTACCTAAACCATTCAGCAAATGGACATTTTTGTATAGTGGATGTGTGCCAATAAGCGGCTTTCTATCTTTAACAGTTGGGCGAATTCCTGCTAAGTGTTCTATAATTTCGTAATCACAGTTAATAAGCTCGTTGAGTTTTTCAACCAGCTCATCCCTACCCGCCTGTGTAGGCACAGCAGTCTTATCATACCATTCATAAGTTGCACCTACCTTGAAAAAACCATCACCTATAGGCAATATAAAGATACTTGCATTAACGGCCACATCAAGTTTTAAGTCCAGAGCTTTTATTAGCAATAATTCTCCCTTAGTCCCATCCAGTGGCAAATGCTTAAAATAAGGATTCGCATGAATTCCGAAACCTTCAGCAAATATTATATGCTGTGCTTCAATTCCTTTATAAACTACATGGTCTTCTTTGATTTCAAGAAGATCATGCTGAAAAGTTTCCTGAACTAACCACACATTATCACTTAAAAATTTTTTATAAGTGTTCAATAAGGTCTCCGTATCTACATAACCCGTATGCATAACTTTACCGAAACCAAACTCAGCAGGCAAACCTTCATAATCAGTATATAGAACTTTTGGTGATAGAAAAGGCTCAAGAGCCGCTTTATCAGCAGCCTGAAACCAGTTGTTCTGCTCTTCAACAGAAGCAAATTTTCTGTAAACAGGCAAACTTATATCAAACTTAACTCCAAGACGCTCTTCAATTCTTTTATAAAAAGGCCCCATATAGTCTAAATGGACTGCAGCATCCTGCGGAAGGCTAAACCTTTTTAATATTACAGGGTTATATAACCCTGCCGCAACATATGATGAATTTTGAGAATTGTCACTAATCACAACAAACGACTTGTCATTAAGCAAAGCGGTTTCCGCAAAGCTGACCCCGGCAAGACCAGCACCAACGATTATAAAATCTTTCATGGTGTAAAAATAAAAAAACTCTTACCACGAGGGTAAGAGTTTTTAATATTATTCGAAGAATAACTTCTTAGTAGTTCCACATGTCCTGCTCAAAGTTACGTATCTTATCTTTGATACGCTCAGCTTCAAGAAGCTGCATCTGAGAGTTATCTTTCATGTAGTCTTCGATGAGTCTGTCTCCATAAACGTTCTCTTCTTTAACAATTACAGCAGTGAAACGTCTTGAGTTAAGTAAGTGGTCAAAAGTGATAGGCTGCGCAGAGTTTTTCTCGTTGAAAGCCTTCGCTTTGTGAAGCACATCTCTTGCCCCTGGATAGAATACCCAGAAAAGCTCGATTGGTTCTGCTTCAGACCCTTGTCTTAACTTAGTAAGAGCATCTACAGCCATTGGACAAATACCAAGGATTCTGTATTTCATCTCACCTTGTCTCTTATCAAAGTACCAGGTACCAACGATCTTATATTTAGATACGTCTGCACCGTTTAGCTCAGAAGTTGTATAGTGCTCCGCTGTAAGAACACCTTTAGCCTTAAGATCATCTTCAGTTTTACCAGGGTTCTGGTTCAAGATTTCACGACCATAGTCGTTAAGCTCTTTGAAGTAAAATGAAGACTGGATATCATCACCTGTCTTTTTAAGGGTAAAGTATGAATCATCATATACCTCCGTAAGCTGACCGTCTTTGATAGCTGTCATTAAAACACTGAATAGTGACCTTCTATCATCGCCTATATTATCCTCAACAGGAAAATACATTGGAAAGTTGATTCTCTGATCAAGGTCGATTACCTCCCAAACTTTTCTGGCAAGCAAAACATCCCTATCACCCACATAACCATAAGGTAGTGGTTTATCATTATCTAATGAGTCCTGCTCAGCGGTTTTTTTACCTATTTCATCCGGCGTCTTTGCATTAAGCAAGTTTGACTGGGCAAAAGATGTAGTTACACCTGCAAAAAATAGAGCCGCTAATAAAAAATTTCTGCTATTCATTATTTTAATTTTATACTGTAAAAGAAAAACGTTCTTTTAAATCAAATTATTGTACTTCCCAAGTGAAAGAACCTGATGGTGGTGGCATATAAGCACCTGCACCGTCAACTTTAGTTTCAATTCGGCTGATAACTACTACATCACCTCTTTTACATTTAGCGATTGCAGCAAGTGCCTGAGCACTGAATCTGTTACCTTGACATACCATTGTACCTGAACCAGATACAAACACTTCAAATGATTTAACTGTCGTTTTAACATCGAATACGAAGTCAGGGAACGCTACGTTAATAGTTGAAGATGAAAGGTCATTTTTGTTACCTTTTGCTGAAGTTCTCTTACCTCTAACTTCCGGTACCGGAGCAGGGATAGGACGAACGTTGAATTCTTTCATATCAGTAACTGTTTTACCATCTGAAAGCTTAGCAGTAACCTGAATCTTAGCAGTAGTACCAGATACATTAGTTACATTCCAGCTATACTTACCTTTACCTGTGTTTCTCCAAGCACCAGGTGCAGAAGCTTTAACATCAGTATCAGGAACACCAGCAAATGAAACTGTCATTGGGTTTTCAACACCACGGTAAACAGAGTTCATCTTATCAGCTGCGATAGTTGCAGAGTTTGGTCTAGGTACTACAACGTATTTACCTTCAAATTTCAATGGTACTTTTTTACCATCCTCAAGGAATACGAATTCACCACCAATTTTTTGCTCACCAACATTTCCAGCAGTAAGGTTGATCACAGCCTGACCGTTTTCAATTTTACCAGGACCGTTGAATGAAACTGGTTTTGTATTCTCATCATAACGACCAAGAACAACTTTACCTGTAACTTTTTCACCCTGGAAGTAAGCATTTTTATCAAGAACAACTAAAGCTGTATAGTTTTTCATTGAAGTAGCTTCGATAGCCGCTTTACCAAGAGCAAGGTTGTATACGTTAGCCTCCATTACTTTAACGTTGTTCTGCATAGCAGAAAGTTTAGTTAAAGAAGCAATTGAAGGGAAACCTTTGTAGTGATAGTCAAGGTATTTTTTAGTAACACCCTCACCATCTTTGATATCAGCAGTACTGAATTTAGAATCAAGTTCTCTGTTGATCGCAGCATACTTAACATCGTTTCCGATAGCAGCTTTCATATCAGACTTATACTGCTCAATTCTAGCAACGATTTCTTTACCCTTTTTAGAGTAACCATCGCCTTCAAACCAATGCTCATCGATTTTATCTCCTTTATCCATTGCCTCATAAGGAAGCTTTCCGTTTGAATCTTTCTCAACATCTTTAGTGATATCACCTTTAAGGCTTTCAATATAGTCATTGAATTCAGCAGAGATACCTTTAACTTTTTCCGACACAGCTTTTGCAGCGGTAAAAGAAGGGTTTTCAGCAGCTTTTAAAGCAAGGGCTTCATATAAAGCTCCATTATTTTTAGTAGCCTCTACATTAGAAGACTCAAATTGTTCGTTCATCAAGCCGAAAGCTGAAAGTACTTCTTTCGACATGTTTAGGGCCAACATAGCGATGAAAACCAGATACATCAGGTTAATCATCTTTTGCCTAGGGGTTAATTTTCCTCCTGCCATTTCTAATTAGTTATCTTTTGGTTTTAGTGTTAAAATATATAGTAACTAATTATTAAGCTCTGTTACCCATAGCAGAAAGCATACCACCGTAAACATTGTTAAGAGAAGCGATGTTTTGAGTCATGTTAGCCATCTCTTGTTTTAGTTTAGCAGCGTTATCAGCGATTTCTTTGTTAGCCTCAGCGTTACGAGAAGCGCTCTCTAACTGAACTTTGTAAAGACTGTTTAGAGACTCCATCTGAGCTGCAGCCTGAGACATTTCTTCGCTGTATTTTTTCTGAGAAGCGATTGAATCAACTGTTGGAGAAATTCCTTTAGCAGCAGATTCGAAGTTTTTGATACTGTTTCCTAGGCTTTCCATAAGAGCACCATCAATTTTAGCTTCTTTTAATAGGTTGTCAAGTTTTTGAGATAGAAGACCTTGAGCTTCTGTTGGGTTTTCTTTCTTCACGTCTTTTTTCTTAGCCTCACCACCAGCTAGTTCAGGGTAAACCAGAGACCAGTCAAGATCTTTTTCAGGTGCATCAAATGCAGAGATTGCGAAGATAAAAGCCTCAGCTCCCAGACCGATGATAAGCATCGCGCTCGCTCCAGGCCAGTGCATCAATTTGAATAGAGCTCCAACGATTACAACTGCCGCTCCAAGACCATAGGCCATGTTCATAACTCTTTTAGGTAGTGCCATAATAAATAATTTTTAGTTTTTAGTTAAGTTAATTAATTTAAATATTCAAAAAAAAAATTCGAGTTGGTTAAAATTATTCGTTTGAGGTATTTTGCGTACCCATGTAATCCTGTACAGTTCTGAAACCAATGTAGCTTCTTGCAGAATCAGCATATTCCCAATCCCTGCTGCTCACCTGAAGGAAATAAGCAACGTCTTTCCAAGAACCACCACGGACAACTTTACGTTTGTTAGCCTGATCTGGAACGTTAGGGTTCATAGTAGAAACATACTCATATGAAGATGCATCGTAAGAAGAGTCAGTCCACTCAGAAACGTTACCTGCCATATTATAAAGGTTGTGATCATTTGGATCAAATGAACGAGCCTCTACAGTATAAAGAGCACCGTCAGCAGCGTAGTCACCTCTGTTTGGTTTAAAGTTTGCAAGAAAACAACCTCTGTCGTTTTTAGCATAAGGACCACCCCAAGGGAAAGTAGCTGATTGCAGACCACCTCTTGCAGCGAATTCCCACTCAGCCTCAGTTGGCAAACGGAAAGAGTTTACAAATTGTCTCTTTTTATCTTTTTGATAAGCATTTTTATAAAGAGTTCTCCAAGCACAAAATGCTTTAGCTTTCTGCCACGTAACACCTACTACAGGATATTCTCCGTAGGCTTCGTGCCAGAAATAGTCATTATGCATCGGCTCATTATATGAGTAAGCAAAGTCTTTGATCCACACAGTAGTATCCGGATATACCTGAACCTGCTCATGTCTCATATATTTACTTCTCTTAGCCCTTGTATTTTTAGTAGACTTGTCTTTTGCAGCAGCCTGAATATCCATCCAAGAGTAACGGAATACCAATTTAGAAACATCAATAGTTCTTAAACCATTGTATGATTCTGACTCAGGCAGATACATAGAATCCATAACCTCTACATAGTACTCATCCGGATATTTCTGAGGATCAGTAATAAGCTTAGCTTTATGATTAAGCTTTCTTCCCGCATACATATCATCATCTGTACCTAAACTATAGTAGTTCTCATACATATATTTATCATACGCAGACTGATCTTCCGTAGCTTCCTGATCTTTGAACGCAAATTCTCCAATACCACCTGCACCAGGCTTCTGTCCTTGCTCATCTGCAAGAATAGCCAATCTGGTTCTGATTGTAGAATCTTTAACCCATTGAACAAACTGACGGTACTCACTGTTGGTAATCTCTGTTTCATCCATATAGAAAGAACGAACAGTTACCGTTTTTGTAGGAGCATCCTGAACATTTGCTAAGTCGTCATCCGACTTACCCATAATGTAAGCGCCACCAGGAATCAAAGCCATACCATAAGGCTTTTCAGGCCTCCACTTTCTGCCTTTAACTCCTACCAGTTCCCCTCGGTCACTGGAACCACAGCTGATTAAAAATGATAAAGTTGCTGTTAATGCAATGAACTTCTTCATAAAACTTGGGTTATTAATGTAATTCTATTTTTAAGGGCGTAAACCTATTTATTTATTTTTAAAAAAACAATTTTTTTATTAAAAAAACCTAAACAAAAAGCAAACAATTCAACACTTCTTGTAAAACATGCCATTTTTATAGCAAAAAAGTTAAATTATGTTCTTTCTTTGCGCTTTCCATAATCTTTCAGGATACTCACCGTTGGTTGCACTAAGATAATCCTGATGATTACATGGTAATAACGTGTTCCTTTTTAATTTATTGCTAAAATCTGAAACAAAAGGAACTTCAATCCACCATCTGTCGGTCTTATCACTCTTATAAAAAACGAGTTCTTCATCCTC
This sequence comes from Flavobacterium sp. AG291, assembly GCF_003350375.1. GTDB lineage: Bacteria > Bacteroidota > Bacteroidia > Flavobacteriales > Flavobacteriaceae > Flavobacterium > Flavobacterium suzhouense. The sequence continues at coordinate 305,635 of NZ_QQAR01000001.1, read as the reverse complement.
CGACGGCACTATATATTTAATATAAGACTCCTTACTTCCGAACGGGTACTCATTCGAGCGATAATGTACCCCTTCGATGAAATACCATATAATCTGCGCAATAAGAGCCGCTTCCTGAAGACTGTCTCCGTGATTAAAAATCCCAAAAGAACTCACCTTGTCGCTTATCCCTGCATAGCGTGCTAATGTACAAATTTCTTTGCCATCAAAACCATTTGGTATAAATTTAACAATATTTCCGGAATCACCCGACTTAACTGCCATCATATCAACACTTACAACATCAGCATCTCTTAACACAGGCTCAGCAATTACGGGGTTTCCGCACACTTCTCCAAGTCGGTAAGCATCAAAATACAGCTTTTCAATCAAATCAATCTCTTCCTGCGGATTGTAATACGTCTGATATCCTAAATTAGAATAATTGAAAAGATTATTAGGTTCATCAACAATCATTCTCGTAAGGTAAGATACTGCCGAAAGCTCATCATCCTGCTTACCAAAGTCAAACCTGCTATCAATTGAAACAAAATTCACCATTTGCTCCAGCTTATCGTAAGCCCGGTACATTGCATATGACAAATCCTGAGAACCTCCGATAACAACCGGCAATACACCGTTTTTTATAAGCTCTTCCGCAATACTTTTGAGCGCAAAGTAAGTATCCTGCTGTGAATTTCCTGCAGGTATATTACCCAAATCTACAACCTGTTTATCCCAGTTACCCGGGAAAAGACCGTAAAGCTCCTTTCTAACATAGTTAAGATGAATGTGGTGCTCACGCTTGTTACCCGCCCCCCTGTCATCCAACACGCCAATAATAGCAATTTTTGCGTTTTCAAGATCCGGAAATCGTCCATCGGCATGAAAATCTGTTTTATGACCTAACGCCTGCGCTGAACCTTCAGAAATAAAAGTAAGAAGTCCCTCATCTAAAGGCTGTAAAAAATCGAATATCATTTATTATTTCTTTTTAGCTGCAGGTTTTTTAGTTGTAGTCTTCTTAGCTGCCGCCTTTTTCTTAGCCGGAGCCTTCTCTTCTATCATTGCTTTAACCTGGTCAAGTGTCAGTTTAGAAGCATCTACATCTTTATTCAGTTCAATCTTGGTTTTTCCTTTAAGGATTACTGAACGCCCCCATCGTGCTTTTTCCACACGGATACCTTCATCCTCCCAGTTATGAATAACCTTATCGATGTCTTTTTGTAATTTATCTTCAATCAGCTCCACAATATCAGATTGCGAAAGCTTATCAAAATTATATTTTTTGCTTACGTTGATAAAAATGCCATTCCATTTTATGAACGGACCAAATCGGCCAACACCTTTTTGCACAGGTTCATTTTTATACGTTCCTATCGGAGCATCGGCCTGTTGCTTTTCATTAATCAACTGTTGCGCTCTTTCAAAAGTCACATCCAACGGATCTTCTCCTTTTGGAAGCGAAATAAACACTTTTCCAAAACGCACATACGGACCAAAACGGCCATTGTTTACCTCTACTTCTTCTCCCTGGTAATTACCAAGGTTCTTAGGCAGCATAAACAAACCTAAAACTTCATCAAGTGTAATAGTACCAATATTTTGTTCCGGAAGAAGGCTTGCAAACTGTTTATTTTCGTCTTCGGCATCACCAATCTGAGCCATTGGGCCAAATTTACCCAAACGAACACTTACCGGCTTACCTGTTTTTGGATCAGTACCCAAAATACGCTCACCCGATTCCCTCTCAGCATTTTTCTCAACATTGATTACCGTAGGATGGAAATGACTGTAAAATTCACTCATCATTTTCGTCCAGTCTTCTTTACCTGAAGCAATTTCGTCAAAATCCTGCTCCACCTTAGCGGTAAAGTTATAATCAAGAATGGTTTCGAAATGATTTACAAGGAAATCATTAACAATAATACCTATATCTGTCGGCACCAGCTTCCCTTTATCAGAACCAACATTTTCATGAAGCTCCTGTTCAGAAACTGCTCCCGCTTTTAACACCAACTGCTTATACCTTCTCTCCTGCCCTTCAAAACTTCCTTTCTCAACATAATTTCTGCTGATAATAGTAGAAATAGTCGGTGCATACGTAGACGGACGCCCAATACCAAGTTCCTCAAGCTTCTTAACAAGTGCAGCCTCAGTATATCGTGCAGGCGGCCTTGAGAAACGCTCAGTAGCAGTTATATAATTATTAATAAGTCTCTCACTCACTCTTAGTGCCGGAAGCATCCCTTCCTGTTCTACATCCTCATCATCATTCCCTTCAAGATATACTTTAAGGAAACCTTCAAACATCAACACCTCACCGGATGCTGAAAATAATTCTTTATGATTATTAGCCTCGATCTTTACATTGGTACGTTCCAATTCGGCATCACTCATTTGCGAAGCCACTGTTCTTTTCCAGATAAGATCGTAAAGCCTTGCCTGGTCACGGTCGATATTCACGCCATGTCGAGACATATCTGTAGGACGGATAGCCTCGTGAGCTTCCTGCGCCCCCTTACTTTTGGTTGCGTAATTTCTCGGCTTGCTAAATTCTTTACCATAAGACCTGATAATTTCAGCCTCGGCAGCAGCCATCGCCTCCTGAGAAAGGTTAACGCTATCCGTTCTCATGTAAGTAATAAGTCCGGCCTCATACAGTCGTTGCGCCAGCATCATGGTAACACCAACCGGAAAATACAGCTTTCTTGCCGCCTCCTGTTGTAATGTAGATGTAGTAAATGGTGCTGCCGGCGATTTTTTAGCCGGCTTGGTCTCAAGATCTGACACCTTATATATAGAGCCAATATTTTTATTCAGGAAATCCTGAGCTTCCTGCTTAGTCGTAAAATTTTTTGGCAGCTTCGCTTTAAAAGATTTACCGGCTTCGTTTACAAACTCAGCTGTTACACTATAAGAAGCCTCTGCGTTAAAATTTTGTATCTCGCGTTCGCGTTCAACAATAAGACGCACAGAAACCGACTGCACTCTACCCGCCGAAAGTCCGCTTTTTACTTTTTTCCAAAGTACGGGAGACAACTCATAACCTACTAACCTGTCAAGCACGCGGCGTGCCTGTTGCGCATTTACAAGATCATAGTTGATATCCCTTGGATTTTCAATTGCTTTTTGTATCGCCGTTTTGGTGATCTCATGAAAAACAATCCTTTTCGTTTTAGACTTATCCAGTTTCAGTTCTTCCGCCAGGTGCCATGCAATAGCCTCCCCCTCGCGGTCCTCATCGGAAGCCAGCCAAACGGTCTCGGCCGATTTAGAAAGATCTTTAAGTTTTTTTACCAGTGCTTTTTTATCGGGAGACACTTCATATTTTGGCTTAAAGCCATTATTAACATCCACCCCTATTTCCTTAGCCGGAATATCAGCTATATGCCCATAACTGGACTCAACCTGATATCCTGAACCCAGAAATTTCTCAATGGTTTTTGCCTTCGCAGGCGACTCAACGATCACTAAATTCTTTGCCATATTGCTTTTCTTTGTGTCGCAAAAGTATTGGTTTTTTTTAAATATTAGTTTTTTGTCGTTTTTTTTAAAATCATTTTTATGAAATCTGCAATATATATTAAGGAGTAAAACATAACAATGAACGTTCCTAAATCTTAGCAACTAAGGCTGTCAACTTGTCATAATATTGAAATTAATGCTATCTTTGCGACCTGATTAAGCACTACAGGAGTGAATTATGGAAAAGATTATTGAAGAAAACAAACAGGGACAAAGCCTTGTTTTAGAACAGAAAGAAGGAAACACTAAAAAACTTTTCATCGAAAGCTATGGCTGCCAGATGAATTTCTCTGATAGCGAGATCGTAGCTTCTATTCTTGCCAATGAAGGTTTTAACACCACCCAGAATATTGAGGAGGCCGATCTTGTATTGGTAAACACCTGTTCTATCCGTGATAAAGCGGAACAAACTGTGCGCAAAAGACTGGAAACTTATAATGCCGTAAAAAAGATAAATCCTGGAATGAAAGTGGGCGTACTGGGCTGTATGGCCGAGCGTCTTAAAAGCCAGTTCCTTGAGGAAGAAAAAATTGTAGACATGGTTATTGGACCTGATGCCTACAAAGATCTTCCGAATCTTTTAAAAGAGGTTGAAGAAGGCCGTGACGCTATTAATGTAATCCTTTCCAAAGAAGAAACTTACGGAGACATTTCACCCGTACGTCTTAACAGCAATGGTGTTACAGCTTTTGTATCAATAACCCGCGGATGCGACAATATGTGTACTTTCTGTGTGGTTCCTTTTACACGTGGGCGTGAGCGAAGCCGTGAGCCGCAAAGCATCATGGAAGAAATTGCAGACCTTTACGGCAAAGGATTTAAAGAAGTTACCTTATTAGGACAAAACGTAGACAGCTACCTTTGGTACGGAGGCGGGCTTAAAAAGGATTTTGTAAAAGCTTCTGAAATGCAGAAAGCTACTGCAGTAGATTTTGCACAGCTACTGGATATGGTTGCTAAAGCATTCCCTAAAATGCGTTTCCGTTTCTCTACTTCAAACCCTCAGGATATGCACCTTGAAGTAATTGAAGTTATGGCGAAACACCATAATATATGTAAATACATCCACTTACCTGTACAATCAGGAAGCACACGCATACTAAAAGAAATGAACCGCCAGCACACCCGTGAGGAATACATGGCACTGGTAGACAACATATACCGCATCATCCCTGAAATGTCACTTTCTCAGGATATGATTGCTGGTTTCCCTACTGAAACCGAAGAAGACCATCAGGATACGCTTTCACTTATGGAACATTGTAATTATGACTTTGGTTTCATGTTCGCTTATTCTGAAAGACCGGGAACACTTGCTGCCCGTAAAATGGAGGATGATGTCCCTGCCGATGTAAAAAACCGCAGACTTACAGAGATCATCAACCTACAACAGAAAATGGCCCTTGAAAGAACACAGCGTTTCATTGGTCAGGTAGTTGAAGTATTGGTAGAAAAAGAATCAAAACGTTCTGACGCACACTGGAGCGGAAGAAACTCTCAAAATACGGTAGTGGTATTCCCTAAAGGAGAGTATAAACCGGGAGACTTTGTTAATGTGCTTATTAGCGAATGTACGTCAGCTACTCTTATAGGTGAAGCTGTAGGATACAACGAAATCATGCAAGCTTAATCTTTGTTTGCTACGAATTACAAAAATTTTCGCTAATTTGAGGAATAGCTAAGAATAATATAATGGAAAGTGTACAAGCCATAAAACAACGGTTCGAGATTATAGGGAACGACCCTAAGCTTAACCGTGCTGTAGAAAAAGCCATTCAGGTTGCTCCTACCGATATTTCGGTACTGGTTACCGGTGAGAGCGGTGTAGGTAAAGAAAACATTCCGAGAATCATCCATGCACTTTCGCACAGAAAGCATGGTAAATATATTGCTGTAAACTGCGGCGCAATTCCTGAAGGCACAATTGACAGTGAGCTTTTTGGCCACGAAAAAGGAGCCTTTACAGGAGCAACATCAACACGTGAAGGTTATTTTGAAGTAGCCGATGGCGGAACAATATTTCTTGACGAAGTTGGTGAATTACCTCTTACCACTCAGGTAAGACTGCTTCGTGTTCTCGAAAATGGTGAATTTATAAAAGTAGGTTCGTCGCAGGTGCAGAAAACGAATGTGCGCATTGTAGCTGCTACAAACGTTAATATGTTTGACGCTATCGAAAAGGGCAAATTCAGGGAAGACCTTTATTATAGGTTAAGTACTGTTGAGATTTCGCTTCCTCCATTGAGAGACAGAAAGGATGACATACACTTACTGTTTAGAAAATTCTCTTCAGACTTTGCGCACAAATACAAAATGCCTCCCATTAAGCTTGAAGACGATGCCATCCAATTATTACTGCGTTACCGTTGGAGTGGAAACATCAGACAGCTACGTAACGTAGCTGAACAGATATCTGTACTGGAAACTAATCGAAATATAACCCTGGCCACATTACGTGGCTATCTCCCTGAAGAAGGCTCTAACCTGCCGGCTGTAGTAAGAGATAAAAAACCAGAAAGCGATTTCAGTACCGAAAGAGAGATACTATATAAGGTACTGTTCGATATGAAAAGCGATCTTAACGACCTGAAGAAACTTACGATGGAGCTGATGCAAAACGGCAACACCTCTAAAGTTCAGGAAACAAATAAAGGCCTTATCCAGAAAATATACGGATCGCAAAACGGAAACGCAATAAACGAGTACGAAGAGCTGCACCGTGCTGAAGTTTTCCCTCCTCAAAAAACAGTACATACCGAACCTGCTGTAATTGATCATCATGACGAAGATGAAGATGATGACAATTACCTTTTTGCAGAAACTGTTGAAGAAGAAGAAACACTTCGCCTTGACGAAAAAGAAATAGAGCTTATTAAAAAAGCACTGGAACGTAACAAAGGAAAACGCAAAGCTGCCGCTGACGAGCTTGGTATATCTGAAAGAACTTTATATCGAAAAATAAAACAATACGACCTATAGCCATTGCAAATACTATGAGATATTTAAAATTTATAATGGCGTTTGCCGTACTTTTATCTTTAGGCGGATGTACTGTAGCCTATAACTTTACCGGAACTACGGGGGCGATTAATGCCAAAACATTTCAGGTAAACCATTTTCAGAATAATGCCGATCTGATAGAGCCGGGAATTGACGTTACGTTTACAAGAAGGCTTCAGGATCTTATACAGAACCAAACCAATCTGAGCCTTACCAATTCAGGAGGTGATTTGCTTTATGAAGGAGAGATTACGCAATACCGCATCTCTCCTATGACAGCAACAGCAGACCAAAGAGCAGCGCAAAACAGACTAAGCATTACCGTAAACGTGAGGTTTACCAACAAGAATAACGAAAAAGATGATTTTGAAAAACCTTTCAGCTTCTATCATGACTTTTCCGGAACTGACCTGCCTACAGGAACTGTTCTAAATGAAGCCCTTGAAGCTATTTTTGAAAGGATAACTCAGGATATATTTAACGAATCGCTGGCGAAATGGTAAAATGAGTTTTCAGTAAGCAGTCACAGTTGGCAGTTGCCTTCTGAACACTGAACACTGAACACTGAATACTAGAAAAACTGAACACAAAAGACTATACATACCTGCTTAATAAGCCTTATTCATTAAATGAAAGGCAGACGGCCGAACTGGAGAAAATCCTTTCGGAATTTCCGTTCCTGCAAAGCGCGCGCGCCATTTACCTGAAAGGGCTATACAATCAGGACAGTTTTCGTTACAATACTGAGCTAAAAAAAACGGCTGCCTACACAACAGATCGTTCAGTTCTTTTCGATTTTATTACATCAGAACAATTCCAAAGCATTGAAAAAGACGTGATGGCTCAGCAGGAAAATGCTTTGCAGTCTATAACCGTTGCTGATAGCGAAATCTTAGAAATTGAACCTGCAGAAGAAACCATCACTCAAGCTGAACCGGTAGAACAATCTCCTGTGGACAAAATAGAGGAATCTATTAAACGCTCGATACAGGCTACAGAAGAAGCTAACAACACTACTCATGTTCAGCCTCAATCCTCAGACAAACTTGAAGACTCCATAAAACGTTCAATACAGGCAACAGAAGAACTTAATAGCTTTCAAGAAGAAGAGGTAACACCGGAAGTTGCAGAAAACACTATTGAGACAACAGAAGAAAAACTCAGCATAGGAAAACCTTTAGACTTTGATAAAAATGAAACTCATTCTTTCGCCGAATGGCTGCAATTATCAAGACTTACCCCAATAAATAGGGATAATGAAGAAAAAGCAGAGCCAAAAGAAGAAGAAAATGAGAGTCCTATCGCAAAAAAACTGGAGCTTATTGATAAATTCATTGAGACAAATCCAAAGATTGCTCCTGTTAAAAACAATACGCCAACCCCTGCAAACGTTGAGCGTAGCACGCAGGACAGCTCAATGCTGATGACTGAAACTCTGGCAAGGGTTTACCTCGAACAAAAAAAATACAGCAAAGCAATACAGGCTTATGAAATTTTAATTTTGAAATATCCGGAAAAAAGTGTTTTCTTTGCAGACCGTATTTCAGATATAAAGATTATTCAACAAAATAACAACTTAAAGAACGATGCTTAACTTTTCAATTTTTCTGGTACTTATAACAATAGTAAGCTTTTTGCTTGTAGTGGTAATCATGGTGCAAAACCCAAAAAGTGGAGGCCTTTCCTCTTCTATTGGAGGTTCTCAGATGATGGGCGGCGTTCAAAAGACCACAGACTTTCTTGACAAGAGTACATGGACACTTGCTGCTATCCTTGTAACACTTATCCTTTTATCTAGCATTAGCTTCTCTTCAATAGGAGGAAATGAGTCATTCATTGATGAGTCTGCTGTACCGGCTGCTCAGGCTCCGGCGGCTAAACCTGCAGGTACTGCTGCTCCGGCTGCACAACCGGCAACAACTCCGGCTCCGGCTACACAACCACAACAGTAATTTCTTCGTAAATAACGATATTAAAATGCCAGCCTCATTAAGCTGGCATTTTTTCTGAAAATATGTCAGGTTAGTTCCGAATGGCATAATTTCTGAAAAAAAGGAAACAGCAAATATTTACAATAAACAAAATAAAATTTACCAATATGGCTTTAAACATCAAACCCCTTTCAGACCGAGTACTTATTGAACCGGTAGCTGCAGAAACGCAAACTGCTTCAGGGATTTTTATTCCTGACACCGCTAAGGAAAAACCACAAAAAGGTATTGTAGTGGCAGTAGGCAATGGCACTAAAGACCATGAAATGACCGTAAAAGTAGGTGATACTGTATTATACGGAAAATATGCCGGTACTGAATTGAAATTCGAAGGCAAAGATTACCTTATCATGAAAGAAGAAGAAATTTTTGCTGTAATCTAATTTTAGGTTAACATATTTAAAAAACATATACTAAAGACACAATGGCTAAAGAAATAAAATTTGATATTGAAGCACGCGATGGTTTAAAACGCGGTGTGGATGCATTGGCAAATGCTGTAAAAGTAACTCTTGGTCCTAAAGGACGTAACGTAATTATCAGCAAATCATTTGGCGGACCGACTGTAACTAAAGACGGTGTATCTGTAGCTAAAGAAATTGAACTTGCTGACACTCTTGAGAACATGGGTGCTCAGATGGTTAAAGAAGTAGCTTCTAAAACCAACGATCTTGCAGGTGATGGTACTACTACTGCTACTGTTCTTGCGCAGGCTATCGTAAAAGAAGGGCTTAAGAACGTTGCTGCAGGTGCAAATCCTATGGATCTTAAACGTGGTATAGACAAGGCCGTATCTGCAATTGTGGGCGATCTTTCTAAACAATCTAAAGAAGTAGGAAGCACTTCTGAAAAAATAAAACAAGTAGCTTCTATCTCTGCTAACAACGACGAAAGCGTAGGAGAACTAATCGCTACTGCTTTTGAAAAAGTAGGTAAAGAAGGCGTTATCACTGTTGAAGAAGCTAAAGGAACTGATACTTATGTTGATGTTGTAGAAGGTATGCAGTTTGACAGAGGATACCTGTCTGCTTACTTTGTAACAAATTCAGAAAAAATGGAGGCTGAACTTGACAGACCTTACATTTTATTATATGACAAAAAAGTGTCTTCAATGAAAGACCTGCTTCCGGTACTTGAACCGGTTGCACAATCTGGTAAACCTCTACTAATCATCGCTGAAGATGTAGATGGCGAGGCTCTTGCTACATTAGTAGTAAACAAACTGAGAGGTGCGCTGAAGATTGCTGCTGTTAAAGCTCCAGGCTTTGGTGACAGAAGAAAAGCACTTCTTGAAGACATTGCTATCCTTACAGGTGGTACTGTAATTGCTGAAGAGCAAGGTTACACACTTGAAAATGCCACACTTGATATGCTTGGAACTTGTGAGAAAGTAGTTATTGACAAAGATAATACTACAATCGTAAACGGTGCAGGTGATCAGGATAACATCAAAAACCGTGTAAACCAAATCAAAGCTCAGATGGAAACTACAACATCTGACTATGATAGAGAAAAACTTCAGGAGCGTCTTGCAAAACTTGCAGGAGGTGTAGCTGTACTTTATGTAGGTGCAGCATCGGAAGTAGAAATGAAAGAGAAAAAAGACCGCGTAGATGACGCACTTCACGCTACCAGAGCAGCTGTTGAAGAAGGTATAGTTGCCGGAGGTGGTGTTGCTTTACTAAGAGCTAAAGCTACCCTTTCTTCAATTCAGGCTGAAAACGCTGATGAAGCAACAGGTGTTCAGATCGTAGCTCGCGCTATCGAAGCTCCGCTAAGAACTATTGTTGAAAATGCTGGTCTTGAAGGATCTGTGGTTGTTGCAAAAGTTGCTGAAGGCTCTGGAGATTTTGGTTACAACGCTAAAACTGACGAATATGTAGATATGCTTGCAGCTGGTATTATTGACCCTAAAAAAGTTACACGTGTAGCTCTTGAAAATGCTGCTTCGGTAGCAGGAATGATACTTACTACTGAGTGTGCCTTAATAGATATCAAAGAAGATAATGCCGGAGGCGGAATGCCAATGGGAGGCGGAATGCCAGGAATGATGTAATACATTATCTTATAAAAACTTAAAGGGAGCGTTAAAAATAAACGCTCCCTTTTTGCGTTTATTTTACAAATAATTTAAACCCTTTTATAAATGTACATATAATTAAATCGCATATTTTTACGGCATATTTTTTGCAGGAAAAATTTTACCAACCATCCAACCATGAAAAAAATACTTTTAACTCTTTTAGCAACCATCCCATTGCTAAACCTGACTGCGCATGCACAGCAAAGCCGTAGTGAAGAAATCATGAAACTAGTAACCGATTATTATCTCCTGGAAAGAGAAAATATTCACGTTCAGTTCGACAAAAACGCCTTTATGACCAACGAGACCATCTGGTTTAAAGGATACGTATTTCATCGCAAGATAAATGCTCCTTCACCCAACACAACTAACATTTACGCATCATTAATGGATGACCAGGGGAAGATTATCGAAACAAAGCTTCTTTTTGGCAACAGGGGTGGATTTACAGGTTTTTTTAAACTTAACAGCAAATTCAATTCCGGCAAATATTACCTACAGTTTTACACCAACTGGATGAATAATTTTTCGGAAGATGACTCCGCCGTTTACGAGACAGCTGTTATTAACCCTCAACAAGGATCAGGCACAGCTTTAGCAAAAGCCGACCCCTCTAAAATCAATATTGACATAAATCCTGAAGGAGGAAAAATAATAAGCGGTTTATCCAGCACTATTGGTATACATGTAACAGATTGCAATAATAATCCGTTAGCCATATCTACAGTTGATATAGTAGATGGATCCGGAAAGATATTTAAACAGGTACAACTTAACAAGCTTGGCTTTGGAAAATTTGATCTTCCTGCAAATGCATCTACAAACTATAAAGCTGTAGTAACAATTGAAGACGTTAAGCACGAAAAAACTTTTCCTGTTGCTGATTTAACCGGTATATCACTCGAAGTGAACAATTATGCGATCGCTGATAAAACAATGATAAAAGCTCGCACTAATAAAGCCACTATTAATCTACTTAACAAACAGCCAGTATACATGTTGGTGCATCAGGATGCAAAAACAGTGATAATGGAACTGAACCTGAACAATGCCAATTTTGAACAAACTCTTATTATCCCTAATGCAGATTTATCGCCGGGAATGAATACCATAAGGATATTAGACAGTAACCTCATACAACTTTCTGAGAGGTTATTCTTTAATTATCCCAAAACAGGACTTACGGTAGATATTACTAAAACAGAACAATCGGCTACCAAGCAAAAGTATCAGGGAAAAGTTAACCACTCTAATATGAACTTAAGTCTAACAGTGTTACCTGAAAACACAATAAGCTTTGATGACACTAACGACATCTATGGTTCATTTCTGTTATTACCCTATATACAAAACCAGCATAAAGCTTCCGGAAGACATTATTTCACAACACTTTCTAAGAACAAACTCTATGAGCTTGATTTATTTCTGATAAATCAAAAAAGTAAATACCAATGGATAAACATTAAACAAAATCCACCTAAAAGCAATTATCCTTTCGACCTTGGCCTTACTCTAAAAGGAACCATACCATCCGGCATAGACAGTAAAGGTGGCCGTATAAGACTATATTCACTTACTTCAGGCATTGACGAAAATACTGAAGTAAATGACAACAGAGAATTTGAGTTCAAAAATCTTGTTATTGACGATTCTTCTTACGTAAACTTTACATTGATAAAAAGAGGACTTAAGCCTAAGGAAATTACAATCACACCGCAAATTTTGAATGGGTCACGCAAATTTAACAAACCATACAAACCGGAGCCTCATTTCTATACACCTCAGTATAATGATGAAACATTTAAAAACCCGAATATTTTTAGCGACAATACATCAATAGAACTTGAAGAAGTAAAGATTGAAGGTAACGCCTTAAAATATGCCAATAGTTATGGTAATGGTGATTTAAGGGGATACAAAATATCCGATTCTAATGCCAATTCATATCAAACCTTACTCCAGTTTATTAAAACCTACGGAGGCTTTTATATCAATGAGAATCATGCAACAGGGCAATTAGACATATACACCCGTACGATTAACAGTGTAAATGCGGCACAGGCAAAACCTATTATTTATCTTGATAATTTTCAGCTGATGGATTATTCCATGCTTAGTCTTATACAAACATCAGAAGTTGATGAAATTTACATGAGCTCAACCGCCATTGTACCATCAATTCGAAATTTTCAGGGTATGATAAAAATTTACCTTAAAAAGGGTGTCAGACCAAGATATTTAAAAAACAACACTCCCGATATTGTTGTCAAATCCGGGTTTGAAAAACCTAAACTTTTTCAAAATGTAACCTACAACAGTGTAGATGATAAAGGTTTTGAAAACTTCGGCATTATTGACTGGCAACCCAATGTTTGGAGCGACAATAAAGGTGAATTCAGCATTTCGATTCCTAAAATGACTTCGAAACCCATGAAAGTTTTAATAGAAGGCTTTAGTGCTGACGGAAAACTAATATCCGAAATAAAGACGATAGACCCTAAAAGCTAATATATAAAGAGGCCGTTTTGAAAAACGGCCTCTTTTCGTTTAACGATTCTCTATTATATATACTTCATCTTTCCCATGATTTTTTGAAAGCTGAGAAGCTTTTTTGGTCATGTATTCTCCATTTTTTACATTTTTGATATAATACTCGTTCGCTCCTCCACTTGGAATAAGAGACCATCGCTGACAATCATCGTTAATTGTGGGCGACATGGTTGAAATAGTACAATCAAAATACTCCTGGGTTTTATAATTCTTAATCGCATAAATATCTCTTTCCGAATCTTGCTCAAAAATAAAAAGACATGTATTGCTGTCATAATGTGCTGTCATATGTGTAGCTCTATCTGTCCTGTACTCATTATTGGCTTTATTACGTAAAGAACGTTTAGATATTCTGCTTTTTTCTTTAATAGGACTCGTATAATGTATTTCAGCCCATTCATGGTTTCGAACTGCGTTTGTAGCTATCTCACTAAAATTAAGATTCTTGGCAAGGTTCCATAACGTTGCATCATTAGCGCCATACCCTCTTGTTATGAAGTTTTTAAACTGAAGATCAATAAGCCCTTGCTGCATTCTCGCATTAATAAAAGGTAAAATAAAACCTGATACTTCAGTATTAAAAAACACGATATTTGGATCCGTTGAAGTTAAATTACCTGTGTCACTAAAACAAAAGCGGTGCCTTACCCCTTTGGCATATTCAGTTTTCCAGTCTTTATTACCGCTAAGGCAAAATATAAATTTACCCCTCATATCGGCTATTTTAGGCCATCCATGATTACGTATATTATCAGCCAAAGATGCATTAGGGTCATATCCCCTGTTCTTCTCAAATAACTCCCCAGGCTTAAAAATGAGACTTTCATCAAAATAACATTTCAGATAGGTATCAATTTCGTCATTAAAACCATCATAGCCACCTTCTTTACTTTTTATATCTAATGTTATTAAAACAGGATAATGGTTTTTGTTAGCCAGTCCGTTATGCCAATTCTTAAGCTCATCAAGGTATTTTTTCAAAATTGTTTTACCCGGCGTAACGTGACTTACCGTAAAATATGTTTCCGGTATGCTTTGAAATGGTGTGTAATTAGCTGAATGTCTCCAGATATCAAATTCAAGGCCCAAACAGCCTGAGTTATAGGGATGATCGGGATGAAAAGTAAGTTGTTCCCCAATAGTCTCATTACGTTCATAGCTGTTATGAGAAGCCTTGAACATAATCTGATCGTACCTTAAGTTGTCATACATAAATTAGTAATTTAATAGTTAGGATTTCAAAATTATCTCATTTTAAAACACTGACTACAAGTACAATTACCTGATTTACATATAAAAAAACAGAAGCAACTAAAAGCTGCTTCTGTTGAAAATTTATTTAATCTTATAATTTCAATGCTATATTGGTAATTCCCAATTATAGTCTTTCATATTTACAACATCCATGAAGTTTTTCAAAATCTTCATCTTTTGCTTTTACTTTATCTGTATCATGTCCCGCTTTAGCAATTGCTGCATGAACATCATCAATACTGCATTTGTTTTCATCTATGATTAAATGCATATCGTGATGATCCTGGTGCCACTGCGCCGATTTAACTCCTTTAACACTATAAGCGGCAGCTTCAATTCGCTTTTTACACATCCCGCAATTACCATTTACAGGAATTTCATAAGTAGCATTCTTTTTCTTTTCCTGTTTTTTCTCCTGTGCCTGCACTGCAAAACCTACAAGTGTTACAAGCATTATTAAAATTAATTTTTTCATGTTAAGTGGTTTAGTTGTTATTTTATTTTAAATCGTATTCCTGCATAATACATTTGTCCAAAAATAGGCGCATAGATAATTGAAGTGTCAAAATATGAGCCAAAAGGATCATCTGCACCTAAAATAGCTTTCTTTTGCTGATAATTACCTAAGTTCTCTGCCCCTACATAAACCTCAAAAACACTTGAAAATGTTCTGGTTACCTGTGCATTCATTAACGAGAAAGATGGAGAATAATTGCCCATTTGCTCATCTACAGGATTACTGCCCGTATAAGGCAAACGCTGTTTACCCATCCAGTTATAGGTAAAATCAAACTTCCATTGTTTTCCTCCGTCAACTATATGTGTTTCATAAGCCAAGTTAGTAAAGAAACGGTGTTTAGCCTGCAGTGGTCTTTCCTGCATTCCGGTTGTATATTGTGTCTCAATATCGTAATATTTATAGGCTGTACGAACATTAAAATGATGAGTTATCTCATAGTTCAGCTCCAGTTGAAGACTGTTTGCATACGACTTCCCATCAAGATTATAGAACAACACCTGTTGTGGTGAAGCAAAAAGATCGACAACTGCCTGGTTCTGAAAATCTGTTCTATAAAAATCAATCACAAACTCCGTGTTTTTACCAAACAATGTAAAGCCCTGAATAAAACTCAGACCATAATTCCAAGCAATTTCCGGATTAAGTCCGTATAATTTACCTCCATTGTTCGCAATGGTAAATGTTCTTGAGCTACCGAAAAGTGACTGATTTTCAGCAAAGATATTTGCTGCCCTTTTACCTCTTCCGGCCGATGCCCTGAAGGTTCCTTTTTCCCATGGATTGTAACGCAAATGCATTCTTGGTGTCACAAAAGCCCCAAGACGGTTGTGCACGTCAAAACGTCCACCAAATACCACGGTAAAATCGTTAGCATTATCATAGGTATACTCAAAGAAAGCACCAACAGAATTATCTATCCTGCTATAATCAATAGCATTAACGAACTCGCCATACTTATCATAAGTAAAGTTAAGGCCGGTAGCAAAATTATTTCTTGTATTGGTAATGATTGAATTAAAGATAAGGTTTGAGTAAAAACTCTTCTGATCGATGTCATAGGTCCTGAAACCAAAATAAGACTCCTGTTTGTGCCAGTTGAAAGCTGATTGTAAACCGATACTCTGAAAAGGCATATCAGGAAACACATAACCCAGCTTTCCCGAAAAATCTACTTTATCAGTATTGATTTCTGAACCCCAGTGATTAGTCGTGAATTTGTCGGTATCAGGATCGAAGCCGAGTTCTCCGGTTTGCTTTTCATCACGCATATATCGCGCGTTGATGAAGCCAACCCAGCCTTTCTCCATATCGTTGTATTGCCAACGGTTCATGATATTAATTTGTTTTCCAAGCGGATTATCCAGAAAACCATCATCATTCATGTCATTTTTACTTACTCTGGCATTGCCGTGAACAAAAAGGCTGCTGCTCCATTTGTCGGAAAATTTCTTATTGAAATGGGTATTCAGCTCAAAACGGCTATCGGTAGAACCATAGGCATTCAAAAAGAAAGGTATATCATTAACAGGCTTAAGTAATTCATAGTTTATCTGTCCTGAAATACTTTCATAACCATTAACAACCGGACCGGCTCCTTTAGTAATCTGGATGCTTTCAACCCATGTACCAGGAATAAAAGAAAGTCCATAAACCTGCGAAGCACCACGCACAGCCGGAATATTCTCTTCTGCTATAAGAAGGTACGGACTGGTAAGTCCCAGCATTTTTATCTGACGGGTACCTGTAAGCGCATCCGAAAAGCTAACATCAATAGAAGGATTGGTTTCAAAAGCTTCGGCAATATTACAACAGGCAGCTTTAAGCAATTCTTTACTACCCATAGTCACTACGTTTGTTGCTTTAACATGGCTCCGCTCAAGGCTTTTACGGGTCTTATCTACCACAACCTCATTAAGATCACTGCCCTTAGCAGGTTTCATTTTGTGGGTAATATATTGAGGCGAAACTATATCAAGCGTATCGGTAGGATATCCTAAATAGCTAATTAAAAGTCTTTTGTGTTCCGGAGAATATGGAATTGTAAATGTACCGTCTTCTAAGGTTGATGAAGAAATAGTAGTATTAAGCCAGTTTATGCCGGCCCCCGGAAGCGGAAGATTCTGCTCATCAAGAACTTTACCGCTTAATGTTTCCTGTGCCTGTGCAAATGATACGCACAGTAGCAACAATAAATATATTTTACGCATAAAAAAAGTTATATCATTAATAATCGTTCGATTCCTCCTAAAAGGAAACTAATTATAATGTATAACTCAGGCGTAGAAAATGTATTGGCAGTATAACTGGAATAAAGGCGGTGCATGAGCCTCACAATAGAAAGAAGGTGACTCATGGTTAATTACAGGAGTATATGTAGCAAACTGGGCAGGTTTCCACTCCTCTAACGTATAAAATGCGCTAAGATCTAATTGCAGCGATTTAACTATAATGTTATCAGCTTTGTCGTCCTGCAGTTTTACAAGATCATTTTTACAGCATTTTTTATGGCTTTCTGAAGCTTTTGCACAACAGCTTTTTGACTCTTCCTTATGATGGTCGTTACAAGGTTCGTCTATTTTATAAGCTAACGAAACCGACGAAACTTCATCATGACAATAATGCACATTGATAGCAAACCCCATATTGGAAGCCAATATCAGGAACGCTAAAAGTATACCTATGTGCTTATTAAATTTCATACCGTGACAAATGTATATATTTTCTATTAAAAGCGGACAGCCTGACAGCCAATAAAATGCATAATGTGGGAATTTTATATTTTCCAACCATAAAAACATAAGTGGAATAGTGTTTGTCGTAATTTTGTATAAAATAATTATACATCATGACATTCGAAGAATTAAAACCAAAAGTTACCGACATACTTCACCACGACAATACGCTAAGAGAAGATAAATTATTACAGCTTTGCCATCTTTTACGTGATAATATTGACTACTACGACTGGGTAGGCTTTTATTTTGCCAATGGCGATAAACCGGAACTTTTATTGGGACCTTATGCCGGCGAACCTACGGATCATACCGTAATTCCTTTTGGAAAAGGCATTTGCGGACAGGTGGCGGTTTCTAACCAAAATTTTGTAGTGCCGGATGTTAAAGCACAGGACAACTATATAGCGTGCTCTTTTACGGTAAAATCTGAAATCGTAATTCCATTATTCGTAAACGGAAAGAACATAGGGCAGATAGATATCGACTCAAACGTACTGGATCCGTTTACCGAAAGGGATGAACGTTTCCTTGAGTTTGTAAATGAAGAAGTAGCGAAACTTTATAATTAGTTATAAAGTTGAAAGTTGGAAAGTTAAAAGTCGCTGAATCACATAGTAACAAAACTTTATAACATTAAAACTTTACGACTTTCAACTATACAGGGTTGCAAGTCAAAAAATATTGATTACCTTTGCAGCCGTATAGGATAAACTTATACATACATAATAATCATTTAAATAATATTAGCATGTACTTAACTAAAGAAGTTAAAGCGGAAATTTTCGCAAAACACGGTAAAGCTGCAACTAACACCGGTTCAGCTGAAGGTCAGATTGCCCTTTTTACATTCAGAATCAACCACCTTACTGAGCACCTTAAGAAAAATCGTCATGATTACAACACTGAGCGTTCTCTTGTAAAACTGGTAGGTAAAAGAAGAAGTCTTCTTGATTATTTGAAGAAAAAAGATATCAACAGATACCGTGAGATTATCAAAGAACTAAACATCAGAAAATAATCGAAATGAGAAGAGGTGCCCGCGCGCCTCTTTTTATTTTTATATAATGCAGAAAAAGTTTTGGTTTTTCATTGGGTACTAAACAACTACACGACAACAACACACTAAACAACCCATTGTTTAATCAAACGAATTAATTTATGATTCCTAACGTAATTAAAGAAATCATCGATCTGGGAGATGGACGAAGCATCTCGATCGAAACAGGTAAATTAGCGAAACAGGCAGATGGATCTGTGGTAGTACAGATGGGCAACTCTATGTTGCTTGCAACTGTAGTATCTGCAAGAACTGCTGCTCCTGGTATCGACTTTTTACCACTTACGGTAGATTACCGTGAAAAATTTGCCGCTGCAGGGCGTTTCCCTGGCGGATTCTTCAAACGTGAAGCAAGACCAAGTGATGCAGAGGTATTAACCATGAGATTGGTTGACCGTGTATTACGTCCGCTATTCCCTGATGACTACCACGCTGAAACGCAGGTAATGATCCAGCTTATGTCTCACGACGAAGAAGTAATGCCTGATGCACTTGCAGGTCTTGCAGCTTCTGCTGCACTTGCTGTGTCTGACGTTCCTTTCTATACACTTATCTCTGAGGTACGTGTAGGACGTGTAAACGGACAGCTTATCATCAACCCTAGCAAAGCTCAGCTTGCTGAATCAGATATCGACATGATCATCGGAGCTTCTGCTGATACTATCGCGATGGTTGAGGGTGAGATGAAAGAAATCTCTGAAGCTGAAATGGTTGAGGCAATTAAATTTGCTCACGAAGCTATTAAACTTCAGGTTGCTGCTCAGGAAAAATTAAGAGCTGCTATCGGAAAAGAATTCAGAACATACGAGCCTGAAGCAAATGATGACGAAGTAAAAGCTAAAGTTTACGAACTTGCTTACGATAAATTCTTCAACATCGCTAAAGAAAGTTCTGCTAAGCATGAGCGTTCTGAGAAATTTGCTGAAGTGAAAGAAGAAGTTAAAGCTGCCTTTACAGAAGAAGAACTTCTTGAAAAAGCAGAGCTTATCTCTAAATATCTTTACAAATCTCAAAAAGAGGCTGTAAGAAATGTTATCCTTGATCTTGGTATCCGCCTTGATGGAAGGAAAACAACTGAGATCCGTCCAATATGGTGTGAGATAGATTATCTTCCATCTGCACACGGATCTTCAATCTTCACAAGAGGTGAAACTCAGGCGCTTGCTACTGTAACTCTTGGTACATCTCGTGAGGCTAACATCATCGACCTACCGTCTGAACAAGGTGAAGAGCGTTTCTACCTTCACTATAACTTCCCTCCTTTCTCTACAGGTGAAGCTAAACCGCTAAGAGGTACTTCAAGAAGAGAAGTTGGACACGGTAACCTTGCACAACGTGCACTTAAAAACATGATTGCTGACGAGAACCCATATACTGTACGTGTAGTATCTGAAGTATTGGAATCTAACGGTTCATCTTCGATGGCTACGGTATGTGCGGGTACGCTTGCACTTCTTGATGCAGGTGTGAAAATGAAAAAACCGGTTTCCGGTATCGCTATGGGACTTATCTCTGACGATGCTACAGGACGTTGGGCTGTACTTTCAGACATCCTTGGTGATGAGGATCACTTAGGAGATATGGACTTTAAAGTTACAGGTACAGCTGATGGTATCACTGCTTGTCAGATGGACATCAAAATCGACGGTCTTAACTATGAGATCATGGAACAAGCCCTTAACCAGGCTCGCGACGGACGTCTTCATATCCTTGGTAAACTGACTGAAGTTATCGATACTCCAAGAGAAACTGTTAAGCGTCACGCTCCAAAAATTATTACAGTTACTATTCCTGGTGCATACATTGGAGCACTTATCGGACCTGGTGGAAAAGTTATTCAGGAACTTCAGAAAGCTTCAGGCACAACTATCGTTATCAACGAAGTTAATGAGCAGGGAGAAGTTGAGATCCTTGGTACAAGCCCTGAAGGTATCGACATGGTACTACGCAAAATTGACTCTATCATCTTCAAACCACAGGTTGGCGAAACATATAGCGTAAAAGTTATAAAAATGCTTGACTTTGGTGCGGTAGTAGAGTACATGGATGCTCCGGGTAATGAAGTATTGCTTCACGTATCTGAGCTTGCATGGGAACGTACTGAAAACGTAACTGACGTTGTGAATATGGGAGACGTATTTGATGTAAAATACATTGGTATCGATCCTAAAACAAGAAAAGAAAAAGTTTCAAGAAAAGCATTACTGCCTCGCCCTCCAAGGGATGAGAACGCTCCTAAACGCGAAGACCGTGGCCCTCGTGACAACAACCGTGACAACCGTGGCGGTGGAAAAAGGGATAACCGTGGATCAAGAGATGACAGAAACTCTCGCGACCGTGGCCCAAGGGAAGAGCGCAGGAATGATGCTCCGCAAAATGAAAATAATGGTGAAACTCCTCAGGAGTCTTAATCATCCTTAAAAGGTTAATTATAAAAACCCTGTTACTGAAAAGTGACAGGGTTTTTACTTTTACCGTATTTACAAAAAAGTTGCATCTTTGCAGCCTAATCAAATTATAATGTCTGCTAAAGCTGCCGCTACCCGACTCAACATACTGCAGAAAGCCTTTGGGCTTGTGTACCAGAACGGCTACCGCACTACCAGCGTAGACGAGATTATTGCTACAACACAGGTTACAAAGGGTGCTTTCTTTTATCATTTTAAAAACAAGGACGAAATGGGTCTGGCGATGATAAATGAAGTTATGGTTCCCGGTATGCAGGGAGCATTGATAGGCCCGCTTTCCGATAGCGATGACCCTGTTACCGAGATTTATGCCATGATGCATTCGCTACTCATGGAAAACCCTTTTTTCATTGTGAAATATGGCTGCCCGGCCGTTAATCTGGTTGAAGAAATGGCTTCTCACAATGAGGCCTTTCAATCGGCTTTAATGAAGCTTAACAACCAATGGCACGAAGCTATAGCTACTTGCCTGGAAAAAGGCAAAACTTCAGGAAAAATAAAAAAAGACACTGACAGCAAGCAGGTTGCCTACTTCATTATGGCAGGTTATGGAGGCATCAGAAACCTTGGTAAAATCTATGGAAAAGAGAGTTACAAAGGCCATTTGGAACAGCTTAAATTTTACCTTGAAACACTGATATAATTTTTTTTTCATAAAAACATACTAATTAGTATGTTTTTAATATATCTTTGCATCATCAATCAAAAATCACAGTTATGCATCAATCACTTCTTGTCGCACATTCCCTGTTCAGGTGGGCGGTTCTTATCGCTCTGCTCTTTTCAATTTATAAGGCATGGCAGGGACATCGAAAATTATTGCCGTTTACTAAAACAGACAATTCCTTACGTCACTGGACAGCTACTATCACGCATATTCAGTTATTACTAGGAATTATACTGTACACCCAGAGTGCGGTTGCCAAAGCAATGGTCTCTGAAATAAAAAATGGTTGGAGCGACCCTGTTTTCTTTGGCCTGGTACACTTAAGCCTGATGCTTACCGCTGTTGTTTTTATTACAATAGGTTCGGCTAAAGCCAAAAGAGTCTTATCAGACAGTGACAAATTCAAAACCATGCTCACCTTTTTCTTAATAGGGCTGTGCATCATTCTCATTGCTATTCCGTGGCCGTTTTCACCATTGGCACAACGTCCTTACCTAAGACATTTTTAATCATGACACATTTATTCAAAACCAATATTGGCCGTCTCAGGATATTGGGATTTTTAGAAGGCCTGTCACTATTAGCACTTGTATTTATTGCTGTACCCCTTAAATACTTTTCGCAGGATCCATCACTTGTAAAAGCAATGGGACCTATACATGGTGGACTTTTTTTGTTGTTCATTTTCAATGCGCTGAGTGTTGGCGTAGAGCAGCAATGGAAATTTAAAGAAACAACATGGAAAGTATTACTTGCCTGCTTTATACCTTTTGGCACATTTTACATTGACCGTCAACTACTGGCTAAAATCGCAGCACCTAAACAATGAAATCAGGAATAACATCCCTACTAATTTGTTTTATTTTAATAGCGTGTTCGCCTAATAATAGTAAAGAAGGCTTTTCAAAAAACAATATAAAGTTCCCTGATTCATTGACATCCTTCCAATTGTTTAAAGGAAACATGGCAGATTTAGTTCCCGCTGACAGCGTTCAGGTACTTGAACTCTCCTCTACCCTGTTTACAGACTATACGGAGAAACAACGGTTGCTAAAGCTGCCAACAGGAACATCAATAAAGGGAAAAGGTGATGGCCTTCCTGATTTTCCTGACGGAGCTATACTAGCTAAGACTTTTTATTATACCGCAGAACAAACAGAAGGGAAGAAAAAAATTATAGAGACCCGCATTTTACAAAAGAATAACGGCTTATGGAATGTCGCTACTTACAAATGGAATGAAGCCCAAACGAATGCTTTTTTAGTAAACGATGGCGATAAAGTCCCGGTAACTGTTACCCTACCTGATGGCGAAAGAAAACAGATAAACTATAAGATCCCTACCGTATATGACTGTTATGATTGCCACAGAAACAATAACGAACTAACGCCCATTGGCCCAAAACTTCGTAATCTCAATGTAGATGTTTTCATTAAGGGAAAAGCGACTCCCCAATTACAATTACTGAGCAATAAGGGATTGCTTTCGTTAAAAGGACATGAAAAAACAGCAAAGCTGCCATCATATAAAGATGGCAGCCTCACTATAGAAAAACGTGCCAGGGCATATTTTGAAATAAACTGCGCCCATTGTCATAACCCTAACGGATTCGCCGGGGCTTACAGCCTTGATCTGCGGTATGAAAATGAATTTGAAAACACAGGTATTTTTTTCAACAAATGGAATATAGAGCACCGAATGACTGTTAGGGATATGCCTAAGCTGGGAACAACCATAGTTGACAAAGAAGGCCTGAAACTTGTTCAGGACTACCTTAAGACCCTAAATAAACAATAAGATTCATAACCCTCAAAATTTACAAATACAATGTTGCTTATAAAAAAATAATCCCGAAATTAGAATTTTAATAAAACAACACTACAATGGCAGACACAGCCCGCTTTTTAGAATCCATTACTTCAGGTTACCAGCCTAAAGGCTCATCAATAACGCTTGGTACCGCAATGCTTAACGAAACCCCTGTTGAAGGCGCATTTGTGAAGATTCCGATAAAGACCATGAACCGCCACGGACTCATTGCCGGAGCTACAGGTACCGGTAAAACCAAAACCTTACAGGTGCTGGCAGAACAGCTTTCTGAAAATGGCATTCCTGTACTAATGATGGATATAAAAGGCGATTTGAGCGGTATTGCCAAAGCTGCCATAGAACAACCATTCATTACCGAAAGACACACAAAAATAGGATTGCCTTATGAGGCAAAAGCTTTTCCTGTAGAGCTGATGTCATTATCACATCAGGATGGGGTAAGACTACGCTCTACAGTGTCTGAATTTGGCCCCGTACTGTTTTCAAGAGTATTGGGATTGAATGATACCCAGACCGGTGTTGTAAATGTGATCTTCAAGTACTGCGACGACAATAACATGCCATTGCTTGATTTGAAAGACATTAAAAAAGTACTGCAATACATTACCGATGAAGGCAAAGCCGAAATCGAAAAAGAATACGGAATGATCTCGACTTCAACATCCGGAGCAATACTTCGCAAAATAATTGAGTTGGAACAACAGGATGCCGACTTATTCTTTGGCGAACTGTCATTTGACATTCATGACCTGATGCGCATAGACGATCAGGGGCGTGGTTATGTAAACATCATCCGCCTTACTGATATCCAGGATAAGCCTAAACTGTTCTCTACATTCATGCTTTCGCTATTGGCGGAAATCTACAATACTATGCCCGAAAAAGGTGATGCCGACCAACCGGAGCTGGTAATATTCATTGACGAAGCTCATCTTATTTTTGATGAGGCAACTAAAACATTGCTGGATCAAATCGAGACCATCGTAAAACTGATACGTTCTAAAGGTGTGGGTATCTTCTTTGTAACCCAAAACCCTACCGATGTACCTAACGGCGTACTGAGCCAACTGGGACTAAAAATTCAGCATGCGCTTCGCGCCTTTACCGCTACCGATCGCAAAGCTATTAAACTTACCGCTGAGAACTATCCTCTATCTGACTTTTACAATACGGATGAGATAATCACTCAGTTAGGAACCGGTGAAGCCCTTGTTACCGCACTGAGCGAAAAAGGAAATCCTACCCCACTTGCGGCTACGATGCTACGCGCACCGATGAGCCGTATGGATATTTTAACCGCTGATGAAATTGCTCAACTGAATGCTTCCTCAAAACTGGTTAAAAAATACAGCGAAGTTATAGACCGCGAAAGTGCCTGCGAGATCCTGACCCGTAAAATGGAAGCCGCATTGCAACAAGAGGCACAGGCAGAACAACAAAAAGCCGAAGAGAAAGCCGCTAAGGCAGTTCCTAAACAATCAACTTCTACTATGGGTGGCACTATTGAAAAACAGATCATCAAGACTGTTACCAGCGCTACGTTTATAAGGGGTGTGTTTGGGGTATTGAATAAAATGTTTGGGAAGTAAAAACATTAAACATAAATATAAAGCTCCTATACAGGGGCTTTTTTATTTTATCTAAAAATATTTTTAATCCCCTACGCAACCTTTTTCATTTTCAATTACTAAAGGGTAAATCAAAAAAGTAATTATTATGAAAAAACATTTCCTTGTGGCTTTTACAGCCCTATCAGTTTTAGCTTCATGCTCGGATAGCGATACCGAAAACATGAGCCCGAATGAGTCTCCAGTGACACTTCAAAAAACTATTACTTATTTTCCTGCATTGGAAAATTTTGAGACACGTAATGTAAAATACTATGACAGCAATATGCATATTGTTGCGGATAGCACCTATGATGCCAGCGGCAATTTCATCTGGCGTAATGTACACACTTACACTGCAAGCAATTATACCGTAGACAAAAAAGACACTGAAGGAACAATCATTGCTTCTGCCGCTGAAGAATATGACACACAAGGCAGGCTGATTGCCTTTTTTAATTATGGCGATCATTATGAATACACGTATGAAGACAATACCGTTTCAGTAGATTATTACGACCCGGCCGGCGCATTTATCAACATAGGTGTTTTTATGATAAACAATGATGGTAATATAGAGTCGCATAGTGAATTAACGGGCGACATTATCAGCAATGCTACCGCCCTGCAATTTAACGGTAATACCAAGCCTGTTGCGCTAATGGCTCAGGGAATTACAGGCCCTATGGAACAGATAGGCACTTTCACGTATTATCCTAACAACATGCCGGCTATGCTTCAAAAGTCTACAGTACAGATAAACAACGAAGTGCTTAAAGCCCTTAAACTGGAATCTTCAGCATTATTAGGCAACTATTTTTTACAGGATTTTACAGTTGCAGGTAATCCTTACTACCATTCTGACATAGTATTCAATCCGGTTTCAGGAATGGAAGGATATCCGCAGAACCAAACTGTATCCATCCAGGGGCAACCATTCTGCTATATTGATTATTTTTTCCAGAATTAAACCCTAAATACTTAGCTTTAACACTTTAAACTTCATTCTTGGACTTAGAGCAAATCATAAAAGGATGCCGCAATTATAATCGCGGTTCGCAGGAAGAACTGTACCACCTTTATAAGGGGGTACTTTTCTCTCTGTGCCTTAAGTATTGCCGTAACGAAGCTGAAGCCGAAGACAACCTGCACAATGCATTCATCGAAATATTTACTACCATCGATAAATTTAAAGGAACAGGCTCCTTCGAAGGCTGGATGAAGCGTATCACTATAAATAAAGCCATAAGCAGCTTTAAAAAAACCAAACAACTGACACCTATAAAGGATAACTTTACAAGCGATACCGATGTGGGTGAAGAAGAAATGAATATTCCGGCAGATATAATACTCGATATGGTACAACAACTGCCCGATCAGTACCGGCTTGTATTCTGCCTTTATCAACTGGATGATTATCCGCACAAAGAGATTGCAACAATGCTGTCGATATCCGAAAGCACCTCGAAATCGAACCTGCACAGGGCAAAAGCCATATTAAAAGAAAAAATTACAGCACTTAAAAATGCTGAGCATACCCAAAGCCATGGAAGCTAAAAAAGACATAGGAAAAGCCATTCGTGAAAAACTGGACAGCCTGGACAGGCAGCCCAACGATGCTATGTGGGGTGCTATAAGTGCCGACCTTGACAAACAACAGAAAAAGAAAAGAAAATTTTTCCCATTCTTCTGGTTGTACATTATCATTTGTACCATTATTGGCATTACGGCAACAGCTTATGTGCTTTCTAATACAGAGAATACCAATAAAAAAGATAACTCTCAGCGTAAAGGAACTATAAATACTATTATTACTTCTGAGGAATCTAAAAACGCTGAAAGTAATACAATGAGCACTCCTACCTCATCTGGGAGCAACACAAGCGAAAATAGAGTTGCTGCAGAAAATAATAAAGTTTCGATTTCGACAACAAAAACCGAGGGAAATACAACTATGCCTTCTAAAAACGTAAAAAACACTGTAAGCGATTCTAAAGCTTCTCAGAAAAATTCCGAGGCAAAAGTCACAATAGAATCTTCATCAGTCAAAACCAAACAAAAACAGGCAAGAACAAATAACAACATCAGTAATAAAGATTCACAGTCTGAAACAGCTTATACAGAAAAAGACAAACCTGTAAAATCTAAAAAAACATCAAAAACCGATACAGCCGCGACAGATCATATAGCCACTTTAGGAAACAAGTCTAAAAATGCTAATCGCCCTGATGCTTTAAATGAAAATACTGCTGCAAAAAACAAGCGAACAACAGAAGAAACGGATACTATAAATGATTCATCATTAGCTGCCACTACTAATAACGATAATGCTGCTACAAATAATGAAAAGAGTTCATCGGCTATAGAAACAAAGAACATTGGAAATGGAAATATTGAAAGCATAACCGATACTACAAAAGTTGCAGCAGACAGCCTCAAAGTAACTGTTCCCACAGAAGAAGCGAAAAAAGATGACGAAAACAAAAAAGACAGCATACCACCAGTACCTTACAAGAAATTCTCGGTATATGCTTATGGAGGCCCGTCGTATTTTAGCTTTCCGAACAGCACAGTTGTAACCGATTCCACAACTTCTGATCTCAACACTAAATCCACAACTCGTTTTGGAGTACTTTTTGGCTATCATTTTAATCATAAACTAAGCATTCGCACCGGTGTTTCGGTGTATAAACTGAAGCAATCGGCAAATGGCATTAAGCTAAATTATACCATGGAGTCTACCGGAACAGAAATCGGAATAATGCCCCCTGATAATTTTACCTGGATAGACTACTCTGACGGAGTAACCAATGGTTCCGTAATTGATAAACTTGCTACTGTTTCTGTTAACAACTATGCCGCTATAATAAACATTGACCGCAAACTAAGTTACTTTGAGATTCCGATTGAAGTAAGCTATAACTTGTTCGATCGTCGTTTTGGTGTAAATCTATTTAGCGGAGGCAGTATGCTTCTACTGAATAAAAATGAAGTTTTTGCTTACAACGAAAATGGAAGAGTATTTTTAGGAGAATGGAATGCGGCAAAAAAAACAAGCTTTACCGGAGTTCTTGGTCTTGGATTACACTATAAAATAAACCCTTCTTTCCAGGTGAATGCCGAACCGGTATTTAATTATTATTTCAATTCGTATAGCAACAGTAAGCCATATTCTTTTACTTTCAGAATAGGCCTTCAATACAATTTCGACCTCTAAAGCATTATATCACAAACAAATACACCTATACAAAATTTTATTTTCACTTATGAAAAGTTAAAATCAAAAAATAACTACACTATCGTGTAACTTTTTACCTGCTTGCTACGTATAATATATACATACATAAAACTCAGGAAACGTTACATGAGACAATTAAAAATTACCAAGCAGGTAACCAACAGGGAGACTGCTTCATTAGACAAGTACCTTCAGGAAATTGGAAAAGTGGATTTGATCACTGCAGATGAGGAGGTAGAGTTAGCACAACGTATAAAAGCCGGAGACCAGAGAGCACTTGAAAAACTGACAAAAGCTAACTTACGTTTCGTTGTATCAGTAGCTAAACAATATCAAAATCAGGGCCTGACACTTCCCGATCTTATTAATGAAGGGAATTTAGGACTTATTAAAGCCGCACAACGTTTTGACGAAACACGTGGTTTTAAATTTATATCTTATGCTGTATGGTGGATTCGTCAGTCTATACTTCAGGCTCTTGCAGAGCAATCACGTATAGTACGTTTGCCACTTAACAAAATTGGTTCTATCAACAAAATCAATAAAATGTATGCTTTGCTTGAACAAAGCAACGAGCGTGCTCCTTCAGCTGAAGAGATTGCAAAAGAGCTTGACATGACAGTAAATGACGTTAAAGAGAGTATGAAAAACTCTGGCCGTCACCTGTCAATGGATGCTCCGCTTGTAGAGGGTGAAGATTCTAACCTTTATGACGTACTACGTTCAGGTGAGTCTCCAAACCCGGATCGTGAACTTATCCACGAATCGCTTCGTACTGAAATTGAGCGTGCCCTTGAAACATTAACGCCTCGTGAGGCTGATGTTGTTAGGCTTTATTTCGGTTTAGGTGACCAGCACCCAATGACACTTGAAGAAATTGGAGAAACTTTTGACCTTACACGTGAGCGTGTTCGCCAGATTAAGGAAAAGGCAATCAGAAGGTTAAAACATACTTCGAGAAGCAAGATACTTAAAACCTATTTAGGCTAATTACATATTACTACAAAAAAGACTGCCCGGATTTCATATTTTAAATAAAATTTGTATTTTGGCAGTCTGATTTTGTATGTAAAAACTAAAAATATTTAAAACTACAAACAGTTCAATAACTGTTCGTTTTTTGATTGATGATTGAACTCCGGCTGATTACCGGAGTTTTTTTTTTGTCTAAACCTTCCGTTTTAGCATAACTCAAATTAATTAAATACGGAAAATCTTACATCATAACGTAAACAGTAAACAATAAATTGTACGACAAAACTTATTTTAATATTTTCGTTTCATCTTTCGTTGAATATCACCATCCCTACTATGAAAAAATTACTGTTTCTCTTTCTTATCTTACTTCTTACATCATGCAGCATTACATTTCACAAAAAGATAAATTTTGATTTTCAGCCACAAACTAAAACTTCCTTACTGCATTATCTTGACAGCAGTAAAGTCGATTATCAGATAGCCGATCTTGCTACACTAAAAGACACTACGGTTTTCAGAGCTTTTGCAGTAAAAAACAATTTACCAATTCCTCACGCCTATTTTTTCAACAAAGATGGTTATCAGGTTGAGGATAATTTTAAAGGCACAAGATGTGGCCAGGTTATTAATAATGCTGAAAAAATAAACACTGCCCCTGCCATTACCACAGAACATATTGATAACTGGATAAAAGATTTTACATTCCTTGAAAAATCAGATTTGGGCAGCCAAAATTATGATGCGACTGTTATCCTTACATGGGGATTATATGCAAAAAAAGAGGCCCCAACCATCAACGATACCGGATTTAAATGGTATAAAAGCCTGAAAGAAAAATACTCTGGCATGAAAATCAGAATCATTTTCCTTAATCTGGATTTTCAACGCAACTGGTTCATTGAAGGGGAAAGTGAACAATCGGAATCAACAGGAAATATTACCCAATAAGAACTTAAAAATACATTATTACGATTTTTAGAATGGTAATTTTATGACATTGGCATTTTGTAGCTTAGGCAGTTAAGGTTATCTTTGCCTAAACATACAAATTCACGATGAAAAATACTCTAATTGCACCTTCTGTGCTTTCGGCTGATTTTGCCAACCTGCAACGCGATATCGAAATGATTAATAACAGTGAGGCTGACTGGTTTCACATTGATATCATGGATGGTGTTTTCGTACCAAACATCTCTTTCGGTATGCCGGTACTTGAGGCTATAACACGTCACGCTAAAAAAACAATTGACGTACACCTTATGATCGTTAATCCTGATCAGTACATCAAAACATTTGCTCAGCTTGGCGCTACTAACCTTACCGTGCACATTGAGGCTTGCACACACCTTCACCGTACGCTTCAGGCTATCAAAGCTGAAGGCATGAAAGCAGGTATTGCAGTTAACCCACATACTAATGTATCGCTTCTTGAAGACGTTATCAAAGATGTTGACGTAGTTTGCCTTATGAGTGTTAATCCTGGATTTGGCGGACAGTCTTTCATTGAAAGAACATACGACAAAGTAAAAAAGCTAAAAGAAATTATTACCCGTAACGGTGCTTCTACACTTATCGAGATTGATGGTGGGGTGAGCGACAAAAATGCAAAACAACTGGTTGAGGCAGGTGCCGATGTACTTGTTGCCGGAAACTATGTGTTCAGGGCGGAAGACCCGGTTGCAACCATAGCGGGACTTAAGAAGCTGACCACTTTTTAAATTTCCAAAAACCCAAATAAACATCCAAACCGGCCGAAAGGCCAAACATCTATTCAACATTCTATGAAAAAAATTCCATTATTAATCCTTTTGGCTTCAGGCAGTGCGCTTTGGGGTCAGAACAAAAATCCTTTCGCTACAGATGGCAAAAAGGTAACAGTGTACACCACTGCCGAAAAAACAGGCCAGAAACTGAGCGCCGAACAGGGCACGCTTTCGTTCGCCGAACTGAAGCAGCCGCTTGAAACGCAAATTTCTGTATTTGTTGACCCAAACAAGACTTTCCAAACGGTTATGGGTATAGGTGGAGCGATTACTGATGCTTCTGCGGAGACTTTTGCAAAATTGCCGAAAGACAAACAGAAGGAAATCATCGAGGCCTACTATGACCCGAACAAAGGTATTGGCTACACGCTGGCAAGGACTACCATCCACAGTAGTGACTTTTCAAGTGGCAGCTACACTTACATCAAAGAAGGTGATAAGGAACTGAAATCGTTCAGCGTAGACCACGACAAGAAGTTCCGCATCCCGATGATCAAGCAGGCTATTGCTACTGCAGGAGGCAAACTGACGATGTATGCTTCGCCGTGGAGTCCACCCGCTTTTATGAAGGACAACAAAAACATGCTGAAAGGCGGAAAATTGTTACCTGAATTCTACCAGCCGTGGGCAACCTACTACACTAAGTTCATTAAAGCTTACGAAAAAGAAGGTATTCCAATCTGGGGAATCTCTATCCAGAATGAGCCAATGGCAACCCAAACATGGGAGTCATGTATTTATACAGGCGAAGAAGAGCGTGATTTCCTTAAGAACTACCTTGGGCCAACAATGAAAAAAGAAGGTCTTGGTGATAAAAAGATCATCGCCTGGGATCACAACCGAGATATGCTGTTCCAAAGAGCAAGCACAGTACTTAATGACCCTGAAGCTGCAAAATACGTTTGGGGTATCGGGTACCACTGGTATGAGAACTGGAGCGGTGGCGAACAGATGTTCAACAACCTGAAACTGGTTCACGAAACATATCCTGAAACCAACCTTATCTTTACCGAAGGCTGTAAAGAGAAATTTGACATCAATAAAGTATACGACTGGAAACTGGGCGAGCTTTACGGAACGAACATGATCAACGATTTCAATAATGGCATTGTTGCATGGACAGACTGGAACATCCTCCTTGATGAAACAGGGGGACCTAACCACGTTTTCAACCTTTGTTTTGCACCAATACACGCTAATGTAAAAACAGGAGAGATTATGTATACCAATGAATATTACTACATAGGTCACTTCTCTAAATTCGTACGTCCGGGTGCTAAGCGTATCGCTGTTTCACCAAGCCGTAGCGCTATCAGTGCAACAGGATTCATCAATACTGACGGTAAAGTTGCCGTTATCGTAATGAATAAAGGCGACCAGAAAGTAAACTACAACCTTTGGATAGAAGGCAAGGCCGTAGAAGTTGCAAGTGAGCCACACTCTATACAGACACTGGTTTTCTAAAAAATATACAGAGCACAAAAAAGGCAGCCAATGGCTGCCTTTTGTATTTATAAACCCCAATCAGGATTAAACTTCTTTAAGTACTCTTCCTGCAAGTTTTTGACTTGCTGATGAGAATAATTATTGCTGTTTTTAAGTTCTTCGCGAAAAGCTAATTCATAAGATATGCTTTTGAAAATTACTTTTAATAAACAATCTGTATCAGGCTGAATGCTTCTTTCTAATTCTACTCCCTGCTCTCTGACAACATAGTATAAATCTCCTTCAGAACTTATATCCACAAAAGGATAGGCAAAATCATTTGACTCATTAACTTTTGGAATAAGTTCATATGGTATATCAGCTACTTTTGATATAAGAAGATCAATTTCATTTTCAACTTGCAATTTTAATTCTTCAGCATCCATCCTTAAAAAGTAACATTCCCTGCCAGCTGCTTAAGGGTAATTTCCGATATTTTTGCCTGAAACTGTGCCGTACTGCTTCGTACACGTGCATTTACATAGTTAAGCTGTGCTGCACGAACCTCAAGTTGCGTTATTGTCCCTATACGGTATTTTTCAAGCGTGATATCAAGGTTTTGCATGGCAATTTCTTCGTTGGTCGCCTCAAGCTTTACCAATTCTATATTCGTTAGATATGTCTGAAAAGCCGAGATCAATTGAGAGTTAATAGTCTGCGTTTGCTGATCGACAAGTACTTTACTGTTATCAATCTGTATTTTAGCTATCTTCTCGTTACGGTTCTGTAAAAAACCATTAAATATATTTATGGATGCCGAAACACCATAGTTAAGTCCGCGGCTGTTACTTTGCTGCGTAAACCCAAGGCTCGATTCACTGTTATTAAAGACATAACCGGTATTTACCGCTACCTGCGGATAACGCGAACCCTTAACCTGTTTGAGGTTAAGTTCGGCAACCCTTTTATTGATGAGCGCCAACTGTATCTGCGGATTTTGCTGTGAAGCGATATTCATCAGGTCCCCAAGCTTTAGTTTATCATCGATATTAACCGAATCGATCACCATAAATTTTGTGGTAAGATCGCGCGCCAAAAGTTCATTCAGGTAGGTTTTTGTATTCTCATACAATTCCTTCTGGCGAAGCAGGTTCGTCTGGTCAGTATTCAAGTCCACCTGTGCATTCAGCACTTCCAGTTTAGCTGCTTTACCAATCTTAAATCGGTTGTCTGCTGTGGTTACCCTTTGTTTAGAAATTACAATAGCAGTATCCATCACGGTAAGATTCTGCTGTTGCTGCACCAGGTCAAAGTACGTTGTCATTACATCGCTAACCCTGTTCAGTATCATGAGTTTTAATTCAGTTTCTCCCTGCTTCTGTAATTCCTGTAATTGGTCATAACGGGCAAACATCTTAAAACCATCAAAAATTGTCCACCCCAGGTTTACACCATAATTCATACTATTATTATGTGCATTATCCTGTTCCTGAACTGTACCGTCACTACGTATCTGTTTCAGGTGCTGAATATTATTATTCTGCGTAAATGTACCAGCTACATTGGGTAGCAAACCGGCATTCGCAAGGCTAACATTCTGCTCATCAATTTTCAGGTCATTTTGAGCCAGCTTAATATCGTAATTATTTTCTAACGCGATAGCTATGGCCTGTTGTGGCGTAAGCAGTTCCTGCGCCTGCGAAAGCGTTGTGATAAATATAAATGCTATATATAAATAAAACTTCATAGATACAATGGCTTTAGTCTTCAAGATTATCAAATTCAGGTCGGTGCTTTTTAGGTCGCGACCACATAAAATAAATTGCCGGAATTATAAAAAGGGTAAGTACAAGTGAAAATACCGTTCCTCCAACAATTACAACCCCCATACCAATACGGCTGGTAGATGCTGCCCCTAATGACATCGCAATTGGTAAAGCTCCAAGAGCAATCGCCAAACTCGTCATTAATATCGGGCGAAGACGCGATTCGGCAGCCTCCATAATGGCTTCATATTTTTCTTTTCCTTCTTCACGCAGCTGATTGGCAAATTCCACGATAAGGATACCATTTTTGGTTACAAGCCCGATAAGCATAATGGTACCAATCTGGCTGAAGATGTTCCATGTCTGCCCGAACAACCACAATGATAATAATGCCCCGGCAACTGCCATTGGCACGGTAAGAATAATAATAAAAGGATCTATAAAACTTTCAAATTGTCCTGCCAGTATCAGATAAATTAGCAATAATGCCAATCCGAAAGCAAAAAGGGTATTCGAGCTACTTTCAACAAAGTCACGTGACTCACCACCAAGATCGGTAGTAAATGAATCGTCCAGCACTTTTTCTTTGGCACGCTCCATCGCATCAATACCGTCGCTTATACTCATACCCGGCGCAAGCCCAGCCGATACAGTAGCCGACATATACCTGTTGTTATGGTATAACTGCGGCGGACTGCTTTGCTCATCTACCGAAACAAGGTTATCCAACTGTATTAATTGTCCCGTATTGCTCTTTACAAATGTTGATGTTAAATCGATAGGTGCGGCACGATCGTCCTGTTCAAACTGCCCAATAACCTGGTACTGTTTACCATTCATCATAAAGTATCCAAAACGCTGCCCGCTTAAAGATAATTGTAATGTCTGTGCAACATCAAGCAATGACACACCAAGGCTTTCGGCCTTTTCACGATCAATGGTCACATTGATTTCAGGCTTATTGAACTTAAGATTAACATCGGTCATGGAAAAAGTAGGATCTTTAGCTACTTCATCCATAAATACCGGTATCTTTTCCTGGAGTTTTTCAAAATTCTGTGCCTGTATAATATATTGGATCGGCGGACCTCCCCTGCGGTTTACGGCAATCGTAGGCTGCTCAGACACTGCTGTTTTGGCCTCGCTGTATTTTTTTGTCCATTTGGTAAGGTTAGCAGCGATTTCTTTCTGTGAACGCTCCCTGTTTTCAGGTTCTGTAAGTGCAATTCTAATACGCCCGCTATTTACAGAAGCAGAACCAAAGCCCGGTGATGTAATTACAAGGCTTGCTTTTTTCTCAGGTATCGAATCTTTTATCAATTCCTCCATTTCACGCATAAAACGATCCATGTATTCATAGGAAGCACCTTCGGGTGCCGTAATATTCATCCCTATAAAACTCCTGTCGTCGTATGGCGCTGTTTCTTTTTGAATGATAGTGTAGAACAAACCTATAAAACCAATACAGATGATAAGTATAGGGAAACTCACCCATTTCCTTTTCATAAAATTGGTAAGCATTCCTGCGTAGCCTTTGTTCATCTTTTCAAAATAAGGTTCGGTAAATTCGTAGAATTTCGATTTTTTATGCACTCCTTTTATCAGGTAGGCATTAAGCATTGGTGTAAGTGTAAGTGATACAAATGCCGATACCAGTACCGCTGCCGCGATTACGACCCCAAACTCCCGGAAGAGTCGTCCAACAAAACCTTCAAGGAAAATTACCGGAAGGAACACTGCCGCAAGCGTTATGGAAATAGAGATAACCGCAAAGAAAATCTCATTAGCACCTTTCATAGCTGCCTCAATAGGCGTCATACCTTCTTCCACCTTTTTAAATATATTTTCGGTAACAACAATACCATCATCTACCACAAGCCCGGTAGCCAATACAATAGCCAATAGTGTAAGTACATTTATGGAGAACCCGAAAATATACATGATAAAGAATGTAGCAATAAGGGAAACAGGTATATCTAATAAAGGGCGTAATGCTATTGCCCAGTCACGGAAGAAAAGATAAATAATCAAAGTTACGAGTATGATAGATATTGCCAGTGTTTCAGCCACCTCCAGTACCGACTTTTTAATAAATACCGTATTATCGATAACGATATTAGTAATCAGATCTCCCGGCAGCTCTTTTTTCATCTGTTCATACTGAGCATAAAAAGCATCGGCAATCTCAACATAGTTTGTTCCCGGCTGCGGAATGATCGCAAGCCCCACCAGCTGCTGACCATCGTTGGTCATTTTGGTTTCTGTATTCTCAGGCCCCAGCTCGGCATTACCTACATCGCTGAAGCGTACTATCTTCTCCCCTTCGGATTTTATTATAATATTATTAAACTGCTCAGGTGTTGCAAGGTTACCCAATGTTTTAATGGTCAGTTCGGTATTAGCTCCTGTAAGCTTACCTGTTGGCAACTCTACGTTTTGGCTATTCAGTGCATTACGCACATCACTAACAGTAACTCCATACGAATTTAGTTGTATAGGGTCAAGCCAAAGCCTCATGGCATAACGTTTCTGTCCCCATATCTGCACGCTACTCACACCGGGAATGGTCTGTAATCTTTCGGCAATTACATTCTCGGCATAATCACTCAATTCCAATGGATTTCTTGTAGCACTCTGAACGGTCATTGTAATGATCGGTTCCGAATCGGCGTCAGCCTTAGATACTACAGGCGGAGCATCGATATCCTGCGGAAGACTTCGAACAGCCTGCGATACTTTGTCACGCACATCATTAGCAGCTTCCTCAAGGTTCTTTTCAAGTTCAAATTCTATGGTAATATTACTAGAACCCTGGTTACTCGACGAGGTAATATTTCGGATACCATCAATAGAGTTAATGGCTTTTTCGAGTGGTTCAGTAATTTGCGATTCAATAATATCGGCATTAGCACCGGCATAACTTGTACGAACAGATATTTGTGCCGGATCGATAGAAGGAAACTCCCTTACGCCAAGAAAGGTATAACCTATAACCCCAAAAAGGATTATGCCCACATTCATTACAATGGTAAGTACGGGACGTTTTATGCTTAACGTAGATAAACTCATCGCTACTTCGCTTTTTTAGTTAGCGATACTTTTACCGGAGTCTCTTTCTTCAGGGTTAGCACACCAGTCGTTAGCACCGTATCTCCGGCTTTAAGTCCTGAAAGCACTACAATATCCTTATCAGTACGTGTACCTGTTTCTACAGTAGCTTCCTGGGCCTGCCCATTCCTTACAACAAATACCTTTTTACCTCCCTGAACCGGTACAATAGCCTCGGTAGGAATTACAAAAGCATCCTTAACCTCATCCAGGGGAAGGATGACATTTGCAAAAGTACCCGGCAACAGTTTACCCTGTGCATTTTCAGCAATAGCCCTAACCTTTAAGGTACGGGTGGTAACTTCTACCGAAGGTTCTAATGCATATACTTTAGCCTGGAATGTCTCATTGCTTCCTGATACAGTAAAAGTAATTACTGAATTCACCTTCATTTGCGAAGCATATTTTTCAGGAACAGAAAAGGTAATCTTAATCTGACTGCTGTTTACAAGATTTGTAATAAGCGTAGTAGGCGTTACATAAGTTCCGGGCGATATATTACGTAAACCAATAGTCCCTGAAAACGGGGCTCTTATTGAAGTTTTTCCTATTTGTGCATTAATAAGTTGTGTCTGTGCCAAAGCTGTTTTATAATCAGCACTTGCTATATCATATTCTTCCTGGCTTATTGCCTCTTTTTGCAGCAGCAATCGGGCGCGTCTTTCATTTTCAGCCGCAAGGGTTTGCCTTGTTTTTGCCTGACCTGCCTGAGCACGCAATTCTATATCATTAATTTTTACCAATACCTGGCCTTTGCTCACCTTAGCACCTTCGGTAAAAAATATTTTCTCGGCAATACCCGACACCTCTGAATGCACTTCAATCTGTTCATTAGCCTCTATCGAACCTGAAAGCGAAAGTGTATTGGCAAACTCCTGAGGAGCAACAACTACTCCGTTTACAGCCATAGGAGGCTTTTTACCATCTTTTCCTCCACCTCCGGCAGCGTCCATTTTTTGTTTTTTATTTTCAGATATCCTGTAAAACACAAGGGCTCCAACGCCCGCAAATAAGAGTGTGTATACGATGTATTTAACCTTCATAATTATGATATAGTATAGCGATTCGCAAATCTACACGAATAGAATGCCATTGTTATTACGAAATCGTAATAAATGACCAATTCAATTCGTCAAAGGCATAATATGCAGTTGCTTTGCAAAGCTAAGTCAATATAGTATTGAATAGGAAAAACCAGTCAATACTTTAACACAAATATTCAGACTTATTTTCTTACATAAAACAATAACTATCAAACAACTACATATTTATCCATACAGGAAAATGAAGCTTTTTATAAATATGCTAAAGAAAAATACGATAAGATGGCAGAATATCAGGACAAAAGGTAATTTTTAACCGCTTTATAATGAGCTACGTTTTTTTTTAGGTAAATTGACTCATTGTTAGTTAGTTAATTGCATCACAAACAGTATTTGCGGTCCCAAACAGATACTTAAAGATAATGTGTGTGCTTATTTCAGAAAAAAGGCTTCCCGTTCCTTGCGGGAAGCTTTTTTAGCAAAATATACTTATGAGAATTTCCTGTATAAAGGTAACAATCATCATTATGAACTGTAACATAACTATTGTTTTTTGATTGTGGTTTTTCTTTGATTAAAGAACATTGTAAACGCGATAATAAAGCCAAATAGTATGGGCTTAAAAAAATCTATCCCAAAAATAATGTGACCTAAAAATCCAAGAGCACTAAAAATAAGCAATAGCACTAATATGCCTACACCATACCTTAAATATGGATGAGCCGTCTCCATGAAAGGCTTTGGCTGGCTATTGATGTACAGAAAACAGCTTATTGCTGCTCCCACTGCAAGGTAACCATACCATCTTACATCAAATAATGTATCGGCAAGATAACCTATAACCATACTAATGAATAGTGTAGTGCAAAAAATTAAAATATGCCTGAAGGTAATTTTCATTTGGATTACTATACCTGAGGAAGTTGTTTTTTCCTCATATTATACTGAATAGCTGTAACTGCCGCAGCGGCACCTAAAAGAGGGGCAAGAATTCTTATTCCGTCAAAGTAAAACAGTACTGCTCCAATCACAGAAAAGACAAGCAGATTTACAATAATAAGGATGGCAAGCAATTGTTTTTTAGTTGTAATTTTCATATTCGGTTGATTTATCTGATTTATAATACAAACTTACCAAACCTCTAAAACAGAAAATTGTAAAATTGGGACACTTCCGTTTAATCTTCAAAATACCAGTACGTTTCCTGGCTTCCCAACTTTGTAAGTTTAGACAGCAACGCTTTAGGTGACTGATTCGTAACCGATTTAAAATGTTTAATATAATGCGCCTGATCGTAGTAAAGACTGTAAAGGGCAACATCGGTTAAAGATGCTTCTTCTCCCATAGCCTGAGAATAGTTTAATGCATTACGGAACATTACCAGCTTTTTATATTCCTCCACACTACAGCAAAGATGTTTTTTAAAAAGGCGCAATAACGTTTTACGGTTCACATCCAGAAGTTCCGAAAGTTCATCGACCTTAACCGAACCATTTGAATTTAATATTTCCTGCACCGCTTTTTTTACGACTGGCTCATTGAACCCAGAAAAAGTATCTGCAAAAAAAGTATCCAACACAGCACCTTTAGCTTCAGCATCACTTTCGGCGTACACACTTTGCAAAGTTTTTACAAAAGAGGCTCCAAAGCAATCAAGCTTATTGGTTGCCTGATCAAAAAAGTTTCCAAGGGGTTCTTTTAGAAAATGATTCAGTCCAAGCGGATTGAATACAATACCCACCTTATTGAAAATGCCGTTAAGCTGTACTTTAAAATTCTGGTCAGTATTTATGGAATAGAAAGAAAGAATAGCATCATCTGCTGAAGGCAGGACTACAGACCCTTCTTCGGTAAGACTAACATCGGATCCTTTATAAACCGTAATTGCATGTTTGTAATTAGGATAAAAAAAGAATCTTTTAGTGAATAAAGGATCGTCAGACACATGAAAATAGTAGTAGTCAATATATTTTGCTACCACCTCATCTTTTGGTTTTATAGTTATGAAATTACCCGTTGAATCCAAATGCGATTTTCTTTTCTGTCCTGTAAAAATAAGGAATTACAAGAAAATATAACAGAAAAATAACCTAAGATATTATACATAAAAATCTTATTAGAAAAACAATAAAAGTTAGCCTCCTAAAACATTATTTTAAAATAAAATAAAAAATAATTTTTAGACTAATCTAAATTTATACTTTTGCAATACTAATTATTAGTTTAGATAATGAAAAAACATATACTATTTATATTATTATTCGCAACAATCCCCCTGTTTGCCCAAACCGGAAGCATAAAGGGAAAAATTACGCAAAACAATGAACCCGTTCCCGCAGTTAGTATTGTTCTACTTCCTACAGGACAATCAATTGCCGCCGATAATGACGGAAAGTATGAAATAAAAGACATACCGTTCGGCACCTATGAGGTTATATTCAGTTCGGTTGGAATGCTTAACGAACGTAAAAAAGTTACCTTAAACAGTAGTACGCCTATAATCCTGAATATTGTTATGCAGGACGAGAATAAAGCCCTTGATGAAGTGGTTATTACCGGTACCATGAAGGAAGTAAGCCGTAGTGACAGCCCTATCCCTGTAGAAATAATAACACCAAAATTGTTTAAAAAGAATCCCACTGCCAGTCTTTTTGAGGCTGTAGGAATGGTGAACGGCGTTATGCCACAGCTTAACTGCAACGTATGTAATACAGGTGACATCCATATTAATGGTATGGAAGGCCCATACACCATGATACTCATAGACGGTATGCCGATAGTTAGTGCCCTGTCAACCGTCTATGGGCTAAGTGGTATACCGAACAGCATTGTAGAACGCATTGAAGTGGTAAAAGGCCCCGCATCATCACTGTACGGGTCTGAAGCTATGGGAGGCATTATTAATGTGATAACCAAAAGCCCAACTAAGGCACCTGTTGTAAGTGCTGATTATTTTTTTACAAGCTGGGGGGAACAAAGTCTTGATGCCGCAGTAAAGCTTAAAGCCGGAAAAGCTACTTCGTTATTAGGAGTAAACTATTTTAACTATAGCGTACTTGCCGATAAGAACGGTGATAATTTTACCGATGTTACCCAACAAAACCGTATCTCATTATTCAATAAATGGAATTTTGAACGTAAAGAAAATCGTGCTTTTAGCCTGGGTACGCGCTATGTATATGAAGACCGTTGGGGTGGCGAGATGAACTGGACCAAACAATGGCGTGGCAGTGACAGCATTTATGGCGAAAGCATTTATACCAAACGTGCAGAACTTATAGGCTTATACCAGCTTCCTACAACCGAAAGGATATTTACCCAGTTCTCCTATAACTGGCATGATCAGAATTCTTATTATGGTTTTACGCCTTATATGGCTAATCAGCAGGTAGCCTTCATACAAACCTATTGGGACAAGCAGTTTGGCCCCAACCACAACTTCCTGTTAGGAGGAGCTTTCCGTTACACCTATTATGACGACAACACTCCGGCTACCTCCAGCACAGACGGTTTAGCCAACAGGCCACAGGAAACACCATTACCAGGACTATTTGTACAGGATGAATGGACACTCAATGAAAAACATAAATTATTGGGAGGTTATCGTTTTGATTATGACAAAAACCACGGTGGCGTGCATTCGCCAAGGGTAGCTTATAAATTTGCTCCTAACCACAATAATACTGTCAGAGCAAGCTTTGGTACAGGCTTTAGAGTGGTAAACCTTTTTACCGAAGACCATGCGGCGCTAACAGGTGCACGCGATGTTGTAATTACCGAAGCACTGAAACCGGAACGCTCCTATAATGGTAACCTGAACTATATATTAAAAGTTCCTTCAAATTTTGCCTTCCTTAATTTTGACATCACAGGCTTTTACTCCTATTTTACCAATAAGATCGTAGGCGATTTCGATACTGATCCGGATAAGATTATTTACGACAACCTGAAAGGGCATGCCATATCGCAGGGTGTATCCTTAAACACAGATGTAACTTTCAATTTTCCGTTGAAGATGATGGTAGGCGTATCATACATGGATGTTTTCCAGATAGAAAACAAAGGTAATGGCGAAGAAAGGTCACAACAGCTTCATGCGCCTAAATGGACCGGTAATTTTGTTGCTACCTACAGCTTTAAAAACAATTACAGTATAGATGTTACCGGCAACTGGTATGGCCCGATGCGGCTACCCATATTACCTAATGACTACAGATCGGAATACTCACCGTGGTTCTGCATTGCCAATATTCAGTTTACCAAAAAATTCACTTACGGACTTGAATTGTATATGGGCATGAAAAACCTCTTTGATTTTGTACCAAAAGACCCGTTAATGCGTCCGTTTGATCCTTTTAATAAAACAGCCGATGATCCGGTAACCAATCCTAACGGATATACTTTTGATACCAGCTATAATTATGGATCGCTACAGGGCAGAAGAATTTATATAGGGATGCGCTATAACCTGTTTTAAAACAGGAATAATTTTTAATCATTGCGAGTGAAGTGAACGTAACGCGACAATCCTTGAGATTACCGTGCTATACTTCCCCGCAATGATAAAAAGGGAACAGGTTACTTATTAATTGGGATTGGTTCTTTCTGTTCATTAATAGCCACAAAAGTAAAATCGCCTGTTATGGCTTTTTCCCTGTTATCAGAATACATATTCTCGACATATATCTCAACATGTACCTTAAGACTGGTATTACCAATATGTGTAACCTTGCCTATCAATTCAGCAAAAGTACCCGCCGGTATTGGCTTTTTAAAGTCGATACGGTCACTGCTCACGGTAACCATTCGTTGTCTGCTGAAACGTGTAGCGGTAATAAAGGCTACCTCATCCATAAGATGCATGGCCATACCTCCAAAGAGCGTATCGTAATGATTGGTTGTATTAGGAAATATTGCTTTAAAAATGTGTGTTTGAGCAGCGTCTATTTTTTCTTGTAAAGTCATTATTAGTTATTGTTTCTAAGGTTTCCCCACACTACGCAGGTACTCCCCCATGTGAATCCGGCACCAAAAGCGGTAAGCAATATTTTATCGCCGGGTTTAAAATCATTATGAAAATCCCACAGGCAAAGCGGCAATGTCGCTGCCGTCGTGTTGCCATAGCGCTCAATATTTACCTTTATCTTTTGTTTAGGAATACCAAGGTTTTGACCAACTGAATCGATAATACGCAGGTTCGCCTGATGTGGCACTACCCAGTCTATAGTTTCGGTAGAAAGGTTCAGCTTTTGCA
This sequence comes from Flavobacterium sp. AG291, assembly GCF_003350375.1. Lineage (GTDB taxonomy): Bacteria > Bacteroidota > Bacteroidia > Flavobacteriales > Flavobacteriaceae > Flavobacterium > Flavobacterium suzhouense. Next base: position 261,791 of record NZ_QQAR01000001.1, on the reverse strand, counting down.
AAAGTTCATTGCTGGCTGTAGTCATACCATTTATGGCGTTCTTAAACACTGTGCGCCCATCCTGTTGTACATAATGTCTTTTCTCATCGAGTGTCTGCTGACCTGTTCCCTCTGCCGATCCTCCTGCCGGAACCGAAAGAAACTGTATACCGCTTCCGTCAGATTTATAGACTGTATCTAAAACTCCTGTCCCGTCCTGAGCAGGTTCCAGTAATACCGCTCCTGCCCCATCTCCAAAAAGCACACAGGTATTACGGTCTTCGTAGTTTACAATAGCACTCATTTTGTCGGCTCCAACTAAAAGTACTTTTTTATGCCTGCCGCTCTCTACAAGTGACGCTGCTACGGAAAGCGCGTATAAAAACCCACTACAGGCAGCATTCAGGTCAAAACCCCAGGCATTTTTAAGACCTGCTTTTACACAGGCAAGCGGTGCAGTAGGCGAAAGTATCGTATCAGGTGTAGAAGTAGCCAGTATAAGTACTTCTATTTCTTCTGGGTCTACTCCTGAATTCTCAAGCAGGTTTTGTATTGCAAAAGCAGCCATATCTGAAGTTGCTTTGCCCGGTTCGAGTATTCTGCGTTCTTTTATTCCGGTTCGGGTAATAATCCATTCGTCTGATGTATCTACCATCTTCTCCAGAGTGGCATTATCAAGTATGGTTTGGGGTACATAACCACCAACAGCAGTAATTGCTGCATTCATTTTGGTATTCATAAAATTAAATTGGTAAATAAGTAAGCCTTAGGCCGCAATTGTTTTGCCCGACTAACCCGATGCCGTTACTACGGCAAATGTTGCTTTAGGACTCAGGCGTTCACCAAAGTAACATTTCTGAATGTGTCTCATGTTTACTTGCTTTTAAAAAATTAATAAATTAGTTAAAAGCCCTTTTGCCCATTTCACAATGCCTTAAGAAGCTTAGGTTCGGGCACGGGAATACCATGAAATAACCGAAAACCAATTGCTTCAAACCGCGAAAGCATTGTCAAGTAAGTAATGGCAGGTCTCCTGACTTATGCCGTTTTTACGGTCCTTCCCATCCGCCTATTGCGAACAGTGGACATGAGTAGTAAAAACTGTGGTGTGGCATTTACAGTTGCGCGACAGTTCGTGATTTGCACACGATTCCCTTTTCATTCCGGCTATTGCCGAAAACCATTCCTGTTTGAAAAGAAATTAAGTAAAGAACTTATGGCTGCAAATATACCAACAATAATCTATACAAAAGTCCTGTCCCGCCAATAATGACGGGGCAGGACAACTAACTCAAACGTTATTGTTTATAAACGGTTTTGCTCTTCGGTTTTTTGTACAGCTTTTCCATCCTGTAATTTCTGGTTACCAAAACGGTACCTGAACTGGATCCTGAAGCTTTGTGTATCACCATAAGACCTGTAGCTACTGTACTGATTGGCATAACTTGTAGTGGTAGTTTGGCGCTCCCCTCTATAAATATCAGAGAATATAAGCGAAATTTCGCCGTTTTCCTTCCAGAATCGTTTCCTGAAACTTATAGAGAGACTCGAAATATCTCCTAATTTGTAAGCTCCATATACAGTTGCTGATGAGTAAAAGAAACTAAGCTCTGCAAAGAAGTCCTTCTTTTTATTCAGCATAAAACGGTTATTAGTATTGCCGTAAAATGTCCACCTGTCTATTTCCCGAATAGTTCCATCTGCTCCCTGAAAACTGTTTTGCTGATATCCTGCCGTTAAAAAAGTCCCTGCTTCCCACCACGGAAACAATTCTACATTAGTGTTAAATTCAGCTCCCACTGATGTATTGCTGCTGATGTTGGTATACTCTGTTATTATGGTGCTGGTTGCATAGTCCTGATAGGTAATATTAGCAAAAGGATCTTTTTCGTAACGGTAAAACGCACCAAACATATACTTGCCTTTTAGCGTATACTGCAGCCCAAAATTATGGGCTATAGTAGGCTGCAGCTGCGGATTTCCTGTTGTATACGAAAAAGGGGTACTGTAGGACCTGAACGGATTAAGCATACCATACTGTGGCCTTATGATGCGCTTGCCATACGAGAAACCTATCTGATGATTGTCAGAAGCTTTATAAAGCGCATACGCCGACGGAAATAACTTGAAGTAGTTCTGACTGTTTACCTCTCCGGTAGTTTCCAGATCGCCCTCAAGCTTAGTATGTTCGCCACGAAGTCCCAGCTTAAAGCCCCATTTACCAAATTCCCTGTCGGCACCAATATAACCGGCCATGATGGTTTCATCATACAAAAACATGTTCGAGAGGTTGCCCGGAACCGGTACACCATCAATTTCGCTATAGTAATCAAAGTTATTTTCAGCATCAACCTTACCATAACGCATTCCTCCTTCAATTCTGGTAGTGCCTACCTGTCCGTTATAATCCGCCTGAACGGATAACAAATCGATACGTCGGGTGTCATCACTCTGGATATCCTGCTGTCTGTATGGCGCAGCATCGGGCAGTGAAAAAGCCGTATTTATATCCTGATCCTGATTGGTGTAATATGAAGTATAATCAGACGAAAGAACCAACATGTGCGTAGCATTAAACTTATGCTCAAAAGACCCTGTAAAAGTACTGTTCTTTTCCGGATAGTCCCTATGATTATGGCTGGTAAACAATGAGTCAAGCTGCCCTGATGAATTGTAAATATAGGTTGGCGTATCTACAAGCGCAGTGCTCTTAAGACTTTGAAAACCGTTAAATCCTGCCGAAAAGGTATTAAGTGAATCGATGGTATATTCAGCAGTTATGTTATAGCTGTTTTGCTGTTTTGCACGGTAATTCGATTTTTCTATACTCTTCCATGTAGATGAGACATCGCCATTGGCATCAAAGTATTTTACATCACCTTTGCTTTCGCCATAATAATGCCCCGACCCAAACATGTACCCACCAAAAACCGTAAGCTTCTTACCTTTATAATAATGGTTGGTTGCGACCACACCTTTAGGATACATCGACTGCACATAGGCTCCCGTTGCCATACCTTTATAGCCCCCTCCAATATTCTTTTTCATTTTGATGTTCAGTACGGCACTACCCTGGGCTTCATATTTAGCAGGTGGTGTTGTGATTACCTCAACCGATTTTATATTGCTGCCATCAGTATTTTCAAGAAGATTTTTGAGCTCCGTTCCGGTAAGATATACTTTCTTGTCGTTTATGGTAACCAGTATACCGCTGCTTCCGCGAATGGAAAGTCCGTCGCTCGAAGCAATCACTCCCGGAGTTTTCTTAACTATTTCCCATGCATTATCTGATGACAGGATAGAATTCTCAACATCAAACTCAAGACGGTCTATCTTACGTGTTACCACAGGCCTTTTTTGATCTATCACTACACCATCAAGCTCTTTAGCCGATGCCTGAAGCACAATATCCGGCAGTTTCAAATTTGCTGTTATCTCAAGTGCGGCACTATAACTCTCGTAACCTATAGTGTTTATCTCTAATGTATATTCTTTCTGATCTGGATCGGATGCAATTTCAAAATGGCCATTCTCATCTGTAAATGATGTCCTCATAAAAGTACTATCTTTTACTACTGCTTTCAGGACTACATTGGCAAATGCAACCGGCTGTTTGTTGGTATCTATTACTTTACCCGATACGGCGGGGTTCTGCGCCGCACAGGCAAGTGAAATGAAAGTGATTAAAAATGAAAACAAACGTTTTTTGTTGATGATTGAACCCATGATGATGATTTGATGATTACCGCAAAGCTCAGTAAATGTTCTCACCTTTATGGTTAATGCTAGGTTAACGACAGGTTAATGGGGGTATTCACTTACCATCGGAATAAGGAAAACCTTAGTTTTGTATCTTGCAGATAGTATACCTTAGTATGAAACGAAAGATTCTTTTCCTTATCATCGGATGCATTGTTACTGTATCGGCTCTTGCCGTAATACAGGGCTATTTTATTTATAACACCTATAAGCTTAAAGCCAAGGAGGCTAACGCCGAAATAACCAGTCAGTTCCTTGCTCTGGAAACTTCAGGAAAACTGGACACCCTTAATAGCGTATGGATGATTCGCACTGGTAAGTTCATCGAAGATTATTACAATCAAAAAGCAAGCAAAGACGAATATGAGGATATGATTACTAAGGTTGCCGATTCACTTTCCGGCATTATGGGTAAATATGTCAATAGCAATAAGATATTTGAAGAATATGAAGTAAATTATATCGACTATCTTAAAACGATAGTACTATTTAGGGAAGGCAGTAAAATACCGGATACAATATTTAAAGGAAAACTGATGCTTTACGGTAATAACGAAGCAAGAACGCCCGAAACTGCAGCATCACAATCTACATGGCGTGATGGTAAATATACTGACAGCTCACTAAAAAAGACCAATTATACTTTTGAAGTGGTATCGCAACGTTATTACAGCATTGCCAACTGGGAACGTCAGGTGTATATTAAGATGGCAGGGCTACTTATTTTTTCAGTTGTGTTGCTAAGTTTTGTAGTAATCCTCTTTTACCTGTCTATAAAGAATCTTATCACCCAGAAAAAGATAGCCGAGATAAAAACCGACTTCATAAATAACATTACCCACGAGTTTCAGACGCCTATAGCCGCACTTGATATAGCCGTAAAGACACTCCGCAAAAAAGAAGGCGAGCTCACCGAAGAACATTTCAGGCATTCGCTCGAAATTATCGACAGGCAAAACATTCGTATGCAAAAGCTCTTTGGACAGGTAACTGAAGCTTCCCTAACCGAAGGGAGTATTACCGCAGCAAGGGAACAATATATTGACCGGAACTGCATAAATGAGATTTTAGAAGACTTTATGCTTTCGCATCCAGACATTAAAATAGAGAACAATGTAACTGCTACCACATTTCGCATGGACAGGTTTCACTTTTCGACCATGCTCATTAATCTTCTTGATAATGCTGTAAAATATGGTGCCGACTGCATTACCATAAACCTGAAGGAAGACAATGATAAAGTTACATTAAGCGTAAACGACAACGGCATTGGCATTGCTAAAAAAGAGCAAAAAGCAATTTTTGAAAAGTTCTACAGGGTTCAGAAGGGAAACATACATACATCTAAGGGATTAGGACTTGGACTGTTTTATGTTCAGCAGCTTGTAAAAGCCTACAAGGGATATATAACCGTTAACAGTGATGAAGGCAAAGGTGCTGAATTCTTAATTTCAATACCCAAGCCATGAAGCATATACTATTAGCTGAAGACGATTTTGATTATGCCAGCATCCTGAGGCAATACCTGGAGATATCAGGATTCACAGTTACCTGGGCCAAAGATGGTGCCGAAGCATTAGCGTTATTTCCTGACACAAGTCCCGACATATGTGTATTTGATGTAATGATGCCCAAAATGGACGGTTTTACCCTCGCAGAGAAAGTAATTGCTATTAAGCCAGAAATCCCATTGATCTTCCTTACAGCAAAAGGAATGAAAGAAGACAAGATAAGAGGATTGAAACTGGGTGCTGATGATTATGTAGTAAAACCTTTTGAAGCCGATGAACTGATATTGCGAATTACAAACATACTAAAGCGTTCGCAACGCAGTTTTGCTTCCCAGCCTTCAGCTGACAATATTATACTAATAGGACAATATAAGTTTGACAATGCCAATTATACCCTGACCATAAACGATCTGTTACATCGCCTGACTGAAAAAGAAGCCCATCTTATAAGCTATTTGTTTACCAACAGGAACCGTATGATTAAACGTGAAGATATACTCACTGAGGTATGGGGTAACGACGACTTCTTCTCCGGCCGTAGCATGGATGTATTCATCAGCAGGCTCAGAAAGTATTTTGGAGAGGACAATGCTATTGCAATCAACAGTTACCGCGGACTTGGCCTTGAGTTTAAAATTAAAAACTGACAATCAATATTTTAGTTACATTTACACAACCAACAGTAAAATCATGGCACGAATATTACTTTTAGCACTTTTGTTTTTCTTTTGCGTATCGGATACTTTATCTCCCGATTCATTAAGATATGATTTCAACAATGAGATTAGTCTGAATTTACCCTTTAACAGTGCTTTGACAATAGTTGATGCTTCAGAAATGTGTAAGCCAACCGGGGTTGAAACAGTTATTTACACTGATGGCAAAGCAGAACCAGCTCCTGAAAAAAAGAAGCCTGTGGCCAAAACACCTAAAAAGAAAGCTTCTAAAAAAACACAGCCCAAAAAGGCATAAGTTTACACCAACTGCCCACTAAATTTTTCCCTGTACATTTTAGGAGTCATGCCCACATTCTTTTTAAAAAGTGTCCTGAATGTTTTCAGGTCATTATACCCCGACTCGAGCATTACTTCAAGTATACTATAGCGTGACTGCTCTAACATTTGTTTTGCAGCTTCAATACGGGTTTTTTGTAGGTATTCTATAGGCGTTATACCGGTAACCTGCTTAAAACGACGCACTAAATTACGTCTGCTTGCAGGCACATCGGCAATGAGTTCTTCAATAGTATTTGCCGTATTAAAATTCTTTTGTATCTCTTCCTGAGCCTTTTTAACCAAATCATCTCCATGATCTTCGGCAGGGGCAAATGTTCCAAAATAAGTTTGCCTGTTACGGTCCATATCAATAGAAAAAACTTTCGCCGCTTTTACCGCTACCTTTCTGTTGCAATAAATTTCAAGCAGGCGCATAAGAAGGTGAAACGTATTAGTTGCTCCTCCACTGGTAAACACCCTATCCTTTTCGGTAACCACGGCTTCAGCCTGCACCTGTACCAAAGGAAATAGTTTTGCAAAAGATTTTTCGGCATTAATATGTGTAGTTGCAGGTTTGTTATCCAGCAGCCCTGAGGCTCCCAGTAGAAAAGCACCGGTACAAAAACTTGCTACCGCGGCACCCGATTTATATTCTTTTTGCAGCCAGGGTATCCAGGCCATATTGGCTTTTAACGACCCTGAAAGGTTATCTCCTGTAAAAGCAGGAATGAGTATTAAGCCGTATTGCTCCTCTTTTGCCGCTGTTTTTGAAAGATACCCTGAATAAGATACACTTTCCTCTCCTGACTGATGAAGCAGGCTTATGGCAAAAGGCTCCTTATCGCCTTCATTCCGATAAAAACGATTAGCCGTTTCAAGTACGTCAAGTAGTGCCGCCACACTTAGCAGACGGTGATCTTTAGTCAATAGAATTCCTAATTGCATATCGATAAGATTAGAGGTCAGTAACAAATATACTGTTTTTGTCTCAAATACCCCCTTTGGTTGACTTTTATAACACCATGTCTATAAAATGTTTAACTTAACTTTGTATAAGTAACTCAAAACAAACACATTTACAATTCAGATGTTAATTTTTTAAAAATATAACATCTCACTAAAAATCAGTAAAATTTAAAAAATCATGAGTGCAAAAATCATACATAAAACAGTAAATCTTAAAGCCTCTCCAGAGAGAGTATGGCAGGTATTGCTTGAATCTCCTTATATAGAAGAATGGTATGCCGAATTTGGCGAAGACCTTAAAGTAGAAACCGACTGGTCGCCCGGAAGCAAATACAGGGTTGTCGACAAAAATGGTTTTGGCATGATTGGGAAGATAGCTGAAAATGTACCTATGAAAACCTTATCTATTGAACCAGAAGGTATGGTAAAAGATCATAAAGACGATTTTGAAAGTGCCGAAGCCAAACAATTAAAAGGCAATCGTGAAACCTATTGGCTATCAGAAACTGCTGAAGGGACAAAACTTGATATCGAATCAGCCTGTTCTGAAGAATATGCCGATATGATGGCTGATATGTGGGACAAAGCCCTTGTAATTATTAAAAAGCTTTCTGAAAAATAAACCTAATAATATAAAAACCCTCTTATGAAAATACTTAAAAGAATCCTTATTGTAATTGTAATTCTTGTGGCACTGCCATTTGTCATTGCTTTATTTATAAATAAAGAATATGATGTTACCCGCGAAATCGTAGTTAACAAACCCAGAGCCGAAGTATTTGACTATGTAAAACACATTAAAAATCAGGATTACTATAGCGTTTGGAATATGGCAGACCCAACAATGAAAAAAAATTTTACAGGTACTGATGGGACCGTAGGTTTTATATACCACTGGGATGGTAATGATGAGGTAGGTGAAGGCAAACAGCAAATAACAGCAATTAGCGAAGGTGAGCGTGTAGATATGGATCTTAAATTCATACGTCCGTTTGATGGAGATGCACATACCTACATGGCCACAAAAGATACCACTGGTGGGACTAAAGTAATATGGAACATGAAAGGTTACAGCAACTATCCTATGAATATCATGAACCTTTTTATGAACAAACAATTGGGTGGTGCCTTTGAAGAGGGACTTACTAATCTAAGAAACAACCTTGAAAAATAATTCGATATGATCGTAATCTGGATACTACTGATTATACTGGCAATTCCTGCCATAATAGCTCTTTTTATACCTAAAGAATATGCTGTTGAAGCCCTGACCATAGTAAACAAGCCAAAACACGAAGTATTCGATTACCTTAAATACATAAACAATCAGGAAGAATACAGCAAATGGGTAAAAACCGATCCTAATATCAAAAAGACCCTTACCGGAGTTGATGGTAATGTTGGCTACATCTACGCCTGGAACGGGAACAACAAAGCCGGTGAAGGTGAACAGGAAATAACCGGAATTATTGATGGCGAACGCATAACTACCGAGGTTCGTTTTGTAAGGCCTTTTAAGAGCATCGCTCATTTTTACATGACTACTGAAGCAGAAAGCGAACATAGCACAAAGGTAGTATGGCGCATGACCGGCAAAAGCACATATCCGTTAAACCTGATGACAGCTCTGATGAAAAATGTGCTGCGTAACGATATGTCGATTAGTCTTAACGACCTGAAGAAAATACTGGAAAACAGATAAAAGCAAACAAACAATTAATCTATAATATTATGAATTCTTTAAACCCGTACCTGAACTTTAACGGAAACACCGAAGAAGTTTTCACCTTTTACAAAAGCATTTTTGGCGGTGAATTTGCCATGGTAATGCGCTTTGGCGATACGCCCGGTTGTGAAAACATGCCCGAAACTGAAAAGAACGGCATTATGCACATTGCATTACCTATAGGATCGAATGTTCTTATGGGTACCGATGTCCCAAAATCTATGGAGCAGGTTACTGCCGGTACTAATATGTCGATAAGTGTAAATGTAAGCAGCCGCGAAGAGGCTGACAGGGTATACAATGGCCTTAGTGCAGGAGGTAAAGCTACCATGCCTATGAACGATATGTTTTGGGGCGATTACTACGGCATGCTTACTGACAAGTATCAGATACAATGGATGATAAGCTATAGTGAAAAATATCAGTCATAAAATATCGTCTTTCAACCACTACTAAAGTCATGTTTAAAGATACTAAAGCATTCAGCGGTTATTCGGTAGATGACACCGCAAAGGCAAAAGCTTTTTATGGTAATGTGTTGGGACTAATTGTAAAGGACGGCGAGATGGGTATTCTCGAGGTCTATACAAAAGGCAATAATCCCATTATTCTATATCCAAAGCCAAATCACGAACCTGCAACTTTTACAGTACTGAACTTTCCTGTAGCTGATATTGAAAAGGCTGTACAACAGCTTAAAGATAAAGGGGTTGTTTTTGAAACCTATGACTTTGAGAACCTTAAAACCGACCCTGATAACATTTTTCGTGGGGGCGGACCAAAAATTGCCTGGTTTAAAGACCCCGCCGGAAATATACTATCAGTACTGGAATAATAGACAGTTCCAGTATTCAAAATTATGAGGCATTGATCCTTAAACTAAAAACATCAAATCATCAATCAAAAAACGAATTTTATGCCTAAAGAAATCATCAATCAAATGGATGCTGCATTAACGGAAACTTTACAGCTTCTCTCTTCTTTGAATGAAGAAAAAATAAATAAAATCCCTTTTGAGGGCAGTTGGACAACAGCTCAGGTTGCACAGCATCTCTATAAATCTATAAAAGGAATGGACGAGCTGCTGTATACCCCTTCACAACAGGCTGACAGGAATCCGGAAGAGAAAGCCCAGTGGCTAAAAGATATATTCCTGAACTATGAAAACAAGATGAAATCGCCTGATTTCATCTTGCCCGAAGACAAATACTACAATCAATCAGAGCTTAAGGATTCTCTTGAAAGTGCCAAAGATAAAATGACTGAAGCTGCAAAGAATTCCAAACTGGAAGAAATGGCTCCATTACCCGAGGGACATCCGTTAAATGGAATTACTAAGCTGGAAACACTTTACTTTATTACCTATCATACCATTAGGCACAACCATCAGATGAAGAATATTCGCGAGCAGCTACAGTAAATAGTTTTTAATGACAGTTTCCGTTTGCAGCACAGATTTGTAAACGGAGACTGGAGACTGTCTGTTTATATTTTTGGCTTTTTGTGTACATTTGAAGCAATGAATAGAAAGCAGCTAAAAATACATGCAGGTTTTTATTTACGGTGGAATTTACTGCTAATTTCCGTCTTCTTATATTTTTACTGGTTAATGCTAAGGATAACGCTGTATTATGTACCCTATAGCACCACAGCTTCTTTTTTAAAGATCAAGCAAACAGAAATTGAAACATTACCTGAGTACCGCTATATTTTCTACGCACATGTATATACCAGTATATTTGTACTCTTATTTGGGTTCCTTCAGTTTTTCAACAATCACTCTAAAACCTGGCGTCTCATCCATCGTTTTTCAGGCTATCAATACGCTTTCCTTCTCTTAGCCTTTGCTGCACCAAGTGGTCTTTACATGGGATTTTACGCAAATGGAGGATTATGGTCAAAAGTTTCATTTACAATACTTAGCCTCCTTTGGTGGTTATCTACGTTTATAGCCATGCAAAAGATAAAAAAACGTGAATTTGCATCGCACCGTAACTGGATGATCCGTAGTTATAGTTTATGTCTTTCTGCTATAACTTTGCGTATATGGAAAGTTGTGTTAGTATACTTTTTCCAGATGCCTCCAATGGACAACTACCAGATAATAGCCTGGCTGGGCTGGATTCCTAACCTGCTTATTGCCGAATTGATTATATACAACCAATCCAAAATAAAAACATGAAACAATTATTATTGGCAGCCTGTCTGCTTACCCTTATGATTTCCTGTAAAAAGGAAGATGAAATGAAAAACAAGGCTCCGCTTGCCTATGTAGAAGTACCGAAGGAATCGCATAAAGAATTGTATGGCTTATGGACAGGAACTCTTCAGCCGGAATATGACAGTTATGTAAGGAACGAAGACGACACGACAGATACAGGTTATGAAGATGGACCTAAAAAAATCACGATTAAAATCAACAGGATACACAATGACTCTATCTTTGGGCAGAGCATCGTAGGAGGAAATCAAAGACCTCTAAAAGGAATTCTTACGAAAATGGGAGCCAATCTTTTTGTAACTCTGGATGAGCCCGGTAAAGCAAAAGACGATGGCAGGTTTGAACTCTCCTTTACTAACGACACGTTGCACGGAAGCTGGATCATCTATAAACCCAACAAGAAAATCATCCCGAAAAAGAAACTAAAACTGGTTCAGAAACAGTTTGTATACAACCCCCACTTTATGCTTAGTAAAGAGCTTGATGACGCAATAGTAGAATGGGATACACCTTTACAACGCCAGGATACCGTTACTGACGAGGACGGCGAAGAGCATATATACCTTGAAGATATATACAGAGTAGCATCTGATGAAATATTCCACATTAATGCCTCAACCGATACCCTAACCGAAGAATCGCTTAAAAACCTGAGAAAGCTTGATCTTGAAATCGTAAGAAACTGTGTTTTCGCCCGTCACGGTTATTCGTTTAAGAAAAGTTCCCTGCGTTATTTTTTTGAATTCAGCGACTGGTATGTCCCTGTTTCTAATAATGTGGATAAAGACCTAACTGTGCTCGAAAAACAAAATATCGCTTTGCTAAAACGTATGGAAGAATACGCCACTGACCATTACGATACTTTTGGTAGATAAAAAATGGGAAGCACTTGCTTCCCATTTTTATTTATTTCCTGTGAGATAAAATCCCCTCTTTCAATATCTGTCCGAATTCGTACATGTCTTCAAAAGAACAGTACAACGGCACCGGAGCAAGGCGGATAACATTAGGCTCACGCCAGTCGGTTATAACACCATTTTTCATCAGGTATTCAAACAAAGACCTTCCTTCTCCATGAAGGAACACGGATATTTGCGAAGCTCTTTGTGCAGGGTCAGTTGGCGTTATTACTTCAAAGTTACCGTTAATTTCTTTATCAACTTCCCCCAGAATGAATTCAAGGTAAGAAGTGATCAGGTCACGTTTTTGGATAAGAGCAGGCATACCCACCTCATCAAACATCTCAACCGATGCCAGGTATGGTGCCAGCGCAATTACCGGAAGACAACTCACCTGCCAGCCGTTTGCTCCACGGATCGGATCAAAGTTTGGCTCCATAAGGAAACGACGCTCTTTGTTATGACCCCACCATCCTGCAAAACGATTTAGATCCATATCGTTGTGGTGCATCTCATGTACAAAAGCTCCGGAAGCATTACCCGGTCCTGAGTTCATATATTTATAGCTGCACCAGGCAGCGAAATCTACATTCCAGTCGTGTAATTCAAGTGCTATATTTCCTGCAGCATGCGCAAGATCCCAGCCTACATAAGCCCCGGCATCCTGACCTGCTTTAGTTATGGTTTTCATATCAAAAACCTGTCCTGTATAATAGTTTACACCACCTATAAGTACAAGCGCAAGCTCATCTCCAACCTCATTAATCTTTGCAAGAACATCTTCCAGACGGATGTTGTGTTCACCCGGCCTTCTTTTAAGTTCTATGATAGCATCTTCAGGATTAAGTCCGTGAAATTTCACCTGGCTTTTGATCATGTACTGATCGCTTGGGAAGGCTTTCTCCTCACAAATGATTTTGAATCTCTTAGCTGTAGGACGGTAAAAAGAAACCATCATAAGGTGTAGGTTAATCGTAAGGGTATTCATTACAGTAACCTCAGAAGGTAATGCACCTACCACTTTACTAAGCGGAGCTGCAAAACGCTCATGATAATCCCACCAGGGTTTATCTGCATAGAAATGTCCTTCTACGGCAAGTTTAGCCCAGTCGTCCATAATTTCGTCAACATAAGCTTTAGTCCTTTTCGGCTGAAGCCCAAGCGAGTTACCCGTAAAGTAAATAACCTGCTTTCCGTTTACATGTGGGAAATGGAACTCGTCCCTGTATTTTGCGAGCTTATCTTTAGCGTCAAGCTGTTGTGCGAATTCGCGTGTATTTTGAAAATCCATTATAGTTTGTTTGTAGGCTGCAAAAATACTAAATAAAGTAACTATAACGTTATCAGGAAAAACGTATTTTTATATAAAAAACTTTATGAAGTATCTTGCAAATACAATTGTCGCGGCTTTAGCAATAATTATTGCCGCCTACTTATTCTCAAATGCTTTCCAAAACCGTAATCGTGCTGCCGACACTATTAGTGTAACAGGATTGGGCAAACAAGATTTTGTATCTGACCTCATTGTTTGGAGCGGATCGTTCACCAAAAAAAATCCCGTTCTTCGTGATGCCTATGCTGCTCTTGATCAGGACCGTGAAGTAATCCGAAAATACCTTACCTCAAAAGGTATAAAAGAGGAAGAAATTGTATTTTCTGCGGTGTCTATAAACAAGGAGTTTCAATATCAATATGATAGCAATGGTAATATGAGACAACAAACTTTTAGCGGGTTTGCACTTACCCAAAATGTAACTATTGAATCTAAAGAAGTAGATAAAGTAGAAAGTATATCGCGCGAAGTATCACAACTTATAAATTCGGGTGTAGAATTTTATTCTAACCCACCAGAATATTATTACACGAAGCTAGCCGAACTGAAAATAAAAATGATAGCTGAAGCTACCAAAGATGCGCATTCACGTGCAAAAAGCATTGCTGAAAATGCAGGCTCATCTTTAGGAGATCTAAAAAAGAGTGACATGGGCGTTTTTCAGATCATAGCCCAAAACTCATCTGAAGAATATTCCTGGGGAGGTTCGTTTAATACCTCAGCAAAGAAGAAAACAGCAAACATTACCGTAAAATTAGCCTACCAGGTTGATTAAAAAAGAAAATCCTGCCAATGGCAGGATTTTCTTTTTATTATTATCAATTACAGAATAAGCATTGCATCTCCGTAAGTGTAAAAACGATATTCTTCTTTAACCGCTTCTTCGTATGCTTTTTTCATCAGATCGTGACCCATAAAGGCTGAGATCATCATAAGCAGTGTTGATTTTGGTGTATGGAAGTTAGTGATCATACAATCCGCAACGCTAAAGTCGTATGGAGGGAAGATGAATTTGTTTGTCCACCCAACATAAGGATTAAGCGTTTTAGCTGATGATACCGAACTTTCCATAGCACGCATGGTAGTAGTACCTACAGCACATACTTTATGTTTACTTGTCTTAGCTTTGTTTACGATATCACAAGCCTCCTGAGTGATGATAAGCTCCTCAGAATCCATTTTGTGTTTCGAAAGATCCTCAACCTCAACAGGGTTAAAAGTACCAAGACCTACGTGAAGCGTGATTTCAGCAAAATCAATACCTTTTATCTCAAGTCTCTTAAGCAGGTGCTTGGAAAAGTGAAGACCGGCAGTAGGAGCTGCTACAGCACCTTCCTCTTTTGCGTAAATTGTTTGGTAACGTTCTGCATCTTCAGGAACTACCTCACGGTTAATATATTTAGGTATTGGAGTCTCACCAAGTTCAGTAAGTTTGTTACGGAATTCTTCATAAGAACCGTCGTAAAGGAAACGAAGTGTTCTACCTCTTGAAGTTGTATTATCGATAACCTCTGCTACAAGAGAATCGTCATCGCCAAAATATAGTTTATTACCAATCCTTATTTTTCTTGCAGGATCAACCAAAACATCCCAAAGACGTTGCTCTGAATTAAGCTCTCTTAAAAGGAAAACCTCAATTCTTGCACCGGTTTTTTCTTTGTTACCATAAAGACGCGCAGGGAAAACCTTAGTATTATTAAGTACCATTACATCACCTTCATCAAAGTAATCAAGTACATCCTTAAAGAGTCTGTGCTCTATAGTTCCTGTTTTCCTGTTTACCACCATAAGGCGTGACTCATCTCTGTTTTCTGCAGGGAATTCGGCAAGAAGCTCTTTTGGCAGGTTGAAATTGAAGTTAGATAATTTCATGTTCTGTTTTTATTTTTAGGCAGTTACGGCTTACTTGCCGCCCGCTTTAATTGCGTGCAAATATACTATTGCCAAACAGGCGTTGTCAAGTCTTTTTGCATTTATTTATTCCAGTAATTAAAAAACAGCTATTTAGGAGAGCTTACAACGTGTTTATTTCAAAACCCACCTTTTTTAAATCTTCCCAAAAGGCCGGATAAGATTTAGAAACCACTTCGGCATCTTTAATTTTTATGGGTACTTTAATTGCCAAAGGAGCAAAGGCCATTGCCATACGATGATCGTTATAGGTTTCAATAGCGATTTCCGCATTTATTGCTAAAGAGGGCTTCAGAAAAAGTGTATCATTAGTAACCACAACTTCAGCACCAAGTTTTTCAAGTTCTGTTTTAAGTGCCTCAAGCCTGTCGGTCTCTTTTATCTTTAGCGTATGCAATCCTGTAAGATTACAGCCAATTCCTAACCCAAAACAGCTCACGGCTATTGTTTGTGCTAAATCAGGAGTATCTTTTAAGTTTCGGGTTATGGGTTTTGGGTTATTGGTTTTACTCAACGTTAAAGTACTTTCTTTAAACTCAGTAGTTATACCAAGATCTTGGTAAATATCTGCCAGGGCTCTGTCTCCCTGTAAGCTTTGTTTTTTATATGACGATAATGTTACCGATGTACCAATTTCCGAAAGGGCAACTATGGAATAAAAATAAGAAGCTGAACTCCAGTCACTCTCTACAATAACGGTTGTTGGTTGTTGGTTGTTAGTTGCCGGACTTACTTTAATGACATTATCCTGAAAAGATGATTTAATTCCAACTTCCCTCAATAGTGAAAGTGTCATTTCGAGATAGGGACGCGATGTAATTTCGTCATCGAGAATTACTTCAAGTCCGCTTTCAAGTTTAGCTCCAATTAAAAGTAAAGCAGTAATGTACTGGCTACTCACATTGGCTTTTATATTTACAGATGTACCGGTTAGTTTTTTACCTATAATTTTTAGTGGTGGGTATCCTTCGTGGTTAGTATATTCAATATCAGCACCAAGGGCTCGTAAAGCATCTACAAGCACACCAATAGGGCGTTCCTTCATTCGGGACGAACCCGTAAGCACTACTTCCCTGCCCTGCTGTATGGCATAGTATGCCGTAAGAAAACGCATTGCAGTGCCGGCATGGTGTATATCAACTACATAGTCATTGCCCGCAAGTGCTTTACGCATCGCTTCGCTATCATCAGATTCTGATGCATTTTCAATTGTAATCCCGGGGTAAAGAGATTGTAATAGTAAAAGCCTGTTTGTCTCAGATTTACTACCGGAAATCTTTATAGTTTCAGAAATAATATTTTTTGATATATGCAGGCGTATATCCATTTATTGCTTCTTTTTTTGCAATTCAGCTTTTCTTTTGGCCATTTTCATTCGCATAGGCTCAATAATAAGTACATGCATTAATGAAATGCCTACAATCCAGATACTGAGAAAAGTCCACTGTCCTTTAAACCCAACTCCTGATATCCATACCATTAATGCTCCAAATATTGAGTAAAGAATTATACCTCCAAAAAACTGGGCAATTTTTAATCGCATATTATTTCAGCTTTTCGTTGTTATGATGCCTGTCGTGATCGCGTTTGCTTTTTATATCCATTTTTTTATCAAAAGCAGCCTGAAGGTCTACCCCTGTTTGATTAGCAAGACAAAGAACCACAAATACTACATCGGCAAGTTCCTCACCAAGGTCTTTATTCTTATCGCTTTCTTTTTCGCTCTGCTCACCATAGCGGCGTGCAATAATACGGGCTACTTCACCTACTTCCTCTGAAAGCTGGGCCATATTGGTAAGTTCATTAAAATAACGAACACCGTGTTCTTTTATCCAGTTATCTACGTCAAGCTGTGCGTTTTTGATATCCATCGTATTTATCTGTTATTAGGATTGTAAAATTATGATTTTCCTTCCAAACATCATATCATAAAAAAACACCGCCAGTGTGGTGTTTTTTATATCAAGCCTTTTTCAGAACTATCTTCTCATTTTGTTTCTCTATCATCTTAAAATAGAAATCTTTTAGTATAGGATAGTAATCCTGATTAACATTAGCATAATTGATATCAAATGTTATATTACAGCGTATCATGTTATCATCAGCGAGAATCTGGTATTTGAAGCTACCTATATTCTCACCCATATTATAAACTACAGAAGCCGGAATAGTTTCTGCAACATATCCTTGCGGCAGCTTAATAGCAAATAAATATTTTTTCTGATGCGGAAACATAAAATCCACAGGATATTGTCTCTTCTCAGCAGTAAAAGGATTTTCTTTTTCTACAAAATAAAGCATGGGGCTAAAATAAAGTTTATCTTCAATTACGTCCATGATGTTATTATGCGCAAAACTATAGTCATCACCAACAGGTTTCGACAAATCTTTTAGATTTAATGTCTGATAGTCGTTTATTTCAATACCCTGATAACTCTTTTCCAGTTCTTCAACATATTTTTCCTTATAACTCTCACTATAACTTTCCCTAAAAAGATGAGCTAGATGGTTAATGTACTGATTCCTTACCTTCCCTGTTATTCTTCCTTCCACATCAATTTCAGCCGCTACTGAAATCATTTCAGCCGATTTCTCTTTTGGCATGAGGTCTACTTCAATACTCATATCTTTCTCTTTCACCATTCTGCCGATCCAGTTTAGTGCCCTTAGTGGCAACAATCCGCGAACAGTATTTTTACTGGTCGCATCAAGAAGTATAATCTCAGTATTGATAGTCACACCTACCACTACATAATTAAAAGCAGAAGGTGACGGATATATTAATTGTCCATTACCACGCGTACTCAATAAAACAGGATTTGCATCAAATCCGGCATAGCGCAATATGGCCGTAAGCATCAGGTTAATTTCTGCCGAATTCCCAGTTTTCTCCAAATATGCTTTTTTAACTCCTTTATTACAAAATTCTGTTTCAACCTCATTCCAAGTCATCCTGTCTTTTACAAAACTAAATAGCGTATCCAACTTTTTATCCTGAGGCACATCCTTAAGTAACATATCTACATCCTCTTTAAAATAAGAAGTACCATTTAACTCACCACCAAAAGACTCATCTTCGTAGATATTTCTGCAAAGCACTTGCCAATTGCCTGCAAAATAATGGGGCATTTCCCCTGGAAACTGAGCCTTAACCATATCATGCTCCAGTATAGACATATAATTATTGATATTGTCTACATAGGTTTCCTCTTTAAAAGGCATTACATTATGAGCATAGTATACCGTTATGTTTTCAGAAAAACTATTATTCTTTTTCTTTGGCTTGCTCAATTTTGTCACTTGTACAAAGCCTTTAATTTGCTTGTGATAAACAAAATAATCGGGAATAGAAACCTGATATTCAACATTATTTACCGGTATCTTCTCCTGAAAATTCCAGTCGCTTATAGTCATGAAAGGATTAATAATCTTATACCTGTATTCAATAACACTACCTTCTTTAACATTAGGCATAACTATAGACTTGATTTTAAAATTATCAACAATCTCGTCTTCAAATTTGCCATCAGATCCGAGTTTTGTTTTTTCAACACTGCCATTTACAAGATTATAAGTACAAACATCACTGAATTTTACCTTCTGAGAAGTCCTTCCCGCATAATAGGGTATATTCACATTGGCATATCCATATCCTGCTTTTGTATATATCTTCAAACGCACAGCAACCTCGGTTACTGTCCTAAAGCTTCCTCCGATTATTTCAAAATAGGTCTCTCCTTTCTTGTAAAGGTATGCCGCATCTGCATCCTTATAAAAAGGGTGCTTTGTTTCTTCCAACTCTTTTACAGTCACGCCACCAAGTTTAAACACTTGTGAAGACATCTGAAAGCAAATAAGAAAAAAAAGAAAAATAAGAATACCTTTTTTCATTTGTTATGCCTTTTTAAGAACGACTTTCTCGTTTTGCTTTTCAATTATATTCTGATAAAAGTCTTTTAGCGTTTTATAATAATCCTTAGATATGTTTACGTAATTCATATCAAAAACAATCATAACCTGAATAATATTGTTTTGGGCAATAACATTATATTTAAAACTACCTATATTTTCCTCCATAACTACGTTAACGCCTTTTGGAAGCGACTCAATTACATAACCTTCCGGCATGGTAATATTTATCATGTATTTATCCTGCCAGGTAAAATTAAAATCAACCGGATATTCTCTAACTTCCTGCTTAAAAGGATTTTCCTTTCTATGCAGGAAAAGCATTGGGCTAAAATAAATCTTATCTCCAATAAGATCAGCCACCTCTTTATGCATAAAATCGTACTCTTCCAGTACCGGCTTATCCATTTCTTTTGCACCTGTTCTTTTATATTCTCCAAGCTCAAGACCTGCATATCTTTTCTCTAATTTTTCGATATAAGTGTCCTCATTCATTTCAGCATAATCTTCTCTAAAAGTGTAGGCATAATAATCGAACATCTGATCCCTCATTTTCCCTTTTACACTACCATCCTTGTCCATTACCACAGACATCCCTATTACTTCTCTTGAATTTTTCTTTGGCCTCAATTCAATTTCTTTAGTGGCGCCATCTTTTCTTATCATTCTTCCCTGCCAGTTGAGCGCTCGTACAGGCAGTATATCAGGCACAGTATATTTACTTGTCGCATCAAGCAATACAGTACCTTTATCAGTCTCTACCCCAGCTACCACATAATTATATGCTGAATATGTTGGAAAAAGCGCGATTCCATTGGTACGTGTGCTTACAAGAACCGGATCAGCCTTTAACCCTGCATCACGAAGCATTGCTGTAAGCATAAGGTTAATTTCTGCAGCGTTTCCACTTTTACTCTCATAAGCAGCTTTTACACCTTTATCACAATAATAATCATTATCGCCGTCCCAATGCATTCTGTTTTTTACATAACCAAATATCGTATTCATTTTTTCATCAGGAGTTGTAATGCCCGATAACAACTTTGTAAGATCCTCTTTATAGTATGAATCACGATTTAGCTCCTTTCCAAAATGCTCGTTATCATAAATGGTTTTTGCCACTGATGCCCAATCTGTAGAATATTTTTGTATTCCTGTACTGAAATTAGTCGAAGACAGCTCGTGTTTAAGTATAGACATGTAATTTTCAACATTAGAAACAAAAGCTTCATCCTTTATTGCTTTTACGTTTTTTGCCCAAAAAGTATCAATGTATTCCTGATAACTTCTACCCATTGGAGTATTATATTTTGTTTCAGTCTTTTCAATCTTAAGATATCCTGCCAAGTACCTGTTATAAACAAAATATTGGGGTACAGCTACAGTATATTCAACATAATCAATTGGTATTTCATCCTGAAAATACCAATCCCTAAACACTGAAAAATATGGTGATCTTATAGAATATGTATATTCTATAATACTTCCCTCCTTAACATCCGGCAAAGTTATTTTTCTACGCTCATACTCTTCATTTATTTTTTCTCTAAATTCTCCGTCACTCTTTAGTTTTGTCTTAACAACCTCACCATTTTTCAAATTGTAGGTATAGGCATCACTAAAATCAACTCGTATAGTTTTTCCCCCAGTATAATAAGAAACCTGCTGATTAGCGTACTCGTATCCTTCCTTTTTGTAAATTTTGATTCGTATATTGACTTCTGTTACAAGTTCCCAATGGTCCCCACTTATAGCAAAATAAGTTTTACCCAGTTTGTGAAGCATTGCCGCTGATGCAGAAGTATCCACAGGATGTACTTTTTGCAGTAAATCTTCTTTGGTGATTTTTGCGGGTTTAAAATTTTGAGCTGCAACAGTAAAAATACAGCTTAAGAAAAGCAGCATAGTATTGGTTAGTTTCATCGATTGGTTGGAGTTATTTTTTTAAAAGCACAATTCTAGCGTTGTCGTTTCTTGCTATCTTTTCTCTGAACTGCCTGAAATTTTCATATTCATTATTAGCATAATATCCCGGAGTTACTAAAAGACTCCTTGTATAAACAATTGTACCTGACTCTGAAATTGTATATTTTGCCGTATATTCTCCAAACTTGTCTTTTATAATAACATCATCAGGTTTAGACTCAATACTATATCCTTCCGGAAGATCAATTGCTATTTCATCACTATCCAGAAACCCCCTTAGTATCTCAAAAGGATTTTTTCTGTTTCGATAGCGTTGAGGGATCGATGAATATTGGTTAAAAGCATTTACAGAGAAGATGAGTCTGTCTCCTGATTTATTACAATACCCTTCAGCTTCAAATACTATATCTTCGGTAAACTCTTTAAGCTCCCTATCATTTTTTAAATCAGTCTTTTTGAGTTTCAGGTTGTTTATATTCCTAAATGCAGATTTATAAAACTTATCCCTATTCTCTTTAGACTCTTCACTCAGAAAATATTTACTCTCATATTGTATCCCTGTACTTACAATCATTACACTGCCATTAATCGTACCTTTATCTGATATATTATAGTTGCCTTTAGACTTCTGAATACTATTTTCTGAAGTGTAAATACCAGTTCTTATTATCTGACTTTTTTGTGGTTTCACTATAAGTGCCAACCTATCATCTGTAAAACTTCCCTGATAACCAAACGGAATTGCCTGATTGGTACATTCTAACCAAATCATTTTATCTTTATTTGGTACAGCAAGTATAATATGGTTTCCCTGCATTGATACAAAATCCTCCTGCATATCCTGTTTATGCCTATCACCATATATAATGGTATAATAAGACTCCACCCCTACTGCTTTTAGTAAGGCACGGGTATAATTGCTAAGTGCTTTACAATCGCCATACCCAAGCCTGTCAACGTCTTTTGCCGCCATTGGTTTCCATCCGCCAATCCCCAAAGCAATACTAACATATCTTGTTTTCGACTGTACGTAATTATATACTAACGCTGCCTTTTTTTCAAGATCAGTTTCACCCCCAACTATACTTTGAATTTTAGCAACCGTTTCCGGCAAAACTTCGTCAGTACCCGCAAGTATTTTGTTAAAATACCAAGTCCCAAATGATTCCCAGTCTTTGGCGTCACCATCGACTCCTTCGAGATGGAACTTCTCAAGTCCAAACAAAACATAAGGTGTTACTTTCATTATTGAAGGAGAATAATCTTCATCTTTTAGTGCAGGTATATTTTCCGCAATGAAGCTAACCGTATTAGCTGATTGCTCTTTTTGTATAGGAACTCCTTCAAAATTATATTCTTTGTATTTAAAGCCTAAATCTGCAACACAACTAATCTTGATGACATTCTTCTGCATCGAAGTATTACTACCTGCTATTGCGAGCCATTTCGGCAGAAAAGCAGTATTAGAACTTTCTGTTTCACTTGTAAAAACAATAGTAAAAGGATATTGAGTAGGCGTGTAATCTAATTTGAGTATTCTGCTATCGGTGAACATTGCTCCTCCAGAGGCAGAAAGATCTTTAAAGTCTTTTCTCTTAATCTTTTTCAGTTGCATTCCTTTAGCATCAAAGATTATAGCCTCAATTGACTTTATTGAAATAGATGATTTATCAAAATATTCATAGGCATCAATCGCGTCAAGCCCATTTTCATTAATAACAGTTACTATCCTGGTTTGTTTGGTCGACATAGATTTTCTTGAAGAAATATCTACATCAATTTTGTTCAGCCTTACAACAGCATCGGCATTTTCTTTTAAGTTTTCGGGAATTCCTGCTACAGTCAAATCGCTTTCCTGAGCAAAAGCAGACTGAAACAGAAACAATAAGGGTAATAAAATTCTAAATATCATAATTGGATTGGTTTGCCCAAAAATAATATTTTTTTAACACGAAAATATTTATTCCTTATTTTTTGTATCTATGATTATTGTCACCGGTCCATCGTTAATAAGTGCTACCTTCATATCAGACCCAAACTCACCTGTTTGTACTTTTTTTCCGAGGTCTTTTTCCATTTGCAGTACAAATGCTTCATAAAGCGGAATGGCAATATCCGGCTTTGCAGCACGGATATATGACGGGCGATTGCCCTTTTTGGTAGCCGCATGAAGTGTAAACTGGCTCACCACTATTACATCACCATTAATATCTTCTATGGAACGGTTCATAAGCCCCTCATCATCACCAAAAATCCTAAGCTTTACTATTTTGGCAGAAAGCCAGTTGATGTCTTCCTGAGTATCGGCATCTTCAATTCCAACAAGGATGAGTAGTCCTGCTTTTATATCAGCTACTCTTTTTCCTTCAATAGTTACTGATGCCTCACTTACACGCTGTATAACTGCCCTCATTATTCCTGCTCCTCCTTATTTCTGCCATCTGCATAGGCATCAGTGCGGTAATGATCCTCATCACCTTCCAGCATTTGCAAATAACTATTGTAACGCGACCAGGCAATTTCATCGTTATCAAGCGCTTCTTTTACGGCACAATGCGGCTCTTCCTTATGCAGGCAGTTGTTAAATTTGCATTGGTCTTTCAGGGCAAAGAATTCAGGAAAATAATCGCCTATCTCCTCTTTTTCCATATCTACAATCCCAAAACCTCTAATCCCGGGAGTATCAATAATTTTAGCTCCGAAATCAAGATCAAACATTTCTGCAAAAGTAGTGGTATGTTGTCCCTGGCTGTGCTGTTCGGATATTTCTTTAGTCTTTAAGTTAAGATTTGGCTGCAGTGTATTGATAAGTGTAGATTTACCAACTCCCGAATGTCCCGAGAACATACTAACGTTATCCTTCATTTCTGCTTTAAGCTCATCAATACCTTTTTGTTGGGTAGATGAAACCCGCAGGCATTTGTAGCCTATGTTACTGTAAATATATTGAAGATACAGCTGCTCATCGAGCATGGCGTCGTCAAACGTATCTATCTTATTGAAAACAAGAATAGCTTCAATACCATATGCTTCGGCGGTTACCAGAAAACGATCGATAAAACTTGTAGTTGTAGGCGGATTGTTTATAGTAACCAAAAGGAAAACCTTATCAATATTTGAAGCGATTATATGCACCTGTTTAGACAGGTTTACCGACTTACGGATAATATAATTTTTCCTTTCCTGTATATTATGGATAAGCCCCGTAGTGGTATCAGAAGTTTCATCAAGGTCAAAGTCAACAATATCACCCACCGCAACGGGGTTTGTACTCTTAATACCCTTAATACGGAATTTCCCTTTTATACGGCATTCGTAAAAAGTTCCCTCTTCTGTCCTTACAGTATACCAGCTCCCGGTAGATTTATAAACCAATCCTGTCATAGCGCAAAGATAGCCAATTATTATTGGCCGTTATCCTCATCTTTTTTACCTCCTATTATTTTCTCCTGATGCGCAATACTTTCCTGATGTATCGCTCTGAACAAATCCAAAATAAACTCTTCACCAAGGTTTTCAGGAAGCCCTTCTGCCTTCATCCTTTCCAGTATCTGTTTCCAGCGCTGGGTTTGCAATACAGCAACGTTATTTTCTTTTTTAAGCTCCCCTATCTTATCCGCAATACGCATTCTTTGCCCCAATACCTGAATAAGTTTTGAATCATATTCATCAATACGTAACCTTAGTTTCTCTAGCTCTTTATTAAAAGCACTGTCTTCATCCGTTTTTTTACGCACCACAAGACTTTCCAATATCTCCTTTAGCCTTACCGGAGTAACCTGCTGGGCAGCATCACTCCAGGCCTTTTCAGGATCGTTATGTGTTTCAATCATCAGTCCGTCATAATTCAGGTTCAGTGCCTGTTGGGCTACTTCCTGTATCATGTCACGACGACCTGTTATATGAGATGGATCACCTATCAGCGGCAAATCAGGAAAACGTTCATGAAGTTCAATGGCAAGCTGCCACTCGGGTATGTTACGGTATTTCGTTTTTTCATAAGTAGAAAAACCTCTGTGTATTACACCAAGCTTTTTGATACCCGCATTATACAAACGCTCCACACCTCCCAGCCAAAGGCTCAAATCAGGATTTACCGGATTTTTTATCAGTACAATTTTATCGGTACCTGCAAGCGCATCGGCAATCTCCTGCACCGCAAACGGATTCACTGTTGTACGTGCACCTATCCACAATACATCTATATCATGTTCAAGGGCTAATTTTACATGGGTTGCATTTGCCACCTCAATTGCCATAGGCAGTCCGGTTTCTGCTTTTGCTTTTTGCAGCCATTTCAGTCCGATAGCACCAACACCTTCAAAACCTCCCGGACGCGTTCTGGGTTTCCAGATACCGGCACGGTAAATACTAACATCTGAATCTTTAAGCTGACGGGCAATATCTAATACCTGCTCTTCGGTTTCGGCACTGCAGGGACCTGCTATAATCAAAGGCTTAGACGCTTTAAATTCGTCAAGCCACGTTCTCATCTCTGTATTATTTTCCATTTTTTGAAATCTACCACAAATTTAATGTTTTCTTACTACTTTTGTTTCAAATTCAAAGGCTATGTCAATCGAGGTAAAGGATATTTCTAAGAGCTACGGCGAACAAAAAGCGCTTGATGCTGTTTCATTTTCTGTAAACAAAGGAGAAATTGTAGGTTTCCTGGGGCCAAATGGTGCCGGAAAGTCTACCCTAATGAAAATCCTGACCACTTACCTTAATGCCGATAGTGGCACAGCACTGGTAAATGGATCAGATGTAGCTACAGCAGAAAAAGCGGTTCAGAAATCGGTTGGTTACCTTCCGGAACACAATCCATTATACTTAGATTTATATGTAAGGGAATATCTTGAATTCAACGCCGATGTTTACAAAGTAAACAAATCGCGTATTGAAGAGGTTATCCAGCTAACCGGACTTACTCCTGAAGCCCACAAAAAAATTGGTGCACTTTCTAAAGGATACCGTCAGCGAGTAGGTCTTGCATCTTCATTACTTCACAACCCTGAAGTACTTATCCTCGATGAGCCTACTACCGGACTTGACCCTAACCAGATTGTAGAGATACGCGATCTTATTAAGAACATTGGTAAAGACAAAACCGTTTTCCTTTCTACACACATCATGCAGGAAGTTGAGGCCATCTGCGACAGGGTTATCATCATCAACCACGGAAAAATTGTTACCGATAAAGAAATTGGCAACCTTGTAAAAGACCACAAAGAAGCTCAGGTAATTGAAGTAGAATTTGACCAGGCCGTAAACAAATCTTCACTTCAGAGCCTTACAAACCTTACCTCAGCCGTGAATACAAAAGGTAATGTTTGGGAACTTACATTTGAAGCCGATAACGATATGCGCCCTGCAGTATTCGACTTCGCACAGGCTAATAACCTGAAAACGCTTCAGTTATCGCTTAAGAGCAAAAATCTTGAGACCGTATTCAGGGAAATGACGAAGAAGAAGTAGTGCTGCTTTTATGAAAAGACTATATTATATAATTACACTTATCAAAAATGATTACGATCCAACATGGTCTAAAGCTGAAATATCTTTTGTAGGTTTTCAGTGGATGTTATTGTTCTGCCCAACATTCATACTAGATCAGCTCAGTAAATCAGGAAAAATTGATTGGTATAACTATGAGAAGATAAAACCATTTATTTTTTTTGCCTGGGTTTTACATATTTGTCTCAACCATTTTTTTCTTTTCAGAAAAAAACAGGCCAATAAGATCATTGACAAGTATACAGGAAGATATCCCTTGATAGATAAATACCCAGTCGGAGCTTATTTTTTATTTCATTTGATACTGCCAATAGTATTGTTGAGTTGTATTTTTTTAATTGTAGGTGTATTGAAAAAATAAAAAGCCCAACGCTAACGCCAGGCTTTCTTATACAAACAACAAACAAACAATTATCTAAAATATCGCTGATGCGATAGCTTTTACATTTTCTGCCTTACCCATAGAGTAATAATGCAGTACCGGAATTCCGGCTTTTACCAGTTCCTTACTTTGTTCGGTACACCACTCAATTCCTATCTGTCGTACAGCATCATTATCTTTTGCTTTCACCACAGCCATAATAAGATCATCAGGCAAGTCAACCTTAAAGCGGTGCGGAATAAGGTTCAATTGCTTCTTAGTTGCAATGGGCTTTAGTCCCGGAATGATAGGCACTGTAATTCCTTCCTTACGGCATTTTGCTACAAAGTCGAAGAATTTCTGGTTATCAAAGAACATCTGCGTAACAATGTAAGATGCTCCGTTCTTTATTTTCTGTTTAAGGAAGTGAATATCACTGTCAAGGCTTGGTGCTTCCATGTGTTTTTCCGGATAGCCCGCTACACCAATACAAAAACTCGTCGCCGATGTATTTTGTAAATCAGCATCAAGATAAATACCTTTATTAAGGTCGGCTATCTGTGTAACCAGTTCCGATGCATAATGATTACCTTCTTTTTCCGGCTTAAAATAAATTTCACTCTTTACAGCATCGCCTCTCAGCGCTACTACATTTTCAATCCCCAAAAAGTCAAGATCAATAAGGAAGTTCTCTGTATCTTCTTTGGTAAAACCACCACATAGTATATGCGGAATAGCATCTACCTGATACTTATTCTGTATCGCCGAGCAGATCCCTACCGTACCCGGACGTTTCTTTACTATCTTTTTTTCCAGCAAACCGCTTGGCAGTTCTTTAAATTCGTACTCTTCCCTGTGATAGGTCACATCTATAAACGGAGGATTGAACTCCATCAAAGGGTCAATACTGTCAAAAATAGACTGGATGTTCTGTCCCTTTAGGGGAGGCAGTATCTCAAAAGAAAAAAGTGGTTTGCCATTGGCATTCTCTATGTGCTCTGTTACTTTCATAGCCCCCTATCCCCCAAAGGGGAAATTTATATCGTTAATACTCATATTCTCATTTCAGCATTTCCACACTCCCCTCCCCTTTGGGGAGGTTGGAAGGGGCTTATTCAGCTATATTAGGATTAAGCCATTTTGTGGCTTCGTCTGTACTTATATTTCTTCGTTTGGCGTAATCAACAACCTGGTCTTCTTTTATTTTTCCGAGTCCAAAGTATTTACTCTTCGGATTCGCAAAATAATATCCCGATACCGATGAAGCCGGCCACATGGCAAGGCTTTCGGTTAGTGATACACCTATTTTATGCTCAACATCCAGCAGTTGCCAGATGGTCTTTTTCTCTAAATGGTCAGGACAGGCAGGATAGCCCGGTGCCGGACGGATACCTTCATACTGCTCCTTAATCAGTTCATCATTACTTAGCACCTCATCCGATGCATAACCCCAAATTTCCTTACGTACTTTTAAGTGCAGGTATTCTGCGAATGCTTCAGCTAATCGATCAGCGAGTGCCTTAACCATGATAGCGTTGTAATCGTCATGTTCTGCTTCAAATTCGGCAGCTTTTTCGTCAACACCGAAACCGGTAGTTACGCAAAAAGCCCCCATATAATCGGTCTTACCGGTGTCTTTTGGCGCAATAAAATCCGAAAGCGCAATATTAGGTGCACCTTTTGTCTTTTGTGACTGCTGCCTTAGTGTTAGGAAACGCACAGCCCCCCCCGCCCCCGAAGGGGGAGCTACTGAACCTGTTCCTGTCCCCCCTTTGGGGGCTAGGGGGCTTATCTCAATGTCGTCATCATTTACTGTATTGGCAGGAAAGATCCCATAAATACCTTTAGCCTCAAGCCAGTTCTCGTCTATCATTTGCTTCAGCATTTTTTGTGCATCAGCAAATAGCACCTTAGCCTGTTCGCCCACAACCTCATCATTCAGTATCGCGGGATATTTACCGTGCAAATCCCAAGTTTGGAAGAAAGGTGTCCAGTCGATAAAATCAACCAGTTCCGACGGATGTGGTTCAATTATCTCTACCCCTGTAAACTTAGGTGTTACCGGAGTAAACGCATCCCAGTCCAGTTGCAGCTTATTTCGGCGGGCATCTTCAATACTCAGAAAGTCCTTGTCGCGTGAACGGTTCAGATAACCTTCACGAAGCTTATCGTATTCTTCACGTATGCTCTTTGAATAATCCCTTTTAGTGGCAGTATTCAGTAAATTACCTGCAACAGTCACAGCACGCGATGCATCGTTAACATGCACCACGGTTTCGCGGTATTCAGGAGCTATCTTAACAGCAGTATGCGCACGCGAAGTAGTAGCCCCGCCTATCATTATCGGAATACTGATATTCAGCTTATCCATTTCTTTAGCCAGGTACACCATCTCGTCAAGTGAAGGCGTGATCAGTCCGCTAAGACCAATAATATCAACCTGTTCCTTAACAGCCACTTCAATGATCCTTTCGGGTGGTACCATTACGCCAAGGTCAATTATCTCAAAATTGTTACAACCTAAAACCACCGCAACAATATTTTTACCGATATCGTGAACATCTCCTTTAACTGTTGCCATTAATATCTTCCCAGCACCCCCCGCCCCCGAAGGGGGAGCTTCCAACTCAGCCGTTAATTTGTTTGCAGCTAACTCGGACACTATTTTATCCAATACTTCATTTAGCCTGTTTATAACCTCATCATTTGTAAACCTTATAACTCTGTAGCCTTGTTCTTCAAGCCATTTTGTTCTTTCAATATCGCTCGCAATATTATCAGGTAATTGATGAATTAATCCATCAACCTCAATAATGATATTTTCTTTAAGACAAATAAAATCGGCTATATAATTCCCTAAAATATGTTGTCTCCTGAATTTATACCCTTCAAGCTTCTTACCACTTAACGCCTCCCATAAAACTTTTTCAGCTTCAGTGGGTATATTCCTCATTGTTTTACAAAACTCTTTTAAGAGTCCGTAATTAACAGGATTAGCCGTTTTCCAATAGAGTTCTCCTTTGACGTCCTGCTTGGGAGTTCCCCCTTTGGGGGCGGAGGGGGCTTGTCTTTTTGCTTCTTCAATGAACGGAAGCAAATAAGCCACCGCTTTTTTCATTACACGCGCCGACTTCACTACCTGTGGCAGGAACATTTTTCCGCTTCCGAAAAGGTCACCCACTACATTCATACCATTCATCAGGTTGATCTCAATAACCTCAATAGGTTTCGATGCCTGCTGTCTTGCCTCCTCAACATCAATCTCGATGAATTCGTCAAGGCCTTTTACGAGCGCATGCGTAAGCCTTTCCTGTACCGGAAGCGAGCGCCATTCCTGAGCCTGCTTTTCATTTACCTTAGCACCTCCGGTTACATTTTCAGCAAATGCCAAAAGGCGTTCGGTAGCATCATCACGTCGGTCAAGCAATACATCTTCGATATGCTCCAAAAGATCTTTCGGAATCTCGTCGTAGATCTCAAGCATTTCCGGATTTACGATCCCCATATCCATACCGTGCGCAATGGCATGGTATAAAAACGCCGAGTGCATCGCTTCCCTTACCTTATCATTACCACGGAAAGAGAATGAAACATTACTCACTCCTCCGCTCACGTGGGCATACGGCAGGTTTTCACGAATCCATTTGGCAGCAAGAAAAAAATCGAGCGCATTTTTGCGGTGCTCTTCCATGCCTGTTGCCACAGGAAATATATTCGGGTCAAAAATGATATCCTCGGGTGCAAAGCCTACTTTATCAACCAGTATATCATACGAGCGTTTGCATATCTCAATACGTCTTTCATAAGTGTCTGCCTGGCCTACCTCATCAAAGGCCATAACAATTACGGCAGCACCATAACGTTTTACTTTTTTAGCATGAGCTATAAATAATTCCTCCCCCTCTTTAAGGCTTATGGAATTCACCACGCTTTTACCCTGAGTTACTTTTAGACCTGCCTCGATGATCTCCCATTTAGAGCTATCGATCATCACAGGCACACGAGCAATATCCGGCTCAGATGCGATAAGATTCAGGAACGTAGTCATGGCATGCACGCCATCCAGCATCCCCTCGTCCATATTGACATCGATAATCTGCGCACCTCCATCTACCTGGGCACGGGCTATATCCAGCGCTTCCTCATACTTTTCTTCTTTAATAAGACGGAGGAATTTGCGCGAACCCGTAACATTAGTACGTTCGCCTATATTTACAAAGTTGCTTTCCGGAGTTACGATTAAAGGCTCCAGACCAGATAACTTTAAATACCTAGCCCCCCCCGCCCCCGAAGGGGGAGCTATTGAAATCTCGTTAAAATTCTCGTTTTCGGTTATATTATTATCAATCATGTATATAGTAATTTAAACAACTGAGTGAAGCTCAGTTCCCCCTTCGGGGGTTAGGGGCGTGGTTTATAATCTTTGGCCGCTTCGGATATAAGACGGATATGTTCCGGCGTAGTGCCACAGCATCCGCCAATGATATTGATAAGGTTATCGTCAAGATATTCTTTAATGAGTACCTGCATTTCTTCAGCGGTTTGGTCATACTGACCAAAGGCATTTGGCAGTCCCGCATTAGGGTGTGCCGAAATACTGAACGAAGTATTATGCGCCAGTCTTTTCAGGTAAGGTTTCAATTGGTCAGCACCAAGGGCGCAGTTAAAACCAACACTCAACAATGGTAAATGCGATATGGATATAAGGAAAGCCTCAACCGTTTGCCCTGAAAGCGTGCGGCCTGAGGCATCGGTAATCGTACCGCTAACCATAATAGGAATATCAAGACCTAATTCATCCTTTACTTCTTCTATAGCAAAAAGAGCTGCTTTGGCATTCAGCGTATCAAAAATGGTTTCAACCAAAAGCAGGTCACAGCCGCCATCAATAAGTGCTTTTACCTGTTCTTTGTAAGCAATCAGCAAATCATCAAAGGTCACAGCACGGAAACCCGGATCGTTTACATCGGGGCTCATACTGGCTGTACGGTTAGTTGGGCCTATCGAACCGGCAACAAAACGGGGCTTATGAGGCTCCTTTGCCGTAAACTCATCAGCTACGTCGCGGGCTATGCGTGCCGACTCATAATTCAGTTCATACACCAGATCTTCCATATGGTAATCCGCCATACCGATAGTAGTTCCCGAAAACGTATTGGTCTCTACAATATCGGCACCTGCCGCAAAATATTGGGCATGCACATCGCGAATAGCCTGTGGCTGCGTAAGCGACAACAGGTCATTATTACCTTTAAGTGGGTGTGGAAAATCTTTGAAACGCTCTCCGCGAAAATCTTCTTCCGAAAAATTATAGCGCTGCAGCATAGTACCCATAGCTCCGTCGAGCACGAGTATCCTTTCATTTATGGCGTCTTGTATTTTTGACATTTTTACAGTTTCGGGTTTATGGTTTGGCGTTCAGAGTTACTTCTGAGCACCTTGAAAAAATCCCATAACAAAACAGCAAACGACCTCAGGGTTATGAATCCTGCGTTCATTACCGTTGTACTTAAATTATGTCATCAAAATTGGGAGTTGGAATATTGCGAAGAGCAATATTACGTGTGTTATCTATCCGCGCGGTAGCTTGGTAGAATTTAGCACCTTCTTTACAGATAAAGGGTTGCTAAGGCTTCATCGGGTCTATTCCCTCTGCCTTTCGTGATAACATATCAGTGTGTTAAAGAACGCTGCAAAGAAACAACATAAATTTGTGGTTTGCAAATTTGTTTTATTTTCGTGTAAACAAACTATGTTATATGTTCAAATTCCAGAACAACGCTGAAACCTGGCAACGATTAGATTACCACATAATGAGTCGCGGGTTCATCAAGCCTTACAATGATGAAATGCTTTTGGAGACAGACTTAGAATGGCTCAGAAAAGAAAACTATTCAATAGTGAATTTTGATTGCCTTGACTGGAACAATCATATAGAAGTTATGCACGATGACCTTTCACTTAATTTACACTTCCCTCCTTATTATGGAAAAAACTGGGATGCTTTATATGAATGCCTGAATGAACTTGAAATTTCAGAAAGTGGCACGGTAGTAGTTTTCAAAAATCTGGATATGATAAATATAAAAACTGTCCACACACTTATAGATTGTTTTGTAAGTAGTGCTCAGAGACACATTTTATTTAATGAAAGACTTCTGGTTCTTATAAAAGTTGACAATCAAAAATTTGAATTACATCCCTTAGGAGCATTTAAAATGCATTGGTACTAGGCATCAAAAAATCATTATTATGAACCCCTTCAACCCGTTCCCAATCCTCACCACTGAAAGACTCATCCTCAGGAAAATTTCACCGGATGATGATCAGGCTATTTACCTGCAACGTTCCAGCCCGATTGTAAACAAATATATTGCGCGAACCCCTGTAGCCGATATTACCGAAGCACAGGCATGGATCGCCAGGATAAATAATAATGTAGATTTAGGACTAAGCATCAACTGGGCGATTACCCTTAAAGATAGCGGAACTTTTATCGGACTCATCTGCCTTTGGAATTTCTCTGAAGACTGCACTATTGCCGAAACGGGTTATGAGTTATCTCCTGCATATCATGGTAAAGGCTATATGAACGAGGCATTGCAATGTGTATTGGACTATGGTTTCTCCAAACTCAACCTAAAAACCATTACAGCATACACTCATCGTGAAAACAATAGATCATTAGCACTTTTAAAAAAGAATGGCTTTACATGGAATGAGGGCGAAATTGATGAAGGCTTTCCGCATAACGTAATCTACTCCATATCAAAATAAAAAAGACAGGCACACTACTTCCTGTCTTTTTAAAAACCAAACCAATCTAATTACGGGCTGCCTTATGCTACAGCCTTTGTTTTCTGGGCAATCGCCAGTATTGCTTCAAAAAGCTCATGGGCCGCTGCCTTATCATTGCCTTTGGGCAAATCGATAAAATTATAATCGAGACCGCGGTTTAGTGCGGTACGTAATACTTCGCTTTCAAAATCAGGATGCTGATCTTTTAGGTTTTCGTTTATAGAAAGCAGGTTAAATCCACTTTTTACCAGTCCGGCGTATTCTTTTACAAATTCAGAACTACCTGTGGCATCTACCGCAACAACGTTCTCAAGGTTATTGGCATATACGTAATCCACCACGTTTTCCAGCTTAAATGGAATGCTGAACTGAATAAAGTTCGCTTCCCATGAATATTTAGCACCTTCTTTCTCAAAAAAGGCTAGTGTTGAGTTAGTAATTACAGGAAACCTGATATCTATCTGTTCCTCTATAGCAAGTTCTTTACGGCTTTTTACCGCTTTATTTATGAGAGCACTCCCGGCCTTACCGATTCCAAAAAGCACTATGTTTATCTTATGGTTCATGAGATTAATTTTAAAAAAAAAGAAACGGCCTCTAGCCCATCCAGAGGCCGTTTTCTTAACAAACAAACAAAAAACAACTTATAACAAAACTTATATTCTTAGTTATAGGAATACTCCTTAAACAGCGTCACGTCCACAGGGGTGTTATTTACCAGGTTATCATAAACCGGGCTTCGGCGCTGTACCTCCTTAAGCCATTCCTGCAGTGTTTCAAGACTGGTAGCCGCAGCAGGCTTAAGTGTAATTTCTATGTTATTGAACCCCGGCCTGCTCTTGCCCTTTTTAGGCTCTTTCAGGTTTCCGGTTATTTCAATCTGCAAAGACCTCAACGTAATACCCTGCTCAGTAGCCACCTGTTGCCCAAGCGCGTTAATACAGCCTGCAAAACCTGCAAGGATATATTCGTAAGGGTTTGGCCCTTCCAACTCGGGATATTTTGAATTTTCGCTAATGCGAAGGTTAGCGTTTAATGTCTTTACGACAAACTGGCTGTTGTTACCTGAGTAACCTAAAACGTTGATGGAATTTGAGTTCATAGCTGTAAAATTTATAATTTGTGAAAAGATGGATTCAAAAAAAAGGTCCTTTTGGCTGGGAAAACCAAAAGGACCTGACACTTGAATTTGAAAACTAAGATCTATGTCGAATACTTTTGGCAACATCGTAAAATCATAATACACCATGTACATGTACAGAATGTGCAATAAAAATGGTTGAATATGTTAGAAAATGTTTTCATCGTATTGTTCAAAAATATTGTAATAAAAAAGCCCCTGCTGTTGCAGGGGCTTTAAGTGTTATATAATTTTAAATCTAAAATTAGTCAACAGTTACCCCTGCAGAATCTTTCCACATAAAGAAGTAAGTATGACAAATAATTGATTTCATTTTTTTTCTCAGATTTTGATATCACAAACTTCGAAAGTATTTTTTACCTGACCAAACAAAATTTTAAATTTTAACATATATCGTTTTCGAAAACAAGGTATTAAATATTATATATTTAAACTTTTTCAGCCCAATGGTGATTTTAACATTTTATCAAAACCCGATCCTGTTTCGTTTTGCGTAACTATCTAAAATTAAAATACTAAATCAGTTTTTTTTATTCAGATTAGGTTTTTACCTTTGTGGCATAAAATTAGAGGAAAGATTTGACTGATTGCGACCTCATGAAAAAATGCTAAAGCAGGACCTCCCTACTTTTTAGCCGTATCGCAATCTCTTTACTCTACTAAAATTATAGAGAATACTATGGCTTATTTATTTACGTCAGAATCAGTGAGCGAAGGGCATCCTGATAAAATTGCTGACCAAATTTCAGATGCACTGATTGACAACTTCCTTGCTTTCGACCCTGAGTCTAAAGTTGCATGCGAAACCCTTGTTACTACAGGACAGGTTATTCTTGCAGGTGAAGTAAAATCTAAAATATATCTTGATGTACAGCAGATAGCACGTGATGTTATCCGTAAAATTGGGTACACTAAGAGTGAGTATATGTTTGAAGCTAACTCTTGTGGTGTACTTAGTGCAATCCATGAGCAGTCTCAGGACATTAATCAGGGTGTAGACCGTGCCAGCAAAGAAGATCAGGGCGCAGGAGACCAGGGTATGATGTTTGGTTATGCTACAAACGAAACTGAAGACTATATGCCTTTAGCACTTAACCTGTCGCACAAACTGCTTCAGGAACTTGCTGCACTTCGTCGTGAGAACAGCGAAATCGCATATCTTCGCCCTGATGCAAAATCTCAGGTAACACTTGAGTATGACAATAACAACAAGCCTGTGCGTATTGATGCTATTGTTATCTCTACACAGCATGACGATTTTGCTGATGAGCCTGCAATGCTTGCAAAAATAAAAAAAGACATTATTGAGATTCTTATACCAAGGGTAATTAAAAACAACCCTCAGTATGCGCATCTTTTCAATGATAAGATTGAGTACCACATCAACCCTACAGGTAAATTCGTAATTGGTGGACCTCACGGTGATACAGGACTTACAGGAAGAAAAATCATTGTAGATACTTACGGTGGTAAAGGTGCTCACGGTGGTGGTGCTTTCTCAGGAAAGGACCCAAGTAAAGTAGACCGTAGTGCTGCTTATGCAACGCGCCATATTGCTAAAAACCTTGTAGCAGCGGGTGTTGCAGATGAAATCCTTGTACAGGTTTCTTATGCTATTGGTGTTGCTAAACCAATGGGTATTTACATAAACACATATGGCACTTCTAAATTAAGCCTTACCGATGGTGAGATCGCTAAAAAAGTAGAAGAACTGTTTGATATGCGTCCTTACTTTATCGAGCAACGCCTTAAGCTTAGAAATCCTATATACAGCGAAACAGCTGCTTACGGACACATGGGCCGCAAGCCGGAAACGGTTACCAAAACCTTTAAATCGCCAAGCGGTGATGTAAAAGAAGTAACAGTAGAACTGTTTACATGGGAAAAACTTGACTATGTAGAAAAAGTAAAAGCTGCTTTCGGAATATAACTCCTGCAACTTGTAATATAAAAGTCCCATTCGCTTTTGCAGATGGGACTTTTTTTATTCAGAACTAAACAAAAATAACACTTCTTTTTTAGGTATAAAAATACTGGAGGCATGCATACAGCACTGCAAATGTTATGACTCCGGCACTAAACATTAGCAATATATATTTCCCTGCAGGCATAACGCTCTGTTCAAAATAATCTAAAATAATATAAATAATTGCTGCGAGCATTACCACAACTGAAGCACACACTATAGCCGAGGTGACATTACTGAAGTCAGAATCACCTTCCTGCCAAATTATAACTGACAGACTAAAAGCAACTATGAGTGGTATGCTTTTAATAAACTTATCCATTATAGCAGTCATCAATTGCTTTTAATTTTTAGATTGTGATTGGGCATTTGCTAAAAAATCAGTTCAAAAATAAAAATTAAGGCTTACAATCAAATCGCAATGTATTTTATATAGATAAAATGCAAAAAAAGCTGTCAAATGACAGCTTTTGTAAGAATTATTAGAGATTATATTTTATAGTAAGTAAGAGATATCTTGGCTGAACCCTGTAACGTGATGTTCTGGTAGATACCTGGCTAAAGCTATCATCATTTAGCGATGTAGTGTTTAACAGGTTCGTTCCTCCTACCTTAAACTCCCAGTGACTATCTTTTTTGCGATACATAATATCTGCACTAAGAAAATCATATTCATTATCCGATGTCTTGATATCATTGTAATAATGGGTATACTCATAGTTTGCTGTTACAGTAAAGGCATCCCAAAAGTAATAGTCAAAATTCACGAACGGACTATGGTTATAAAATTTATTATCGGCATAATCATTTACCGTAAGCGAATATCCCACTTCAAGATTTGGCCATTGTTTGTAATTGGTTCCTATACTTCCAACATACGTCTGCGAAAACTGCTCACTCGTCTGTCTTATGGAGTTTGCGATAGTAACTTCTGCACCGGTTAGCGGATCGTACCTGAAGTTATTAAATTTATTCCATGAAACATTTACATTCAGTGAAGCTTTATAAAATCGGGCAAAGCTCCTGTTGTATCCTGCAGCAGCACTAAGCGACTCATCGGCAAACGGAGAATTCTCTACCGTGCTTATCTGGTTTATACCATCAAAAGAAGAAAGGCTTTTTATAGCGTCCATTCTATGATTATAAGTAACATTACCATAAATCTGGGTAAAGTTGAACATATTGTATTTAAAATAGTTCAGCGAGTGGTTTTGGTACAATCCGTTTTTAAGGTTCCTGTTACCCTGAAACAATGATTTATAACTATTAAGTACCAATCCTCTTGCAAAGTCAGACACATCGGTAAAGTCAGTAGTCATTGAGTAGTTATAGGTAAGCCTCTCCGATTTTTTAATCTGAAACTGGGCAAAAACATCCGGCAATACCCTAAAGAAATTATTCTCTACCCTTGTTCCTAACTGGTCATTGTACATGTTATAGCTATGCGCTGTCACTCCGGGATTAAACTCAAACTTACCGGTAATAAATCGGTAATGAAGTCCTACAAATGCATCATTTAAGCCATAGCGAACATTATTAGCTGTAGTTGGGCCAAGGTCATTCTGAGTGTTATCATCCAGAAGCTGGAAAAGAGAAGAATTAAAACTCTGATATAAATAGGCCTCACCTAAGGTAACATTGATGATACTTTTCGGTGTGAGTGAATAATAGTAATCCAGTTTTGCATCTGCCTTATTCGTTTTTATAAAACGGTTTTGAGTAATATCATAACGATTGGCAGGCTCCAAAACTAACCCTGATAAACTACCGCTGCCTCCCGGAAAAGGATTATTATCCAGGTTAGCATTATATAAAGGATCTTCCTCCTGGTACAAATGCTGCGCTTCGAAAGCAAAAACATTTTTATCAGTCAGCGTATAATATATATTTGCGTTTTGATTGAACGAGAAAGGTTTTTGTTTTTTATTGGTATAAATCGACTGTGATTGACTGGTTTCAGGCATTACTGATGATATAAGTCCGCTACCCTCAGTTTGTTCTGAGGTTTTCATGAAAGCATCATAATCAAACTGAAAATTTTTATTTGGCTTAAAGCTCGAACTCAGTTTGGCCATAGCATAATCTGTCTTTTGTTCTGTAACCTCTTCCGTATCCTGAATGGTTTGCGGTTCTCCTGTCAGAGGATCAAGCAATGTATTTCTGGTTTTGGTATCCATCTCCGTTTTGTTGGAGTTAATTATGGCAAAACCACTCAGCGACCATGCTTTGGTAGGGTTGTAACTAAAGTTTGCCGCTCCAAATTTGGTTTCGATCTCCTTAGCCCGATTATTACGCATAAGCGAAAGACCCAAATCGTTAGAACCAATGTTGAAGGTTGTTCCTCCTTTTTTCATAAGGTTCCTAAATCCTCCTGAAAACTTAAAATAATCCTGCATAGTAAGCGGCAGTTCTCCATTATTATTGAGGTTTCCAATAAAATTGAAGCTAAACTTAGGATTGTAATAAAACAGTTTAGGGTTTACCAGATAACGATCGCCATCTCCAATACTTGCTCCTGCACTCACATCTCCAAACCAAAAGTTCTTTTTACCTTCTTTTAACTTAATGTTCATTGCTACATTA
This sequence comes from Flavobacterium sp. AG291, assembly GCF_003350375.1. Lineage (GTDB taxonomy): Bacteria > Bacteroidota > Bacteroidia > Flavobacteriales > Flavobacteriaceae > Flavobacterium > Flavobacterium suzhouense. The sequence continues at coordinate 222,290 of NZ_QQAR01000001.1, read as the reverse complement.
TCCTGGTTATTCTCTACCCCTTTAAGCTGGCTTATTTCATTATAATTACGCAGTACCTCAACCTTACTTATCGCGTCAGCCGGAATATTCTGCACACCAAGTTTAGTATCACCATCAAAAAAGTCTTTACCTTCAACCATTAGCTTAGACACCTCTTTCCCTTCTACAGTAACACCACCATCCTTGTCAACCACAACTCCCGGAAGTTTTTTCAAAACATCGCCAAGTTTCCGTTCACTGCCATTCGTAAATGAATCTGAATTATACACGATGGTATCGCCTTTTATGGTTACAGGCATTTCGTGTACTATTTCTATTCCACTAAGTTCTATACCCTGTTTAAGAACGATATTCTTAATGATATTTTCTGCTCCTGTAGTAACCGTAATTTCAAACGGAACATAGCCAATATAACTTGCTTTTATGGTGTAAGTGCTGTTAGCCGCCAAAGATAACTGATACCTGCCTGCCTCGTCAGTAATACCGTAAGAGTCCATGCTATTGGTTGCCTTATTTACAGCCATAACATTGGCCATTTCAAGCGCTACGCCGGTAGAATCTTTGATTGTTCCCTGCATGCGGATATTTTGTGCAAATGCTGAAACCGTAATAAGTAAAAGCAATGCAGTAAGATACTTTTTCATTGTGTGATGTTTTTTGGTTTGTGCTTTTTGGACATAGCTACGCCCAAACAACTAAAGTTGTCATAAAAATCAATCATCCGGAAATTGATTATCCGCCGATTCTCATGCCACCAGGTCTGCCTCCCGGACCTCCCATTTCCTGGAGTTCCTTCATCTTTTTCATCATGATATCGGCAAATTCAGCCTGAGTAACTTTCTCCCCTTTTTTTAGTGGTTTTATTTCGGCTTTTTCTTTAGGATTCAGCACCACTTTTGAGCAAAGTATTGTAGTTACACCATCGGTCACCTCAAGGATAAGCCCCGGAAGACCATAGTAATTTTCAGGTCCCTGGCTTACAGGCACCTCTGGTGTATACCATGCTGTTATTGTTTTATCTTTAGGCATTTCTACCATATCCATAAAGTTGGTTTTCTGGGCGTCTTCCTGCTTTAAGTTCTTAAGTTTTTCTTCCTGTCCTTTTTTTGGACGGTAGTTCATCATGTTCGATTTATCAGTAGGCACCACAGCAGTAGCTTTATAACAGGTATACTCTCCTATTTTTTTAGTTTCAGTACCCATAGTCCACTTAATTTGTGGTAACGTATCCGAAACCAGAAACTCTTTACCAAAAATCTCTTTTTCCTGCAGTATCGTCTTATCCTTTATGTTCTTATACTGCTTTCCTCCCCCGCCCATCATAGAGCCCATCATTTTAAACCCTCTGCTCATTTCATCCCCAGCATCAAGCTTTTCCTCTTCAGCATAAATAGAAGCCGTTTTATCAAAATTCAGAACAAAGGTTTTTTCGAACATTGCCTTCATGCGTTCCTCAATCATTTTTTGCATATCGGGCGGGATTTGCTTGTCGTCAAATTTTGGCATTTTATCTCCAATACTTGTTTTAGATTCATAGATAGCCATTCCCTGAAAATTTTGGGCATTTATGCTAAGCATAGAAAAAATGGCAACAAAAAGGGTAAAGAATATTTTTTTCATGATATGGATTATGTCTTTTACTGATAAGACTATCTCAAACCCTTTTTGTTACCGGGGATAACCGTTTTTTTCTTAAAAAATTATCCCCCCATATTAATTATTATGCTGTTACCATCCTGCTCATGCTGTTGCTCAAACTCTTTGGCTTTTTCTTCTTCTATTTTCCTGTACTCTGCAGCCGAAACTTTTTTACCTTTTTTAGGTGCTTTAATCTCGGTCTTATCTTTAGAATTTAAAACGATTTTTGAGCACAAAAGCGTGGTTATACCGTCATTTACTTCAAGAATAAGCCCCGGTAAACCCCAATAGGCACCCGGCCCATGACTTACCGGAATTTCAGGAGCGTACCATGCAATAATTTTGGTGTCTTTAGGCTCTCCTAAGAATACCGTTTTATCGGCCTTTTCCTCCTCAGATTCTTCAGCAGATTTTAAAACGGCAACGGCTTTATAACAGGTATAGTTTCCTATTTTTTTCGTTTCCTTTTCTAACTTCCAGTCAAATTTCTGAAGACTGTCAACAATAAGGAATTCTTTATCAAAGAGTGTGGTTTCAGTTACCATTTTTTTCTCTTTCACATTCTTATACTCAACTCCCTCTGCACCTGTACTTATTGCTATAGCAATAGAAGGATTGTTAGGGGTTAATTTTTTTTCTTCCTGATATAACGATGCATTCTTATCAAAATTCAGGATATATGTTCTATTCAAGGCATTTGCCAGCGCTTCTTCAATAAGCTTATTGGTTTCATCATCCATCTGAGGGGTTTCTGTGCTTACGCCTTCCGGAAGTGTCACCTGCGATTCGTATGTAGCCTGACCCCTGAATTCCTGAGCTAAGGTGCAGTTTATAGCACCCAGGCTTAACACGGTAAATAATGCTAGTTTTTTCATGATTTTACTTTTTGTTTATACGGCTAAATTAATCCTGCACAATTTTATTTACGGTTATCCAGTTTTATTTAGTGTTAACGAATGTTAACGCAGTCTTCGGTTGCTATTCTGTCTATTTTTTGTATTTTTCGACTAATGAAAAAACTACTCCTGATTATCGTCCTTATTTGCTGGAATTCCATAACTGCACAAGAATTGGAAATCCCTGTAAAACTGCTGTCAAATTCAAAAGCAGTAACGCAGCGCTACCTTGGCATGGATGCCTTTGGATGGGAATACACCATTGCAGATAACGAATTCAGGAAAACAAAAGACAAACAGACTCTTAAATACAGGAGTGTTTCATTAGGCGAAATTTATAGGGCTGATATACAAAACCCTTTACAAATCGTATTGTTTTATCGAAAATTCAATACTGTTGTCCTGCTCGACAACCAACTGAATGAAACATCACGTATTAATTTCTCAGACCTGCAACAACCCCTCATTGCCGAAGCCGCAGGACTCGCTTCGCAAAATAAACTATGGCTGTATGATATGACGTCGCAACAATTAGGTTTGTATGATCTTGCATCCGGTAATTTTAAAACCATAACTCCACCGTTTAACGACAGCATAAAATATTACCAGAATGATTACAATTATTTTTACTGGATAGACAGCCATAACAATAGTTACAGGGTAAATATTTTTGGCAATGTAGCCTCCATGGGAGCTGTCCCGGATTTTAACAGGGTGCAAATATTATCCGGCAATGAGCTGATATATGAAAATGACAATAAATTATATTTCTACAACCTTGAAAAACAAAGCAAAACCCCAATACTAACAGTTGAAAAAAGCTTGCGCAATTTTCATTATGCAGCCCAAATTTTAACTATTTTTACAGACTCCGAAATCAACACATATAAAATAACATTACCTAAATAATGCATATAGCTGTAGCAGGAAACATTGGTGCCGGAAAAACAACACTTACCGGGCTGTTATCTAAACATTTTAAGTGGGAACCACATTATGAAGACGTGGTAGACAATCCTTACCTCGACGATTTTTACCACCAAATGGAACGTTGGTCATTCAACCTTCAGGTATATTTCCTTAACACCCGTTTTAGCCAGGTAATGCAAATTCGCCAAAGCGGAAAAAACACCATACAGGACAGGACTATTTATGAAGACTCTCATATTTTTGCCCCTAACCTGCATGCTATGGGACTAATGACAAATCGTGATTATAACAACTATAAAACACTGTTTGACATGATGGAAAGTTTTGTTGGCCCACCTGATTTGCTGATTTACCTTCGTAGTTCGATCCCTAACCTGGTAAAACAAATCCATAAACGTGGCCGTGATTACGAAAACACCATATCAATCGAATATTTAAGCCGTCTGAATGAACGCTATGAAGCCTGGATCCAGAATTATGACAAAGGTAAATTGCTGATCATTGATGTTGACAAAAATAATTTTGTAGACAACCCGGAAGATCTTGGTGAGATCATCAACCGAATCAATGCCGAACTCAACGGATTATTTTAACAGCACATATAAAAAATGCCCCTCATTTTACTAAGGGGCATTTTCATTTAAATATATTAGGTTTAACTTATTTCTTTTTAACAGCTTCTATCTGTGCATTTACTTCATCCTCCGTACCTTCAAAAACCTTTTGTTCAGTTTTAACCTCTTCACTACTTGTTTTGGTTGAAATCGTTACTGTTGCAGTAACTTTACCATCAGCATTTTTCTGACGGTCAATGGAAATCTCAGTGGTCGATTCCTGTCCTGTAACTACCGGTTGCTCAATAACTGTTGCCGCCTGAACATTCATAATTTCAGTTCCTTCGGTATGGCTACCTAATATAGGCGCTATAACAAGTCCAATAAGACACGACAGCTTGATTAGGATATTCATCGATGGCCCTGATGTATCTTTAAAAGGATCGCCAACTGTATCACCGGTTACCGCTGCTTTATGCGCATCAGAACCTTTATAAGTCATCTCCCCATTGATCATTACACCAGCCTCAAATGATTTTTTAGCATTATCCCACGCACCTCCGGCATTGTTCTGGAACACCGCCCAAAGCACACCTGATACAGTTACACCTGCCATATACCCGCCTAGCATTTCAGCTACAAGCTGGTTATTATCCGGATAAATAAGCATTCCCAATAATGCAATTGCTATTGGAAAACCAATTGTCAGTATTCCCGGCAACATCATCTCCCTAAGGGCAGCCTTAGTAGATATCTCAACACATTTACCATATTCAGGCTTGCCAGTACCTTCCATAATACCCGGAATTTCCCTAAACTGCCTTCTAACTTCATATACCATATCCATTGCTGCTTTACCCACAGAGTTCATGGCCAAAGCAGAAAACACTACAGGAACCATACCTCCAACAAAAAGCATAGCCAATACAGGCGCTTTAAATATATTGATACCATCTATACCTGTAAAGGTTACATAAGCAGCAAACAGCGCCAGTGACGTAAGTGCCGCTGAGGCAATTGCAAACCCCTTGCCTGTTGCAGCCGTTGTATTACCCACAGAGTCTAAAATATCAGTACGTGTACGCACTTCTTTAGGCAGTTCACTCATCTCAGCGATACCTCCAGCATTATCTGATATTGGCCCGAAAGCATCAATAGCCAGCTGCATTGCGGTAGTAGCCATCATAGCAGATGCTGCAAGTGCCACACCGTAGAATCCTGCCAGGGCATAAGAACCCCAGATAGCACCGGCAAATAATAATACCGTTGGAAACGTAGATACCATTCCCGTAGCAAGTCCGGCAATAATATTGGTTCCTGCTCCGGTACTTGATTTTTGTACAATGGCAAGAATAGGTTTTTTACCAAGTCCAGTGTAATATTCCGTAACTGAAGAAATAACACCTCCCACAAAAAGTCCCACTATACAGGCTCCAAAAACCCTCAAAGATGATATTTCTTTACTGCCTTCTCCATAAAACTGCATAGTCATAATTTGAGGAAGCATGTATTGCACAAGGAAATAACATGAAATAGCCACCAGAACGATCGATACCCAGTTACCCACATTAAGAGCGCCCTGTACCTGTGCCTCTTTGGCGTTATTATCTTTTATCTTAACCAGCATGGTACCCACAATAGAAAACAATATACCAAAACCGGCAATTGCCATTGGCAATAATATAGGCCCGATACCTCCAAATGCATCCGTGAATGTTGGGTTAGCAACAAGTATATCCCTCAACACATAATTACCCAATACCATTGCCGCCAACACCGTTGCTACATACGATCCAAAAAGGTCGGCTCCCATACCGGCAACATCTCCCACATTATCACCTACGTTATCGGCAATAGTTGCCGGATTACGCGGATCATCTTCAGGAATCCCAGCCTCAACCTTACCTACCAGGTCGGCACCTACGTCGGCAGCTTTAGTGTAAATACCACCACCTACACGGGCAAACAATGCAATAGATTCAGCACCAAGTGAAAATCCTGCAAGCGTTTCGAGCACTACGGTCATATCAGCAGCAGTAGTCCATGTACCGCCCATGAAATAGTGAAAAAAGAATATAAAAAAACCGGTAAGCCCTAAAACGGCCAAACCGGCAACACCAAGTCCCATTACAGTTCCTCCGCCAAAAGATACTTTTAAAGCCTGAGGAAGGCTGCTTCGCGCAGCTTGCGTAGTACGCACGTTTGTTTTAGTGGCTATCTTCATCCCCATATTTCCTGCCAGTGCCGAAAATATAGCCCCAAAGATAAAGGCGATAACAATAAGGAGATGTGTTTTAGCTCCCGGTAAAAATGTTATCCCTGCGAGTGCCACACTCGCTATAATAACAAAAATTGTAAGTAACCTGTATTCTGCTTTAAGGAAGGCCAGGGCACCTTCATAGATGTAATCTGAAATTTCCTTCATCTTGCCATCTCCGGCATCCTGTTTCAAAACCCATGATCTTTTGGCTACCATAAAAAGCAGTCCCAAAACGGCCATAATCACGGGCACGTAAATCATTATTGAATCCATAAATAAAGTTTTGGTTTGTTGTTAATATTGTAAATGTAACAAAAACCAAAATAAAAAAAGCAACACTCTTTAACAGAATATTGCTTTTTTTGATAATATCTTATGAAAACTTCTTATCTGATACTGAATAATTCTTCAGGTCTGTTCTCAAGAGCTTCAAAACGATCTACACATTGGTCAATGATTTCGCGTGCTTCGGCAGCATCACCCCATCCACCTACGTCAACTTTCTTGTTTTCAAGATCTTTATACACCTGGAAGAAGTGCTCAATCTCTTTAATTAGGTGAGGATTTACTTCGTTAAGGTCGCTAAGTTTGTTCCAGATTGGGTCTGATACAGGTACACAGATAATTTTTTCATCCGGACCTTTTTCATCTGCCATATGGAAAACACCGATAGGCTTAACTTCCATAACACAACCAGGGAAAGTAGGCTCAGTTACAAGCACAAGAATATCAAGCGGATCACCATCAAGTGCTAATGTTTCAGGAATAAAACCATAATCAGCAGGATACATCATAGACGAGAACAGCATTCTGTCATAACGTATTTTCTTTAACTGAAAGTCATATTCATATTTGTTTCTGCTCCCTTTAGGGATTTCAATAAGCACGTCAAACGTCTTTAATCTTGCTGCTGTCATCTTTACTAAATCTTTATATTGGTATTTAAGCGGGTGCAAAAGTAGTACAAAAATACTGTTTTGCAAAGCTTTACCCTATTAAAAACGCGGCATTCAGCTTGAGTTTACCGTAATTTAATACCAACAACCCTATCTATTTAGTATAACAATATTATTTCAGCAAAACAGGGCATTATAAGCAATCTAAAATTTCACAGTAATCTATATAATTTGAAATATTATCGAACCAACCATACCCTTTGTTCATAAAAAAACCTGCTCTAAAAAACTGAGCAGGTTTTGTTTTATATTATTCAAAAGTTACTATTCTAACTTAATTCTGAAGCAATAATCGCCACATCCGGCAGAATCACAATACCCAAGAAGGTGCGTTGCATCTAATTCATAAAATTCAAGGAAACAACCTCTTGCACACCCCCTGCACATAACTAAAGGCGGACGCTCATGTCCTGAAGAACCAATCATAAAATTATTATTCACCTCAGCCAGCACATACGCAAATGACATAGAAGAACCATCAGTACTTAGACCACCTCCCGTAAGAACAGGAAAAGGTATTGACGGAGAATTTGTAGCAAATTTATTTACAATACTTATATTGTCAATTTTAATCTGAACTCCGTTTTCCTGAAGTGCTACATCTTCCAAAGCACTCATAAGTTCCCTTTCGTCGACAACAATCTTATATATTCCATTACCTAAATTTTGTCCTATAACACCAGACAAAACATCTCCTGTTTTTTGCTGAACCTGAGTAGTGCTTTGCATCTGCACATCATTCTCGGTACTACAACTCCAGAAAACACTTAACATAAGAGCACAAATCAGTCCCTTTAACATAATTTTCTTCATAATAATTGATTGTTTTTTTAGTTGGATTTATTTTCTCTAAAATAAAACAAATAATAGAAATATTCCAAAAGCTAATGTTAAAAAATCACCACCAGACTTTCCCTCCCGTTTTTTCACAATTACCTGACGAATCACATATCATACGCTCTTTTCCGCCATGAATTAAAACAAGAGGTTTACAGTCCACTCCTACATTTTCTTTCTTACACATAATTACTTCACTGGAAACTGTCTTAGTTCCTTCATTGATTCTAAAGTAAAACTTATCGCCTTTTAAATCTACAAACAGTGCAATTGAAGCCAATTCATCAGAAGTATTCGTTAAAAAAAGAAAACTGTCTTTTGCTGATTCGCCTTGAGTGGTGGTCTTTATAATTTTGAATTTAGAAAAACTTATACTATCAGACAATCCAAAACACTCCCTTAACCTGCTTTCCAAATACTTAGTTATAGAGTCATCGGTTGATACAACATATTCTCCTTTATTATTTTCACCTATAACCTTTGACGATATATCCAAATGTTTCACTGCCGTGGCCGGCAAAGATATTTCTTCTTCCTTTTTTGTATTACATGATACCGCAAAGAAAAAAAACAACAACCCTACAAGGTAATTTTTCATGTTAAATAAGTGACAGAGTTTATATTACTAAATTACATTTTTTTATAATATCCTGATTAAAAATGGAATCCAAAAACACCTTTTACAGTAAACATATTAGCCCCCGGAACATCTCTGTAGCCTCCTCTCCAGGCAAAATCAATTCTGAATACCTTAAAGATATTACCGATACCGGCATGATATTCCCAATATAAATCATCCGGAGCTTTATAAACAATACTTGAAGCATTCATGTTGATATTATCCTGCGACACGGTTCCATAGATACCTTTTATACCTACAATCTCCCTCAAATTAAGACTGCGAAGCCCGGGAATCCTTGAAAACAGCCTTCCGTTGAAATTATGTTCAAAATGCAACGACACATATTCATCAGCCACAAATTCATAGTAATCCAGCAAATTATAAGTATTCTCTATAATAAAATACGACTGGTTACCCGGCACAATTCCCATTAAACCCAACGGAACCTCTCCAAATATTTTTCCGGCTTCAAGCGTTGCAAACAACCTTCCGAAACCTCCAACCAAAACCGGCTGACGATAATAGAATTGTAATTTTTTATAATCAAAATCACTATCCATTATACCTTTAATCCCCTGAGAAAAATTCAGATAAACACGCGTGTAATTATAATCTACATCGGTACGCTCTACACCATAACCAACAGTTCTTCTTTTTGGTGTAAAATCCAGAAGAAAACCAAATTCATATTGTTTTAAAGATCCTTTAGTCCCTTTAGAATGATCGTTAGGATCTAAATAATAATCCATTTTAAAAGTTGAAGGCGATGCCGATTCTAATGTACGATAATTAAAGCTGCCTTTTAAAACAAGATTTTTAAACGGCTCTATTTCTGCCGAAAAAGTAGTAAAGTTAACATTCGTAAGCTTACTATTATCGCCACTTGCAAAAAGGGATGAAGAAGCAAAACTTCTACCCAGCACATCGCTCGTCGCCGTTAGGCTGACTCCAATCTGCTCTACATCACGCCTGTTCCCTCCTGCAAGGATAATACGCTTATCTTTATTTACCATCCATTTCCCTGAACTTCCGTATTTGAATTTATTATCCTTAAATCCGTAAGCAACATAACCTTCCACTCGCCATGGATCATTTTGCCCGAAATAGGTACGCCCCCCTGTTCTTAATCGAATCCCTTCAACATCGTTATAGCCAAAACTAGAGAAGATCGGACCATAATCAAAATGTCCCATTTGATAATACCCACTACCTAAAGTTGCCACCAAATTATACATCCTCTTAAATTTGCTGACTGTTTGCAGGGTATCTAACATTTTGTAAACACCTTTCTCGTCTTTATTAAGAGATTCGAAACGGTTTTCTTCCCAAAATTCGTCACTCTTAGTAAGTATAGCCTCATCAAATTTGTTTACGTCGGCTGTATAAAAATTGTCGGGCTTTTTCTTATTAAAAACATAGTCCCTAAAAAGCGTGGTTCTTTTACCATACACGCCTTTCGATTCTTCTTTTTTACTAATTGCGAAATCAGACATCATGTGGTCGCGCTTAAGAAGGAAGACCGAATCATTCAGCACGTCAAATTCCTGTTCGATATAAATATCTTTTACCCAGTTGATATTAGCTTCCTTACTGGCAGACATTGCTATCTTTTTGATGGCAAAAGTCGTGTCGTTTACCCAAAAATTTCCTTTAAAAGTAAGTTCACCTTTGCGCCTTGGATAAAAAACTATATTATAACACCATTTTTTCTCGATAAACGTACTGTCTGCCAACACATAGTTATAAACATTAATACCAGTTCTTGATAAAGGACTCACAAAATCTTTATCAAAAAACTTAAGGTAATTATCATAGATATCATAATCAACATACAAATCCTTTATAAAAGCAATTACCTGCTGATTATTACTAAATCCTGAATTTTTATTCGCTTTCGTAATTTCTTTTTTTCTTTTAGCTACATTATCTCCATATACATTACTAAGCGCTTCATTAATAAATATAGGCAGATATGTTTTTCCTGTAACATTAGAAGTGTCAATATGATTGAATATGAATTCCATACCCTTAAACACTTTCCTCTTCATAAAAGCACTATCAATGCTGTTCATGTCAAATTCTACCTTTTCGTATTTATCGAATTCATATTGATCAAACATCTTAAGCCCGTTCTTTCTTCGGCGCTCCCATATTTTTCGAAGTATATCTATGGCAGGATTATTTTTTTTAGAAGTTTTTCCGGAATACAATACCAGCTCTTTCAACTCCTGCCCTTCACTAAGTTTTACAGTAAGCCCGTAAGAAACTGCTTTAGTCAGTGTTATTTCTTTAGGTGCAAACCCAACGAATGAAACAACAATTGTAGTATAATTATTAGGAGATTCAAGATAAAATTTACCGTTTTCATCAGAGATAACTCCTTCACTTGTCCCTTTAAAGTAAATATTAGCATAAGGTATCGGGCCATTAGTATCATCTAAAACAATTCCACCCACTTTGGTTTGTGCCAAAAGAGAGCCTGAAAGAAGCAATACAAACCCGAACAAAAACAGTAACTTTTTTTTCATGTATTCTATAAAACAAAAAACTTCATCAAATAGTATGATGAAGTTTCAAATATAGGTGTTTATTTTCTTATTTATACATAACTTTTTTCACCGCTTTTATAACGTCTGCCGCATTTGGAAGCCATTCTTTAAGCAATACTGGTGAAAAAGGCGCCGGTACATCGGCAGTAGTAATTCTTTGGATAGGAGCATCAAGATAATCAAAAGCCCTTTCCTGAACAATGTAAGTTATTTCAGACGAAACACTTGCGAATGGCCAAGCCTCTTCAAGAACCACTAAACGGTTAGTTTTTTTAACTGAATTAAGAATTGCATCGTGATCCATCGGACGTATAGTTCTTAAGTCGATAATTTCACAACTGATACCCTCTTTAGCAAGTTCATCAGCAGCAATAAATGCCTCTTTAAGGATTTTACCCCATGAAACAATAGTAACATCTTTACCTTCACGTTTCACATCGGCAACACCAAGAGGAATTGTATATTCTCCTTCAGGCACTTCGCCTTTATCTCCATACATCTGCTCAGACTCCATGAAGATAACAGGATCGTTATCACGGATAGCTGATTTTAAAAGTCCTTTCGCATCATAAGGGTTTGAAGGAACTACAACTTTAAGACCCGGAGTATTTGCATACCAGTTCTCGAAAGCCTGAGAGTGCGTAGCAGCAAGCTGACCTGCTGAAGCAGACGGCCCACGGAATACCATTGGCATTGTAAATTGTCCACCCGACATCTGACGCATCTTAGCTGCGTTATTGATGATCTGATCGATACCTACAAGCGCAAAGTTGAAAGTCATAAACTCAACAATTGGTCTGTTACCATTCATAGCACTGCCAACAGCAATACCTGCAAAACCAAGTTCGGCAATAGGAGTATCAATTACCCTTTTTGGACCGAACTCATCAAGCATTCCTTTTGAGGCTTTGTAAGCACCATTATATTCGGCAACTTCCTCACCCATTAAATATATAGACTCGTCGCGACGCATTTCTTCGCTCATCGCTTCGCAAATAGCTTCTCTAAACTGTATCGTTCTCATGTAACTTCTTATTCGTATTAAATGAATGGCAAAAATAAAGATTTAAAATTATTTAATACCCTTATATCTCCAAATAAATACATTGTTAGTAAGTTGTTGGCAAAACATCAACTATTGGCAATAATCAGTATTTTAACGATTAATTTTTATGATTAATAAATTTATTTTCGGATTTTTTTACAAAAATTACATTTGTTATGCGTGCATAGTTTTTTATTTAGATAAATTTATTATTTTCGTAACGGAAAAACCTCAACTTTATAACTTTATAAAAATGAAAATATTAGTCTGCATCAGCCACGTGCCTGATACCACAGCAAAAATTAACTTTACAAACGGCGACAGCGAGTTTGACACTAACGGTGTTCAGTTTGTAATTAATCCTAACGACGAATTTGGTTTAACAAGAGCAATATGGTTTAAAGAGCAAGCCGGCGCAAACGTTACAGTTGTAAACGTAGGTGGTGCTGATGCTGAGGCTACGCTTAGAAAAGCCCTTGCTATTGGTGCTGACGAAGCAATACGTGTTAACGCAAATCCAACTGACGGTTTCTTTGTTGCAAAACAGCTTGCAGAAGTTGTTAAGAACGGAGGATACGATCTTGTAATTGCAGGTAAAGAATCACTTGATTATAATGGAGGAATGGTTCCGGGAATGCTTGCAGGACTACTTGGTTACAACTTTGTTAATTCTTGCATCAACCTTGACGTAACAGGAACTGACGCTAAAGCAGTAAGAGAAATTGACGGCGGTAAAGAAACACTTAGCGCTACATTACCTCTTGTAATTGGCGGACAAAAAGGTCTGGTAGAAGAAAAAGACCTAAGAATCCCTAACATGCGTGGTATTATGATGGCAAGACAAAAAACGCTTACTATCCTTGAGCCTGTAGGAGCAAACAATACTACTAAAGCTGTGAAGTTTGAAAAACCTGCTCCAAAATCGGCTGTTAAGCTAATAAGCCCTGACAACCTAGACGAGCTTGTAAACCTTTTACACAACGAGGCGAAAGTAATCTAATGTAACAATGAATTAATTATTCAATGTACCAATTACAACACTATCAATTGTTACATTGCTACATTAATCAATTAAAAAATTAATAACGATGTCAATATTAATATATGCTGAATTTGCTGAGGGTAAATTCAAAAAAACAGCTTTCGAGCTTGCTTCATACGCTAAAAAAATTGCAGGAGAAACAGGAACAACTGTTACTGCCTTAACTATAAATGCATCTAACACTGCCGATCTTGGTAAATATGGTGTAGATAAAGTACTTAATGTAAAATCAGACAAACTTACTGCATTCAGCGCTAAAGCTTATGCTGACGCTATCAAACAGGCTGCTGAAAAAGAAAGTGCTAAAATCGTTCTTTTCAACTCTACTACAGACAGCCTTTATATCGCTCCGCTTGTAGCTGTAGCTCTTGAGGCTGGTTATGCTTCAAACGTTGTTGCTCAACCGGTAAGCCTTTCTCCTTTCCAGGTAAAAAGAAATGCTTTCTCTAACAAAGCATTCAATATAACAGAAATCAATACAGACGTAAAAGTTCTTGCTATCGGTAAAAACTCGTATGGCGTATTCGAAAATGCCGCATCAGCTACTGAAGAAGAATTCTCTCCTTCGCTTAACGATGCTGACTTTGCTGTAAAAGTAGAATCATCAGAAAAAGTTTCAGGAAAAGTAACTATCGCTGATGCCGAGATCGTAGTATCTGGAGGTCGCGGACTTAAAGGCCCTGAAAACTGGGGTATGCTTGAAGAACTTGCAGCTGTTCTAGGTGCTGCCACTGCTTGTTCCAAGCCGGTATCTGACCTTGGGTGGAGACCTCACAGCGAGCACGTAGGACAAACAGGTAAGCCGGTTGCTTCTAACCTTTACATCGCTATAGGTATTTCAGGAGCTATACAACACATTGCAGGTATCAACTCATCTAAAGTAAAAGTAGTTATCAACTCTGACGCTGATGCTCCTTTCTTTAAAGTAGCAGACTACGGTGTGGTTGGTGATGCTTTCGAGATTGTTCCTAAGTTGACTGAAAAAATTAAAGCGTTCAAAGCGCAAAACTCATAATTTTATTATAAATTGTGCCCTTAAAAGGGCTATCAGGCTAACGATAGTTTTTATCTTTGCCCGATAGCCCTTTTTCTATTTAGGTAAAACCAATTATGAGCTTAGTAAAACTTACTATAAAAGGAATCTCATACAGCCAAACCCAAAATGGTGCGTATGCGCTTATCCTTAATGAAGTGGATGGAGAAAGGAAATTGCCAATAGTCATTGGTGCTTTTGAAGCCCAGTCTATCGCAATTGCCTTAGAAAAAGAGATCAAGCCTCCAAGGCCGCTGACTCATGATTTATTCAAAAATTTTGCTGACAGGTTTGATATTATCGTCAAGCAGGTTATCATCCATAAACTTGTCGACGGCGTTTTCTTTTCAAGTATTATTTGCGAAAGAGACCGCATTGAAGAGATAATTGATGCAAGAACATCTGACGCAATTGCGCTTGCATTGCGTTTTAATGCACCTATATTTACCTATAAGAATATCTTGGACAAAGCCGGAATTTACTTGAAGATAAATCCGGAACCGGATGCTGAGGGTAACATTAATGAACCGGAAGACATCCTTTCAGAGCCGCAGACCTTTGGCACCGAAACCGTATCAGGCGAAGGTTATTCTGCTTACAATTTACAGGAACTGCACGAAATGCTGGAAAGCGCCGTGCAAAATGAAGATTATGAAAAAGCGGCTAAGATCCGCGACGAAATTTCGAAGAGAGAGAGTTAACACGTTATTTGTTTGATTCGGTTATTCGACACAGCTGTACGAATAACCAAATAACCAAACCCACAAATAAACATCAAAATGAAGCAGTATCACGATTTAGTAAAGCATGTTTTAGAAAACGGAGTACAGAAGGGTGACCGTACAGGTACAGGAACAAAAAGCGTTTTTGGCTATCAGATGCGTTTTGACCTTAGCGAGGGATTCCCAATGGTTACAACCAAAAAACTGCACCTTAAGTCGATTATATACGAACTGCTTTGGTTCTTACAAGGCAATACCAACATAGGCTACCTTAATGATAATGGCGTACGCATTTGGGACGAATGGGCTGATGAAGACGGTAATCTTGGCCCGGTTTACGGCCACCAGTGGCGTAATTGGGATGATAAAGAAATCGACCAGATCACAGAACTTATCGAAACCCTGAAAACCAACCCTAACAGCCGAAGGATGCTTATCTCTGCATGGAATCCAAGCGTATTGCCGGACACTTCAAAATCATTTGCTGAAAATGTTGCCAATGGCAAAGTTGCATTACCGCCGTGTCACGCCTTTTTTCAGTTTTATGTAGCTGAAGGCAAACTATCATGTCAGCTATACCAACGCAGCGCCGATATTTTCCTTGGAGTTCCGTTTAACATTGCTTCGTACGCATTATTAACAATGATGATTGCTCAGGTAGCAGGATTACAGCCGGGAGATTTCATCCATACTTTTGGAGATGCCCATATATACAACAACCACATTGAGCAATTGGAATTACAGCTTAGCAGAGAGCCAAGACCACTTCCAACCATGAAAATAAATCCTGAAGTGACCAACATCTTTGATTTTAAATTTGAAGACTTCACTTTAGAGAACTATGATCCGCACCCTCATATTAAAGGTGTAGTGGCAGTTTAACTATCTTCATACCATCCAATGACTAAAACTACTATAGCAATTGTTCTTGTCTTTTTATCATTCATTGTAAATGCGCAGGAGCAACGTCTTGAACATGCCGTATTCAAGGAGTGCCTAAACGCAGAATCTCCCACAAAATGTACATCTGAAAAGCTTTGGAGCGATATATCAGCATTAATCACACCTGAAATAACTACCGACATCCGATGGAAAATGGGGAAGAATTATTTTTCAGTTGGATTAGCATTCTTGTCCGACCAAAATGGTAACGTAATCCCTGAAACCATCAAGATTGCATGTGATAATAAAGGTTTAGAAAGTGCTGTAAAAGAATATATACTACACCTCTCTCCTTTTAGCCCTAAAGGAGAAAATGAAGAAGACAGAAGAAGCGCTCATTTAGAGAGATATACTTTTATATACAATTCCGAAAGTAAAACATACGAGGCCGCTTCAGAGGAAACCCTTAAAGAAAAAGGCATTAAACCTAACTACATTAGCTTGGGGAACGAGCCCGTTTTACCTAAATGTGCCTGTGAAGACGCCGAAAAAGCCAAGAAATGTACCATTGAAAAGTTATACGAACACATTTCGAAGCGCATTAAAACAAACAGCATTGACAAGAATTTTATCGGACAAATTAATATGCTCGCATCTTTTATCATTGAAAAAGATGGTTCGATAACTATTACTGATATTGTATGCAACCTTAGCGATTGCGGAGCACTGATAAACCAGTACCGAAGAGCCTTTAATGGTCTTCCTAAATTTATCCCCGGAAATTATGAAGGTGTCAAGGTCAGAGCATCTTATAATCTGCCAGTGAAAATTAATATCAACACTTACAGATAACATTCGGGAAGCTATCCGAATAATTAAACGACTATATTCACAACATGGTCACTTAATAACCACTAAAACCAATCATGAAATCAGTATTGTTGACACTTGCACTTGCAGTGTGCTTTTTCAGTTTAGCGCAAAACTCTGGTATAAAACAAGGCGACCAGGCCTTATTTAAAGAATGCTTAAATCAGGAAGACCCATATTTCTGTACCAACGAATCATTTAAAAACTTAATATCTAAATTAATAACCCCTACTCTTACGCAGGAAATTAAAAACTCCACGTATAAAGACGGGCTGGACATATCAATACTCTTTATATCAGACGAGCAGGGAAAAGTAATCCGTGAAGATATAGAAGTATACTGCGAAAACAAAAACCTACAGGCATCAGCACGATACCTTATATCAAAGCTACCTGCTTTTGAACCCAAGAGTGATAAACATTTAACACGTCAAAGTGTGCACGTTTACAACCTGACATTCATTCCGACACCCGGATATGAAAGCTACATGCTTGCACCACCTCTTCTGACAAATAAACGCATTGGCTACGAAAGATTAGCAACATACAAAAACTGCGAAGGTGACTTACATGAGTCTCAAATCTGTTTCCATAAAAAGGTCTTTGAAGTCATCAGAAAAAATGTAACCCTGCCTGAGACTTTAGTTAGCTACACAGATCAAATCAATGTTTTCTACCTCGTAAATACAGATGGGAGCTTTATACTTGTAGATGTTATAGGAGGAACCCAGGAACTCCATAAAGAAACAAAAAAACTTAAGGAAGACATTAAAAGAGCTTTTACAAAAATACCTCCGGCACAACCGGCACTAATAAGAGGAATCCCTACAATCCAGGATTTTAATTTGCCTGTAAAAACAAGTATGACCATAAAAAACTATTATGGTAATTAATTTAACCGTAACCAGACTAACGCAGATTGTTCTCTTCAACATTTTCCCTATCTTTAGCTTACCAAAACCTAAGAAATGGAACCTAATCAACAGGAGCTTTATGAATATGCCCGAAAAAGAGTAAAGCAAAAAAAACGCGTTTATTTTCACTTTATACTGTTTTTCGTTTGCAGCTTCTTCTTTTACATCATCAACAAATGGCTCGATGTAGATCCGCAGGACGACTGGTATCTATGGGCTATAACTGCATGGGCTTTCCTATTCATCATGCATTTCATTAAAGTATTCGTTACAGAAAGCTTTATCAATAAAAAATGGGAACAAGACCAGATAACCAAACTTGTTGCCCGCCAGGAACGCCGCATTGAACAGCTTGAAAAAAAACTGGAAAACGACAACAATACAACCTCAACACTATAATGACACTTACCCTTATTGCTGCCATAGCAGAGAATAATGCCTTAGGCAAAGACAACAAAATGATGTGGCACCTGCCGGATGATTTTAAACACTTTAAAACACGTACGTCGGGACATTATATCATCATGGGACGCAAAACCTTTGAAAGCTTCCCTTCTGCCCTGCCCAATCGTACCTCTGTGATTATTACCCGTCAGGGCGATTATAAAGCACCGGAAGGATGCATTGTTGTAGGCAGCCTTGACGAGGCTATAAAAGTGAGCCCTCAGGATGAAGAGGTTTACATCATTGGCGGTGGCGAGATTTACAACCAAAGCATTGACCGTGCCGATAAACTTGACCTGACCCGTGTGCATGCTACTTTTGAAGATGCAGATGCTTACTTCCCTGCCATCGACCCTGAAAAATGGGAAGTTTCAGGAGAAAATTTTCATCCGAAAGATGAGAAGCATAAGTATGATATGACGTTTCAGGTGTATACTAAAAAATAAGTATGATAATCCGTCCCTACACTCCTGCCGATGGCGAGAGCATTATAACACTACTCAGGCTGAACACACCTCAGTATTTTGCCCCGGAAGAAGAACAGGACTTAAGGGATTATTTCGCTAACCACATAGATCGTTATTTTGCAGTAGAAGATAATAGTAACATTATTGGCAGTGGTGGCATCAACATTACCAATAGAGGCAAGAACGCAGCCTTATCATGGGATATTATCCATCCTGAGCATCAAGGCAAAGGTGTAGGCCGACAGCTCACACAGCACAGGCTGGATGTCATCAAATCCATCGCAGGCATTGAGAATATATCTGTACGCACCTCGCAGTTGGTGTATAAATTCTATGAGAAATTTGGCTTTGCACTAAAAGAAGTCATTAAAGATTACTGGGCAAAGGGAATTGATATGTACAGGATGGAGATGCTATACAATGATTTAGTTTAGTTTCGACACCCCACTTTAAAATAACAAAAAAATTATCATGAAAAATATTGGAATTTACAGTTTAAGCCCTGCCGATTATTTACTTGGAAACAAACTAGACCCCTTATTGTATCTTTATGATAAATTATTTATAAAAGAAAACTTAAAGATAGACTTACTACTACCCATAATTCAAAAATTAGGTTACGAAAAAGAATATTATGCAAAATTAAAGGAAATAGAAAATTTAGAAAAGTATGGATTTATAGAGATTTTAGACGAGAAAAAAACACCTAAAGTCAATAATGATTTAATCCAACGAATGTTAAATAAGGCTTACGAAATAAGTTATGAGGTAGCATATAACAATAAAGAAAGTGGTATTAAATATTTTTTTGATTTAATCGAATCACAAGAGAAAGTTCAGGATTTAAATTCAAGATGTTATTCAATGAAATTAAACACTGTCAATAAAAACATTTATATACCCATCTTGAAAGAACCCCATAATCAGTTCCTAGATGAGCACACTGTAAAAAACTCAGCCGTTTATTCAATTCTGACAAATAAAATACCCACTCCCACCGATTTTAATTATTTACAATTATCAGAACTTAAAAGTGATCCTGATTTCAAATTAAAGTCTTACCGCCTTAGAAATTGGATTAATGAAGTTAGCAAAGAAAATCTCAGCACTAAAGAAATAGAACAAAAGTTAGAATATTTGCTTGAAGAATACACTCAACAATTTCTACTTCATAAGATGAAATATACCTTATCATCATTTGAAAGCTTTATAACTTTAACAGCTGACACTATTGAAAACTTAGCGAGGCTCAAATTTGGCGCTGTCGCTAAGACAATTTTTGACATACAGAAATCTGATATTGCCTTTTTAGAAGCCGAAACAAATTTTGCAGGCAGAGAAGTAGCTCTTATACATAAAATTAAAAATTTGAGTTAGAATATCATTCCTCAATTTATACAACTTCCCTTCCTGTAATTTCATTTCTAACTCCCTATTAACAAAACTATTTCTATCTTTGCTTCGTAAATAATAGCAATGTCGCAAAACGTAACCCCTTATAAAGATTCCGGCCTGGGTAAAAAAGAACAGGTCGCCCAGATGTTTGACACTATTTCCGGTAATTATGACGGCCTTAACCGCGTAATTTCGTTTGGGATAGACGTTAAATGGCGCAAAAAAGTACTTAAGCTTGTTGCTGACAAGAATCCTAAAACTATTCTTGATATCGCTACCGGCACCGGAGATCTTGCCATTCTTATGGCACAGACATCGGCCACCGAAATTATTGGAGCCGACATTTCTGAAGGCATGATGGAAGTAGGCCGCAAGAAAGTGACTGAAAAAGGTCTTGATTCAAAAATCAAACTGGTGTATGGCGATAGCGAGAACCTGCCTTTCGAAGACAATTACTTTGATGCTATTACTGTAGCTTTTGGCGTTCGTAACTTTGAAACGCTTGATAAAGGCCTTGCCGAAATTTTGCGCGTACTAAAACCCGGAGGTGTTTTTGTGATATTGGAAACTTCTGTACCAACAAAATTCCCTTTTAAACAAGGTTACAATTTTTACAGCAAAAACCTGCTGCCTCTTATAGGCAGACTGTTCTCTAAAGACCGTTCGGCTTATGCATACCTGAGCGAATCGGCATCAGTTTTTCCACATGGTGAAGCTTTGAACAATATTTTACGTAAAATTGGGTTTATAGAGGTTAAGAATATGCCGCAAACTTTTGGAGTGGCAACAATTTACACTGCTTCAAAACAATAAAATGAAGAAACTGTTTTTATATATACTGCTTGTTACCAGCCTGTGCGCTCATGCTCAGTTTGGTACGCAGGTTTTCAGCAAAGACCCAATTGTTAACCTTGAAAACTTTGACAAACAAAGAGTTCACTGGGGGTATTTCCTTGGCTTTAACAGCTATGATTTTAAATTTGACTACATCAACGATCCAAAAGTTGACATAGAACTTAAAAAATCTACTGGTTTTAACGTAGGCCTTGTGGGTAACCTACGCCTTTTTGAATACCTGGATCTTCGTTTTGAACCGGGACTATATTATACGCAGCGTGACCTTACCTTTCATAATGTAGAGGGCACAACTGCTGACAAGCAAAGAGAGGTAAAATCGACCTATCTTCATTTTCCGCTATTACTAAAATTCTCGTCAAAAAGAACAGGAAACGTAAGGCCTTACCTTGTAGGTGGTGTTTCACGCTCCTTAAACCTTTCGAGTAACTTTAATGTAAAGGACGATAACATGACAGGGGCACGTTTCAGAATGAAAAAATGGACCAACTATTATGAGATTGGAGCCGGAGTCGATCTTTATTTTGAATTCTTTAAGTTCTCACCGTCTATTCGTGGAGTATTCAGTTTAAATGATGAGATTATCAGGGACAACGACCCTAACAGCCCTTATACCGGAAACATTGAATCGATGAAAACCAGAGGCATCTTCATCAATTTTACCTTCCACTAAAATTTCTCCTGAATTCGCTTAGGATTATAGCTGCTGCCGTGGCTACATTAAGGCTTTCCGTCTGCTGAAGGTCACCAAAGCGCGGTATGGATATCCTTCGTGTTGACCTAGCCTCTATAGCTTGAGATATACCGTTAGCCTCATTACCCATAACAATGATTCCGTTAGCTGGCAATGCCTCTTCGTAAATATTATCGCCATCCATAAAAGTACCAAAAACAGGTAGTTTTGTGTTTGCCAGATAATTTTCGAGATTGGTATATACTACATTAACACGCGTGAGCGATCCCATAGTTGCCTGTACAACTTTAGGATTATAGACGTCTACGCACTCTTCAGAGCATATAAGATGCTCTATACCAAACCAGTCGCAAAGACGAACGATTGTTCCCAGATTACCCGGATCGCGAATATCATCAAGCGCAACAATCAGTCCGTTATTTGGTACTGGTTTTTCATCGGGCATTACAAAAAGTCCGAGACAACCATTAGGCGTAGTAAGGACACTTATTCTTTTAAGCTCTGCTTCTGTAATAAGCTCAATCTTATCCTTTGCTATTCCCTTAAAAATATCCTGAGTGGTAAATAATTGGTGTAATTCAAAATTGGAATTCAGTAATTCCTGTACTACCTTTATCCCTTCGGCAATAAACAATTTATGCTGCTTCCTGTATTTTTTTTGCTGTAAGCCCGTTATTATTTTAATTTGGTTTTTACTAAGCATAAAAAATGTATTTTTGAATTACTATTTGGCTATACCGTCTTGAGAAATAAAGCAACAAAAATAATACTATTTATCTTATCGGGCTGGATTTTATATTCCTGTTCTCTTGTAAGAAGGGTTCCGGAAGGTAAACACCTGCTCGAAAAAAATGAAATCCTTGTAAACGACAAGGTTAAGAATGACGAAATAGTTCACGACCAACTCTACCAACAGCCAAACAGCGACATATTGGGCTTCCACCTCAGGCTGCACATGTATAATATGGCGAAACCCAATGCCGACTCTATGTACCTGGACTGGCTGGACAGAAAACCCGGAAGACACGAACGCTACAGAAAATTACTCTCCGAAAAGCAGGTACAGCGTCTTGGAAATTCATTTGTTGTATCGGGAATTAGTAATTTCCTGAAGAAAACAGGAGAAGCTCCTGTACTTGTAGATATTAACAGGATAAAAAAATCGAGAAATCGTTTGTTTACCTATTACTACAAAAAAGGGTTCTTCAGGGCAAGTGTTGGTTACAAGATAGACACACTCCCTGATAAGAGAGCAAAGGTTACTTATGATGTAATTACCGGCGCTCCATATATGTTGGACACAATTAATCGCTATATAGAAACACCCGCACTTGACAGCCTTTATACTACTATAAAAGACAAATCACTCATTAAACAGGGTCAGCAGTACGAGGAAACTAATTTTACAGCCGAAAGGGAAAGGATTACCAATCATTTTAGAAATCATGGTGCTTATAATTTTCAGCAGAACTACATTACTTATGTTATAGACACTGTAAACAATGGAGGAAGAAAAGCGAATGTAGACCTTATTATAGACAATGAGTCGGTAAGACAGGGGGACTCAACTTTTATAAGGCCATTTAAGCTCTATAAAGTAAGCCAGGTAAATATTTATACCCAAAACCCAAACAGCGAAGATCAGTCTATAGACAGTACAAGCTATAAAGGCTTTAATATTTACAGTACAGGAAAACTTAATTACAGGCCAAAAGCACTAACTGATGCTATTTTCGTTGCTCCGGAAACTGATTATTCCGATATCAGAAGAACACTTACATCACGTTATCTAAGCAATCTTAGGGTTTTCAACAACCCTTCAATAGAGTACACCGAGGATAAAAACGACCCTTCAGGCAAGTCACTGATTGCAAGCATTAAGCTGATTCCGAAGAAAAAATTCCGATTTAATGTAAGTGCCGACTTTATGCACTCAAACATTCAGGATATAGGTATTGCAGGAAGCCTTGGGGTTTCTATGCGTAATGTTTTCAGAGGTGCGGAAATTCTTGATCTTTCCACACGCGGAAACATAGGTTCGTCAAACGATAACGCCATAAAGGACAAAGCTTTTTTTAACATCCTGGAGTATGGTGCCGATCTTAAACTTACATTCCCAAGGATATTCTTCCCTTTCAATACTGAAAAGATAATTCCTAAAAACCTGATTCCTTCAACTATTTTCAGTTTGGGTATAAGCAGTCAAAAGAATATTGGACTTGACAAGGAAAACTTTACCGGAGTATTAAGTTACAACTGGGCTCCGATAAGAAAGCACTATTCTTCCAGACTTGACCTTTTGAATCTTCAATATGTAAGGAACCTTAATCCTGAAAACTACTTTAAGGTATACCAATCATCCTATAATAGATTAAATAATATTGCGCAGGATTATCCAAGCGTGCCATCTTCTTACTTTAATGAAAATGGAGATCTGGACATTGAGAACGGAGGTGCAGACAACTTTATTAAAGACGTTGAGAACGGCTCCATAGCTGTTTCAACAACAGACAAAGACAATGTAAACAGTATAGAACAGCGCAGGGACAGGCTAACAGAAAACAACCTTATATTCGCGAGCAATTACACCTATACCAGGACCAGTCGTGAAAACCTAAACGACAACACTTTCTTTATATTCAAAACAAAAGTAGAGTCGGCAGGTGCGCTTTTATCCCTGCTTGGCGGCACATTGGTAGACCCTAATAACACCAATAGCCAGAGAACGCTTTTTAATGTGGCATACTCACAATATTTAAAAGGTGAACTCGACTTTATAAAACACTGGGACCTAAGGCGCGGTAAAGTACTTGCCATGCGCGCTTTCTTCGGACTGGCAGTTCCTTATGGCAACTCTACCTCTATTCCTTTTTCCCGAAGTTATTTTGCAGGAGGTTCGAACGACAACCGTGGCTGGCAACCTTATAGTTTAGGCCCCGGAAGTAGCGGTGGAGTTGACGACTTTAACGAAGCCAATCTTAAGATGGCTTATAGTGCTGAACTTCGTTTTAATATCTTCGACAAACTAAACGGAGCAATTTTTGGCGACATCGGAAACATCTGGAATGTTTTTGATGAAGTTGATGACCCGAAAAAAACTTTTAACGGGTTCTCATCTTTTAGAGACCTTGCCTTTGGCTCAGGCCTTGGATTCAGGTACGATTTTAACTTTTTCGTGATACGATTTGACGTAGGTTTTAAAACCTATAATCCGGGTCGTGAAGAGGGCGATCGCTGGTTTAAAGAATATAATCTTTCAAAATCAGTTCTAAATGTCGGAATTAATTATCCGTTCTAAGTATAAAATATTATTTTTGTCAATTCTAATTCTAAAAAACAAAAACAATGGCCCACAATATTAAGCCCGGTGTTGCTACCGGAGATCAGGTTCAGGAAATATTCAGATATGCAAAAGAAAAAGGATTTGCACTTCCTGCAGTAAACGTTACAGGTTCAAGCACAGTTAATGGTGTAATGGAAACTGCAGCAAGACTTAAAGCTCCTGTTATCATCCAGTTCTCTAACGGTGGCTCAATTTTCAACGCTGGTAAAGGATTATCAAATGCTGACGAAAAAGCAGCTATCCTTGGTGCAGTTGCAGGTGCAAAACATATCCATACACTTGCTGAGGCTTACGGTGCTACTGTAATTTTACATACTGACCACTGTGCAAAAAAACTTTTGCCTTGGATTGACGGTCTTCTTGACGCCAGTGAAAAACATTTTGCTGAAACAGGAAAACCACTTTTCAGTTCGCACATGATTGACCTTTCAGAAGAATCTCTTGAAGAAAACATGGAGATCTCTAAAAAATACCTTGAGCGTATGAGTAAAATGGGCATGACCCTTGAGATCGAGCTTGGTATTACAGGTGGTGAAGAAGATGGTGTTGACAACTCTGATGTTGACAGCTCTAAACTTTATACTCAGCCGGAAGAAGTTGCTTATGCTTATGAAGAACTAAGCAAAATATCTCCTCGCTTTACCGTAGCTGCTGCTTTTGGTAACGTACACGGTGTATACAAACCGGGTAACGTAAAACTTACTCCAAAAATCCTTAAAAACTCTCAGGAGTATGTTCAGCAAAAATTCAACACTGGAAATAACCCGGTAGATTTCGTATTCCACGGAGGATCAGGGTCAACTCTTGAAGAAATCAGAGAAGCTATTGGTTACGGTGTTATCAAAATGAACATTGACACTGACCTTCAGTTTGCTTTTACAGAAGGTGTTCGTGATTATGTTGTTAAAAACATCGATTATTTAAAAACACAGATAGGTAGTCCTGACGGACCTGAGTCACCAAACAAAAAACACTATGATCCAAGAAAATGGATACGTGAAGGTGAACTTACTTTTAATGCAAGACTTGAGCAGGCATTTAAAGACCTAAACAACGTAAATACACTATAATTACAACAAACTGCTTGCAGTACTAAACTTAACAGAAAAAGATGGCTTGGTTTAAAAGAACAGAAAAAGGGATCACAACACCAACCGAAGACAAAAAAGATGTACCAAAAGGACTATGGTACAAGTCGCCAACCGGTAAAATTGTTGATGCAGACGAGCTTGCTAAGAATTTTTACGTAAGCCCTGAAGATGGTTACCACGTAAGAATAGGAAGTAAAGAATACTTCAACATCCTTTTTGATGACAATGAGTTTACGGAGTTTGACAAAAACATGACTTCTAAAGATACCCTAAAGTTTGTTGACACAAAAAAATACGGGGATCGTATAAAAGAAGCTACTGAAAAAACCAAACTTAAAGATGCTGTAAGAACTGCTGTTGGAAAATCTAAAGGAAAAGACCTTGTAGTTGCCTGTATGGACTTCGCATTTATCGGAGGCTCTATGGGAGCTGTAGTAGGTGAAAAGATTGCGCGCGCAATTGATCACTCTATCAAAAACAAGATTCCTTTTGTGATGATATCTAAATCAGGAGGTGCAAGGATGATGGAAGCAGCATATTCTCTGATGCAGTTAGCCAAAACATCGGCTAAACTTGCTCAGTTGGCAGATGCTAAAATACCATACATATCACTATGTACTGACCCTACTACGGGAGGTACAACAGCATCATATGCTATGCTTGGTGATGTAAACATCTCTGAACCGGGCGCACTTATCGGATTTGCAGGGCCTCGTGTTGTAAAAGATACTACCGGTAAAGACCTTCCTGAAGGTTTCCAGACTGCAGAATTTGTACTTGAGCACGGCTTCCTTGATTTTATCACTCCACGTAAAGAGCTTAAAGATAAAATAAACTTATTTCTGGATCTTATACAAAACCAGCCGGTAAGATAAAAATCATCCCCCTTTTTAAGGGGGATTTTTTTACAACAAAACAGGTATATCTCCCTATCTTAAAAATGAATTTAAAATTTCAAATCACTCAATGTTTTATTGGAATTTTATGATTTAATTTGCACCGCATTTCATCTACCCCCGGATATAAAAAATGCTTGTTTGGACTATGAAGCAACTTTTATTCGGCATTATGGTTTTGCTGCTACAGTTTACTTATGCCCAAAACCAAGATACAAATATTCTGGAAAAAGAACGCCAGATAAGACGTATTATGACCTCTGAACCTGATAGTGCAAAAGTTCTTATCAAAGAAATACTGGCCTATAAAGGAAAACTTCACGACACATTATATTCAAATGCATATCTTTCATATGCCTATTATTACCACTTAAAAAACAATACCGACTCTTCCTTATATTATTATGAACGCGCTTTACCATATGCAAATAAGGTAAAGTATCCAAAAGTATATGCACGTATACTCCGAAATAAAGCCGGAACGTATAAAAAAAGAGGAGAAAATGAAGTTTCGCTTAAAATCCTTGCCGAAACAGAAGACATATACCGACAGCTGGGAGACGAAACCGGGCTCGGCATAGTTTACGGCGAGATAGCGTCAAATTACAATTTATTACTCCGTAATGACGAAGGAATCAACTACCTTTTAAAAGCTTTATCCCTTTTCGAAAAGAACAATGACAACCAACACAGCTTAAATGTTAAGCATAGCCTTGCCAATACATATCTTAATGCAGGAAACTTTTTCTTTGCTGCAGATCTTTACAAAGAAGTAATCAAAGGGTTCAAAGAACAAAATTCTACAAAAAACTATTGCATCGCACTTTTAAACTACGGTGATTGCCTTACACACCTGGAAAGATACGAAGAAGCTCAGAAAGCTTTAAATGACGCACTACCCGGCCTCAAAAAGTTCAACGACCAGGAAATCATTGGGATTGTATACTCAAAGATGGGAACCATACAGGAAAAACTCAATAATCTGTTAACTGCCGAGGGGTATTATAAAATTGCTTTAGAGAAAGCCATTACTTATCGTTCTCTTAAAACAATCCCTATTGCATCTGAATACATTGAGGTACTTTTGAAACAACAGAAATACAAGACAGCACTAGAAGTTATTGACTTGGTTGAGAAACCGGAATTTCTTCAAAAGGCAACTATTAAAGACCGTATGCTTTTTGAAGCCACCAAAGCAAAAGCGCATGAAAAAATGGATAATGATGACCAAGCGCTTTTATCGATACAGAACAGCCTTAAATTTCAGGACACACTTGAAAAAACAGGAAATGACATTACCACTTTAAAACTTCAGGAACAATTCCAAAATAAATACCAATCAAAAAAAGGCGAAAATCTCGAAAACACAAATCTCACTTTAAAAGAAAGGCTTAATTACAACAAAAAAATACTGTTGCCAATTATAACAGCTCTTCTCCTATTAACAGCGATATCCTTTATTTACATCTACAAAACCAGAAAACGACTTCATAAAATCTCTGCCGAAAAGCTTAAAAAAGAAAAAATGCTTCAGGAATATGAAAATGCAAAAAAGTTTAATGAACTGAACAAGCAAAACCTGGAGTATAAAACAGAAGAACTTAGCTCTGGTATTATTTGGCTATCCTCTTTAGAAGTAAGCATCAGCAACCTCATTGTACTTTGCAAAGAAAAGCCACAGGATTTATGCATTGAAAACATTAAAGAACAATTACAGGCTTTAACCAGCGAAAAAAATTATTGGTCTGTATTCAAGAAAAGATTCAGCGAAACATATGCAGGATTTCAAAAAAACCTGGGAGAACAATTTCCTGCATTAACCAAAAATGACCTTTTCTTTTGCGCTTTGCTAAAACTCAATTTACCATATAAGGACATGGCCACTTTGATGCAGGTAACTCCCGAAACAATTGTGAAAAAAAAATACAGGGTTAAAAAAAAGATGGGTATCGAAACCGAATCAGACCTTGAAAACATATTACTGAACACACCTTTATAGGAGCAATCAAATACACGCCCAACAAGGCTAAATCACTAAAAAACCTTTTAAAAACAAGGAATGTCCGTGTTTTGTCTATACCTTTTTTAGTCGGTTTTTCAAAAAAGATGTTAGATTTGCTTGCGAAAAATAATAACATCGATATTATTATTTTCATTGTTGTTCATGAAACATATCAGTATGTGAATGGATCGCAATACAAATGCGGCACGTTACAAGTGGGGGCTTAAGACGTGCCGTTTTTTTTTACATACCACTTCTGATCGCTTCAACAGGATCTAGTTTCGACGCCGCTATTGCAGGAAGAATCCCTGACACCAATCCTATAAAAATTGCAACCGCGGTACCAAAACATACTATGCCAAAACTTAGTACGAATTTGAACTCAATCATGCTCGAGAGTAAAGCGGCAATACCCCAAACCATAAGAATACCTATAAGCCCTCCAAAAAGAGAAAGAATAACCGCCTCGAATAAAAACTGGAAAAGTATAAACCTGTTTTTCGCCCCAAGCGCTTTTTGGATACCTATAAGGTTAGTTCTTTCCTTAACCGAAACAAACATAATATTAGCTATACCAAACCCGCCCACTAAAAGTGAAAAGGCGCTGATACCAATACCAATCATGTTCATGGTACCAATTATCTGATCGATCATATCGGTAAATCCGGAAAGTATATCAATAATAAAATTATCAGTCTCACCTGCCTTTATCCCACGGTAGTTACGCAGCTTCTGAGCCACTTCAGCCTTAACCTCTTCTCCATCCTCTCCTGCTTTGGGCTTTATGATAATTATTGGCGTCATAAAATCATTATGGTCGCCATACATATTTCGTAAAAAGTTTACCGGAATTATAATTGCAGTATCGTTGTTTTCGCCAAACATACCCTGCCCCTGTTTTTCGAGCACTCCAATAACTGTAAATCGCTGCCCATACATCCTGAATTTTTTCTCGAGCGGATTAGCGTCCCCAAAAAGAGTTTTGGCTATCTCATAACCAATTACAGCAACCGGTGTTCCTGAATTAGATTCCGATTCATTATAAAATCGCCCGTGTTCTATCTTCAGGCTTTGGATCTCGGAAAATTCATAGGAAACCGGAACCACATTTACACTACTCGCAGCCTTATCTTCATATCGAGCTGTTTCACTTTTGGTAAATATCTGAAATGCGGCTTCCTGTATAGAACTTACATTATCCTTTATGTATTGATATTCATCATAACTCACATCCGGAAACTGTTCTCTTTTCCAGCGTGGTATTTCACTTGGCCCAAAAGAGAATCGTTTAAGATACATAGTATTCTTATCGATACTGCTCATATCCTCTTTTATTTTCCTGTCGAGCGAATCGACGGCGGCCAAAATGGCAATAATTGAGAATATCCCTACAGTAACACCAAGAAGAGACAGAAAGGTGCGCAGTTTATTGTTCCTAAGGGCATTTAGGGCAAAAGAAAGACTTTCTTTAAGTAAACGCAGGTATAGCAGCATGATTGTTTTGATTGACTTCTGTAAAAGTCCGCATTTTTTTTAAATGAAGCGAACCCAAACGAAATAAATTTTCAATTTCTTTAAAATTTAGTGTTCACAGCTTTTGAATGTTAACGCTACAATAACTACTTTTGCACTTTATTTATACTTACAAAAATGAGCATCAAAAAAATTTCATCAGCACTAATTTCGGTATTTGACAAAGACGGTCTGGAACCTATTGTAAAAAAACTGCACGAGCAGGGCGTAACGTTCTATTCTACAGGCGGTACAGAAGCTTTCATTAAAGATCTGGGAATACCTGTAGTTCCTGTTGAAGATGTAACCTCTTATCCATCTATCCTTGGCGGAAGGGTAAAAACGTTGCATCCAAAAGTTTTTGGAGGTATACTTAACCGTCAGGACAATCCGTCTGACGTACAACAAATGCAGGAATTTGACATCCCGCAAATAGATCTTGTTATTGTAGATTTATACCCATTTGAAAAAACTGTAGCTTCAGGTGCTTCTGAGGCTGACATCATAGAAAAAATTGACATTGGTGGTATTTCACTTATCCGTGCAGCTGCCAAAAACTTTAAGGACACTGTAATTGTTGCTTCTGTAAACGAATATGCAGAATTCCTTGAGGTAATCACTAACAACAACGGAGGCACTACACTTGCAGAACGTAAATCCTTTGCAACCAAAGCTTTCCACACTTCTTCACATTACGACACAGCCATCTTCAATTATTTCAATGAAGATGAAACTTTCTACAAAGAGAGTGTTAGCAACGGACAAGTGCTTCGTTATGGTGAAAACCCTCACCAAAAAGGTTACTTCTTTGGTGATTTCGATAAGATGTTCACTAAACTACACGGTAAAGAACTATCTTACAACAACCTTCTTGACGTAGACGCTGCCGTTAACCTTATTGGTGAATTTAAAAATGACAATCCAACTTTCGCCATTCTTAAACACAATAATGCTTGTGGCCTTGCTACAAGATCTACAGTAAAAGAAGCTTACCTTGACGCACTTGCAGGAGACCCTACTTCAGCATTTGGAGGTGTACTTATCTCTAATGCTAAGATTGACAAAGCTGCTGCAGACGAAATCAACAATCTTTTCTGCGAAGTTGTAATTGCTCCGGGTTATGAAGATGACGCTCTTGCGGTCCTTCAGGAAAAGAAAAACAGAATTATTCTCATCCAAAACGAAGTAGAACTACCTGCTAAACAGGTTCGTACATGCCTTAACGGATTATTAGTTCAGGATAAAGATAATATTACAGACAATAAAGAACACTTAACTACCGTTACTGTAACATCACCTACTACTCAGGAAGTTGAAGATTTACTTTTTGCCTCAAAAATTTGTAAGCATACAAAATCTAACACGATAGTATTTGCAAAGAACAAGCAGCTTTACGCATCAGGTACAGGACAAACCTCTCGCGTTGACGCTTTAAGACAGGCTGTAGAAAAAGCACAATCTTTCAATTTCGACCTAAACGGCGCTGTTATGGCCAGCGATGCATTTTTCCCATTCCCGGATTGTGTTGAGCTTGCTAAAAATGCCGGAATCACTGCGGTTATACAACCCGGAGGCTCAATAAAAGACGAACTTAGCATTAACTACTGCAACGAAAACAATGTTGCCATGGTATTTACTGGTACACGTCATTTCAAACATTAATTTTACTACTTTTGTAGGCTTAAACATTTTTTATACCAAAACCTTAATACACTAAACCAGTATGGGATTTTTTGATTTCATGACCGAGGATATCGCAATAGACCTTGGTACCGCAAATACCCTAATCATACATAACGATAAAGTTGTTATAGACAGCCCTTCTATTGTTGCTCGTGACCGCATCTCGGGCAAAATAATAGCCGTAGGAAAAGAGGCCAATATGATGCAGGGTAAAACCCATGAAAACATTAAAACCATACGACCGCTTAAAGACGGGGTTATTGCTGACTTTGACGCATCGGAAAAAATGCTTACAATGTTCATCAAAAGCATTCCTGCACTTAAGAAAAAACTATTCACACCTGCCCTGCGTCTTGTTATCTGTATCCCTTCAGGAATTACAGAGGTTGAGATGCGAGCGGTAAAAGAATCAGCTGAAAGAGTTAATGGTAAAGAGGTATACCTTATCCATGAACCGATGGCAGCAGCAATTGGTATTGGTGTAGACATCATGCAACCTAAAGGTAACATGATTGTAGATATAGGTGGTGGTACTACCGAAATTGCGGTTATTGCACTTGGAGGAATCGTATGTGACAAATCGGTTAAAATTGCCGGTGACGTATTCACAAACGATATTGTTTACTACATGAGAACGCAGCACAACCTTTTTGTTGGGGAAAGTACTGCTGAAAAAATAAAAATCACTATTGGAGCTGCTATAGAAGATCTTGAAAATGCTCCTGAAGATATGT
Source organism: Flavobacterium sp. AG291 (assembly GCF_003350375.1). GTDB lineage: Bacteria > Bacteroidota > Bacteroidia > Flavobacteriales > Flavobacteriaceae > Flavobacterium > Flavobacterium suzhouense. The sequence continues at coordinate 189,424 of NZ_QQAR01000001.1, read as the reverse complement.
CGGTACAGGGACGTGACCTTTTAACAGGTAAACCAAAACAGGTAGACGTTTCTTACAGGGAAATAGCTAAAGCACTTGACAAATCGATTCAGCGTATTGAAGATGCCGTAATGGAAACATTATCGCAAACACCACCGGAACTTGCTGCCGATATCTACAACACAGGTATCTATCTTGCAGGAGGAGGATCGATGTTAAGAGGTCTTGACAAACGTATCTCTCAAAAAACAGACCTTCCTGTCTATATTGCCGAAGACCCGCTTAGAGCTGTTGTCAGAGGTACAGGAATGGCACTTAAAAACATACAAAAATTCAGAAGCATACTTATCAAATAAAGCAGGCTAAACGATGCAGCAAATATTTAATTTTTTATTTAAAAACAGTATTTTATTACTGTTTTTGCTGCTTTTGGGCGTTTCGTTAACGCTCACTATACAATCGCACTCATACCATAGAAGCCGTGCCGTTACTTCGGCTAATGCTATATCTGGCTATGTATATGAGCAGGTAAACACAGTGGAAGAATACCTTAGCCTTAAAGAGCAAAACGAAGCGCTGGCAGGTGAAAACGCACGCCTTAAAAAAATGCTTTTCAATACTCAGGATACTGTTAATGCCCCGGAGGTAAAAATACCTCTGGCAATGGGTCAGTTTGCAGTAATACAATCTAAAGTAATTCGTAACTCCTACAGTGCCCCTGAAAATTATTTCACGATAAACAGCGGTATAAAAGAAGGCATTAAACCCGACATGGGAGTCGTAAGCAGTCTGGGCGTTGTGGGTATCGTTGAAAATGTATCTAACGGATATGCTACAGTACTCAGTGTACTTAACCCTAAGTTTGAGCTTAACGCTAAAATCAAGAAGAATAATCATTTTGGAACCCTTACCTGGAATGGAAAAAATACAGGCTTTGCTCAGCTTATTGATGTACCAAGGCTTGCCACCGTACGTAAAGGCGACACCATAGTAACTGGGGCGGAATCGAGAATATTCCCGGAAAATATACCTATCGGCACTATCGACAAGGTATATATGGACAAAAAGACAAACTATTACACACTTGAGGTAAGACTGTTTAACGATATGACAAGCCTGGGTCATGTTTACATCATAGAAAACAAAGACCGCGACGAGATTATAAAACTGGAAGAAGAAACCACAAATTCGAACAATGAGCAGTAGTACCATAATGAACATATTCAGGTTTATACTCCTGCTTGCCCTTCAGGTAATTATTTTCAGCAGGCTGAATTTGTTTGGATTCCTTAACCCTTACCCTTACATACTATTCATACTTTTATATCCGGTTAACGGAAATAAAGCCGGACTCCTGCTATCCTCTTTCCTTTTAGGATTGATGGTAGATATGTTTACTGATTCTGGTGGTGTGCACGCCACGGCCTGCGTTACGCTTGCGTATCTGAGGCCAACATTCTTCAAGTTTTCATTTGGACTTAGTTACGAATATCAAACTGTAAAAATAAATGAACGATTATCGCCCGAGCGTTTTTCATTTATCCTTATTTCTATTGTAACGCATCATTTAATTTTATACCTTTTAGAGGTATTTAAGTTTAGTGGTATTCTTTTGGTTTTGACAAGAACATTATTTACAACAATATTTACGCTGATACTTAGTATAATCATAATTTACCTAATTAAGCCGGGCAAACAATGAGAAAGAGTTTATTGCCAATAATTATAGTTGCCGCAACAGTTATTATTGTGGCAAGGCTTTTTTATTTGCAGATACTTGATGACTCTTACATCAAGAAATCTGACAACAACGCTATCAAGATACAGTATGACTATCCTGAAAGAGGATATATATACGACCGTAACGGTAAATTATTGGTAGCAAATCAACCATCTTATGACATCATGGTTACGCCAAATGAAATGGCGAAAGACCTTGACACACTTGAAATTTGCTCATTACTGAACATAACTAAAGAATATTTTATCCAAAGGGTAGAAAAAGCCAGGGTATACAGCCCAAGGCTTCCTTCAGTATTCTTACCTCAGCTTAACAAACGGGAATTTGCCGCATTTCAGGAAAAGATACGCCGTTTTAAAGGCTTTGATATTGTTAAGCGTTCACTTCGTGACTATCAAACCCCTTCGGGAGCTAACGTATTTGGTTATATCGCCCAGGTTAATGACCCTATCATCAAAAAAAACCCTTATTACAAAAGTGGTGACCTCATCGGAAAACAAGGTGTGGAAGAAATGTATGAAGAGATCCTTCGAGGTGTAAAAGGTGTAAAATACATTCAGAAAGACCGTTTCAACAGAGAAATAGGCTCTTTTAAAGAAGGAATCTATGACACTATAGCTGTACAAGGCACTGATATAACATTAAGCATCGACAAAGAATTACAGGAATATGGTGAACGACTGATGTTTGAAAAACGTGGTGGTATTGTTGCAATCGAACCCAAAACAGGTGAAATTCTGGCTTTGGTTACTGCTCCTTCTTATGACCCATCCATACTAGTTGGACGTGAACGTTCTAAGAACTACACCAGAATGTACAAAGATACTATTGAAATGCCACTGTTTGACAGAGGTCTTTTAGCCGAGTATCCTCCCGGATCACCCTTTAAGATACTTACCGGGCTTGTCGGGCTTCAGGAAGAAGTTATTGATGTAAACACAACTTTCATGTGTCACCATGGTTTCTCCTACGGACGTGGTGCGTTTATGAAATGCCATGGTTTTGGGCCTCATCAATTAAATAATGGTATTTATAATTCTTGTAATGCCTATTTTGGAAACGTATTCAAGCTTACCATAGATAAATATCCCAAACCTCAATATGGTGTAGATGCATGGAGCAATCACCTTAAAAGCTTTGGACTTGGCGATTTTCTTGGTTACGATCTTCCTCCGGGACGAAAGGGACATATCCCAACTGCAAAATATTACAACCGTTGGTATCCAAACGGCGGATGGAGAAGCTCCACTATAATTTCAAACTCAATTGGACAGGGTGAAGTATCGATGACCCCTATACAACTCGCCAACATGATGGCAACTGTAGCCAATCAGGGTTGGTATTATACCCCTCACGTAATTAAAAAAATTGGGAAGAGTGGTAAAAACATAGACAAAAAATTCAGAACTAAACATTACACTACCATAGACAAACAGCATTTCCAACCCGTTATAGACGGATTGTTTGACGTGTATAACTATGGTACTGCAAGCCATCTAAAAGTAGAGGGTATTGAAATTTGCGGTAAAACAGGTACTGCCGAGAACTTTACCAAGATAGGCGGCGTAAGAACACAGCTTACCGACCACTCTATTTTCGTAGCCTTTGCACCAAGACACGATCCTAAAATTGCTATTGCGGTATTTGTAGAAAATGGTTATTGGGGATCACGTTGGGCCGGACCGATAACAAGCCTTATGATAGAAAAGTATCTTAAAGGCGAAGTAACTCAAAAAGCCCGTGAGGAATGGATCACTACTCATGGTCTTAGATCAGAATACGACAAAGTAACGAGCGGACAACCATTTAAGATTAATCAAAGCTATAAGCCTTAACAGGCAAAAGGAATGAAAAACCAAAGTGTAACCAACAATATCGACTGGATAACCATATTACTTTACTGTCTTATGGTTATTGCAGGATGGATGACTATTTATTCGGCCTCCCTGCCTAATGAAGAGACTTCTATATTTGATATTGGGCAGATATATGGAAAGCAGATACTTTTTATCATATTTAGTATCCCGCTTATCATGGTTATCCTTACAGTTGATGCCAAGATTTATGACAAGTACGCCTTTATCTTCTACGGCCTGGGTATTGTATTGCTTGCAGGGCTTTTTGTGGCCGGAAAAACAATTAAAGGACAAACCAACTGGTACTCTTTTGGGGGCTTCAGTTTACAGCCATCGGAGTTTGCCAAGATTGCTACCGCACTCGTGCTTTCTAAATACCTGAGCGACGTACAGATCAATCTTAAAAACATTAATCATCAACTAATCGCTTTTGCCATAATTGGCTTTCCTGTAGCACTGATCATGATGCAACCCGATGCCGGTAGCGCCATGATATTTGCTTCACTTACCCTTGTACTGTATCGCGAAGGACTGCCCGGCTGGTATCTTGCAACAGGTGCCATTGCCATCATCCTTTTCCTTTTGGCTTTATTAGTGAAACCGTTATTTGTGGTATCCCTTGCGTTAATAATTATTATTCTGCAATTCTTCTTGACGAGGAGAGCACATAGAAATCCAATACTCTCGGCAATCGTATTTGTAGCTATAGCCGGATTTGTCTATTCTGTTGACTTTGTATACGAAAACGTACTGGAAGATCACCAGAAAGACCGTATAAATGTATTATTTGACAAAGATGTAAACCAGCAAGCAGAAGGCTACAACCTTAATCAATCGATGATTGCTATCGGTTCGGGAGGCTGGTTTGGAAAAGGATATCTTGAAGGCACACAAACTAAAGGTGGTTTCGTTCCGGAACAACACACAGACTATATTTTTACCACCGTAGGTGAAGAATGGGGATTCGTTGGAGCATTAGTTGTAATAGGACTATTCGTAACCCTATTATTGCGCATCATATATCTCGCAGAGCGTCAAAAATCTAAATTCAGCCGGACATACGGCTATTGTGTCGCATCAATATTATTCATGCACTTCTTCGTAAATATCACAATGCTTATTAAGCTGTTCCCAACTATTGGAGTGCCGCTACCATTCTTTTCATATGGTGGTTCGAGTTTATGGGCATTTACCATATTGCTGTTCATTTTCGTAAAAATGGATGCCAATAAGGTTAATGAGTGGTAAATTACAAGTAGGCAGTGGCAGTTTGCAGTCACTCCCAATAGTGTTTAAATTCAACCTATAAAGAGCTTCGGAGAAGCGGTATTTATAGTGTCTAAAAGCTCCGGAGGAGCGACATATCTTTAAATGCCGCTCCTCCGGAGTTCCTATAATCTTTTAAATTATATTTTCTATAAATATATCGTCCCTCTGGGACTTAATACCATTTAACAGGCACAGTCTCTTTTAGTATATTTACTCACTCTTTACATCCAGCGCATCCCTAAGGGCATTACCAACCATCATAAAAGCAAGAACCAATAAAAGCATAGCTATACCCGGTGCCATGGCAAGATAAGGCTTACCCAGAATGATATAGTTATAGTGGTCTTTTATCATTCCTCCCCAGCTTGGTACAGGTGGCTGCGCACCAAGGCCAAGAAAGCTCAAACCGCTCTCCACTAATATCGCAGAAGCAAAATTAGCCGCTGAGATTACGATAACCGGTGCCATACTGTTAGGCAATATATGATTAAAGATTATTCTGCTGTTTTTGTAACCTAAAGCCCTCGCTGCCGTTACAAACTGTGTTTGTTTAAGGCTCATTACCTGCCCTCTCACAACTCTTGCAACCTCAACCCACATCGTAAGACCTACAGCAACAAAAACCTGCCAGAAACCTTTACCTAAAGCAAGTGTTATAGCGATTACCAAAAGCAGCGTAGGAATACTCCAAATGATATTTACCAGCCACATTACAAAGGCGTCAACTTTACCGCCATAGTAACCGGCTATAGCACCAAAGAATATCCCGACCACTAACGAAATAAATACTGCGACAAAACCAATAGCAATGGACACCCTTGAGCCAACAATCAAGCGACTAAGAAGGTCACGCCCCTGACTATCGGTACCCAGTATGAATTTTTGTTCTTTTACGAATTCATCACCTACTTTTTCTGCCTTTACATCTTTACCAAAAACAGACAACGGAATTGTTTTGGCAACTGCAAAAGAAGACTCATCAGTATATTCATAATAGGTAAGACTGTCTTTAGTGACCGAATATTTAAGGATTGGTATTTTTTCAGAAGCCGTATGTTTACCGATAAAATAATCTGAAATACTACCCTCATCCTCCTTTGAAGGAATAGTAAGCATCGTTACTGTGAACCCGGGGGATTTAGAGTGTATTGACAGATCACCCCAGTTTGCATTAACGGTTTTATCGGGTGCCAGCACATAGGCAAAAATGGAAATGAATAATAGAATTACAATAAATACAAAACTTAAAACGCTCCAAAAATTCTTTTTGAATTTTTGGAGCGCTAAGCCTGTAAGCGAATGATTGGTTTTATCCATCAGGGCTTTTATCTCGTTTTAACCATTTTATCCTTCTTTACGGCTACAGCATTGCTTTTGGCAGCAGGCTGCATATCGCCAAGTACGTTAAGCGCTTCTTCCACATAAATATCTTTAGAAAGGCTTTCATACCATCTTTGTTTCTTTTCTGCCAGCAAAGGCTCTTTTGCAAACAAAGCTTTTTCATAAGGCAGCGCTTCAAAAGTAAGGTTGTTTTTGTAATCGTTTAACACCTTGAATTTTTTAGCTGTAGCTTCACTCTTCGCTACATCTGCTTTGAATTTATCAATATTCAGGCTAAAAGTATTTTCATCTTTTTTCTCAAATACCCATTTAGCATTCTCGTCCATAAGTTTGAACTGGGCATTGTTAGCCATCCTTTGCTTGCTGCTTGCAATAACCCCTGAGAAGTTAGCTGCAAGTGGTTTATAATTAGCAGGGTCAATTTTATCCCACGGCATGGCATTATCAACATCACGCTCGCCCATGTCAATGTAAGAATATCTGTCCGGCATAACGATGTCGCTCATAACTCCTTCTCTTTGAGTAGAACCACCATTAATTCTATAGAATTTCTGAGTTGTTGTTTTTAATGCACCAAGGTCACCCATTGAGTTGTTGCGTACGAACTGGTTAAGATCGATAAGATTCTGAACCGTACCTTTTCCGTAAGTATGCTTGCTACCCATAATGATACCTCTGTGGTAATCTTGGATGGCTGCAGCAAATATTTCAGAAGCCGAAGCCGAGAAGTTATTTACAAGCACTACAAGCGGACCATCATAAAGTACTGATGAATCAGTATCGTTAAGCACCTCTTTTTGCTTACCCGCAGATTTTACCTGAACAACAGGCCCTTGCGGAACGAATAATCCAGTAATATCCACAACCGTTTTAAGTGATCCTCCACCATTATCTCTAAGATCCATGATGATACCATCTACTTTTTGCTCTTTAAGTCTTTTTACTTCAAGCGCAACGTCCTTAGCGGCATCACGACTATTTTTATCTTCAAAGTCAATATAGAATTTAGGCAGGTATATCACACCATACGTCTTACCATCTTTTTTAACAACGCTCGACTTAGCATAGGTTTCCTCAAGCTCAACCACTTCCCTAACTATAGCGATAACTTTTATAGAACCGTCTACTTTTTTAACTGTAAGCCTAACCTCAGTTCCCTTAGGCCCTTTAATTTTCTTCACAGTATCATCAAGACGCATACCTGCAATATCAACCGGAGCATCTTTACCCTGAGCAACTTTCATGATCAGGTCACCCTGCTCAAGTTCTTTACCTCTCCATGCAGGCCCGCCCGGAATAAGCTCCGATATTTCAACATAATCGCCTTTCTTTTGAAGTCTTGCACCAATACCTTCAAGAGATCCTCTCATACTGGTGTCGAATTTCTCTTTATCATCCGGAGCAAAATAGAACGTATGCGGATCGAAACGCTCAGCAATAGCATTTAGGTAAACACTAAACCACTCATCACGCTCAAGATCGTCAATTACATCAAAATAATCATTTAATGATTTAAGAGAAGATTCACGTGCCTCTTTTTCCAGTTCTTCGAAAGATTTAGGCTTAGTATCGTCACCCTTTTTATCTTCAAATGCTTTATTTGCAGCAGGATCGTTAGCCATCTTGGCATCTTTATCAGCAGGTGTTTCCTGAATCTTTTGTTTATCAGTTATAGTAGAAAGCACCGATAACTTAAGTTGCTTTTCCCAACGCTTTTTCAGGTCAGCATCATTTTTAGGATAAGGCATTTTTTCATAATCCACGCTAAACTCTTCGTTAGTGGTAAAATCAAATGGCTTAGCTAAAATATCTTTATAAAAACCTTCAGACTCTTTTATTCTCTGTTGAAGTCTGTTATAAGTAAGATCAAAGAACGAAAGATCTTTACTTAATATCATATCGTCAATCTTATCTTCATATTTAGAGAACTCGTCAATATCGGACTGTATAAAGAAACGCTTAGAAGGATCCAGCGATTCTAAGTAACTTTTATAAACTCCTTTCGAAAACGTGTCGTCAATTTTTGCGGGGTCATAATGTCCTTTTTCAATCACAAAAGTTATAAGTTCCAGAAGCAGTTTGTCTTTTTCAGGATCACTTACTGCCTTTTGCTTCGGCATAAAACTCCATAGCGCAACTGCAAGTATAGCAACAAACGCTAAAATCTTATAATTTCTCTTCATATAGCTTAAAATGGCATTCATTTAAATTTCATAGTATTATCAAACACATTAAAAAGTGTGCCAAAATACATCTTACCTAATTTTTTCTTATCAATCTGCGCAGTTAACAACAGCTCCTAAAAAATTATGTACTTTAGCTAAACGTAAAAGTACAATACTTATTTTGATTTTTCTACACCCATGAAGAAAAAACCACTAATACTCGTTACCAATGACGATGGCATTACCGCCCCGGGAATAAGGGCATTAATCAGTGTAATGAAAGAGCTTGGCGATGTGGTAGTTGTCGCACCTGACAGTCCTCAGTCGGCAACAGGACATGCAATAACAATTAACAACACCTTGTCCATTAATAAAATCGATATTGATCCGGATGTAGAACTCGAATACAGTTGCAGTGGCACTCCGGTAGACTGCGTTAAATTTGCCGTTAGCGAAATACTTAAACGCAAACCCGACCTGTGCGTATCAGGTGTAAATCACGGCTCCAACTCTTCTATAAACGTAATTTATTCCGGAACCATGAGTGCGGCGGTTGAAGCAGGTATCGAAGGCATTCCTGCTATTGGATTCTCTCTACTGGATTACAATTGGGATGCCGATTTTGAACCCATAAAAGCATCTATTAAAAAAATCACTGAAGAAGTACTGGAAAACGGACTTCCTGAAGGCGTTATCCTTAATGTTAACTTTCCTAAATTAAAAGAAGACGAGATAAAAGGCATAAAAATATGCCGCCAGGCCAAAGCCATGTGGCAGGAACGTTTTGATAAACGCCAGACTCCAATGGGCAAAGATTATTACTGGCTTACCGGAAAATTTGTTAACCTTGACCATGGCGAAGATACCGATGAATGGGCACTGGCACACGGCTACATCTCTATAGTTCCGGTACAGTTTGACCTTACCGCTCACCATGCAATGCAATCGCTTAACAGCTGGAACCTGAACGATTAATAATGAGCATAAAACTTCAGCCTGTATTAGAAAACGAACAGGTTATTTTATACCCTCTGAAGGAAAATGATTTTGAAGATTTGTATGCGGTAGCATCCGACCCTCAAATATGGGAACAGCATCCTAATAAAGACCGTTGGCAAAAAGAAGTGTTTCAAACATTTTTTGAAGGCGCGATGCAAAGTAAAGGAGCTTTTAAAATTACAAACAAAGCCTCAGGCAAAACTATAGGTAGCACCCGCTTTTATGATTACGATAAAGAAAATGATTCCATACTTATCGGATATACATTTTACGCAACCTCAAGCTGGGGCACCGGAATCAACAAAGCAGTAAAAGCACTGATGCTGGATTATATCTTCCAATTTGTATCAAAAGTTTATTTTCATATTGGTGCAAACAATGTGCGTTCGCAGATAGCGATTAGCCGTATAGGTGCTGAGAAAATTAGAGAACAGGAAGTTGCCTATTTTGGTGAACCGGATCGCTTGAATTTCATATACGAGATCCCTAAAGAAAAGTGGGAGACTTTAAATGTATCAAAATAATTTACCTTTGTTGCCAAACAAATAACAGGCATGAAATACTACATAATAGCAGGAGAAGCATCGGGCGACCTACATGGATCTAACCTGATGAAAGAACTTTTTAAGCAGGATCCTAATGCAGAAATACATTTTTGGGGCGGTGACCTGATGCAGAAAGTTGGCGGCACATTAGTTAAACACTATCGCGATCTTGCTTTTATGGGATTTGCCGAAGTGGTTCAGAACCTGAAAACCATCCTTAACAATATAAAATTCTGCAAACAGGACATTAAAGATTTTAGTCCCGATGCTATCATATTTATTGATTATCCCGGATTTAATATGCGTATTGCCGACTGGGCTAAAAAAGAAGGTTTCAAAACCCACTATTATATTTCTCCGCAAATATGGGCGTGGAAAGAAAGCCGTATCAAAGCTATTAAGCGTGATGTAGACCATATGTATATCATACTGCCTTTTGAGAAGGATTTCTACGAAAAGAAACACAATTTCGCTGTAGATTTTGTTGGCCATCCGCTTATTGATGCGATTCATAACCGCCCACAAACTGATGCCTTAGCCTTTAGAAAAGAATTCGACCTTGATGACAGACCTGTAATCGCCCTGTTACCCGGTAGTCGTAAGCAGGAAATTTCAAAAATGCTCGAAGGAATGCTGTCGGTAGTAAATGACTTCCCGGATTACCAATTTGTAATTGCTGGCGCACCATCTCAGGAATATTCATTTTATCAGCAGTTCTTAGGAAAAAGCAATATTAAATTTATTTCAAACAGAACATACGACCTACTTAGCATAGCTCATGCAGCTTTGGTAACGTCGGGAACAGCTACTCTGGAAACGGCCCTATTTAAAGTTCCTGAAGTTGTATGCTATAAAGGAAACTGGATATCGTACCAAATTGCGAAACGCATCATTACCCTTAAATACATCTCGCTTGTCAACCTGATCTTAGATAAAGAAATTGTTAAGGAATTAATTCAAGGAGATTTTAACACTAAAAACATCAGAACCGAACTACAAAAGATTTTAACACCCGAACATCGCGAAAACCTTCTGAAACAGTACGATTTACTGGAAGAAAAATTAGGAGGCGAAGGAGCCAGCAATAAAACAGCGGCGCTTATTATAAAATCTTTAACATAAACTCTAAAAATTGGTTTAAAATTATTTTTCTATATTTGTCAAAACCGACTGAAATTTGATAAAATAAAAGATTTGAAAAACATCCTATCCATATCCCTGTTTTTGTTCCTGTTGATAACTACTACATCAACAGCGCAAATAATCACCACAAAAAAAGAAGCTCAAAAGAAAGGCGTTTATTCGTATACCGAAAAACAAAAAGCAGCTGAAGCTTCTAAGCCTGCAATAGACAAACAGGCTGTTGTGAAAGAAGTTGCGACACTAAAAAACAGTGATGTAATTGCTTATGAGCCTGTAGCAAAAAAGGATATGGTTATGAATCCGGGCAAAATGGAAGCACCGGCTATCAAAAAAAATCCTGCCTCAAAGAAAACAATCGTTATAAACGATACAGACGAAGATACTGACTATATAGAACCTGATGTTGACAGCTACCTTGGCCAACAAATAGCTACAAATGCCATTGCAGAATTTAAAGGTGTTCGCTACAGAGGCGGAGGAACCACTAAAGCAGGTATGGATTGTTCAGGTATGGTATATGCTACATTTAAGATATTTGATATCACCTTACCAAGAAGCTCTAATGAAATGGTAAAGGCTACAAATGAAGTAAAACTTTCAGAAGTTAAGAAAGGCGACCTGCTTTTCTTCAGAAACAACCATAACAGAAAAACAATCAATCATGTAGGTATCGTAACAGAAGTTACGCCTGAAGGCGAAGTATTGTTTATCCACTCTTCTACAAGTTCAGGAGTTATCATCTCATCAATGAATGAGAATTACCATTCAAGAACTTTTGTTAAGGCCGGAAGGTATATCGAAGAATAGCATTTATAATGTATTCCGGTTTCAATAGGCAGAAATTGCCCGCTGTATTGAAATACCCCATTGGCATCATCACCATTTTTTTAGCGCTAGGCATTATTGCCGGACATTACTTTGGCTTAGCTCAAAATATTGCTTTTTTAATTGTCATTGCAGCCCTAACGTTATTGATTGTGTCTTTTTTGCTTTCAAAAAGAACATTTATACCTACAATTCATTTCAGCGTTGCTGTTCTATTTTTTTCCTTTTGTTTTGGCGTTTCAATACAGTCTGTTCACTTTCCACCAAATCATAAACTACATTACACGCATTTTATACATTCAGACAATCCGATAATAAGAGGATATGTTTCTGAACGCCTAAAACCTAATGATTATCAGGAGCGTTATTATTTTGAAATCACCTCGGTCAATCAAAATCCCGTAAACGGAAAAATACTCCTTACAGTTGTGAGAGACAGCACTCAAAACAATTACCCACATCCCGGGGACAGTTTTATAATTGCCGATAACCCCCCTCCCCTTTCGAAGCCTCTGAATCCAGATCAGTTTAACTATGCATCCTACATGGAAAAGCAGGGTGTCTTTCATCAGTTAAAACTTAAGGACAACTTTATCAGTACGGGAACCATTAAAAACTTTAACTACCACCTGGGTAATTTCAGGGAAAGGCTCATCAACAGCTTTAAAATCCATCATTACAGCCCTCAAGTACAAAACACACTGAATGCCTTATTACTCGGTCAAAGGCAGGACATGGATAGCACAACCAACAATGCCTATAAAAATGCAGGTGTACTCCATATACTTGCCATATCGGGATTGCATTTTTCAGTCCTGTTTTATTTGCTCACTATATTTTTTAAACCTTTTAACCGGTTTAAAAAACATGGTAGAATCTTGCGATTCTTATCTATTATAATAATCATCTGGGGCTTTGCCTTTATTACAGGTTTATCGGCCTCAGTTATGCGTTCGGTTGTAATGTTTACCATAATAAGCCTTGGGCAATACCTTAACAGGGATACAAACATTTACAATTCAGTATTCATTTCGATGCTCATTTTACTGGTAGCAAATCCTTACTTTATTTTCGATGCCGGTTTTCAGTTAAGCTACCTTGCAGTGTTTGCTATTATATGGCTCGAGCCCTATTATAGAAAGTTTAGTCTATCAAAACATAAACCCATTAGTTATATTACCGATATTATCTCGGTCTCTTTAGCAGCCCAAATTGGAGTATTTCCACTCAGCCTGTATTACTTCAACCAATTCCCTTTGTTATTTCTTGTTGCTAACATAATCGTCATTCCCCTCTCTAACATAATCCTGATTTTAGGGCTTTTTGTAGTACTATTGAACTTTATATGGACAGATGCTGCTCTTATAGCGGGAAAAGCCTTAGAACTTCTTGTAATAGCAATGAATAGCTTTATAAATTGGATTGCTTCTTTCGAAAGCTTTGTCATAAAAGAAATCTCCTTTACTCTGTTGCTGACATTACTCTTATATATAGTAATCGCTTTTTTTTGCTTCTGGCTTTACAAAAAAAATTACCGAAACACTATTGCTTTGCTGTTTACAATTTTAATATTCCAGGGCACTTACAGTATTACGCTATGGAAACATAAACAAGATGAAGAATTCATCGTATTCAACAATCGTAAAAGCACAACCATAACCCTTAAAAGCAGTAAACAACTAACAGTACTGAGCAATGACAGTACAGCTTTGAGCAATGCTGCTATAAAAGCGTATTCACGAGCAGGCTTCACTACTAAAATTGAGCAAAAGCCATTGCAAAATGTAGTATGGTTCAACCAAAAGAAAATACTAATTATCGATAGTTTCAACACGTATCTTCCGAACCTGAAGCCTGAGATTATAATCCTTTCGGGCTCACCAAAAATCAATCTGGAAAGAGCCATAAATGATTTGCAACCAAAAGAAATTATTGCAGATGCTACTAATTACAAAAGCTACATTAAACGTTGGAAACAAACCTGCATAAAACAAAAAATCCCTTTTCATGCAACTGCCGAAAAGGGATACTATAGTTTAAAATAATCTTAGGTTTTGTTAGCCATAATTTTATTGGCTCCTTCTATCCATGCCGATGGACCGCCGGCCACATAACCGCTGCTGCCACGTGGAGCAAATTGTATCTTGCCCTCTTTGGTTTTCGATATATCCGTAATCCATACAGTTGGATATCCCCTTACCTGAAAGAAACTTCCAAGCTGTGCATTTTGCTGTTTGATAGCATCATCCTGAGGGGTTCTTTTCGGGAAGTCCAGTTCTACCAGAACCACATTTTCTTTCGCCCATTTAGTAAACTCAGGTGTTTTAAAAACTTCTTTCTGCAGCTTCATGCACCAGCCACACCAGTCACTGCCTGTAAAAAACAAAAACAGGGGTTTCTTTGATTTTTGCGAAACAGCCATTGCTTTATTAAGATCGGTATGCCATTCTGCTTCCTGAGCCTGAACAGCCATCATGCTAAAAGTTACCAGAAGGGTAAGGAATATTTTTTTCATAATTAAGTCGTAATAATAGAGGAACTAAAATAACAAAAGAAACAATACGGAAATAAAAAATCCTTCCCGAAAACGGAAAGGATTTTTATAGTATTAAAAAAACTTAGTTCGCTTTAAGTGCTTCAAGCAACTGCGCCGGCGTATGATAACCTACAATCGTATTATTAATTTCGCCTTTCTTGTCAAAAACCACCATGGAAGGGTAGCCTTCAAGATTTAGCGTAGCTGCAAATTGATGCTGGGCATTCCTGCCTTTACGATCAGGGTTATACTGTGGGTTAGTGTATTTTTTTCCTTTAAAGTTAACCTCAGTATTACTTTCAGCATTAAACTTTACAGCATAATAATTCTCACTGATAAATTTTACTACTTCCGGATCATGGAAAGTATTCTTATCAAGCATTTTACAAGGTCCGCACCAGTCGGTATACACGTCCATAAAAATAGGCTTTGCCTTTTTCTTCTGGGCCGCAAGCGCCTCGTCAATGCTCATCCATTTTATTTCCTGTGCCTGTACCGCAAAAGTTCCAAGCGTAATAAACAGCGCTAAAAGTATTCTTTTCATATTGTATAAGGTTTAAACGTCAGATTTCAAAAACAGTGCCGAAATTATCGAACACCGTGCATCATATCCATGAGTTTTTTACTTAGCACAAACAGGATAACAGAAGCAACTCCCGCCATAACCACAAACAACATGAAAAAGTCGTATAGGTTAGCTATAGAGAAGCCCATAAACTTCTTAACATTCTCAACCTGTTTAGAATAAAGTTGTTTGATAACATCTTCTTTTACAGTCTGATCAGTAATTGATGCAAGATTAACTCTTTCAAACGGAATAACTTTTTGTCCGCTTACTTCAGGAGCACCCGCTTTGTTAAATCCTTCAGGGAAAAGCTGAAGTGTTTTATCTTTTTCTATAGTCTCAACATCAGAAACCGCAACTACTGCCTCAGGATAAAGACCACTTAAAGTACCTGCAAATTTATTTGCTGCCGCAGTACTTAAAAACCAAACTCCCATTAGAAGTGAAGCAAACTTAACCGGAGCAAGCTTATTAACCATTGAAAGTCCAATAGGCGAAAGACAAAGTTCCCCAAGTGTATGGATTGTATATAAGCTTAATAACCACATCATGCTCACTTTGACTCCAGGCTCAAGACCTTTTACTCCAAAAGCAATTACAAGGTATCCTAAAGCAAGAAGAAATAATCCAATCGCCTGTTTGTATGGTGAAGCAGGCTCCATGTTCTTTTTACCAAGAACACCCCACAACCAAACGAAAATTGGAGCAAAAACTACAATTGCGATGGCATTAACCGACTGGAAGTATGATGCAGGAATAGTAGTTCCAAAAGCTTCTCTGTTTGTTTGCTCTTCTGCAAAATAAGTAAGTGATGCACCAGCCTGTTCAAATGCAGACCAGAAGAAAATAACAAAGAATGCCACGATATAGATAACCCAAATTCTTTGTTTCTCAACTTTTGTTAGTCCTGGATCAGAAATAATATACCCCGGAGCGGCAATAGTAAGCGAGAAAATGAAGGCTCCAATAACGTCTTTATCAAGAGCAAAATAAAATGCTCCTAAAAGTACTACCCAAATAGCTGCCCATATTACAAGAGTTTTCATAGATACAGGAGCTGCAGGCTCATCTGTTTTCTCTTCTCTCGATTTATTTGGCGCTGCACCAATCTGCTGTCCGTCAGGAGTAACAATATATTTATTTTTTAGAAGCACGAAAAGTATAACACTCAGTATCATACCCATACAAGCTAAAAGGAATCCCCATTTAAAATCAGCAGGATTTCCTGTATCTCCAAAGAAACCACATAAAAGTGGTGCTATGAATGCCCCAAGGTTAATACCCATATAGAAAATCGTGAAAGCAGAATCCACTCTCTTGTCTCCTACCGGATATAACTGACCTACCATCGTAGAAATATTCGGCTTAAAGAATCCGTTACCAAAAATAAGGAATCCTAAACCTGTATACATCATAATGCTGGCAAAACCAACTTCTTCATAAAAGCTGCCCGAAAGGAACATAAAGAACTGACCAATAGCCATAATGATACCCCCAACAATAATGGACTTTCTGTTACCCCAATACCTGTCAGCAACGTATCCTCCAATAAGCGGAGTAAGATAAACAAGACCTGTATAGCTACCGTATATCTGTGAGCCTAATGCCTTGTCAAATAATAATGCTTTGGTCATGAAAAGGATGAATAATGCTCTCATCCCGTAATAACTGAAGCGTTCCCACATTTCAGTGACAAACAAAACGTATAATCCTTTTGGGTGTCCGTTATTTACAGTGTTTTCTGCCATTTTAAAAATATAGTTATGTAGAATTTAATTAAAATACATTGTTTTCTTTCATTACCCTGTTAAGCCACTTCAGCATCAGGAATAATAATAATGCGGCAACAAGCACCAGCGCAAAGTTAAGGAAGAAGAAGTTTTCTTTCTGTTCCATATCTTCCCAAAGGCTAGAAAGCATACCTGCCAGTTTATTACCTACTGATATAGCAAGGAAGAAACCGCCCATCATAAGCGCAGTAATCCTTGGCGGGCTTAGTTTAGAAACCAATGAAAGCCCCATTGGCGAAAGGCAAAGTTCTCCTAAAGTGATAACACCGTAAGAAGCCAATAACCACCAGCTTCCCGCTTTCATAGTAAGGTCGTTAGTAGCATATACCGCGCCTACCATTACCAAAGCCGATAATGCAGTGATTAAAAGACCTAATGCAATTTTTGTAGGCGTGCTTGGCTCTTTTCCTTTTTTTCTAAGCGCAGTCCAAATACCCACAAGTACAGGTGTAAGCACAATTACCCAAAAAGGATTGATTGACTGATAAAGCTCAGTCGAATATAATTTCAGGTCTTTTCCTTTAGCAGGCACTTTTTCTGCCGCAAGATTGCTAAAATATTTTCTCGATGATTCCAGTTTAGCAATTTCTTTAGCACTGGCTTTTTTAGCAGCCATTTCAGTTTCAGTAGCTTCAGGCATAGCGTTGTTTGCAGCTCTTAACTCTTCAATCTTAGCTTTAAACGCAGGCTCATCAAGAGCAACAATATCATTATTCTCAACAGTTTGCGCCATATCTACTTTATTAAATACTGTAGCTACACTTTCAGGCATTTCCCTGTCTGTATAATCTTCAGCCCAAACGGTAAGTGCGTCACCATTCTGATGGAAAATCGCAAAGAATAATATTACACAAGAGAACACTGCAAGAAGTGCAGCAATAGCTCTTTTTTCTAATCCTGAAGATTTAAACCAAAGGTAAATGAAGAAAGCAATTACAGGTACACAACCAAGTATGAAAGCATCATTAGTATCTGAACCTAATAAATTATCAGGAATCAGATACCCAAGAATACCAAATACAAACATTGGTAAAATCGTAGAACCTAATATTTTTCCCGTAGGCATATCACCTTCCTGAAGTGGCTTAATAACATCAACATGTTTGATATGTTTTGTTCCGCTAAGGAAAATAACAACCCCAATTAACATACCTACACCTGCTGCAATGAAAGCAAAGTTCCAACCGAAGTTAATTCTCATATAAGCAGCAACGAAGTTACACACGAATGCACCTACGTTAATACCCATATAAAAGATGTTATAACCTGAATCTTTTTTATGCTTAAGTTCATCGCTGCTATAAAGGTTACCTACCAATGTAGAGATGTTTGGTTTAAAGAAACCATTACCTAAAATGATAAGGCCTAAACCGGCAAAGAAAGTCGTGATATCATGAATTGACAAAAGGAAATATCCTGCAGCCATCATAAGACCTCCCATAATGATCGATCTTCTGTAGCCCAGTACCCTGTCAGCAAGCAAACCACCAATAAAAGGGGTAAGATATACAAGTCCTAAATATGTTCCGTAAATATCGGATTTGGTGTGTGCATCAAAGCCCATACCTCCATTGTTCCAGCCATCAAGCATATACAGGGCAAAAATCCCCAACATAAGGTAATAGCCAAAACGTTCCCACATTTCTGTGCCGAATAAAAACCAGAGTCCTTTAGGATGCCCTTTTTGTGTAGTAGTTTCACTCATAATATGCTTGTTTTATAGTTTTTCTTTGATAAAATTGGTCATTTTAGTATACAGCTGAAGCCTCGTCTTACCACCATAAATACCGTGGTTTTTATCTGGGTAAATAGCCCAGTCAAACTGCTTGTTAGCCTGAACAAGTGCCTCAACCATTCTCATGGTATTTTGCACATGGACATTGTCATCAGCCGAACCATGTATCAATAAATAAGAACCTTTTAGCTTGCTTACATGGTTAATTGGTGAATTATCGTCATAACCCGACGCATTCTCCTGTGGCGTTTGCATATATCTTTCGGTATAAACCGAATCGTAGAATCTCCAGTTGGTTACCGGAGCTACAGCGATAGCCATTTTAAATACATCGTTTCCTTTTAAGATACAGTTAGAAGACATAAAACCTCCATAGCTCCATCCAAAGATACCGATACGTGATGCATCAACATAACTATATTTACCTATAGTTCTTGCAGCATCAATCTGGTCTTCCACTTCATATTTACCAAGTTCTTTATAGGTTACTTTTTTGAATTCAGCACCTTTAAATCCTGTGCCTCGGCCATCAACACACGCAACAATGTAGCCTTGCTGTGCCAGCATCATAAACCAGTAATCGTCATAACCGTTCCAGTCGTTGTTCACCTGCTGAGAACCCGGGCCGCTGTACTGATACATAAACACAGGGTATTTTTTGTTCGGATCAAAATCTTTCGGTTTTATCATCCATGCATTCAGCTCCTGCCCTTTTTCAGTTTTAAGCACCATGAATTCTTTTACCGGAAGGTTGAAATCGGCAAGTTTGCTTTTAAGCGCATCATTATTAAGGATATCTTTTACCTTTTTACCATCTTTTGCGCTGTGAAGCGTAAATGTTGTTGGAACTGATGAACTTGAAAAAGTATTTATGAAGTATTCGAAATTCGGACTGAAGGTTGCCGAATTAGTACCTGTATTAGGTGTAAGCCTTACTTTATTTTTACCGTTCAGATTTATCCTGTACACATCACGGTTAATTGATCCATTTTCAGTAGACTGGTAGAAAATGTTTCCTGTTTTATCATCAAAACCATAGTAGGCTGTCATTTCCCATGCTCCCTTGGTGATTTGGGTGATAAGCTTACCTGTTTTTGCATAATGATAAATATGGTTGTAACCATCCTTTTCGCTTGTCCAGATAAAGCTGTTATCGTTAAGGAAAGTCAGGTTATCTGTAATATCTACATAAGCTTTGTCTTTTTCGTTAAGTACAACTTTAGGAGTTCCGCTGTTAGCATCAACAAAAATCAGGTCAAGATTATTCTGATGTCTGTTGATTACCTGAACACTTAGAGTTTGGGCATCGTTTGTCCACTTTATACGCGGAATATAGAAATCATTATAATTACCAAGGTTTATCTTTTTAGTTGTACCTGCGTTAACATCATATATATGTAATGACACTATTGCATTCTTCTCGCCTGCTTTTGGATATTTGAAAACATCCTGTGTAGGATAAAGGCTTGCTCCATAAACATCCATTGAAAATTCCGGAACATCAGTCTCATCAAAACGGATATAAGCGATCTTATCCCCTGACGCATTCCAGTCATAAGCCCTAACAAAAGCAAACTCCTCTTCATATACCCAGTCGGTTATACCATTAATGATCGCGTTCTTTTTTCCATCAGTAGTGACCTGAGAAGCCTTTTTTGAAGCAACATCATAAACATAAAGATTATTCTGGAAAGCATAAGCTACTTTAGAATTATCAGCTGAGAATGTTGGCTCCTGGATTTTACCTTCAGCTACTTTAGATAACGTTTTCGAAACAATATCAAAAATATAGAAGTCGGCCACAAATGAATGTCTGAATATCTGTTCCGAATTTGTAGCAATGAGCAATTTCTTCTCATCGGCACTAAAAGTATAACTGTCAATTCCGTTTTCTAACTGAGTGAAATTTTTAGAGTCAATAAGGGTATTAACCTTATCCAGTGTAGCAAAATCATACAGATCAACAGCGTTGCTTTGCGTAGCCCTGTTCAAATTCAGCACAGTATACTGATTGGCTTTCTTCATAGCCTGAAGATCATCCATATACTGCGCCCTGAAAGCGCCTCCCCATATTTGTTCGAGAGTTAATTTTTGCTGTGCAGCAACCGGCATAACTGCCAGTATAAATAAGAAAAGTGACCTTTTAATATATTTCATTTCGCGTACGGTAAAAAACTTCCAATTTTAGTAATTTTTTATGAATAATGAGTCCTTTTTTTTGTTAAATGCATTTTTATTGCATTTTTGTTAAAAGAATAATTTTAGCAAATCCGTTTAGTAAAGTGTATCTTTGCACTACACTATTATTATAAGCAACTGAAAATGAGCAAAGCAATTGCAGGTTTCTCAAAAATGACCAAAGAAAAAAAAATTGAATGGATCGCTGAAGAATATTTTTCTAAACCGGAAGAAGCCATTTCACTGCTAAAAAATTACTGGAACTCAAACGAATCACTCCAGAAATTACACGATGAGTTTATTGAAAACACCATAACCAATTTTTACCTGCCTCTCGGAATTGCACCAAATTTTGTCATTAACGGCAAAAATTACACAATCCCGATGGCAGTTGAAGAAAGTTCGGTTGTTGCTGCCGCTTCTAAAGCTGCTAAATTCTGGGCAAAACGCGGCGGATTTAAAGCTACTGTACTCAACACCGAAAAAATCGGTCAGGTACACTTTCTTTTCAACGGAAGTTTTGAAAAGCTTTCAGCTTTTTTCAATGACATAAAACCTAAATTCTTTGAAGGCTCACAAGACCTTACTAAAAATATGCAGGCTCGTGGCGGCGGTATTCTCGATATCGAATTAAGAGATAAAACCAGTGAACTTGCCAATTATTATCAGCTTCATGCGACTTTTGAAACCAAAGACAGCATGGGAGCTAACTTCATCAATTCATGCCTGGAACGTTTCTCTAAAATAGTAAAAGAAGAAGCATTTAATTATGAAGCATTTTCCGAAGAGGAAAAACACATACAGGTAATTATGAGCATACTCTCCAATTATGTTCCTGATTGTATTGTCAGAGCTGAAGTTTCATGCCCTATAGAAGAACTGCATGAAGACGCCAGCGTTAGCTCAAAAGAATTTGCAGAAAAGTTCCTTACGGCCGTTAAGATTGCAGAAATTGAACCTTTCCGTGCGGTTACCCATAATAAAGGCATTATGAACGGCATTGATGCCGTAATTGTAGCGACAGGAAACGACTTCAGAGCCGTAGAAGCGGGAGTACACGCCTATGCCTCTAAAAACGGACAATACAGCAGCCTTTCTCATGCAAAAATTGAAAACGGAATATTTACGTTCTGGCTTGAGATCCCATTGGCATTAGGTACCGTTGGTGGACTTACCACTTTACATCCGCTTGTAAAATTCTGCCACGAACTTCTCGGCAAGCCTTCGGCAGCCGAACTTATGCAAATCGTTGCTGTTGCCGGTTTGGCACAAAACTTTGCAGCATTACGTTCACTCACCACCACCGGAATACAGCAGGGACACATGAAAATGCACCTGATGAACATACTGAATCAGCTTGGCGCCAATGACCATGAAAAAAAGAAGGCTGTAAAACATTTTGAAAAAAACACAGTAAGCCATTCTGCTGTAGCCGATTACATAACCGAATTACGCGCAACAAATCCTGATCGAATTGAAGAAGACTTTTTACAGTAACGGAAAACTGTTCCTTATAGGGGAATACACTGTCATTGATGGCTCTGAAGCTTTTGCCGTACCAACAGTTTACGGACAGTATCTGGACATTGAAGACTATGATGCCAATATATTGAAATGGGAAAGTTTCGACGCCAATGGAAAGTCATGGTTTAAAGTATCATTAAGCTATCAGACCATTCACGAAAACAGAAGAACCGGTAGTACCTTAACCGACACACTCATTGACATACTGCACCATGCCCATAAAGCAAACCCCGCAGTTTTAACTTTAGGGTCGGGCTACAAAACAACATCGCGTCTGACATTTCCAAGAAACTGGGGACTTGGCAGTTCTTCGACACTCATCAATAATATAGCCCAATGGTTTGAGATTGATGCATTCGAACTTTTAAAGCATAGTTTTGGAGGGAGCGGTTACGACATCGCCTGCGCACAGCATAACACTCCTATCATCTATCAGATAACAGAAGGAAATCCAATGGTTAGGACCATCAGTTTCAATCCTGCTTTTTTAGACAAATTATATTTTGTGTACCTTAATAAAAAGGAAAACACTCGCTCTTCAGTTATACGTTATAAAGAAAAGACAGTTGAAATCCCGGCACTAATCAATGAGGTGAACACCATTATCGAAGAAGCGTACAAAACAGAAGATTTTAATCGCTTTTGCGAATTGCTTGACATGCACTCTAAGTTACTTAGTAACGTTTTAGAACTTAAAACCGTAAAAGAGGATCGGTTCCCTGATTTTAATGGAACGTTAAAAAGTCTTGGCGCATGGGGTGGTGATTTTATATTGGCCGCAGCCAATGAAAATCCGGAAACCTATTTTAAATCAAAGGGATTTGAAACTGTAATCCCTTATAAAGACATGATTATAAACAAAGATTAAGCGTATTGCAATGATTCAGATTGCTGACCACTAAGTATCTTTTTAACCTTAGCAATATTCTCATCGAAATCCACCTTATTGGTATCAATAGCTATACTACCGTTTCCATAAGGTTCATATTTTTCAGGTTTGGTTACTGAAAACAATCCTACTACAGGCGCCTGCGAAGAAGCTGCAAGATGCATAATACCACTATCAGCACCAATAAATATAGCAGTGTTGGCTATTACAGCTGCAATCTCCCTTACATCTTTGCTGTAGAAAGAAGGCGCTTTAAATCCTATTTTAGAAATATTTTCCACCGGCAACACTTCGACAATATTGTACTCAGGAAATGCTTTAAGTAACTTATTGTAGTATGTATCCCACCAGGTCTCGTCGTAACATTTACTACCGGTTGCGTAAGTAAAGATTGAAATAGTTTTTTTCTCGGGTGATACAATCTTTTCAAGTGTTTTTTTACCCTCAAAAAGTTCTTCAGCCGTTAGTTTTATATCAAGATTAGGAATGGGTTGCTGCATTCTGTCACAACCCAACATCTGCATGTAATAACGAAATAAATACACAGGCCTTTTACCCATATGAACATAATCCCTGAATTGCATCTGAAGCTCTTCTATGTTCTCACCAAACACTTTATTAGACGCGCTTGCAAACTGTGTAGACAATCTCCCTGAAGATGAATCCTTATCAAGGTTTATCACCATATCATAACGATGCTTCCTCAATTTCACCCATACATTCATATATTTAAAAAGCTCTTTAAAAGGCTTTTTAGGCAGCTTGATTATCCTGCATACATTTTCATAATTTTCAAAAAGAATTGGAGCAAGCCCCCCCTTCACAAAAAGATCGACTTTACATCCCGGGACGGCATTATGAATTTCCTGTAAAAGTGGAGTTATAAGCAACAAATTCCCTAATCTGTGATTAGGCCTGCTTATAAGTATTCGTTTTATCTTCTCACCTGATTTCGTATTAATACTGGATTTACCAACATTTTTAGTAAGCCCTATCATAATAATTTTCCTTACCTTATTAATACGTTTTAGCATGTCCGGTGCTTTTAATAATTAAATTATGAGATTATCATATTAAGCAAAGTTAACCCCACTGATCTAAAAAAAAACTCTTAAAAAGAAAAATAACAAAAAATTAACCTCGCAAAATATTATATAACACTTAAAATTATAACATATAAAAAAAACCGGCTTAGAGCCGGTTTTTTTTATATGACAAATAACGATGGACTAGTTAAATTCCGATCTGTTATCTTCGATATCAGCGTTATCTTTAAGTGCATTAGATAGTCTTCCCTGAACTTGTTGTCTTGCTTCACCATTAAGCCTTGAAGTGAAAGCAGTATAATTAGGAAGGGCCGGAGCTTTTGCAATTGTTTTTGTTCTTACCATGAACACTCCAAGCTGACCATTAATAAGTCCCGATGTTTTACCTGCTGAAAGACCAAATGCTTTACCAACAACTTTTGGTTCTGAACCTACATTAGCAATTGTAGGATTAGCAAGAGTTACATCAACAGCACTCGCAACTGTAGAACCTGTTTTTTGAGCTACAGCTTCAACACTTGTACCTTCCATTTTCTTTCTGATCAATTCAGCTTTCTTCTCATTACGAACGATTGGAAGAACTGATATTTTAGCTTCTTCGATAGGAAGCACACCTTTTTCATTGATAGTTTTTAGTCTAACGATTACGTGTCCCTGAGGGATATCAAACTTCTTAACATCACCCACTTTAGTATCATTAGAATAAGCCCATTTAACAATACCTCTCTGGCTCCCGATTCCCTGAATGTTCTCGTCGTTAGCCATAACTTTATTAGCCGGAGTTACTGTAAGGCTTAAGCTTTTTGCAAGATCAGCAAATGGTTTCTCTTCAGCTTCCATTTCCATTTTTGAAGCTTTAGTAAAGATAGCATCAGTTGTAGCTTCAGAAGGCTCAATTTTCTGAGCAACAGTAGCAAGCTGAACTGCTTCGTTTTTACCGGTTACTTTGATTACGTGGTAACCAAAATCTGTCTCAACAACACCAGTAGTTCCAACAGGATTATTGAATACGAAATCATTGAATGGCTTAACCATTTGGTTTGGCATAATATTATCATACTCACCACCTGTTTGTTTAGAACCAGGATCATCAGTATTAGTCATAGCAAGCATAGCAAAGTTTCCAGGGTTAGCGTTAACCTGTTTTAAAAGGTCATCAGCTTTAGCTTTAGCTTCTTCTTTAGTTCTTGTTATTGACGGATCCGGAGCAGCACCACCTTTGAAAGCTACAAGAATGTGGCTAGCTTTAGCAGAAGCATTTCCTTTTTTGTTGATCATCTTAGTCAGCTTGTAGTAACCGTTGTCGATGTAAGGACCAAACACATGACCTTTTCCTAAGTTATAAATTTGCTCAGCAAACTCAACCGGAAGTTGTTTTTTAGTTACATAAGTAGTATCATACTTTATGTCTGAATATTTGTTTACAAACTCTTCATTGTTTGCAACACTTGCAAATCCAGGCACAGTATCATTAGCTTTAGTAGTTTCGTTATACTCTACTTTAGGCAGAAGTAAAGAGTTGATCTCCTTTTTCATCTCAGCTTCATCTTCCTGAGAAGGCTTATTTTCAATCAATACAAACTCAAGGTCACGAGAAGCCTCTGATTTGTATTTCTTTTCGTTTTTCTTCATATAAGCTACAAGCTCCTCATCAGAAACTTTAACCTGATCATCATTGATGCTGCTATAAGGAACAAACACATAATCAAATGAAGCTTTATCAGTTTCCGCTGCATATTTAGCTTTACCATCAACATCTGTAGCAAAGAAAGCTGCTTTTACCATAGTAAGGTAAAGTTGTTTTTTTGCTGCATTTTCTACAAGACCTTTATTCTTCTCAATCATTTGCCATTGAGCAGGGTTTGTAGTTTTCATATTAACAAGGAATTCGTTGAATTTAGCCTTATCAAATTTCCCTAATGCATTTTGGAATTGCGGATTTTGAGCAACCTGAGGATCCTGAGCATATACATTAAAGATATGATCTTTACCTACTCTAAGACCGGCTTTTTCAAATCTTTCTTCAAAAAGAATGTTATCAACTTCCTGGCTCCAAACAGCGTTTGCTGCCTGAGTAGGGCTTATACCCTGCTGTCTTGCCTGAACATCATTTACTTTTTGCAGAAAATCCTGAACAGGAATATCTTTACCATTAACACTTCCTACATTTCTGGTAACGCCAAAACCACCGCTATTTATAATATCACCTATTATAAAAGCCAGTAAGCAAAAGCCTATAACCAGTATCAGAATTAATGAACGCTGCCTAATTTTTGATAAAACCGCCATTTTTTTGTTTGTTAAAATTTTATATCAGTGGGCGAAAATACAATTATCTGTTTAATAATAAAAGTAGTGACGATATATTTTCGCATGAAGTTGCATTTTTTTTTATTTCCCCTGTAATCGCTGGATTTTTATAAGCTCTATCTTTTTAGAAGATGCCTGTTCTATCGAAATTTCGAAGCTTTGAAACTCCAGTTTTTCACCTGTTCGTGGTATTTCCTTTACATTATGCACAATAAAGCCTCCAAGGGTAAGATATGAGTCGCTTTCAGGAATTTCAAGCCCATATTCCTCATTAACATACTCTACATCAAGCCTTGCCGACAAAAGATATACTCCTTCCGAAATCACCTCTTCAGTAAGCTCTTCCTCATCATCGTGTTCGTCTTCAATTTCCCCAAAAAGCTCCTCGATTATATCCTCGACAGTAACAATTCCTGCGGTTCCGCCATATTCATCCAATATGACAGCCATACTTTTGCGCCTTCTTGTAAGCAGATTCAAAAGCTCTTTGATATAAATTGTTCCCGGCACGTATTCAATTGATATAGTGACCTCCTTAACAGTTTTAGGCTTTTTGAACAGTTCAAAAGAATGTATATAACCAACAATATTATCAAGCGTATCCTGATAAACGACCATCTTAGAATAATCCGTTTCTATAAAAAGTTCTTTCAGCTCAGAAACCGAATCGTTCAACTCAACAGCAGCAATCTCAGTACGGGGCGTCATGATATCGCGTGCCTTTAATCCTGAAAACTCAAGTGCATTCTGAAAAATCTGTATTTCAGAATCCACCTCTTCCTGCTCATCAGCACCAATAAGCTGCTCGGTAATATAATTACCTAATTCACCCCTGCTAAAAAAAGACCTTTTACGATCACCCTGAGTCCTAAAAACTTTTACCAGGATAAAATCCGTCATCTGAATAACAAAACGAGACACCCAATAAAACAGGCAATAAAAAGCATAGGCCGGTAATGCAAAAATCTTAATCAACTGATTTGCATAAACCTGAAAAAAAATCTTAGGAATAAATTCTGCCGCAATGAGCAGTAAAAATGCAGATATAAATATCTGAAGAAAAAGGCTATACAGAGGATGCAGTACGTACCCGGCAGAAAACCACCTTAAAACCACACTCCCCATAAAATAAGAATACAACACTAAAACAATGGTATTCCCAACAAGCATCGAAGTAATAAACTGAGCCGGTTTTTCTATAAGTCGCGCAAGTACTTTTGAAATAATCGTAGATTGTTTCTTTTCAACTTCAAGATAAACCTTATTCGATGAGATATATGCTATTTCCATCCCCGAAAAGAATGCTGAAAGAAGCAAACATATAATAATCATCGTTAGCTCCATAATTATTCGTTTTTATGCGAATCTGTAAATTTCCTGTATTTCCATCTCTGAAAGAAAAACATAAAAATCAACGCACCAACAAAAAGAAAACTAACAACAGCATCCTCCCCACTTCTCAGCCTCGTTACAGCATCATAAAGAAAAAGTACTCCAAGAATCAGGAATACGTATGGAAAAATTTTAAAATAAGTCTTCATTATTTGTCGCTGATATTATTTATATGCCCACGGTTTTGTTGCGCATTAACCACTTTAAAGTCTTTGCTGAAATCTACCCCGGGACCCTCAAGGAGACTACCCTCCTTATTTGTAAATTTAAACTTTTTCTCGGTATAAAACCATTCATTTTTCCTGTCATAGAAAAGCTGTTCGGTTTCAAGCCTGTTACCATCATCAGTGGTAATCTTTACGTTACCCTGCAAATCGATGATATATGTTTTTTCATATGTAATAGCATAATCAGACTCAATATAGCTTTTCTTACCGCTATCATCAAAAAGAGTTACATGCACACCTTTAGGAAACTCATTAAATCCGTATTCAAGATTAGAATAATCATACATTAACGGACTTACAAGCACCGCCTTAACCTTACCTGAATCGGTATATTTAAGATTAATATTTTCCGTTTCTCCGGAAGGACTAAACGCAACACTGTTTATACGCTGAACATCTTTAAAATTACTTTCGCAGGAATACAGCAAAGCAATAAAAGCCACAGTTACAACAGCTATACCTTTATACAATTTCATGAATTATAAATTTGGAAGAGTTACACTTTCGTTGACCCAACAGCCAAAAGTAATAACATCCCCTTTTTTCTTACCTAAAACTTTAGCCTCTGCTTTAGTTGGCAGATTTTTACTATATCGTTTAACAGCCTCATCAGAAGCAACTTTATACTTCGCTACAGAAGCAGCCTTTTTCGCAGTATCGATTGCCAGATAATTAAGCACTTTTCTTTCAAAGTCAGTAAGTTTACACTCACTTTTCGAAGACATGTTAGCATACATTTCCGACAAGACAAGATATACCTCAACTTTGTTTGGATCTACCTCTATCGTTTTAAAAATATATTTTTTTGCAAGCGCCTTATCTTTATTTTTAGATGCATTAACTATCTCGTAATAAATTTTAGCTTTTTGACTAAAATCTTTTTCAAGATTTGCAGACTGGTCCAGATATTTAATGCCGGCATCCACATCTCCCTTTTTCAAGGCAAGCATACCCAACTTATAGACAGACTCCTTTGAATGTTTCATTGAATCCAGCGCCAAAGCACCTTTTTGCAACACTTCTGATTTAAAACACTTTTTAGCATAAAGTGCATTTACCATTGCCTCCACCCAAATATAATCCGCTTTATGAGCATCATAATTCTTAGCATAATAAGCATTCAGCTTATCACAACTTACATAATCTCTACTTTGTGAAAAAATAACTTCATTCACATTTTCAAGGCCATCAATATTGATATCAGCATCAGCAATAAATTGCCTTTCTATATCTGTCACTGACTGATTTTCCGCCTTTTTTAAAAGTGCTTCTTTTTCCCTGGCAATTTCAGCCTGAGCACTAAGCACCTGAGCAGTTATCTCGCCATACTTATCGAAGTACTGATCATCCGTAATACCCTTTCCCGCTTTATACTCTTCAAAAAACAGGTTATAATATGTTAGCAGAACATTATAATCAATAAACGATTTCCTGTTTTTAGCAAAGGCAGCATCGAGCGCTTTATATGCTTCAGCGTCATTAATTAATTTATAATCATACTGCAGTTGAATCTTATTAACCGCACCCTTGCTCGCAGGATAATTCAGTGACTGCTCATTATAGACAGAAACAAGCTCTGCAACAAAAGGTTTTTTCTCTTCCGGCAAAGTTGCCACCTCAATCTTATACTTAAGTATTACCTCAGCATAATTGTATAGATTCTCACTTACTTTAGGACATCTTTTTCTTAAGTCTGCAAGCAAATCATATGCATCATTATACTCTTTGGTTAAATACTTCCCTTCAAACACCTTAAAACTGTCCTCACATTTTGGAGCAGTCTGTGCCAGGGCAGAAAAACCAAGCATACTTATTAAAAAGACCCTAAGTAATTTCATAATCCGAACTTTTTAGATTAATCGTATCTTCTTTTAGCGAACCATCTATCATTTATAGAAAGGCTCAACATGATGTTTACATAATTCTCCTGAATAAGATTAGCCTTGGTCGTACCCTTCTTGCCAATCTCAAATCCAACATTCAGATTTGAAAAACCCGTCCCTAAAGGAAGGCCCGCTCCAAATGTAAATGCTGTATCATTAATATCTTCATTATTTATTACAAGTCCCGTATTTTCAAATCGTAAACCTGCTCTGTATGTAATTCTGCTCAGGTAGCTGTTGTAAGAATTATACTTAGGAATGTAATATCCTCCAAAAGCAATTCTTGAAACCGACTTAAAATCAACATTAGTAATGTTATCAAAACGGGCCCCTAATGTATTACTGCTTTGCGAAGTATATTCAACTCCGGCAAACCACTTGTTTGACTGTCCGAAACCAGTACCAATTGTAAATACCGATGGCATATCAACGTTATCTTTAACCGTAACTGTTGCCAGCTGATCCTGAACAATTTCAGCATCACGTGCTGTAAGGGTAATTGTCGCCAAATCCCTGTCAGTAGTACTTTTCAGCGTACTCTTTGGCGAATACGTAACACTGCTTGTCCAGTTAAGTTTTTTTAGTTTTGTTTGGTATGTAGCACCTAAATTAAAGGAAACGCCATTATAGAAAGATTTATTTATCTCACGTGTAGGATACTGTACCGCATTACTTGGCAAAGTAACAATAGACTTTGTCTCTATCTGTCCGAAATTATACTGAAAATCAGCACCAACACTTAATTTAGGAGTAACCTTATAAGCCCCTCCAAAAAATACCCTGTTAATACCTCCGCTACCATTAAAACGTCTTACATATTCTATTTGCGATTCGCTATCAACCTTATTATCCTGAATTTTATATCCTACCGAAGTAAATGGCATAAGTCCGAAAGCAAAACCAACTTTATTAAAAGGAAGTGCAACTGCCAGATAATCTAAAGTGGCACGATTAGCCGTTTCTTTCCCATCATCCGCTTTTAATGTTCGGGCTTTATCGCTGGCACCGATAGTATAGGTTGTAAATTTCAATGCACTATATGTAGCAGGATTTTGAAGGTTTAAGTGTATACTATCCGGCAATATACCCAAACCACCCATAGACCTGTTTTCAGTGGTACCTTTAAACTTAACATCTCCAATACCATAGTATGAATATGGAGACGCATTATTTTCCTGTGCAAAACCAGCCGCTGAAAAAATCAGGCACACGCCTGCAATAATTTTTTTAATCATTTTTGATCGTATATAGATATAAAAGATTCAAACTTTCTAACAAGAAATTTGAATTGGCAAATATGGTGTTTTTTAATCTTTTAGCCAAAAAATCAGCATCGCCACCGGTCAATATTATCGTTAGCCCCTGATACTGTTCATTATACTGCTCTACAAAGCCCTCTAACTCATACAACATACCATTTACAACACCCGAATGCATAGACCCTGCGGTAGTATCGCCGATGTATTCCTTTGGCATTTCCGGATATAACAACGGAAGTTTTGCTGTAAAATTATGCATAGCATTATACCTTAATTGTAATCCTGGAGATATTGCCCCGCCAAGGTAGTTGTCATTACTGTCAATAAAGTCATATGTAACACAGGTTCCGGCATCTATAACAAGCCTGTTTTTGCCTGGATAAAGTAACACAGCCCCCGCCGAAAGTACCATCCTGTCAACCCCTAAAGTTGCTGGCGTCGCATATTTATTGGTAAAAGGATATTTTAAATCGCGGTCAATCATTACCAATCTGCCTCTTTTTCCCAGTTCTAACAATAACTCCGGAGCATCTTTCCCTACTGAGGAAATCACACTCACAGTAATTTCAGTGTAACTCTTAAAAATATTTTCAATCGTAACTTCTGTATCATTCTTGTCAAAAACAAAGCGTTCTAAAAGCACATCATCCTCAAAGACAGCCGCTTTAATTTTTGTATTACCTATATCAACTGCTAAAAGCATTTCTCATTTATTTATTCCGTAAAGATAGTGATTGATTTTTTTTATCATTTGCTTTGGATAATTTAAAAATGGTTCTATATTTGCACCCGCAAACAAGTTCACCGAACAGCTTGAAAAAACAAGAAATAAGTGAATGTAAGCAATGGTACCTTAGCTCAGTTGGTAGAGCAATGGACTGAAAATCCATGTGTCCCTGGTTCGATTCCTGGAGGTACCACAAAAAAGAGCCCTTGAAAACTCAGGGGCTTTTTTATTCGAAAATCCGTTTTCGGTTTAAAATTAAAAGTTATTGTAACGGTACCTTAGCTCAGTTGGTAGAGCAATGGACTGAAAATCCATGTGTCCCTGGTTCGATTCCTGGAGGTACCACAAAAAAGCCTTTGAAGTTTCAAAGGCTTTTTTTATTCCGCTTTGTTAATTATTTTCAGCGTACTTCTTAAAGTTATCTAATATAGCCTGCCAGCCACCTTTCTGCATTTCAACAGGATTTTGGCTTTCTGCTTCAAATACTACTTCAACATCGGTTTTACCATCTTTTTCCTGAAAACCAACCATCACTTTTCGTCCATCCGCAATAGTGTAAATGATACGATTATTATCAACCACTTCATCATAGATGGCTTCAAAATCAAAACCAAAACTTCCATCTTTAGCTTCCATTCTCGAAGAATGCTTACCTCCTACCCTCATGTCATTCTCAGCACTCGGGCAATGCCAGTCGTCTGAAGCGAAATTCCAGTTTACAATATGTTTTGGATTCGTATAATAATCCCACACTTTATCTTTACCCGCAGCAATAGTTGCTCCAACAGTAATTTTTGTTGCACTCATTGTTAAATATTTAAGATTGATGATTATTCTGTGAACATAGGAGCATACTTATGCCTGTTTTCATACAGCACCCATAAATTAATAACAAAGAAAACCAATGCTATTGGCAAACCAGATGTATCGGTTACTGTATTGGTAAGCATGATCCCTACCATAACCGGAAATACCATAACAGCTGCAAATGCCCGCGTTTTAGGAATAATAAATAATACCCCGCCAACAACTTCTGCGATACCCACCAAAGGCATAAGCCAGCCTATCGTCATAAAAGCTCCCATAACCTTCATCAAGTGCTCAGGCATCTCAGGAGGTGGCGGCATAAAATTTAGAAATTTGTTCATCCCGAACACAATAAACAGAAGCCCAAAAAGAAGGCTGACTACAAAAACGATCTTGTTTTTCATAATATAATTAATTGCTTAGTTTGTTCAATAAATCATCAAGTCTTTCAAGGGTAGACTTCATGCCTTCTTCCATTCCCATATTTATAACCGTCTCTATATCATTAAGCGAGTTGTAAGTTACAACATTCTCTACTATAGAGTGCTCACCCTTATCTATAAAACTAACATCCCATACAGCACGGGGTAACTCAGGATTAAGATTACCATTTTCATCACAAAAACCATCAAGTCCTGAATAATATTCGATCGGATTGATTTTCACATAATCCATACGACCCCAATACTCCGTCCCATCCGGATCAATCATTGCATATATCCAGTGACCACCTTTGCTAAAATCCATAGATTTCGTTTTAGTTGTCATAGGTTTTGGCGCAAACCACTGATTTAGCAGATCGCTTTTAGTATAAGCATCCCACACCAATTGTCTTGGCGCTGCAAATTCCCTTTTTATGGTAAGCGTGTTTTTATTCTTATCGACAATGAAATCAAACAGCAGGTTGTTTTTCATTTTTATTGTTGTTTTAGGTTATTCAATAAATCATCCAGCTGACTAAAGCGGTCTTCCCAAATTTTCCTGAACTGTTCCAGCCATTTATCAACCTCTTTCATTTTTTCAATTTCCAACTGATAATAAATCTCCCTTCCCTTATGATCCTGTTTAATAAGCTCACATTCAGTCAGTATCTTCAAATGTTTAGACACAGCCTGCCTGCTCATGTCAAAATGTTCAGCAAGGGCATTTGGTGTCATTGCCTGTAAAGCTATTAAAGCAATTATAGCTCGTCGTGTTGGATCGGCAATCGCCTGAAAAACATCTCTTCTCATTTATCAAACCACTTTTAAGAAAACAATTAGTTGCAAATATACAAATGCAACCGAATAGTTTCGTAATTATTTTGTTTTATTTAATGATCTTAGTTAAATATTTTATTCACAAACAATTACAATCACCATAAGTGTTGTATTTTAGTAGTAAATTCCTGAATAGATTATGACAAAAAATTACCACTATGCGTTTTCTTTGCCCTTTCTATTAGCAATGCTTTTTTTTAGCACAGCGCTCTTGTGTCAGGAATCTGCTCAAACTATGAAAGACACAACCAAATTTGTCTCCGTAAAATATGGCAAGAAAGGGTTTGAGTTTAAAACCGCTGACGACAAATTTCTTTTGCAGATACAAAGCCGATTACAATTCAGGCTTTCCACACCTACCGACCAGGATCCGCTCACCTATAACGATTATGAAACAAAAAATAAAACCGCCTTTAAAATAAACAGGGCCCGATTAAAAGTTGGCGGACACGCCTACGAAACATGGTTAAAGTATTACTGGGAATTCGAGCTATCGCAAAGCAACCTTCTTGACTTTAGGTTCATGATTGAAAAATGGGAGTATTTCAACTTTAAAGCAGGACAATGGAAAGTAGAATTCACCCAGGAACGATTTACCAGCAGCGGTGAACAGCAAACCGTTGAACGCTCTATAATCAACAGGCCTTTCACCATCGACAGGCAGCAGGGAGCCACCATATACGGGCGACTTAAAGGCAAAGGAATTGCAGATTTCAATTACTGGACAGCCTTGCTAACCGGAACAGGCCGCGGCAATACTGCCAATGATGATGGGAATCTGATGTATTTCGGGCGACTGCAATGGAATCCCTTTGGAAGAGAAATGGAATTTGAAGGCAGCGATCTTGAACACACCCAGAAACCTGTAGCAAGAATAGCCGCTGCAGCCGTAACAAATCGCAGCCCATATACACGGTTTTCCCAAGCAGGAGGCGGTTATCTGGAAGGCTTTGAAGACGGGTTACCGGGACAATACCGCGTTAATCAGTCGAACATTGAAACGGCATTTAAGTATCATGGTTTTTCATGGCAAAGCGAATGGCATCATAAAGAGATTATCGATAAGCTCAACAGCGATAACACCACCAGAATGAGAGGTTACTATGTACAGGCCGGCTATTTTTTTAATGGCGCCTTTAAATGGTTTCCTAAAAACCTTGAAATTGCAGCAAGGCATGCCACCTACAAGCCCAATGTAAAAATAAGTGAGAATTCACAAAGTGAAACTTCAATAGACCTAAACTGGTTTTTTAAAGGACATAAATGCAAACTTACCGCCGAAGGAAGCTATTTTGACTATCAGGACAAAACATTGCAACAGGAAAGCGGATGGAGAGCCCGCCTGCAGCTCGACATTTCATTTTAACCTATATTTCTCCTGTCATCATAATATTCTCCTGCACTCCTTTATTCTTGAGCATCCTGAAGTGTGAGCGCACAGCCGCATAAAAAGGATAATTAGTATAGGGCAAACCATACTCTTCAGCATAACGCTTAATGATTGGGGTAATATATGGATAATAGGTATGACCAACCGCTGGGAAAAGATGGTGGGCAACATGATGCGTAAATCCACCGTATAAAAAGTTAGCAAGTCCACTATTGGCACTAAAATCCTTAGTAACAATCATCTGATGCATAGCCCAGGTAGAAGAAAGCTTTCCTTCCTCATCTGCTTGCGGAAAATGAGCATGCTCGTCTACATGCGTTGATACAAGCGCAACAACCCCTACAACACTTGCGCAAACATGCATAGCAAACCAACCTCCAAGCACCACATACCACGGTTGATTGAGTACCGCCATTGGTACAAATAACAAATAAAAGAGATTTAAAGCCTTTGTTATAAAAAGCCTGTACACTTCAACTTTGGGAATGGTTGTAATTCTTTTGACGTAATTATTCTTTGTGCCAAAAAAATCTTTAAAATCTCTTATGTAGAGCCAGTTTAAGCTATACAACGGATATATGAGCCACATATAAATATGCTGATATTTATGATAATTAAACAAGGGACTGTTAGGAAATATCCTGACTATATCACTTTGCTTCATATCAACATCCCAATCCTGCACATTAGGATAAGCGTGATGCAGGCTTATATGACGCCTGATCCATAACCAGCGGTTGCTCCCAAAAAGTTCCAGCACATAAGTAAACATATCATTGTGCTTCGGCTTTTTAAACAGAGCTCCATGAGCAGCGTCATGAAATGCATTGATAAAAAGCACTATCATGGTAATTCCGCACAAAATATAAAAAAGATACAGTAAAGCTGTATTGTTCCCAAAAAACAGTATCCCTGCGTAAAACAAAAAATAGAGTGAGAGAACCCCCAGGGATTTAATAATATTGTATTGATGTAATGACTTGTTTTTTAAAACCGTCTCCTCCACCTCCTTATGCATCTTCTTAAAAAAATCATCAGCCCCCGGCTTAAGGTACACCGGTCTTTTTAATTTTTCCATGATGTGTATTGGCTATTATAGTTACAATCAAATTTAACTAAAAGCGTCTGAAAATTAAGATTTTTAATACTCCTTTAACACCTCTGAAGACAGCTTGTTTTTGTTTTCTAAAATCCCTTTGAAGCCCTCTTTGGTTTTAGTAAATTTGGTCTCTTTTAATGTCAATTATGAACGAACTGCATTTAGAAACCAGTCCTTATCTGCTTCAGCACGCCAATAACCCTATCCACTGGATGGCCTGGAACGAAGCTGCCCTGGAAAAAGCCCGAACTGAAAACAAACTCATCATTCTCAGTGTTGGTTATTCGGCCTGTCACTGGTGCCACGTTATGGAACATGAGAGCTTTGAAGATGAAGAGGTAGCAGCAATAATGAACCAGAACTTTGTATCCATAAAAGTTGACCGTGAAGAGCGTCCAGATGTTGACGCTACTTACATGAAGGCCGTACAAATAATGACCGGACGTGGAGGCTGGCCAATGAATGTAGTACTACTACCTGATGGCAGGCCTGTTTGGGGAGGCACTTATTTTCGCAAAGCAGAATGGATTGATTCTCTAAAGCAACTTCAACTATTATTTGTTACAGAACCAAAAAAAATGACTGACTACGCCGAAAAATTACTGGGTGGTATACAGTCATTAGTTTTAGTAGCAGAGAACACTACCGGACAGATTACACATCCTGACAATATAGCCCTACTGATTGAAAAATGGGCAAAAAGTTTTGACTGGGAATTTGGTGGGAACGCACGTGCTCCAAAATTCATGATGCCAAATAACTATCTTTTCCTGCAGCGCTATGGCTTTCAGGAAAAAAGAGCCGACATACTGGAATTTGTAGATATTACTCTTACCCGCATGGCTTGGGGTGGGCTTTTTGACACAGTAGATGGAGGCTTCTCGCGCTATTCTGTAGACATGAAATGGCACGTGCCTCATTTCGAAAAAATGCTATACGATAACGGTCAATTGATGAGCCTTTATGCCGAAGCTTATAAACGAACACATAATCCGCTTTACAAAGAAGTAATTGAAAAAACGCATGGTTTCCTTACCCGTGAACTTCTTGATAGCAGTGGCGGTTTTTACAGTGCCCTTGATGCAGACAGTTTGAACGACAAAGGCCATCTCGAAGAAGGTGCCTTTTACGTATGGCAAAAGCAGGAATTAAAATATCTGCTGAAAGATGATTTTGAGCTATTCTCTAAGGTTTTCAATATAAATGAATTTGGATATTGGGAAGAAGGAAATTTTGTTTTAATACAAAATGACTCACTTGAGAACATAGCAGAATTAAATGGTATTTCTTTAGCGACATTAGAGTCAAAAAAACAGGCGTGGGAAAAAACACTCTATAACGAACGCGAAAAACGTTCTAAACCGCGCCTTGACGATAAGATACTCACGTCATGGAATGCTCTTATACTGAAAGGCTATGCCGATGCCTATAAATCATTAGGTAATGAAGAGTATTTAGCAGCCGCAAGAAGAACCGCATCGTTTATATGTGACAAGCTGTGGCATCCTGACGGATTCTTGTGGAGAACCTACAAAAACGGAATGGCTAAAATAAATGGTTTCCATGAGGATTATGCTCTCACTGCAGAGGCTTTCGTATCGCTGTATGAAGCTACATTAGAAGAAAAATGGCTGCTTTATGCAAAACAGATTATTGATTACTGCCTTGAGAATTTTTACAATGAGCAGCAACAATTTTTTGCCTATAACTCAAGACAGGATGAACAGCTTATCGCTGCCCATTTTGAAACGGAAGATAATGTAATCCCAGCTTCAAATTCAGTTATAGCAAATGTATTGTATAAGCTTAGCATTCTGTTTGACAACAGCTATTATGAAAAAACAGCACTGCAAATGCTGTACATAATCATTCCAAACCTTGATTATCCTTCAGCTTTTTCAAACTGGCTGAATTTATGGCTTCACCTTTCGGATAAAAACAAAGAACTTGCTGTTTGCGGAACTAATGCTTCCGAAAATATTAAGCAGATAAACAATCAGTATATTCCGCACGTTATTGTTGCAGGAAGCACATCCGAAAGCACAATCCCTTTCCTTGCGAATCGTTTTGTTCAGAACGAAGAGCTGTTTTATATTTGCCAGAATAAAACCTGCGGGCTTCCAAAAAACACTATTGAAGAAACCTTAAAAGAATTAAACCCATAATGATTCCGTTATTTATAGACACCGACAAAGCCGGTTATTTTATAGAGTGGGCTACCACAACTGTAATAAACTTTATTCCAAACTTATTAAGAGCTGTAGCTTTTCTTGTAATAGGAATTATGCTTATCAAAATTTTCAGGAAAATCATAACCCGATTGATGATGTCAAGGGAAATGGATCCAACTTTTTTGAAATTTGTATTAGACGTATGCACCTGGATATTTAGAGTTACTCTAATAATTTCAATCATTGATCAACTTGGAGTGCAAACAACATCACTGATGGCACTCTTAGGAACTATTGGTATCGCAGTAGGATTGTCATTACAAGGCTCATTATCTAATTTTGCAGGTGGTTTACTTATTGTATTATTTAAGCCTTTCCGTGTTGGTGATTATATCGAAGCACAGGGACAGGGTGGAACTGTACAAAGTATACAAATTTTCAGCACTCAGCTTCTAACTTCTAACAATCAGGTAGTTTACCTGCCCAATGGTACGTTATCAAACAATACCATTAAAAACTTCTCTCAGGAACCCTTACGCCGCGCCGAAATATTACTATCGGTAAGCTATAACAGCGATCTCAGGATAGTTAAAGAGGCAATTCAGTCGGTAATTAATAGTGACAATAAAATATTATTAACCCCAAAACCGGGTATAGAGGTTAATAATCTAACAGAAAATGGGATAATAATGAAAGTATTGCTATGGTCTGAAAGGAGCAATCATTCGTCAATGGTATCTGACTTTTATGAGAATATAAAAACTGCTTTCGAAAATTCAGGAATAGAAATGCAATTGCCTCATAAAGAAAAATAACAAGGGCAAAAAAACATCAAAGCATTCGCAATAATTTAAAACATAACACGTTAGTAGTTTTTCGGTTTTTATACGAACCCCAATTAAGCAAAAAAAACATAGTAACTTTTTATATTAAAAACTATATTTGCTTCCTATTAAAAAAATTGCACAAACTATAATTCCAAAAATGAAAAATTCAAGACTATTTTACGTTGCGACATTTGCGATAACATCAGTTGTTGCTAATGCACAGGTTAACCAAACACCTGTAACTGCAGGAGGAAGACAAATTACAGTAATGAAAGAAGAAAGCCAGCCTGCTACAGGCTCGATGTTCGTTACTGAAAAATACATGCCTGCAAAAATATCTAACATGGATAACACTGTGTTAGTACGCTATAATGCTTACGCTGATAACTTTCAGTTAAAAGACCCTATTGCAGGTTCAGAAAGAGTATTACCTCAGGAAGCAGGTGTAACAATTACCTTTACAGGAACTGCAGATGTTTATACCGTTCAGGAATATAAAACTGAAAAAGGAGAGGTAGTTACCGGATATTTAAGCCTGGTGAGCGACAACCCAAATGTAAAAATCTACAAACGAGAGAGAATATTCCTTCAGCCGGAAGTTTTCCCTGCAAGCAGCTACCAAACTTATAAAGCAGCTGCTTACAAAAAACTTGATGATGAGTTTTATATTAAAATAAAAGATCAGAATTTACAGTTTTTCTCGGGTAAAAAAGATCTTGCCAAACTTGTTCCTTCAAAAAGTAAAGAAATCCTTGATTTCATAAAAAAGAACAAACTGGATGTTGAAAAACCAGCAGATTTAGAGCAGGTAGGAGCTTATATCAACAATAATTTATAATTATTTCCCTGCGATAAAATCTTTAAGATAAAAAGGTTCAAAATAGGCAACATCTACGGTGTTGCCTTTTTTATAGCTATCAAATGAAAGAGCTGCCATTTCGTTAGCGGAAGGATAAAGTATCTCCTCATGATATACAAAGCGTTCCGATGAAAGCACTTCACGACATTTAGAAGCCCCATCACCCAAAAGATGTATTACTCCCTCAAATTGAGTAAAAGAATCTGAAGTTATTATTTCAGCTTCAGTATCCCTTACCTTATTACATTTTGCATCAAAAACAGCCGTATAAACTTCCATACGACGGGCATCAATCATGGGAATTACAACGCCCTCTTCAATAGCAACTTTTCTCGCAAGTAATTCAAGAGTTTCTACAGCAAACAAAGGTATGTTTAATGCATAACAAAGCCCTTTTGCCGCTGAAACACCAATACGTAAGCCTGTATATGACCCAGGCCCCATGCTTACAGCTACAGCGGTAAGATCTTTAAAAGAAATACCTCCTTTTTGAAGTACTTCTTCAATAAACACATGTAATTTTTCAGCATGGGCATAGCCCTCTCCTGCATATTCGGCTAATGCAACTGCTACACCATCTTTAGCAAGACATACAGAACAGTTTTTAGTAGCCGTTTCAATATTTAATATAAAAGCCATAGCTTATTTTGCTTCTTTATCTTTTGGTTTTACCCTAACCTTATCGTTAGGTGCTAATTCTTTTGAAACGATATTATAAGGCCCTATAATTACTTCATCTCCTTTTTTAAGTCCTTTTATCACCTCTATATTAGTATCATCCTGAATACCCGTAGAGATTGGCCTAAGAACAGCCTTATCACCCGATTTTACAAATACACATTCGTGCTTTTTAGTTGTAGTACCTTCT
Source organism: Flavobacterium sp. AG291 (assembly GCF_003350375.1). Lineage (GTDB taxonomy): Bacteria > Bacteroidota > Bacteroidia > Flavobacteriales > Flavobacteriaceae > Flavobacterium > Flavobacterium suzhouense. Next base: position 148,220 of record NZ_QQAR01000001.1, on the reverse strand, counting down.
TTTAGCTCCTTTTCCTTCTCTTCCATTTCTGCAAGAACATCTTTCTTCACAGCAGTAGTGTCGGATTTCACCACTACCGCACTAATTGGAACTGCAAGAACATTTGTTTTGTTTTCTGTAATGATATCCACTGTAGCGGTCATTCCGGGTCTGAAGGGAGAGTAATTAGCCGGTTTCCCTTTAGTCATATCTTCATATGATTCTTTAAGTATCCTTACTTTCACTTTAAAGTTAGTCACCTGGTCCGCTGTAAGGTCACTGCTCGCCGAATTTGAAATACTGGTAACAACACCTTTAAATTGTTTTTTCAGGTAAGCATCTACTTCAATATTAGCAGCATCACCAATATCTATTTTAACGATATCATTTTCATTAACATCAACTTCTACCTCCATATTATTCAGGTTAGCCACCCTTAATATTTCAGTACCTGTCATTTGTTGTGTTCCCACTACTCTTTCTCCAAGTTCTGCATCCAGTTTTGAAATGGTACCATCGACAGGAGCATATATCGTAGTCCTGTTCAGGTTATCTTTTGCCTCAGTAACCGTTGCATTAGCACTGGCCACATTATAATAAGCCGACTGTTTAGAAGCAATTGCAACTTCATAAGCCGAAACGATCTTATCCCATTCTGATTTAGAGATCACGCCTTTCTCAAAAAGACGTTTGTTTCGGTCATAATTAGCTTTAGCCTCTTTAAGCTGTGCTTCTGACTGACTTAGACCAGCTTTCGCAGTAGACAATGACGCTGCAGTCCTGCTTACCCCCGACTCATATAGATCCGGGTTAATACGCACTAAGAGATCGCCTTTTTTTATCGCCTGACCTTCTTTAATAGGTAATTCTATAATTTCCCCTGAAACCTCAGATGATATTTTCACTTCTACTTCAGGCTGTACCTTACCTGTTGCAGAAACAGTTTCTATAAGATTGATTTCTTTTACAACTGCTGTTTCTACTTCTTTTCCCTCTTCATTCTTACCCACAACACCCGATTGTTTTAGCACTATCAGCAGAACGATAATAGCTACTAACCCGCCTAATAAAAGATAAATTGTTTTTTTTGACATGACTATTGTTTTTGGTAGATTGGTATTCCGAAGTAGAACTCCAGTATTTTTACTTTAAAGATAAAATCATATTTGGTTCTCAGCACCTCTGACTGAGCATTTACTGCAAGCGTTTGTGCCTGATTAAGGTCAAAAACATTGATAAGACCTACTTCATATCGCTCTTTTGCATATTCTAGCGCCTGAGCTCTCGCTTCTTCTGCTGAGACTGCAGCATCATACGCTTTAAGTGCACCCTGAGCATCTGTAAAGGCTGTATATACACCACGCTCAAGGTCTACATTTTGCTGATCAAAAGTGAGTTTAGACCTTTCAAGAGCAATCTTATTACGCTCAACAGTATTTCGTGTGCTAAACCCATTGAAAACAGGAATACTAAGCTGGAATCCGTAGGTATGACCTTTGTAATCATCAACCTGACTCCAGAAAGGATCCGGTAAAGCTGAAGAAGCCCTTGTATTAAAGTTATAGAAAGCCGATAATGATGGCTGATAAGCTCTTCTTGCAATTTTTACATCAGCTTCAGCCAAATCCAAATTGGCCTGTGCCAATTTTATTTCAGATCGCGTTGTTTTTGCCTTTTCAAAAATTGCCTGAGGAGATTCTGACAATACTACACTATTCTCTTTCTTATAATCTTCGTCTGCAATATCAAAAGTTTTAAAATCATCCAGCTGCAGCAATTGGGCAAGACTTAACTTAGAAATCAACAACTGGTTCTCAGCCTGAATTACTTTTTGCCTGTCAAGCTCAACAGTAGCGTTAATATCTAACAGGTCCCCTCTTGGTATCAGACCTCCCTCAAGAAGTTCCGAAGAACGTTCAGACTGTTTTATATCTGTCTCCAGCTGTTGCTGTTGCACTTTAAGATTCTCTCTGTTAAATAATATCTGAAGATATGCGTTAGCCACATTTAAACTAATGTCATCCTTCATCTTCTGCAATTGATACTGAGAGGCAACTATAGCCATTTTTGACCTTTGAAAACGCAACTGGTTCTGCAATCCCTTATATACATCAGTCTGTGCAGAAGCATTAAAAGTACTGTTGGCAGTAGTAAGAACCTGGTTGATACCCGTAATTGGGTTCTGGTTAAGACCAACATTCCACGAATGATTTGCCGTCATATTGATTGCAGGAAGAAAACGACCAATTGCATCGCTTTTGTCTACTTCAGTAAGATTAAGATCGAGTTCTGACTGCCTTACTGAAATATTGTTTTTTAGAGCATATTCTACGCATTCCTGTAATGTCCACCTTTTATCCTGAGCCTTTAGCCGGAATGCAAAAAGTGACATCGCAAGAAAGAATATCACACAGAATTTATTTTTCATAGATTGATTGATGAGTTTACAAATTTACCCAAATTATCTAACGTTACTATACCAAATATATTTTTATTCGACGAATCTGTGCTGAAAATGTTACAAATAAAAAACTAATTTTGCCTAATATTCTTACTATCCCAAATGAAAACATTATTATTTTCAAGTTTGTTGACCGCTTCAGTCCTCCTAAGCGGATGCTCATCAACAAAAAAAATAGAAGCTCTTAAACCGGAGCCGAGCAATAATACACCTTTGGTTTACCAAAGCACCAATTCTTTCATTAATCTCCCGGTGTCTATTACCATTTCCGATATAGAAACACAGGTAAATAAAATGCTTACCGGAATGGTTTATGAAGACAAGAACATTGAAGACGACAATATCGCTATGCAGGTATGGAAAACGGCTCCTATAAAATTTTCTGAACAAACCGGAAAATTACAGGTAATTGTTCCCATAAAAGTTACTGCAAATGTGCGCTATGGTACTTCAGCGCTTGGTATGAACCTGTATGACACTCGCGAAGTAAACCTTGACGGTATCGTAACCTTAAAAAGTAAAGTAGGTTTATCCAACTGGAAAATGAAAACCGATACTACAATCGAATCTATTGACTGGAATGAAAGCCCTACAGTTACCATAGCAGGTAAAAAAGTCCCGATTACCTATGCTATCAATCCTTCGATCAAGCTTTTTAAGTCAAAAATTGAAAACAAGCTCGATGAAGCTATGGCTAAAACAATGGATTTTAAACCACAGGTTTTGGATGCACTCGAAAAAATAAGCACACCTTTCCTGACCAGTGAACAATACGAAACATGGTTTAAGCTAAATCCTATTGAACTTTATGCTACCGATGCCATTCTTAGCAAAAAACAAGTAACTCTGGAAATGGGCCTAAAATGCTCTATGCTTACCATGGTAGGTCAAAAGCCAAAAAACACCTTTAAAAAAGAAGACATTGTACTTAAAGCGGTAACTAAAATGCCTGATAATATCAGTGCTGTAGTAGCTGCCGTTTCAACCTACGAAAGTGCTTCGAAAATTATAACCAAAAATTTCCAGGGACAAGAATTTGGATCGGGAAAAAGAAAAGTAACAGTCCAGAAAGTTGACCTTTGGAATAAAGATGGAAAAATGGTTGTTGCCCTGGACATGACCGGCAGCATAAATGGTACTATCTATCTTACCGGATATCCAAACTACAATGCCATAACCAAAGAAATATACTTTGACCAAATGGATTATGTACTTAGCACAAAGAGCGTATTGATGAAAACCGCAAACTGGCTTGCAGAAGGCATGATACTTCGTAAAATACAGGAAAACTGCCGCTACTCAATAAAGGACAATCTGGACCAGGGAAAAAAGAGCTTGCTTCCTTATCTCAATAACTACTCTCCTATGGCAGGTATATTTGTAAACGGGACATTGAATGATTTCGAATTCGACAAGGTAGAACTTACAGACAAAGCCATTATTGCATTCATAAAAGGTTCCGGAAAAATGGATCTGAAAATTGACGGGATGAAGTAACCAACCAGTTCATAAGTAAAAAAGCCGTGCTAAGCACGGCTTTTTTACTATTCTGCAAGATCATCTTTTTTCTTGTTCCTTAATCTGTACACAGCATACCCAACAAGACCTACAAGTAAATAAGGAAATATCATCAGGTAAACTATACCATCATTAACCGCCTCTGCTTTTACATTACCATCGCTGCTTTCTAATGCCGCACGACACATCGCACATTGCGCATTTGTTGTTACTGAAAAAAGCATTATTAGCGATAATGCAAAAAGGTATTTCATCCTCAACATAACAATTCGAATTAATTATAATATGGAGAAATCATAAGGTAAACTATCACTCCTGTAACAGCAACATATAACCACATAGGATATGTAATCCTTGCAAGCTTCTTATGCCTAAGGAAACTCTTAGAAAGCGCACGCACATACGTCAGCAACACAAAAGGTATGATTATTACTGAAAGTAAAATGTGCGTCAGTAATATAAAATAATACAGATAACGTATACCTCCTACTTTAGCTTTCTCCATTGCATCGGCAACACCATCGTGATTCAAATCACCAAAAGCTGTTGATTCCGATGTCATGTGATAAGCAACATACATTCCTAAAAAGGCAACCGAAAGGCAAATAGCAAATTTCATAAGCTTTTCATGCAAATCCTGTTTACCGTTTTTAATGGCACGTACGGCTACAATAAGCACTACCGCAGTAATACCGTTTATTGCTGCATAAATGGGAGGAAGAAAAGTCAAAGGTTTTACATCAAAACCAAAATCCTTAAGTTTTACAACCATCAGTAAGGCTACTACCAACGGGATTGCCAGTGATAGTATTATTATCCAGATATTGTATTTTTTTTCAATAGCGTTAGTATTATCCATTATTCTTCTAATAATTTTTTAATATCCTCTTTAATATCTTTTACACCATTATCATCAAGTCCGTCATAAAAAGCAATCGGGTTACCGTATTTGTCCCTTCTGCTGCGAACGTTTCCCTCTTTATCAACTAAAGCAAAAAGCCCCGAATGCTCAAAACCACCCGGTGCAGTCTTATCAGCACCAGCATACAGGTTAAACCCTTTCTTCGCCAGATTATAAATATATTCCCTGTCACCCGTTAAAAAATGCCAGTTATAATGTTTAACCCCTAAAAGTTCAGCATGTTCTTTTAAAACTTTTGGAGTATCATATTCCGGATTGATCGTAATCGATGCAATTCCAAATTTAGGGTTACCATAAAACTCCTGCTGAAGCAGTAGCATATTCTGGTTCATTTTTGGACAAATGGAAGGACATGTGCTAAAGAAAAATTCAACTACATAAACCTTACCCAGGTAATCTTTATCAGTTATCACTTTATTATTCTGGTCTGTTAACTTAAATTCAGGAACACGACCTATGGTAACTAAATCAGATTTTTGGAATTTTTCAACAATTTTTGGCACAGCCCATATACCGAATATCAGGATTATGAATGAAATCCCAACATATGAATATTTATTCTTCATAATTATATTTCTCTCTTAACCCCCTTCAGATTATTATTCTTTTTCAGTGCCAAACGATATTCCCTAAGCAATATCTTAATATCATCCGTCATTTCATTATGAAGCTCAGCGACAATAAAAGAATTATATCCATCTTTAAATTCATATTTGCCGGTCTTTTTATCTTTCATCTTCCCGTCTCTACCCCTAAGTTTACGGTCCTTATCAACAATGAAAAGATAATAAGTACCATTATCGGCATCCATAGGTTCTTTAACTTTAAGAGAACTATGGAATTCAGCAATCTGATTAGGCTCTACAAACAAAAATCTCCAGTTAGAAATATCAGCCATAACTTTAAGTTCAGCCATAACTTTCTCAACTTCCTGCTCTTCACCTTTAGGCATAAGCATCACAATCTGAAAATCAGTAAAGCCTTTATACTTATTGTTTATTTTTTCATTGATATTAAAAACCGTTTCCTTTTTTTTAGTAATATCATTACCCAAAAAACCAACGATACTTATGCTTCCCTGAAGGGAAACAGGTTTATTATCAAGTGTAGCCCCCTTAGGAAGTTCACTCACATTTTCAGTAATGACAGGTAAATTAAGAGCATTATGTTTAGCCAGTGCAAAATAAATATAACACGAAAGAGGCAAAACAAGAAGTATGATCAGAACAATTTTCTTTTTCATGGTAATAAGGAAAGCATCTGTATGCAAAATTAAAAAAAAGGCGGTTTAAAAACCGCCTTTTATAATTAATGTGTTATTAGAAAATCCACTTATAATTGTGAGCTGTTCCAAACACTTCAAAAACATAATTACCTTCTATCAGCAAGATGAACACTAAATAGATAATTAGGAATACTAACGGTGCCACAATAGACCACCTTAGACTGCTCTTCTCACCCTCAAGGTGCATAAACGCCCACATAATGTAGTAAGCTTTTACTATAGTAAGAATAATGAATATCCAGTTAAGCAAATTCATCTGGGCAAGATGAGTATCATGTAAAGATGCCGGTTTAGCAATACCAAGTATCACCTCTACAATTGTTATTATTGATAACAATCCGAAAACTGTCCAGATTCTTTTTGTATTAGATTCGTGCGAATGTGCCATGATAAATACTTTTAAATAAAATTAAACAAGGTAGAAGAATGTGAACACAAATACCCACACTAAATCTACAAAGTGCCAGTAAAGACCAACTTTCTCAACCATCTCGTAGCTTCTTCTTTTTTCGTATGTACCAAGCAATACGTTAAAGAAAATAAGCACATTAATCATTACACCTGAGAATACGTGGAATCCGTGGAAACCTGTAATAAAGAAGAAGAAGTTAGCGAACAATTTGTGTCCATACTCATTTCTTATAAGGTTAGCACCTTCAACTACGATAGTAGCATCTTCAATTCTCTTAAGAGACTCTTCTCTGCTTAATACTTCTTTATGTTTCTTAACAATCTTTTCTGTTCTCACAAGAACTTCAGGATGAGCTTTAAGCCCTTCTTTCACTTCTTCAACAGAATAAGTTGGTAAAGCAGCAGTTTCTTCAAACCAAATACCGTTACTTCTTACTTTGTTAACACGATCAGTAGGCAGTGTTGCAGCAAAATCTGCAAGAGCAACCCTTTCGTATTTACCATTCTCTCCCATCTTCACAAACTGAAGAATAGAACCACCCTTAGTTTCTACTGCTCCAAACTCACCTTTGATGAAGTTTTTCCATTCCCAAGCCTGAGAACCAAGAAAAATAAAACCACCAACGATAGTTAGCAACATATAGATTGCAACTTTGGTTTTTTTCAGATGATGACCTGCATCTACTGCAAGCACCATTGTTACTGAAGAGAAAATTAGTATAAATGTCATGAATGCCACATAATACATCGGTGCATCAACACCATGCATAAATGGAAAGTGATTAAACACCTCATCGGCTATAGGCCAAGTTTCAATGAATTTAAATCGAGAAAAACCGTAAGCTGCAAGGAATCCCGAGAAAGTTAGCGCATCCGATACGATGAAAAACCACATCATCATCTTGCCATAACTTGCTCCCATAGGCTCATTTCCTCCGCCCCATGTTTTACCTGTAGTAGTAGCTGTTGTAGTAACTGTCGCTGCCATATAAAGTTATTGGTTAAAAAGTTTCCAAATTTACACTATTTTTTCTATTAATAGAAATAGAAAAATAAAAACAAATATACCCATAAAATATCGAGAAAGTGCCAAAACATTGCACCTAACTCTAATCCAAGGGTTTGAGAAGCATTGTATTTTTGTTTAAAATGATTATAAATTACAACAAGCAATACAATAAGCCCTGCAAACAGGTGCAACATATGCACAACTGTAACTATATAAAGAAAAGAAGTAGTAACTGTACTCTCCGGTCCGGTAAAATAGTACCCTTCTTTAATTACCTGTGAAAACCCATTAAACTGAGCCAAAACAAAAGCAACACCTAACACAAGTGTCGCTATAAGCCACATCCCTGTTGCCTTCGTATCGTTTTTCTTAATCGAAAGCTTCGCCATGTGAAATGTTATACTGCTGGCCACAATCACAACCGTGCTTATTATAAAAGCAGACGGTAAGACAAAATCCTTCACCCAGTCAGGTCTTGACGAACTTACAACATAGGCACTGGTTAACCCCGCAAACATCATAAACATGCTTATCATGGCAAACCATAATATCATTTTTTTAGATCTGGCATTCCTTTCGTTATGCTCTTTAAGAGACATTTCCATAATTATCGAATAAATTTATCAATCACATATATAACCTGAAGCAATGAAATGTATGAAACACTCACCAACATCAGTTTTTTTGCCGCCGACGCGTCCATCTTCTTATACAATTTAACTGCATAAACCAACATCCACAAACCAAGAAGAAAAACAACTACAGCCGACACTACACTAAGCTTAAGCTCTCCCGTAAAACCGGTCACAGGGAGCAATGAGGCAATTATAAGCCAAACAGTATATAATATCGTCTGTAATGCCGTTTTTTTATCTTTCCTGCCAGTAGGCAACATAAAGAATCCCGCCTTCTTATAATCATCATACAAGAACCAGCCTATTGCCCAAAAGTGCGGAAATTGCCAAAAGAACTGAACTAAAAACAATGTTCCGGCTTCGACACCAAACTCGCCGGTAGCAGCAACCCATCCTAACATGAAAGGTATAGCCCCCGGAAATGCACCAACAAAAACCGCAAGAGGTGTCTTAGTTTTAAGCGGTGTATAAATACTAGTATATAAGAAGATTGAAATAGCCCCAAACATAGCTGTTTTAGGGTTGATGCTATATAAAATTGCAATACCTATAATCGTAAGGACTGCACCTAATATAAATGCAGTTTTTACAGACATTTTACCTGAAGGCACCGGACGATTCTTAGTCCTGTCCATTAAAGCATCAAGATCTTTTTCTATGATCTGGTTAAAAACGTTTGAAGCCCCAACCATACAATAGCCACCAATAGTAAGAAGTACAAGAGTAGCCCAGCTGAAAGGATAGAATTCGGAAAACCCTAAAAGGTATCCGGCTACAGATGAAAAAACAACACTAATAGCCAGCCTGGCTTTCGTTATTGCAACAAAATCTGCAAATAGAGATTTAAAAGATATCTGATTTTCCTGAGCGTTCAAAATGATTTTCATTGTATTTCAAAAACTCCGGCAAAGATAGTCCAAAAATCAGTAATCCCTCAAAAGGACTGCAAAAAAGATACATTATAAATAATTTTAAAAAAAACATTATTTATAACGCAACCTTTTCAAGGTTTTATCATCTATACTATGTAACCATCTCATAAATGGTTTCACTAAGTTAAGTTGCTACAGGAAAAGATAAATTTCGTCGGGAAACATTGCTATGAAAAAGAAATAAAATCCGCTTACGAAATTTGCTATGAAAAAGGAAAACCTTCCCAAACGGGAAGGTTTATTTTTTTAATACCCTTGAGATGTAGCTTCACCACCAATGATAGCCTTCGCCGACGATGTGCCAATACGCTTAACACCCATAGCAATCATCTGTCTTGCCTCTTCCAGAGTACGTACACCTCCCGCAGCTTTAACCGGAAGCGGATAAGCATTTTCAAGCATTAGCTTAATTCCCGACAACGTGGCACCATTAGGAATTCCATCTCTGGTCTTATAGAATCCGGTAGATGACTTTACAAATACCCGCGAATAGCTGCTTTCTTCAAAATTTGTAAGCACGACGTTTTTGACCAAGACACTCAACTGGACAATCTCATGGTCATTCAACGCAGCTATTTCAATAATCCACTTTACAATCTTATTATGTTCTAATCCCAAACGTGTACATTCAAGCACCTGATTTTTCACAGCAGCAACATTGCCCGCCTTAAAACCTTCATAATCCAGCACAAAATCAAGATCATCAGCACCATCTTCAATAGCCTTTTCAGCTTCAGCCAACTTATCTGCCAGCGAACCTTGTCCTGAAGGAAAGTCAATAACGGTTCCAACCGTCACTTTACTTCCGGCAGCATCTATCATTTTACGCGCTATAGCAACCACCTCCGGTCGAATCATAACCAACTTGTACTTTTCGGTTATAGCTTCCTGCACGGTATTTTTAACCACTTCATTATTTTCTACTTCGGTCAATCCTGCCTGATTAGCAGTCTTTAAATAGGTCGAATCTAAATATTGTCTTATATCCATTTGTAATAAAATAAAAATCCCTTTCCAAAAAACGGAAAGGGATCATAATCTATTTTTTCAACTTCTGACGAAGCCATAATATTAAAATTCCAAAAGCACTCCCTGAAGTATTGGCAATTACATCTAAAATCTCAGCATTACGTCCTGATGTAAACAGCCATTGGCATATCTCGATCAAAACACCATAACTTACCGCTGTGATAAAAGCAAACGCAAACGACTTCTTCAATACACCCCACTTTAATTTAAAGTCTTTGTAAAGCAACAAGGTTAATACAAAATAAAAAACAAAATGTACAACCTTATCTTTATGAGGTATAACAAACCAGGCAGCAGTAGGAATTTTAGAAGCACTGACCAGACACATATAGGTTATAAACAGAACCCATACAATAGTGGCCAGTACAAACCTATTAGGCACCTATCAGCTCTTTGTATTGTTCGCTGCTCAATAGTTCGCTCTCCTCAGACGGGTTAGCGATTTTCACTTTAACCATCCATCCGTCACCGTAAGGATCAGTATTTACTTTCTCAGGAGTAGTTTCAAGAGAATCATTGAATTCAATAATCTCACCAGAAAGTGGAAGGAAAAGGTCAGATACTGTTTTAACAGCCTCTACTGTACCAAAAACCTCGTCTTTATCAAGAGTCTGATCAAGAGTATCAACTTCAACATATACAATATCACCAAGCTCTTTCTGAGCGAAATCTGTAATTCCTACAGTAGCGATATCACCTTCAATTTTTACCCACTCGTGGTCTTTAGTGTACTTTAAGTTTGCTGGAATATTCATCTTAGTTTGTTTTTGGCAAATGTATGTTTTATAAAAATAAATGTAAAATGTTTTTCTATTAATTTCCGAAATTATATCTCAGCGTAAATCCGGTACGGATATTCGTTAACGGATATGATGTTGATATAACAGCTTTAGAGAACGAATGATCGTAATAGAATATGGCAGTCAGGTTTTTACTGAATGCATAATCCGCTGTAAGCTTAATAGACCAGATATTTTGTCCACCACCCAGTTGGTTGTTGTCATAATCCAGGTAACGAACAATAGTTTCGTTCTTTCTTAAAGAGAAATCGGTCTTGATATTAATATCACTCTTAATAGTATTGGTAGGGTTATCCGCAAGACTGGAATTAATTATAACATCTTTAATACGATAACCTAAACCTATAATATATTCATTTCCTTTCACCTCTGTAAGAAGGTTGTTATCAAAGCTCATGTTAAGCGATCTGTCTTTGCGTATTTCAGCAAGGATCTTAACTGAATTCTTCATTTCAAAATCAACACGGATAAGCGGATTAAACTGCTCCATAAGGTTAATATTCGAAATAATATTCTTGTTGTAGAAGTTACCCTCTCCGTTATTATCACGAGCAATATCTCCAGTAGCTTCGTCCACACCATAATCAAAATTCGAGCGGTAAGCATTAACACTGTATGTTGCTTTGTAACCATGCTGTAATGAAAAACGCTTAAACTTATCTTTGAAAAACTTATAACGCATCAGGCCGGTATATTTAACAATCCAGTTAGGAAGAGGAACATCCCTAAGGAAACCCGTTGAAACTTTAGAAGCATCCTGACCAGAGTAAGCCGCCATAAATGCAGGAAGCAACACCGCCTGGCTGTTTCGTCCAAAACCTACAGGATAACCTGCATTCGCCTTAGAGAAATCACTATCAGTTGGGTTATCTGTATAAACAGGGAAGCTTGTAGTACCATAATGTTGTGTAGCAAGCCTGTTAGCAATTACAAGCCTGTTCTCCCTCATCTGGTTAAAGGCGTCCGAACCATTTACATCACTCTTACTGAATGCTGTACCTATAAGTATGGTCGACATCTGGAAATTACCAAATGTATATGGAGACCTTGAGTTATAATCTAACACCCCATCATTATTAATACTAACATCATATTGCTCCGAGTAATTATTAGCATAATCCCTGTTTGCAGTAAGATCAATAGTAAAATCAGGAAATAAATCTACCCTTGCAGTAAGATCAAGCTCTTTAGTATTAACCTGCGTAAAATTCTGATTGTATTCCGGATACATTGTCAGATAGCCGTTTCGGGCAGCAATCATACGCACATCATCATCCTGACTACCAAAAATAAAATCAAGTGTAGGTTTACTTGTTCCAAAGAAACCTATACCCGGAAGATACCCCGGAAGCACAGTTCCATTCGTTTCTGTATAATTCACCTGAATATTCTTCACACTGGTAAGTACCCCGATCAATCCATTAACAAATGGATTTCCATCTGTTGCCGGTTTAGGTGCAGCAGTAATTTTTTCACCAGGTTTTGGTGCTACTTTAGGAGCTGCTCCGTTTACTGGTTTCTTTTTACCGGTAAGACCAACATACTTATATAACTGATCTAAATTCAGTGTCGTATTCAGCTTTTGCATGTTTTTATTCTGGACAGTATTACCCAAATCATACTGTAAATTACCAACATAAGCTGTTGCCAACGCGTCATTAGAACGCAACCACCCATACGATCCACCATACGAATAAGTAGCCTTAACAAAACTTAATGCAGGTATTTTATTAATCGGTAAATCGTAGTTCAGTAAATAACTCTGATCGTGCTGATTTGTTTCACCCATATCCCAGAAGTCACTCCAGATATTATATCCTTCCATTGGAGCCCCTCGCTGATCGAGATAATTCCTTACAATGTTACTCGTAGCTACTGTATAATTAAGCTTAAGCGATCTTGTTATATTATAATTAAAGCCGTATCTGTACTCAAAGAAATAATTCCTTCTGTACAATGGACTAATCGGAATACCGTCAACATCAACATTCCTGAACTCCTGCCTGTTAAACTGCCTCATGATATTAGTACTGAAGGTAATATTGTTAGGAAGGTAATTAAAATTAAAATCCTGCAGTATTTTCCAGTACTGGCTTTTCTTCATATAAGCATTGTTCTTAAGCGGTTCTATAGCTTTAGGCTTAAATGCAAAATTGTAATCTACCCCGGTTTTCAGCTGCTGATCGAGCAAGTTCTCAATCTCATAATCATGGTGATTCGTTTGGTTAAACGAATAATTAAAGGTTAAGTTTTCCGGATCATAAACATGTTGTTTCTGTTCAGGGGCCCTATCCTTTTTAACTCCTATAAAGTTGATGCTTTTACGCTTGGTATAATCAATAGCCCTCTCACGCAGGTTATCTTTCTCTGCCTGATCATTCGTATTATCAATCATCTGTTCAAGCTTAACATCCTGCTGAAACGGATCGTATTCAGGCGTAATGATCTCTTCGCCTACTCCATAGTTAAACGGCAGGTTAATTCCCCATTTCTTAGGAAGCATCTTACCAAGGTTAACATTGGTTACGATATCATATTGCTTAGTATCTTCCCTGCTACGCTCATTAGGACTTTGCTCAATAGTACCAAAACCGATAGTACTCATTCGACCTGTTGCAGATACTGTTGCAAAATCTGCAAAGTTGGTATCCATACTTGCCACAGCAGCCATACCACCCTTGTTATCCATATCCGAAAGGCGAAGCTCATTAAACCATACCTCTCCTCTTAAATTTTGAGATGTATCGTTTCGAACCCCTAACATTAAAGTTCTAATGTTACCAAAATTAGGATTACCCCGAATACCAATCCACATATGCGGACTCAATGAAGGGTCAAGTTCCTGAGCTGGTACATATACTACGCCATTTGCGTCTGGCTGAGGAACATCCCCATTTAGTTTTCGAACCTTAAGCTTGGTCAACGCATCCAGAGTAACCAGCATTTCGTTATTCTCAGGCCAAATATCTTCCGGAATTCTTGCAGTTTGTGGTGTAACCTCCAACTCCATTTGTACTTCGTAGAAGTTATCTGTAAAGTCATTACCAAAACGCATAAAACCTTTCATCTGATATGGCTGCAATGCCCTTGAAGTACCATCATCAGCCGGCAAAGCCTCAGCATGAAGGAACATTCTTAGCTTTTTAAACTGACGCATATCAATATTCACGTTTTTGAATACAGCACGTGAATCACCCGACTGAAGGCCATCGTCTGAACCTCCTGTAGGATCAGGATACACTCTTAACGACAGAGCCTGTTCATTTTGATTGATTACAGCATTATTGGTATACAATTGCTCTCTTCTCACTCCCGGAGGCGAAACATAAGGTATTGGCGAACGTGAACCATTTTCCTGAACGTTAAGCGCCACAACATCAAAACCTGTACGGTCATCAGTAGGATCTGCATCACCCGCCTGCAATGTACTTGTATATCTCCTCCATTCACCTCTAACAAGGTCAAGAGCCGCAAAACGAAGGGTAACCTCGTCTCTAAAGCCGGTCATTAACATCCTCATGAAACGAATAGAACGCACACTCTCAATACCACCAATAGGATCTCCGGCGTCAACAGGTATTTTATACAATAACCATCGCCCTTTAGCTTTATCACCTCCAGGTGTATCGCGATCAAAATTTCTTGTATCCACCAGATAGCCTTCACCCGGCATTTGTCCGGGAGTAATTGGAATTCGGTAACGATAGTACGAATCAATAGTATTCATGGTATTATCCCTGTTGATATCTTCAGTATCCGGCAGTGTCGTAGAACCTCTGTTATTACTGCTTATATCTACAGGAGAGTTACCCTGAGTACCGTTATAATCTTTATATTTTTCTAATACATTCCCTGAAGCGGCAAGATAAAAACGATAATTATCACCGGAAGGGTCTTCCAGTTGTGCAAATTCCGGATATTTAGCTGCTTCTTCACTATCTGTAAGCCCATCAAATCCTACATCCTGAACATCACGATTAGCCGTATTGGTATCAAAGGCATAGATAAGCGATTGCGATACCGGGACATCTCCCCATACAGATGAGAATACCGGCTGGTTACCCCCTGCCTCAGGTAGTCCATTTTCATATTGTTTTCTGTTATCTTTCAGTATATCCTCCGAAATTTCACCAAGGTTTATTTCAAGAACACCCGTATTGTTCGGATCGATTCCGTCTCCACCATCAACTGAATATGGATCCATTACCCAAAACTGGATGTACTCCACATTGGTCTGCTCAAAGTTTGTTGAGTTAATGGCACGCATAATACCTGCCCAGTTATCTGTTGCTTCCGTTTCAGTAAATCGGAATCCATTAGCAGGAAGCGTTGGATTAAAGTTATAAGGCCCCCTTTCCTGCGGATAATAGCTAAGGTCTAGTGTATTTACTACAAGGCTTTGCCCCGGAGCCACATCGGTAACCGGATAAAGCTCCTGATAATAAATTCTTCGCGTACGGTTTGACGAAATATCTTCCGGCGGAACATCTGCTCCTCCCGCTCCCTGAGCATAGAATACAGGATCGATACTATACCATGCGAGCTTTGCTCTTTTATAACCGTAAGAAAGATCATTAGCCGGAATAGGCTGTTCAGGCCCGTCTCCAAAAGCCGCCGGAGAACTCGAAAGCGTCCATCCAAGCGCAGAACGCATATCTATATTGGTTTGTGAACCCTCAAAATCCTCAACATAAGTAGTTGCTTCACCATTAAATCGGTCAGCTTTAGAGGCTCCGGGCTTAAGATAAGCCACCTCACCTCTGAACGAGAAGTTAGAAGGTACATCGGTATCAAGATTTGGAAGTTTATTTACCAAACGGGTAAAGAATGGCACCTCTGTAGCATAATTTACATTAAACCCAAAGATGGTATTATTTACAGACTCCTGACCGTAGTTTGTTTTATTGGTAAACGGCCTTTCTGACATATTCAGTAAAGTACCGCCAATCAAGAACTTATCGTTGAATTTATGCTCGATATTAAATCCGGCAAAACGCCTTGTTTGTTGACCAAATACAGAGTTATTCTCAACAGACACCTCAATAGGCGTATTTGATGCCTGAAGTGAAGGATCTAATATCTGTACCCTACCCAACTGGTAGTTCACCGTATAATCAACACCTTCTACAAGTACCCTTCCTCCGGCTGTAACCACAACCGAACCCTGAGGTACGTTAAATGCACCAATAGGAATACCGTCTCCTCCGGTCGATTTGAATCGCCCTCTCAACTGAAACTTATTCTTTTGACTATCCTGTAATGCATCCGCCTGAGTACTCTTATATAGTTTTCGGAATACGTATTTTTTCTGGTTGTTATTTACATAACTGGTTTCCGGTGTGATATTATAATCCGGTGCCGTTGGGTCTAACTTATAGTATAAATGCTCACCAAAAGGCTCAACGGTCGTAAAGATAATGCGCCCGTTATCGGTATCAACCGTAAGACCGGGTACAAAGTCAAAGAAACCATCACCATCAACCTGAGGGTCATTGGTATAGTTCAGCCTGTCTACGTTAAATACACGTAAAAGTGGGGTATTAGCAACGGCTTCATCTTCAGGAGTAGATATGTTTTGCTCGGGTAATGGCGACTGATCATCAGCCGGTGTTATATAGTTTAACGGAGATGGATCGGTATACAAGATATTCATCCTGAAATCTTCCTGTGCCAGCTGGAAAGCGCCCGGGATCATATAGATGTTTTTCATCATCAAATCCCATACCGGCTCAGAAGTATTTACCAGATTACTTTTAAGCATCTTAAGCATCAAACTCTTCGTGCTTGGTACAGGTGATGCTTCCGGAGTTGCGCCCGGAGTTACATCGGTAGCCGCAACACCATCAGTACCAAATTCACCCACCTGATACACCTTATCGCCTACCGTATACTGGTAAGCAACAGCAAGCACCTCGTCGTTATTCAGTTTTTGATTTAAGGAAATATAACCTAATTGTGGGTGGTATTTATATTCACTTGTGGTAAGCTTTCTTGCATTCTCAAGTTTAGAATAATCCCTTCCTTCAGAAATCGGCCCTAACTGAGGATCAAAACTATTACCATCCACTGTTACAATTTCTCTTATCGAAGACCTAAGCCAGCCTTCAGCGGTCCCAATCTTTTCGGGATCCAGCTTATTATTTTCGTTATCCGGAAACAAATCAAACTTGCTACCATTAACCGCGTTAAAGAATTCATCCGTAGTACTCGTAAAAACCCCAACGGTTTCTGCAGTAACTTCAGTATTGGTATTAGGTCTGTTCATTCGGCTTTCACCCAAATCCTGAAGCGCAATGATATTCCTTGAGTTATTTTCTGTGGCGTTTATCCTGTTTTGCCTGTTGGTTACCCAAACCTCAATACGGGTAATTTGCACCCTGCTGTAAATTTGCGGATACTGTCTTAACGCATAGTCGTAATTGTTCCTGAAGTATTGTGAAAGGAAAAAGTGTTTATCAGCATCATAGTCGAGCGCAAACATCTGGAAATCCTGAATGGTTCCACCTCCCTGTGCGGTAACTGTTTTGGTTTGCGATTTTTGTTCCGAGAAGATACCCGTTACAGTTGTTTTACCAAACTGAAGGGCCATCTTAACACCAAAAAGGCTTTGCGCCCCTCTAACCAGTGAGTTGGAAAGTGGGAAACTCACGTTACCCACCTCGATCTTCTGAATGATATCATCCTCTGTAGGAGTATATTCAAGCTTTATAAGGTTCTGGAAAGCAAAGGTAGATTCCGTATCATAGTTTGCGGTTACATTAAGCCTTGTACCTACTTTTCCCTGAAGGCTCATGGAAATTCGCTGATCAAAGTCGAAGGTAAGGGTTTTTCGGTTTCGCGGTGATATTGCAGGGTTATCCTGTTTGGTATAACGAACTCCCAAGTCTAGCTCAACCGATCCCTGAGGTTTAATATCAATAGTATTACTACCAAATATAGTTTCGAAAAAGCTTGAATTCACATAATAACGCGGCAAAAGATTCTTTTGCTGTTCTTCAGTACCTTTTCCATCCATCGCATTGGATTTTTCCTGAAAATAGGTACGCATCGATTCCCTTAACACCAATTCCTGATACTGTTCGGGAGTTAGTATTATGGGATAATTTATATTAAATCCGTCAAACTTCTTAGTAAAGATATACTTGTTTGTAACAGGGTCATAGGTATATGCCTCTACTATACTGGTAGGATTCGGAATTTCAACTTTTCCGGTATTATATCCCTTTATAGTATCGCGTGATTCTTCCTCCTCTTCCGTTACCTGTGCCTGCACCGCAACGCCAAAAAATAAAAATACTACGGAAATGGCGTATTTTAAGTTCCTGCAAAAATCTTTAGAGTAATCTGTTTTCAAGGATTATAAATTTTTTAATGCTTGTTTTATAATTGTCTCCACACTCGCCGACGGATTCTCTTTAACAATCTTCTCAATAACTTTCTCTGCCAATTTCTTGTTAAAGCCCAATACCTCCAAGGCAGATAACGCTTCTTCTTTGTTTGTATTGTAACCCGGACCGGAAACTTCCTCTAAATCGTATAGTTTTAACACTTTATCCTTTAAATCGAGTATTATCCTTTGGGCTGTTTTAGCACCAATCCCCTTAATCGACTGAATGGTACCTACATCGCCCGAGCCTATGGAATGAATAATATGTTTGGGATCCAGCGACGACAGCATAGTACGGGCAGTGCCGGCTCCAACACCGGAAACTGATATAAGCAGCTTAAAAAGTTCTCTTTCTGCCTTTTCAGCAAAACCAAAAAGCGTGTGGGCATCTTCTTTTACCTGCAGATAAGTATAGAGCTTTATATTTTCTGAATCAGGCAGCAACGAAAATGTATGCAGCGATATATTAACCTGATACCCTACTCCATTACAGTCTATTACCACATCGGTAGGTGTTTTTTCTACTAATCTCCCCTGAAGGTGTGCTATCATAAATATTTTTTAAGCCGTTCCCAAAAATAATAAAATTCTTTAACCCTGCACCAAAAACTATTTGTTTGCCATTTTAAGACGATATTCTTTTTCCTGAGCATCAACCACCGCCACTGCAGCCATATTTACCATCTCTTCAACACTTGCACCAAGCTGGAAAATGTGAGCAGGTTTATCAAGTCCCATCATAATAGGACCAATCGACACCACATGATCAAGCTCTTTTAAAAGCTTATAAGTAATATTTGCAGCATCAAGATTAGGGAATACAAGTGTATTTACTTTTTTACCCGCAAGTTTAGAGAACGGGAATTTATCTTTAAGCATATCCGGATTTAGTGCAAAATCTGCCTGAATCTCTCCATCAACAATAAGATCAGGATGTTCATTATGTAAAATCTCAACCGCTTTTCTCACCTTAACAGCATTTGAATGCGTTGATGAACCAAAGTTTGAGAATGATACCATAGCTACAACCGGCTCAATTCCAAACATACGTACGGTTTTTGCCGTCATTATAGCAATTCTTGCAAGATCTTCTGCTGTTGGATCAGGGTTAATTGCAGTATCAGAAAGGAACATCGGACCGCGTTTGGTAAGCATCATATTGGTTGTTGCGATCCTGCTAACACCCGGAGCTCTATCAATAAGCTGCATAACAGGCTTAACAGTAGAAGGATAACTTCTTGAATATCCTGTAACCATTGCATCCGCCTCACCTTCATTAACCATCATTGCAGCAAAATAGTTACGTTCCCTCATCCATTTCTGAGCATCAAGAAGATTCACGCCACGGCGTTGTCTTGTTTCCCAGTAAGACTGTGCATAACGCAATCTTCTTTCGTCTTCTTCATCTGTTTTAGGGTCTATAATCGCTACTTCAGCATCAAAGCCAATTTCTTCCTTCAGCTCGTTTATCGTTTCGCGGTTCCCTAAAAGTATTGGTTTACCAATACCCTCCTCCATAACTATCTGTGCTGCTTTAAGCACATCCAGGTGATCTGCCTCCGCAAACACTATTCGTTTAGGATCTGTTTTTGCCCTGTTGGTAAGCAATCTTACCATTTTGTTATCATTACCCAGACGCTCTAAAAGCTCTTCTGTGTATTTATCCCAATCCTGAATAGGATTTTTAGCCACTCCACTATCCATCGCAGCTTTAGCAACAGCAGGTGCTACTACAGCTATAAGCCTTGGGTCAAATGGTTTTGGAATAATATAATCACGGCCAAAGTTAAGTTTTGTCTCGCCATAAGCAATGTTTACCTGCTCCGGCACCGGTGCTTTTGCAAGCTCCGCTAGTGCATGAACGGCAGCCATTTTCATAGCTTCATTTATTTTTGTAGCACGAACATCAAGTGCTCCCCTGAATATATAAGGGAAACCTAAAACGTTATTCACCTGATTAGGATGGTCGCTACGTCCCGTTGCCATAATAATATCAGGGCGTGTACCTATTGCCACATTATAATCAACCTCCGGAATTGGATTTGCCATAGCAAATACAATTGGATCGTTGTTCATGCTAAGTAGCATTTCAGGAGTAAGTATATTACCTACCGAAAGCCCAAGGAACATATCAGCTCCTACAATTGCCTCAGCTAATGTTTGAGCGCTACCCGGCTGAGCATATTTCATCTGCTTAGGAAGCAGGTTTTCACGACTCGTAACCAACATGCCGTCAACATCAAACATTTTGATGTTTTCAGCTTTTACACCAAGAAGTATATATAAATCCGCACAAGCCAAAGCCGCCGATCCTGCACCCGAAACTACCAGTTTAATATCGCTGATATTCTTACCTGCAAGTTCCGCCGCATTAATAAGTGCTGCTGATGAAATGATCGCAGTACCGTGCTGGTCGTCGTGCATTACAGGAATATCCAGCTCTTCAACAAGTCTTCTTTCAATTTCAAAAGACTCCGGAGCTTTGATGTCTTCAAGGTTGATACCTCCAAAAGTTGGAGCAATATTTTTAACGGTTTCGATAAAAGCGTCAATGTTCTTAGCATCAACTTCGATATCAAACACGTCGATATCGGCAAAAATCTTAAATAGAAGTCCTTTACCTTCCATTACCGGCTTAGAAGCTTCCGGGCCTATATCTCCAAGGCCAAGTACCGCAGTACCATTAGAAATTACAGCTACAAGGTTACCCTTGGCAGTATATTTATAAACGTTATTTACATCTTTAGCAATCTCAAGACAAGGTTCTGCAACGCCTGGCGAATAGGCCAGTGACAGATCTCTTTGTGTAGCATAAGGTTTTGTTGGCACTACCTGTATTTTACCAGGATGTGGTTTAGCGTGGTATAATAGTGCTTCTCTTCTCTTACTGTATTGGTTCATTATGAATACTTTTTTCTGGAATCCACAAAGGTAACCCTATCGGCGAAACTGCGAAATTTTTAAGCCGATTCTTTTTGCAATCGTTTTTTATGTGAAAAATGTATCTTTAAACAAAATTTAGCATCACAACTATGAAAAAAATATCCTTAATACTATTTGCGGTGGCGGCAATATTGCAATCGTGTGCAAAAAAAGAAACCACAGCCGAAGATAATAATGAGTTTAAAAAAGTTCTTGACAATTACTATAAAGAACGAATGAAGCTCTTTCCCATAGAATCAACCACTTCAGGCGACAGTATTTACAATAATCTGTTACCAAATAACCTTACGGATGAATACAACAATGAGGTAAAAGCTTTCTTTGAGAAGTACGTTATGGAGGCAAAAAAGTACGCGGATAACGACCTTTCAGAAAATGACAGGCTAAGTAAAGAGTTACTGCTTTGGGAATGCGACATGAACATCGAACAACTGGGTTTTAAAGAATACCTGATACCGATGAACCAGTTTACGTCACTACCTCTTACCATAGGACAGTTTGCCAGCGGTTCAAGTGCTCAGCCTTTTAAAACCTATAAAGATTATACCAACTGGCTCGAAAGACTCGAAAAATTTAACAAATGGCTTGCTACCGCGCAGCTACGAATGAAGGAAGGCGTATCCAAGGGCTACGTATTACCAAGATCACTTACGGTTAAAATGATCCCTCAATTGAAAGACCTGGCAAACGAAGACACACAAAACCACCTTTTCTATTCGCCTGTAAAAGCTTTCCCTACATCATTTACCGACGCCAAGAAAAAAGAGCTTACAGACAAATACACAGCCATACTTAAACAGAAGCTAATACCCTCTTTCAATAAATTATACAATTATGTGAGTAATGACTACCTAAAAGCCAGTCGTTCAACAAGTGGTATATCGGCCATTCCTAATGGGAAGAAATATTACGATCACCTGATAAAACGTTATACAACTACCGATATGACTGCTGAAGAGATCCATCAGCTTGGTCTTAAAGAAGTAGCCCGCCTTACGGCAGAAATGGAAAAAGTTAAAACACAGGTTGGTTTTACAGGTCCGCTAAAAGATTTCTTCAACTATGTACGTAATAAAAAAGAACTGATGCCTTTTACCGAACCACAACAGGTAATAGACAACTTCAATGCTATTCATGAGAGAATGAAACCGAATCTTGAAAAACTTTTTGATCTTAAGCCAAAAACTCCTTTTGAGGTTAGAAGAACAGAAGCATTCCGTGAAGCATCGGCAAGTGCCGAATACAACCAGGGTTCGCTTGATGGTACACGCCCGGGTATTTTCTATGTCCCAATACCTGACGTTAAAAAATACAATGTGTATGCCGATGAAGACCTTTTCCTTCACGAAGCCATCCCGGGGCATCACTATCAAATATCCATTCAGCAGGAAAACACGACCCTGCCTGACTTCAGAAAAACAATTTGGTTCAACGCTTATGGCGAAGGATGGGCTTTATACACTGAATCACTAGGTAAGGAACTTGGTCTTTATAGCGATCCTTATCAATATTTCGGGATGCTTAGCGCTGAGATGCACCGTGCGCTCCGTCTTGTTATAGATACAGGCCTTCATACGAAAGACTGGACAAGGGAACAGGCTATCAAATACTCTATGGAGAATGAAGCCGAACCGGAAGAAAGCATCATTGCCGAAGTAGAACGTTATATGGCAATACCGGGACAGGCTCTATCATACAAAATAGGTCAGCTGAAGATCCGTGAGCTACGCACTAAAGCCGAAAAAGAACTTGGCACTAAATTCAGCATTAAGGAATTCCACAATCAGGTGTTGGATGCCGGATGCCTTCCGCTAAAAGTGCTTGAAGGAAAAATCAATAAATGGATAGAGAGTAAAAAATAATCTCTTATATAGTAAAAAGTCCGGTGAGAAACCGGACTTTTTATTTTACCTCACAAACAGGATTATGATAAACTGGAAAATTACAGGAGTTGGCAATAAAACAAAGTTCGTTTGCTTTTTTGTGAAGCAGCAAGGCTTCCTCTATCCTGTTGGCATTTGTAATTAGTACTTTCGGGTTCAGCGTTACTTCCGTAAATCGTCCTGACCCATCATCATTCACTTCCAACGTTGCCACAGCATCATCTGAATACGACAAAACCTCGATGCCAAACTGAGCACACACATATAAATATGACATCATATGGCAGGAAACAAGACTACTTAACAGCATATCTTCAGGATTGTACAATGCCGCATCCCCCTTGAAAGCTTTAGCTGCCGAGACCTCTAAATTAGATTTACCTTCAATTGTGATGCTATGATTACGGCTATAGCTCTTTATATTTTCATCTTTCTTTTTTAAAGTCCAGATTGCTTTTGCTCTAAATAAATGTTTAAATGGCATTTCGTGATTATTTATAATTTCAGGAAATCTATATTTCTTTTAAGCCCCTCAAATTTTGTTCGCTTTACTGCCGAATTTTTAAATACCGCCCTAAAAGTATCTTCGGTAATCTCTTCCCAGTCTTTTTTAGTCAGTGATAATAAATCTGGATGTGGATTGAACAATGGTTCATTGTGCGGTTTAGAAAAACGATTCCACGGACAAACATCCTGGCACACGTCACAGCCAAAAGCCCACTCATCAAACTTACCTTTCATTTCCATAGGCAGGTTATCTTTAAGCTCAATGGTAAAGTAAGAAATACATTTGCTGCCATCTACCACATACGGTTGAATGATTGCCTGGGTAGGACAGGCATCGATACAGGCTGTACATTTCCCACAATGATCCGTTACGGCATGGTCATATTCCAAATCCAGATCAACAATAAGTTCAGCAATAAAAAAGAAAGACCCCACCTGTTTGCTTAACAGATTGCTATTTTTACCAATCCAGCCAAGACCGCTTTTGGCAGCCCATGCCTTATCAAGTACCGGTGCCGAATCTACAAAAGCCCTGCCTCCTACTTCGCCTATTTCAGCCTGTATAGAATGTAGCAGCTCTTTCAGTTTTTCTTTTATGACAAAATGATAATCCTGCCCATAAGCATATTTGGAAATTTTAAAGGTATTATCCGTTTGGGTTTGTTCTGGATAATAATTCAGTAATAACGAAATAACACTTTTAGCATCATCAACAAGCAATGTAGGATCAAGACGCTTGTCAAAATGATTCTCCATATACTGCATCTTTCCGTTCCTGTTGGCTTTTAACCAAGCCTCTAATCGGGGTGCTTCCTCTTCAAGAAACCCGGCTTTCGATATGCCACAGGAAATGAAACCGAGGCGTTTTGCCTCGGCTTTAATAAATGTGGTATATTTTTCTTTGTTGTTTATCATTGGGCCTCACCCCCAGCCCCTCTCCAAAGGAGAGGGGGAGAGAATAATGCAAAGATAAGACTTCCTGTATAACTAACCCGCCCTATCGGGCACCCCTTCAAAGAAGGAGAAGTCATAAAACAAAACCGCTCCATAACGGAGCGGCACATATAATTTAGGATTATCCCTGAGCCAGCAACTCGTCGAGATTTGAAAGCGCCATAGAGAAGCCTTCTTTGAAGCCCATGGATACAATCTTTTCAAGATCTTCCTCGTTGTCAAATGCTAATTCCATGTAAGCATTTGTTTTGTTCCCATCCCCTTCAAATCTGTTATTCCAGTACATTAAAGGAAAATCTTCGTTCATATTACCATTCTCATCACAAAAACCGCTTGTTGAAGCAAAACTTTTCCCAGTTTCGATAGCAGTATAATCTCCCCTGCACCATTGTTTTTCTCCTTCTGGACTTAACATAGCATACAACCACATTCCGCCTATTTTAAAATCTAAAGATTTAGTTTCGGCCCTATAGGGTTTCGGTGCCCACCATTTATCCAATAGTTCGGCCTCGGTCCACGCTTTCCATACTTTTTCTACCGGCGCATCAAAACTGCGGGTCATAATCAGTTTTTTCCCGGATTTATCTTTTTCAATTTTGGTTTCGTTACTCATAATTATTTGTTTTTTTGTTTGATTAAATTTAAACACGAAATCATTCGGTTGCAAATATATAAAACGAAACCGAATGGTTGCTACTAAGCGGTGTTAAATTTAATTCCCATTAAAATTAAAAAAGCTGCAAGTGAAACACTTACAGCTTTAACGTATAATTATAACCTCTAAACCTATGTGAACAATCCTCCCTGAATTCCGGGATTTGTCCTGCCAAGGTGTTTATAGGCTTTCTCAGTAACTTCCCTTCCTCTTGGTGTCCTGATAATAAAACCTTCCTGTATCAGGAATGGTTCATACACTTCTTCAATCGTTTCGCCACTTTCTGATACAGCAGTTGCCAAGGTTGAAAGTCCTACCGGCCCACCTTTGAATTTATCAATAATAGTGGTCAGTATCTTATTGTCCATCTCGTCAAGTCCATGTGCATCAACATGAAGTGCCTTCAATGAGTAACGGGCAATTTCAATATCAATCTTTCCATTGCCTTTAATTTGGGCAAAGTCACGCACACGACGCAAAAGTGCATTCGCAATACGCGGTGTACCACGGCTACGCCCTGCAATCTCAATCGCCGCTTCCATGGTAATTGGCATTTTTAAGATAGCTGAACTACGTTCAACAATGGTAGTAAGCAGTTCAGTAGTATAATATTGAAGTCGGCTCTGGATTCCGAAACGCGCACGCATAGGTGCTGTAAGCAAACCTGAACGCGTTGTAGCACCAACCAATGTGAAAGGATTAAGACCTATCTGCACCGAACGGGCATTGGGCCCTGACTCTATCATAATATCAATCTTGAAATCCTCCATAGCCGAATAAAGGTATTCTTCTACTACCGGGCTAAGACGGTGAATCTCGTCAATAAAAAGGATATCCCTGTCATCCAGATTGGTTAAAAGACCTGCAAGGTCACCGGGTTTATCCAAAACCGGACCCGAAGTAATTTTTATTCCCACACCAAGCTCATTGGCAAGAATGTTTGCCAAAGTAGTTTTACCAAGTCCGGGAGGTCCGTGAAATAAGGTATGATCAAGCGCATCACCACGCATATTGGCCGCCTGAACAAATACCTGAAGATTTTCAAGCACCTGTGCCTGTCCGGTAAAATCGTCAAATGAAAGGGGTCTCAATTTTTTTTCGAGATCCAGTTCTTCTGCATTGTAATTACTATTGGTAGGGTCTAAATTCTCATTCATATCGCAAAGATAATCGAATTTGGCACGAATTACATCTGGTAACCCTCAGATAAAACATCTATCCATTCCGGGTGCTCATTTACATAATGGGCAACATAAGAGCATAACGGAACCACGGTAAGTCCATTGTCTTTGGCACATTGCAGGGTACGCTCAATAAGTTGAGCCGCTATACCTCTGCCACGTAACGCTTCAGGAGTTTCGGTATGCGTAAGGAATATCTTTTCTCCTTCGCGGTAATATTCAACAAAAGCCATTCCTCCCGGTACGTGGAGTTCAAATTGTTTTACTTCTTCGTTGACTTTAAAATTATTGTCGTTATTATTTTTCATAGCTTTCAATTCTTAGAAGCAAGTTAACCAATAATTCGGCTTAAACGGCAACCGTAAGATATTTTAAATATCTTTAACCAAACCAAACACAAATTATGGAAAACCAATACGAAAACACACATTTAAAGCGTGAACTTGGATTGCTTGACGGCACTATGCTTGTCGTAGGTTCAATGATAGGCTCAGGAATCTTTATTGTAAGCGCCGACATGATGCGCAATGTGGGTAGTGCCGGATGGCTAACGTTCATCTGGGTATTATCCGGACTGATGACAATGATAGCTGCTATTAGTTATGGAGAACTAAGTGCCATGTTTCCAAAAGCAGGCGGACAGTATGTTTATCTCAAAGAAGCATACAACAAACTGATTGCCTTTTTATACGGATGGAGTTTCTTTGCAGTAATCCAAACGGGAACCATAGCCGCTGTAGGAGTGGCATTTGCCAAGTTTACAGCGTATCTCTACCCTCCCGTTAGTGACCACAATATTCTATATGAGATAGGAAGCTTTAAACTCAATGCCGCACAATTGGTATCCATTGCTACTATAATCATACTTACCTATATCAACAGCCGAGGTGTGAAAAATGGTAAATGGATACAGACCATATTAACCATTACCAAAATTGCTTCACTTTTCGGACTGGTGATCTTCGGATTAGTTATAGCTTTTGATGCTAATATCTGGGATGCCAACTGGACAGACGCCTGGAATGCACAATCTTTTGATAAAGACTCCAACTCATGGCTACCTATAGGTGGAACAGTACTCATGTCGGCTATCGCTGCATCAATGGTGGGTTCGCTTTTCTCAAGTGATGCATGGAACGGTGTTACCTTTATTTCAGGTGAGATAAAAAATCCACAACGTAATGTAGGGATGAGCCTGTTTTTGGGTACACTAATTGTAACTGTAATCTACATCTCTGCCAATATTATGTACCTGGCAGTATTACCAAACGATAGCATCGCTTTCGCAGCCTCCGACCGTGTGGCTGTAGCGGCATCACATCCTATATTTGGAAATATTGGCACTTACATCATAGCGGTGATGATCATGATATCAACATTTGGATGCAACAACGGACTGATAATGGCCGGAGCAAGGGTTTATTACACCATGGCTAAAGACGGGCTGTTCTTTAAGAAAGCAGCCAATCTGAACAGTGCCAGCGTACCTGGTTGGGGATTATGGTTCCAATGTTTTTGGGCATCGGCATTATGCCTTACCGGAAAATATGGCGACCTGCTCGATTTTGTAATGATCATTGTTGTGATATTCTATATCCTGACCATTTACGGCATCTTTATCCTTAGAAAGAAAATGCCAAATGCAGACAGGCCATACAAAGCTTTTGGTTATCCGGTACTACCTGCTATTTATATCATACTGGCAGCAGCATTTTGTTTCTTCTTGTTAAAGGACAGAACCAGTACCTGTGGTTGGGGCGTTTTGATTATGCTTGCCGGTATACCTGTATATTATTTGACGAAGCCGAAGGAATAACCAAAATAATATGAAACAAAGATATATAGTTGTACAAAAGATACATCAGCCGAGAAAGCATTAGACTATAATGAAGCAACTGATGAACAATTAATACAAGTTATATTAGATAACGAACAATTCAATTCTTCATACCATTCTACTTTTTTTGAATTTATTAATGATGTTGGAAATGCAAATATTGATGATTACGAAGATTGGAGAATAAATGAAATGAAGGATATCGAAAATGTGCACAATGTCTTAAGTAAAAACATTAATAAATTTGGCACCGAGAATAAATCGATAGTTACTGAGATAATGAACTTATTTAAACAAGCAAAAGAAAGAAAAACTAGTGTATGGTTCTATTTCTGACAATCCAGATAAATCAAAATCATCATTATTAAAATGTAAAAACAAAAAAGAGGATACCGATTGGTATCCTCTTTTTTGTTTTATAGTACAGAGCTCCTAGTGGTGTAGTTGCTCTTCTCCTTCTTTCATTGGAACAGTCTGCGGAACGAAATCCTCATCATGTCCGGGTTTGCTGTAGTCGTAAGGCCATCTGAATACTTCAGGGATCTCACCAGGCCAGTTACCGTGAATGTGCTCAACCGGAGTAGTCCATTCAAGCGTAGTAGATCTCCATGGGTTTTGAGGTGCTTTCTTACCTTTGAAGATGCTGTAGAAGAAGTTCCAAAGGAACACCAACTGGAATGCAGCTCCAACGATAGCAAACATTGTAATAAGAACGTTAACGTCAGCAAGGTCATCAAATAATGGGAATGCAGTGTTAGTATAGTAACGTCTTGGAAGACCAGCCATACCGATGAAGTGCATTGGGAAGAATACTCCGTAAGCACATACTGCAGTTACCCAGAAGTGGATGTAACCAAGGTTTTTGTTCAACATAGTTCCGAACATCTTAGGGTACCAGTGGTAGATACCTGCAAACATACCGTAAAGAGCAGAGATACCCATTACAAGGTGGAAGTGAGCAATAACGAAGTATGTATCGTGAACGTTAATATCAAGTGTACTGTCACCAAGGATGATACCTGTAAGACCACCAGTGATGAATGTAGAAACGAAACCTATTGAGAAAAGCATCGCAGGGTTAAGCTGCAGGTTACCTCTCCAAAGCGTTGTAATCCAGTTGAAGGCTTTTACCGCTGATGGAATCGCAATAAGTAGTGTTGTAAATGTAAATACCGAACCAAGGAATGGGTTCATACCAGAGATGAACATGTGGTGACCCCAAACGATAGTCGAAAGGAATGCGATTGCAAGTATCGAAGCGATCATCGCACGGTAACCAAAGATTGGTTTACGTGCATTTGAAGCCATAATTTCAGACACAAGACCCATCGCAGGAAGGATTACGATGTAAACCTCAGGGTGTCCAAGGAACCAGAAAAGGTGCTCGAACAATACCGGAGAACCACCCTGGTAGTGAAGAACTTCACCAGAGATGAAGATATCAGAAAGGTAGAATGAAGTACCAAAGCTTCTGTCAAATATAAGCAGTAAAGCAGCAGATAAAAGCACAGGGAATGATACGATACCGATAACAGCCGTAATAAAGAACGCCCATATAGTAAGAGGTAGTCTTGTCATAGACATACCTTTTGTTCTAAGGTTGATTACAGTAACAACATAGTTAAGTGATCCCATTAGTGATGAAGCGATGAAAATAGCCATAGAAACTAACCAAAGCGTCATACCTGCTCCAGAACCTCCAATTGCCTGAGGTAACGCACTCAATGGCGGATAGATTGTCCAACCAGCCGATGCAGGACCTGCTTCAACAAAAAGAGAGATGATCATTATAACTGATGATAAGAAGAACAACCAGTATGAAATCATGTTCATAAACCCGGAAGCCATATCACGTGCACCAATCTGTAACGGAATAAGAAGGTTACTGAAAGTTCCACTCAAACCGGCAGTCAATACGAAGAATACCATGATAGTACCGTGTATTGTTACAAGTGCCAGATAAATATCATTTTTCATTACTCCTCCCGGAGCAAATTTTTCACCTAAAAGAACTTTAAAAATTGTAAAAGACTCTTCTGGCCATGCAATCTGCATACGGAATAATAGAGACATTACAATTCCTACTACTCCCATAATAATACCCGTAATAAGGTACTGCTTAGCGATCATTTTGTGATCGATACTAAAGATGTACTTCGTTATGAAGGTCTCTTTATGATGATGATCGTGGTGATCGTGAGCATCGTGATGACCGTGTTCTTCGTGTCCTACTGCTGACATATTTCTTTAATTTGAATATATTTAAAAAGAATTATTTTTTTACAACCTGTGCTACTACTACCGTAGAATCCGGTTTAGCCGCTGTAGCTGAATCTGCTGGTTTTGCAGGAGCAGCTTCTGCTTCCGGTGCCGCAGCTGCAGCCGCAGCTTCTTCTTTTGCTTTCTTAACAGCTGCAGAAAGTTTTTCTTTTCCGCTTAACCATTTTTTGAAATCTGCATCGTCTTCAACAACAACTTTCATTTGCATGTTGTAGTGAGAAGCACCACAAATTTTATTACAAAGAAGTAAGTAATCAAAAGTATAAGGATCAAGAGGAGTTTTTCCTTCTGCTACAAGCTCGGCACTCTTTTTCGATCTTATCTCATTGATATGAGCTACTTTGTTAACGATTTTAGGATCCTGACGCATTTCGTCTGTAGTAATTGTAGGTGTGAAAGCAAATTCAGTAACCATACCAGGAACTACGTTCATTTGCGCTCTGAAGTGAGGGAAATAAGCTGAGTGTAATACATCCTGAGAACGGAATTTAAACACAACTTGTTTTCCTTTTGGTAAGTGAAGTTCAGTAGACTGGATATCATCCTGAGCATTCGGATCTGACATATCAACACCAAGTGTGTTTACACCCTCGATATATCTTACGTTAGCTTTACCAAGTACACCATCCTCACCTGCATAACGAACTTCCCAGCTAAACTGTTTTGCATAAACTTCTACAAAAACAGTATCTTTTTTCTGCTCATCAATGAACATGATGTTAGTCCATGCATACAATCCGTAAAGTATAAGACCTGCAAGAACGATTACCGGGATAATAGTCCAGATAAATTCCAATTTATCATTATCAGCGTAATAGAAAGCTGTTTTACCTTCTTTACCTCTGTATTTGAATGCAAAGTAATGTAATAAAAACTGAGTAATAGTCTGTACAATAAAGATAAGCCACATAGAGATAGCCATAAGATTATCGTACTGAGGACCGTGCTCAGAAGCAGGTGTACCTAAAACAAGGTGACCCCATTTGTAAAGAGAATAAATTGTAAAGACATAGATGAAACCAAGGAAGGCAAACATCACATAACCATTAACATTATTATCCCTATCGTTAGCAATTTCACTGTTAGCATCATTAGCACCAGCAGTTCCAACCTGTGTTAGGTGAAATATTTTAGTTAATTGCCATATTGCAATGCCTAATAAAACTAAAACTATAATTATCAATAAACTTGTCATTTGTTTATTTCTTTAAATATTAATAATGGAAATGCTTACTTTCTTCGATAAGCGGATTACGTTTCGCTAATAACGGCGCTTTAGTAAGGGCAGTAAATACAACGAATATAAATAGACCAAGGAAGAATAATATCGCACCTATTTCACCTGCTCCGATAAACCACTGATCACCTACTGTAGCCGGCATGATCATGTTGAAGAAGTCGATATAGTGACCACAAAGGATAACGATACCAGCCATTACAACAATCCAAGAAAGACGTTTAAAGTCAGTGTTGATTAGGATAAGAACAGGGAATACGAAGTTCATTGCAACCATTCCAAAGAAAGGAAGGTTATAATTTTCTATACGCATTTTGAAGTAAACGATCTCTTCAGGTATATCAGCATACCATATTAGCATGAACTGAGAGAACCAAAGGTATGTCCAGAATACGCTGATACCAAACATGAACTTAGCTAAGTCGTGGATATGGCTTGTGTTAACGTATTCAAGGTGACCAAGAGATTTAAGATATAAAGTAATCATAGCAATTACAGTGATACCGCTTACAAAGAAACTTGCAAACACATACCATCCGAATAGTGTACTGTACCAGTGTGGGTCAACCGACATGATCCAGTCCCAAGACATGATAGATTCAGTTACGATAAAGAATACTAGGAATCCGGCAGAAGCCTTAAAGTTTTTCTTGTAGAAAGAGTTATCTGTAGCATCATCCTGAGCAAGAGAGTTCTTTCTTGCATATTGACGGTAAAGTATCCAGCCACCCATAAAGATAGCAGCTCTGATAAGGAAGAATACTTTATTCAGGTAACCCGATTTTGCCTGGATTAGATGATCTTCAGCAACAACATCTTTATCCATCCAGATGAAGATTTTGTGAAGATCCATTGTACCCGCAACAAGAATAAGGAATACAATGATAGCACCAGGAATAAGGTAGCTAGAAACACCTTCCATAACCCTGAACAATACAGGAGACCATCCAGCCTGAGCAGCATTTTGGATAGCATAGAAAGCAAGAGCTCCTAAAGAAATTAGCATAAAGAACAATGCAGCAACATAAACAGCAGACCAAGGCTTGTTTTGTAACTGGCCAAGTACGTGTTCTAAATGGTGTTGGTGTTCAGCGTGAGCATCATGTGCTTCTTCGCCATGAGCTGCATGAGCATCAGCGTGAGCTGCTTCAGCAGTACCATGATCATCATGAGCAGCAACAGCAGCTTCTGTATGAACAGTGTCATGTTCTCCATGTGCAGTTTCAGTTGCAGCTACTGCATGAGCATGAGCAGTATCGTGTGCAGCCTCAGCAGCAGGGGCATGAGTTTCTTCAGTTGTAGCAGCATGAGCATCATGTGCAGCAGGCTCGTGGTGAGCTGCGTCGGCATGTCCCCCACCGTGGTGGCTGTCAGCCGCTAATATTTTCTCTACGTCTTCAACGGTTTTTGGTGCAGTGAAAAAACTATAGCCTATCCCAAGGATACCTAATACCATCAGGACTAAAGCAATCGTTTTTAATCTACTTGAAAATGTGTACATATATTTATGCTTTCAGTGTTCTACAATTATAATTCACTCCTAAGTTTCATCACGTAGTGAGTAACCTGCCAACGCTCTTCCTGAGAAAGCTGGTTAGCGTGAGAGCCCATCGAGTTTAATCCGTAAGTTATTACATGGAATATACTTCCTTCTGTAACAGCTCTGTCTTTATAGTTAGGCACCCCAAGGAATTTTTCCCTTTTAACCAGGTTTCCTTTTCCGTCTCCTTTATCACCGTGACAGATTGCACAATAGATAGTGAAAAGCTGTTTACCTCTCTCAAGGTCGATAGCTTCAGGAGCAAGAGGAGATTTCAAATTTGCTTTTGCAAGTTCTAAACCTTCTGTAGAATTTTCATATTCATAAGGTGTAAAACCCCTTGGAATAGATCCTTTGGCAGGAAGCTGACCTTCTTTACCGCCAGGAAATGCAGCTGATTCCTGATAAGTTTCATAAGGAACTGGCTCATACATATTTGGCATGTACTGGTAATTAGGCTCTGATTTATTGAAGCAGGCAGTCAGCGAAGCTGATGCTACTGCCAGTAATGCTATTTTAGATAACGCTTTCATACTTCTTCTTAATGCTTTTCAATTACTTTTACTTCCACAGCACCTGTGTTCTCAAAGAACGAAACAAGTTGGTTCTCATCCCCGTGAACAGCAACTTCCATAAGGAAATGGTCATCTGTTGTTCTTACATCCGGGTTTTCAGCGCTTTTAAATGGCCATAATTTACTTCTCATATAAAAAGTGATAACCATTAAGTGAGCTGCAAAAAATACTGTCATCTCAAACATTACAGGAACAAATGCAGGCATGTTCTGAATATAGCTAAAGCTTGGCTTACCACCGATATCCTGAGGCCAGTCTTGAATCATGATGAAATTCATCATAGCCGTAGCAACTGACAAACCTACTAAACCATATAAGAATGAGCAAATAGCGATTCTGGTTGTAGCAAGACCCATTGCTTTGTCTAGGCCGTGAACCGGGAAAGGCGTATAAACTTCTTCAATGTGATGATGAGCAGCGCGAGTTTTTTTAACTGCATCCATTAGGATATCATCATCATTGTACAATACGTGTATAACTTTATTACTCATGATCTTAGTGATGATTATTTTCTGAATGTGAATGATTATCGTGACCACCCTGCTCTCTTAACTTTTTGTAAGTTTCGCTTGACGTCTTCATGATTGATTTAACCTCTGCCTGCGCAATTACAGGGAAGCTTCTTGAATAAAGAAGGAATAATACGAAGAAGAAACCAATTGTACCGATGAAAAAACCTGCATCTACAAAAGTAGGCTGGAACATTGTCCAAGAAGATGGAAGGTAATCTCTGTGAAGTGAAGTAACGATAATTACGAAACGCTCAAACCACATACCTATGTTTACCACGATTGAAATTACGAAAGAAACGTAGATGCTTGTTCTGATCTTTTTAAACCACATAACCTGCGGAGAGATAACGTTACAAGTCATCATCAGAGCATAAGACCACCAATAAGGACCAGTTGCCCTGTTAAGGAAAGCATATTGCTCATATTCAACACCAGAATACCATGCTACGAAAAGCTCAGTGATATATGCTATACCAACGATTGAACCTGTAATCATGATGATGATGTTCATCAACTCGATATGTTGTATAGTAATATATGCTTCAAGGTTAGAAAGTTTTCTCATGATGATAAGAAGGGTGTTTACCATTGCAAATCCTGAGAAGATAGCTCCCGCAACGAAGTATGGCGGAAGGATAGTTGTATGCCATCCAGGGATAACTGAAGTAGCAAAGTCGAAGGATACGATAGTGTGTACAGAAAGTACAAGTGGCGTTGCAAGACCTGCAAGTACAAGAGAAACCTCTTCAAAACGTTGCCAGTCTTTTGCTCTACCGCTCCAACCGAAACTTAGTATAGAATATACTTTTTTAGTGAAAGGAGTAATTGCTCTATCACGAAGCATTGCAAAGTCAGGAAGTAGACCTGTCCACCAGAATACTAATGATACCGAAAGGTACGTAGAGATCGCAAATACGTCCCAAAGTAGTGGTGAGTTAAAGTTTACCCAAAGTGAACCAAACTGGTTCGGGATTGGCATTACCCAGTAAGCTAACCACGGACGCCCCATGTGGAATACAGGGAACATTGCCGCCTGAATTACCGAGAAGATCGTCATCGCTTCTGCAGAACGGTTAATCGCCATTCTCCATTTTTGACGGAATAATAATAGTACCGCAGAGATAAGAGTTCCTGCGTGACCGATACCTACCCACCAAACGAAGTTGGTGATATCCCAGGCCCAGCCAATTGTTTTATTTGAACCCCATGTACCGATACCAGTTCCAACTGTATAACTTACACACGCAACTCCCCAAAGGAATGCAGCAAGTGCAATTGAAAATGCGATCCACCATTGTTTATTTGCTCTTCCTTCAACAGGCGCAGCAACATCAACGGTAACATCATGGTAATTTTTGTCACCTATAATTAAAGGTTTTCTAATGGGTGCTTCGTAATGAGACGACATAATCCTTTATAGTGTTTCTTATTAATATTACTTCTTATTATGTATTTCTAACTTTAACATGATAGAATACATTTGGCTGTGTTCCTATCTGGCTAAGTAGGTGGTAAGCTCTATCATCCTCTTTAAGAGCAACGATTGGATCTTCTTTCGAATTTACATCACCAAATACCATTGCACCACTGCTACAAGCCTCTGAACAAGCTGACTGGAATTCATCTTTGTTTACCGTACGACCTTCACGCTTAGCTTTTAGTATAGTAGCCTGTGTCATTTGAATACAGAAAGAACATTTTTCCATTACACCTCTTGAACGAACGTTTACATCCGGGTTAAGAACCATACGACCAAGATCATCATTCATGTGGTAATCAAACTCACTGTTCTTGTTGTACAGGAACCAGTTGAAACGACGTACTTTATAAGGACAGTTGTTTGCACAGTAACGAGTACCAACACAACGGTTATAAGCCATGTGGTTTTGTCCCTGACGACCGTGTGATGTAGCAGCAACCGGACATACAGTCTCACATGGAGCGTGATTACAGTGCTGACACATTACCGGCTGGAATACAACCTGAGGGTTTTCTGAAGGATCTTCCATCGCATTAAAAGTGCTGATAGAATTCATCAAACCTGAAGTTCCCTCTTTAAGCGTTACGTCACCTGCAAAAGTCTCTTCGTGAGAATAGTATCTATCGATACGTAACCAGTGCATATCACGGCTTCTTCTTATTTCTGATTTACCAACTACAGGAACGTTGTTTTCTGCGTGACATGCGATAACACAAGCACCACAACCTGTACAGGCATTAAGATCGATTGAAAGATTAAAGTGGTGACCTGTAGTTCTGTCAAACGACTCCCAAAGGTCGATTGAAGCAGCAGGAACCTCTTTGTGATCGTAAGACACAACCGGCATTATATTCCATTCAGAAGCATCCTTCTCATTGAAATCTTTAAGTGTTGTTTCTTTAACGATATCTCCTCTACCCATTAGAGTTTTTTGAAGCTGAACACAAGCAAACTCATGCTCTCCGGCTTCTTTAGTCAACGTAGCTGACTGGAATGAGTTAAGGCCATTATATAACGTGTAAGCGTTAACACCTACAGTCATTTCTTTTTTCATGCCTTCTTTACGGCCGTAACCTAAAGCAAGACCTATAGTACCTACAGCCTGGCCTGGCTGGATGATTACCGGTACGTTTTCAAGTTTCTTACCGTTAACATCGATAGAAACATAGCTACCGTTAAGACCACCATTGGCAACGTTCCAGTTCTCAAGTCCAAGCTTTTCAGCATCGGCTTTAGCAACAGTTACGTAGTTATCCCAAGACACTCTTGTAATTGGATCCGGGAATTCTTGCAACCAAGGGTTGTTAGCCTGCTGGCCATCACCCATACCTGTTTTAGTATAAAGCACAAGCTCTAATTTCCCTGATGCTTTCGAAGCAGCAAGATTAGCAGCTGCACCAGCGAAATCAGCAGCACCAGCAGAAACCGGAGCAACTTCAGATATCGCTACACCATCATGAACAAGTTGGTTCCAAGTTTTACCTGTAGCAACAGCAGAAGCTTTAAGGTAAGTATAATAGTCCTGAGCGTTACCTGACCAAGCAAGTAATGCATCCTGGAATTGTTTTGTATTAAATAACGGACGAATCGTAGGCTGAGTTACAGCATAATATCCCTTAGCAACGCTAACATCCCCCCAAGACTCAAGATAATGAGGTGCAGCAGCAGCTATTGTAGTGATAGAAGCAGTTTCATCTTCTTTAAGAGAGAAAGAAACTGAAAGTTTTACTTTTTTAAGACCTTCAACGAAGTCAGCACTGTTTGGAAGTGTATAAACCGGGTTAACACCGTTCATAATTAATGTATGAACGCTACCCGCCTTCATATCAGCAACAAGCTGAGCAACCGCTTTAGCATTACCTTTACGAACAAGACGAGCTCCCGCAGGGTTAAATGCAGCAGACTGAAGTGCGTTATTGATAGCAATAACAAGTAGTTGAGCATTTACATCATCAAGACCTGTCACAACAACACCTGCCGATCCGGCAGCTTTAACCTGTTGTGCTGCTTTAGCAACAGCTTCAGCATAAGCCTTGTTTGCAATTGCTGGAACAGAAACTCCAGCACCTGTAATAGCATTGTATATAGCAACAAGAGCATATTTCTGCTCAGTAACTGTCAATGGAATACGTTTGTCAGCGCTAGCACCTGAAAGCGACATATTAGCCTCGATTTGGATATGCTTAGACATTTTTCCTTGCTTAGGAACACGTCCAGCTGCATAACCTTTATCAAATCCGCCACCTTGCCAGTCGCCAAGGAAATCAGCGCCTACTGAAAGGATAACATCAGCTTTACCAAAGTCATAATCAGCAAGAGCCCTGTCACCATATACAGCCTGAAACGCATCCAATGCCTCAGATGACGAAACCGCATCATAAACAACGTGTTTGAATCCTGGATATTTAGCACCAAATTCAGCAATAAGCTTATCTGTTGAAGGACTAGCAGTAGTACCTGTAAGAACTACAACCTGACCAGCTCCGGCAGAAGCAAGACCAGCTTTAACTTTAGCATTTACTTCTTCCCACGAAGCAGGCTTACCCGCAATCACCGGCTGCTTAAGACGCATACTGTCATATAAAGACAGCACAGAAGCATGAACCCTTGCGTTAGCAGAAAACTTAGCACCCGCAAGCACATTATTCTCCACTTTAATAGGACGGCCTTCACGCGTCTTGATTAATATATTAGCGAAATCAAAACCATCATTCATTGTTGTTGCATAATAATCAGCAACTCCCGGGATGATTTCTTCCGGCTGAACTACGTAAGGAATAGACTTGATAACCGGGCCCTCACAAGCAGCTAACGATGCAGCCGCTGTACTGAACCCAACATATTTCAAAAAGTCACGACGGCTTGTTGATGAAGATTCAAGGGCTTCCTTGTCACCAAGAAATTCATCCGTAGGAATTTCCTCAACAAACTCATTGTTTCTTAGCGTCTCAACAATAGAGCTATTTTCATTTAGCTCCTCAACACTTTGCCAGTATTTTTTGTTTGATGCCATGTTGTATATAGATATTAGCTTCTTAAAAATTGATTAATAGTGACATTTACCACACTCAGTACCACCCATGTTTGCAGCAGTAAGCTTAACTACGCCATATTTTTTGGCAAGCTCGTCGTGGATTTTCTTGTAGTAGTCGTTACCTTCGACCTTAACATCCGTCTCACGGTGACAGTTAATACACCAGCCCATTGTTAATGGAGAATGCTGCTTCATAACTTCAAAAGTCTCAACAGGACCGTGACAAGTCTGACACTCAACACCTGCAACAGAAACGTGCTGTGAGTGGTTGAAGTAAACGAAATCCGGAAGATTATGAATTCTCACCCATTTAACTGGCTTTTGTTTTCCGGTATATTTTTGAGCTGTAGCATCCCAACCAACAGCATCGTATAATTTTTTAATTTCACCAGAGTAGAACTCTTTTGAATGCTCAACATAAGTAGAATCTTTATCTCCCTGGAATTCAGAAATATTTTTATGACAGTTCATACACACATTAAGTGACGGTATACCAGAAGTCTTACTCACCCTTGCAGAAGAGTGACAGTACTTACAATCAATACCATTATCACCAGCGTGAATTTTATGCGAGAAGTGGATTGGCTGGATTGGCTGATAATCTTTATCAACACCAACCTGCATTAAATAACCATACAGGAAGTATGACGAAGCCAACATAAGAAGAATAACCGTAACCAATACAAGGAACTGGTTTTTAGCATAAGCTTTCCAAAAAGAAACTGAAGAAGTTTCAGGAAGCTCTAAACCTTTTACCTCCGCTACTTTCTTAAGCGTTTTAGTCACCATAACAAGCATTACGATAAGAACCGCAAGCACAAGCACAAGCAAACCAAGCACTAAATTGTTAGACATCCCACCATCCTGAGAAGCACCTCCGCCAACAGAAGCAACAGCACCACCAGCAGGTTTCTCAATTGGAAGCGAGGTATACGCAAGGATATTATCAATATCCCCGGTAGACAACTGCGGGAAAGCAGTCATGACAGCATTGTTATTTTCAGCAAAAAGCTTAACTGCAGCAGGATCACCTGCTTTTATCATTGCACTACTGTTCGCTACCCACTTGTAGATCCACGCACGATCATGCTTGTCCGCAACACCCCTCAATGCAGGCCCTGTAGACTTGGCATCAAGTTTGTGACATGCAGCACAAAGAGTATTAAACAACTCTTTACCTTTTACAGGATCACCAGCTCCTTCAGCAGGTGCCGCTGCAGCCGCATCGGCCGCTGGAGCTGCTGCAGGTGCCGCAGCATCCTGTGCATAAGACGTAATGGAAAATGATAGCGAGAACGCCAGACAGAACAATAAAATTCTTGAAAACGAAGTATGGTTACCCACTTTTTTCATATTAAAAATGATTATCGACTTAAATTGGTATAGTTTTTTAAGCCCAAGCTTAGAAACACTATGCTTTTTTAAAAACTCCCACAAAAATACGACTTATGTATTATTCTCAAACCTTAAATAAATCTTAATGGTTAATTTATAAAGATTCTAAATAAATACCGCCTTTCCCCGTAAAATAATATGTTGTACTTTTGCGTTAAATACAGTTCATTATGAGAATTTTAAAACTAAAACCCTATTACATCAGCCTAATTTTCCTCACATTCTGGAGCATAAACACACATGCTCAAGAGAGCAATGTTTCTGTGAATCAGGATACCAGATTTGAACAGCTATTAAAGGAAAAACGTAAAATAAACCCTTCAATAACTGTAAATGACCGCTATAAAGTCCAGATTTTTTACGGAGACAATGACAAAGCCAGAAAAGCGCTTTCTGACTTCAAAAGAGACTTCAAAAATATTGATGGCACAATAGTTTTTGAAAGTCCAACATACAAAGTATGGGTTGGTAACTTTAAATCAAAAATAGACGCCGAAAGAACAATGGTAGATATAAAGAAAAAATATCCTCACGCATTGCTGATAAAACCAAACAAGTAAACTTGAAACATATAAAAAAAGCACGCAAATGCGTGCTTTTTTTATTCATGTAACAGAAAATTAAAACCCCGACTGTTTTCACAATCGGGGCTTTATATTCTAAAAACCTAATTACTTAAGCTTTTTCTTAACTTCAACTTCCTGGTAAGCTTCGATAACATCATACTCCTGAATATCGTTGTAATTCTTTATCTGCATACCACAGTCATATCCTTTTGAAACTTCCTTAACGTCATCTTTGAAACGTTTAAGTGTTGTAAGTTCTCCGGTATAGATAACCACACCTTCACGGATAAGTCTGATTTTAGAACTTCTGAATATCTTACCATCGGTAACCATACATCCTGCAATAGTACCCACTTTAGATATTTTGAACGTCTCACGGATTTCAGCAGTACCTGTAACTTCTTCTTTAAGTTCCGGAGAAAGCATACCTTCCATGGCATCCTTAAGATCATCAATAGCATCATAGATGATAGAGTAGTTCCTGATATCGATTTCCTCTTTATCAGCAAGAGTTCTCGCACTTGCCGAAGGGCGAACGTTAAATCCGATAATGATCGCATCTGAAGCAGATGCCAGCAATACGTCAGATTCTGTAATTGCTCCAACACCTTTGTGAATAATCTTGATTTCGATCTCTTCAGTACTTAGTTTAGAGAATGAGTCTGCAAGAGCTTCAACCGAACCATCCACGTCTCCTTTGATGATAATATTAAGTTCTTTGAACTGACCAAGAGCGATACGTCTTCCAAGTTCTGCAAGCGTAGTATGTTTCTTAGTACGTGCAGACTGCTCACGGATAAGCTGAGTACGTTTAGCAGCAATTTGCTTAGCCTCTTTCTCATCTTCGTATACACTGAATTTATCACCCGCAGTAGGCGCACCGTCAAGACCCAGTATTGATATTGGCGTAGACGGACCGGCAACTTTTACATTGTTACCACGCTCATCGTGCATCGCTTTAATTTTACCATGGTTTTTTCCGGCAAGAACATAATCACCTACCCTTAGTGTACCACCCTGAACAAGCACTGTAGAAACATACCCTCTACCTTTATCAAGGAAAGCCTCCACTACAGCTCCAACAGCGGCTTTATCCGGATTAGCTTTAAGATCTAATATCTCTGCCTCAAGTAGTACTTTTTCAAGTAGATCCTTAACACCTATACCTTGTTTTGCCGAAATATCCTGTGATTGGTATTTACCACCCCAGTCTTCAACAAGAAGGTTCATACCGGCAAGTTTTTCTTTAATCTTTTCAGGATTCGCCGTTGGCTTATCAATTTTATTGATTGCAAATATCATTGGAACACCAGCTGCCTGAGCGTGGTTGATCGCCTCTTTTGTCTGAGGCATGATATCGTCGTCAGCCGCAATCACGATAATCGCAATATCGGTAACCTGAGCACCACGTGCACGCATCGCTGTAAACGCCTCGTGACCCGGTGTATCAAGGAATGTAATTTTCTGGCCATTATCAAGGGTTACACCGTAAGCACCAATGTGCTGTGTAATACCACCCGATTCACCTGCAATTACGTTCTCTTTACGTATATAATCCAGAAGGGACGTTTTACCATGGTCAACGTGACCCATTACGGTAACAATAGGAGCCCTGTGAACAAG
The DNA here is from genome assembly GCF_003350375.1 of Flavobacterium sp. AG291. Taxonomy (GTDB): domain Bacteria; phylum Bacteroidota; class Bacteroidia; order Flavobacteriales; family Flavobacteriaceae; genus Flavobacterium; species Flavobacterium suzhouense. The sequence goes on along the minus strand of NZ_QQAR01000001.1, from coordinate 105,650 downwards.
ATCTTCTTCCTTATCCTCAATAACCTCCATTGCCTCTTCAATATCCGTAGTAATGAATTCTACTTCAAAACCAAACTCATCAGCAACAATACTAAGAGTCTCCGCGTCAAGACGCTGATTCATGGTTACCATGATTCCAAGCGACATACATACTCCAATCACTTTAGTAATTGGCACATCCATCATGGTTGCAACCTCACCTACAGTTACAAACTCTGTAACTTTAAGTACTTTGCTTCCTTCTTCAAGCATTCTTTGCTCATCATCAGATTTCTGACGGTGGCTATCACGCTTATCTCTTCTATATTTAGCCGCTTTTGACTTATTTCCTTTACCCTGAAGTTTTTCAAGAGTCTCACGGATTTGGTTTTTAACCTCTTCTTCGGTAGGCTCAACCTTAGAAACAATAGCCGGACGCTTTTGACCGAATTTATTACCACCTTGTTGGTTGTTCGGACGGATAGTTTGTCCTGTTCCGCCTGGTCTTGGGCCATTATTATTACCCTGACCCTGCTGGCCACCTCCCTGTCCTTGCGGCTTAGGAGCAATCCTGTTTCTTTTTTTCTTATCATGGTTCGCACCACCACCTTGCTGGTTAGCACCAGGTGTACCCGGTTTGCCACCATCTTTCTTGAAGTCCTCTTTTTTCTTCTTAGGCTTATTGAACTGCGAAAGGTCAATTGTCTGCCCTGTAAAAGTAGTACCGCTTAATTTTTGGTATTGCGTTTTAATCTTTTCATCCTCCTGGGTTGCAGGCGCACTCTGAGGAGTTTGTGCCTGTACCTGGGGTTGTGGTTTTGTTTCAGCAACAGCAGGCTTCTCAACAACCTCTTTAGGTGCTACAGGAGCTTCTTGTTTCTGAACAGGCGCTGCCGGCTTCTCCTCTTTCACTTCAGCTACAGGAGCAGGCTCGGCTTTAGGAGCCTCCACTTTCGGAGCTTCTTCTTTTGGAGTTTCCACTTTTGGCGCTTCAGGTTGTACCTTAGGCTCCTCAACTGGTGCTTTAGGCTCCTCTTTTGCAGGAGTGGCTGAAGAAGTTTCTGCTTTTTTAGTACCAAGGTCAATTTTGCCCACAGCAACCGGACCGGATAGTGTAGCTCTCGCCTTGATCACTTCCTGTCTTTGCCTTTCTTCATCCTGCTTCCTTTTATCCTCAATCTCTTTTTCTCTTTCGATACGAAGTGCTTCTTTCTCTTTGCGTTTTTCTTCGCTTACTTCAAGAGAAGCCGCCTTCTTACCTTTATCGGCAGAAAACTGATTGAAAAGGGCATTATATTCCTCATTGGATATCTTAGCATTAGGACTCGACTCAATCACGTGCCCTTTGTCCTTAAGATATTCCACGGCTCTGTCCAGCGAAATATTTAATTCCCTTAATACTTTGTTTATTCTTATTGCTCTTTCTTCAGACATACAATCTTTTTAATTTTATCTTCGGTGTTGTACTGGCTTGTAAATTTAAACCTTCTTAATCTTCAAACTCTTCTTTAAGGATTCTCATTACCTCAAGTATTGTTTCCTCTTCAAGATCGGTCCTTCTTACAAGATCCTGTACATCCTGGTTCAATACGCTTCTTGCGGTATCCAGACCTATTTTTGCGAATTCTTCTATCACCCATCCTTCGATTTCGTCAGAGAACTCAGTTAATTCAACATCTTCATCTTCTGCAGCATTTCCTTCACGAATAACATCAAGCTCATAACCTGTTAAAAGACCTGCAAGCTTAATATTGTGTCCGCCACGTCCGATTGCTTTAGAAACTTCCTCTAGTTTAAGGAAAACTTCTGCTCTGTTATTAGACTCATCAATTTTAATCGACGATACTTTTGCCGGGCTAAGTGCCCTTGAAATATAAAGCTGTGTATTGGTTGTGTAATTGATAACATCAATATTCTCGTTACCAAGCTCGCGAACGATACCATGGATACGCGATCCTTTCATACCAACACAAGCTCCCACAGGGTCAATCCTGTCATCATAAGAGTCTACAGCAACTTTTGCTTTCTCTCCAGGAATCCTTACCACTTTCTTAACCATGATAAGACCATCGAATACTTCCGGAATTTCCTGTTCGAATAATTTCTCAAGGAAAAGTTCAGATGTTCTTGACATGATGATCTGTGGCTTATTACCTTTAAGCTCAACGCTTTCTATAATACCACGAACGTTATCTCCTTTTCTGAAAAAGTCAGAAGGAATCTGTTTTTCTTTAGGAAGCACAATCTCATTTCCTTCATCATCCACCAAAATTACAGCTTTTGGTCTAACATGGTGCACTTCTGCAGTATAAATATCACCTATAATGTCTTTAAACTGCTTATAAAGGTTAGTATTATCATGCTCATGGATCTTAGAAATAAGGTTTTGACGCAGCGCAAGTATCGCTCTTCTTCCTAACTGGATAAGCTTTACCTCTTCCGACACATCTTCACCAACCTCAAAATCCGGCTCAATTTTTCTTGCTTCAGAAAGCGATATCTCCTGGTTAGGATCTTCAACCTCACCATCAGCTACCACCACACGGTTTCTCCATATCTCCATATCCCCTTTATCCGGGTTTATGATGATATCAAAATTATCATCCGAACCATATTTCTTTTTCAGTGCATTCCTGAACACATCTTCCAGGATAGCCATAAGCGTTACTCTGTCTATAAGCTTATCGTCCTTAAACTCTGAAAACGAATCTATTAACGCGAGATTTTCCATGCCAACTTTCTTATTTTTTTAAAATTTTATTACAACAACTGCTTCTTTAATATCCTGATAAGGCAGTTCAAGCCTTTTCTGGACAGTTTCTTTTCCTTTACCTATTTTTTTAGGTTCGCGGGCTTCCCACTCCAACACTATAAATTCATCATTAGCATCGGTAATTTCAGCCTCAATCTGTTCTGTAGCGGTTTTTACACTTAATGTTCTGCCAATGTTTTTTCTGAACTGCCTTGGCATTTTAAGCGGGCTTGCCGCCCCACCTGAAGCAACCTCCAGTGAAAAATCTTCTTCTTCCCTGTCAAGATTATGCTCAATTGCCCTACTGATATCAATACAATCCTGAAGATTTACTCCGTTATCACCATCAAGCGTTACCATTATCTTGTTTGCACCGGTAATGGAAAATTCGATTAAAAACAACGAAGGACGCTCCTCAAGAGCTGTTTTAAGCAAGTCTGCAACTTTTTCCTTAAATGTCATATCTGTATAAAAAGAGGGGACTCCCGTCCCCTCATTATTTAGTATTTAGTAAATAACGATGCAAATATAGTATTTTTTTTTATATCTTGAAAATCATTGGATAATGCAATTTTAATTCTTACCTTTATGATATTAAATTTCCACCCAAATTTTTGTTAACTATACATCATAAATTATGAAGAAAATTTTAGTCCCTACCGACTTTTCAGCCCATGCAGAATACGCCCTTAAAGTTGCCGCTCAGATAGCACGCAAAAATAACGGCGAGATATTCCTTCTACACATGCTGGAGCTACCTGCTCTTGCCAGCGACGGAATAGGCGAAAGTAACGCAGTAGGAAGCAGCACAGACCTGCCTGAAGTTATGTTCTTTATGCAAAAGACCAGAGAGCGCTTCGAGGAGTTTGTAAACAAACCTTATTTAGCCGGCATTAATGTAGTAGAAGCCATTCAGTTTGAAAAAACTTTTGAAGGCATCATAGGACACAGCAAAAAACACAACATAGACCTTATAGTAATGGGATCTCACGGAGCAAGCGGCTTCCAGGAAATGTTCATCGGATCAAACACTGAAAAAGTTGTAAGAACATCAGACGTACCTGTACTGGTTATCAAAAAAGAAGAAGACAACTTCAATCCTCAGAAATTTGTATTCGCTTCAGACTTTTCAGACGAGATCAAAAAACCATTCGCCAAAGTGGTTGAATTTGCCAACAGCTTCGAAACAGAACTTCACCTGGTATCAATAAACACACCTAACAATTTCAAATCAACTCACGCTGCAGAAAAAACAATACAAAACTTCGCTTCTCAGTTTGACATCAAGAACGGATACACATCACACATCTATAACGACGTAAACATCGAGAAAGGTGTACTTCATTTCGCAAACAACATCAATGCCGACCTTATAGGCATGAGCACACACGGAAGACAAGGCCTTGCCCACTTCTTTAACGGAAGCGTAAGCGAAGACCTGGTTAACCACGCTGTTCGCCCGGTTATCACTTTCAGAATATGATAAACCCTGATATTATAAATAAAGCGGCTCTTAGCCGCTTTTTTTATCCCCACAATCCTTTAATTTACAATTGAACCAAAAAAAGGAAAGCCTCTCATTTCTGAGAGGCTTTTTCTGTTGGTCTACTAGGACTCGAACCTAGAATGACTGAACCAAAATCAGTAGTGTTACCATTACACCATAGACCAATTAGTTCCTTATTGCGGGTGCAAATGTAGTACATAATTCCATTTTTGCAAACTTTTAAACTGAAAAAAATTAATTTTTTTTCTGCTTTTCCCCTTACATATCCGTAACCCAAACATAAACAAACAGATAGACAGAAATAAAAATTTAAAAAAATTTACACTCATAATCCGTCTCAGCAATTTATTCCCCTCAACCCCGTTAGCTACACTAAATACAAAATAAGTGCACTTCGAAAAAAGATGGATTTTTCTTTCTAAAACACATATTATATACAAAATTGAGTTTTGCTTAACGAAAAAAATAGTTTCTTTGCATATTAGATATCACCGAACAACAATCATTACATGATAACATTCAATTTCAAAAAATGGAATACCATCCTGGGATGGTCAGTTTTTGCCATTGCCTTACTTGTTTATTCCCTAACAGTTGAACCCACCCTTAGTTTTTGGGATTGCGGTGAGTACATTGCCACCTCTGCAAAACTTGAAGTAGGCCACCCCCCGGGAGCCCCACTTTTCCAGATGATCGGCGCGTTCTTTGCGATGTTTGCCACCGGGCCTGATAAGGTAGCCCTGATGGTAAATATGATGTCGGTGTTTTCAAGCGCCTTTACCATACTATTTATGTTTTGGTCGCTTACTATATTATTAAAGAATCTTATTAGTAAAGTATCAGAACTAAACAACAATAACGCCCTTGTTATATTAGGAGCCTCTGCAGTAGCCAGCTTAGCCTATACTTTTACAGACAGCTTTTGGTTTAACGCAGTTGAGGCAGAAGTATATGCCATGGCATCGCTATTTATTGCTCTACTATTATGGCTAGGCCTTCGATGGGAGGAGGAAATGAATACCCCAAGAGGCAACAAATGGCTTCTTATCATTTCATTGGTTGTAGGTTTATCATTTGGTGTACACTTTATGGCTTTGCTTACGATTCCAAGCATCGGTTTTATCTACTACTTTAAAAACTACCAAAAGATAACTGTAAAGAGCTTTATCATCGCTAATATTGTAATTGTAGCGATACTTCTTTTCATATTCAAACTGTTATTACCATATACCATGGCGCTTTTCGGTAAAACTGAAATCTTCATGGTAAACTCCTTCGGACTTCCTTTTAACTCAGGAACCATCTTCATGGCCCTTGTTATTATTGCTTTCTTTTACTTTGGTTTGCAATACACTAAAAAGAAAGAACTTCCTTTCTACAATACTATACTACTTTGTGTACTATTCATCTTTATAGGATTCTCTACATGGATGATGCTACCTATCCGTGCTAACGCTAATGTAGTAATCAACGAAAACAGGCCATCGGATGCTGCCGAGGTACTTGCCTACTATAATCGTGAGCAGTATGGAGAGCAAAAGCTATTCTATGGCCCTATGTATTCTGATGCTTTTGCGGGTCTTGACAAAAATAACCCATATGAGGACGAAAAACCTAACTATCAAAGGGATTACAAAACCGGCAAATATGTTATTGTAAACAATTTCAAAAATGCCAAGCAAAACACCGACGATAATCACAAAGGATTTATGCCAAGGATGTGGAGTACTGAGCATGCTGCTAACTACATGCGTTATACAAAACCGCTTGAATTCAGACTTAATCCATCATACGATTATGAAAATGAATTAAGAAAATACGGTTTACCTGTAGAACAGATGAGCGACGAGGATTATAATGCCGCCATGGGTCAGATCAGAGGTGAAATAGAAAACATCGTTAACGATTTTAAAGCTTCGTATAAGTCAGGACAGGCTGATTATGAAGATTACGAGAAATTCCTTAAAACCTACGGTGATTACCTTATCATTGAAAAGCCATCATTTGGAGACAACATGAAATACATGTTCGAATACCAGTTTGGCTATATGTACTGGAGATACCTGATGTGGAACTTCACTGGGCGCCAAAATGACCTTCAGGGACGTTGGGACATTATCGAAGGGAACTGGTTAAGCGGTGTAACCCCAATTGATGAAATTCATCTTGGCTCGCAGCAAAACCTTTCTACAGATATGAAAGAAAACAAAGGACGTAATACTTATTACTTCCTTCCATTCATTCTTGCGCTTGTAGGGATTGCGTTCCACGCTAAAAAAGACCCTAAGAGCTTTTATGTATTACTCACACTATTCCTATTTACAGGTATTGCCTTAAAGATATACCTTAACGAAAGACCTTTTGAACCACGTGAAAGGGATTATGCCCTTGTAGGTTCATTCTATGTATTTGCCATGTGGATTGCCTTTGGTATTTATGCCATCTATGACGGACTTAAAAAATATGTTCAGCCTAAAGTAGCAGGACCGGTTATTCTTGTAGTTAGCTTACTTGCCGCACCAGTACTTATGGCTTCTCAAAACTGGGACGACCATGACCGTTCAGGAAAATATACTGCTATAGCAATGGCAAAAGCTTATCTCTCGTCATGTGACCAGAATGCAATACTATTTACCATTGGTGATAACGATACCTTCCCGTTATGGTATGCGCAGGAGATCGAGGGCTTCCGTACCGATGTGAGGATCGTAAACACAAGTTTACTAATGACTGACTGGTATATTGACCAAATGAAGGCCAAAGCCTATGAGAGTGAGCCAATGCCAATTAGCTTCCAGACAAGTCAGTACAAACAGGGAACACGTGACTACAGCCTTTATGTACCTGAAACAGAAAACAGATGGCCTCTTAGCAACTTTATCGATTTTCTTAAATCAGATGATGAAAGGGTTAAAAAAGAACTTAACAATGGTCACTTTGTAAACTACTACCCTACTAACAAGGTAAGAATACCGGTTAACAAAGAAGAAATAATCAAGAACAAAATCGTTGCACCTAAGCAATTCGATTCTATCGCACCATATATTGATATTACTATCAAAGGTGATGCACTTTACAAAAACCGTCTTATGATGCTTGACATCATCAATAATAATAACTGGAAGCGACCGGTATATTTTACCGGAGGAAGCTTTGGTGATGATGATTATCTATGGATGAAGGATTACCTTCAGCTTGATGGCATGGTATTTAAACTTGTTCCAGTAAGAACAGCCATCCCTAAAGATGGTAGCCCTCTTGATATGGGCTACATAGATACTGATAAAATGTATGACATTGTTATGTCCTGGGATTGGGGTAATAGCGACAGCCCTAAAATTTACCATGACCCGGAGACACGTAAAAACAGTATTACCTACCGAACCAATCTTGCCCGATTGATGGAGGCGCTTATTAAGGAAGGTAAAAAAGACAAGGCTAAAAAGATCATCGATCTTGCCATGACTAAAATGCCGGTAGACTTCTATGAGTATTACACCCTGCTTGAACCTTTTGCATCAGGCTACTATCAGTTAGGCTACCAAAAAGAAGCGCATGAACTACTTGACACTCTGATTAAAAAGTATCAGGAGAACCTAACCTTTTATAGAGGCCTTTCAGTAAGTGACCAAAACCTTGTAGCCATAGACATTATTACCGCAATTGAGCGTTACAGAAGTCTGCTATGGGTTATGAAAGATAATGGTGATGAGCAATACTATAACACTGCAAAAATTAAATTCAATGAATTCAACGAAAAAGCAGGAAGATATAAGAGAGATAAAGAATAGTTAACACAACTATTACTAACTTTGAGATGCAGTACTATTAGTGCTGCATCTTTTTTTTTAAAAAACAATAGCTTTATGAAACCGTATTGGGTAAAAACAGGATGGCTTATCAAAAAAATATTCTCCGGATATGTTTGGGACATTCCTGCTGCCCAAAAAACAGTATACCTGACATTTGACGACGGGCCAATACCACAAGTAACAGAATGGGTACTCGATCTACTTAAACAGCACTCTATTAAAGTTACTTTTTTCTGTATTGGAAATAACATCGACAAGAACCCTGAAGTATTCCAAAAAGTAATAAAAGAAGGACATACTATAGGCAATCACACCTATAACCATATCAATGGCTGGAATACTGATACTGCAGCTTATCTGAAGAATATGGAAACCTGCAGACAATCTATTATAGATAAAAGCGGTATTGACACAAAACTATTTCGCCCACCCTATGGAAAGATAAGCCGTGAACAAGCAAAAGAAGTAAAAAACCTCGGATATCAAATAATAATGTGGGATGTTCTCAGCGCCGATTTTGATACTACTATCACTCCGCAAAAATGCCTGGACAATGTAATAAAAAACGCCGCCAATGGCAGCGTTATTATTTTTCATGACAGTATAAAGGCATTTCCAAATCTGGAATATGCACTGCCGAAAGTTATTGAATATCTTAAAGAAAAGGGATTTAGCTTTGGAACCTTATCTTAGATCTGTTCCTGAACAAGACCAATGATTGTATTAGCATCAAGCTCTCCTGATTGCCTCCACACCATTTGTCCGTCTTTATAGATCATAAGTGTCGGAAGACCTTTAATCCTAAGCGCGTCAGCCAGTTCCTGATTTTTGTCTACATCAATTTTTATCACTTTAGCCCTGTCGCCAAGTGCAGCCGCAACATCCCTTATTACAGGATGCATAGATACTGAAGGCTCATTCCACTCTGTATAAAAATCAATCAGTACAGGTACCTGGGAGTTTATTAGTTCTCCAAATTTTGACATATAATGAAATTTTAAACTGACTTTAAAACTTTTTATAAATAAATATTATACAAATATAGCATTTTTACCAAACGAGCCTACTTTTTAAGCTTTTTTTAGTTCCAGCACTGTAATTTCAGGCCAAATGCCCACACGGCCAGGGTAAGCATGAAAACCAAAGCCACGGTTTACATACACATACCTGCCTAAATTTTCATATAACCCAGCCCATTGTTTATACCTGTATTGTACTGGACTCCACTTAATTACTCCCGGAATTTCAACACCAAACTGCAAGCCGTGAGTATGTCCGCTTAATGTAAGCTGATAATGGTTCGGACTGTCCTTAACTTCGTACTCCCAATGTGATGGATCATGGCTCATAAGGATCTTAAAGTCTTTAGCCGATGTTCCAATGGCTGCTTTACCTAAATCTCCTGCCTGTTTAAAGCCTTCACCCCAGTTCTCTACTCCTATCAGGGTAATCTGTTGCCCGTCTTTTTCGAGCTTTACATTCTCATTAAGCATAAGATTAAAACCTATCTGACGGTGCAGATCTTTTATATCTTCAAAATTCTTTTGTTTATCTGCCTGTGAAGGCCAGGTAACATACTCTCCATAATCGTGGTTACCCAAAACAGAATATTTACCCATAGGAGCCGACTTAATACGCTTAAATGTATCGATCCACGGATGCATTTCTGTAGCATGGGTATTCACGATATCACCCGTAAATAGAATCAGGTCAGAATTCTGCTGATTGATAAGGTCAATAGCATGTTCAATTTCTTCAGGATTATCAAAGCTTCCGCTATGTATATCTGATATCTGAGTTATCGTCATCCCGTCAAAGGCCTCCGGAAGATCCGGAAAAAGAATAGTCTGTTTAATAACCTTAAAATTGTATTTACCCTTAGTCATTCCGTACAATAATGAAAGAAATGGAACTGCCGCCAGACCCAACGCCAGCTGACTGACAAACTTTCGTCTTTCAGGAAGAAAGGACTCATTACTGTTGCCCAAAAACTCTTTCATTAGCCCATCAATAACCCTTACCACATCTTCACCAAACATTACAACTGTTATTACCATTTTTGGCAGGTAAGTAATCAGCAACAATCCTAAAGTGAATAAGGTGGTTTTATTTTGGCCAATGCTGCGGTCAAACTGGGTAAACTGATAAACAATGTATAGAAGAATAAATAGTGAAATGGCAATGTATGCATACTGCACCCATCGTACCCTAAAAACTGTCTTTACCGTCTGAAAAGCATAAATTTCAATTAATGCGACAAAGACAAAGAATAATATCCAGCGAATCATTTAATTTGTTTTTACAAATTAACGAATAAAGGGCTGATTTGTTACAAGCTTATACGAGTATTATAATACATCGAAACCTCTTTTGTTCAAAGTTCATTTAGCAGGCGCTTCCTATTGTGCATCGGTTTGCTTATTTTTACGGCAAATTGATTTTTACATGTCACAACAAAAACGCCTTTTCCTGTTAGACGCTTATGCGCTGATATTCCGTGGTTACTACGCTTTTATTAAGAATCCCAGGATTAATTCCAAAGGCATGGATACCTCTGCCATTATGGGTTTCATGAATTCCCTGCTCGATGTAATAAAGCGTGAAAAGCCCGACCATCTGGCTGTTGCATTCGACAAAGGCGGAAGCCATGTACGTACCGAGATGTTTACAGAATATAAGGCAAACCGTGACGAAACACCTGAAGCAATAAAGGTTGCGGTACCATACATTCAGGAACTGCTAAAAGCAATGCACATACCTGTTATTGAATTAGAAGGCTGTGAAGCCGATGATCTTATCGGCACACTTGCAAAACAGGCCGAAAAGCAAAACTACCAGGTATTTATGGTAACTCCCGATAAGGATTTTGCACAGCTTGTAAGCGAAAACATTTTTATGTACCGCCCTGCACGTATGGGGAACGGTATAGAAATTTGGGGTGTTCCGGAAGTATTGGAACGTTTCGAGATTGAAAGACCGGAACAGGTAATAGACTTTTTAGGCATGATGGGTGATGCAGTGGATAATATTCCTGGATTGCCTGGTGTTGGCGAAAAGACAGCTAAAAAATTCCTGAAAGACTATGGAACGATGGAAAACCTTTTGGCAAACACCCATGAACTGAAAGGAAAAATGAAAGAGAACATCGAAGCCAATAAAGAAAAAGGTTTGATGTCAAAGGTACTCGCTACCATTATAACCGATTGTGATGTAACTTTCCATGAAGAAGATTTTGAACTTAGCACTCCCGATATAGAAAAAGTTGAAGCTATTTTTAATGAGCTTGAGTTCCGCCGTATGGCAGAGCAATTCCAAAAGCTTTTTGATGACAGCACACAACCTGAGTCAGGAGCTCCTAAAGCGGCAACCCCTAAAGCTTCTTCGAAGAACGACCAACAGTTCTCTTTGTTTGGAGGAGGCGAGCCCGACAGCGAAACAGCTGAAACAACAACAACAGGTTTTTACAACACTATAGCAAACACGGACCACTTTTATCAGGCAGTTCAGGGCACTATGGCCATCAATTTCCTGATGCGTGACCTGATGAAGCAAACCAGTGTGAGCTTTGACACTGAAACAACAGGGGTAAATCCTCTGATTGCAGAATTAGTAGGTATGTCATTCTCTTGGGAAAAAGGAAAAGGATTCTATGTTCCGGTTCCTGCCAACCGTGAAGAAGCGCAACAGGTAATAAACCTGTTCCTGCCATTTTTTGAGGATGAAAACATCGAAAAAGTAGGCCAGAATTTAAAATACGACCTTGAAGTACTTGCACAATATGGCGTTACCGTAAAAGGTAAGATATTTGACACTATGATTGCGCATTACCTTATCAATCCGGATATGCGTCACGGAATGGACATACTTTCTGAAACCTACCTTAAGTATTCGCCAGTTTCTATCGAAACACTTATCGGCAAAAAAGGAAAAGGACAGAAATCAATGCGCGATGTAGAGTTAGATCTGATAAAAGAATATGCAGTAGAAGATGCCGATATTACACTTCAGTTAAAAGAGGTGTTTGCCCCTATGCTGGAAAGCACCGATACCCGCAAACTTTTCGATGAAATCGAAATTCCGCTTATGCCGGTACTGGCAGCTATGGAACAGGAAGGTATTAATCTGGATGTTCCTTACCTAAAGGAACTCGCAGCAGAACTTTCGGCTGATATCAAAAAACTGGAACAGCAGATATATGAAACTGCAGGGGAATCATTCAACCTTGCATCTCCAAAACAATTAGGAGACATTCTGTTTGATAAATTAAAAATAGGCGGAGCCAAACAAAAGAAAACTAAGACAGGACAATATGCGACAGGCGAAGAAGTACTTTCTTACCTGGCAGCCGAGAACCCTATTGTTGCCGACATTCTGGAATGGAGACAACTTGTAAAGCTACTTAATACTTATGTGGAAGCACTTCCTTTACAGGTTGAACCTTCAACTGGGCGTGTACATACTGACTATATGCAAACTGTTGCCGCAACCGGACGTTTAAGCTCCAACAATCCAAATCTTCAGAACATTCCTGTAAGAACAGAAAGAGGAAGACAAATACGTAAAGCATTTATTGCCAGAAATGAGGATTATACCATCCTTTCTGCCGATTACTCTCAAATAGAACTTCGTATTATTGCTGCGCTGAGTGGTGATCCGGAAATGGTTAGCGCTTTTCAGAAAGGAGAAGACATTCACGCTTCTACCGCAGCTAAAGTATTTAATGTAGCCCTTAACGAAGTTACCCGCGAACAACGTAGCCATGCCAAAACCGTAAACTTTGGTATTGTATATGGTGTTTCAGCTTTCGGATTGAGCAACCAGACATCATTAAGCCGTTCTGAATCAAAAGAGCTTATTGACGCTTACTACAAAACCTACCCTAGACTTAAGCAATACATAAGTGAGCAGGTTGAAATTGCACGCGAACAGGGCTATGTACAAACCATATCAGGAAGAAGAAGGTACCTGAAAGATATAAACTCCCAAAATATGGTAGTGCGTGGCGGTGCCGAACGAAATGCCGTAAACGCCCCTATACAGGGAAGCGCAGCCGATATTATTAAAATTGCGATGATTAACATCCAGAAAAGGCTTGTTGATGAAGGATGGAAGAGTAAAATGTTACTACAAGTACACGATGAGCTTGTTTTTGACGTTCATAATAGTGAACTCGAAAAAATTAAGCCTATGATCAAGCAGGAAATGGAAAGCGCATTTAAGCTGGATGTTCCTCTTGAAGTAGATATGGGTACCGGAAAAAACTGGTTAGAAGCACATTAATTTCGGTTCATAAGTCAATTTACTATTTATGAAAAGAACGTTTTTAAGCGTAGTAGCATTTATGCTTGCTGCACCATTGTTTGCACAACATGACGGAGCCAAATTTGCAAAAATAGACAGCTTGCTAAACTACCTGTATAACAACAATAAGTTTATGGGTTCGGTTGCCATACAGGAAAAAGGCAATATTGTTTTTCAAAAAGCCTATGGTTATGCCGAAGTGGAATCGAAAACTAAGGCTACACCGAAAAGTAAATACAAAATAGGTTCTATAACAAAAATGTTTACTTCGGTAATCATCTTCCAGCTTATTGAAGAGAAGAAACTAAAACTCGACACTAAGCTGTCAGAGTTTTTCCCAAAAGTAAAGAACGCCGATAAAATTACTATTGGCGACATGCTGAGCCACAAAAGTGGTATATACAACTATACTGACGGCCCTGATTTTGACAGTTACAAAACCAAACTGCAAAACAGAAGAGATATGCTGAACCGAATTGAATCGGCTGCTGCCGCTTTTGAACCGGGCACTAAAGCCGAATACAGTAACTCAAATTATTTATTGTTGGGTTATATTATTCAGGATATTACTAAAAAGCCGTATAAGGAAAATGTAATGTCACGAATTGTGAACAAGGCAGGCCTTAAAGAGACGTATTATTATGGCAAGATCAATCCTAAAAAGAATGAAGCCTACTCTTATGCTTTTGTTGACGGGAAATGGACAAAAACTGAAGAATGGAACGAATCTATAGCCGGAGCTGCCGGAGCGCTGCAGTCTACCCCCGCCGACCTGACAAAATTCGCAAAAGCCCTTTTTGACGGCAAGCTTATCAAAAAAGAATCGTTGACAGAGATGACAACATTAGACATGGGCTTTGGCAAGGGTATCTTTGCCTACCCTTTTATTGAAAGGAAGTTCTTTGGACACAATGGCGGTATAGAATCATTCACATCAATTTTAGGTTATTATCCAAAAGACGACATGGGCATCGCATTACTTATGAATGGCGTTGACTACAATACCAATGAAATAATGATTGGGATATTAAGCTGCTATTACAAGCTGCCGTATATTTTTCCGAATTTTAAAACTGCAAAAATTGACGAAAATATTTTAAAGAAGTACGAAGGTTTTTACAGCAACCCTTCATTACCTTTTAAAGTAGATATAAAGCTGGTTAACGGAGTACTTACTGCTCATGCTACCGACCAGGGTTCTTTTCCGTTGAATCCGCTTAGCGAAACCGAATTCAACTTTGACCCTGCAGGAATAACCATTACCTTTAATCCAAAAGGATTTACCCTGAAACAGGCCGATGGCAGTACGTCGCAATTTACAAAAGAATAGACCTAAAAAAAGCTCCGCATAGCGGAGCTTTTTTTATAATTTCTTTGTTGACTCTCTTTGTCGCAACTCGGTTTTAATAACCTTAGTTACATATTCCGGTGCTTCTTCAGATTTATCTTCTAACCTATCAATAAGCATTTCGGCAGCAGCCTGACCAATTTCCGGTGCGTGCTGACTAACGGTAGAAAGACTTGGCGTAAGTCGTTTCGACCAAACCCCGTCTGCAAAACCTATTATCTGAACATCCTCAGGAATTTTCAATCCTTTTTTAATAGCAAATTTCATTGCCATTACCGAAGCATGCTCATCAAGAGCGAATATGCCATCAATAGATTTTGTATCGAACAGTACCTTAAGTTTTTCATCAAACTCATCTGTATTATCTGTGTGGATCATTATTTCAGGATTCAGTGAGTAGCCATTATCTTTTAATGCCTTTTCATAACCCTGCATACGAAGCTTTCCAACACTTAGGTTGTCTATGGTAGAAAGCAAAGCTATATTTTTACATTTTAGTTTTATAAGATGTGTAGTACCATCTACAGCCGAATCAAAATCATCCACAATAACCTTATCACAATTCACCTCATCTGATATCCTGTCGAACATCACAATAGGCAGATCATCGGCTATAGCTTCTTTAAAATGCTTGAATTCCTGTTCTTTCTGGGTTTCTTCCGAAATTGAAAGTATAAAACCATCTATAGTACCGTTACTAAGGATATCCATAGCATGTATTTCTTTTTCCAGAGACTCATTCGAAATACACGTAATTACATTATAGCCCCTGTCATTAGCAGCCTGTTCTATTCCACTAAATACTTTGGCAAAAAATGGATTCAGGATATTCGGAATGATAACCCCAATAGTTTTTGTTCTTTTATTTTTCAGGTTGACAGCAATATTGTTCGGCTTGTAATTTTTAAGCTTGGCAAACTCCTGCACTTTGATTTTTGTAGGCTCACTGATTTCAGGACTGTTACTCAATGCCTTAGAAACGGTAGACACCGATACGTTCAACTCTTTGGCAATTTGTTTTAATGTAGCTTTTTGTTTCATGGCCTCGAAATAGTTTTATAGTGTAAAGAAACAAAAAATTGATGATTTTTTTGTCTCTCGCTCGATATTACTCACAATTTACAAAAATTCTTTGCGAAAACGTTTTATTAAACAAATATATAGGTTTTATCTTAACAATTCCGCATAAGCACCTACCGTTTTTGCCAAATTAAAGTTAAATACCCCTATACAGATATCAGATCAAAACCATTTTAAGCAAACTTCCGTAGATATCTTAAAAACCCACCACACCTGCCATACTATTAACCTTTAAATCTTTAAGATTATGAAAAAAGTACAAGTTGAGGAAGTAAAACCACTGCATAGCAGAAGAAGCTTTCTTAGAATTAGCGGAATTGCCCTTGCAGGCGCAGGACTTGTAGTTGCCGGCTGTAGTAGCGATGATGACAAAGCTCCTGCAGACAATCAGGCCCCGGGAGTTAGAAACGGTGTTTTCGACCTTGGAGGAGGCGACCTTGGTATCCTGACCTATGCTTATGCACTGGAACAACTTGAGGCTGACTTTTACACGCGAGTAGTAAACAGCAACACCTTCGGAAGCACTTTTAATAGCGAAGAGCAGTCAGTACTTACCGACCTTTACCGCCATGAAGTAATACACAGAGAATTCTTTAAAGCTGCAATTTCAGGAGTTATCACAAACGAGAATCAGCTATTACCTGCATTGGAATTTGATTATGGATCATTAAGCTTTAGCAACAGAACACAGGTTTTGGCTACCGCCAAAACTCTTGAAGATACCGGAGTTGCTGCCTATAATGGAGCCGGAAGATATATTACTACACCGGACTATTTAGTACTTGCCGGTAAAATTGTATCCGTAGAAGCCAGGCATGCATCGGCCATCAGAAGCCTTATCAATCCCGGATCGACAGATTTTGCCGGAGACGATGTTGTAACCGCTTCTAATGGTTTAGGACAAGCCATCAAACCATCGGGTATTATCGCAGCTGTATCGGCACTCGATGTGATTCAGACACCATTTACAGCACAATTCTTACCATAATCAACTTAAAACCGATACATCATGAATATCATAAAATTTTTAGAGTCGTTTACTAACGAAGGTATGATAAACAGCCTTAACACTAAAGGCTCAAGAAGAGATAGCTTTACACAATTACAAAAAATGGGATCGGTTGCTGCGATGGCAGCTATACCATTTGGATTGTCAGCATTCTTAGCACCAGCTAAAGCAAATACCACAACAACATTTTTTGGACCGACAGAAACTCCTACCGAAGCTTTGCAATTAGCTCTTATACTTGAATATCTTGAGGATGAATTTTATGCAATGGCATTAGACTCAGGCATTATCCCTTCTGCCGATCAGGCTATAATTGCCCAGATTGCCAAACATGAGAATGCACACGTGAATTTCCTGAAATCTGCACTGGCTGATGCAGCTCCTGAAAAACCAACTTTTGATTTTACCGCAGGAGGAAATTTTGATCCTTTTAATGACTACCCTACCCTGCTTGCCTTAGCTCAGGCATTTGAAGACACAGGAGTTCGTGCCTACAAAGGACAAGCCGGTAATTTAATCTCTAACGGAGACTTACTAACAGCTGCCCTGCAGATACACTCTGTAGAAGCAATGCATGCCTCACAAATAAGAAGACTGAGAGGCCAGAAAGGATGGATTATAGGTAGCGACCGTGGAGGACTGCCCGATGCAGCCCAGGCTGTTTACACTGGTGAAGAAAATGTAATGCAGGCAGGATTTGACACCTCAATGGTTGGTAATTTTGGCTCAGGATCGGCTTCAGAATCATTTGACGAACCTATGACAGGAGCAGTCGCTACAAATATAGCCAGCTTGTTCATTGTATAATTATAGTTTTTGTATTAAAACAAAAGCAGCCCGATTATGGGCTGCTTTTGTGTTTATTTCGGGATAAGATTTTTCAATTCCTCGTGTATTCCACCCTCTTTACCAAAGCTCATAATGGCATCCATAGCCTGTTTCATGGTTATTACATGGTATTCTGCTTCAGCTTTTATAAGATACCTCACCTCTCCTGAATCAAGCCTTGGAGCACCTGCTATATATATGCTTAATATAGGTTCGTCCATGCTATTGGTAACAAATACCAGATCATAATGACAATCGTCCTTAAGCAGTATGGGTGTCCATGCGCTTTTTATAAAATCGCTTTCACCTGTCAGCTTGTACTTCATAATCTGTAACTGAGGCATAAAAAGATATATTTTCTCTTCTACTTTACTCCCCCAGTTACTTACAAAGCCCAACTTAAGCATTAAGCCCGCCAGATAACAGAATAAAAGTAATATAACAAGGCAAATTATTGTAACTGTAGCTTTTCCAAACAACGTACTGATACCAAAGACATTTCCGATATTCTCCCCTAAAGGAGCAAGTAAACCCAGGGCATGCTTAGCCACAATGATAAGAATGACTAACGGAATTAAAAGAAAAAGCCCTCCAACAACAACTGATTGTGTAGTTTTTCCGAATACAGACATACGATTTTAGATTAGGTTGGTACTGATTAAAGAACTTAAATCAAACCTAAAGTTATGGTTATTTCCTGAATTACAATCAGTAAGCCCTAAAATAAAATGGAAGCAGGCATAAAAAAAGCCTCTGAGACAACAGAGGCTTTTAAGCTGTGCGGGTGAAAGGACTCGAACCTTCACACCGTGAGGCACCAGATCCTAAGTCTGGCGTGTCTACCAATTTCACCACACCCGCAGGCTGTAATAAAACAGATATTGTTTCATTAAGAGGGTGCAAATATACGATTAGTTTTTAAACTTCAAAGAAAAAAGAAGGAAAGAAAGATATTTTTTCGCAAAGCAAAAATCAGGTCATAAAAAAAGCCTCTGAGACAACAGAGGCTTTTGAGATGTGCGGGTGAAAGGACTCGAACCTTCACACCGTGAGGCACCAGATCCTAAGTCTGGCGTGTCTACCAATTTCACCACACCCGCAGGCAGATAATAAAACTGATATTGTGTTTCATTATTACGGGTGCAAATATACGACTGTTTTTAAACTTTCAAAGTAAATTCAGGGAAAATTTAAAATTATTTTTTCCTTATTTTTGCCTGTAAATCGTATATCACTAATTTATAATGGATAACATAAAAAATTACGTTCAGGAAAATAAAGAAAGATTTTTGAATGAACTTATTGAGTTACTAAAAATACCATCGGTAAGTGCTGACAGCGCTTATTCGCAAGATGTAATAAATACTGCCGAAGCTGTAAAAGCAAGCCTTGAAAAAGCAGGTTGCGACAAAGTTGAACTTTGCGAAACTCCGGGTTACCCTATTGTTTATGCAGAAAAAACAATTGACCCTGCACTTCCTACCGTATTAGTATACGGACATTATGACGTTCAGCCGGCAGACCCAATCGAATTATGGACTTCTCCTCCATTTGAACCGGTTATCAAAACAACAGAACTTCACCCTGAGGGAGCCATATTTGCACGTGGCGCATGTGACGATAAAGGTCAAATGTATATGCATGTTAAGGCATTTGAATATATGATTGCAAACAACTGCCTGCCTTGTAACGTGAAATTCATGATCGAAGGAGAGGAAGAAGTAGGATCACCAAGCCTTAGCTGGTTCGTAGAGCGCAACCAGGAGAAACTGAAGAATGATGTTATTCTTATCTCTGATACAGGAATGATCTCTAACCAACAACCATCAATCACTACAGGCCTTCGCGGACTTAGTTATGTAGAGGTTGAAGTTACAGGCCCTAACCGCGACCTACACTCAGGTCTTTATGGTGGCGCCGTAGCTAACCCTATCAACATTCTGGCTAAGATGATCGCTCAGCTTCATGATGAGAACAACCACATCACTATACCGGGCTTCTACGACAGGGTTGAAGAACTTTCACGCGAAGAAAGAGATGAGATGGCTAAAGCACCTTTCTCTCTTGACGCTTACAAAAAAGCTCTTGATATAGAAGATGTATATGGCGAAGCTACCTACACAACTAACGAAAGAAACTCTATCCGTCCTACGCTTGACGTAAACGGTATTTGGGGTGGTTATACCGGAGAAGGTGCCAAAACCGTTATTGCAAGTAAAGCATTTGCTAAAATATCGATGCGTTTGGTTCCGGATCAGGACTGGAATGAAATCACAGAACTTTTCACAAAACACTTCATAAGCCTTGCGCCTAAAGGAATAAAAGTAAAAGTTACACCTCACCACGGTGGTCAGGCTTATGTTACTCCTATTGACAGCATAGGTTACAAAGCCGCAGCTGCTGCTTATGAAGAAAGCTTTGGCATTAAGCCAATTCCGGTACGTTCAGGAGGAAGTATTCCTATCGTTGCCCTTTTCGAAAAAGAACTTAAGAGCAAAACCATCATGATGGGCTTTGGCCTTGACAGTGATGCCATCCACTCGCCTAACGAGCACTACGGTATCTTTAACTACATGAAAGGTATTGAAACCATTCCGTTATTCTACAAGCATTTTACTGAAATGTCGAAATAGTTGACAGTTATAAGTTTACTGTTTACAGTCAAAAATCCGCCCATTGTGGCGGATTTTTTTATACCCTTATTTATCCCAAAAGCTCTTTATTTATTGGTGTTATAAAAACCAACTATTTAACAACAAACTGAAAAACATCAACTTACCATACATTTTTAGTTAAAAAAAGTTGCAGGTGTTATTTTTTATTCTACATTTGTAGAAACAACTCTAAACTTGTAGAGCAATGCAGTTAACAAAAACAGAAGAACAGTTAATGGAATTTCTCTGGACACAGGAAAAAGCCTTTATGAAAGATTTACTGGAAATGTTTCCTGACCCCAAACCGGCCACAACAACAGTTGCCACCTTATTAAAGCGAATGTCTGAAAAAGGCTTTGTAGGATATAAGGAATATGGGAAATTGAGAGAATATTATCCGTTGGTAAAAAAGTCCGAATACTTTTCAAAACAGGTAAACGGAATGATAAAGAGTTTCTTCAATAACTCGGCAGCACAGTTTGCTTCTTTCTTTACAAAAGAAACCGACATGAGTGCTGATGAGCTGGAAGAACTGAGAAAGATCATCGATAAGGAGATTGCCAAAAAGCAACAGTGATAGCATCATAATAAACCAACCAAACCAACTAATTATGACAGACTTCCTTATAAAATCGACCGTTGCAATGGGAGTATTGCTTGGCCTCTACTATATTTTATTTGAAAGGGAAAAAATGCACTGTTTCAACAGGTTTTACCTGCTTAGCGCATTGGTTTTTTCTTTAGTACTGCCGTTTGTCACAATTCCTGTTTATGTTGAAGGAGAAGCTCCCATTCAGCCTTTACCGATGGAACAGGCTATGGAATTCAGGGAGCAACAAATGCCCGATAATACATTCGACACAAAAACTGCGACAGTACCACCTTCCCCTGTTGATATCAAAACAGCAACAGAACCTCAAATCGATTATTGGCCTTATTTAGGCTGGGGATTATACATAACCATTGTCCTTATACTCACCATAAGGTTTTTACTGAATATTTTACATTTTTATAATACCAAACGAAAAAATCTCACAGTAAGTTACAAAGGCACCAGCCTTGTTTTATTGAATTACAATGTAATGCCGCACACCTTTTTAGGTAACATTTATGTAGGCAAAGAGGAATATGACAATAAGCTTATTGCTACCGAACTTTTTACGCATGAGCTTGTTCATGTAAAACAGTTCCATACCCTAGATATTTTATTTATAGAAGCATTGAAAACCATATTCTGGTTCAATCCGCTACTATATTTTTATAAAAAAGCCATACAGCTCAACCATGAGTTCCTGGCCGACGAAAAAGTAATAGATGCTACAGCCAACACCACCTATTACCAAAACCTGCTACTGGAAAGAGCCAATGTTGGCAAGGCCTTTTCGTTAGCAAGCAACCTGAATTTTTCATTAACTAAAAAAAGATTCATTATGATGACCAAAACCACCAACCACACCAGGTCGATGATACTGAAACTGACATCATTGCCAATACTTGCGGGACTTATTTATTTTTTAAGCACCGAAACTGTTGTTCTTGCAAAACCGGCAGACAACAGAATACCTGAACTAGCACCTGTTCCTGAAACTGTAATTCCGGCATCCGATACAGCTACAATCCCACAGGCTGATAGCGTAAAACAACAATCTGAAACAATAAAACCATCTACATCAGACCCTGAGTCACGAAAAAACGAGTACTATAAAGGTGTCCGTATAATTATTGAAGATGCACAAAGAGGGAAGTATATAGACCTGCCTTACGAGAGACTTACTGCCGAAGACAGAAAATATTACCTGCCTGAAGCACCTGATAAAAAAGGAAAAGCAAAGGGTATTCAGGAAGCGGATTACAACTATTCCCTGTACAAGCTTTATGAAGAAAAGCAGAACGTTCAGTATTTTATTGATGACAAAAAAGTAACCCGTGAGGAGGTTCTGAAATATAAAAAGGAAGATTTTGCAACTTTTGCTGCTAAATCTTCTGGGATGAAAATTGTAAACGGAAAACCTGAAGGTAATCACAAAAGTTTCTTCTACACCTATCCTTTTTACGAAAAAAACCTGAAAAATATTAACGATCATTACCCCGATAAAAGCCTTAAGATCAATCTTACCGCAAAAGCAGAACCTTATAAATCGGATTTTGCCGATGAAGCCAAAGCAACAGGAAAAACAGAATTGCAAATAAGCGAAGAAAGGGAAAAGAAAGAACTTGAGGCTGATACCTATAACACGGTTGAAGACAGAAAAAATCAGCAACGTTATTTCTACCCCCGCTTCTCCGGAGGTAAAGAAGAATTTGACCAATACCTGACTAAAAATTTAGAGCTTCCTGAAAGATATAAAGACAAGGAACTTTCAATTCACTTTACGGTAAATACAGATGGTAAACTGTCAGACGTATGGATTCCGGGCGAAAAAGACGAACAATTCCTCAACGAAGTAAAAAGAGTAATAGAGAACTCTCCGGCATGGATTCCGTCACAAAAGGATGGACAGGCACTAAGAGTTGGATTTTCGGCCGACTACCCTGTTAAATAATAAACCAACCTACCAATTCATATTCTTTAATTCGATTAGTTTTTGGGAGACTACCGATCCGCCTGAAAGGGCGGGTTACCCTCCCTAATGAATGATTAAAATGTAAAATTATGACAGACTTCAAACAGGAAATAATAGTACAACAACCATATTATGCTGTTTGTATGCAACCGGGAACTTACTGATGCTCTTTCGTTTTGTAAAGAACATAAAGGCCATCCGTTCATCTGTCAACAGCAACAAAAGACTATCGCTTAAAAACGCCAGCCTTGTACTAGTTGATGCTAAGATTCTCCCTCATACATTTATGAAATATATTTTTGTAAATAAAGATGAATATGAAAACAGGGAACTGGAAAAAGAATTCTTTACACACGAACTGGCTCATGTAAATCAACTGCATACTCTTGATGTTATTTTTGTTGAACTGATCAAAGCTTTTTACTGGTTTAATCCGCTAATTTATTTTTACAAGAAAGCCATTCAGCTCAACCATGAATTTTTAGCCGACGAAAATGTCCTGAAAAACCATAAACAGGTAATTACCTATCAAAATTTACTTCTAAGCAAAGCTTCCGGCAAACAACCTATTACCCTTGCCAGTAGCCTAAACTTTTCTCTAACCAAAAAAAGATTTGTTATGATGACTAAAACCACCAACCGATTTCTTGCAACATTTAAACAAGCTGTTATCTTACCTGTAATTGCAGGACTTCTTTTAGTATCCTGCGTAGATACTCCTGAAGAGAAGAAAGAAAGCCTGCACCTGCCCAAATCAAAATCCAGAACGGTAGTTCAATCCAATGAAGACACTTACAATGCAGCGGCACTGAACACTCAACCCGAATATCCCGGCGGAATGCAGGCGTTTTATGCACAGGTTATGAAGAACTTTCAGATACCTGAGATTGACCATGACCTTACAGCTAAGATATATGTATCCTTTGTTGTTGAGAAAGATGGGGCAATAACAGATATAAAAATACTGAGAGACCCCGGTTATGGTTTAGGAGATGAAGCCAAGCGTGTACTGGAACTGGACGACACAAAATGGAAACCGGGCATACTTAATGGAAAACCTGTAAGAGCTTCTTTTAACCTCCCTATAACAATCAACGTAAAAAGCTAAACTCAATCCGCCCAAGAGGCGGATTTTTCTTACTCCTAAAGTTAAACACATCAGCCGTTTATACCATAGTATCAAAAAACACGTTACCTTTGTAAACATCATCATCATCAAAAAACAAAATCAATATGTTAAAGCGTTTTTTTATCACCTGTTCAGGGGTCGACAAAGACCTCGTGTACACCTGCTCTAACGGCGAGCAGAACAAATATGCCGGAATAGGCGCCACCGTTTTCTTTACTGCACTCATGGCATGGCTGGCCTCTTCTTATGCCCTTTACACTGTTTTTGACAATGTATACACAGCAACCTTTTTTGGATTTGTATGGGGCTTACTCATCTTCAACCTCGACAGGTTTATAGTTTCTACCATACGTAAGCGAAATAAGTTCGGGCAGGAATTCCTGCAGGCTACACCACGTATCGTGCTTGCCATGATTATTGCCATTGTAATCTCCAAACCCCTTGAGATAAAGATCTTCCAGAAAGAGATTGATACCGTTCTGCTTAAAGAGAAGAACGAACTGGCTATGGCCAATAAAAAACAGGTTGCCAATTACTTCAAAGGTGACCTGGACAAGAACAAGGCAGAGATTGATAACCTTAAAAACGCGATTACCAAAAAGGAAAAAGAGGTAAACGACCTTTACAGCACTTATATTACTGAAGCTGAAGGAACAAAAGGCACGATGAAGTTGGGCAAAGGTCCGGTGTATAAAGAAAAACGGGACAAACACGATGCTGCCTTAGCAGAGCTTGACACCCTGAGAAAAACCAATCAGGCGAAAATTTCTACTCTGGAAAAAGATGCTTCTACCCTAAAAAACAATCAAGATAAGAAGGTAACAGAAACGCAGCCTATCATTGATAGCTTTGACGGACTCATGGCACGTATCAATGCGCTGAATAAATTACCGTGGCTGCCTTCGTTCTTTATTATGTTATTGTTCCTCGCGATTGAGACCTCGCCTATTATTGCCAAGCTGCTTTCGCCAAAAGGAGAATATGATCTCAAACTGGAAGATACCGAAATGGCCCTTGCCACTAATCTGGCACAAAACAATTATCAGCGTGAACTGATGCGCACTACCGATGCCGGCATTTATGACGATGTATATGCCGAAATAAGGGATGACCGCGGCCTTTATACCTACAAGAAGAAAAAAGCTCTGGAACTGCTCGAAATGCAGGCCGACAGTTTTTCAAACAAACAAAAGAATGTGATGTAAATAGAAAGTCCCCGCTGTGCGGGGACTTTCTATTTTAAATCTGCTACATTGCAGATGTATCTATCTTTATGCTAAGCCAGGCGGCTTCGAGTATCAGTTCATCGTTTACATAAGCCCTGCCTTCCTGTTTTACCATTTTAGCGCTAAGCCTTACATTTTTTATAACGTACTTTATCTGTTCGTTGTAATGCACACCTTTATAAAACTGCGCTGTTTCGATATGGGCAAGGGCAAAAACACCTTCGGCTACACCAAGCAGACGTACTCCGGCACCACCACACTGCGCCATCGATTCTAAAATTATAGTCCCCGGAATAAAATCAAAGCCCGGAAAACTGCCTTTCAGCAAAGCGTTATCCTTATCATTAAATGTCATAACTCCTACTATCTCTTCGTTGCTGATGGAAAGTATCTCCTCAACAAACAGGAAAGGAGCACGATGCGGAATAAGATCTTCAATTGCTTTGCTCATAATGATTATTTTAAATTACAGGTACGCCAGTATCTCTTTTTTAAAGGCATCATATTCACCCTGAAGGATAAGGCCGTTATCCAATAGTTTTTTATAGTTTTGAAGTTTATCAAACAGTTCTTCTTTACTTAGTTCGCTAAGTGCTTTGTCTTTGCTGCTTTTTTCTTCAGCTACGGGTGCAGGCTCGCTGTAAGCCGGAGCTACAGGCTGCGGCAGCGGACTGATGATTTCAGCATAATCGTTTACTTCTTCGGTTTCAACTTCTTCAACCTCTTCTACTTCCTCAGCAACAGGTGGGTGTTGCTCCGCAGAAAGCTCAGCAAAGAAAGTTTCAGGTTTTGCCGGTGCAGCTGCTTCTTTAAGATCCTCCAACTGTTCCTTAGCAAAAGTATTGATCTTTCTTGCCTGAATCTTTGGTATATAATCAATTGAAACGGTCAGGTCAGTATTAGTATTGAATGAGAATTCAGAACCAAGTATATTTTCTTTTACGAAAGTAGCAGTGATAATACTCCAGCTAAAATCAGTAAAATCCATAGACAGGCCAAGATTCTTTGGCTTACACAGGATGATCCTTTTGTTGGTAAGCACTATACTGTCAGGAAAAACAGTAATAGCAGGCTTCTTCTGAACCCCGATATAACCTATCTCCTCACCCCTCATAAGGATGTCGTTAAGTTTAGATGTGATTTTCTCAACTGCTTTAGGATCCTGCTCTTCGTTCAGGAAGTTTTTTATATGCTCTTTCATATTGTTTACAAAGTAATTACGGGCTCAAAGTTACAAAGCCGAATATTAATTTACTAATAAATTATTGCTGTTCAGCAATTTCTGCCTGAAGCTTTTTCGTAAGGCTTTTAAAAACCAAATCGTAAGAATGATCTATCAGTTCTCTGAACATTTTTTCAGGAACATCACCCTCAACGGTAACGGTATTCCAGTGTACCTTGCTCATATGATAACCCGGTTCGATAGCTTCATATTGCGCACGAAGTTCCAGCGCCCTGTCGGGATCGCATTTAAGGTTAACCGATGCCTCCCCCTTTTCCCATTGTGATAATGAAGAAAGTGCAAACATTTTACCTCCTACCTTAAATACCAATGTATCCTCATCAAACGGAAAATGTTCAGTAACGCCTTTTTTGGCAAGGCAGTAATCGTAAAAAGCTTGTATATTCATTTTTTAAAAAGTTACTGAGGAGCTTAGATCCTTATATCTTACGTCTCGCATCTATTATCTCGCTACTCAATTCTATTTCCCTATCTCTCCCAAATGCGTAAACTTAAATCCTTGTTCTAATTTGAGTCCATATCCAAACATCCTGTCCATGCTGGAATGTGCAAACAGTATCACTCCCGCTAACTGAACTACCTCATTACTCAGGTATATCCCCAAAAGATATACACCAATAGCTAACGCCCTGTGATGCGCAATATTATAACACCACGCTCCCACTTTATTACCGAAAACATACCCTATCATGGAAAGATCGGGAACCAAAAGCAAAGCAGCAAACCACCACCATGCATAACCAAGCTGGCTGAAAAGGTATATTCCTAAGCCAAACAATAAGGCTTCTTCCAATTGTATCAGTTTTTTCATGAGAGTTTGTATAAAACTGGTTTACTCGGACTCGCATCGTTCTCAAAAGAAGCGATCTGAAGGTTTAGTAGATAACTGCCGTCTTTAACTTCGTCATTTACATATACCATTTCGGTAATGGTAGCATCATGTCTGGCATCAGCATTCAGGTTGTTGATGTCTTTTACATCCCAGAAGGCTTTATGAGAAACCAGTCTCCCTTCATCACTTTCCCTGTCTACACTTGGCATATCTATCAGCAGGTGCTTTATACCGCATTCGCGGATAAATGTTGCTGCCGCTTCTTCCAGATAAGGCGGATTGGTATTACTATAATTCTTTGATGTTTTGCTGCTATCATTAGGAAGCGTACGTATAACTATCGCTTCAGGAGTTTTGCCACTAAGAGCTTTTTCGACCTGGGCTTTGGTAATTACAAAATCTTCTCCCTGTGCTTCCGGCTGAACAGATACCAGTTCTGCCCTAAAAAAGAACTGTTTCAGTGCTTGGTTCACGCTATAGAAATCACGCGTAATATGCCCCAGGCATTCGGTATGTGTACCATGCCCGTGTGGATTGAAAAAGATGTTATTGAAATTGGTCGAAGAGCCTTCGCTTACCTTCCCTACCCAATCGCCCATTTTTACAGGCTCAATAACCGGCTTATCGATATACCAGGCTATTGGGTTCTTTTCATCGTTAGTAAGCGGAATTGAAATATCTATAGGTTGAGAAAAGTTTACAGTAAAACCTTCAATGGTTGCCAGCATATTTTTTATTTACAAAATAAAGAAATAGATTCATATAATTCCGAAATGTATGTATTATTGCTGAAAAATTTCCCTAACATGCAAAAAAGCCAGGACGGCACCATTTACCCCATAGAATTTATGAGGATAGCCGGTGTAATACTTATCACATTTACCCACATAAGACATGATTTTACAGAGGGAACTACTTTTTTCATACTGGAAACATTACCACGCTACGGAACATTACTTCTCTCTATAATTTCAGGCTATCTTTTTTGCATGAATCCGCTACAGGGAAATTTATTGACGAAAAAAATAAAAAGCCTGCTTATACCATACCTGATAGCCAATCTGGCAGTAATCCTTCCTGTTTTATTAGCTAAAAGTTTTGGTTTCGATTACCTGAACAGGCTTAGTTTCGATTATACATTATTAACTGAAGGGCTATTCTCTTTACACTCTCCTCCGGTAAACCCTCCTACCTATTTTATCAGGGATTTGTTCATTATTTTTTGCCTTATATCCATTACGCGGAAAAATTTCCTGGCGCTACTTTTTATCGTGCCTCTCCTAGCGTTCGGTATGCTGCTGTTACGTTGGGATATTGCTTTTTTATTCCTGGCCGGGTTTCTGATACGTAAATTCAATATCGAAAATCAAAACAAACTGATTATTAATTCAATAGGAGCAATAGCTTTGGCTATTGGGATATTCTTCTTAAAAGAAAACAGCTTTAGGTACATTATTGCCGTGCTGTTTTTCCTGAATTTTATTACCCTTAAATTTACTTTTGTAAAAACAGGGGGCTATACTTATTTACTACATTTATATCATTCTCCTATCATTGTATTTCTGTTCCCTATACTACACAGAATTTATCCTGAGCCATACTTTGAGATTGTTGCCCAAATAACACTTGCCGTAATGGTAAGTTATATCGCCTGGATAATTATCAAAAAATTAAATTGGGGGTTTATGGTCGGTAACAGGCTCTAAGCCACATAAAACAGATCAGACGCAATACCATCAGCCAAAAACTTTCCTTCACGGGTAGTTTTAATGATTCCATTGTCGTTTACCAATAGTCCCTGCACTATAAACTTCGTTGCTTCGAGGATTAGATGATCACTAAATAGTTTACCCAATTCATCGTGTACCCTTTGTAGCGACACGCCCCAAATGGTGCGCAGACCGGTCATTACATATTCATTATACCTGTCGGCAGGACTTAGTTTTTCGGTTTCGGTAGGAAGTTTATTTCCTTCAATCCCTTTCAGGTATAGTGAATTATTTGCTATGTTCCACCTTCGGTGTGTTCCGTCATAACTATGCGCGGAAGGCCCAATACCGATATACTTTTTCCCAAGCCAGTATGCCGTATTGTTCCTTGAGAAATACCCTTCCTTGCCAAAGTTAGACAACTCATAATGCACAAAACCATTCGCCTGAAGTACATCAACCAATAACAAAAAGTGCTCGTGCGAAACCTCTTCGCTTGGAGCGGCAATCTCACCTTTTTTCACGAATTTATCCAACGCGGTCTTAGGTTCAACTGTGAGCGCATAACTGGAAATATGAGGCACGCCAAAAGACAACGCTTTGTTTATATTATGCAACCAGCGTTCGTTGGTCATACCCGGAACACCATAAATGAGGTCGATAGAAATATTATCAAAATACTTTACTGCTTCGGCAAGGCAAGCTTCGGCTTCGGCTGCATTGTGGGCACGGTTCATCATTTTAAGATCATCCTCAAAAAAAGACTGTATCCCGATACTCAAACGATTAATCGGACTTCTGGACAGTTCAATGATTCGGTCATTGGACAAATCATCAGGATTGGCTTCAAGCGTTATTTCGGGGTTACCGGTAACCTGATAGTTTTGGTAAACAGCGTCAATTAATATCTCTATTTCTGCGTTGGTAAGTACCGATGGTGTTCCTCCACCAAAATAAATAGTTTCAACTATGTCGGCGGCAAACTCATTTTTGCGCATGACGATTTCTTTGGCCAAAGCCAAGATCATATCGTCTTTCTTTTTCATAGATGTTGAAAAATGAAAATCACAATAATGACACGCCTGCCTGCAAAAAGGAATGTGTATGTATATACCCGCCATACTGCAAAGCTACAACGATTTTACAGAAAATAACAAAGGCCTGCTTTCGCAGGCCTCATAAATCTATATAAGACTATTAATAATTTATATAAGCTTGTTTAAATGTCCCATTCTGAACTATTATCGTAGCTCCTGTTTCAGGATGTTCGGCAGTAAAGCTGAATGTTCCTGATATAATCGTTAACTGAGAACCTACAGTTTTTTCAGTGATGTTCATCGTTCCTGTCGTAGTAATGTATTCAACATCTACATTTTCCTGAGTATCATACACAAATAGTTTCATTTTATTTGGTGAATCAGCTGTTCCAAATGTATGAGCTCCAGTAGTAGTATCCTGATGATTAGTTACGATTCCGATAGTGTATTTAGTATCGTTAGAAGCGTTAAGTGTAAGGTTTTCACCTGAAAAGAAACCACCTTCCTGATCACCGTCACTATCATGCCATTCCGCTCCATTTACAGTTGCTGAAACTCCTAAGCCTGAGATCTGTGGCGTCACCTGAGTATAAGCAACTTTAAAACTTCCTTCTACAGTAGAAAAAGCAGAGGTTATATCGTATTCTTCATCAAATACTTTTCCTGAGAAATTAACCTCAACGGTTTTGTTAGCCTCATCAATAGCTACTAATTCAAAAGTAAAATAATTTGATTTGAAATAGTGGTAGCTTGTCCTCCACGGAATTTCAAAATCATTCGCCATAGTAGAAGCATCACCCAGATTACCCCACTGGTTAAAGGTAAAATGTATTACTCTTCCATTTGCGGCAGTTCCCTGAACCTCAAAGCTGCTTTCACTTCTTGCAGCTATCCAGGTTGTAACATTTTGTTCCTCCCCGTCGATGGTGTATTCAAAAAATTCTTCACCGGAAGGATTGTTTACAGGATTACTGTCATCAGACGAACACGATACAGCGAAAGCAGACAAAAACAGCACTAATGCCGCATGTTTAAGTTTTTTCATAAAAAATAAATTGGTATTTGGTCAATTTAACACAAATATATTTATTTTTTAACACGATTTTCATTTTGTTTCACAAAAGCGTCCCAACCACTATAACTTTTTCCGGCTACAATTTTTCCGGAGTTAAAGAAATGACACACAGCCGCAGCAAGCCCGTCGGTACTATCAAGGTTTTTTGGAAGCTCTTTTAAACCCAAAAGTTGTTGCAGCATTTTTGCTACCTGTTCCTTACTGGCATTACCATTACCGGTAATAGCCATTTTTATCTTTTTAGGTTCATATTCGGTAATAGGTATCTGACGTGAAAGTCCGGCAGCCATAGCAACCCCCTGCGCCCTGCCAAGCTTTAGCATAGATTGTACGTTCTTTCCGAAGAAGGGCGCTTCAATAGCAATTTCATCCGGATGATGAGTTTCTATAAGCTCTATGGTGCGCTCAAAAATGACCCTGAGTTTTATATAATGATCTTCATACTTATGCAGTTGGAGTTCGTTCAGCTGAAGGAATTCCATTTTCTTATTAATAACCTTTATAAGGCCGAAACCCATAATGGTTGTCCCCGGATCTATACCTAATATAATGCGTTCGTTTGCCAATGTATTTTCTTTACTTTTGCAGCATGTCTGCCACACGCAAAGCTAAACAATTCCTCGTTGCCATAGTCAAACTTTTGATCGTGAGCGGAGTATTTTATTTTATCTACGATAAACTATCCCAAAACAATAACCTTGACTGGAGCCTACTTTTAGAAACACTAAAACAGAAAGATTCGTTTTTGATAGTCGGTTTACTATTAATCCTAACCTTTTTAAACAGGTTTCTGGAAATCATCAAATGGCAGAATCTGGCATCAGTAATACTCCCTATTTCACTGGGTCGTTCCGCTAAAGAAGTCCTTGCCGCTGTTACCGTCGCTCTTTTTACACCAAACGGCATAGGCGAATATGCCGCTAAAGCCATGTATTATAAAAAAGATGAAGCAGGAGAGATCGTTTTCCTGAACCTGATATGCAATGGCATACAATTGATAATTGCTGTTATAGTGGGAATAACAGGCCTTTTTTATTTCAACTACAGCTATCCGGCACTATCAGGAAGTCTTGCCTTTGGCATATTAGGCGCAGTAGTTTTAATTCTTCTTATATTTTTCTCTTCCCGTAAGATCATTATTAAAGGCTACTCGCTACAAAGACTAGTCGAAAAAATAAACACCATGCCACATAAGGTACACCAAAAAAATATTGTTTTGGCAGTATTGCGTTACCTTACCATTATGCATCAGTATTATTTATTGTTTTTGCTATTCGGAATAACATTGCCTTACCCCATATTGATGGCAACCATTGCCGCTACCTATTTTTTAGGATCATCTATACCTAACCTGCAGTTTCTTGACTTTGCGGTAAAGGGTAGTGTATCCATCTTCTTTTTTGGAGCTTTAGGCGTAAATGAATGGATTGTGGTATTTTCCGCAACATTGATATGGCTGTTAAATACAGTTCTGCCAGTTATTGCAGGAAGTTATTATGTATTTACATTTAAACCTATTTCTGAACACTCAGAATAACAGGAAGCACAAACTGGGTTGTAACCGGAACCCCTTCTTTTTGTGCCGGCACTACCGGAGGAAAATTAACCAGCCTTTTTTTGATAAGACTGTCAATCTGCGCCATGTTATAATTTGGATTAGGTGGAAGCTGTGGCTCAAACCTTAATGTAGCGTTAGAAAACACTGTCACCTTTACCTGTATTGTATCAACTTCAGGGTACATAAGAGCAAGCGTATCGATATCCAGCTTTTTTTGAATCAGTAGTGTCATCTGCGCAAAAAAACAATCTTTTCGCATTTCCTTATCCGTTATGGCATCACATTCGGCTATGGTAGGATAACTACTTACCTCCTTCCAGTTAATCTCTTTAAGACGTTTTTGCAGCAGTTCTTCCTCATTAGGCACCTGACCGTCAAAGAAGCGACAGGAACAAAGCAAAATAAGAAAAGACAAGGCTGCAATTTTTTTCATCCGGCAGATAAGAGATATTGGTTAAGCCAAAAATAAGGAAAATTTCTTAAGGAGACGAATCAGAAAAACGAAGTATCCAAAAATCAAAAAAGCCCTCCAATTTAATGGAAAGCTTCTCATTCGGTCTAACTACTAAACCGTGTCACGCGGAGCGTGACGTAAACAACACAACTATCTTAAATACTTTAGGCGAAAAAAGCCCCGCAAATCTGCGAGGCTTTTTTTCCTTTTTAACTGGCGGTCTGGACGGGACTCGAACCCGCGACCCCATGCGTGACAGGCATGTATTCTAACCAACTGAACTACCAAACCAGCGTTTCAAATGTCCCTCGCAACTCGTGTTGTTTGTTTCATTATTACGAGTGCAAATATACGGCTGTTTTTGATATCTGCAAGTGTTTTTGCAATAATTTTTCGATTATTTTTTTGAGAATTATCCAAACTTTTGTTTCTCAACAAGGTACGTGGTTAAAATTTTTTCAAATTTTTCATCCACCGAAACCGGAACGTACTTAATTTTATACATCATGCAGGTTTCGGCTACCTTTTTAAAGTAGGCATCGGCCAATTTTTCGTATTCTTCCTTTACATTTTCTGCAAAAAGGTTCACTTCTTCCCCAGATTCAAGGTCAATAAATTTCCTTGGAGCATTATCAAAGTCAAAATTGAACTCCGTTTTTTTGTCGATTACATGAAAAAGCACCACTTTATGTTTATTGTGCTTTAAATGTTGCAGCGCATTAAACAGCGCTTCGTCATTTCCAGGCTGAAACATATCGGTAAATAAAATGATCATCGAACGACGATGCATCTTTTGTGCTATCTGGTGCAAAAAAGTTGTCGTATCTGTCGCTTTGCTCCTTCCGGGAGATTCCAGTATTCCCTCAAGCTTATTTAAAAGCATCCTGTGATGCCTTCCGCTTCCCTTTTCCGGAGCATAATACTCATAGGAGTCCGAATAAACACTCAGTCCTACTGCATCACGCTGATGTTTTAATAACTCCATAAGCACGGCAGACGCCAATACGGAAAAGCCTATCTTATTTTCATAGAACTGTTGCCCTGCTTTTAACTTAGGATAATGCATCGATGAGGAATTGTCTATGATGATATGACACCTCAGATTTGTTTCCTCTTCATAGCGCTTAGTATATAACCTGTCGGTACGGGCAAACAGCTTCCAGTCAATATGCCTGGTACTTTCACCGGGGTTATATACTTTGTGCTCTGCAAACTCTGAGGAAAACCCGTGAAACGGACTCTTGTGCATTCCTGAAATAAAACCCTCCACAATCTGGTTAGCTAACAGCTCCAGATGTGAAAAACTCGATATTTTTTCTAATTGGCCTTCTAACTTCATAATTCCAAATGTAAACAAAAAACCGCACAAAGCATTGTGCGGTTTTAGTATTTGCTATAGCCTGATTAGTACAATGTACCAGCGCTGGCAGGGTTAAAGGATTTCAACTCATCCAAACGCCCTTCTTTAAGTTTTTGTACCCATTCCGGATCCTGAAGCAGTGAACGTCCAACAGCTACCAAATCGAAATCACCTCGCTCATACCTGCGAAGTAACTCGCTAAAATCGGTAGTGTCCGCTCCTTTGCCTTCGCCAAAGAACTCCATAAAATCGCCGCTTAGTCCAACCGAACCTACTGTAATAGTTGGCTGACCAGTTACTTTTTTAAGCCATCCGGCAAAATTCAGGTCACTGCCTTCAAATTCATTTTCCCAATACCTGCGCTGCGATCCGTGAAAGATATCCACTCCGGCTTCCGCCAATGGTAATACCCAATCCTCAAGTTCCTTAGGATCATTAGCCAATTTTACTGCATAGTCCTGTTGTTTCCATTGCGACAATCTCATGATAACTGTAAAGTCATCACCTACAGCTTTACGGATGGCCTTTACAACCTCAACACCAAAACGGGCTCTTTCTTTAATAGTCTTTCCACCATACTCGTCTGTACGGTGGTTCATTCCTTCCCAAAAGAACTGATCTATCAGGTAACCATGTGCGCCATGTATCTCCAACGCATCAAAACCGAGCTCTTTTGCCGCCTTAGCTGCATTTGCAAAAGCTGTAATGGTATCTTCGATATCTTTTACCGTCATGCTGTCGGGACTCTCAAAGGGAGCCGGAGCTTCCCACCCGTAAGGTGTATTACCCACATGCCATATTTGCGGAGCAATAGCACCTCCTTCAGCATGTACTCCCTTAACCACGTTGCTCCACGAATTTAGAGCTTCTGTCCCATAAAAATCAGGGATGTCTTTCAGGTTCTTGGAAGAAGGACGCCCTATTACTGTACCTTCAGTCAGGATCAGGCCAACACCTGCAGCAGCCCTTCTTGAATAATAATCTGCCACCTGTTGTGTAGGCACGCCATCGGGAGACTGCGCCCGAGTCATAGGTGCCATTACAAACCTGTTCTTTAGATTTAGTTTTTTGTATTGAAAGGAGGTGAATAACGATTCCAGATTCATTTTAGATATTTTTAAAGTTAACACTAACGACTTATGTCGTGATTTCAGCATTTTATACAAAGTAAACAATAATAGTTTACTTTTGTAACCATTAAAAGTATATAGTGGTAACCACTAAGTAACCAGAAAATGAAAAAAGACATATTCAGATATAGTCATTGCCCAATGCACCGCTCCATGGCAATATTAGGCAACAAATGGAAACCCATTATTATTTACGCTTTGCGAAACCGTACAGCCCGTTTCGGACAAATTCATGCAACTATAGGCACAATATCAAAAAAAGTACTAACATCAGTATTAAAAGACCTTGAGGCTGACGACATACTTATCAGAGAAGAATTTAAAGAGCTTCCACCAAGAGTAGAATATACCCTGACAGAAAAAGGACAGAGTCTTATCCCTATTATAATAGACCTTGCCCGATGGGATAACAAACATTATGAAAGCAAGGCTGACACAAAAGAAAGAGAAGCCACAGAATAAAACTGCGGCTTCTGACATATATAATTAAAGGTCGACCCTGAAACCGAAAAACAAGGCATGATCCTTATACTCCGATTTACTGAACACAGAGTTGAGCTCATAGTGAGCAAAAAGGCTTAGGCTGCCAAACCCTACATAACCTTTTAAACCATACACAAATTTTTCGGTATTGTAGTCACGACGCAATTTTACTTTTACATTCTCTCCATTTTCAACATATTTCATCCATTGCATGGTACCTAGATTCATCCCAGCAAAACCACCTATTCCCACTTTAAAACTGGTAGAAGTATCATACCTGAAATGATCTTTGTATTCTTTCTTCTTCGATGGACCAAACTCTAATAAAACCGGAACAACCAAATTCTCAAACACCATCATGTTTCGTTTAATCTGATTTGGAGAAACCACAAGGCTCGTATAGCCATTATCGTTAACGAAATACTTGTTATCCTTAGGACTAAGCGTATTTTCCTGATAGGAAAGTCCATAGGCAAGTCGCCAGTAATTAGAGTCCTTTAACAGCCGTGTTCGAAAAGTAAAGCCTATCTCGGCAAAACCACTCTTCCCAAATTTATAGACATCACCTATACCAACACCATCACCTACAGTCCCACCAAAACCAACAGCAAAAACCATATCCGTATAGGTACGCTTATCATATTTAGGTTTTTTATCAGCTGCTTTATATCGTATACCTAACAAAAAACTCCCTCTGTCATCAGTTGCATTTCCAACACCTGCCTCAACATAACCGGTTGTATTAGGCTGATAATTGTAGAACACATCTCTTTTAGTCAACTCTATCTGACTCTCTACTATAGCTGTTTTATTATCGATATTCTGTGCCGATTTTTTAGCTGCCTCCTCCTTAAGGGCCTTTGCTTTTTCAGCTGTTATCTCACCATTCTCAAGTCTTTTGTCTATTTTTTCCAGCAATTTTTTAAGCTCAAACTTTTCGGTTTCAACAATATTCTGTTTTTCGGCTTCAAAAGCTTCTAACTTGCGCTTTTTAAGCTCTTCATAATAATCCTGATCGGTTTCATTCCACCATGATTTCTTTTCTGCAGTTTGCTGCTTAAGAGTGTCGTTCTCAGTCTGAGCGTTGGCTTTAGGCAAAGAAATTCCTGTCGCCACAAAGGCGATGCATAATAAGATGCGTTTCATAATTAAGAGTTGATTGTTATTATTCTTTTACAGCGAAGCGTATTTTTTTGTTCTTAAGTGCAAAAATACTCATCGCCTTATCGCGGTAATATTCGTCCATTTCAGACTCTACTTCTTTAAGCAGAGCAGTATTATCAGTTTTTTTAGAAAATTGTTTATCAGCAGCTACCTCTTTAATGGCATTTTTTAGCAGATAATCCACCTCTGCATCATAATGCTTGTCTTTAGTAACAGCTCTAGCTTCAGTAAGCACAATTGAATTTAACTGCGGCGTTTTTTCAATCACTTGCGATTGTCTATCAGCTTCCTGAACTACTGCTGCCTCCTGTTTATAAACCGGAATAATCACTCCCTGTTTACTATTTTCATTATATGTTTCTTTGGGCAAACTTTGTTGAGGCTCAGTAACTGATTCTGAAACTGCTACCACCGGACTATCTTTAACCGTTGCCTGTTCAGTTTTATTTGCATCCACTACCTGTTGTTGTGGTGCTGTATCCGGAGTATTAGCCACAAACCAATAACCCGCAAAAAGAAACACTAAAACTGCTGCTGCATAATACATAAACAGCCTTTTATTATTTTTTTGCTTTTGCTTTCCCTGCTGTCTGTTTCGGGCAATGCGCTCCCATGCCTGATCCGAAGGTGCTATACTTCGGTTACCAAGCTTCTCTGCCAGTTGTTGTTCCAGGTTCTTATCTTTCATTTTCTAATCTCTTTAATAAGCTCAATTGTTCCTGCAATTGCTTTCTTGCCTTAAACAATTGTGACTTTGATGTACTCTCGCTAATCCCTAGCATTTTTGCTATCTCCTTATGGTTATAGCCTTCAACAGCAAACATAACCAGCACTGTACGATAACCTTCGGGCAGTTTGTCAATCAATAACTGTAAAAGCTCCACATCCAGATCTACTTCAACTGTTGCCAAAGGTGGAACTTCCGCAGTTTCAATATCTTCAAAGTAAATCTGGGTGCGTTCCCTCAAAAAGTCAATCGACTCCCTTACCATTATCTTTCTGAGCCAGCCCTCAAAACTACCCTCAAACCTAAATTTCCCTAAGTTATCAAGCGCACGCATAAATCCTCTTATCATTACATCTTCGGCATAGTGAAGGTCTTTAATGTACATCCTGCAAACACCCAGCATTTTTGCAGCATATCGATCATATAGCTGCTTTTCTGCCCGGGCATCTCCCTGGAGTATCTTTTTAACGACTGCCTCATCAGAAGCATATAATCGGATAATTTTCAAATTGGTTTAGGTTGGTTTATATCTGTAAGACGGAAAATATTTTTAAGAAGTTGCCTGAAGGTTTCTTTTTTTTTATAAAAATATACAAAAACAAAAAACCGGCTATAAAGCCGGCTGTTATCCATTTTGTTTTTTTCCATCTTCATAAAGCATGTCTACCAGATTGACTATGGCTTTTTTAATCGCCTTTTCTCCCTGTTCCTTAGCAGGATCAATACCGCAAAAGGTACTGTTACTGGCTCCGGAATACATATTTAAATAATAAGCACCCGAAATAATAATAGCCATCGATGCCCTGAAATTCTCTGCTTTATCTTTAAAAAAAGGATCTGTTATATTTTTAAGCAATACTTCACCAACTACTTCACGTTCATCGGCCAGATTTTGCAAAGATTTTCTCTTTTCAGATAATCCCCATAAGAGAATCTTTTGAAATTCTTTGTTAGAAGCCACATAATCATATTGCTGCAGTACCATTTGTTTCGTGAACTCCCTACCTCCATCAGTAATTGCAGGCTGCGCATCATCCTGTTTTACGTTACTCCAAAAGTCAATAGAAACCAGATACTGGTCTACCAGCTGATCCCTGCCTCCAAAATACTTATAGATCAGTTTTTTATCAAGTCCTGCCACAGCAGCAATATCATTTACCTTGAGGGCAGAAAACCCTTTTGTCCTCAAAAGCTTCCCTACAGCATTCAGAAACTTTTGTTTGCTTTTTTCCTTATCCCTGACAGGAGTATTTCCGGCTTTATCTTCCACGTAAAAAATTTTGAATAAAAATAATATAAAATAAGTCACTATTAAGTGACTTATTTTATATTTGCACATCATCAATCCAAAAAGAACAGAAATTAAAAAACATTAATCCTGATGTTTATTTATAATTCCTGGTTCATAAATTAAAGAGGGTTAGTTATTTTTTTAGCACAAAACCAACCTCCAATGAAAAAGCCCACATTACTGTGGGCTTTTTTTATGAGTTTTATCTGCTGCTTATATTAAAGCGTCGATAGCATCAGTATATGTCTTTTTAGGAGCAACACCTACCTGACGACCTACTACTTCTCCGTTTTGGAAAACTAGTACTGTAGGGATGTTTCTTACTCCGTATTTAGCTGCAAATTCCTGATTAGCATCTACATCAACTTTACCAACTACAGCTTTACCTTCGTATTCTGAGCTGATCTCATCGATGATAGGGCCTACCATACGACATGGTCCACACCATGCTGCCCAAAAATCTACTAATACCGGTTTATCTGATTTAAGTACTACTTCATCAAAAGTAGCATCTGTTATTGCTTGTGCCATTATATTTTTTCTTTTAGATTAAATTTAGGTAACAAATTTACATATTAATATCAATAATTCTGTTAAACATATATTAGTTTTACCTATCTATGCATAGATTCAGCTTATTAGCAAATTTAATTCAGTTTAAAATTTACTTGAAGCTTTTCTAATTCGTGCAATAACTCATTACTAATCTTAACTTTAAGTTTTCTGCTTGGCATACTCAGTTTAGTTACTACCTGAATATCCTCAACATCAGCCATTACAGGCTCTGACACCTCTGCATCCAGCTCATCGCCTTCTTCCTGCACTTCCTTAACTGGTGCTGCATTGTTTATCTCTACTTTTTTAAGCACTTTTTTCAGTTCCATCACTTCAAAAGTAACTGAGTTATCACCGGAGTTAACTCTAAACAGCTCATTAAGTGTAGCAATCAGTTGTTCCTGCAATTCAGCAATATTAAACATGATAACAAGCTTCTTTGCAAATGTTGTCAATACATCCTGCAGGTATTGAATAGCTATAAACTGAAGTCTTGGCTCACCTTTTTTACCTTCAGCATTGGTCCAGCCCTCTTTAACAAGCACTTTCATAAAGGTAAAGTTATTCCCTATCAGGAAATGCCTGAATTTTAAGTATTCCTCTCCATATATCCTGAATTCGTAACTCTCATCATAGCCCTCCAGAACAAACGATGCCCAGCCTTTACCGTTTTTGGCAACCCTGTGCTGTACGTTAGAAATAATTCCTCCAAAACTCAGGTTCTTGGTAACATGCTGCTCCAGATTCTTTAATGCTTCCAGTTTGGAATTACAGAAATATTTCATCTCAAACTTATAGTCATCCAGCGGATGTCCTGAGATATAAATACCCACAACTTCCTTTTCTTTAGCAAGCTTTTCCATAGTGCTCCATTCTTCGCATGGTGGCACTACAGGTTCAGGTATCTGCACCTCACTAGCCTCCCCAAAAAGACTCACCTGCGACGAGTTTTCATTCTCCTGGAATTTCGAACCGTAACGCATTGCCTTTTCCAGAAATGAGATATTCTCACTGGCATCCATATGAAAATACTGTGCCCTGTGTGTGGTGTTGAAACAATCAAAACCTCCTGCAAGCGCAAGATTCTCAAAAGCTTTTTTATTGGCTGCTCGAAGATCAATACGTTTAGCCAAATCAAATATCGATTTATAGGCTCCGCCTTTTCGGTTCTCTACAATAGTATCTACCGCACCAGCTCCAACACCTTTAATAGCCCCCATACCAAAACGTACAGCTCCACTATCATTTACGGTAAATTTATAATATGATTCATTTACATCAGGCCCTAGTACCTGTAAGCCCATTCGCTTACATTCTTCCATAAAGAAGGTAACCTGTTTAATATCGTTCATGTTGTTAGAAAGTACTGCCGCCATATATTCTGCCGGATAGTGCGCTTTAAGGTAGGCTGTTTGATAGGCTACCCAGGCATAACAGGTAGAGTGCGACTTATTGAAGGCATAACTCGCAAATGCCTCCCAGTCTTTCCATATTTTTTCAAGTACGGTGGCATCGTGCCCTTTTTCGGCAGCCTGCGCAACGAACTTAGGTTTCATTTTATCCAGTACGTCCTTTTGCTTTTTACCCATCGCTTTACGCAGTACGTCGGCCTCACCTTTAGTAAAGCCGGCCAGCTTTTGCGACAGTAGCATCACCTGCTCCTGGTATACCGTAATACCATAAGTTTCTTTCAGGTACTC
This sequence comes from Flavobacterium sp. AG291, assembly GCF_003350375.1. Taxonomy (GTDB): domain Bacteria; phylum Bacteroidota; class Bacteroidia; order Flavobacteriales; family Flavobacteriaceae; genus Flavobacterium; species Flavobacterium suzhouense. Next base: position 64,143 of record NZ_QQAR01000001.1, on the reverse strand, counting down.
TTCACAGGCATCAAGGTCATATTTTATTTCTTCCTCTCCGTTTTTCCTTCTAACGAAACTCGGAATATACTCCAGAGGTCCCGGACGGTACAAGGCATTCATGGCAATAAGGTCGGCAAATACAGTAGGTTTCAGATCCTTCATGTATTTCTGCATCCCGGGCGACTCGTACTGGAACACCCCTACGGTCTCACCGCGTTGAAACAGTTCATAAGTCTTTACATCATCTATAGGAAACGATTCAGGATCAAGCTCAATGCCGTGCTTGTATTTTACCAGTTTAACGGTATCCTTAATCAGCGTAAGGGTCTTCAGCCCCAGGAAGTCCATCTTTAGCAGTCCGGCACTTTCTACCACCGAGTTATCAAACTGGGTAACATACAGGTCGGAGTCTTTCGCTACTGAAACCGGAACGAAATTGGTAATATCATCAGGCGTAATAATCACCCCACAGGCATGAATACCGGTATTACGCAGCGATCCCTCAAGCACTTTTGCCTGCTGTATGGTCTCACCGGTAAGGTCGCCACCATCAGCCATGGCAATAAGCTCCACAACTTTTTCATATTCCTCGGCACGCAGCGCACCTTTAAGCGCATTGGCGTCAAGAGAGAATATTTTTGCAAGCTTAAGGTTCGGGATAAGCTTGGCTATCTTATCAGCTTCAAATAGCGGAAGGTCAAGTACCCTTGCAGTATCCCGGATAGACGATTTTGCCGCCATGGTACCATAAGTAATAATCTGTGCTACCTGACTGGCTCCATATTTATTGATTACATAATCCATTACCCGGCCACGACCCTCATCATCAAAGTCGATATCAATATCGGGCATGGATACACGGTCAGGATTCAGGAAACGCTCAAAAAGGAGGTCATATTTAATTGGGTCAATATTGGTAATCCCTAAACAATAGGCTACCGCACTACCCGCTGCCGATCCCCTTCCCGGCCCTACCGATACTCCCATATTTCGGGCTTCGGCAATGAAATCCTGTACAATAAGGAAATAACCCGGATATCCACTATTCTCAATCGTCTTAAGCTCGAAATCCAGACGTTCACGGATATCGTCTGTTATTTCGGCATATCTTTTTTCTGCCCCCTTATATGTAAGATGTCGTAAATATTTATTCTCACCTCGCTTTCCTCCATCTTCATTATCCTCCGCAACAAGGAATTCTTCCGGAATATCAAACTTTGGAAGGAGTACATCCCTGTACAGGGAGTAAATTTCAATTTTATCAACTATTTCCTGAATATTGGCAATGGCTTCCGGCAGGTCTTTAAAGAGCTGCTTCATCTCATCGCCCGACTTGAAATAGTATTCGCTATTAGGAAGACCATAACGGAATCCACGGCCACGGCCAATAGGCGTTGCCTGTTTTTCCCCGTCTTTTACACACAACAAAATATCGTGCGCATGCGAGTCTTCTTTATTTACATAGTAAGTATTATTGGTAGCAACCAGCTTAACGTTGTGTTTTCTGGCTAGGCTTATCAGCGACTGATTCACGCGGTTCTCATCTTCCTGTCCGTGGCGCATCAGCTCCATATAGAAGTCGTCGCCAAACATTTCTTTCCACCACAGCAATGCTTCTTCAGCCTGATTTTCACCAATGTTTAGTACCTTGTTAGGAATCTCACCATACAAGTTACCCGAGAGTACAATGATATCTTCTTTATACTGCTCAATAACTTTTTTATCGATCCTTGGCACATAGTAAAATCCTGCAGTAAAGGCAATAGACGACATTTTTGCCAGGTTATGGTAGCCTTTCTTATTTTTAGCCATCAAAACAACCTGATAACCGTTGTCTTTACGGGTTTTATCTTTATGGTCTTCACAAACAAAGAACTCAACCCCAACAATGGGTTTCATTAACACCTCGGTTGGTTCTTCGCCATTTTCCACCGCAGCCTTGTTTTTAGCTTCAGCAGCTTTATTGTGATTCAGCACATTACTCACAAAGTGAAATGCCCCCATCATATTACCGTGATCGGTCATGGCAACGGCAGGCATTTTATATTTGGCAGCAGCCTTAACCAGATCGGGAACCGCTATGGTAGACTGTAGTACCGAAAACTGCGTATGGTTGTGCAGGTGAACAAAATCGACATCTGCAATATCATGGGTTTCACCTGATGTATGAACCTCAACATTTTCTGCAGACCTTAGTTTCTCAAGGCGCTGGCGTACCTCATCAGAAGCTTTTTTAAGGTTGATATGTTTTAAACCGATAAGTTGTATCGGCTGAGGATTCTTAGCGGTAAATTCACCAAAATAAGAAGCAGGAACATCAAGCTCTTCTTTAGTGAATATCTGGCGTTTTACAAGCTCAAGGAAACAACGGGTAGTTGCTTCAACGTCGGCAGTGGCGTTGTGTGCTTCCGCAAACGGCTCACCAAAGAGATATTCGTGTAACTCGGTTAGTGTAGGCAACTTAAATTTACCACCACGACCTCCGGGAAGCCTTAGCAGTTCAGCAGTAACTTCGGTACAGGTATCGAGTACTTTCATCGATGCCATACTATTCTCTACACCCATTCGGTAAAATTCCGAGCCCATAATATTCACGTCAAAGCCAACATTCTGACCAACTATGAATTTCGATTTGGAAAGCGCTATATTGAATTTTTCCAATACTTCAGCAAGGCTTATCCCCTGCTCGGTAGCCAATTCGGTAGAAATACCGTGGATACGCTCTGCATCATAGGGAATATTAAAGCCATCGGGCCTTACCATATAATCCTGATGCTCTATAAGCTGTCCCATTTCATCATGCAGCTGCCATGCTATCTGAATACAGCGCGGCCAGTTGTCGGTATCGCTAATGGGAGCATCCCATCGTTTGGGTAATCCGGTGGTTTCGGTGTCAAAAATCAGGTACATAACCGGTTTAGGATTTGAAGGTTAGAAAATCACACAGCATATTAACGCCGATTTCCAAAATTATGATTTTTAACGCTCAACTACAAACACTGAACAAGCTACACCGCATTATGTTTTCAACAAACGGTTATTAACTGCCCCACACCTTATTTTTAAAGATATCTACAGTCATGCGCAAATGCCTGTTGCATAGCAATAAAACAGAAACAGCGATTAACGCATAGCCTATAACCGTAAATATTTCCATATTAGCCAACAGAAGCGATTGTTTGCTAACAGCAGCTGTAATGCTTTTTATAGCAAGTCTATAGGCATCATCCTGAGCATATCCTTTGGCAGCAAAATTTGCTGTTAGCTGGCTAATCCGCTCCTGAGCCTGTGCTGTCTCCGGCAATACATTACGATTTAGCTGAAAAACATGAAAGCGCATTAAATACACCTGTGCATTCTGCATAATACAAAAGCCAATCGTACTACCCCAAAAACGTCCGGCAACACCAGTAGTACCGGAATAAGGAGCCAACTCTGCCGGCACCGACGAAACCGTAAAAAGTACCATAGGCACAAACAGCACCCCGACACTAATTCCCTGCATTACATACGGAACCACAATATCCGAAAGAGCAACATCCGGCACAAATAAAAAAGTGAACCATATATGATAGACTGCCATTAGCGCAAATCCCATTGAAAAAATATAACGGTGAGGTACCTTTTTCATTAAAAACAGTCCCGCCAAAACCATCCCTATACCATTGCCTAATACATTAAAATACTGAACACCTGCAACCCTGGCAGGCTCCCAGTTCCACACAGTAAGCATAGTACTGTGACAGATATTCAATGTGGCACGGGAAATATAGAAGAATATAAAAAGCAGAAAACCTATTCTGAGGTTTGCATAGCTAAAGACCTTAAAGTCAAACACAGGTCTTTTTGCCCACAGTTGCCTCATAACAAACAACGCTGTACTCAATAAGCAAAACACCAAAGCCGCATCTACCTGTCCGGAATCGAACCAGTATTTCTTTTCTCCATAGATAAACACAAAAGTTCCACTCAAAATCGCAATCAGCACCAAAACAAAACTGACCCAGTCTATCTGATACAGTGGTAACTTTCTATGAAAGCGGTTGTTGGTAAAAGTCACAAGTATCAACCCTACGCATAATAACTGAAACACTGCCGATCCATACACCATATATTTCCAGTCATAATTATCAAGCAGCCATACCGCTATGTTCATAATAAATGGAGAAGCCAATAATAATGCTGCATAATTGAGCGAAAAAACAACTATAGTAGCATTCCGCGATGTAAATCGTGTAAAAAGCAATTGCCTCATAGGTAGCCACGGCAACGCCATAAGCACACCTTCAACCATCCTGAGCACAAGAAAAAGAATGTAATTCTCAGTATAACCCGAAAATACAAATACCAACGAAGCAAGACTGTAAATAACCAGAAAATAGCTTTTGGTCGGAAAATATTTAAACAGCCTGCTTTCCACCAATAATGTGGCAAGAAAAGTCCCGTAAGTTACGCACAGCGAAAACTGAAGATCCTCTGGTTCTATATCCAGAAAACTTGCCGAATAGGTTATGTTTGAAGTATACACCCCTAACAACACCATGGAATGCAGCATACAAAACACCAATACAAACACTATAAGCCAGCCCGGCACCCAGGATTTGAATATCCTGGCATTATCTTTTATCATCAGTTCTGATGTTCAGCAGTAACCATTACACTCATACCCGCTCTTAGTAGCGACAATTCATTTTCAGAATCCACAAGCTTTATCTTAACCGGAATACGCTGTTCTATTTTCACAAAGTTACCGGTAGCATTATCCGGAGGCAATAGCGAAAAGCGGGCACCACTTGCCGGCGACAACGACTGAATCACTCCTTTAAACACTTTATCATGAAAAGCATCCACGTCAAGTTCAACCTCCTGTCCTACTTTCAGGTATTCAATCTGTGTCTCCTTAAAATTAGCTATCACCCATTTTTCTTTGCTAACTACCGAAACCAGCGTTTGCCCTTCCTTAACCATCTGCCCCGGCTGGATTACCCTTTTACCCACATAACCATCATAAGGAGCTGTAATTACTGTATATGACAGGAAAAGTGAAGATTTTTCAGTTGCCGCCTTTCGGGCCTGTAGCTGCGCCTGCATTACCGGAAGTTTTGAATAGGCTTCTTTTTCAGCCAGTTTCGCAGACTGCACAGCTTTTTTCAACTCATCATAATGTGACTTCGCCTCATCATAATCAGCCTTTACACGCTCGAGCTGCTGCAATGTAGCAGCCTCCTCTTTATACAAAGCCGAGTATCTCTCAAACTCAAGTCGGGCTTTTAATAAATCGGCTTTCGCTCCGGGCAGCTTAGCTTCCTCAACCTCCTTCATGCTTTCTGTCGTTACAGCAGCATTTTTGGTACTCCCAACAGTATTTTGCGCTGTGAATTCATCGGCCAGCGCCTGATCGTGATATGCACCATACTCCCTTCTGTCAATCACAATAAGTGTATCGCCCTTGCGTACAAACTGATTTTCTTCATAGCGAACCTCCTGCACATATCCGGTAATTCTGGCCATTACAGGAGTCACATATTGTTCTACCTGGGCATCATTGGTTTCTTCATGGCTTTCATGAAAAACAAAGAACCAAGCCACCACTAAAAGGGCTGCTACAACCAAAAGCGATGCCGCAACAGTAACAAGATTATGAAAATAACCTTTAACCTTTTTACTCATTTTTCAGATTATTAATTGTTGTTATTAAGCGTTAAAGAAATTCCCGAAGCATGCAGCAACTCATAATATTTCATGGCAGCATCAATACGAAGCGCCACTTTATTATAGCGTGCTTCAAGCAGCGCATTATCAGCATCTATCATTTCGGTTACAAGGGAAAGTTGGTTCAGGTATTGCAACCTTACAAGCCTGTAATTTTCAGCAGCAAGTTCCTCGGCTTTATCTGCAACAGAAAACCTGTCAAGCAACTCATTGTACTGGGTATAATTGCGAAATACTTTTTCCTCTATTTCATTCTCTTTTACCTGAACTTCAGACCTCGCTGCCTCTTCTCTTTTTTTAGCAGTAGCAACTTTTGTCCTGTTCTTATAAAGTCCTGAAATACTAAACACAGCATCTATACCCACCTGACCAAAGGTGTAAGGATAAGGATCGGGTGGAAAAAACATATAGTTAGGATATTTATAGGCGTAACTACCAAATAATCTTATTTGCGGATAATATCCCGACCGGGCGACCCTTACATTAAGATGCTGCAGTTGTTCGCCCTGCCTTGAAAGCAGAAGCTCTTCATTACCTGTAGCAGCAATACCCTGATAATCTCTTTCTTTATACATCAGCCTGCTTAAAAGGCGGGTAGTATCTACTTCTACATGCACCTCTTCAGGAAGCTGAAGCATCAGCCTGATTTCGTGCAACATAATATCAGTTTCCTTTTTATTAGCAAGTAAAGCCTGTTCGCGCTCGGCAATCTGAAGTTCTGCCCTTAGTATTTCATTTTTAGTGACAACACCGTTTCTGTATAGTGACTGAACTTCTTTAACCCTCTTTTTTTCCTCTTCAATATTTTCAGCGATAAGCTTTTTGGTCTCCATCAGCTTATATACTCCAAGATATAACGAGGCAACTTCAAGATGAACATCCTTAATAGTCTTTTGATAATTAAGCTGTGTCATTTTGTTTTCAATTTCAGATTTACGCACAGCAGCATTAATAGCCCCTCCTTTATACAAAGGAACACTACCGGTTAGGCCACTGCCATACATCTGAGGAATAATAGGGGTAATTTTACTGTTTCCAAAATTACCGCGGGTAAATTCGGTTATATTGCTAACTCTGGCATAAGAGGAGTTAAAATCGATTTCAGGTAATCGCTGCTCTTTGGTTTCTTTTACCATCTCCTCACCGATTTCACTCTCGATTCCGGACCTGATAATTTTTGCATTATTCTTTTCAGCAAGGCGAAGCGCATCATCAAGATTCAGCAAATAAACAGGATGTTCCTGAGCAACAGCACTTACAGACACCACCATCATAGCACCGGTAAACCTACCAAGGTTTAGCAATTTATGCAGACACATAAAATCATATATTAAATATGATGCAAATTTCAGGCAATTCTTAGTTAGTCTGCAAACAACAAAAAGACAACTTTTTATTAAAAAAAGACATAATATAAACTATACCGTTTGAGCAAAAAAAATCCCGGCTCGTGAGCCGGGATAAAATATATACTGTACTTAAAACTGTAAATATCTCTTTTCTTAGTAACGACCTCCGCGGTTGTAATCACCACCGCCACGGTTGTTGTCTCTGTTAAAGCCTCCACCACGGTTGTTGTCTCTGTTGAAACCACCACGGTTGTTGTTAAAGCTTTTTCTCTCGCCTTCCGGTCTTGGTTCAGACTTGTTTACAACAATAGTTCTGCCTGACACAGTAGCACCATTAAGCTCATCGATCGCTTTTTGAGCCTCATCATCGTTTGACATCTCAACGAAGCCAAAACCTTTACTTCTGCCTGTAAATTTATCTGTAATAATCTTTACTGACTCTACAGCGCCATAAGCCTCAAAAGACTCTCTTAAATCTGCCTCCTCTAAACTAAATGGAAGGCTACCTACGAATATGTTCATAAAAAAAAATTTGTTCGGTGTTTATACTCCTTACAAATGTAAACTTATTTACTTATAAAACAACTTATTATTTTTTTTTAATAAAACTTTAAGAAAGACTTTACTTTTAAGGAACATAAAAAAACCGCCCTAAGGCGGTTCAAATATTTTTAATCTTATCTTTATTATGGCTCAACAGTAAGCGGTACTCTGTAGAATACTCCCTGCTGAAAGTTTACAACATTAGATTCGTCTGAAGTGTAAGCATTAAAATAAAAACTACCCGATATAAATCCTTTTCCTCCTGTTCCGTTGATGTTATTATCATCTTCACCCATAATAGTAACACGACCATTCCCTACTCCTGCACCCGTAGTAAAGGTCTCAGAAATACCATCTATATTATAGCTGTAACCGGCAGTATTAAGATTATCTAACCCTAAATTATGTACTGAACCAGGAGCAGCTGCAGTAAGCGTCAACGTCAAAGTTTCAAAATCACCTCCTCTATGAGCATTTATAATAATAGTATTACCTGTTTTTTTAGCATCATAGGTTGTTGCTTTCCAAAGCTCATTATCTTTCACACCCTGTACTGCAGGATTGTTGAATTTGATATCTTCTTCACACGACACCAGGGCAGTCACTAATACTAAAAGTGATAAAAATTTTTTCATTATTCGATAGTTAGAAAGGAGTAGTTCAAATTTTACAAGGACAAAAATAGTTTTTTATGGAATATATCCTAATCAAAATGAAATAAATCACAATAAAAATATAAAATTTCAATTAACAGCAGGATAATAAATCATAAAATATACGTTTTAAGCCATTGGTATAGTAAAGTTTTTATATATTTGCACCCTAATTTTAACGAGGTCGGGTACCTCACTTTAATCAAATAGATTATGCCTGTAAAAATCAGATTACAAAGACACGGTAAAAAAGGAAAACCTTTTTACTGGGTAGTAGCAGCGGATAGCCGCTCAAAAAGAGATGGTAAATTCCTTGAGAAAATAGGAACTTACAATCCAAACACTAACCCTGCAACTATCGACATCAACCTTGATAGCGCTGTACAGTGGTTACATAATGGTGCTCAGCCAACTGACACTGCAAGAGCAATCCTTTCTTACAAAGGTGCTTTACTTAAACACCACCTAGACGGAGGTGTACGTAAAGGTGCGCTTACACAAGAGCAGGCTGACGCTAAACTAGCTAAATGGTTAGAAGAAAAAGCAGGGAAAGTTGATGCTAAGAAAGCTGGTCTTTCTACAGCTAAAGAAGACGCGAAAGCTGCTGCACTTGCTGCTGAGAAAAAAGTTAACGAAGATCGTATCGCTGCTGCTAAGCAAGCTGAGGCTGATGCCGCTGCTGCTGCATCTGCAGAAGAAGCTACTGCTGAAGGTAACGAAGAAGTTGCTGACGTTGAAGCTACAGAAGAAAACAACGAAGAAACTCAAGCTTAATTATTCCTTAGCGATACATGCGTAAAGAAGATTGTTTCTACTTAGGTAAAATCGCTAAAAAATTTAGCTACAAAGGTGAAGTCCTTATCTGGTTAGATACTGACGAGCCTGAGTTGTATGAAAACATGGAATCAGTGTTTGTTGAAATAAACAAACACCTGGTTCCATTTTTTATTGTCACCTCTTCCCTACACAAAGGCGATTTCCTAAGAACACGTTTTGAAGACATCGACAACGAAGACGATGCCGACGGCATTATGGGAAAAGCTGTTTATCTTCCACTTTCTGCCCTTCCAAAACTGGATGGCAACCGTTTTTATTTCCATGAAATCATAGGCTTTCAGGCCGAAGACGAGCGTCTTGGCAATATCGGAGAAATTGTTGGCGTAAACGACAATTCAGCACAGGCCCTTTTTGAGATCAAAAAGGGAGAAATAGAGATACTTGTCCCTATGATTGATGATTTTATCGTGAAAATAGACCGCGAAAACAAAAAAGTAATCCTGAACACTCCTGAAGGATTGGTTGACCTTTACCTTAACAGTTAGTTTTAGTTGTTGGTTGACGGTTGTCAGTTGCTGGCTGTCCTCTCATGTATTTTTTTATCTTTTTCCGTTCTCTATTATCTCAAATCTAACATCTCAATACTAAGAAATGTTCAAATTCAAGCAATTTACAGTTCAGCAGGATAAATGCGCTATGAAAGTAGGTACGGATGGCGTATTGCTTGGCGCATGGACACCTGTAGACCACAACCCTTTTAGCATACTGGATATTGGAGCCGGTACAGGTCTTATTGCCCTGATGCTGGCACAACGTTGCCATGCCGAACAGATTGACGGACTTGAAATTGACGCGGATGCGCACGAGCAGGCAGTAGACAATTTTGAGAATTCTCCATGGGGCGACAGATTGTTTTGCTACCACGCCAGCCTTGATGAATTTATGGAAGAGCCGGAAGATGAATATGACCTCATTGTTTCCAATCCTCCTTTTTATACCGATGGGTATTTTTCAGGCGATGAACAACGCGATATGGCACGCCATAACAATTCACTTCCCTTTGAAGATCTCATTCAGGCCTCTGAAATACTATTGTCAGAAATTGGCGTACTGGCTGTGGTTATTCCTTTTAAAGAAGAAGAGAAATTCATAGCACTGGCAAAGGAAGAACAACTTTATCCCTTTAAAATTACAAGAGTAAAAGGAACACCTGAAACCGAGATAAAAAGAAGCCTGATTGCTCTAAGCAGAACAGAAAAAAAAATAACCACTGACGAGCTTATTATAGAAACAGCCCGTCATAAATATACCGATGAGTATATTTCGCTTACCAAAGATTTTTACCTGAAGATGTAATTATTTGACTCCTATTTTCAATCCGAAATTAGGTGCAACCAGCATTTTTTGAGGAACTTCTTTTTTGAAAGAATGTTTAAAATCAGTCTTTAAGCTTTTGTTATTGTTTATCCAAAACTCAGTATCCGTACCATATATACCTGCTCTTCCACAATAATTATCAGTAGTCGAGGGATGAAAACCAATCGTAGTTAATTCATTTGTTTTAAACTTCGGTCGTAATATTTCAACACCATTTTCATCAAGATAATTTACCAATTCAAGGCTCACAAAAACCCCTTCCACAGGTATCGCAACATCATACTGAAGCAAATCAACTTCCACCAGTCCGTTCTGACCAGGATCAACATAAACTATAATATCCCGGGTCTTGATTTCATCGCCCGGAACATATGAAGGATATGAAACAGTACCTTCATCAGTATAAACCTCCTGAACAAAATCTTTCTTTTTATATAAATGAACCTGTAGTTTTGTCCTGTATTTTGCATGGTCTACTTTAAAGAGAAACGATTCTAAAAGGAAGCCTTTTCCCTGAGTAACATTTTCAAAATAGTAAGCATCTTTTCCAACAGGCCTGTTCTTTTTTGACTTAACATCCAGCTCGCCTAAAAGAAAACCATCATTTTTAGCCACCAAAACTTCATTTACAAGATTATCCGCACTTACGACCAGATTATCCTGCGAATAAGTTATTAACCCAGTAAGCAGTAATGCCAAAGTTAAAAGTAATTTTTTCATAAGTAGCTGGATGGTTTTGTATTAAACAGTGACAATTTACTAAAAAAAAGCTTTTGCAAGACTTCTTTTTTTAATTTACCCGAAAACGATTTAGCTTAAAAAATTACAACATTTTATTGCGGTATTGTTATAATACTTCTTTACATTTGCTGCTGTAAAAACTAAAGCAAATGAAACCGGATTTATTTCAGGCTCCTGATTACTACCTTTTAGACGAACTTTTGTCTGACGAGCATAAAATGGTACGTGACGCTGCCCGCGAGTGGGTTAAGCGCGAGGTATCCCCTATTATTGAAGACTATGCCCAAAAAGCTGAATTCCCTAACCAGATCATTAACGGACTTGCGGAAATTGGTGCTTTTGGCCCTTATATCCCGGAAGAATATGGAGGCGCTGGCCTTGACCAGATTTCTTACGGACTTATCATGCAGGAAATAGAGCGCGGCGACAGCGGTGTTCGTTCTACCGCATCAGTACAATCGTCTCTTGTTATGTATCCTATATGGAAATATGGTAATGAAGAGCAACGCATGAAATACCTTCCGAAACTTGCTTCGGGTGAGTTTATGGGCTGTTTCGGACTTACAGAGCCGGATTTTGGTTCTAACCCGGGCGGTATGATTACCAACTTTAAAGATATGGGTGACCATTATCTTTTAAATGGTGCCAAAATGTGGATCTCTAACGCTCCGTTTGCAGACATCGCCGTTGTATGGGCTAAAGACGAAACAGGCCGTATTCACGGACTTATCGTAGAGCGCGGCATGGAAGGTTTCACAACACCTGAAACACACAATAAATGGTCATTAAGAGCTTCGGCTACAGGCGAGCTTATATTTGACAACGTAAAAGTTCCTAAAGAGAACCTGCTACCTAACAAATCTGGATTAGGCGCACCACTTGGCTGTCTTGATTCTGCACGTTATGGTATTGCATGGGGAGCTATTGGCGCTGCTATGGACTGTTACGACACTGCGCTTCGTTATGCTAAAGAGCGCGTACAGTTTGACAAACCTATTGCTGCTACCCAGCTTCAGCAAAAGAAACTTGCCGAAATGATCACTGAGATTACCAAAGCGCAATTGCTTACATGGAGGCTTGGTGTACTTAGAAATGAAGGCAAAGCAACATCAGCACAAATATCTATGGCGAAGCGTAACAACGTAGACATGGCCATAAACATAGCACGTGAGGCTCGTCAGATTCTTGGAGGTATGGGTATTACAGGAGAATACTCTATCATGCGCCACATGATGAACTTAGAGAGCGTTATCACTTACGAAGGTACACACGATATTCACCTGCTTATCACAGGTATGGATATTACAGGCCACGCTGCTTTTAAATAAGACAAGACCTTACCACTCAATATAATGCTACCCGGACTGTAATTACAGCCCGGGTTCTTTTTGAAAAAAGTTTTCAACAGAAAACCTTTTCGCCCGCAAAATCGTAAGTTAGTTCAAACACCAAACTCAATAATTTACAGATATTTGGCGTTATAAGAAAAAGCATGCTTGCATAATAAGGCATTATTTTTGTATTGATAAAATTGATACAAAAAGAATATGCTTCTCCCAAAGCTTTTATAATTTTGTAAAAAACAATGCTATGAACACCGCTACTATTAACAGTATCATCCAACCCCAAAAGGAAAAACTGTTGCAACACTCGCTGTATGGAAAAGTAAAAACCATTGAAGATCTTAGACATTTTCTTGAAGGCCATGTATATGCCGTTTGGGATTTTATGTCGCTACTAAAAGCATTGCAGGCTAAACTAACGTGTACCACTACACCGTGGCTGCCGGTAGGTAATCCTGAAATACGTTACCTTATAAACGAAATAGTTCTTGCCGAAGAGACCGATCTGACCATAGACGGTAAAAGACAAAGCCACTATGAAATGTATATTGACGCCATGAATGCATGTGGCGCCGATACACTTACAATAGCAGCTTTCCTTGAAAACGTTGAGAGCACACAAAATATATTTGTTTCTATAAAGCAAAGCACCCTTCACGATAACATCAAGTCGTTTATTGATTTTACATTCAGGGTAATTGAGCAGGGTAAACCTCATGAAATTGCTGCTGCATTTACTTTTGGCCGTGAAGATCTTATTCCGGCAATGTTTACGGAGATCCTGAAAAATTTCCAGCAGAATTTCCCGGAAACTAACCTGGATAAGCTTATTTATTATTTCGAAAGACACATAGAACTTGATGCCGATGAGCATGGCCCGATGGCAATGCAGATGATTACCGAGCTATGTGGAACAGATTCCCAAAAATGGAAAGAAGTAGAAGAAGTATCAGTACTTGCTCTTGAAAAAAGGATAGGCCTTTGGGATGCGCTTGAAGAAAACATCATGCAGCACGACATGGCTTCGATATAACACTATATTTCAATAAAAATCACCGAATCCCGGCTTAGCCGGGATTTTTTTATTTATGTCCCAATTTTACAATTCAGGATTATTTCTTTTATTAAAATTTGCAATATCATCTAAAAGAGTTAAGCTTATGCTTTTTTAACAGTCTGCAACTTTATAATTTAACTATTTTTAACTTGTTTTGTAACAAAATCAGAACTTGATCGTTCTAAAATCACAACTATTTTAAAAAAAGCAAATGAAAAAAATTACCTTTAAAGCTTCAATGCTTATCATTGCAGGTATGTTTGCCTTAACAGCAAACGCTCAGCAAAAGCATAAAGAAGCAAAAAAATTTGGTCTCCCTGCAATTGAAACACAACCTTGTGGAACAGTGCAATATGAAAATCTTTTGCACAAAAAGAATCCGAATCTTGACAGCAAAGATGAATTTGAGCAATGGATAGCTCCTAAGGCAGCCGAAATAAAAAGAAAAAGAATTCAAAAAAGCGGAAACACTTCAAATGAGGTGGTAACTATTCCGGTTGTATTTCATGTCATCCATAACGGAAGTCCGGTAGGTGTTGATGAAAATATTGCTGACGGACAGATAATTTCTCAGATCGATGTTCTTAATGAGGACTTCAGAAGAATGGAAGACTCTAACGGATACAACACCAACCTTGTTGGAGCCGACATGGAAATCAACTTCTGCCTTGCAAAACAAGATCCTGACGGGATATTATCTACAGGTATAGTTCGTTATAACCTTGGGGATGGTAATGGCTGGACAATGGAACAAGCAGAGGTAATTAAAGCACAAACGCAATGGGACCCTAACAAATACCTTAACATTTGGGTATTTGATGAACTATTCGGTTTGGCAGGATATGCGCAGTTCCCTACTAATTCAGGCCTTGAAGGCATAGACTTTGATGGACTTCCTTCGGCTGCAAATACTGATGGTGTTGCTTTAGGCCACCTTTATGTAGGTTCTGAAGAAAAATTCCCTGCCGGACAATACAGTGAAAACAGAAATCTTGGAAGAAGTGCAACACATGAAATAGGCCACTTCTTTGGACTACGTCACATCTGGGGAGACAGTGACAGCTGTGAAACCGCAACAGATTACTGTGACGACACCCCTACAGCTCTTCAAGCCAACTATGGTTGCCAGATAGGTCTTGACTCTTGCCCTGACAACCCTGGTAACGATATGATTGAAAACTATATGGATTATAGTGATGATGCGTGTGTTAATGTATTTACACAAGATCAAAAAGACAGAATGCAGGCAGTACTGCTTAATTCTCCAAGAAGACACTCACTTATAACATCTACGGGATGTGTACCGGGTATCGTACTTGAAAATGACGGATCGCTTGAAATTCAAAACGGTTCTGACAGCGAGTGTGGTAGCAGCACATTTGCACCGGAACTGGTATTAACAAATACCGGATCGGCTACTCTTACTTCTGCCGTAATAGTATACAGCGTAGACAACCAAAACCCTACTACATACAACTGGGAAGGAAATCTTGCCGCTAATGCGTCAGTCACCATTTCAATTCCTGAAGCTACATTACCTGTAGGCGGGCATACTTTCAACGCTGATATCACAACTGTTAATGGCGTAACTGATACAGCAACATCAAATGACAATAAGTCGATTGATTTTACAATATCAGGATCACATACAACTACAAGTATTAAAATTACAATAGTAACTGATGGTTTTGGAGATGAGACACTATGGGCTCTTGTAAGAGAAGGAGCTCAGGATGACATCATTGCAGGAAACATCAACCCTAACAATCTTGGTCAAAGTAACTGGTATGGTGATAATGAAACCCATATAACAAATGTACCTATCACAGTTGAAGATTGTTATGCATTTGTTATTATAGACTTTGGCGGAGACGGCATGTGTTGTGAATTTGGAGAAGGCTCTTATAAAATTGAGACTCTTGAAGGAGAAATAATTGCTCAGGGCGGAAGCTTTGCTGATCAGGATCAGAAAACTTTTAAACTTAAAACTCCTACAGCCGGACTTGAGGATGTAATTGCTTCAAATGGTATTAAGCTGTATCCTAACCCTACCAACAACACATTAAACATTGCTGTTGCTGATGAGGCAGGAACTCCTGACAACTATATAATATACAACACTCTTGGACAGGTTATGGACAGTGGAAACATTACATCTACAGTTCATTCACTGGATGTTACTAAATATGCTAATGGAGTATACTTTGTAAAACTGGCTAAAGGACAGGATTCAACTACGCTTCAGTTCATTAAAAAATAAGTCATTGCTTTAAATGAAACAAGGCCTCATTCTTTATTGATTGAGGCCTTATTTTTTACAGAGATTTACCGCTGAAAAAAACGCGTTTACCGCATAATTTAGATTAGACGTTAACTTATTTCTACATTTGAAGCTTATGCGAACCACAGATAAAAAGCTTCAAAACTACTTACTATACATATTAGGAAGCGTCCTTTTTATTAGTATTCCGGTATTTTCGTCTCCCGACTTTAATACTCCTGTACATCTTTATAATATTGCCCCTTTTCAGCGAAATTTTATTAGCCATCTTTTATTGCTTGGCTTTTTTTATGCCAACTATCTTTATTTTTTACCAAAGTTTTACTTTACAAAAAAACAACCACTATATTGTGTAATATTGATAGTTTGCTTCCTGATTATTAATTTCCTGCCACAACTTATTATTGAGTCAGAACATTTAAAATTTGCTTCAGGCTCAATACCTCCACCCCCATCACATGGACATCCTATGATGCCGGACATAATGCCTATGTTACCGAGTGGGCCTTTGTTCAACTTTTTGATAATATTCTCGCTAAGTTTTCTTTTAAGGGTCAATCAACGTATGACATCGATGCAAAACGAGAACCTTAAAACCGAAATCTCATATCTTAAAGCACAAATAAATCCCCATTTTCTATTCAATACACTTAATAGCGTATATGCACTTGCACTGGAAAAATCCGATTCGGCTCCCGAAGCTATTCTTAAGCTATCATCCATGATGCGTTATGTGGTAACTGAAAGCAGCAGAGAAACCGTTTCGCTTGAAAAGGAAATGGATTATATAAAAAATTACATCAATCTTCAGCAATTACGAATGGATGGTGAAAATTCATTCTCATTCATAGTAACAGGCAACCCAATAGGAAAAAGTATATCTCCCCTTATACTCATACCATTTATTGAAAATGCATTCAAATATGGCTTAAACCCCGAAAGAGAGTCCTATATAGCCATAAATATAGACATAACTGCACATGAGTTAACACTTATGGTTAAGAACGATAAAGTTAATTTACAGCTGTCATCAGAAGAAAAAAGCGAACAAGGGTTAGAAAATACCGTCAAACGACTGGACTACCTGTATCCTGATAAACATAAATTGCTTATCTTTGATGAAGAGCACACCTTTACCGTTAACTTATCCCTAACTCTGCTATGATAAAGGCTATAGCTATTGATGACGAGCCACTTGCGCTTAAGATTATAGAGCACTTTTGCAAACAAACAGACTTCATTGAACTAGACAAAACCTTCACCAAAACGGATGAAGCGGTAAAACATATAAAAAAGTTTCCGGTAGACCTCCTATTTCTTGACATACAGATGCCTGGGAAAAACGGGATAGATTTTTACAGACAACTCGATACTGATGTTATGGTAATCTTTACCACAGCTTTTAGTGAATATGCTGTAGAAGGCTTTAATATAAATGCTTTAGACTATCTTTTAAAACCTTTTTCCTACGAACGCTTCATACAGGCTGTAGAAAAAGCAAAAAAAGAAATGCTGAGCAAAAAAAACACTTTAGACCATACACACCTTCTTATTCGTGCCGATTATAAACTAAATCGTATCGAATTTGACGACATCATGCTAATCGAAGGATTAGATGACTACATCCGCATACATCTAAAAAACAAAACAACTATTACTGCCAGGCTTTCAATGAAGAATATTCTTGAAAAACTTCCGGCCGCCTTATTTATAAGAGTCCACCGATCGTATATAGTTCCTGTAAAAAAAGTAAAATCTTTTTACAATAAAACTATTCAGATTGAAGACTTCGTTATACCTATAGGAGACACTTATAAAGAAGAAGTCAACAAATATTTTTAATTTTCTTTACCGGTTCACCGACGTTTTTTGACGGTTTACCTCAATTTATACATTTTTTTAGTTTATTCTTTTGCTTTTACGCAACCTTTGAAAAGTTTTGACATCTATTCTTAACAGAATATTAATATTTAACTATTAAAATTTTTCAATACCACTGAATTTGAATATCTTGCGGCGCTAAAAAAATGAATACCTCTATTAACTACATGAAAAAAAATTTAACATTTAAAAATGTAACATTGGCTTTATGCTTTTCATTACCAATGTTCATAAATGCTCAAAATGCTCCCAAAACATTTGGCAAAAGCATAACTGAGAATGCAAATCCTGAAAACGGAATTATACGTTGTATTTCTACCGAGTATGAAAAATTCCTTCAGGAAAACAATCCAAACAGAGCAAAAGATTCCCAGTTTGAATCTTGGATTAACAACAAAATCACTGAAAGGAAATTAAACGCATCAGGTCAAAAATCTTCAAATGCAGTAGTAACAATTCCTGTTGTAGTTCACATCATTCATAACGGCGATGCTATTGGATCTGGCGAAAACATCACAGATGCGCAAATACTTTCTCAAATCAGAGTTCTAAATGAAGATTACAGAAGAGCATTTAACACTCCGGGATATAATGAAGATCTTGTAGGTGCCGATACTCAAATCGAATTCTGTCTTGCTCAGATAAACGAAACTGGTCAGCCGACAACGGGTATTACCAGAACAAATTTAGGAGTTTCAAGTTGGGAAAGAGCTCAGGTTGAATCTAACCTAAAACCCCAAACACAATGGGATCCTGAAAAATACCTTAACATTTGGGTTTGTCGTTTTGGTGGTGATCTTAGTGATGTTTTAGGATATGCACAGTTCCCTCAGGGATCAGGACTACCTGGTTTAGACCAGTCTGGCTTTGCATTCACTGACGGCGTTATTATAAGCTATCAATGTTTCGGATCTTCAACCTACTATCCACAAGGAAGCTATAATTCATCATATAATCAGGGTAGAACTACTACACACGAAGTTGGCCACTATTTAGGACTAAGACACATATGGGGTGATGGTAGTAACTGTATCAATAATACTGACTATTGTAATGACACTCCATTTTCGGCACAGGCAAACTATGGATGCCAGTTTGGTATTGACTCTTGTCCAAATCAAGACGGACTTGATATGATTAACAACTATATGGATTATTCAAACGATATCTGTATGAACATCTTCACCAATGATCAGAAGACAAGAATGCGTACCGTTCTTGAAAGTGCTGACAGAAGAGCTTCGTTACTTACATCAGGAGTTTGCGGTCTTCTTACAACTGCTGACTTTGATGCACTGCGCGAAACAACAGTATATCCTAATCCTGCACAAAATGAGTTAAACATTTCTGTCGCTAACGGAGAATTTCCTGATAGCTATGTTATCTATAACACTTTAGGTCAAACTGTAGCTAACGTAAAAGTAAGCAACGAGTCTAACCTTACTGTAAACACATCTGGTTACGCTAATGGTATTTATATCATCAAAATATTCAAAGGAAGTGAGTCGAAAACTATCAAGTTCATTAAGAACTAATTATAAAACTTCTTAAATATACAAAGGCATTCTGTTTTCAGGGTGCCTTTTTTGTTTTCCATATAAAACCATCCAGAAGATAATGTGTAAACTGAGGCACTACTAGAAAAGGAACCAGTAAAAAATGCCAGTTTTCAAAACCTGCTGAATCAGCCAACGTAAACTGCTCATTCCAAACCATTACTTCCCAAAGGTATTCTTCCGAAAAAGCTAATGCTATCAATATTCCGGTATACATAAAAACACCTTTATAAGTATTCAGATAATGAATAACCCCTCTAGTTTCTGATTTACCCTGTTTTATTTCTTTAAGATAAATAAGCGCCATATAAGGGATACCATGCGAAACTATATTGAGCATGGTAAAAACAAGATCATTATTAAAATATACAATACCAAAATACCATGATAGTACTGTCCCTGTTATAATTAAATTCTTAGGAATGTTAAACTGCATGGTTTTAAAATACATCCATCCTAATCTTAAAACATGTATTCCAAGGATAATGAAATAAAGATATCCGGCAACATCAAGTAACTCATCATTTTTATAGGTAAAGAATTCATCTTTCATAAACCATGTAAAATTGCGCTGAGGACTCATAAACCAGTATAGCATAGGATAACCGGTAGCTGTATAAATAGTAAGATTATCCAGAAAAGCACCAAGTCTTGTTTTAGTTTCAAATCGTGAATAAAGCCTCATAAAGCCGTATTGCTGGCGTATGAAGTGAAATACTGCAACATAAGCAAGCGTTACCCAAAATACTTTACTACCAAGCATAAATAATATCATACCTATAAAAAAACAGATTACCGGAAGCGTAAGTAGCAGTTTTTTTCGTTCCTGAAAAGCTTTAGGCACAAGGTAGGTCTTAAAAAGTGTAGCATACACATGGGCCACATCTATAAATACCACGAAGAAAAGCCAGCTATAAAAAGAATAATGCGCTTCAAGAGTATGTAACCATCCCTGACAAAAGAATACTATTGCCAATATTACAAAAGGAGGCGACAATATAAACAGACTGTCGGTTTTAGCTTTATCTATCCAGGGTTGTTTCATTCAGCATTTTGTTTACAGCATTTATACCCTGATGAAAGGCCTCTTCAAATATAGAAATCCCCGACAGGTCACTATGAGCAAAGTAAATAGTGTTATCAATACTTTTTGCAGACAAAGCCTTAGCTTCCCCAAAAATAAACTCAGGTACAGGACTCATCATTCCGTGTCCTACTATATGAATATCAATTTGCTCAATAAAAGCCTCAATACCCGGATGGGCAGTCTTTAAATCAGAAATTACAAAATCTTTCCAATACTCTTTTGAGTTCTTATAAACCGATTTTCTGGTCTTTTTGGTATCTGCAGAAGAAAAACTGTGATAGTAGGTAATCACCACCCTGTCCTGCAACTGTTTTACAGACTGGTGCTGATCGTAAATATAACCGAGTCCCTTTCCTTTGAAGATAACATTATCCCAGCTTAATGGCTGGCTAAAATCATCCGGCAGTTCTGTTAATGTCAGCGTTGCCAACAGCCACGGTGCATAAGTGAACTTTTGAGAAAGTTTTTTTCTCTCCGGCAACAAATAAGCATTTACAAACTGCGGCGTTGCCATAATTACTTTTCCTGCTCTTATAGTTATCGACTCATTCTTTGAGGCATCAAAAACTGTCACCAGTGCTTTCCCTTCCGCTAAAGCAACATCATAAACAATATGATTTACCAGTGTTTTGCCTTTGGAATATTTTTTAAGATGTGTCGCCAGCCTTGCATTTCCTTCCGGCCATGTTAGCACATTGTCTTTATACTTATCACCTGCATTGTGCTTTCGGGCAGCAAAGTAATGAATACCGGCCCAAGCCGAAACATAATCTATCCCTAATCCAAAATCGTCACGGCAACAATAATCTACATATTCAAACAATTCTGAAGTTGTAAAATTTGCCTGCATCAACCATTCTTTCATTGTCATTAGATCAAGCAGCATAAGCTTAGGATCGTTAGTAGTATTTGATATAGGAATATCAAAACTATATTTCCCATCGACACCTTTAGCCTGTCTGTAATCCTCCATCATTACAAAAAAGCTCCAGAATTCCTTATTGGCAACAGAGCCTAATCCATACTTAGGAACCAGACCTTCCTGCCATGAGTTTTTATAAAACAGACGTTCCTGAGGAGTAAACGTAAGCTGTTCCTCATCAAATTCAGGAAAACCATTACTATCATATCCGGTAATAATGTTTTCCTCGTTTAAAAAAACCAAAAGTTCCTTATCATGAAAGTTCGGAAGCGGTAGATAGTGCGCTCCCAGAGGATATTTTGAATACTTATTTTCTCCGGATGAAGAATTGCCCCCGGTATGATTTTCAAGTTCTAAAAGCAAAAAATCATCTATTCCTTTGCGGGTGAGCTGACGGGCAGCACTTAATCCCGAAATACCTCCACCAACAATCAGATAAGGTATTTCTATTTCTTTAATCGATTTAGGAAAATCTTTAGCCCAAAGTCTGTGACCCAAAATATGAGCGGTTCCGGTAAGCTTTACAATGAGCGATATAGCCTTTTTCCGGCAAGCCTGAACTGCCGGCACCAAAAGCAATGCTCCTGCAATACTTTTTAAGAAGTTACGCCTATTATAATTTGCCCCATTCTTCATCAAAATAGCGCACTAGTATTTGGTTATCAAGCCTGTTAATTTCTATATCATCAGCAACCATATCTTTAGAAAAGACATTCAGTTTACTATAGTCATAATTATAAAACCTAAGTCCTTCTACCTTTCGTCTTACATTATTAAAACCAGCCGACGGATTGTTAGAAGCAATTGTATAACCCCATTCACCAAACGAAGGCACATAAACATGATAAGCATCTGTTTTTGGCAATATTTGGGCGACAGTCTTATTGATACACCAAAACGATTTAGGTGCAAAATAAGGCGAGGTAGTCTGTATTGTTACTATAGCATCAGGTGTTAATATATGCTGTAGTGTCCTGTAAAAGTTAAGTGAATATAATTTCCCAAGGCTATAATTGGAAGGGTCGGGAAAATCAATAATGGCGACGTCAAACTGTTTTTTACAAGTTTTAGCCCATATATAGGCATCGCTGTTTATTACTGTTACTTTTGGGTTTGTTAACGAGTTACCATTAAAATCTGTCAGTATCTTATTGGTTTCAAACAATTTTGTCATTCCCTCATCAAGATCCACCAGCGTAATGCTTTTTACGTCTTTATACTTCAGGATTTCGCGAACCGCCAGGCCATCGCCTCCACCCATAACCAAAACATTGTCTACCTTTTTTGCCACTGACATTGCCGGATGAACCAATGCCTCATGATAACGGTATTCGTCTTTTGAGCTAAACTGCAGGTTATTGTTCAGATAAAGCCTGTAATCACTTTTGTTATGTGTAAGCACAATCCGCTGGTATGGCGTTGCGTGCGTATAAACAATATTTTCACCATACAACTTAGATTCTGAATATGACAAAATCTGCTCCGAAAAAATAAACACCACCACCAGTATTATAAACGAAAGTATTGCCTTAGCCTGTAATAATCCCTGTTTTTTCAGTTCTTTTTTCAGCACCACGCAAAGCACTATAGCGATACTTATGTTTATCATCCCAAAGAACAGTGATGTTCTCATAATTCCCAATTGTGGTACAAGAACCAAAGGAAATAATATTGATGCCAGTAATGCCCCGATATAATCGAACGTAAATACATTCGATACAAGATCGCGGAATTTAACCCTGTCTTTAAGGATGTTCATTAACAACGGGATTTCAAGCCCGACAAGGCAGCCAGTTATGAATACCAAAAAGTATAATATGAACTGAAAATAATAGACACTCTCAAACAGCACAAACAGGAGTACAGAACTTAGCCCGCCAATAAACCCGACAAGTATCTCAATCTCAACAAATGTATTGAGAAGATTTTTTCTGATGAATTTTGAAAAATAAGAGCCTATCCCCATTGAGAACAGATAAACCCCAATAATAAATGAGAACTGCTTTACTGAATCCCCGAGGAGATAACTCGCTAATGTACCCGCCACCAGCTCATAAACGAGGCCGCAGGTGGCAATGGTAAAAACGGCAAGCAAAAGCAATACCTCAAACTTAAGTAACTTTTTAACCATGTATTGCTCCGCTGATAATAATCGCGATTCCTATTATAAATGCACCAAAAACAATAGCCAAGGCTACATTTTTGTTCTCAACAATTTCTTTCCAGGTGTTTTCAGGCGTTAGCTTTTCCACAATATAATAGGCTATCAGAAGTACTGCAAGTCCTAAAAACGAAAAAAGTACCGAACCTGTAATTTGCCATAGTAAATGTTCCATAATATATTTTTTATTATTTATGATAAAATCTGTTAACCCCCACACGTCCTCCTGAGCCCGAAGCCGGCTTATATTTCTCTGTCGATTCGCAATCACAAATCCTGTTACCTGCAAAAGTAAACTGCAGGTATACCAGATAGAAAAAAATGCCAATTGCCAATGCTATATAATTCTGCTTTAAAAAAGCGATTATCTTTTCTTTATCCATAATTATTAAGTTGATGAGTAAGGAGAATAACTACTGTCAGCCCATCTCCTTTGTTCAAAATAAACACCCAGATAATAACATCCAATTGTAATTGCCAGCATAACAATTATAGGTATAACCATATTCCAAACCGATGGTTTGTTCCACTCTGCCTGCACCGAAATATAATTATTATTCGAGTCTTCAGGGGCTTTTTGAGGTGTTATAACCAAATGATATGTTCCTGCTCTTACACCGCATATATTAAAATTCTCATTAGTATCACCTTCAGTCCAGTGTTCACCACCTTCATAGCCGTAGTAATACTCTATGTCCTTATTAGCATATTCTTCATCATTGGTCTTTTCATTAATCAATGCCACCTGAACCGATGCCCACGAGTTATTTACATCCGAATGTACCGATATGGTAAGCGGTGCAGATCCCCCCTCCAATGTAAAAGACTTAGTCACAAAATCTTTACCACCGGATTCACTAAAACTAAGCGCTTCTTTTACCACTGTTGTACTCTGTCTGCCGGAATAAATAATTAAGTGGCTCACAAGAATAAGTATAGCAACACAACAAAAGGTAATTGCCATTTTCCTTATATTGATCAAATAAGGCTGCACAATCCCAACACCTGCTTTATAAGGCATGGACTTTACATTAAAAGCCTTTTTCACATCACCTTTAGAAATATGTTCTCCAAAAAAAGAAGCTTCATTTCTGTCTATTTCTATAGAGAATATATAAGGCGGATTGATGTATTCAATCATTTTTACCCTTCCGTTAGGCAGCTCATAGCTAAAAAATCCCTGCGCACTTATAATCCTCGTGTTCGAATGATCATAAATATTCATGTGTATATCATCATACACCAGCGTTTGAGGGTAATCTTCTACATCATAGCGGTCTTCAACTTCATGAAGCAGTATCCAGTGCCCTTCGGTTTCTGACAGATAAAGCCATTCATTATCCGCAGAAGTGAGTATATATTCTGTCCAGAAGTAAATAGGATCTACTTTTTTGACAATAATTGCGGTAACGGTATACTCCTTACCTTTAAGCATACCCTTTTGCCCCACAGACAATGCAGGAGCAGGCCGGTTATTACTAAGATCGTCTACAATAGCACCTTCCGGCACCTTTTCATAGGAAGTAACTTTTTTGCAATTGGGGCAACCAAAGTTTACAACTTTAAAATCTACTCCTGCTGCTTCGGTTACAGTGCCGCATTTAATACACTTTATCTGCATACTATCGGTTAATTTCAAAATCGTTCAACACTCCTGCTTCAAAATAGGCAATATAATCAGCTGCCAGCCGCTTTACCTTATGGCTATTATCCCTAAGGTAATTGCACAGGTAAATATCTATGGTGAGTTGTGAAAATTCAGGCCATGTGTGTATGCAAATATGCGACTCCTTTAAACAGACTGCGGCAGTAAAACTTCCATTATCAAAAACATGGGAAGAAAACCCAACCTTTTCAAGGTCATATTTATCAATAATAGTAGTGGTAACGGATTCAAAGCCCTGCAAAGAAGTAAGTTTCGCGCTGTTTTCTACGCGAAGTGTAAGCAGTTTATGAAGTCCCGGCGAGTAATTTATATCCATCGGCATTTATCATCATTATATCTCCAAAGATATTTTTATTTCCGAAAAATGCAAAAGTTTTCCTAAAAAAATAGCGCCCCTAAAAGGAGCGCTGTATATTATTCAGGAGCAAGCTCCAGCTCGAGCCCTTCCAGTTCGGGTGTTAAGTTTATCTGACAACCAAGGCGGCTGTTGGGCTTAACATTAAAGGCTTCGCTAAGCATAGCATCCTCGTCGGCACTCATTTCGGGCAAAGCCACATCATTTAAAATGTAGCATTGGCAGGAAGCGCACATTGCCATACCTCCGCAAATACCTACAGTACCTTCAGGAGCCAACTCATACGATCTTACCAGCTCCATTATATTCATAGACATATCAGTAGGCGCCTGCACTTCGTGGACAACCCCATCCCTGTCTGTAATTTTTATTGTAATATCCATTTTTTAGTTCTTAACGTTGTAATGTTGAAAGTTATAAAGTTCCTGTAAAAACTTTTAAACATTCAACATTCAAACCTTCAACTATTACTCTATCGCTTTTACCACCTGTTTTTCGGCTTCTTTGCGTGTACCGTCAAAACCATCTACACCGCTTACGGTTGTATATTTAAGCACATACTTTTTACCCGGATTCAGCTTATTATAAACGCTCTGACACATTAATGTCGCCTCGTGAAAACCACAAAGGATAAGTTTTAGTTTACCCGGATACGTATTAATGTCACCAATCGCATAAATGCCTTCTACATTGGTTTGATAATCCAGGGCATTATTAACTTTTATAGCATTCTTTTCTATTTCGAGTCCCCAATTGGCTATTGCACCCAGTTTTGGTGTAAGACCAAAAAGCGGAATGAAGTAATCCGTTTCTATACGTTGGTGTGCACCATCAATTTCTACATCAAGGGCTTCTACTTTTTCTGCCCCGTGAATACCTGTAACCTCTGCAGGAGTGATCAGTTGTATCTTACCCGCTTTTTTAAGTTCCTGTACTTTCTCAACAGAATCAAGCGCTCCCCTAAACTCATTCCTTCTGTGGATAAGTGTAACGTGAGAAGCAACATCGGCAAGAAAAATACTCCAGTCAAGTGCTGAGTCTCCACCTCCTGCAATTACGATCTTCTTGTCACGGAAAAGTTCAGGATCTTTCACGAAATACTCAACACCTTTGTCTTCGTAAAATTCGATATCTTCGATTAATGGCTTACGAGGCTCAAAACTGCCAAGACCACCTGCAATAGCTATCGCTTTAGCATGGTGTTCAGTCCCTTTATTAGTAGTCACTATAAAAGTTCCATCTTCCAGTTTCTTGATGGTTTCTGCCTTTTCATTAAGTGTAAAACCAGGCTGAAACTGCTTAATTTGTTCCATCAGGTTATCTACAAGGTCACCGGCAAGTACCGACGGATAACCAGGGATATCAAAAATAGGTTTTTTAGGATACAGCTCGGTTAGCTGACCTCCCGGCTGCGGAAGCCCGTCTATAATGTGACATTTTAATTTAAGAAGTCCGGCTTCAAATACGGCAAAAAGACCTGTGGGCCCTGCGCCTATAATAAGTATATCGGTTGTAATCATTTTGAGTTAATAAGATAAACAGTTTTAAAGCACAAATCTCTTTAAAACTGTTTGTTTTATTTATGATAAATATCAGCTTATGCTAAGCTGCTGCACACTATAGATTAGGCAACGTTAACCACGGTTTCTATCTGCGGTACATATTTTTTAATTGTAGTTTCCACACCGGCCTTAAGTGTCATCTGGTTTACACTGCAGCCTACACAGGCACCTTCAAGGCGCACTTTAACATGCTTATCGTCCTCTATGCCTATTAGTGTAATATTACCTCCGTCTGACTCAAGGAACGGACGGATCTCATCCAGTGCCTTTTCCACATTAAGTGTAATTTCTTCTGTCGTCATTGTTATTTCTTTTTAACAGCCGAACAGCCGGCCATAGTCGTTATTTTTATTGCCTCTGTAGGCGGAAGGTTGTCATTTCTGTTTACCGTTTCCTGTACCACATTACGCGCAAGCTCTTCAAACGCTGCTTCAATCGGAGTAGCTGTTTGTAGTGCCGCCGGACGTCCATAGTCACCAGCCTCACGAATGCTTTGTACAATAGGAATTTCTCCTAAGAATGGTACATCAAGGTCTTCGGCAAGGTTTTTAGCCCCTTCTTTACCAAAGATGTAATATTTATTATCCGGAAGCTCATCCGGTGTAAAGTAAGCCATATTCTCAATGATTCCCAACACAGGAACATTAATACTCTCCTGCTGGAACATTGCCACACCTTTTTTAGCATCTGCCAAAGCTACTGCCTGCGGCGTACTAACCACAACAGCTCCTGTAATAGGAAGCGACTGCATGATAGAAAGATGTATATCTCCTGTTCCCGGAGGAAGGTCAAGTAACATAAAGTCAAGCTCACCCCAATCAGCATCAAAAATCATCTGGTTTAATGCTTTTGAAGCCATTGGGCCTCTCCAGATTACTGCCTGTTCAGGACTTGTAAAGAAACCAATCGAAAGTATCTCTACACCATAACTGGTAATAGGTTTCATTTTAGATTTTCCGTCAACTTCTACAGATATTGGGCGCTCACGCTCAACATCAAACATTATAGGCATTGAAGGACCATAGATATCGGCATCAAGAACACCTACCTTAAAGCCCATTTTAGAAAGGGTAACAGCAAGATTTGCCGTTACTGTAGATTTTCCAACACCACCTTTACCCGATGACACAGCAATAATATTGCTGATTCCCGGTATAGCTTTACCTTTAATTTCAGGTTTTTCAGGTGCTTCAACTTTTACGTTTACTTTCACCTTAGCATCGGCATGTATTTTTTCCTGTATAGTTTTTATGATATCGGCCTCAGCCCTTTTACGAATATGCATTGCAGGAGTTGTCATTACAAGCTCCACCACAACTTCATCTCCAAACGTAAGTACGTTTCTAACAGCACCACTTTCTACCATGTTCTGGCCTTCTCCGGCAAGTGTAATGGTTTCAAGAGCGCTTAGTATCTCTTTTCTGTCTAACTTCATGATTTATATTATGCTAACAGTCTCTTATTAAGACTGATTTCAAATTGCAAAGATAGTATGAAAAGTTTATATGGTAAAGTTTTATGGGGTAATCCTTTTGAGGATTTAACGATTTAACCGTTAGTTTTTTGTCATTTCGCCGAAAGGAGAAATCTTTTAGATTTTTCAACTGCGCTACGCTACGCTCAAAACAACAAAGCAACCATCGAAATATCCAACAGTCTAACAATCCAACAATCTAAAATTCTAGTTCTTTTGCCGGATCCCAGAAGTATTTATCAAAATTCACAATTTTGTTGTCTTTTACCTTTATACCTTCGCTTTCTAAAAGTTGTTGCATAAGGTTAGTACCTTCAAAATGGTGTTTCCCCGAAAGTAGCCCTACACGGTTTACGACCCTGTGTGCAGGAACATCTTCACGCCCATGACAGGCATTCATTGCCCACCCTACCATTCGTGCCGACCGTGCTGCACCAAGAAATTTTGCAATAGCACCATAGCTGGTTACTCTACCATAAGGAATCTGGCGGGCAACATCATATACTCTTTCGAAAAAATTTTCATCTTTCGCCATACTATACCGCTTTAGTTGCGAAACATCTTGATAAGCGTTACTATGGCAATAAGCCCTGTAATGGTACCGATAAGATAGTTTACATTGCGCATTAAGAAATCGGTTTTATGTTCAAACCTCTTAAAAAAGGCAATGTAAATATAGAATACTGTATAAGCACCCAATGAGGCACCAAGCACAAATAAGAAGATAGGCAGATTGGTAAACTCAAATGTTTTAGATGCCGAAAACGACACCCCTAAAAAAACATAATAAGGAATGGCAAAAAAGTTAAGTGCAGAAATAAGAGCCCCAAGGAAAAAATTACCTGTTTTACTTCTTCTTTTTGATAAGCGTTCTAACTCATCATCATCTTGCTTCTTTTTTGTTTTGGCAAAAAAGAGAAAATAAACAGTCAGTATCCCAAAAATACAAACCCCGGCTTCCTGAATATTTAAAAGAATATCCGGACTACGGTTAATCAGTTTGGCAAATGTAACCGCTATATAAGCCTGTACAAATAAAATTAATGCTGCTCCAAAGCTAAAAAACCTTGCATTGGCACGACCTTCGCGCAGGCTGATTTTTGCAGCAGTCATGTTTAACAGTCCCGGCAACAGAGTAGCAACAAACGATACTAAAAAGCCCAATCCTACCGGTACTATTAATTTCATCCTTTATTTTATTTTAAACTTAATGTAGGTTATAGGCTTATTTTGCTCAAGATATTGTTGTTCGTAAAACGTTTGTATCGCCGTAACCACTTTAGGAGCACCTTCGTTGCGGTAAACGTTGTGGTTCGCATAAATAACTTCATGTCCTTCGCCGTGCAGCAACCCAAGCGTATAACCATGCATGAATTCGCTATCGGTCTTAAGGTTCATGAAACCGTCTTTTTTAAGTATCTTTTTATAACGCTGAAGAAACTCCGAGTTGGTAAGCCTGTGTTTGGTACGTTTGTATTTAATCTGAGGATCAGGGAAGGTAATCCATATCTCGGTTACTTCGCCTTCGGCAAAAAAGTGCTCGATAAGCTCAATCTGCGTACGAAGGAAAGCCACATTATGCAAACCATTCTCTACAGCAGTCTTGGCACCTCTCCAAAAACGGGCCCCCTTAATATCGATACCAATAAAGTTAGTATCAGGATAGCGCTCTGCCAGTCCTACCGAATATTCTCCTTTACCACAGCCAAGCTCCAGCACAATAGGATTATCGTTCTTAAAAAATTCATTCCATTTGCCTTTCAACGCAAAATCACCTGCTACCGCCTCTTCTCTTGAAGGCTGCATTACGTTGCCAAATGTTTCGTTTTCCCTAAACCTTTTGAGTTTGTTCTTGCTTCCCACGTCTTAATTTAAATTTTTGGTAAAATTATGGAAATATACGACACTGGAAATAATTTTAGATTGCACTTATTAAATAGTTATCAAAAAACACCACTTTGTCGTATAAAAAGAGAATACTCGTTGCCCCGCTCAACTGGGGGCTAGGCCATGCTACGCGCTGCATCCCTGTTATTGAAGCACTCGAAAACCACGGATACGAACCTATAATCGCATCTGACGGTATTGCGCTCGCATTGCTAAAAAAAGAGTTTCCTCACTTAACAGCTCTTGAATTACCACATTATCATATAGAATATGCCAAGAGAGGTGTATTCTTTAAACTTAAAATCATCAGGCTGCTGCCACAGATGCTAAAAGCCATACGCACTGAAAAAAGGATCATTCGTAATATCATTAAAGAGTATGCCATACAAGGCATAATTTCAGACAACAGGCTTGGCGCACGGTCTAAGAGCATACCATCGGTATTCCTTACCCATCAGCTTAATGTACTTACAGGCACCACTACATGGATAACCACACCATTGCATCGCAGGTTCATTAAAAAATATAACGAATGCTGGGTTCCCGATGTTGAACACGCGCCGAACCTTTCAGGCAAACTGGGACATAGTGAAGAAAACAACCTCAAACTAAAATATATTGGCCCACTAAGCCGCCTTCACAAAAAGCCTATTGCTAAAAAGTACGACCTTATGGTAATACTCTCCGGTACCGAACCACAACGTCGCATGCTGGAAGAAAAACTACGTGAAGAACTGAAAAACTATTCCGGAAAGACTCTTTTTGTAAGAGGTGTAGTAGAAGCCGATGAAGAAGTTATTCAGGATGGCAATATTACCTTTTATAACTTTATGAATAGCGCTGCCCTTGAAGATGCCTTTAACCAAAGTGAAGTGATACTTTGCCGTTCGGGCTACAGCACCATAATGGATTTGGCACAAATGGGAAGAAAGGCCTTTTTTATTCCAACTCCCGGAAGATATGAACAGGAATATCTGGCAAAGAAATTAAAGAAATCAGGATTAGTGCCTTATGCCACACAAAACGATTTTAAAATAAGTGATCTACGCAAGGCAGATCACTATAAGGGTTTAAAACATATCGCAGGCGATATGAAATGGAAAGATTTATTTTGTCTTTTCGAGGGTAAATGAGAATTCTGATCCTTTCCCGTATTCACTCTCTACATATATTTTTTCGTCGTGGGCTTCTATTATGTGTTTTACGATAGCAAGCCCAAGACCAGAACCACCTTCGGTACGGGCACCACTCTTATCTACACGGAAGAAACGTTCAAAAAGGCGTGAGATGTTCTTTTTCTCGATTCCCTCACCGTTATCTTTGATACGAACGATTATCTTGTTGTTTACCAGATCTTCGATAGCCACCTCAGTCGTTCCGTTCTCTTTACCATATTTAATAGAGTTTACAACCAGATTGGTTATCACCTGCTGTATTTTCTCCTGATCACCATATACCATTATAGGCTTATAGTACTTCATGTCGAACATCAGCATTATACCCTTGGCATCGGCTTTCATCTCAAGAAGGTCAAATACGTTTTGTATAACATCTACAATATTAAAACGGGTAAAACTAAGATTAAGGTCACCTACCTCAAGTTTGGTGATCATATCAAGATCCTGCACTATGTAGATTAGTCTTTCAACTCCTTTTTCAGCACGCTGAAGGTATTTTTTTCGCAGTTCCTTATCATTCATGGCGCCGTCAAGCAGCGTAAGGATATACCCCTGAACAGTAAACAAAGGTGTTTTTAGCTCATGCGAAACATTTCCCAGGAATTCTCTTCGGTATTCCTCGCGGATTTTAAGGGTTTCGATCTCAATTTTCTTATCTCGGGCAAACTTCTCAACCTCTCGGGTAAGAGTAGCCATATCGGTAGTAATGGATTTATTCCTGAAACTGCTCGATTCTAAGAGCGACACATCATCATATATTTTTTTTACTCTTCGGTAAATAAAACGCTCCACCCTGTACTGCAGCACAAAAAATGAAAATATGAATAATGCTATGGAGAATATTACAACAAAATTCCAGTTTAACGTCTGGAAATAATGCAACATAACCGCCATGAAGGCGGTTGAGAAAAGTGATATATAAAGTGCCGATTTTACGGCAAACCTATATGTTTTTTTAAAGTTTATTGCCACTAAATTTCGAGCTTATAGCCCACTCCTTTTATGGTTTTAAATAAATCATCGCCTATTTTTTCGCGAAGCTTCCTGATGTGAACGTCAATTGTACGTCCGCCTACAACCACTTCGTTACCCCAAACCTTATCAAGAATTTCTTCTCTTTTAAATACTTTACCCGGTTTAGAAGCTAAAAGATAAAACAGTTCAAACTCTTTTCTTGGTAAAACAATCTCTTTGTCTTCCAATACTATTTTATATTCTTCACGGTTGATCTCGATGTTACCAACTCTAAGAACGTCTTCTTTGGTTTCATCATCCTTAAGTCTTCTAAGCAATGCTTTTACCTTGCTTACAAGCAATTTCGGCTTGATAGGTTTCGCAATATAATCATCTGCACCTGCATCAAATCCTGCCACTTGTGAATAATCTTCGCTACGTGCAGTAAGGAATGTAATGATAACGTTGCTAAGCTCAGGTATTTTCCTAATGTTCTCTACCGCTTCCATGCCGTCCATCTCAGGCATCATTACATCTATAATAATAAGATGCGGAAGTTCTTTTTTTGCTTTAGCTACTGCTTCTTTTCCATTAACCGCGGTAGACACCTGATAACCCTCCTGTGTCAGGTTGTAGCCTACAATTTCCAGGATATCCTGCTCATCGTCAACCAGTAAGATCTTGATCTCTTTTTTCTTCATAATGATAATTCATCTATGTTTTCGGGCTCAAAGGTAAAGATAATACAAAACCATCAAACGTGTTAACAATTATTTAATGCCTTAACAATTTAATAATAAATACCAAATTCAGTGATAACGATTATGTAACACAGCATCCAAATCGCGGCAGTTACTTTGCAGCAAAATTATAACACACGAAATGAAACTTAGATTTTTATTAATTGCACTGTTTTTTGTAACTCTGGGCTTTGCACAAAACAAAGGTACTATTACAGGTACCATTACAGACAAAGACATGGGTAATGAAACGCTGCCATTTGCCAGCGTACTTGTAAAAGGAACTAAAATAGCTGTTAACGCCGATGAAAACGGTAACTACTCTATTACAGCGAATGAAGGACCTCAAACATTAATATTTGCATTTTTAGGCTACCACAATGCCGAAGTACAGGTTACTGTAAAAGCTAATCAGACTATAACAGTAAACAAAGCACTTGAATCTACGAGCGTACAACTACAGGACGTAGTAATCGAAAAAATTGTAAGCCGCGAGAAAGAATCAGCTCTTATAGCAGAACAACAAAATGCTATCGAGATGAAACAGGCTATTGGAGCACAGGAACTTAGCCGTAAAGGTATTAGTGACGCTGCTGCAGCTGTTGTAAAAACATCAGGGGTGTCAAAATCAGATGACGTAAACAACGTATTCGTACGTGGTCTTGGTGACCGTTATAACTCTACAACATTAAACGGATTACCATTACCATCAGAGGATCCGGTATATAAAAACATATCTCTTGAGTTCTTTGGTTCATCAATTATCAAGAACATCAATATCAACAAAACATTCAGTGCTGATATTTATGGAGATAATGCAGGTGCTAATATAGATATCTCCTCTAAAGAAGTTGATAAAAGAAGCTACCTTAATGCAGGTGTAGGTACCGGATATAATACTAATGCTATAGGCGCAGGTAATTTCCTTGTAGCTGATGGGGCTTATAATTACTTTGGTTTCTTAGAAAACGGAAAAGATATTCCGCTTACAAACCTTAAAAGCTACGACTTTAAAACCAGCTTTAACCCTGTACAAAAAAACAACCTTATCAATTCAAGCTTCAACATTGCAGGAGGTGGTAAATTTGACCTGGGTGGAGAAAAATCACTTTCAGTATTTGCTACAGTACAAAGTTCAAGCGACTTTACTTACAAACATGGCCAGGCTCGTCAGGTTAACCCTCAGGGTGGTGCAGGAATGGACATGAATTTTGAAAAATCAGAATATAAAGCGACTCAATCGGCTTTAGGAAACGTAAAATACAAATTTGGAAACCAAAGAAGTATTTCATACAACACCCTTTTCATTCACGACAACAACCAGTCTGTAGGAGATTATCGCGGTTTTGCAAAAAATATCAATGACAATAACGACGCTAACAACTCACTTATCCGTCGTCAGCAGTTAAACAACAACAACCTGTTCGTTAACCAATTATTAGGTGAATACAGATTTACTGATAAGATAAAAGCAAACGCAGGTGTAACATATAATACTATCAGATCCAGCCAGCCGGACAGACGTACTAATTCTTATGACTACGACTACAACGGAACAAACGGTAACGGATATACTGTAGCGAGTAACTCAGCAGGACTTAACAACCGCTGGTACTCTACTCTTGAAGAAAATGATGTTGCCGGTAAAATTGAAGGAGAATATACTTTTAACCCTGAAAGCAACCTGAAAAAAGTATTAACGGCAGGATTCAACATGCGTAGTACTGACAGAACTTTTGATTTCACTCAGATCAACTACGACTTTAACAACCCGGTACCGGTAAACCCGAACAACCCGGACGCAGTATTCAACCAGGAAAACCTGACACTTGGAAAAAACAATGGAGGTTTTGACCTTGTAACTACAAGAGGTAAAAACGCTAACGCACTAGATCCTTTCTACTACCTTGCTGACAGACAAATCTATGCAGGTTTTGCACAAATGGTATACCCATTCAGCGAAAACCTAACAGTTCAGGCAGGTGTACGTTATGAAAAAGTAAGCCAGAAAATTGACTGGGATACTAACCTTTCAAGTAGCGTAAACAATCTTGCGATAGACCCTTCTACAATTGATAAGGATTATTTCCTACCAAGCCTTAACCTGAAATATTCTCTAAATGAGAAAAATGCTATCCGTTTCGCAGCGAGCCAGACATATACAATGCCTCAGTTTAAAGAAACAGCAGCTTTCCTTTATGAAGATGTAAACATCTCAGAAATGGGTAACCCGAACCTATTACCATCAACAGATTATAACGTTGACCTTAAATATGACTGGTATATGTCTGACAATGAAATTATCTCAATCGGTGGTTTATACAAATACATCAAAGACCCTATCAGCCGTATGAGAATCCTTTCTGCTGCTAACGACCTTTCTTATGTTAACACAGACAAAGCTTTTGTAGCAGGTGCTGAATTAGAAGTAAGAAAAAACATCTTCAGATTAGGAAGCGATACCCGCAAAAAAGACTTGACATTCGGACTTAATGCTTCATACCTATATACTGAGCAGGTTCAGAATGATGTTGACACTGACAAATTCACAGTACAGTTTACACATGATAAAGGAAAAATGCAGGGTGCATCTCCGCTACTTATCAATACTGACCTTAGCTACAATGTAAGCGATGACAAAACAGCTTTATTATCAACTCTTGTTTTCTCATACTTTGCTGACAAAGTTTACTCAGTAGGTACAAATAGTAACGAAAACATAATAGAGAAAAGCGTGCCAACCCTTGATTTCATTAATAAATTTGACATCAAAGACAAAAAGCTACAGCTTAGCCTGGGAGTTAAAAACTTACTTAACCCAAGATACAGACTAACGCAAGACACTACCATAAATGGTGTACCTACAGAATCTATTATAAGCAACTATCGCAAAGGTATGTTTGTATCGTTCGGCCTTAACTGGACACTATAATAAGTAAATACAATAACTATATAAATTTTAAACTTTTAATTGACTTTAATTTTCAAAACTATGAACACAATGAAAAAAGTTCTTATGCTTTCTTTAGTAGCAAGCTTCTTCGTAGCTTGTGGAGACGATGATTCTAAACCTGCAGTTAACCCGGGTGTTGCTGACGGTGTAATCACTTCTTTAGAAGATCCTGATTTTGACGCTACTAACCTTAAAGGTATTATCGGTGCTAACATCGAGCTTCCTGCTGGTGAATATGTTCTTACAAGTGGTCTTATCGTAAGACAGCCTTACACGCTTAAGCTTGCTGCTGGTACTACTATCAAAGCTGCTGCTGGTGGAACTGACGTTTACGTTATTGTTGAACAAGGCGCTAAACTTGACGCTCAGGGAACTGAAGCTGCTCCTATTACTTTTACATCTAATGCTGCTACACCTGAGCCAGGTGACTGGGGTGGAGTTATCCTTTGTGGTAAAGCGCCTATTAGCGGTGGTGGTACAGCTGTAACTGAAGTTGTTGACCATTTCTACGGTGGTGATGATGCTAACGATAACTCTGGTACTCTTAACCACGTTGTAATCAGATATTCTGGTGCTCGTATCAACGGTGAAAAAGAATTTAACGGTCTTACTTGCTACGGTGTAGGTAAAGGTACTTCAATCTCTAACCTTGCTATCTACAATGGTGACGACGATGCTATCGAATTCTTCGGTGGTTCAGTAAACGTAACTAACCTTCTTGTAGTTAACGCTAAAGATGATATGATCGACTGGACTCAAGGATATACTGGCACTATCACTAACGCTTATGCTGTTAGAGAAGCTGCTTACACTGCTGTATCTTCTGACCCAAGAGGTATCGAAGCTGATGGTAACCTGGACGGTCTTAACCCAACTCAGGCTGGTCAGTCTAACCCAACTATCTCTGGTCTTACAATCGTAAACAACGCTCCTGTTGCTCTTTCAGACGTTATCAAAATCAGAAGAGGTAGTGGTGCTAACATCTCTAACACTCTAGTTGTTTGGTCTGCATCTGCTACAGTTGCTCCTGACGATCTAGTTGACTGTACTGACTCTTTAGGTGACGCTATGGCTAGTACTTCGGTAACTTTTAACGCTAGCGGTGCTATCCTTAACCTAACAGACCTTAAGCCAGGTGTTAATGCTGCTTCAATCAACGTAACTGCTGGTACTTCTGGTGGTGCTGATACTTCAGCATTCGGATGGACTGGATATGCTTTCTAATTAATAAAGTACATCTCTATACATAATTTCAGACCTGAAATTATTTTAAACGCCCGCAAGCCTGCGGGCGTTTTTTTTATTACGCTAATTTTTAGCACCTTAAATTACCAAAAACCAGCACCTAAACCCTTCAAAAACATATCTTTCTGCTATTTTAACAAAAATTCCATTTTGGTATAATATTTGAAACATCTTTTGTATATTTACACAATATTACACCATATGACAAAAAAATACTTTTATATTGCCTTACTACTCACCTGCCTGTTTTCTCTTAGCGCCGTAGCTCAGGAAAGCAGAGGGACTTCTGTAGCCGGTAAAGAGCCTATAGAAGGACTTAACATTTACCCAAATCCTGCCAAAGCAGACAGGATTTATGTTACTACTGCTAAACCAAGCATCTCTAAAGAAATAGAGATTTACAACACGGTTGGAAACAGAGTAATGCAGGTAACCCTAAACGGTGGAGCTAAAGAACTTAACATCTCTTCCCTTTCTCGAGGAATGTACTTTGTAAAAGTAAAAGAAGGAGATGCATCTGCAACACGAAAATTAATGGTCGAATAACACCTTTAAAATATAATAACAGGCACCGCAATAGCGGTGCTTTTTTATTTTGTATTTTTACAAAAACATTTATTCCATTGGTAACCGCACAAGACATATTTACCATATCGTCAAAAAAAGAGTTCGAAAAGATTACACTAAAAGTATTTCGCCATCAATACGACAACAATACGGTGTATCGCGATTTTTGCAGCTTCCTGAAAAAGGACAAACAGAATGTAAAATCCATTCAGGAAATACCATTCCTGCCCATACAGTTCTTTAAGAGTCACGAAGTACTAAGCAGTACCGATCCGGTTCAGGAAACCTTTACAAGCAGCGGAACTACCGGAATGGTTACCAGCCGACATCTTGTTACCAACCTGAACTATTACGAGCAGAGTTTCCGCCAGGCATTTTCACAATTTTATGGCAATATAGAAGATTATGCCGTACTGGCACTACTTCCCTCCTATCTGGAACGCGAGGGATCTTCGCTCATTTACATGGTAGAAGACCTGATCGAAGGCTCCAACAATCCTGACAGCGGCTTTTATCTCAACAACCATGATGAACTTATAACAAAACTCACTACTCTTGATAATGCCGGACAAAACGTATTGCTTATAGGCGTTACCTATGCCTTGCTAGACCTTGTAGAAAAGCAAAGTTTCAATCTTAAGAACACCATTATCATGGAAACGGGAGGCATGAAAGGCCGCCGTAAAGAAATGATTCGTGAAGAACTGCACGAAGTACTGTGCAACGGCTTTGGAGTAAGCAAAATCCATTCTGAATATGGAATGACCGAACTACTTTCTCAGGCCTATTCGCTTGGCGATGGTATCTTCGAATGTCCGCCGTGGATGGACATCCTTATCCGTGATACCGAAGATGCCCTTAGCTATATCGAAACCGGAAAAACAGGCGGCATCAACGTTATTGACCTGGCCAATATCAATTCCTGTTCGTTTATCGCTACGCAGGACCTTGGCAAGAAATATCCTAACCAGTCGTTTGAAGTACTGGGACGTTTTGATAACTCAGATATAAGAGGCTGTAACCTGATGGTTTACTAAAGAATCGTTAGATTGTTAGATTTTTCGACTTCCGGGTCATTGCGAGCGGAATACAATGGAGCGTGGCAATCTCTTTCAGTAAAGAATAAATCATAGATTGCTTCGTCGTACCGCCTCGCAATGACGAAACTCTAGAAAACAAATCATAAAAAAAGGAGCCTTAAAGCTCCTTTCATTTTATATTGATCTTTGATTACCCTTCAACAGGAATCACAAAATTCTTTTTCTTTCCGTGCGATACAAGAATGTATTTCCCAAGGATAATATCCGATTCTGATAGCGTATACGTTTCAGTTACTTTTTCTTTATTGATAGCAACCGCATTAGCAATAAGCGCTTTTCTCGCTTCACCACGCGAAGTAAAGATATTAGTTGAATCTGCCAGGATGTTTACAATATTAGCCTCAACGCCAAGATCTGTTTTTTTGATAGCCGGAGTAAAGAACTCTCCAAAGATATCAGTAAAGAACTCATCGTTAAGCCCTGCAAGATCCTCTTTATTATAATTAGAGAAAACGAACTCCGATTTTTTAACCGAATCTTCCATATCCTCTTTAGAGTGTACAAAAGTTGTTACTTCGGCAGCAAGTTTTTTCTGAAGAACCCTTAAATGAGGAGCTTCAGCATGCTGTGCGATAAGCACTTCAATCTCTTCTTTAGGAAGAAAAGTAAATATCTTGATATATTTTTCTGCATCAGCATCTGATGTATTTAACCAAAATTGGTAGAATTTGTAAACCGATGTCTTATCTGCATCAAGCCATACGTTACCGCCTTCGGATTTTCCGAATTTAGAACCGTCAGCTTTAGTAATAAGCGGGCACGTCATAGCAAAAGCTTCTTTCTGACTCTCTTCGTTGTTCATACGACGAATAAGCTCCGTACCCGTGGTAATGTTACCCCACTGGTCGCTACCACCTAACTGAAGTTTAGCCCCAAGCGTTTTGTGAAGATGGTAAAAATCGTATCCCTGGATAAGCTGGTAAGTAAACTCAGTAAACGACATACCGTTTCCTGCCTCACCCGAAAGACGCTTCTTAACCGAATCCTTAGCCATCATGTAGTTTACCGTAATACGTTTACCTACATCACGCGCAAATCCGATGAATGAGAATTCCTTCATCCAGTCGTAGTTGTTTACCAATACCGGCGCATTAGCCTCGGTAGAATTAAAATCAAGGAAACGCGAAAGCACTCCTTTAATACCCTCTACGTTTTTGTTAAGTGCAGCTTCATCAAGCAGGTTTCGCTCATCTGATTTACCCGAAGGGTCGCCAATCATACCTGTAGCACCACCCACAAGTGCAATAGGCTTGTGTCCGCATTTTTGCAGGTGAACAAGAATAATGATAGGCACAAGGCTACCGATATGCAATGAGTCAGAAGTTGGATCAAAGCCTATATAGGCAGTGGTCATTTCTCTGTTCAGTTGCTCTTCAGTTCCCGGCATCATGTCGTGCACCATGCCCCTCCATCTTAGTTCTTCTACAAAATTTTTCATACGTTTATTTTAATGAGATGCAAAAATACAATACAATATGATTTTTTTACATTAATTGACATCAATTATATCATTTAATCTTACACTTAGTGTATTTTTGCCGTAATGATATTAGTAACCGGAGGAACAGGATTAGTAGGAGCCCATTTGCTGCTCGAGCTTACAAAAAGCGGGCAACAGGTGCGCGCACTCTATCGCAGTGAAAAATCACTGGCAAAAACCCGTACCCTTTTTGCCGCAAATTCCAACCCGCATTTTAATACAATCGAGTGGCTAATTGGCGACATTACTGATATCCCTTCTCTTGGAGATGCTTTTCAGGGCATAGAAACCGTATACCATTGCGCTGCCTGTGTTTCGTTTGAACCAAGCGACGAAGAACTTTTACGTAAGGTAAATATAGAAGGCACTGCTAACATGGTAAACTGTGCATTCGATTTTGGCGTAAAAAAGTTTTGCCATGTAAGTTCTATTGCTGCATTGGGCGACCCTAAAGAGAATGAAATTATTACCGAAGAAACCGACTGGAATCCTGAAGTTCGTCACAGCGACTATGCCATTAGTAAATATGGCGCCGAAATGGAAGTTTGGCGCGCCTGGCAGGAAGGCCTGAATGTGGTTATAGTAAATCCGGGGATTATTTTCGGAAAAGGCTTTTGGGAATCCGGCAGTGGCGTTATTTTTAAAACCATAAGTAACGGACAGTCTTTTTATGCCGAAGGCAGCTGCGGTATTATCGCTGTAGAAGATGTAGTAAAGGCTATGACACAACTTATGGCTACCAGCATCAACGGTGAAAGATATACACTTATTGCTGAAAATATGTCGTATAAAGATATTATGAATAGTATTGCTGACAACCTGAAAGCAAAACACCCATCTATACAGGCAACACCTATAATTACTTCTATTGGATGGAGACTGGACTGGTTCCTGTCAAAACTTTTAAGGCAAAAAAGAAGACTTACGCAAAGCATGGCACGTTCATCACACAATCGTGAAACGTATGACAACAGTAAGATTAAGGAAACACTGGATTTTACTTTTGTACCGCCTTCTGTTTTTCTAAAGCAGCTTGCCGAAGACTATCGCGCTTCGCTTTAAGGTTAACTTTAGCCGAACCCTGCTTAAATTGTTTTGAAGGTAAAACAGTGTCTTTTGATGGCTTAAGTGCGTCCATTTCTTTCTGAACCCTCTCGGATGCTTTTTTATGGATCTTTTCATAATTCTCCATATCAGCAGCATACCACGCGTTGTTTTGCGCCAGGTCAAGGCTATCTATCTTATATTTTTTGTATATATATTGCTTTGCAACCACATCATTATCCGGCATTGCCTGAGACTGCATTGAACGCAAAGCCTGGACCATATTGATATCATATATAATATTGGCCATTTCGTCTTCAGACAGCAGGTGTTTTGGTTTTTCTACAGTCCCCTTTCCACAGGAAACCACCATAACAGCCGCCAATAACAATGTAATTCTTTTCATATATACTAAAAGACCGTTTTTTTATCTGTCAAACAAAAGTCTTTCGCCACAGCGAATATCTTTTACCTTAAAGTTGTTGTATACAAGCGAACCGTTTACGAAAGTATGAGTAATTCTCGATTTGAAGTTTACCCCCTCAAACGGAGACCAGCCACATTTGTAAAGGATATTCTCTTTTTTCACATTCCATGGTAAGCCGGGGTTTACGATAACAAGATCGGCATAGTAACCTTCCCTGATAAAACCTCTTTTCTCGATTTTAAATATCTTGGCAGGGTTATGCGCCATCTTCTCAACAATCTTCTCTACCGATATTTTATTTTGGTGATAAGCCTCAAACATTGCTACTACAGCATGCTGCACCAGCGGCCCTCCCGAAGGTGAACTTGTATATGGGTTTTTCTTTTCGTCTAGTGTATGAGGAGCGTGATCTGTAGCGATAACGTCAATTCTGTCATCCAGAAGAGCAGTCCATAAAGCATCACGGTCTTCAGCTGTTTTAACAGCAGGGTTCCATTTTATAAGCGCCCCTTTTTTCTCATAATCAGCATCACTAAACCATAGGTGATGTACACACACCTCGGCAGTGATCATTTTATCCTCCAGAGGAATCTTATTAGTAAACAACTCTGTTTCTATTCCTGTAGACACATGGAATACGTGCAGCCTTGCGCCTGTTTTTTTTGCCAGCTCAATAGCTCGTGACGATGA
Source organism: Flavobacterium sp. AG291 (assembly GCF_003350375.1). Classification (GTDB taxonomy): domain Bacteria; phylum Bacteroidota; class Bacteroidia; order Flavobacteriales; family Flavobacteriaceae; genus Flavobacterium; species Flavobacterium suzhouense. The sequence goes on along the minus strand of NZ_QQAR01000001.1, from coordinate 21,399 downwards.
TATGTAACAAGCTTCAGCACTACGGATAAGCGGGTGGAATTTCACAGGAATATCGTCGCCATACTCAGCTTTGTATTTTTCAAGATTTTCGCGAATGGTAGCCTCATCCTCACAATGCGTTGCAATAAGCATCTTAGTACTCGAAAATATCTTTTCAAGCACCTGCTCATCGTCAACCAGCATATTTCCTGTAGATGACCCAAGGAAAAGCTTAATTCCGGCAACATTCTTTGGATTTGTTTTAAGAACTTCTTCAAGGTTATCATTTGTACCACCCATCATAAACGAGTAGTTAGCGTACGAAACCTCAGATGCCCTTTGGTATTTTTGCTCTAACAGTTCCTGAGTAACCGCATTAGGCACGGTGTTAGGCTGTTCTATAAAAGATGTGATACCACCGGCAACGGCAGCACGCGATTCAGTCTCAATAGTCCCTTTGTGGGTAAGGCCCGGCTCACGGAAATGCACCTGGTCGTCTATCGCACCCGGTATAAGAAAGTTCCCTTCAGCATCAATAATCTGCACATCTGAAGATTTCGGGCTTATTTTCTCGGCAATCTCTTTAATGAATTTATCCTCAATTAAAAGATCACCCTCAAAAATAGATCCTTCGTTTACAATCTTCGCATTCTTAATTAAAATCCTGTTCATCAATTCTCTTCTATAGTCTGTTAAGCATTTTTTTTATTCGCAGCGCTACTACCCCAAAGATAGCTTCTTTTATGATAGCATTGCTCATTTTAGATTCACCTTTTGTCCTGTCAGTAAAGATAATAGGCACTTCTACTATATTAAAACCGTTAGCATAAGCACGGTATTTCATTTCAATCTGAAAGGCATAGCCCACAAATTTAATCCTGTCCAGATTTACGCTCTCAAGCACCTTGCGTTTATAGCATATAAAGCCCGCGGTTGCATCGCGTATTGTCATCCCGGTAATGGCACGCACATAAGCTGACGCATAATACGACATCAACACCCTGTTTAGCGGCCAGTTTACCACATTTACACCCGTTACATAACGGGAACCTATGGCTACATCGGCTCCTTTCACACAAGCCTCATATAACTTTTCAAGGTCATTAGGGTTATGCGAAAAATCAGCATCCATCTCAAAGATGTAGTCATACTTTTGTGAAATAGCCCACTTAAAGCCATGTACGTAAGCAGTACCTAGTCCGGATTTACCAGCCCTCACTTCAAGAAAAAGCCTTCCTGCATATTCATTTTGAAGCTCAGCCACCTTTTTAGCAGTACCATCAGGCGAGTTATCATCTACTATAAGTACATCAAAGGCAGTATCAAGCAGAAAAATCGCCCTGATAATAGCTTCAATATTGTCAATTTCGTTATAAGTAGGAACTATAACTATGCCTTTGCTCATGAGGTACCTTTGAATTTTAGTGCAAAAATAATGTATTTCTAACGGTCTGACACCATATTTAAATTATAATTAAAATAAGAGAATGCAAAAAATGCTAATTTTGCAGCATGATGGACCTGGTATACCACGAAAGATTAATTGGCACCAAAGATTGGGCGACATTGGTATTTGTTACCTGCTTTGCACTTATCGCCATAAACAGAAGCGTATTTGAGAACCGTTTTGCCGAATTCATAAAACTGGCGGTTTCAGATAAGTATACTAAAATATATAAAGACAGTGGAAATATGCTGAGTTGGTTTACCATCTCATTCTTTTTTATCCAGGTGGTATCGTTTACTTTTCTTATTCAGTTTTTACTGAGTTATAACGATGATGACCCTTCCAAAAAAACAAGCTGGGTGTTTTTTATACAGCTGTTTACACTTATAGGTGTTTTCATACTTGCCAAATACCTTATCGAAAAAATTATAGCCACAGCCTTTAATATAGAGGAGTTTAATGAGCTTTTCAATTTGCACAAAGTAAATTACAGAACCTACATCGGATTATTGCTTTTACCTGTAAATATTTTCTTATTTTACAACAACTCACAGCACGCAATTGTCATTTATGTAATTATTGGCCTAATAATCGCCGCCAGTATCGCGTCTTACCTTGTTTCATTAAGGATTTATCAAAATTTAATCCTCGGCAAGTTATTCTATTTTATTTTGTATCTTTGCACACTTGAAATAGCGCCCTATTATTTCATGTATTATTGGTTTACAAACAGTTAAGTATTACAATTAAATATGAAAGTGAAAACAATTTTGGTTTCCCAGCCGGAACCTAAAGTAGAAAATTCACCATACTTTGAAATTCAGCAAAAATTAAAAGTAAAAGTTGATTTTAGGTCATTTATTCACGTAGAGGGTGTAACCGCTAAAGACGTAAGGGCACAAAAAATTGACCTTAACAACTACACTGCTATCATTCTTACCAGCAAATTTGCGGTAGATCATTTTTTTCGGGTAGCAGAAGAAATGCGATACAAAGTACCGGAAACACTTAAGTATTTCTGCCAGAGTGAAGCTATTGCATTTTACCTGCAAAAATATGTAGTGTACCGCAAACGTAAAATATATGTAGGCCAGAAAGATTTTGCTGATATGGCTCCGCTTATCAAAAAATATAAAGACGAAAAATTCCTGCTGCCGTCGTCAGATCAGCTAAACCACGATATACCTCCTACTCTTAACAACCTTAAGGTAGACTGGACTCCGGGAACTTTTTACAAAACCGTAATGAGCGACCTTAGCGACCTTAAAGATGTATATTATGACGTACTTGCATTCTTTACACCAACAGGAATCAAATCGCTTTTCAAGAACTTCCCTGACTTCCAGCAAAACAATACACGTATTGCCGTATTTGGAAGCTCTACACAAAAAGAAGCTCTTGACCATGGCCTTAGAGTAGACATCATGGCTCCGACACCGGACACCCCGTCTATGACAATGGCTCTTGAAAAATACATTATTAAAGCTAATAAAGAAACTAAGGAAAAATAGAACTTTACTTTACAATACAGGAAAGCCGCTCAATGAGCGGCTTTTTTTTATATCGGATTTTTTCAAATCAGTATCATCCTCCACTTTTTTAGCCGTTAAGGATAAAAACACAAACTCCATATCTTTTCAAATCAAACCACCTTGGCTTTCAGCCACACCCAAAGAAAGGAAAGACTCATTCTTACTCTCGGTGAGAAATAAAAAAAACTGCCCCATCTCTGAGGCAGCCTTCTTTCCAAAAAACATCTATTCTAAAATTCACATTATGCCAACGGTCCGCCGGACATAATTTCTTCATTTGCAAACTCTTCGAATTTGGCAAAATTATTTTTAAATGCTGCAGCCAGTTCAAGGGCTTTTGCATCATAAGCTTCTTTGTTTTCCCATGTATCCCTCGGGTTAAGAACCTCATCAGGAACATTAGGACATGTTTGAGGAATGGCAAGACCAAACACCTCATGGTTTTTGTATTCTACATTATTAAGCTCACCGTTTAGCGCTGCGGTAATCATCGCTCTTGTAAGCTTCAGTTTCATACGCTGGCCTGTACCATAAGGACCACCAGTCCATCCTGTATTAATAAGCCATACATTTACTCCTGCTTCTTTCATTTTGCTGCTAAGCATTTCTGCATATTTAGCAGGGTGAAGCGGCATGAATGGCGCACCGAAACAAGCTGAGAAGTTTGGTTGCGGCTCGTTTATACCCGCCTCTGTACCGGCAACTTTAGCCGTATAACCAGAGATAAAGTAGTAGGCAGCCTGTCCCGGAGTCAGTTTAGAGATTGGAGGCAGGATACCAAACGAGTCAGCACTCAGGAAGAAAATATTCTTAGGGTTATGCCCTACTGAGCCCGGCTGTATGTTATCAATATGTGTAATTGGATAGCTAACACGTGTATTAGGAGTTATAGAAATATCCTCAAAATCTACCTCGTTAGTGCCCGGTTTAAAAATTACATTCTCAAGAAGCGCACCTCTTTTAATAGCCCTGAAGATATCGGGCTCGTTTTCTTCGGTAAGGTTAATTACCTTAGCATAACAGCCACCTTCAAAGTTAAACACAGAGTTATTGCTTGTCCAGCCATGCTCATCGTCTCCAATAAGCTTTCGTGCAGGATCGGCAGAAAGTGTTGTTTTCCCTGTACCTGAAAGGCCAAAGAAAATAGCTGTGTCTCCATTTTCACCTACATTAGCACTACAGTGCATAGGCAGGGTATTCTTATCTACAGGAAGGATAAAGTTCAAAGCAGAGAAGATGCCCTTTTTCATCTCGCCAGTATATCCTGTACCGCCTACTAAAGCGATTTTCCTTGTAAAATTAAGTATAGCAAAATTAGACTGACGTGTACCGTCTACAGCAGGATCTGCCATAAAGCCCGGCGCACATACAACGTGCCAGTCTGCTTTAAAATCTTCAAGCTCTGATTCTTCAGGACGAAGAAACATATTATAACAGAAAAGGTTAGACCATGAATTTTCCGTTACCACCCTTACATTCAATCTGTAATCTTCATCGGCACACACATAACTGTCGCGCACAAAAACTTCTTTATTAGAAAGGTAATCCGTAACCTTATCGTAAAGTGCATCAAATTTTGCACTGTCAAACGGAATGTTTACGTTACCCCACCAAACTTTATCTTCTGTAATGCTGTCATGAACGATGAAACGATCCTGAGGCGATCTTCCTGTAAACTCACCTGTATTGATAGCAAGTGCTCCTGTATCGCTTTCAACTCCCTGGCCTTTTTCAATCGTGATATCATGTAACTCATCGGGAGTCAGCTGATATCTCACATTAGCATTCTTTATTCCCAAGTTCTCTAACGAAATCGTTTTCGTAGAAAGGCCGTAATTCTCCATACTTTTAGATATAAGTTGCATTGTTACAAAGGACAAAAGTAAAAATATTTTTTTTACAACCTATAAATTTCCGAAAAAATTATCGCTTTTGTTTAATTAAATGTAAAAATAAGGTTATCCACGCGCCTATTAATAGTAATCCTCCAATTGGAGTAATAATACCAATTTTCTTAAAATCAAAAGAAAACAAATTATTGCACGCCAAAAAATAGATAGATCCTGAAAAAAAAGCAACTCCTATTATCACCAACCAAAGGATAGTATTCTTAACCTTGTCAGATACCAGTGCCGTATTTCCTAAAAATAACAAAAACAGCGCATGGTACATTTGGTATTTAACTCCTGTTTCAAAAACGGCAATTGATTCCGGTTCGATAAGTTTTTTTAATCCGTGAGCTCCAAAAGCCCCTAAAACAATGGCTATCGCGCCTAATATCGCAGCAACCAAAATAATTTTTCTATTCATCATATTAGTGTTATGCGGTAAAATTATGAACTTTCTGTAATTTTTTTCGCTTAAAATTTTTGATAAATATAACATATTACTACTTTCGTGTGATATTACCCTACCGCTATGAGAAATATTTTTATCATCGGAGCCGGACGCTCGGCTTCGTCACTTATAGATTACCTGCTTGACAAATCGCAAACAGAAGACCTGCATCTAACAATAGGCGACTTATCGCTGGAACTTGCCCAAAAGAAAATCAAAGGGCATCCGCGAGCTACCGCCATTGCATTTGACATTTTTAACGAACAGCAACGCAAAAGCGAAATAAGCAAATCAGACATTGTAATATCCATGCTTCCGGCACATCTTCACTTTGAGGTTGCCAAAGACTGCATTACCTACAAAAAACATATGGTTACCGCTTCATACATTAGCCCTGCCATGCAGGAACTTGATGAGCTGGTAAAAGAAAACAATCTTATTTTTATGAACGAAATTGGCCTCGACCCGGGTATAGACCACATGAGCGCCATGAAAATATTAGACGAAATACGCGATCAGGGCGGCAGGATTCTCCTATTCGAGTCGTTTTGCGGGGGCCTTGTTGCCCCTGAGAGCGACAACAACCTGTGGAATTATAAGTTTACCTGGAACCCACGCAATGTAGTACTTGCAGGACAGGGAGGTACAGCCAAATTTATACAGGAAGGTACTTACAAATACATTCCTTACAACAAACTTTTCAGAAGGACTGAATTTATGGAAGTGGAAGGTTATGGCCGTTTTGAGGGGTATGCAAACCGAGACTCTCTTAAATACCGCAGCGTATATGGCCTTGATGATGCACTTACACTATACCGCGGAACCCTTCGTCGTGTAGGCTTCTCAAAATCATGGAACATGTTCGTGCAACTGGGTATGACTGACGATTCTTATGTTATGGAAAACTCAGAAACCATGAGCTACAGGGATTTCATTAACTCATTCCTGCCTTACCACCCTACTGATTCGGTAGAACTGAAGCTGCGCCATGTTCTTAACCTGGAACAGGACGACATTCAATGGGAAAAACTGGTAGAACTCGATCTTTTTAATTCAAAAAAGATAGTCGGCCTTCGCAATGCCACACCTGCACAGATACTTGAAAAAATACTGTCTGACAGCTGGACACTTAGCCCTGAGGATAAAGACATGATCGTAATGTACCATAAAATAGGCTACGAACTAAACGGCGAACGCAAACAAATAGATGCTACAATGGTATGCATTGGCGAAGACCAAACCTATACCGCTATGGCAAAAACGGTAGGATTACCGGTTGCTATTGCCGCACTGCACATACTAAACAAAAACATTACCACTCCCGGGGTACAGCTACCGATTAACAAAGAGGTTTACCTGCCGATACTTAAGGAGCTTGAAGAATTTGGGGTTGTTTTTCATGAAAAACAGAGCAGCTACATGGGTTACAACCCAATGAATGTAGTACGCTAAAGACCTTAATAACTAACTCAAACACTGCAGAACCTTCCTTTTTGTAGGGAGGTTCTATTTTTTAAATTACAATCATCAATCAAAATCATTATATTTGATTTCAATCTGAAACCATGAAGATCAACTCACTACAGATAGAAATAGACGGCATTGATAAGGAAATCCTACGGTACCTTATGGAAGATGCCCGCAAACCCATATTGCAAATTGCCGGAAAAATAGGTATCTCGGGAGCCGCCATTCATCAAAGACTTCGCAAACTGGAGCATTCCGGTGTAATATCGGGCTCAAAATTTATCGTAAACACAAAGGTATTGGGCTACAGCACTATGGCTTTTGTGGGTATATATCTTGAAAAAGCAGCCAACAACTCTGAAGCGGTAAAAGAACTCCGTAAGATCCCTGAGGTACTGGAATGTCATTACACTACCGGAAACTGGTCGATACTCATAAAAATGATATGCCGCGATAACGAACATCTTATGCAACTGCTGAACACCAAAATACAACCTATTGACGGTGTATCGCGCACAGAGACGTTTATCTCACTCGAACAACAGATCGAAAGACAGATACAATTATAGTTTCAGGTTGCTAACTCCTGCTTAAAATCTTTTTAACAAATAAGAAAACCTCCTTTGTAGCGGAGGTTTTTCTATTATATCACTTTCTAAACCGCTACTGTTTCTCGCAGGGCTTTGGCTGCACCTACCATAGCTATCAGTGCTTTTTTGGTTTCATCCCAATGGCGGGTTTTCAGTCCGCAGTCCGGGTTTACCCATAGCTGGTTTGCCGGCAATACCGCCTGTGCTTTTTCAAGCAGTACGATCATTTCTTCCTCAGATGGCACCCTTGGCGAATGGATGTCATATACTCCGGGACCAATATCATTCGGGTAATTAAAATCGGCAAAGGCATCAAGCAGTTCCATTTGCGAACGCGAACATTCGATGGTTATAACATCGGCATCCATTGCAGCTATATCTTCTATAATATCATTAAACTCCGAATAACACATGTGGGTATGTATCTGTGTTGCATCTGCCACACCCGATGCCGATATCCTGAATGCCCTGATCGCCCAGTCAAGATATTGTGCCCAGTCCTCTTTCTTAAGCGGAAGCCCTTCACGGATAGCCGGCTCATCAATCTGTATCACCTTTACTCCTGCTTTTTCAAGGTCGGTTACCTCATCACGAATGGCAATTGCTATTTGGGTACAGGTAATATCCCTTGGCTGATCGTTACGAACAAACGACCATTGCAATATGGTTACAGGCCCTGTAAGCATTCCTTTTACAGGTTTATCCGTAAGCGACTGCGCATATTCTGTCCAGTATACCGTCATAGGTTCAGGACGGCTTACATCGCCATAAATAACCGGTGGTTTTACGCAGCGGCTGCCATAGCTTTGTACCCATCCGTTTTTAGTAAAGGCAAAACCACTTAGCTTTTCACCAAAGTACTCCACCATATCGTTTCGTTCAAATTCTCCATGTACCAAAACATCCAGACCTGCTTCTTCCTGAAAGCGAATGGTCTCTTCGGTTTCCTTTTTCAATAAGGCATCGTATTGTTTTTGGGTAATGTCGCCATTCTTAAACTGTGCCCTCCACGAACGAACCTCTTTAGTTTGCGGAAACGAACCAATAGTGGTCGTTGGGAACAATGGAAGATTCAACTTTTTTTCCTGAAACTGCTTACGGGTATTAAAACTACTGTTTCTATTAGCATCTGCATCGGTAATGGCAGCAACCCTATGCTTTACGGCAGCATCGTGTATCAATGTTGATGTTTTTCTCGCTTCAATTGTTGCTATATTAACCTTAAGGGCATTAGCTGCAAACGTAATGTTTTCGCTATTGGCAAGCTGCTTTAAAACTACAACCTCATCCAGTTTTTGTCGGGCAAAAGCAAGCCATTGCTTAATTTCTGGAGTTAGTGCCTCTTCATTGGTTTCAGCTGTAAGGTCGCAGGGAGAATGCAGTAACGAGCACGATGGCGAAACAATAACACGGTTGGCGCCAAGCTTATCTTTTGCCTTTGTGATAAGTTTTAACGATTCCTGATAATCATTTTTCCAAATGTTACGTCCATCGACAACACCAAGTGAAAGGCTTATGTTTTCAGGCAGAACCGGCAGCACGCTATCCAGCTGTTCCGGATTGCGTACCAAATCGATATGCAGGGCACAAACCGGCAGCGTTGCTGCAAAAGCAGCATTTTTGCCAAGCCCTTCGAAATAGGTAGCCAACAAAATTTTTAATGACGGATAAGCCTCGCGAATAGCTTCATACGTTTTAAGAATACATGCTTTAGCTTCTACATCAGTTCCCAGAGCCAGAAAAGGCTCATCCATCTGAATCCATTCGGCACCTGCATCCACAAGTCTTCCTATAAGTTCTATATATATAGGAAGTAATCTCTCAAAAAGGGATATACGGTTAAATCCCTCCTCTTTTTCTTTACCCAGTAACAGGTAAGAAACCGGAGCTATAAGTACCGGCTTGGTAATAACACCCTGCTCTTTAGCCGCACGAAACTCATCAACCGGTTTATCAGACATCAGCGAAAACTGCTGTTCTTTATAAAATTCAGGTACAATATAGTGGTAATTGGTATCAAACCATTTTGTCATTTCCATAGCGGTAACATCGTTACCATCTTTTTGGTTTCCTCTTGCCATTGCAAAATAAAGATCGGTAAGATTTCCATTGGTCAATCCGGCATAGCGTGTTGGTATCGCGCCTAAAGTCAGCGTAAGGTCGAGCACCTGGTCATACAACGAAAAATCATTTGACGGAATAAGATCGATGCCTGCATCTTTTTGCAGTTGCCAGTTGGTAAGCTTTATGCTTTTAGCAACATCCTGAAGTTCATTTAATGTTATTTTCCCTGCCCAGTAATTTTCACAGGCTTTTTTAAGTTCGCGTTGGTTTCCTATTCTCGGATAACCCAAAGTATTTGTCAGCATAGAATTGATTTTTTAGTTTGATATTTTTCTGTGACAAATTTAATTTTGAAGTTTTTAGTTCTGACAAACGTAAAAAAATAAGAATATTTATCTTAGTTTTGACTTTAAAACAAAACAAAAACCTATCAAAACAATCATTACAACCTAATGAAAGAAAATTATTCTGCCGAAGGGATTGACACCATCGATTTACAACTACTGAATATACTGCACGAAAACTCAAATCACACCACAAAAGAGCTTGCCAAAATGGTGAACCTCTCGCCATCGCCTGTATTTGAAAGGGTAAAAAGACTTGAGAAAAATGGCTACATAAAAAAATATATAGCCATACTGGATGCCGAAAAGCTTAATCAGGGCTTTACCGTATTTTGCAACATAAGGCTCAAACAGCACGACCGCAACATAGGCAACGAATTTGTAAAAGACATACTGGCGATAGACGAGATTATTGAGTGCTATAACATCTCGGGCGATTATGATTTCCTGCTTAAGGTAACCGTAAGAGACATGAAGCATTATCAGGATTTTGTTTTCAACAAGCTTGGGTCGGTTACAAGCATAGGCAGTACCCACAGTATGTTTGTAATGGCCGAAATGAAAAATACCTATGGTGCCGCTATCCGTATGTAAAACATTAATGCTTACATTTGGATAAAGCACGATACCTATAAATTTCCTTCATGAAAAATGTCCTGAAAATAGCTGTATTACTTCTGGCCTTAACGGGTTGCAGCAGCAGTGAAGATGCGGTAAAAAACAATACGCAAAATGATTTTGACCTTGACGAAGCCGCTCTGGAAGCTGATGGTTATTCAAAAATCTATGAAGACAATTTCGATTCGGGATTAAACGGATGGAACGTTTGGGAGGGTGGCGCCTATAACGAAGAGCTTCAGCTATACAAGTCACAAAACCTTATACTCGCCAACGGAATACTCGAAATCCGCTCGAAAAAAGAAGATGTAACAGGTCCTGCAACGCCGGGAGATAGCGAGTTGTCTGACTTTGACTATACATCAGGAAGAATTGAGTCGATTTATGAGGTTGCCCATACCTCTACATCACAAAAAATACGTATTAGTGCGCGCATAAAGCTACCCGCCTCTTACGGAATGTGGCCCGCCTTTTGGAGTTATGGCAACCCATGGCCTACCCATGGCGAAATTGACATACTTGAAGCCACGGGTGACAAGCATGGTTACACTACTAACTATTACTACGGTAGCCAGCCCGATACTCCACAAACCAATGACGACCTTACCTCTGAAGAAATAACAACCCCTAAAGACCTGAGCAGCGGTTTTCATGTTTATGAGGTGATCTGGGCAAAGAACAGCCTTACCTTCCTGCTTGATGGCGAGGTGGTAGAAACCCGTAATACATCCGAAACCGGGCAGCAGTACATTCCTGATTTCTTTGGCAAAAGCCAAAATATTATACTTAACCTTGCCGTGGGCGGCACTATGTTCGGTGACGATTTCGACGAATCTGAAATCAAGACCTCATCAATGTATGTAGACTGGGTAAAGGTGTTTAGCAGCCAGTAAGCAGTGTTACGTCCGTAGTTAGTTGAATCAGACAAATAAAAAAAAATCCGCCCGGCATTGCCGAAGCGGATTTTTCGCTCTATATATAGAAAGGGCAACGCTTTAACGCTCCCTTGATCCGCCGAATACCTGCAGGGCAAAATACAATAGCGTAGCAATTGCTCCTATAGCGGCTACAAGATAAGTTCTTGCTGCCCATTTCAGTGAATCTTCCGCACCTTCATATTCGTTCGGAGCCAGCATATTCTTGTTCTTAAGCCATGCAAGGGCACGGTTACTCGCGTCATACTCCACCGGAAGCGTAACAAGCGTAAACAGTGTTGTTACAGCCATTAATATAAGTCCGGCAACAGCCACATAATACCCTATACCTATGTGTGCAGCGGCTCCCATGCCAAGCCCTATTATAATAATCCATGGCGCCATTCCTGACGAAAAACTCACTACCGGAACCAACTGAGAACGCAACTTAAGCATTTGGTAAGCTGTAGCGTGCTGTACCGCATGGCCTACCTCGTGGGCAGCAACGGCAGCCGCAGCAGCATTACGCTGATTGTATACCGCTTCGCTAAGGTTCACGGTCTTATCGGCAGGATTATAGTGGTCGGTTAGCCTACCCGGAGTAGAGATAACCCTTACATCATAAATTCCGTTGTCGCTAAGCATCTTTTCGGCAATCTCTGCCCCGCTCATGCCATTGCGTAAATTTACTTTAGAATAATGCTCAAACTTGCTCTTGAGCCTTGCACTAACGGCAAAGCTTACAATAGCAATCAATCCTATTACTATATAATATCCAATCATTATGTTTTAATTTTGGTTTCTAACTATACATCAAAAAGAAAGCCAATCTTTACAGGATTGGCTTAACTCTGAAATTTTGGCAGTACTCACATAAAGAGTCTCCTTTTTTTTGCAACTACAATTCTACGTAGTTATAGTCTATAGTGCGGGTTGCACCACCCTCGGTCATTAATACCATTTTAATAACATAGCCTTCTTCGTCATACGTATTAGTTACGGCATATTCCGTTCCGTTTAAGGTTATCTTTTTTACGGCCTGTGCAGAAATATAACCGTAAAGCTCCGTAAACAATGGTAACAAATAAACATTATTTGTAGGCACATTATATAAACAGCCTAGCTTTTCTTCGTCATATTCCATCGTTGCCAAAACTACATCATCGGCATCGTTTACAGATGCGATATCCCTGCTTTTAAGCAATACTTCAATACCCGACCCCTCAAAAGTGTACTTTTTGGTCGTTGAGTTATAGGTAATAAACCACGATTTCCCATCGCTGTCTATATAATCCGTTGGCTGATTGTTTTGGTTAAGTATATTATACAGCTGCTTAGTATCAGGATTATCCAGCGCACCATCATAAATAATAATCATGTTCCCTTTATTATAAGCAAATGAATATTCAGTCATGCCATCTTTAGTAATTCCCGTTATATTACGGTTAGCGTCGTAAGCAAATTCGGTAGTTGATATACTGCCGCTTTCGGTTATGGTAAACGACGATAACAGCTTTTTAGTCACAACGTTATTATCATCGGCGGAACACGACGCAAGCAATACAACTGTAACAAGCAAAAAGATCTTCTTCATTTTTTCAGATACTTATTATTCGCCATAAAGATAAAACTTCCCTTAGATATTGAACAATAAAAAAACCGGCATTAACCGGTTTCTTATAGTATGAGCTAATTAATCGAGCATTAGCGTAAGCTTAGCATAAAAATGCCCCTGCCCGTTTTCTCTAAAAGTATTTTCTACATTACCATACTGCGATCTCCATTTACCTGTAAGAACCGCCCAGTTGTAACCTACATTCAGCCTCATTTTGTAATCAGTGTTCTGTAAAAAACCAAACGCTGCCGATGGACCCAGTATAAACTGGTCGTTGTAAAGGTTTACGTGCCCCGGATTGTTGGCAGGGTTCAGGTCGTTAAGGTCGATAACCCTGTCGCGTGTATTGATATTAAAATTATTGAAGGAATAACCAAGATCGGCACCACCTGTAACAAAGAATTTATCACTGGTAAGGATATTATAGTGCCCGCGGAAGTTAACTCCTGTATTAAAGTTACGCACCCTGTTTACAGCATCCTTTTTATCAGAATAGCTACCCACGAATTCAAAATCGAAAGACAGTTTTTTAAACATCAGATAAAAACCTACAGTCGACTCAAAGGCTGTCGAGTTAAGCTCCGGCAATCCCTGAGCTTTTAGCCTATAATTCATTTTAAAACCATCGTTTCCTGCAACACCAAAAGAAACATAGATTCCTTTACCCGGATTATCGTCGTCATACCTTTGGGCATAAGGTCTTGGAGGCTCAGGTGGAGTTGGCGGAGTTGGTGTGTCTTGTGCGCTTACCGATAGTTGCATGCCCAAAAGAGCAATAGCAGCAAATACTAATTTTTTCATTATGATTGATTTTAATTGATTTGTTTTCGAAAAACCAAAGAGTATGCCAAAATTTTGCATAATCACCTGTAAATATAGGGGTTTTGGCTCTTGCGGAACTATTTTATTCCGCAAATTTAGCAGGAAAAAATTCACCTTAATTGTAAAATTGGGACAAGGAATAACAATAAATTATGAATTATGATAAACCTTAACCATACCTCACCTCTAGCCACTCTCCTTTGCTTCCCCTGTTCGCTACGCTCGTGTGGAGAGGGGCCAGGGGTGAGGACAAAAAAACCGCAGCCTAAACTGCGGTTCTATATCCATATAAGCAACTCGACTTTGCGACTTTGTTACTCTGTCGCTTTGCCACTTTAAATCTACATCACAATATTAATGATCCTGCCCGGTACTACGATTACCTTTTTAGGAGCACCGCCGTTTAGCTGCTGTGCTGTACGCTCATCGGCAAGGATAGCTTTTTCAATATCTGCAGCACTCATATCCATAGGCAGCTCGATCATAAAGCGGGTCTTACCATTAAAAGATACCGGATATTCTTTACTGCTTTCTATCAGGTATTCAGGATTGAATTTAGGGAATGGTACATGGGCAATACTACCCTGATGTCCTAACCTGTTCCAAAGTTCCTCGGCAATATGCGGCGCATATGGCGATATAAGGATGGCAAGCGGCTCAAGAATCGTACGCTCGTGGCAGTTCATGGCCGTAAGCTCATTAACCGCAATCATAAATGAACTTACCGAAGTATTAAATGAGAAGTTCTCGATATCTTCCTGTACTTTCTTAATGGTCTTATGAAGCGTTTTGTATGCCTCTTTGCTACCCGGGTTAGTGTTAACTATAAGTCCGTTATCGTCAAAATACAATTTCCATAGTTTTTTCAGGAAACCTGATACTCCCGTAATACCGGCAGTATTCCAAGGTTTAGCCTGCTCTAATGGCCCAAGGAACATTTCGTATAAACGAAGTGTATCGGCACCATACTGGTCGCAGATATCATCCGGTGTAACTACATTGTATTTAGATTTCGACATTTTCTCTACTTCACGGCTTACAGTATATTTACCATTTTCCTCGGTTAAGAAGATAGCATTATTATACTCAGGCCTCCAGTTTTTAAATGCCTCAATATCCATCTCGTCTGATGCATTAACAAACGACACGTCTACGTGAACATTGGTAAATATCTTTTTCGCAGCCTTAAGTTCTTCGTCATTGGTATATTTAGAGATTATCTCATCTACCTGACCACGGTAAGCGGCGTGTGCTTCTTCCCTTTCAGCATAGTATCTTTTTGAAGAAATGAATATCGGCGGAACGATCTTGTTCAATTCACCCTCAAAGTTGATACGGATAGCAAACGCACTCATACCAAGAATCATCCCCTGGTTGATCAATTTTTTGAATGGCTCTTCCTGATTAATATACCCCCTGTCTTTAAGGAATTTATTCCAGAAACGACTATATAACAAGTGGCCTGTAGCGTGCTCGCTACCACCAATATATAAATCTACATTCTGCCAGTAGGCCTCTGCTTTAGGATCAATGAATGCCGCATCGTTATGCGGATCCATATAACGCAACCAATACCATGAGCTACCTGCCCAACCCGGCATGGTGTTAAGTTCAAGTGGGAACACGGTTACATTATCAATTAGGTCGGTAGCCACTACTTTGTTAGCAGCTGTATCCCATCCCCATTCTTTAGCATTACCTAATGGTGGCTGCCCGTCTTCAGTAGGAAGGTATTTCTCTACATCAGGAAGGCGCACCGGCAAATGCTCGGTACCGATCATTTGCGGCATACCATTTAAATAATACACCGGGAATGGCTCACCCCAATAACGCTGACGGCTGAAAACCGCATCGCGAAGGCGGTAGTTGGTCTTGCCACGTCCCTGCCCTAAATCCTCAAGCGACTCAATAACTTTCTTCGTCGCTTTTTTATAATCGAAACCATTCAGGAAATCTGAATTCTTAAGCTTTACGTTGTCTTTAGATCCGTAAGCCTCTTCAGAAATATCAGCTCCGTCAAAAATATCTTTTATCTCAATATCGAAATGTTTTGCAAAATCATAATCACGCTGATCGCCCGCAGGTACCGCCATAACGGCTCCTGTACCATAACCGGCAAGCACATAGTCACCTATCCATACCGGAATTGGCTCTTTAGTAAACGGATGTTCTGCATAAGCTCCTGTAAATACTCCCGAAATGGTTTTTACATCAGCCATACGCTCACGCTCGCTACGTTTAGCAGTAGCTTCAACATAGGCATCAACAGCTGCTTTTTGCTCAGGAGTTGTAATTTTAGCTACCAGCTCATGTTCAGGAGCAAGCGTCATAAATGTAACTCCGAAAATAGTATCAGGACGTGTAGTAAATACCTCGATAGTGTGGCGATTATCATCGTCGCCAACTTCACTAAGCATATCCTCAATAAACTTTCTTACACCAAGTCCTTTAGTTGCTTTATGAGCATCTTCAGCCTCACCCGGCGTAAGCACTTTAAACGTCACCGATGCACCTACCGATTTCCCTATCCAGTTACGCTGGCTCTCTTTAAGCGATTCTGTCCAGTCGATACCTTCAAGACCCTGAAGCAGCCTTTCTGCATATGCAGAAATACGCATGCTCCACTGCGTCATTTTTTTACGGATAACCGGATGTCCTCCTCTTTCAGAAACTCCGTTTATAATCTCATCGTTAGCCAATACCGTTCCTAATGCCGGACACCAGTTTACTTCGGTCTCAGCAAGGTAGGTAAGCCTGTATTGCAACAATATCTCCGATTGTTTTTTTGCATCATAACCTTTCCACTCATCAGCACTGAAAACAGCAATATTATCGTCGCTAACCGCATGTACTTTAGCATTGCCATCAGCTTCAAAAGCAGCGATAAGCGTAGCGATATCTTCCGCCTTATCAGTATCTAAGTTGTACCATGAGTTGAACAACTGGATAAATATCCATTGTGTCCATTTATAATATTCCGGGTTAGATGTTCGCACCTCACGATCCCAGTCAAACGAAAAGCCTATCCTGTCCAGCTGTCCGCGGTAACGCGAAATGTTGGCTTCAGTAGTGATGGCAGGGTGCTGCCCGGTCTGGATAGCATACTGCTCTGCCGGAAGGCCAAAGCTATCGTATCCCTGCGGGTGCAGTACGTTAAAACCCGTGTGGCGTTTGTAGCGTGCATAAATATCAGATGCTATGTAACCCAGCGGGTGACCTACGTGAAGCCCCGCCCCAGATGGGTACGGAAACATATCCAGCACATAATATTTAGGTTTATCACTTACGTCCTCGGCACGGAATGTACCGTTCTCAGCCCAGTATTTTTGCCATCTGGCTTCAATTTCGTTCGGATTGTATCTCATTTTTCTTAAAAAGGTTCTTAGTTGCTTAGGGCCTTAGTAACTTAGGCTTATGTCTGTTTTAAAAACTTTGCATCTCTGCCACTTTGTAACTTTGCCACTCAGAAGAGCACAAATTTACGCTTATTGTACGAAAGTCAAAACTTTGCCCGTTATAAACTAAGAAGTTGTGCTTACTTTTATGTATAAATGAAAAAGTCATCATAAGTTCTGTCTATAAACAAAATAGTTTCTTTATTTTTACGGCTAAAATCTAACCTATGTCCACATCTTTTGAAAAGTTCCAGAAAAGACGCCTAATCTCTTCTTATTTTTCTGTTGTACTGTGTATTTTCATTGTGCTTACGCTACTGGGAACCCTTGGGTTGTTTGTAATAAACACAGAAAAGATCTCTTCGCACGTGAAGGAAAACATACCTATGACGATTTATTTTAAGAGAGAAGCTACCGACAGCATTAAAGAAGCTTTTGGAGTACAGCTAACGAATTCAAAATACATAAAAGACAGCAAATATGTATCCAAAGAAGATGCAGCAAAAAACAATCCCGACATTGTAGGCGATTATGAAACGCTGCTGGACAGCAATCCGTTACTGGATTCATACGATGTGCACCTTAAAGGCGAATATGTACAGCCTAAAAAAATAAAAGCCGTTGAAGTAGAACTGCGCTCTAACCCTTATGTAGGCGATGTAAGCTATGACAACACCCTTGTAGACATGGCCAACGAAAACATCAAGAACATAAGCTTTTGGATACTGGTTATCAGCGGAATTCTTGCAGTGGTTGCCATGCTGCTTATTAACAGCGCGCTAAGGCTGTCTATTTACAACCACCGTTTTACCATTAAAACCATGCAGATGGTAGGTGCTACCAAATCGTTCATCCGCAAGCCATTTATATGGAGAGGTATAAAACTTGGAATTATCGGCGCATTATTCAGCATCGCCGTACTATTGTATCTTGTACACTGGTTTGACGAACTTTTCCCTGTGCTTAACATTTGGGAAGACTGGATCCCTACAGCCATTGTGCTTTCAGGAGTACTGGGCTTCGGTATCATTATCAGTATGATAAGCACGTTCTTTGCTACCCAGCGATTCCTGAACCTTAGAACGGATGATCTTTATTAGTAGTGAGATGCTAGTATTGAGAGAATAGATATTAGATAACAGACGAAAGACAACGTATTATAAGGCTATGAGTGAGCAACTTTAAACCTTAAACCTTAAACAAAAAAATGATGAAATCGAACAACGAAATAAAATCAGAATTCCTTTTTGAAAAGGTAAACTACAAAATACTACTTATAGGCATTGCTGTTATTGCCATAGGCTTTATACTTATGAGTGGTGGCGGAAGCAACGACCCTAAAGTATTCAGCGAGGATATCTTTAACTTCAGAAGGATCAGGCTTGCACCAACAGTGGTACTTATCGGCTTTGGTATTACTATCTATGCCATCCTTAAAAATCCTGCGAAGGCAGAAAAAACCACTACAGGAGAAACTTTTCCTGAAGACGCATCAATCAAGAATTTTAAACAATAGAACTAATACAGAATGGATTTTATCCAGAGCATCATCCTTGCCATTATTGAAGGCTTAACCGAATATTTACCTATATCGTCTACCGCCCACATGATTTTTGCCAGCTCTTATTATGGCATTCAGGAAGACGACTTTGTAAAACTGTTTCAGGTATCCATACAGTTTGGCGCCATACTGGCCGTAGTGGCATTATACTGGAAAAAATTCTTCGACTTTAGCCGCCTTGGTTTTTATGTAAAGCTGGCCTGTGCCGTAGTACCTGCACTGGCACTGGGCTATATTTTTGACGATATGATAGACGCCGCATTAGGCGATCCAATTCCTATTGCTATTGTGCTTATCCTGGGCGGAATTGTACTATTGTTTATTGATAACTTCTTCAAAAATCCTGAAATAGTAAAAGAAGAAGACATCACAATAAAAAAAGCGGTTACCATAGGTTTTTGGCAATGCCTTGCCATGATGCCGGGTACCAGCCGTGCAGCAGCCTCTATCATTGGCGGTATGCAGCAAAAACTTACCCGCGAAACCGCTGCCGAATTCTCGTTTTTCCTTGCTGTGCCTACCATGGCTGCAGTAACGGTATATTCGGTATTCGTTAAAACCTATCACCAGACAGGACTTAAAGGTTATGAGCTGCTTACACAAAACAGCGAGAATCTTAAAATGTTCCTTGTAGGCAATATAATTGCCTTTATTGTTGCCATAATTGCCATTAAAGGTTTTATAGGCATCATCAAAAAATACGGATTCCAGCCTTGGGGTTGGTACAGGATAATTGCCGGAGCTGCGCTACTGGCATATTTTACAATCTATAAATAATACTGTTGTGGCTACACCCGAAGATTTCCTGGAAGGAAAAGTTGTGCTGATTGACAAGCCATTGACCTGGAGTTCATTTCAGGCTGTAAATAAAGTAAAATGGGCACTAAAGAAACACTTAGGCCTGAAGAAATTAAAAGTAGGCCATGCCGGAACACTAGATCCGCTTGCCACAGGACTCCTTATAATATGTACGGGTAAGTTTACCAAGCGTATTATGGAACTGCAGGGTATGCCTAAAGAATATACCGGCACTATTATGCTGGGCAGCACGACCCCTTCGTTCGACCTTGAGACTGAAGTAAACGCTACTTTCCCTACCGAACATATTACCGAAGAACTGATACACGAAACTGTAAAACAGTTCCTTGGTGAAATTGACCAGCAGCCACCAGTATTCTCAGCCATTAAAAAAGACGGAAAACGCCTTTATGAACACGCCCGTGCCGGCGAAGAAGTAGAAATCGCTTTCCGCAAGACTACCATATACGAATTTGAGATTACCCGAATTGCCCTGCCCGAAGTAGATTTCAGGGTGGTATGCAGCAAGGGAACTTACATACGTTCACTGGCAAATGATTTTGGTAAAGCACTGAATTCGGGTGCACACCTTACCATATTACGACGTACCAAAATTGGTGAATTTGACGTTGCCAATGCCATATCTCCCCAGGATTTTGAAGACGGAGTTTCTGCATAAATAACTTTCGCCAATATGAGACAGTTTACCCTTCTTTTTCTTTTAAGCTTTACATCGCTTTTTGCACAGCAAAAAACCACGCTTAAAGATGGTGACCTGCTCTTTCAGGATATGGACTGCGGTCCGTTATGTGACGCTATCGAAGCAGTAACCGAAGGCTACAAAGGCAAAGACTTTAGCCATATAGGAATGGTATACCACCGCAATGATACCATTTATATTATAGAAGCTGCCGGCAATGCCGTGCGCCTTTCTACCCTTGAGAAATTCTCTAAAAATACTAAAAAGCCAATGCTCATTGGCCGAATGAAAAAACAGTATACAAAACTCATCCCACAGGCAATTGACTTTTCCCTTAAACAGCTTGGCGTGCCTTATGACGATGAGTATGTTTACGATAACGGAAGCTATTATTGCTCAGAACTGATATACGACGCTTTTATGTTTGCAAATGGCGGAAAACCGTTCTTTCAGCTTTTTCCTATGACCTACAAACAACCCGGCACTAATGAGTTTTTCCCAGCATGGATGGACTACTATAAAGCCATCGGCAAAGAAATCCCTGAAGGTAAACCGGGATGTAATCCGGGAGGGATGTCGACATCAGATAAGATTGAGGTTTTGGGATGGCTGGAGTAAGTCGGATGCCCGAGGTCGGATGCTACAGTCATTGCTAGGAAGGAAGCAATCTAAAAAATTAAAAACAATGAAAAGAATATCTGGTAAATTCGGGCCTGTATATCGTAAACTATATACCGCTTTTTGTGTAGCAATCGTATTTGTGATGATTTATTTATCATTTACAAAAAACTTCCCTCCTTTTATATTTATTATACCGCTCATTTTTGCATGCATAGCTTATTTCACAAAACGCGAGGTAGTTTATATCGATAAAAACGATTTGGTCGTAAAAGGAAAAAAGATATTGATTACTGATGTAATCTCTATTGAGAAAGAATTCATTTTACATATCTACAAGGTTAGGTATTATGATGGAGATAAAATTAAAAGCTTTAAGTTTGAAATTGATCGATTTCTACCTATTAAACCTGACTTTATAAAAAAGCTACAAGTTTTAGTTGTAAAAAACAACCATAATACCAGTCTTCTGTAAAATATTTCTCCACTTCGCTACGCTACGGTCCTTTAGATTTGTTTTTAGATAAATCTTAAATTTATGAATGAGAAGGAAGCAAAAGTAAACTATGCTGCGGTCTGGGTTTTTATGCCCATATTT